>CANMSB010000026.1 GCA_947500445.1 uncultured Flavobacteriaceae bacterium | reverse complement strand
TGGGCTTGAACTTGACACTTGAACTTGAACTTGTCTTTGTTCTTTTCTCTTTCAGCGCAGCGGTCTTTTTTCAATGGACAATGAACAATTAGCAATAAACAATGAGTGATCAGTATAAAGTGTTTACCGGGAACTCCTCTAATTTTGAATTTGTGTTTGATATTTGAGTTTGGGCTTGAACTTGACACTTGAACTTGAACTTGTCTTTGTTCTTTTCTCTTTCAGCGCAGCGGTCTTTTTTCAATGGGTAGCATTATGATAGAGCATCAGTGGAGGGGTATTTGGTGTTGGAGCCCTACTTTAGTACATTTAAGGGTATGGGAAAAGGTTGGTATATCGTGCTTTTGGTGTTTGCGGTCGCTTGCAATCCAAATGTGGAAAAGGAAAGAACAGTTCTAGAAAAGGCTGTAACGAAACCTGGGCCGGAGGTGGGTTACGCCCCAGAGGCCAAGTTAAAAACGTTGGGTATCGAACTAAAAACGCCCTCCGAACCGGTGGCCAATTATGTGCATGCCGTTCGGTCGGGAAATCTTTTGTTTTTGTCGGGAAAGGGTCCCAAAAAACCCGATGGGACCAATATCGTTGGCAAACTCGGAGCCGATTTAACGGTAGAGGAAGGGTATGCCGCCGCACGTATGGCCGCTATCAACCAACTTGCGGTGCTCAAGGCGGAGCTAGGGGATTTGAACAAGGTTGCCCGTATCGTAAAAGTAAAGGGGATGGTAAATGCCGTACCCGAATTTACCGCCCATTCCAAGGTCATCAATGGCTATTCCGATTTGATGGTGTCCGTTTTCGGAGACAGGGGGAAACATGCCCGAGCGGCAGTGGGTATGGGGTCGTTACCCGGAAATATGGCGGTCGAAGTGGAAATGGTGGTAGCGGTATACGAATAGCCGACAAACCGCTTAAATACTGCCGTAGGTATTGCGCATGATCTGTTCCGTTTCGGACCTTGTTTTAAAAACGTCGAACGTACGGCCCTGTGTGCGCAGGGCGCCCAAGGTGTTGGCGTACTTTGCGGCACGGATGTAATTGGTGGGGTCTTCCAAAAGCCCATAGCCAAGGCCGCCCGCAAAAGAATCGCCACAACCGGTAGTGTCTACCACATCCGTAACGGGTACCGAAGCCACAATTTCATGCTGTACCCTGCCGTTCTCCTTAAAAAAAACGGATCCCCCGTTGGAATCCAAGGTAACGATAAGGGATTTGATACCATTGTCGAGCGCATGGGCCGCAAATGCGGGAAGGTGGGAGGTGTCGTTATTGGTCAACTGGCCAAGATCTTCCAATCGGTACTCTTTTTCGAACCAGCAACATTTCGATTCTTCCAGGTTCATTTTCAATACATCGATATAAGGCAGCCACTGGTCACGGTCGACCCAGAATTTGGTGAGCCGATCTCCGGAAGTGGTACAGGTATTGGTAGGTCCGTGAGCATCGAAAATTACGATGGCATCACTGTGTTCCTTAATAAATTTCAGGGTTTCCAAGGGAACCTCAAAATCGGTAATGGGCACGCATACGAATACGTCACAGTCCAACAAGGCTTCCAGATCTTTTGGAACGATGGGGTTCATAAAACCGGTTTGTTTCTCAAGCCTGTTGTTTTGGTCGATAAACGTTAAACGGATCACATCGCCCTGATCGGCATCGCAGGAAATATGATCGGTATCGATGTTCGAATATTCCGCCAGCAGGTCTTTTACCGCTTTTTCATCTTGCTTTCGCAGGTGGGAAACGGGGTATACCGTTCCATGCGCTCCCAAAAGTTTTGCGATGCCTATGGCCGTATGGGTGGCACAACCATATTTTTCGATAACCTCGCCCCGGTGTGTGGTAATATGGTCTCTGGGAATCGGACCCAGTACCCCAACTTTATATTTCGTCATGTATACTACTGAATTAAATGGTCTTTCGATAGTGCACACTACCTTAGAACCAAACTGAAAATCTTTTTAAATTACAAAAAATTGAATAACGACCTTAGGAAATGCATAAATTAGTGACGGCAACCGGGTTTTGGGAGCAACACCCTTTGAAATAACAGCAATGAGAAACAGGAATAATGTAAAAAGAATGGCGACCGTACTCTTTCTTACTTTAGGAGGTATGGCTATGGCCCAGGTATCGGGCTATAAAACGGAAAAAGACGTGCCGTACTACGACGAAGCGGTACGTAAATCGGACGCGTACATTGCCGAACGCTGTGTTTTGGATGTATATTACCCGAAAGACACTACCGGTGTTGCCACGGTAGTTTGGTTCCATGGCGGCGGTCTGGAGTTTGGGAACAAGCACATTCCGAAAGGATTGGAAGAAAAAGGGGTGATCGTGGTTTCGGTCAATTACCGTTTGCACCCCAAGGTCAAAAATCCGGTATATATCGAAGATGCCGCCGCTGCGGTGGCCTGGACCTATAAAAACATTGAAAAGTATAATGGCGATGCGAAAAAGATATTCGTTTCCGGGCATTCCGCGGGGGGGTATTTGGCCAGCATGGTCGGTATGGACAAAAGCTATCTAAAAAAACACGGGGTGGCCGCCGACTCGCTTGCCGGTCTGGTTCCGTTCAGCGGCCATACCATTACCCATTTTACCGTCCGTAAGGAGATGGGCATTAAGGGCACCCAGGCCGTTGTGGATAAATATGCCCCGCTGTTCCATGTAAGGAATGATGCCCCGCCCATGTTATTGATTACCGGTAACCGGGAACTGGAACTTTTGGGCCGCCATGAGGAGAACGCCTACTTTTATAGGATGATGAAGGTGGTGGAACATCCCGATATCGAATTGATGGAGCTTGACGGTTATGGCCATGATATGGTATACCCCGCAATTCCCTTGTTGCTCCGATTTGTAAAAAAACACAGCGACCCCGCTTCAAAATAATGCGATATGAACAGGGGAACCTTTTTAAGAAAAACGGCCTTGGCCTCGGCATTAGGGCTGGTTGGCGCGGACCGGCTATGGGCGCAATGGATGAATACCGAAACAATGGAAAAAATAGCACAACTGGGCATACAATTGTTTTCGTTGCCCAAGGTATTGGAACAAGATTATGAGGGCGGGATCGCCCTGCTTGCCGAAATGGGGTATACCGAACTGGAGCTGTTCGGCCCTTTTTCCTTTAGTGCCGATAGCGCCAAAGCGGATTGGAAAAACGTTGCTCCCATGTTGGGGTTTAGTGGTAGTGGGCTGTTCGGGAGGTCTCCCGAGACGGTTGGCGCGCTGTTGGCCGAACATGGCCTTACCGTACCTTCCGTACATACCGATTTGGATACCTTGGAACACCATATCGAGGCTTTTGCATCCCTAAAATCCGTTTTAGGAGTGGAATATATTACCCTTCCCGCGATACCGGATTCCCGAAGGAAAACGTTGGACGATTATAAAAAAATGGCCGATACCTTCAATAACATCGGTAGCAAGGCGCGGGAATTGGGATTGAAATTCGCCTATCACAACCACGGATACGGACTGCAGGAAACAAAGGGTGTAACCCCTTTTGAGGTGATGATCGATGCTACCGACCCTGAAACCGTGTTTTTGGAGATGGATGTGTTTTGGACGGTCGCCGGTAGGGCGGACCCCGAGGCGTATTTAAAAAAGTATTCCGGGCGGTACCATTTGATGCATTTGAAGGATATGAAACCGAAAGTCCATTTTTCCGGTGACGGTTCCGATGCCGCGCAGTGGATGCAACTTTTCCCCAACATGACCACCGCCGGAGACGGGGCACTCGATCTAAAGGGCATCATTACTACGGCCCAGGCCCATGGTGCCAAGCACTTTTTTGTAGAGCAAGATCTGGTCGAAGATCCAAAAACGGCCCTAAAGAAAAGCTTTGATTATTTAACAAGGGCCTGATTCCGTCCAAAAGTCCGAAGGGAAGTTTGAAGTAATGTCCCGATTGCCGGTAATCGAAGGTATGGGCATGCCGATCGCGCTTGCCGTTATCAGTAGGTGCCCTTTGTTTCTGTAGCGTGTCTTAAGCCGACTTGCCAACGGTTGGTGCGGACCCACGGCATCATGTTTTTGGTATGGTCATCATTATTTTTTTGGAACGGGATTTAAACCTTTTTTGAACACAGCAGTCCTATTTTCCTAAATCATAAAAATTGATCGGAATGAAGAAGTATGTCTTCAGGGGGCTTTCTTTTGTTTTATTGCTGTTGTCCCTTTCACTGGCCGCACAAGAGGCACCCCGTTTCACACAATACCTACAACAACCTTTGCTTTTGAATGCCGCATACGCCGGTACGTTGAACGACCTGGCCCTAACGACCGCCTACCGCTCGCAATGGGTGTCCATTCCCGATGCGCCGCGTACGTTTTTGCTTTCCGGGGAATATCGTATTACGGATACCATGGGAGTTGGACTCACCCTTTACAACGATGCTTTTGGCCCCTCTGCCCGTAATGAGATTCGCGGACACTACGCCTATAACCTTCGCCTTGGGGAAACGGTGCAGCTTCGTTTGGGGTTAAATGCACAGCTGTTGTTCTATGATTTGAATACCTCCGAGATCAATGCCGCCGATGCGGAGCAAAATCTTTTTGGCTCCGACCTTACCGATTCGGCGGGCAACCTCGGGTTGGGAACGTTGGTTCATGGGGAACAATGGTTTTTGGGTTTTTCAATACCTACCCTTTTTGAAACGGAGGCCCTGGAGGGCGATGCCGTTATCGTATTGCAGAACAGGAGTTATAACCTTATGGCAGGCTATGCGTTCCCGCTTGGGGATCATTGGACGGTAAAACCCTCGGTCCTTTTTCAAAAAGAGGAACGGTCGGCTACCCAATATAACATTACCACCAGCGTCGCTTATAAGAACAAAGTGCTGTTGGGCCTTAATTACGGAATAGCCAATGCGGTGTCGGGCATTGTCGGTTTTCAGCTGACCGATGGTATTCGCATGGCCTATTCCTATGATGCCGCTATTTCCGATATATCCTCGGTCAGTGGGGCGACACATGAGGTGAGCCTGCGGTTCAACCTAAGCAAAAACCCGATTTCCTTTGTAGGAAGGGACTAGCTTCTTTAAAACCTTAGAACCGGTTTTCCGGAAAATATAACATAAAACACAACACCCTTAAAACCTTTGAACATGAAAAAAAACGACATAACGCTAGGTACGGCCTTCTTTTTTATACTGTGCTGTTTCGCCATGGGAACGGCCCAGCTGACGGATGCGCAACGGGACAGTTATCGGAAGATTGCGGAGGACGCCATGCTTTTGGAACCCAATTCCTTCGATTTACGGGCATCGGTGCCCAACTATCAGTTTGGAAACGGTCTGGCAGGGGACGATTTTTGGCCGTTTCCCGGTTGGCGGGCTCATAACGGGGAAACCACAGGTTTTGATACGTTTATGACGGTCGAGCCCAGGGACGCCGTTCCCGGCCTTAACGAAGTACACTTTCACGACGGTACGGAGCGAAGGGTGTCCAACGACCCGGATTTTAGTCAACCCGGAGATCGCTATTTTCTTGGTGATCATAGCAAAACCTTTTATACCGGAAGGCAGGGTACCCAGGTAGATCGCGACTTTACCTATATCGAGTTTTTTGAGGTAGGTCCCAGTAGGATCTACATCCATGGCGCGCCGGAAGACTATGTTTTGGTAAATGTTGTAGAACCCTATGCCGGCACGGCCCTATTTCTTAAAAAGGGGACCGATAGTGTTGTAGACGATGACTTTATGGCCATTTTTTTAGAGGTTTCCGCAGCGGAAATTCCTTTGGGCTCCGACCACTATGAATATGCGACCCCGCCCCGGCGCGCGGTAAAGGAAACGGCAGGTGGTATCGATCAGGTGCAGACCGCCAGTATCGATGTATGGCCTACGGTAGATGTAGATCCCAGGGGGAATGTGTTCATGGCCATGCGTACGCCGGATCCCTTGCCCAATAATGCCAATCCCGGTTGCGGTTGCGATTTGGCGGCCATCAAATACGACGGAAATGGCAATATCGTATGGCAGGGAAATTACGGTGATGGCCGATGGGGTACGGCAAAAAGGACCAGCCGAATTTTTGATTCGGTGTATGAGGACGGTTTTTACTTTTTGGGGGTCTTTATCGGCAACGACCGTAGTAATGGGGGAGGCCGTTTTCAAGTGGTAAAGATCAATGCCGAAACCGGGGAACAAGTGGGAATTTTTGAATACGATCCGGGACCGGGAGTGGATAATGTGACCGGCATTGCCAAGGATAACAATGGAAAACTGTTCGTGAGCGGAAGTTCGTCGAGCAGTATCAACGAAGGTCCCGGTCCTTTTTTCCTGAAGGTAGACCAGGATCAGATCAGTTCGGGCCAAAATGGTTTTGAAGCCTGGGTAGATGGCGGTATCGAAGGTACTTTTTTTCATGAAGGCCATGGAGGGGTCGCCTTTATGCCCGATGGATCGGGAATTCCCGGAAAGGGAACCGTGGCCAATGCCGGTTGGAACAACCTGGTGGTCCGCGGCAACCATCACGCCATGTGGCTGCGCCTGTGGAGCGATAGCGGGGAATTAAAGGAATTTATTCCCTTGACCGACGGTGACGATTTTCCGGGTTGGGCCTGGCAGGTAGAATTCGATAGTGCCGGTTTTGCCTATGTGGTGGGTGCGGTGCATGGCGTTTTGGACGATTTTCCCCGTAGGCGTTATGGCGGCAAGGGCGATATTGTCGTATTTAAGGTAGATGTGGCGACCGCTACCTTGGTCGATGCCACTTTGGTAGGTTCCGAATGGTCCGATGAGGGTATCGACCTTTTTATCGATGAACGGGACAACCTCTTCATTACCGGGCATACCTACGGGAGCCTTTTTGCGCAAAACCCCGCACCGGGCCGCTATGCGGATGGTTTTGTATTGAAAATGGATACCGATCTGAACGTAGTCGAAGGATTTCAGATCGGTAGCGAACGGGAGGATCATTTTACCGGTCTGGTAGTAAAAAACGGTATCGTGTACGTTACGGGCTTTACGGAAGGCTCGCTGTTCTCCAGTATCGATACCACTACCTATAATACCGATGCCGTTTTGTTCGCCCTAAAGGCGCAGGACCTTAGCTATGCGACCATAACACCGTTCGAAGAAGAAGCTCCCGTGGTGGAGGCCCCGAGCGTGGAAGGCCCCATAACGGTCTATAATGTGGTGACCAGAAACCAGGATGGCCAAAACGACTACCTAAAAATAGAAGGTATCGAAAATTATCCCGACAATACCCTGAGCATTTATAACCGAAGCGGTACCCTGGAATACCAAACCACGGCTTATGGAACCGACGACGCCTTGTTTTATGGTGTTTCCAACCAGGGAAGCGCAAAGGGTATGGTAGGCACCTACATTTATATTTTGGAGTATCGAACGAGCGAAGGCCCCAAACAAAAGAACGGTTGGATGTTTATAACGGATTGATCGGATACCGGAAAGAAACTTCTTTTCGGTTCCGTTCACTTTGATCGGTTTGCTGGCGGTAAAGTTGCCAAAAAACTTTATTTTTGCCCTCCCACATCTAAAAAGTTGGAACAAGGACCATGAATATTTCCTTGGGCCAACGTATAAAGAGTTGGGTATTATTGGCCTCGTAGTGCAATGGATAGCATAGCCCCGAAGCATCGGGGTCCTAAACGTTTGATTTAGAAGGTGTAATCGAATTCGGGATTTAGAGTGAATACTATTGGCCTCGTAGTGCAATGGATAGCATAGCCCCGAAGCGTCGGGGTCCTAAACGTTTGATTTAAGAGGTGTAATCGAATTCGGGATTTAGAGTAAATAATATTGGCCTCGTAGTTCAATGGATAGCATAGCCCCGAAGCGTCGGGGTCCTAAACGTTTGATTTAGGAGGTGCAAACGAATTCGAGATTTAGAGTAAATACTATTGGCCTCGTAGTTCAATGGATAGCATAGCCCCGAAGCGTCGGGGTCCTAAACGTTTAATTTAGGAGGTGAAAACGAATTCGGGATTTAGAGTAAATAATATTGGCCTCGTAGTTCAATGGATAGCATAGCCCCGAAGCGTCGGGGTCCTAAACGTTTAATTTAGGAGGTGTAATCGAATTCGGGATTTAGAGTAAATAATATTGGCCTCGTAGTTCAATGGATAGCATAGCCCCGAAGCGTCGGGGTCCTAAACGTTTAATTTAGGAGGTGTAAACGAATTCGGGATTTAGAGTGAATACTATTGGCCTCGTAGTTCAATGGATAGAATAGAAGTTTCCTAAACTTTAGATGCAAGTTCGATTCTTGCCGAGGCTACTTTTTAACAATCTTCACAAGTAATTAAAACTGTAAATATTTGATTTGCAGTTTTTTAATTTTTTTTGTTTTCAATTGCTTTCAAAACAGTACATCCTAATCGGTGCGCAATTCGGTGCGCATTAACATATTCGAAAAAATTAGGGCATTGCTGTGTTAAAGCGAAGGAACGGATGTTCCTGCGTGTCATGTTTCATCTAATTTAAAAAGAAAAATGAGCACATCATCTTTTGCAGTATTATGTTATTTAAGGGCGAACAGAACGGATAAAAATGGTTTGGCACAAATTTATGCTAAAGTAATCGATACCAAACTGGGGCGGGATATGGCGGCTTTGAAAGGACTATTTTAAAATTAGAAGCACTTTAATATTTAATACCGAAATGTATAAAACCTTTTGGTATAACCAAATTTTAAACAAATTGAATCTCTAAGGCAAGAACTTAAGACAGTGTTACTGCTATAGAGTAACGGTAAACTTAACTCTTAATGGATTCTAATTATGACAGGCCTAAGAGTTCACCTGTGACATACTGATTTTTAAGTTTTCACCCCGCTTCTCAAAAGCTGTATATCTTTTTGCAATTTTTGAACCAAATTGGCATAACCGATGTTATCCAATATCCTTACAAATAACAATTAAAAACCGTGGGACCAAATAGATTTAAATATCCCAGATTTATTTTTTAGAAGATATATCAATCATGATCGATATCTTCGACAACGACTTTTAATATGTTTGACATAGTCTTGCTACACTTTCAATTGTCTATAGAATTAATATCGAGTTGTTTATCTTACTAGAATGGCTGAAAACCATATACATAAAAGTAACACTGTTCAAAAGGTACAATAATCTCTTATCTTAGTTCTGCAAATGAAAAATAGTTGAAGCCTTAGTGGTTTATATGTTTATGTTGCGTTTTATCAAAAAACAGTAAATGATAGAAATAAATAAAGGAATTACCAAAAAACACGTTACGAGTAATATATTGGTAGATTTTTTTGAAAATTCTGATTTTGAAGGGTATCTATATATTGGATATCCAATCCTCTTTACCGGAGACGATAGTGTTACAGTTGATGCACTTTGGGTTTCTGAGAGATATGGAATCATAATATTCGATTTAATTGAAAAAATTGAGGAACTGAAAGATTACACTTATAGACAAGATAAAATCTATAGTAAAATAGAATCTCAATTAATCGCGTACCCTGAGTTAAAAAAAGGCAGAAGAGATTTTCTAGTAAATATCGAAATCATTAGTTATGCTGGTGAGCTTTGTGAGACAAACTTTGATGAGTTTTTGGTTTCCAACATTACTGATTTGGGAAAATTTATAACAGGAAGAGAGAACTGGGTTAACAGTCAATTATTTAAAAAGGTACTGGCGATTTTACAGTCCGTGGTTAGTTTAAAAAAGGTCTCTACCAGAGAGATTAAGAAAGAAAATTCTAGGGGTGCCAAGGTAAGAGATTTGGAGGCAACTATAGCTACTCTAGACAGAAATCAGGAAAAAGCGGTAATAGAATATTTCGAGGGAATTCAAAGAATTCGAGGTCTTGCTGGTTCTGGAAAGACTATTGTGCTTGCATTAAAAGCAGCATATTTTCATACTCAAAATCCAGAATGGGACATTGCCATAACCTTTAACACTCGGTCTTTAAAAAATCAATTTAGGGATTTAATAACTCGATTTTGTGTTGAGAAAAAAAGAGAAACCCCTAATTGGAAAAAAATTAAAATTGTAAATGCGTGGGGAAGTTCAAAGGATAAAGAAGACGAAAAAGGTATCTATTACGAATATTGCTTAACAAATCAAACGGAATATTTGGATTTTAGAAGAGCCAGAAAATTGAATCCGAGTAACCCATTCAAATATGCCTGCGGCAAAGCAATTAAAGAATCAAAAAAAAGTAAAGAGAAATACGATGTAATATTAGTAGACGAGGCTCAAGATTTATCGGAAGAATTTCTAAATATCTGTTATCGGCTTTTAAAATCACCTTCAAAGAGATTAATTTATGCATACGATGAATTACAGAAACTTAATGAAGGTGAATCGCTGCCAAACCCACAAGAGTTCTTAATTCCAAAAACTAAGGCATTTGATGATAGGATTTTAAAAGTTTGCTATAGAAATTCAAGACCTTTGCTTGTTACCGCTCATTCATTAGGTTTTGGTATTTATCGAGAATCTAAAAGTTCAAACCCTAATTTGGTACAATTTTTTGACCAACCTCAATTATGGAAAGATGTAGGTTATTTAATCAAACAAGGAGAATTTAAACCTCATTCTAATATAATATTAAATAGGACTGAAGAATCAAGTCCACAGTATTTAGAAGCTCACTCTCCTATTGAAGACTTACTTGTATTTAAATCTTTCGAAAACAAAGATAAACAAGCTGAATACATTGCAAATGAGATTGAAAAGAATTTGAATGAAGATGAATTATTGCATAAGGATATAATTGTAATTAACCCTATGGCTCTAACCACTAAAGATGAAGTTTCTTTAATTAGGTCAAGGCTTATTGAAAAAGATATTAACAGTCATATTTCAGGAGCAGTAAATGCTAATAAGTTTTTCGAGGAGGATTCTATAACCTTTACTGGAATAAATAGAGCGAAAGGAAATGAAGTTCCTATGGTATACATAATTAATTCGCAAGATTGTTATGCCGGTAGTTTATTTAATAACAGAGATTTAATTAAAAAGAGGAATATATTGTTTACCGCAATAACACGAAGTAAAGCTTGGGTAAGAGTTGTTGGCGTTGGAAACAAAATGAATCACTTAATTGACGAATATAAACAAGTAAAAGCAAAGAACTATGAATTAGATTTTGTTTATCCAACAAAGGAAGAAATTGAAAAAATGAATATCATTCATAGGGACATAACTAAAACAGAAGAAGACGCGATAAGGAACGAGGTAGAGTCATTATTTGGCACTAAAGAAATACTAAAGAAAATTAGGAGAAAAGAAGTCTATATTGAAGACTATCCAGATGAAGTCCAAGAACTAATTAAAAAACTACTAAATGACTGATAGGGTAGCAATTCATAGAGAAATTAAAAACCTGACTATTTTCTTGGTCGATAAAAGTATTTCTATAAATCAAAACTTTCCCAGATACTCAAATAATGAACTTGTATGGGAAAATTTTAAGAATATAGCTTTTACCTTAAAGAATGAGTCATATGAGAGAATATATAAAACTTGCGTTGAAGAAAAAGACTACAATATTATGCTTCTTGATGGAGGGTTGTTACAATTAAAATATCAGTTTCGTAAAAATAAAATTGTTGCTCATATTTTAAGTTTTTACCCAAATCCTGACTTTGAGAAATTTCAAGATAATCCAGAAGAATTTGAGGAATTATATTTTGGGAATGAATTGTTTACTGATATTTTAGATAAAAAAGCGATAATTTTTCCCATTAGATTTGATTTTTCTAATGTGCATACCGATGTAATACATCCTAAAGTACATTGTACTTTTGGCAATTATAAAGATTGTCGTATCCCAATAACAAAACCTATTTCACCGAAGAGGTTTGTTTCTTTTATCCTGAGAAACTTCTATAGCTTTAAATTCTTTGAAGATAATCTTGAAGATAAATTAGTGTCAAACCTCAGTTTTACAGAACAAACAACAGCCGATGAAAAAAAAATAATTCATCTAACATATGAATAAAAAGTGAAGGCCTCTCCTTTTGGATTAAATATAAAACTCGAGACTGAGAAGCTCCTCTAATCTTACCCAAAAACTTTGCGCACGGTCCCTGTTTCCATTTTATAGTGTCAGCGTAGGCGTAAAGTAAAATTGAAATAAGGCACACCTACTTGCCCAAGAACTATCGGTAGTTTTCTTCATTTTATTGGACTTGAACTTTTTAGAATCCTCACCGTTTTTTCTGATTTGCTGAACTAAGTTCAAAAATCTGTAGCCTTACCCGTTTTAGGGAAGGCTACAAATCGTCCGATTTCCTTGTTAAAATGTTCCCGGTTTTCCCTTAACCATGAGGTACCCCTAATTTGAAAAAAGGTACGAAGTTCAAGATGTGCCATTGTCATGACGATCCTGCCTTTGCTTCCCACGGTCGTAAAAGAAAAAAGGAAAAATGAAACGGGAGGTTATACCGTTCCGGTGCAGCGTTTTCGAGAAGAAACTGCCCAAGATAAAGGCCAAAAAGGCTGGGCTGCCCCTTTCCGACTATTGCCGTAGTTCCGCATTTAAACATAGTCTTATCGAACACTTGACGGAAGAACAGTTGCAGCATTAAGCTAGATTAGAGCACGACTACAACCTTAAACGCATCACCAAAATGTTTAAAAACCGGACATGCCGGATACCTAAGGGCGTGCACAAGGTAAGTTATGGTATGATTTGGGACAAAGCGGACAAGGTGTTTTTTGCAGTATCAAGGCTGAAAAAGTCTTGATACGATAAATGCGAATTCCCTGAAATGTAGTGTTAAATTGTAAAAATTGTGATGTTCAACTTTTACTTCTTTACCGATGCCAGTGGTAACTTTAACGTTCATAAAAAAGTAGAATCTATGTAGTACGTCGAAGAATTTAAAAAGTAAGGGATAATTCGTTTACTTTTATAAAAGTAAGATAATACGTATGCTTGTGTTAGCACTTTATGTATAAGTGTTTTGTGCGAATTAATGAAGTGATTTTCTGATTTGGTAGCTTTATAGGAATATTAACCTAAAAATATTTCTTTATGAAAGTTCCAAAATTAGTACTCATGATATTTGCCCTGTTGGGTGTTTTAGTAATCGCTTCCTGCACGGATTCATTGGCGGAGGATAGATACTTAAACAAGCAAGAAGTATTTAGCCAAGCCTTTAATTTTGTCTAATAACCTTAATTGTATGCCTTCAATCAGAATCTTCGCATCAATAATTATTGGACTTTCTGGTCTTGTTTTATATTTGGATAAACTTTGTCATAATATTGGTTTTCAATTTGATATTCCTGCGAAGTTTGCTGAAAATGGAATGGGTTTTGAAACATTTGTTTGGCTTTGGGCCCAAACGCTGTCACCAATACTAATAATAATCGGTACTTTTTTTAATCCATATAGGTACGTTTATTCCGTACCATTATTTTGTTATTTGATTCAAGTATATACCTTAGCGTTCGATAGTCAAGATTTTACCTATGCTGGAATATATTCCTTTGTAATAGTAGTTTCAGTATTCACATCCATTGAATTGATTAAAAGGTATTTAAATAGAACTTTGAAAAAAGAGATAGAGATTGCTAAAAATGAAATTTCTCAAAAGGTAAAAGATGTACAAAAGTAAATTCAGCAAGGTCACCATTTTACTCAAATCCGCAAAAAAAATGTACCGTGATGGAAGTATTACCGATGATGAATACCTAAGAGTTTTGGAACAAATCGAAAATGAATTCTTGGATGTGGTCGATAAGGTAGAAACCGATGAAATTTCTAAGGTAATTTTTGACCTTATCAAGTTGGGCTAGTTTACTTCAACACGGATTTCGCATCGCTTAATTGTCTTTGAAAATTTTTTTTCTCCATTAAATATAGAATCTTTTCGTAAAGTTGGGTTTGAGTATCATCGTAATCCTCAATACTTATCATATTTCCTAAGACGGAAATAGACTTTTCTATGAAATCACTATCTCTATTGCCTGTTCCAAAAAAGAGAAAGTTTAAATCTATTCCGTGGCTGTTAGCAAATTCTATGATTAACCTATAATCCATGGTTTGCCGTGAACGCCAAGAAGAAAATGTAGTCTGCTTTACGCCCAATCGTTCACAAAGCTCCAAGTCCTTGGAAATACCAAGTTCTTCCTTGATACGCTTCAGGACTAATTTTACATTAATCGGTATATTTTCTTTCAAAATACGTATTTTGTAATATATTTGCTCAATAAGGGTTTTAAAATACGCTTATTGTGATAAAATGATGCGAAATTGCTTTATAGTGCGCAAATCGCAAACTAAAATACTGAAAATTAAACAAATTGGAACAGGAGGTTTACATATTGTATGGAAGCCACAACGCCATTAAAAGCTTTGAGGTGTCCGCTTCACGACTGTTAAAGATGTGTTCCCCTATGGAATATATCGTGGTCTACCACAACTTTTCCGGGGGCTTTTATTGGAGAAATCTTTTGGATAATTCTATGGCCTATCAAGCATATCGGGTTATTCAAAGAAAGGAATATCGTTTGATCCATCAGTTCCTCTGCGAAAAGGCCAGGGAGTCAACAAGAAAGTTAAAAGATCATTATTAACATAGGAGTCGAAAACAAGTTAATGGAACCGAAAAGGATGTTGATTAT
The DNA here is from genome assembly GCA_947500445.1 of uncultured Flavobacteriaceae bacterium. GTDB lineage: Bacteria > Bacteroidota > Bacteroidia > Flavobacteriales > Flavobacteriaceae > Pelagihabitans. The sequence goes on along the minus strand of CANMSB010000026.1, from coordinate 57,467 downwards.
CGATGATCATGAACTTACCGCAAGGGGTTACGGCTATTTGTTGGAAAACGCAGCGCTGCAGAACATACTTCCCAAGTTCACTATCGATTATGCGCAAGATACCAAGTCGGCCTACAGGCAGATAATGAACAAAGTAAAAACAAGCCTTGTTTACGATATCGTTCTGTTGGACATCAATTTACCCTCATATCCCGAGAAGAAGATCTTCACGGGGGAGGATGTTGGAAAACTGCTCAGAAAAGTAGCGTCCAAGACCAAGATTATTGTACAAACAGCTTTGACCGACAACCATTTGCTTTACAATTTGTTCCAGTCCATAGACCCTGATGCCATAGCGCTCAAGACCGAACTGAACGAAGAGGAGTTTACACGCTGCATACAAGAGGTGCTAGCGGGTATTCCATATTACAGTGGCACTTTTGCCAAACTAATACGGAGACAATTCTCAAAACCTTATCTGTTGGATCAGGAAGATAGAGAGTTGTTGTACCTGTTGAGTACCGGAGTATCGTCCAAGGACATTCCAAATCACCTCCACTGGTCCGCATCCAAAGTGGAAAAAAGAAAACGGTTGCTACGGGAAAAATTTGGGGTAGAAGATAAAAACGTACTATCGCTATTAAATTCGGCCAGAAAAGCCGGGTTCCTTTAATTTCCTTCCATACTTTCCTTGCCAAAATTATTGCTAAAAGAAGGTTTACCCTTTAAAACTTGACAGTTTATACCGCCATATTTAATCTTTGAACGTTTAGATTTACACCTCAATCAGATTGTGTTTTTAGTAGCACTACGAAATCGATATAATTTAATACATCATCTATGAGAACACTGATACTAGTACTGCTGTTCGGCAGTTACGCCCTGGCCCAACAAACGGTAACGGCCGGCGACGAATACACCAAAACGCTCGCCCCAAAAGTGGTGGAGGCGCTACAACGGTCCCATAGGGATGCCCAAGCGGACAGGGCACTGTTCAAAGCGGTGCGCGAACGGGCCGAGGCGGGGAGCGCCGCCGCGGCCTGTGACCTTGGCATACTATATAAGGAGGGTCTCGGGCATGCGCTCAACCTGAACAAGGCCCGAAAATGGTTCCTAAAAAGCCATAAAAAAGGAAACGCCAAGGCCGCCTATAGCTTGGGGTACCTCTATCTGAAAGGTTTGGGGAACATCGAGCAAGACTACCAAAGGGCCTTGCACTGGTTCAACCAAAGTGACGACCCCATGGCCGTCCATTGGACGGCAAAATGCCATTACCATGGGCTAGGCGTACCGCAGGACAGGGACCGGGCCATAGCGCTCCTAAAGGACAATCCCATCGGTAACAGTGCCGTACTCCTTGCCCAATGGGAGTACGACCGCGAACATCCGGGGGAGGTAAACACCGAACTTTTCCCGACCGACCTAACCGATACCGATGGTCCCCTGACCAATGGCATCACCGGAACCTGGCAAGGACATTGGGAACAATTGGACTGGTCCGGCAGCACCGTCATGCGCAGCGACGAGATCCGGTTAACGATCGCCGATACCGGTACAGGCATCCACCGGGCAACGATCACCACCTTGGAAGGAACGGTCATGGGGGACGTGCTCCTCAGCGGTAACGAACTGGTGTTCCCCGAACTGACCTTGACACAACAAAAACGCTATACCGACCGTACCGATGAGGTCACCCTCGACCATCGCCTAACATCCCTAAAATACCGGATCGATACGGAAAACGGGGCGATCGTCCTTGATGGGAACTTGGAGACCTATATCAACAATTGGTCGGAACCGGGGCCGCCCATGCGCCTACGGCTACAAAAGGTCGCCGGAGGGCTATCCGATACCATAAAGGAGGCTTTTGCCCAACAGGAAGACCATTTTATAAAGGTATACCCCAACCCGTTCGAGGCGGACCTATTGGTACACTATACCCTGGATACCGATGCCGAGGTACGCATTGCCCTCTCCGACTATCGCAATCCCGGCACGGTGCTGCAAAAGCGGCAACGGAAGCAACCCAAGGGCGACCGTACGGTTACCTTCGACCGATTGTCGGAACTCCGCAGCGGCCTGTACCTGTTACAACTGGAAGTGAACGGCACCGCCCATTCCCGTATCATCATCAAAAAATAAGCAAGCGACACCCTTATGAAAACACTATATACCATTTTAACGATAACAACGCTTCTATGCCTTTCCGCACCGGAAACGGCCCAAGCACAGTACCATGAGCAGGGCATGCCCTGTAACATGCTCAAGGCCGAGGACAGCCTAAAACTGGCCGGGCGGCCGCCCATGCAGATCAATATCGGCGACTGTACCGATCTCGACGACCCCAACCCGGGTGGTGGTGGCGAAGAGGACAAAACGGAAGATCCACCGTTCGAGTACGATATCGACTTCAATAATATTGGGGAACTGTTGTATTTAGAGGGACTTTTAGCAGCCATAGCAGATCGCGAAGAGCAACGCTGGCTCGACGAACAAGAAGAGACCTTCCGAAACGAGATCAACGAAATATTCGATACGCACCATTCCACCTTTAAGGCCGCCCAAGAAGCGTTTTTTAGGGAGTTTGAATCCGAAACCTTGGGTTTTGAGCGTACGGCAAGTGATGAAGCATATCAACACCGGCAGATTGCCGAGCGGATGGACACCGATCAAGAGGTAGTTACTACCGAACTGTACCATATGGAGGAATGGAAAGGCCTATGGGAGTTTTGTAAAGATTGGGAAGGGGCGGACTGTGATAAGTTCGGTTCCAAAACGGTACAAGGGACCCGCTTACGTGATATTGCCACCCAACACCAGTTCAATCAGTTGTTAGGGCAGGCCGAAACGGATTTTGCCGAGTTGGAGTTCGATGCCGCACAGGAACGTGCATGGGCCGATGGAATATGGAACATGGTGCACGACGGAAGCTACTACGAAAGTATCATACGTGCCCGCATGTCTCAGTACGATAATCTATCGCGACGGGATCGGGTATTCCTGATGACCAACTACATTCTCACCTATAACTATCCGAGCAATGCACCAATGGCCACCCCGACGTTTATATCTGATCTTCCCAGCTATTGGCATAGCGAGACCCTTTTCGGTCTGGGAAAGGAAATGGCGCCGACCCCTAGTATAGAGGCACTGGTGTTTTACCCCGGTTATATTGAGGACAGTTATAATGACTGCCAGTCGGGAAGGCCGAAAAACGATAGGGGCATTCACCTTGGCCCCGATTATTGTACCCCGGCAAGAACAGAACATGAAGCGATACGGGAAAGGGTGTTGGAAGAGCATATTAATGAGGTAGCCGAAGACCTAAGCGTGATTAATGAAGTGGACAATCCATGTGTCTCCGATATGATCGATTACTTGAAGGATGTAAATACACCATTAAAAACGACGATTAATGAAATTTTTGGAAGTGAAAATTCGGTATACAATTTGATATATAAAAATGTGGATGAGATAGCAATATTTGAAGATGGATCTGTGGGCGTTGCCGAAACCGATGCTTTGCTTGATTACAATGGAAGAATTACAAAAATTGAAATCAGATTGGATAACAACTTTATCGAAACGGCAACAGATATAGGGATTTTTACTACATTGCTCCATGAAAATCTCCACGCAATTATGGAGTATCAATTGGACCAGAAATCGGTCAATCTTGAGGAATCGAGCAGTAATTATCGATCTTTGGCAAGTTTTTGGAGTCATTATGTCGCAGAGATAAGGAGAGGAGAAGATGGAAATCGTAGGCATATATCATATTACATGCACGAAGTAATGGCGGAATTGATTGAACCAATGGCCGAGCTCATTTTGGAATTTGGTCTAAGTAAGAATTATGATATTGATATAGGGGATGCGGAAGCGATTGCTTGGTCCGGGTTGAAAGGAACCGAAGCCTATGAAGAAATTGAGGAGGAGATAAGAAGAATATACAGCTCTTTCATTGAAAGCGAACGTGAGTATTTTGAAATATTATCAATAGGGAAAAAATGCGAAAACTAATATATAAATATAGTGGCTTGCTAAGTCTAATTCTGTTCTCATTCTTCTGTGAAAAAAGTATCGGCCAGGAAAATTCGAAAGAAAAATTTTCGATAATACCTATGGTCATGGGGCGAGACACCATTCCGGATGAATTTCGACGGGAGTTCATTGGAAATAGGGTTAAAGCAGGTAAAATGACGAAACAGGATAGTGTTGATTATTTTACAAAAATCACCGCTGCGCCACTAGTTTTGATGCGGGACCAAATTGATGGCCACGCAAAAAAAATTCTCAAGACACAACTTGAACGGGGTGACAAAATGGTTTCTTATTTGGGAAAAGACACAGTACTGAAAATTATTAATAGTCCAACGGAACAGAAAGGGCATCCTTCAAGATTGCTTAATGCCGGTATTCTGTTGGTAACTAAGTTTCCGGAAAAACAAACTTTCCATAGTTTTTCAAGACCATTTCTTATAGATGAAAACAAGTACTTAATTTATCATGAACGATTAAAGGGCAAGGCTAAAATTAGAGATTCTGGATTAAGTGAGTTTATTCTCTACAATCTAACTGATAAAAATAAAATAGTAATTGAAAAGCACTTTGTCTTGTGGGAGCATTAGAATGGAAAGTAGCATTTCCAGACGAAACATAGGTCGCGGTTTTGAGTCCAGCAACAAAAGAAAATAAGATAAAAAAGGAAATGTTTAAACTTTGGTTTGTTTTATTTCTTTTTCTATCCAATGTTCATGGATAAGAACCGAAGCCTATGAAGAAATTGAGGAGGAGGTGAGAGAGATGTACACGGATATTTTTTCATATGATTTGACCGGATTTGAACTATTGAGCGTAGGAAAAAAATGTACGGAGGAATGAAAAATACATTGTTTTTTGTAATGCTGTGCCTTGTAACTTCAGGTGTGGCACAAAACTTGGAAAAAGCGACCCATAAACTGATTTCCGATCTGATAAGAGAAGATACGGTTTTTGATGCCATAAAGCAACGTGCGGTGAAGGCCATGATGTCCAGGAACGAGTTGAATACAAAAGATAGTTTACAATACGTGAACTTTGTCAAGAGCCGGCCATTAAGATTAAATAGGCGGAAGATTAATAGTAAATTCAAAAAGCTGTTAAAGGAAGATTATGTTACCAATGGCAACTTATCCAAGGAATTCTCTTCGGCGATGGTTAAAAGAATGAACGAGAGTTTACCCGAAGAAGGAGAATGGGAAAAAATCTCCATGTTTGATGGATTTGAACTGTTAGAGATGGTTAACGATAAAGAAGGCTACCACGGATTCTCCGATCCGGTTCTGATACAGGACAACAAGTATTTGATTCATCATGTTAGACTGGGTATCGACATTCAGTTTGTAGAAGAATACCTCGTTTTTGAGATTGACGGTGAAAGCTATAGTCTCAAGAAACCGATAGGGATATACTATCATTAAAGCGGGTACATTTGGTTATTTCGAATAGCATCTAACCGAATTTGCTTTCGGAAAACGGGTCGTTTTTTAAGTCAACTCGAATATTTTTTGTGGTGGGGCCGATCTAAGCTCTTTACAGGACTATTCTTATGGTAAAAGGTAAGCATCCTAATCGTATGGAATCGTATAAGGCTAAAGAAGGGACAACTTAATGAAACCCCTTAGAAACGAATTTGCAATGCGTACAACGGGCACGGTATTAATTGCGGTTTTAGTTCCATGTTTCTGCGTAAGGACCTTTCGAGTAAATTCTACTCAACAAAAGTGGAGTTATATTGAACAAGATCTGCGCAAAACCGTTTTAGAGGTAAATTTAATAAAGTCAGAAGCCGTACGTGTTTTGAACGTTTCAGAATTTGATCAAACCCTATGAAGTAAAACCTTGGACAACTATAATTTCGAAGATATACCTATGGGTAAGTTCAGTTATTTTAATGCATTTTTTTAAACCATCCAATTTGATTTCATATGAATTTCAAGGTTTCAATTACTATTGTTAGCGTTTTAGTTTTAGGTGGAATGTTCCGTGATTCGACATTTTCGATCAACATCCACGACACCTATTATCTTTTAAGTTGGTTTGAAATTTCTGTTGTATCGGTTCTGGCTATAGGCGTATACTTTACCTGTAAACATCTTTTTAAAATTTTATCCGGTGTGGAAAACTGAGTTTCTCCTTTGATATTACGGGTCATTTAAATTAGTTGTTCTGGACTACGATATAATAGAGTAGTCCAATAGGATACGATATAAAATCAAGTATCGGAAGAGTATATCGATTTTTTGGAAAAAAGATAAAATACTGAAAAAGTAAAGTAGCTAAATGTAATGGTAATGGCTTTGAATTAGAAAATAGGCCAAACGATGTAACCTTACTTTATGCGCTATTCAACTTAACCGATACACCCTTACATTTAAAAAATAATGAAAAATTGGATAATATCAGAATCGCAATCAACCGCTACATATTTAATAGCGAGTGCGAAAGCTATTTGGTTGACCGAACAAAATAGCGACACAAACATTGATGAACTTATCGAATCGAAAAGTTTAGGGTCGATCAGGAGTATTCGCTACGAGGATTTAAAAGAAATCGTATTTATAGATTCGGATTTTACCATTGAAATGAATTTTAGAGATGATAAAACCACGGACGAAGAATTTCAACTGAATAAGAATGTGTATTTAGAAATGCGTTCCTATTTTAAAAAGAACCTGAAAGGAATAGAATTAAAAAACTATTCGGTGCTTAAGCAAATTTACGCTAACCTTATAACCTTGGGTATCGCCATCATTTTTACCAGTGCTACCTATATTTCCGCTATGGAATTGGAAAAGGGAGGCACTGTTAGAATTACTGGCAGAAGGGCATGGTTAAGAAAAATAATAGCCACAATAGCGGAGTTTCTTGGAACAACAGGTACACTAATCGTAGGATTTATTTTTATTGGCGGGATATTATACTTCCTGATGAGGAAAATCCAGAACCCAAAGAAAGGTGTGGTTCTCAAAATCACAAATGCTCCAAAACTAAACGTGTAAAAAAGTGAACTCATCTTGAGTTGTTGTTTGTAACCAGGAACGAAGGCTTTTGTGACGTAATGAAGCCATTTTATGGTTGCATAGCCGGGCTACGGAAGCTGAAAATGGGGAAATTACGGAGCAAAATGCGACCCCGACGCATCGGGGTTAGGTAAAAGAACAACTCAAGATGAGTTCAGTATGTAAAAACGGAATGAACAAATTACCATTAAAGTTAATACTGCTTTTTAGTCTATTTCAGACCAATACATATGGCCAAGAGAAGGACGGCATCTCGTTTCGCCTTGTAAACCAAATAATGCTCCAAGATACTGTGTTGAACAAGTACAAATTGGACATGATCCATGATCGCGTTTTTAAAGGGGTCCTTACCAAAAAGGATAGCGTTGCCTATGTTGGGAAGATAAGAAACTGGCCATTACATTTATTTGCATTATGTTATAATTCAGGAATGCAGAAAGCATTAAAAAGCGATTTGAGACAGTCCGGTATAATGTCCAAAAAGCTAACGCCCGAAGTGGTCAGGGGAGCTTTAAAAACGATTTCTTATGACCGGGAATGGCCTAGGGAAGGGTTGGTCGATAGGATCGATCTGGTATATGACCCTGAGCCGCTATCGACCTATCATAAATTTTCGGAGGCGGTTCCTCTTGGAGACGGACGCTATCTACTTTATCATGTAAAACATATTGGAAAATTTAATGTCGAAATCAGGTTTTACATTCTGGGAGATGATGAAAATGGCATTTTCTCCATTGATGAGACCGTTGAAGTGTACTACCATTAATTTTTTTGTTGAAGGCCATAATTCCAAACGCTTTTCGGAACAATTGTTGAGACCTAACCAATTATGAAAGCACTGTTTACCTTGCTATTGGCGCTCATGGGACATCAGGTATTTGCCTGTGTGTGTTTTCCGATGAAGTTGATGGAGCGGTATATCCGATCGGATTTTGTGGCGACGGCAAAAATTATTGACATCGCTCGGGATGGACAGAATGAAGATTTCCACACTGCTGAAATTTCCATCGCAACTTTATACAAGGGTAGTGCTATCAACTCCCTAAGGATATATACCAGTCTCAATAGTTCCTGCGGATTTTATACCCCAAAGAACACCACCTGGCTCATCTTTGCTTCGAAAAACAACAGCGGCGACCTTGTTTTTGGCAGCTGTTCCGGATCGGAACAAGTTGATAAAACATATGATTCCGAGTACTTCGTTCGAAAATATACCGAAGAAGAATTGATAGCCATCAGGGCCAAGCGCTATAAAACGATACAGCAGAAACTTGAAGTACTACAATATATAAAGGATAGTGACCTTTACCCTACCAACGAGTACCGGTTAAAAACCTATTTTATGGATGAGTGCCTATGGCAGCCCAGAAGTTTTACCATTACAACGCCACCTTACGCTTTTTATGAGCTGGCCGTCGATACCAACTTGAAAATCAAAATGATCAAACCCCTAAAGGAGTTGGGTAACGCTCCCTTGGATGCCGCGTTGTTGAATTGTATTAAGGAGCATACAATTCTGCGTGGCCCTAAAAACAAAAAAAGCATACCGACCGATACAAAATTGACCCTTTGCCTCTATTTTTATGAAGGTACCGATACGTATGAGAGTTTTGTGAGCTCGTTTGGGCCGTGACCCCGAACGGATGCCGGTGTCGATACCATTGTAACGTTAAACGGTATAAGCGGTTTCTTGGCAGTTATCGAACGAAGTCGGTCATTTTGAAAAACAAGGTAGATTTAACCAAAAACAAGTTGAAATGGATGCGGAAGAATACAAATGGCGTGTAAACCTGGATAAAAGTCGTTTGGAGTATTTGAACCTGACTTTTGAGCAGGCCGAAAAAGTGTATGCCCATGAAGAAGAAAAACGGATTGCTTCCGAGCATCATTTTTTTTCGGATTGGGAAGAATGGGATTATGACCTAAGTATGTTCAGGGAAATTTTAGATGCTGCCCAATTCGAACGTTTTGAACGGCGCCATATCGAGAATATCCGCAGGTACGAAAAAGCATTGGTCGACGGTGACAAACCAAATACGGTCGACATAGCCTATACACGAGACATACAGGATTTTTACGAACAGCGATTGCTACCGGCCTTTCAAAAAAACAAATATGGACAACCCTTTTTAGGGGCCTCTATGGAAGGCGCAAAAGTGGATTATTTGAGGAAAGAACACCAAAAGTTTCTTCAGGAACAAAAAAAGAAAATGTTGACCCAACATTTTCGCCATTACAGAAGCTTTAAACCGAACGCATTGGCATTATCGTTACAAAAACATAAACTAAGGTGTACGTTTCCGGATTACCCGTACTTTAAACATTATATGGATGCTCCCACCAAGGCGGTAGCGACCTATCTTGAATCCCGTTTTCAAAATTTGACCGATGACGTAACACGGACCATAGCGGAAAAATTTGAAGAACTGGCAAATTTTACCAACGATCGCTTTGAAAAGCATTACGGAAAAATATCCCTGGCCGATACCTATGTTGTAACGGTTCCACCGCTGGGCGAAACGGAACGGGCCATCCAAAATACGATGACGATTTTATTGCTGGATCAAGAAAAATGACGACTACTTTTCTAAAACCTTTCCAAATGGCCAACACACTTTTACATCGTATGGAAGCATATTTGAAATATACCAATATGGCGTTGGGTCTGTTGCGGTTCCTATTTCTTTTTGGCCCTTTGGCGTCGTTTTCGCAAACAATTACCGAAACGGCCTATGGAATAGTCCCCGAAGTAATACGGCAAGACACGGTACCCGATCCCATGTTGGAAGAGGTGCTCCACGCCCTTATTTTAAAGGGAAGGTTTACCGAACAGGACAGTATCGACCAAGTGGAAGAAAGAAAAGAGCGTTCGTTTATCCTGTTAAACTGGGCTATTAACACGGAGGCGGAGCGCAGTTTGGCCAAGGCCTATTTGGACACTTCCAAAATTGCTGAACATTTTGGGAGGGAACGGATCATGGAATTTTTTGATCGAATAGGCCCGGATGGACCGCACCCTGATTTTTTAGGGGGTACCGGTATCACCATTGTCGAAAGAGTAGCAAAACAAATGCACAACCATCGTTTCTCCGAACCGCTGCAAGTAACGGAAAACCAATTTTTAGTGTACCACGAAAAGTACTGGGGAAGTTTTGCGCAACTACAAGAATGGGTTCTTTATCGGGTAATGGAAGAAGGGGTGGTGGTAGAGCAGTATTTTGAGGTTTGGGACAGGGAACAACAAGGAATCATCTGCTTTCCCCATCGATAACAAAAGCTACCGCTCGGTTGTAACAAGTGGGTTGGCCAAGAAACCATAACACCCTATTTGGCCCACATTCGAATATTGGGCCGCTGCCCCATAACGATACCAAGCTGGTATTTTACCACAAAGCCGATTTGTGACTTCTGCTGAAAAAAGTGGTTTCGTTCTATCTTATTCGATCGGCATTTGAGGAATACTGCACAATTTTTGCAGTGAAAAAACCTACTTTTGCCAACTGAAAAAAGAGAATTCGATCAACTACCGGTGGCCTTGCGCCATATGCAATAGGTTTTGCCGTAACCGCCGCTGTATTTGATGGAACCATATTCAATAAAATGTTCAACCCGGATTATGCATTAGAACTTCGTAATGAAGCTTTTAGGTGCGATAAAATATGACATTTTATGAATGTAAGCATAGCACCGCTACGGTTACATTTAAAAATGTAGCGCAGCACCATATTTTGAAGTAGCTGGAAGCTGTAATAGATTTTCTAATGCATAAAGCGGGTTCAAGGCTCAAATATGAAACGGATTTGTTTTTTGCTAACGGTCTGCTTGTTTTTTACAGCGGCGTGCAGCCCTAAGTTAAGGTCGGTGATCGCGGACAAAAGGCCACCATTGGCGTATGATAGTGAGGTACATGTTGTACAGATTACGGAAACGCTTCCCCCCGGGGTTCGGGAGGTGGGGGAACTATCCATAAAGGACACCGGTTTTACCACAAAATGTACCTATGAAATGGTTTTGGAGCAAGCGAAGCTCGAGGCCCGGCAAAATGGCGCCAATGTGGTGAAAATAACGGAACACAAGAGGCCCAATATTATGAGTACCTGCCATCGTATGAAGGTGACCTTCTACTGTTTGGAGGATACGAGCGTACTGCCGAAACCTTTCGAAGAACCGATTTTGGAGGATGTGGACTATGCCCTTTTGCATGTATACCGTTCCAACCCTGTGGGAGCGCTTATTGGGTACGACCTTATGTTGGGCGATTCGACCTTGTGCAGGGTAAAAAATAATTTTATGGATGTGATCCATATTACCGCGGAAGGCCCCAACCTGCTTTGGGCCAAAACAGAAAAAAAGACAGAAGTGCCGATTACCCTCGAACACGGAAAAAGCTATTTCTTGGAATGTGGTATCAAAGCCGGTGTTCTGGTCGGTAGGCCCACTTTGGAATTGATCGATTACCGTAGGGGCAAGGAAGAATATGAACGTCTGATGGCCAAAAAGGCCCGTAAAAATTAAATTTCGAGATGAGCTGCACACCCTTTTTTCGCAAAATGGTTTTTGGGATGTTGACCCTATGTTCCCTTACCTTTTCAAAAGCACAGGACCTTATAGTCACTACGGACAACGATAGCATTAATGCCCGCATTTATAAAGAAAAGAAAAATACGGTCTATTTCTACTTTGTCAAGAATGGGGAAACCCGCAGTACGGTATTGTCCCGTTCGCAGATGGCGCACGTTCAAAAAAACTTTTTTGAAAACGCCGAGGTCCCAAGGGATTTTAAGCCGTATCAAAAATTTACGGGGAAGCGATGGCGGTCGGGTGCCGATGCCGGTTACGGGTACCAGTTGGGCAGGTTACCCAACGGCGTTGATCCGGAGATACGCGACTATATCAACAAACTCCGGTCCGGATTTCATTGGGGTGTAAACGCACATTATTTTCTAACCGAGTCGCTGGCCTTGGGGATGGATTTCAACACCTTTACCAGCAACCAACAAAATAATGCGTTACAGGTGAGTTTTCCCGATGGCGGGGTCGAAAACGGGGTGTCCAATGACGTAAGGATAACCTTTATAGGCCCTTCGTTGTTGACCAGGGTCGTTTCGGCAAACAATAAGAACGCTTTTATAGCCATGCTTTCTTTGGGGTATATGTCGTATACCGATGTTCAAAAAGCAGGGGTGCGTACTACGGAAACTTCGGGAAACACCTTTGGTTTCCTTTCCAATATCGGTTACGAATTCGGGATCAACGATCATTTGTCTTTCGGCCTATCCACATCCTCCACCTTGGGGTTCGTTAATAAGATCACCTCCGAAGAAGGGGGCAGTTCCGAAACCAGAAACCTAAGGGACGAGGGAGAGGACGGGATCAACTTGGGGCGTATCAATATTATGGCAGGACTAAAAGTACATTGGTGATATACGGGACGAGAGGCCATCGCAGATTCGCTGTTGCTTTGGGATTGTCCTGAAACCGAGGCAAATTATGGTCGTTTTGAGAGGACGGTATTTGGATTAACGTAACGGGCCAAAGTCTTCCGGATTATTTTATACTCTTTGGTATATCGATTTCTCTATCCCGCGTTCTGCAACTATTTTCTAAAACTTTTATAGAAAAGCCTGTTTTAAAAAGAATTCTTTTTCCGTGGTTTGCAATGCTTCATTTTTTGATTAACACCAGAAATGGTATTACCTCTTTTTCGAACAGTGGTAAATTAAAAAATGGGGTTTCAAAGGGATATGCTCTTTTGAAAATTCTTCCAAATAAGTTCTTGGACTGTTTCATCCCAAGAATTTAATTGGAGTAGTGGTCGTATTCTTCCCGAAATCACTCTGGCTGCATTGATGTCCAGGAACAAACGGGCGTCCAGTACGTACGCCCGATACTTGCCGTTGAAGTGTTTGATGTAGCCGTTCTGGCTGTGTTTACCACGCGTTTGCCAAAGTCAACTGCCGATTTAAAACAAGTTCAATTGCTATTACGCAGTATTTCTTACTGCGTTGCATTGCGAAAAAAGAGCTTGTCCGTAGACGACCTTGGACTCAATATCCATTTTTGGCCTTTTAGTTCGCTACCCATCCTAACACTTTAGGCGTGAATCATAAGTTCTTTCAAAATACGGTCGATTTTATCGGATGCGGATCATCTTAAAACGACCGGAGTATATTATGGAACCATCTGACGCGACAGCATGATTGTTCCCTTGGTCCAATACGCTTTGGTCGGCACCCATCGCCAATTGCGCTTTCATTTCACCCGTTTGGAAATCAAGGGCCTGATAGACAAAGGCTCCGCCGAGCACACCCATACCATAGGTTTGGCAATTACCGTTTTCGCAAGCTATGGTGGGTACTCCATTAAATTGGGCTTCTGAATTTGCCCACACCAGCTCCAACCTCCGCTCATCGGGAATCCAGTCCACTCGTTGCACGCCTTTGGGGTAACGCTCTTCAGGGGAAAAACCTCCCCATTGTGCGGCGATCAAAGAGTTGTCCAATACCGCGGGCGAATTTTCGGCAGTAAAACCGTCACCTACCGGAGTTGAATACGGCAGTGGAAAAATCCCTGCGACGCGCAAATCTAAAAAAGCACCTTCATTGTTGGGGTCGGGCAGGGCCTCCCAATCCTCGGGAATAGCTCCCCTCCAAAAAGCAACAACATTATTTTTTGGTGCATGGCCGTCAAGAATGACCACGATACCTCCATTTTGTTCACCCATCAGCGAGGGTGTTGTACCACTACCCGTACACAATTCCCCATTAGCGATATTGGTCACCTCTTCCAATGCCGTTATATTTTCGTCATATCCCTCACATCCCGGGCCGCGCATATCATATTGGGCATTCCATGCAGAAACAAAAAATTCACCGTTCCAATCGTAGGCACTCAGTTGTTTTTGTGTCGAAAGATAAATCCTACCCTCTTTGTCAATGGGAAAACTGTTGTGGAAAGACACGCCGGAACCCGAGGACAAGTCTATAAAAGCAGCTACTTCGCGCCTGATGATATCCACGGCAACCAGCTTGTTATCTTTGGTAAGGGCAATAACATATCCGTCATCCGATACGGTAAAGTGAGACGTCAGCCGCCCATATGAATCCAAGTCCACATCCACGAAATACTTGACTTCCAAAGGCGACGTCGAGCTATCGTTTTGATCTCCCAAAACAACGAACCGGTTGTTTTTGATTTCCGTTGTAACGATCCGGTTTCCCTCTAACACGGCTATAGTCCAATCATAATCAAAAAATTTCCTATCCAACGATAGCATATCCACCGGCATAAATGTTCCGTCGTTAATAAGGTATTTGGCAATACCCTCGTTGGGGGTGGTATATATCGGCTGGGAACCGTCGGGATAAGGTTCCCCCACCACCGTCCATGGTGATACATCGGGCTTTCCGGATTTATTTGTTTGCGAAGCTATGGACCGTATTTGGGAAATATTGCCCGGCCCCGAACTTTTTGAAGAGGCCGTTGCGCTCGTGTTGGCATGAAAAATGGGCCAAGGGCTTTGGGCAAGACTGGGCCTATCGGAAAGTTTATCGGTATCAGGGAGTTCTTCGGTTCCCAACTCCCGACGCGAACAAGAGTTTAAAAATATCAATATTAAAGCGATACCAAGGTTCAGGATCTTCATAGTCGTTACTTTACTTAAACTTATTTTACCGTTGTTTCTATCTTGATTGCCATAAGGCGATCCTCGTTTGGAACACCATAGGATTTAGGCCAAATTACGCCCATGTGGATTCCGTATGATCCCAAAATTGCCGCGGCTAAAAGTAATCTTCGAACAGATCTGTTTTTAAAATAGGGCGCCAAAAGGTCCTATTTGTCGAATTAATTTCTAACTTTCTTAATAAGCGGCTAGCGTTTCTTTAACCTCATATCCTATGCCTTTATTATGATTTCGAACCTTTTTTCAACGGATTCAATGAAAATTTCAACCAAAGGATACCCTAAACCGAGATTTAGATGGAAAATCGTGTTATGGTCTCTCTTTTTCATTGTTAACTTCTTCTTATGGTACAACCGTTTCTTTGTATTTTGGATTGCATGTACGCTATCCTTGTTTCTTGCCGCCGAAGTTTTGGGAATGGTGTATATCGGATATTTTAAGTTGAGTAAAAAGAAGAAGTTTCCGAGAATCGAGTTTTGGTCATGGGTTTTATTTTTTAGTATGATACGTTTTAGTATAGTTTATTCCGTGGTACAACATAACGTTCCTATAGATACGGTTTTCAGACATCCCGAGCGCGCGATATACTTCATCGTGGCCACCTCCGCAGGTTTTATTTTTTTCGGTTACTGCTATTCCATTTATGAATGGGGACTTGCCGCCCGGGAAAAATTTAGAAGGGAAGAAACTAAGGACGATAAAGGAATCAACCATCCCATTAATATCCGAAGTAATGGCAAAACGTTGTATTTGATGACGCGCGACATTCGCTACTTGGAAGCAAATGGGGAGTATGTGAAATATATTTGTACACATGGAAATTTTATGTCTTTCCAACGAATGAAAAAAGTAGAGGTTGACTTAAAAAAATATGGTTTTAAAAGGATTCATCGTTCTTATATCGTGAACCGCATCCATATACGGTCCGTAAGCAGTTCTAAGGTATTTTTATTGGATAACGTGGAACTTCCGGTAAGCAAGGCTTATAAAGAAGGGTTGAAAAAAATTATTTTGTCCAACGGAGATTAACTCAAAGTCTACTATTTGTTCTTGAAAAAATGTTTAATTATTTATGGAGCTCCTTTGGACTTTTTGGATTGAAGCGGTCCATATGATTCGAGAAACAATTTTAATGCCTGACAAAAACTTTTTTGAGCTTCAAAGCAGGGTTGCGGGAGGGGAAAAGACAAAAACAGGGTTGTAAAGAACAATGTTTTGGGCAATTCTATGGGTCTATGAGTACATTGTTAAAAAGACACAAGCTTACATGTAAAATGGGAAAGTATTTGAAAAATAAGAATATCGCGTTTGGTTTGCAGCTGTTGCTATTTCTTTTTGGTTCATTGGCGTCCTTCTCAAATAAACATTCCACCGTGGATATTTTCGCTGCAAAAGAGTGTACACCTATTTTATAACAATGCTTATTTTTTTGTGCGATAAATATGGCGGATGATGCCAATAGCACACAAATACCTATCTTTAGTATCAAGGCCAACAGTGGTGTCCAAATCGGTGCGCAATAGCTTAGTTATTGTTTTAAACATTTGAAAATAAGTATATTATGGAGTAGGTTCGATTCTTGCCGAGGCTATTTTTTATTCGTAATCGTTCTAAAAACGGACGCTTTTCAAAGGAAAACTACTTTTCCGTAAAACACCGAATGCTTAGTTGTTTTGGTCTTAAAGGAACTTATACCATTTTAACTTTGAAATGGTACGTATAGAAATTGAATTATTTTTTAGGTATTCAAGGCGAAAAACCTAAGCATAGCTGTAGCTACGGTTAGATCCCCGGTCAAGCCGGGGACAGGCTTTTTAACGAAGAATAACTGAAAAAGAAACCATTTATTAGTGCTATTTCAAAGTTAAAATGGTATAAAATCTTATTTAAGGCATTGTTGCGCCCCAAAGCAGGTCAAATAGAAAGGAAAAGAGCGTATCTTGACCTGACCGCCAAAAACAGCAACGCCGACCTTGGTGTAAATTGAAACAAGATATGACGGATATAAAAAAAGACATGCGAAGCCAAAAATGGTTCGGTAAAACGGGGAAGGATGGGTTCATTTATCGGGCATGGATGAAGAACCAGGGTTATCCGGCAGATGAATTTGAAGGCAAGCCCGTTATCGGTATTTGCAATACCTGGTCCGAGCTAACGCCGTGCAATGGACATTTGCGTCAATTGGCCGAACATGTAAAAAGGGGCGTTTGGGAAGCCGGGGGCTTTCCTTTGGAGTTCCCCGTAATGTCATTGGGAGAAACTTTAATGAAACCCACCACCATGCTATATCGGAACTTGGCGAGTATGGATGCCGAGGAGAGTATTCGCGGAAATCCTATGGACGGTGTCGTATTGTTGGGGGGTTGCGACAAAACAACACCTTCCATCCTAATGGGAGCCGCCAGTGTAGATCTTCCCACCATATTTCTATCGGGAGGGCCAATGTTGAACGGCAAACACAAAGGTAGGGATGTGGGCACGACCGATCTTTGGAAATTAAGCGAGGCCAATAGAAAAGGAGATCTAAGTCAGAAAGAATTTGTGGAGATCGAAGCGGCCATGTGCCGCAGCGATGGGCACTGCGCGGTCATGGGAACAGCTTCCACAATGGCCTGTATGATAGAAGCTTTAGGAATGTCCCTCCCTCATAATGCTGCCATTCCGGCGGCGGACGCACGCAGAAAAGTATTGGCACACCTGACCGGTAGGCGCATTGTGGATATGGTAAAGGAAGATCTGAAACTTTCCAAAGTGCTGACCCGGGAAGCCTTCGAAAATGCGATTATGGTAAACGCGGGTATTGGGGGCTCCACCAATTTTGTGGTGCATTTGCTTGCAATTGCCGGGCGGGTAGGGGTACCATTGACTCTTGAGGATTTTGATGAATTTTCGGCGAAAATACCACTATTGGCCAATTTACAGCCATCGGGGAAGTATATGATGGAAGATCTGTATTATGCGGGGGGGTTACCGGTAATCCTAAAAGGGCTGCGTGCCCATTTAAACAACACCGCATTAACGGTGAACGGAAAATCCATCGGCGAAAACTCCGAAGCGGCAGCATGCTATAACGAAGCGGTCATAGGAACGGTGGAAAAACCTGTAAAACACGATTCGGGAATAGCGGTAGTGAAAGGTAACCTATGCCCCAATGGTGCAATAATCAAACCTTCGGCGGCCACACCGGCCTTGATGCAGCACAAGGGTAGGGCCTTTGTTTTTGAGGATATTGAAGATTATAAGGCCCGGGTAAACCTGCCCGATCTGGATTTGGATCAAAATTCGGTTTTGGTATTGAAAAATGCCGGTCCGAAAGGGTATCCGGGAATGCCCGAGGTCGGTAATATCGGATTGCCGAAAACGATGCTGGACAAAGGGATAACCGATATGGTACGAATTTCCGATGGCCGTATGAGCGGTACCGCGTTCGGAACGGTGGTGTTGCACATATCTCCGGAAGCTGCGGTCGGCGGTACGTTCGGATTGGTGCAAACGGGCGACATCATTGAATTGGACGTACCCAATAGAAAATTGATGCTACACGTTTCGGAGGAAGAATTGGCGGAGCGTAAAAAAAGGTGGAAGGCCCCAGATCTTGGTTATGCCAGGGGATACACCAAAATGTATATCGAACATGTAGAGCAGGCCCACGAAGGGGTCGACCTGGATTTTTTAAAGGGAAATTCGGGGAGCGAGGTCAAGAGGGATTCCCACTAAAGTTTGGAACAAAAAAAACAATAAATATTAACAGATGAAACCAATATTCGACTTGTCGGGAAAAGTTGCCGTTGTTACCGGAGGCGCAAAAGGCATTGGAGAAAGCATCAGCAAGGTATTTGCCAGACAAGGGGCTTTTGTTCATATTTTGGATATTGATGCCGAGAAGGGAAATCTTGCAGTAAAGGAAATTGAAGCACAGTCGGGAGCGGCAAAATTTCACCAATGTGATATCGGCAGTCACGAAGACGTCGGGGCCGTTTTTCAGAAAGTTTATGATATTTCCGGTTCCATAGCTATTTTGGTAAATAATGCAGCTATTGCCCAAATCGGTAATGTGGAACAAACTTCCTTTCTGGATATGGATAAAATGTGCGCCATAAACATCATGGGCGCGTACAATTGTTTGCACTTTTGTGTGCCGTTGATGAAAAAGTCCGGTGGTGGCGTCATTCTCAACATGGCCTCCGTTGCGGCCGTTGTGGGACTTCCCGATAGGTTCGGGTATTCCATGAGCAAAGGGGCCGTGTATGCCATGACCACATCGATAGCCAAAGATTATATCAACGACAACATCAGGTGTAACGCTATTGGTCCCGGACGAGTGCATACCCCTTTTGTAGACAATTATTTGGAGGAGAACTATCCGGAAAACAAACGGGAAATGTTCGAAAAATTATCAAAAACACAACCGATCGGGCGTATGGGACGGCCCGATGAAATTGCGAACCTCGCCCTATACCTCTGTTCCGATGAGGCCGGTTTTGTAACCGGTAGTTTTTACCCGATCGATGGTGGTTTTTTAACGCTTAACAGCTAGTGCAATGATACATTTTTCTTATGATGGCAAAGTAGCCATAATAACGGGTGCGGCAATCGGTATCGGGTTCGAGATTGCCAAAATGCTTTCAAATTCGGGCGCATCGCTCGTATTGAACGATATTGATGACAAAGCGCTTGAAAGGGCTATCGGCGAAATTCGTGCTCATCATGGGAAATGCAGTTCGGTAGTCGGGGATTCCGGCGATCTTGAGGTCATTCAAAAGATGGTGCGGACGGCAATAGCCGACTTTGGGAAGTTGGATTTTGTAATCGCAAACTCGGGCATCACTACTTTTGGTGATTTTATCGATTACAAACTGGAGAATTTTCAAAAACTGACGTCCATTAACTTGCAGGGTTCCTTTTTTCTCGCCCAAGCGGCAACCAAGCAATTCATTGAACAAGAAACCGGCGGACGGATCATTTTTATGTCGTCGGTCACTGGGCATCGAGCACACCCCAAGCTGTCGGCATACGGGATGACCAAAGCCGCCCTGGAGATGTTGGCCAAAAGCTTGAGTGTTGAATTGGCAAAGTATAAAATAACCGTAAACGCGGTAGCTCCCGGGGCAACATTGACCGAACGCACCCAATCGGATGAAAACTACAAGGCTATTTGGGAAGAAATTACGCCTACCGGAATCGTTTCTACAACATCGGATATCGCGAAGACCATTCTGTTTTTATTGGCGGATAGTTCGGGACAGATTACGGGCCAGACAATTATCGTTGATGGTGGGTGGACATCCGTAAGTCCGCCCCCCAAGGAAAGCTAAAAGTATTCCGTCCGTTCTATGAAAAAGGTCGGGCAATGCTTTTGGTGATATCGGCTGAAAAGGTAATTTTCACTCCTAACTCCTAACTTTCGCCAACAATCTTCTCCAGCAGATAGGCCCCTCCCAAAATTTCGGAACAGGTAAGCACACCGCTAATGGTGACCCCTAAAATACCGTGCATGTTAAGGCTTTGTCCGGTAAAAAGCAGGTTCGGAATTTTGGTCCGGGGCGATATGAACGATTTTAACGGATTGCTCACGTCCTTTACATAGCCGTACATGGATCCCCGATTGCAACCGATATAATCACGGTAGGACAACGGTGTTGAGGTATGTACCGATTGAACGCACTCCCGGATGTTCGGAAATTTTTTCTCCAGTTCGTCAAGAAAAATTTCGGTCCGCGCTTTTTTAAAATCCTCATAGGTTTCCCCTCGGTTATTTTTATGGGCAACGGTATTGAAGGTTCCCGCCCATGGCTCCACTTCCTCGTAACGCATATAGGAAATGGCCGTTAATTGGTCGCCCCATTCGTCCTGGTCCTTTCTAACGCCCATGGAGACCATATAGGTTTCCGGCCAGCTTTCCGCCGTGTATTGGTGGCCGTTCCAAACCGCATCATGGTTTTTAAAGTGGTAGTAATTTTTATTGAGGTACGGGAAGGTTTTTGGTTTGAGCACCAAATGGATGCTAAAGGCCGAAATGGTACTATCGATTTCCGCAATGCGTTTGCCGTACGATTTTCGAAAATGCTGTTCCCCTACCAATTTTACCGTGGTTTTGGGTTCGATGTTCGAGATAAAAATATCCCCGCGGACAACATCCCCTTTTTTGGTGCTGACCGAAACCACCCTTTTGTCCACCACTTCAAAATTGACCACCTCTTGGTGTTTAAAGGCATCGCCCCCGTGTTCTTTTAGCTTGCGGATCAACCTTTTGGTGATCTGGCTGCCTCCATCTGCGCACCGATAGGCACTTTCAATATAGGAATTGACGGATAGCGCATGCACGTAAAACGGACTTTTATCGGCATCTCCCGCATACAACAGATTGGACCCGGCCAGTACCGCCCGAAGCTTTTTGTTTTGTGTCAGCGAATCGATATAGGGCTTTGCCGGGGCCTCGAACATATCGGAATCTTCGTAATAGGGTTTGCCCAATTGGAGGTTGTACAAGGGAAACTTGGCGCAGATCTCCCGTAGTTTGGCGGTATAGGTCCGAATGGCTTTGGCCTCTTCGGGGAATTGCGCGATAAGGCTATTTTCAAAATTTTCATAACCCTGCGCATGTGGATATTCATTGGGATCGTCGTCGAAAGTAATGATGTCAAAACCGTCCCGATCGAGTTGTTTGAATTCCAAGCCGTCCAAAATATCCAAATACTCAAAATACCGATAGAGGTTTTGGCCTTTGGAGAGCCCGCCCAAATAGTGCACGCCTGTATCGAAAATCGTTTTTTCGCGTACAAAGGTCTGTAAGTTGCCTCCGAATTGGTTGTTCTTCTCCAATACGCAGACCGATTTCCCCTCACGGGCAAGAATATTGGCAGCTACTAGGCCGCCCATACCACTGCCGATGATGACCACATCGTAATGTTCCTTCATTCCCTTTGCAATTTTTTATTCGATAGCTAGGTTTGACCGTGCCGCTAAAACCGTCTCAACTGCTTACTACTTTACCATCATATCATAGTTGACCGCGGCGGATGACCGGCGTTCCATTGCCATAATCCTATGGTCATAAAGTTATCACTTTTGTTACTTCAAAACGAAACGATGTGCCATCAAGAGGTCTTTAGCGCATATTCCGTCCAAGAACCATCATAAACGGCCAGTTGGTTCTGCAATAGTTGTTCGCTGGCCAGTAAAACGATACATGCCGTAATTCCGGAACCACAGGAGAATACCAAGGGTCTTGTTTCACCTTGTAAGGGTTCGAAGACCGGTTTTAGGGTCTGGGGCGATTTGAATTTACCATTTTCCAATACTTCGGTATAGGGAATGTTCATGGACCCCGGAATATGACCGCCCCTAAGATCCGCGCGGGGTTCGGGGACCCGGGCATAAAACCGATCCGCCGAACGGGCATCGATGACCAGGGCTTCGGAGCTAGAACTATTGGATTGGATAAACTCGAATTGTTCAACGGCATCGGCATCAAAGCTTGCCTTAAAATTTCCGGCCGTTATAGGGCGTTCCGTTACGGCCTCGGTTGCATAGCCCCGCCGTTCCCATTCCGGCAGTCCACCGTCGAGGACCAGTACATTTTTATGCCCCATGGTCCTTAACATCCACCAAGCACGCGGACTTGAATAGATTCCCAGATCGTCATACACCACAACAGTACTCTCGTTATCGATGCCAAGGGCACGGCAGGCTTCTTGAAATTGTTCGACTTTGGGGAAGGTATTGGGAAAAGGACTGTCCCTATCGCTAAAGGCCTTTTTGATATCAAAAAAGCGTGCCCCTGGAATACGCCGTTTTCCTTTTGGTAGAGCGGCACCGGCTACTTTTGGAATGGTCGCATCCAATACGATAAGGTTCGGCGTTCCCAAGCGATCTCTTAATTCGGAAACGTCGATGGTGTTCTTTTTCATGGCTAATGTTTATTGTAGGTTAAACGGGGTTGTCCTTGAAAATTGAAAATAGTCCGTAATCTCCTGCTGCCGTTCAAAGCCAACGGAGCGCAATTTTTCCATCAAAGGGCCGTCTTCGGTGCTTTTTAATATGATTACCATAGAAAAACGGCCTAAAAAATCATTTTCCCAACTATCGAACGGTTCGGGATCGGTATCGGTATCCAAGATAAGTACATCTGCCGTTGTTTCCAGAAGGGTCTCCCGATCATCGGCTACCGTCAAGCGACGGTGCTGTTGGACAAGAAAATTATTTCGGACAAGGGCACGGGTCGAAGCGTCTTCCAGATACAGGGTTACGTTCCGAGTACCGGAATCGAGCATGAGCAGAAAATCCAATTGTCCGTATCCTTCGGAAATGTGAACGATACGGTCCGTTTTTCCGATGTTCCGTAACAGCTGAAAATAGATTTTTGAATGTTGTTTTAGGTCCTTTTTCACCGTGTCGTATACCTGGTCCCCTTTGTACCGAAAATGTTCCAACAGGGTAGCATGCCAATAGTTTTCTGTTTCTATGGTGTTGCGCAGGCGATAGAATTCGTTTCGAAACAGGGCAGCTACCTTTTTGCTGCGTTCGGTATAGTTTTTTCCGAATTGTGTTGTTTGTGATGGAATTCTAGGAAGTATTTCAACGGTAATGCTCCCGTCCCGAATGCTAAACGTGCCTTTGGGCAGTACTTCCGAATTGCCATGGATGAGTACGGGAAGGATATCCAGATCGAACGATTCCGCCAGAAAGAAAGCGCCCTTGTGAAAACGTTTTATGGTATTGCTGGTGGATCGGGTACCCTCCGGAAAGGCGATCAGGCTAAAACCCTGTGCCACTTTCTCCTTCAAATAGGCAGTACCGTTTTCAAGCCCGCTCGATACCGGATAGGCCCCCGCCAATTTAGCGGCCCAACCGAATACCGGGGAGTGGTACACCCAGTCGTTGACCAAAAAGATAATTTTGGGATGTAGCATACCGATGGACAAAATATCGAGGAAAGAGGTATGGTTCGCAATGATCATTGCCGGTTTTGCAAAAGTTTCCCCATGCGGGTTCCGAATCGTTTTCCGAACAAAGGGATTGGTGTAAAGTACGGAACCCATAAGTTTGGACACCACGGTATGAAAACCGAGTTGCTTTTTGTTGCGACTGTTGGGAGAAATTTTCAACACGATCCAGGCATACAACGAGAGCAACAATCCCCCCAGGCCGAAATACCCGAAAGAAACAATGGAATGGATGAGATAGCGCACCGAAATGGGCCGTTTTTTTCGATTTCCGATAAACAACCGAAACAATAGGGGTTGTATGGTAAAGGCAACAAAAGCGGCACAAAAAATCCCGATAAGCGATACCAACGATATGGTATACAACACCGGATGTTTTGCAAAAACGAGCACGCCTACCCCTGCAATGGTGGTAATGACCGATAGGATGATGGCCGTTTTATGCGTCGGTAATACCTTTTCGCCCGTACGGTATTCGGTCAACAGCCCATTGGTGACGAAAATGCTATAATCCACCCCTAGACCAAAAATAAAACTGCAAATGATGATGTTGAAAATATTGAACTCGATATGGAACACGCCCATAACGCCTACCGTTAAAAACCACGTGAGGAAAATGGGAATGCTGGTGACCAGGGTTAGGGAAAGGCTACGGTAAAAGAAGCCTAAAATGAGGACTACCACTATTAAGGAATACCCGATAAGACTATTGAAATCGTCCTTTAAATTTCCCAGAAAAGTCTCGTTTAGCTGCTGCCTATCGATCAATAGGGTATGGGGTTCGTTCGCAAAGGCGGCCCTAACGGAATCAATATGGGCGTCCCCGACCTTTACCAGGGACGTAATGGTGGTGCCATTGGCATCTTGCACGATAAAATCGTCCACCGCGAACGATTTTACGGTTTCCAAGTCGGAAATTTTTATGGGGCGAAACTCTCTTTTTAGTAGTCGGTAAAACCCATCGAAGGTGGTTTCCTTAAGCCCTAAGGGCGTACCGCTTTTTATCAGGTTTTCCGAGGTTTTCATTGCCCTGTCGCCTTCCCAAAACGCGTTCCAGGCCGCTATTTTCTGCCGCTGTAGTTTTTGCGACCGTACCAGCGCCCCAATGGAACTAAAGCTGATAATGGCCTCCTTTTCGGCCATGCCTTCCAAAACCCTGTATAGGGAATCGTTTCGTTGCAATACCTTTTCCTGTTGTTCCCCATAGGTGGAAAGGTAAATGGATTTGGAACTGATGTCCGTTAAGGTCTCCAAGCGTTTGCGGGCCGATAGCAGTACCTCAGGTTCGTAATTCAGTTTGGTAAGGTCTTTATTGAATTTGACCGTACCGTACGTAAAACAACTGATTACGGTAAGCAACAACACGGCAATAATGGCCCATTTGTTCCTATGAAAGGCATGTGCCGCCAAACGGTCCAAAATCGTTTTTCCGGGCGTTTTTTTTACGGTTTTATATACCTGTGGGATAAAAACCAGGGCGAATACCGATGCGCCCAAAACGCTTACCGCCGCAAAAATGCCCAAATCTTGCAGGGCCTGCGACTCTAGGAACAACAGGCATAAAAATGCGGATGCCGTGGTGGCACTGCTCATTAAAATTGATGGGGCCACATCGGTATAGAGGCTTTGCACGCTATTGCCGTTTCGGATATGCGTGAGGATATGCAGCGCATAATCCAAGGTAACGCCCAACAGTACGGATCCGATACCAAGGGAAATGATCGATATTTTGGCCCGGATCAAGCATAGAAAGGCCACTGCTAATAGTACCCCGAACAGGGTAGGGGCGAACAGGATGAGCGGTAGGGACCATTTGCGGTAAAAAAAAATCATTAAAATGAGCAGTACGGTCATGGCGATGCTGACCGTAAACTGAATGTCCTTCCGAATCTGTTTGGCATTTGCAACCGCTACCAGTGCGGCACCATAGTATTCGCTTTTTACCGTGCCCTTAAATTGGGCGTTCAACTGCTCTTGAAGGGCATATAGCCGCTCGGAAAAGGGCAGGTTTTTGTCCGTAGCGTTGGAGCTGTGTACCGGGGTGACAAAAAGAAGGATATTGGTTTCTTTTGCATCGAGCAAAAAGCCATTTTTGAGTTTAAAGTCGTCGCCGATACCCAATTGCTGTAATTTTTTTAGCGCAAGGAACGACAGCCCCAAAGGATCTTTTAAAATGGTTTTTCGGGTTACAATTCCCGAAGGTGAAACCAGGGAACGGTAGTTTTTGGCCGTAATCTTGGCAATGCTATCTGGCGTGAGTTGTTCCTGTATGCCCTCGTAATCGGCAGCGTCCAAGAACAGCGGTAAATTGTTGTAGACCAGGTCCAGGGTTTTGGGAAGGTCGTCCTCGTTGATGCGTCCCTGAATGTTTTTGATGTATTCGGAACCGTTCTGTTCCAAACTATCCAAAAAAACCGTGGCGTATGCCGTAAGGTCGTCTATGGTGCCTTGTTCGCCCTTCTGGATGTTGACGACGATCTTATCGGTAAACGTAATGGATTTCAGCACTTTCTGAATGCGTTTGGCATCGTCGTTTGCGGGAATCAGGGAAGTGATGTCATCTTCAAAGCGAATTTGGCGTACAATGGCCAGTAGCGCCGCAATAAGGAGCAACAAACCCAAGAAACTCCCCCATTTCCATCGCCGTATCCCGCGGTATATGTTTCCGAACACCTTATCCATTGTCAACGGTGATTTTTTGCTTTGCGATCAGTACGGCGTATCCGATCGAACCGAAAAGTACCGCTGCGATCAGGGCGAGGGCAAAGCTTCCCACCAAATAGGTTTTCAGGTGCTGCAACACTTCAAGGTTTTGGGTAAGGTCGTCCATCGAAAACGAAAGTGGCTCGCCGGTAAGGAACATGCCCAGGTGTACGCTCCCATAAATGATAAAGGGAATCATCGGGGGAATGCTCACATTGGAAAAGGCAAAGGCAATGGCCTTGTTCAGCTTTAAAAAAACGGCCAACGAAAACACCAGAAGCGTTTGAAAGCCCCAAAACGGACAAATGCCGATAAAAACACCAAGGGCAATGGACAATGCCTTTTTTTTGGGAGAGTCGTTATGTTGTAGTACATTCTCTATCAAAAACTGTTTAAATCCCTTTTTTTTAATTTTCCGAAAAAGGTTCCTAGGTTTTATGTAAAATAGGGCAACGATAACGAACCAGGTATTTAAAACACTGATACGGGCAAAATCGGGAACGGTCCTGAAATGGGAAACACGTTCTTCCTCATCGTATGAAATGCGTATGGGAATATTTTGGACCGAGGTGCCGTTCCAGGCAGCTTTTACGATCACCTCTATTTCAAACTCGAATTTTGGGGTTCGCAACCGAAGTTTGGCTATCTCCTTTAGGGGATATAACCGATAACCGCTTTGGGTGTCGGTCAGCCGTTTACCCGTCTCGAACCAAAACCAAAAGTTGGAAAACTTGTTTCCGAAACTACTTTTTCCCGGTACGTCGGATTGGGCCATATTTCGGGCCCCGATAAGCAGTATATTCTTGTTTTCACTATTTTCCAAGGCTTCAAGAAACACAGGAATATCGTCGGGATAGTGTTGCCCGTCCGAATCGATGGTGATGGCATAGGCAAACCCTAATGCGATCGCCTTTTCAAAACCGTGGCGCAGGGCATTTCCCTTGCCTTTGTTTTCCGGTAGGTGTAGTTGTTGTACTTCTGGATACACGGCTAGGATATCGGCAGTATTGTCCGTAGCCCCGTCGTTTATTACGATTACCGATGTGGTCCGTTTTAAAATACCGTCCAGTACTTTTTTAAGGGTGCCCCCATTGTTATAGGTCGGTACCAGAACGCAACACCCTAGGCGTTGCATCGTTTCTTGTATGGATGGGGTATGGGTCGGCACGGTATCGTTGGCACTCGCGAAACTGCGGCTTCGCAATTTTATCAAAGATACGATTATGGGGAGTATTTGAAATCGGTAGTGGGGATGAAAGCTAAGGTGTAAAAAGACGCTTACTTTTTGGATGAGCACATCACCCGATTTTATGTCTTGTTTTAATCTTTTGCCGGGTTCGGCCCATACATACAAACTGCTCGGTTCAGACGGTTACCGGCTATGTTTGCACAAAATGTCACCTGCCTACTTTTAACGCTCTGAACTTGGCCGACCATTCCATCATTTGATCAAGTATGGGTTTTAAAGTCAACCCCTCTTCCGATAAGCTATATTCTACCGTAATCGGAACTGTATTAAATGTATTTCTATTGACAATTCCGATCGATTCCAAGTCTTTTAATTCTTTACTCAACATTTTAGGTGAAATCCCATCTACTTCCCTCTCCAGTTCTTTAAACCTTCTTTTTCCAAAATAGAGTTTTGATAGGATATGGATTTTCCATTTTCCACCTAAAACCTTCAATATAAATTGCAGGGATGAAACTTTATTTTCACATTCTTTCATTTTAATTAAATTTAGAAAATTGATTATCAAACAACTATATAAAAAGAAACTAATATACTATTTGGTTACTACTTTCAAAAGTATATTATTGAGATTATATTTACATGTATAAAAAATGTATTTATATGGAACTAACGCTTTTTTATACCGCTCTTGGAATTATCAGCTTAATTTATTCGATAGCAGGTACTCAAAAATTGATCGGGATGGAACCGATGAAAAGTCGAATGGAAGAAATGAATAATGGTGGAGTGGTAATGCGCATGATCGGCGTATTAGAAATCACGGGTGTTATTGGTCTCTGGTTTTCGAGTATCAGACCGTTTGCCTTAATCGGTTTATTGCCATTTGCGGTTGGTGGACTAGCTGCACATATTGTTTTAAAACACAATTTTATGGAAAGGAACATTCCTGCCGTTCTAATGATAATTTTGATTATCGCAGCGCTGTTTTTAGATTCTAGTTTTTCAATAACATTTCATTGAATTCACTAATCGGATTTTTTTTTGGTTTGCAGCTAACGGTTAGGAGGTTTTGTTACAGGGGGTATTTATTCCGTCGCAATAAATACGTCCACTTCCGAATCCGCTCCGTTTTGTGATTTCGCTCCATAAATTTCAAAGTCCGCTGTGTATCTACGTTTTAGTTCTTTACCTTCTTTCCAGACCTTTTTCCATAGGTCGACGATTGCATTTGGCATTTCTCCTTTTGCCACAAGTTTGCTATATTCTCCGCCTTTAAATTCCCGCCCGATAAGTCCGTCGGGAATTTTGTCCAAGGATGTTACTTTCTGTCCGATTATTGCTCTAATTTTTCCAGTATGATCCGTTTCATAGTCGGTATAAATCGAATAAACTTCTTCAGAGCGTTTGTTAGGTATTTTGTCCGAAATTCCATCTGAGTAGAATTGACCCCAAAGTTTACCTATATCTTCAGTGGATTGTCCGCCCTCGTTGGTCGTTTGGATTGAAATTCCGATTATCTTGAAATCAGCTAAATTTTGTTCCATATATCCACGATTGTTTTCAAATGATAAAGCAATGGTCAGTATTACTATGCTAATTGTCGTTTTTTCATTTTAAATGACATATAACCTCTGGATAATCCAATAACTTTTTAATGCATCATTGGTGCCACGGGGTTCAGGTGCCGGCGACCTGTTCCTTTTCGGCCGAAGTAAAACTGGTCGATTCAGCTGCAAACTCCTTGAGGTAGCGTTTCAGTGCCCTGTCCTTCACTTTGGTTAAATGTTCCAAAAGAAATGCCTTGTCTTCGTTTCGGTTTTTACGGTAGCCGGTAATTTTTGGGGCATTTTCCTGTACGCTCAAGCGTATAAAACGAATTTCGATATTGTTGGGGTCTTTCGCTAAGGCATACTCCAAATTGTCCTTCCCTTCCTTAAAATACTTTTTTTTCTCTTTTATAGTTGTTGCATGTTTTGCCATTAGCGTAGTGGCTGCGCCCTTATATGCCAATAATACGGGGTCGGATGTCCTGGAAACGGTAACAAGGTCTCCGTGCAATTGTACCGCTATGGCTTCGCTATCGGAAGCTTGGCGATAGGCGTTTCGCACCTCCGAAATTTCCGGGGTATCGGACCAAAATATGAAAAAGGCGAGTAGGAAGGCTACGCACTTCATACCCTCGTTTTTGGTGTGAAGGTAGCGCTTAACTTTAGTGCCAAGGTATCTTCAAAATGTACGGTGTTCTTCACCTTAACGGTATCGGGCGTCTCCGTAATGGTCAATGCCAAACGTATGGTATCGTTCTTTTCCGGGTTGATGATGGCCATAAACTTGATGTTGGATGCCACGGATAAAAACAGTTCCTTGTCCAAGGCTTTTTCGGTAAGCTCTGTGATCATCTGTATCATGCATACGCCCGGCATTACGGGGTTACCGGGAAAATGCCCTTTAAATACGGCATGTTCCTTATGCAATTTTACGGTAGCGGTTACCGTAGCGTCCTCTTGTTCGAACGTTTCTATGGAATACAGTCCTTCGATCAACATACTTCTCTTTTTAACCCGTTTTATGCTCTCCGCAACGGTACATCCCCGGAGCGAACTAGCTATCTCATACCAATTCAAAATTAAGGTGCTATCAAAAGGCTTTTAAACCGATTTGCAACCTTATGTTCCGGTGGTCGATTTGGATTTCTTGTGCAATGTTATCATTAATTCCCGAGAAACGAAAAACCACTTTTTCCCTTGTGTTTCCCGTTCGCGTTATTTGAACGAGTTTTCCGTTTTCAAAAGTGTAATAATGGAATTTTCCCAACAGTTTGGCTTGCCGTATCGTTGTCGTTCCGTTGGTAAAGCCTTTGGTGGCCATTAGGTTTTCCTTGATCAAGGCCGTAAAGTCCCTTTGGAGTGTTTTTACGATTATTTTACGGTCCAGATCGGCCAGTATGCGGTTTACTTTAAACTGTTCTTCCGTCAGGGTAAAGTCAAATATCGTATTTCCCATTTCCGTTGTGAAAACGATACGATGTTGTTCCTCGGCCGTTTTTTTGATGATCAGGATGCCGCCCAAAGTCTTGTCATATATCGTAATCTTCGATTTGTAGACATAATCTTTTGTAGCGTCCGAAAAAAAAGGATTGACCAGGGTCTCTTTTGATAGTGCGCTAGCGGAAAATCCTTGTTTTTTAGGATAGGGGGCACAGCTGACCAGCAATAGAAAAAAGCTACTGAGCAAAAACCGCATCGGGCAGGGATTGGTTTTGTTTTCGGTCACTAAAAACGATAAGGGTATAGTCGTCCGAAGGTTCTATCATTTTTACTTTATCGACCTCCCCTTGCATATTGAAGGTGATATGAAATGCCTTGATAAAGTCCGCGAACTGTTCATCTTTTGGGAAAAAATGCACAAGGCTCCCTTTTTCTTGTTTAAAATAGGAAATATCGAAGGCATTCTCATCGAACATATCCCCTCGGATGCTGGCGGTTATCAACGTGTTCAACTGTTTGAATACTTTACTGCTGCTGAGGTCCATGTCGCTTTTTTGCCCAGCATCGTCGATGTGTAATTTTTGATCTTTAAAAAGCACCGAATACGCAAAGGGTTCGGTGTATTGCCATTTTACCAGATCGGGGGCCTTGAAGGCCATTTTTCCCTTGGATTCGATGTCGTTGGTCAAAAAATCCAAATGTTTGTATTGGGTAAAGCTACTGCTGATGGTGCGGGTCGCATTGGCCTGCGTTTTTACCAGCGTACGAAGGGCCTTGGCCTCAGTACCGCTCATAGCCGTCTGTGCCGTTAACGAAACCGAAAAAAACAAGAGGACGAACAGTGGCATTAGGGAATTCCGTTTCGTACCAAAGGAGAAGCTTATCAGGTTATTTGGCATATGCGTTGCTCTGTAACAAGCGGTCCACCGGAACCGATCGTAGGTTGTTTTCCTGTAAAAATAACAATAACTGTTCCAAAACCGCTACGCTTTTCTCACTGGTATCATGTAACAAGATCACGTCGCCTTTTGAAGTTTTGGAGGTAATTCGTTTCAACACCATGGAAGCCGGTCGGGGTGTGGTGTCCAGCGAACGTACGCTCCATCCGATCACATGCAGTCCCAATTGTGCGACGGCCTTTTCGATCTGTGGGTTGGTCACAGCAAAACAGGGCCGATACAGGCGCATTTTTAATCCGGTAATCTTTTCGATAAGGTCGTTGGTCTTGCGAAGCTCGTCCATCACCTGTTGTGTGCCAAGAAACCCGAACGACCTGGCATGGCTATAGGTATGGTTGCCCAGGGTATGGCCTTTGGCCACGATCTCTTTTAGCAATTGCGGGTGCGCCTTTGCCTGCTTGCCGATGCAAAAAAAAGTAGCCTTCGCATTATAGGCATCCAAGAGCTGTAGCACTTTTGGGGTAATGTCCACATTCGGGCCGTCATCGAAAGTAATGGACACCCAATTGTCCGGAATTTTTTTATTGGAATGGATGGCTTTCAAATGATAGTTCCATCGGATCAGAAAAGAACCCAATAAGGTGATCCAGAACCATATGAAGAGTACTGCGCCCGACCACCACCACGAGGTATGAAAAAAAAAGCCGGCAATAGCGGTGAGGGCCAAAAAAAGAACCCCTGCTTTATTTATGAAACGGCGCTTTAGCATTGTCGTAGCACCACCAAACTGTGGTTTTCTCCCCTGTATTGGTTATAAAGCAATATGGTTTTGGGTTTTTTTACTGGAGCTCGGTTCAATTGAACGACAGTAGGAACCGTTCCCGTTCTTAACATTTTAGCGGCCAACCAAAACCCAAAGGCGCTAGCGGTATCGAACTCACCGGAAAGATGTTTGTAATACGCCTGCGGATGTTCGTTGAAAATTCCCTTGGTCAGCACCGCATAGTAATGGTCATAGGCAACATCCCCATTGTTCCCCAATACCACCAGGTCGATACTTTCCGGGGTTTCGCCATGTTCCTCCAAAAAGGCAAGCACCGTTTCCTCCAGTTTTTCTTCCGCTAAGGTGTTGTAGGTACGCACGCCCACCAATTCGGCATAAGCCGAAGATGTTTTTTTATGGCCAAGGGTAAAAAAATGGGCTCCCTCGCCCATAACACAACCCGGAGTGTTCGACCGTAACAGCGCATCCGAAGCAACTGGGTTTTGCTTTACGTGCCCGATCAGGCGGTGCGTGTTTACATGGTGTGCGACCACCTCGTCTACGCCCCCGACCAAAATATGGTCAGCCTCTTCGGCGCCCAGTTGCATTTGTGCATCGATCAAAGCGGATTCAAAAGAGATCGCCGAATGCACATAGGTGTAATTATAGCCTTTACAGCCTAGGCCGATAGCGATCTGCCCGGAAACCGTATTGTGCGAGGATTGGATAAAGCGTGTCGGGGTTAAAAACTGTTCCTTATTATCGATAATGGCGCTCACAAACTTTTCGGAATCCCCGATGCAGCCCAATCCGGTACCGACGATGATGGCATCTACCTTGGTCAATCCGGCATCGTCCAATGCCGTTTTTGAGCTTACCGTACTCATTTTTATGCCTTTGGCCATTCGCCGAGCGGCAGCCCTAGGGATGTAAGCCTTATAGTCGGGGTCCAGTACCGTTATCGTAGTGTCGGAGTAGGCCCGAACCTCCTCCAAAAAAGTTTCGTTATCATAGGTTTTTTGTGCGGAAACCGAACCGATACCCGTTATGTATACCGGTTTCACCATGCCTCTTTTGAAAATAATAGGGTGGTACAATTGCCGCCAAAACCAAAAGAGTTGGACAATACCGTATGCAGTTCCTTTGTTTTTAGGGTGGTTTGTGGTCGTAGTTGAAATTCCGACATGGGCGTTTTAAAGTTGAGGTTGGGGAAAACGGTATTGTTTTGGAGCGCCAGTATGCTATACACGGCCTCTACCGCTCCCGCCGTGGCCAAGGTATGACCTGTAAAAGCTTTGGTGGAACTGAAATCGGGCACCTTGTTTTCAAATACCCGTAACATGGCCCGGCCTTCGGAAAGGTCGTTGTTGGGCGTTGCGGTACCGTGGGCGTTCACATAATCGATCTCGGTAGCTGCGATTCCGGCAACCTGTAGCGCTTTTTCCATTGCCAAAACCGCTCCATCACCGTTTTCGGAGGAGGCGGTTTGGTGAAAGGCGTCATTGGCGTTTCCATAGCCTTTTACATAGCCTAACACCGCTTTCTGTGTTTTTTTTACCACCTTATCCGACTCCAATACCAAATAGGCTGCCGCCTCACCGAGGTTGAGCCCTTTACGTTGGTCATCAAAAGGGGTGTTGTAGGTGTCCGATAAGATCATCAAGGTTTTGAAACCGTTTATGGTAAACTTGGAAAGGGAATCCGTTCCGCCCACGATTACCCGGTCCAATCGGCCCGATTTTATCATGCGTGCACCCAATAGTATTGCGTTTGCGGCGGAGGAGCAAGCGGTACTGATCGTGGTGGCAAAACTCGCTTCCAGACCTAAGCTTTGGGCAATTTTTTTAGTGGAGTCCCCAGCATGCAGGCCGTTGATATGGTGCCATTCGTTATCGTTATCAAAGTAATCGTAAAAATGTTGTTCCGATTTGTCCATGCCCCCCACGGTAGTGCCGGAAATCAACCCTGTCCGGTATTCGTGCAGGTCCGCAATATTGGCATGGGCCACCGCTTCTTTTGCGGCAATGGCACCGATCAATGCACTGCGGGACCACGAATTTTCGGGAAGGCCCAGCTGCTTTTCCAATTCGGAATTGGTGGCAGGGATCTCGCCTACCATAATATCGTTTTTGTGGATGGTATCGATTTTGGTAATTCGGGAGATGCCCGGGCTGGCGGTCGAAAGGGAACGGTAGTTTTCGGCAACATTGTTGCCTATGGCCGATAGTATGCCCATACCCGTAATTGTTACTCCTTTGCCCATGCTGTTTTCCGCTAAACGGTTACCGCCTGCTAAAATACGAATATCCCAAGTTTAACCGGGTTTAAATGGAAGTTTTGATTACCGACATTAGCGGATTCTTGACCTTAAAAAAGGGGTGTTTACTGAAAGAAAATGGTACCTAAGCTTTTTTATGGGCTTCGATATAGGCGGCCATGGTCGCTACCGATTCAAAGATTTCCCTGCCTTGTTTGGGGTCGGCCAACTTAATGCCATAGTCCTTGTCCAACATTACGATAAGTTCCAATGCATCGATAGAATCTAGGCCCAGACCGTCACCGAAAAGCGGATCGGTATCCCCTATTTCATCGATGGCGACATCTTCCAAGTTCAGTTGCTCGATGATTTTTTCTTTTAGTTCTAATTTCAAATCGCTCATGGAGTCCGGTATAGCTGGTTTATTCTCTTTTTCGAATGGGTAAAAATACCATTCTTTGCCACAACGTACAAAAAGGCCCCGTACTTTTCGTTGTCGTTGTCCACCCAGCCACAAAGTACTTTTTCGGCACTGTTGCCGTTCAGGAGACCGGTCGCATAGTCGTACAGTATATCGGCGTTAAAGGTGTCAAAGACAAAAAAGCTATTTTCCGAAAACAAACGGTGTTTGATACTGATCTCGCCCAAGCAGATATTGGGAAGGGTATACACAAAAACCGCGGGACTGGGATAAAACAGTTCTGGATCTTCGATGCTTTTTTGATGTTTTCGGTCCGTATCCAAACTGGAAGCCCTGTTGGATAGTACCAAAGCGATGTTCTTTTCGGGTTCGGATCTTAAAAGGGGTTCCGAGGCAATCATGGCCAATTTGCTCAGCGTATCCATTTTAAAGAACTTGGAATGGTCCATATCCAGTTGCCGATAGGCCGTTTTTGAAAAGGTCTTCCAATCGGAGGCAGCGCTTTCGAAAATCGTTTTGCCGTTCAGCAGTACACTTCCGTTGCGTACATGACAATAGCTTTGTATGTGATGGGAAGCGTGCATCATTGATCTGCTTTTTGAAAAACGGCTGCCGTATTGCACCCACCAAAACCTGAGGCAGTCTTTAAAAAAGTGCGCATCGGTCTTTTGACCGTTTCTGTTATAATGTGCAGTGGTTGGCTTACTCCAAGTTCCTGAAACCCCTTGGAAGCGAACAGGGTATTTTGTGCGAGGGCATGCATGCCTACTATGGTTTCCAATAGGCCCGAAGCACCAAGCGTATGCCCAAAATAGCCTTTTAAGCTGTTTAAAGGGGTCTCGCCCAAGGCCGCTCGGTTAAAGGCGATCGCCTCCATTTCGTCATTGAAAGGGGTAGCGGTACCATGGGCCGAAATGCTATCGATTTCCTCGGGTCGTAGACCGCTTTGGTCCAATGCCGAACGAATACTCCTATACAGTCCTTCCCCGGTCCGTGAAGGTCCCGAAATATGGTTGGCGTCGTTGCAAGAAGCCTCGCCCAAAACGGTTACCGCTTCCTCCGTTAGTAGCGCGGTGTCCTTGGTGACCAGTACACTGGCACCCACCTCCCCAATATTGATACCGGTACGGTACTTGTCATAGGGCCGGCACGGGGCATTGCTCAGTGCCTGAAAGGCGTGAAAACCGGAAAGGATAAATTTGGTTACCAGATCTCCACCGGCCACCACCACATGGTCATAGGTGCCCTGCAAGATCAATCGTTTGGCGACCGCTATGGCCAATACTCCGGAAACGCAGGCGTTGGAAAGTACGATTGCGTCGTTCTGGAAACCAAAAAAAGTTTTGATTTTGTACCCTAATGCGCCAAGATATGCCCGTTTTTCCGAAAAGGGGTTTTGGGGTTCCAAGACGTCGATATTGCCCTTGGTCGTAGAAATGATCAGTCCTACTTTTTTGGTTATGGGTAGCTGTGCGGCGTGCAACGTTTTAGAAATGGAAAGCAGCAATAACTGCTCCAGTCGCGTATGGGCCGCTTTCGTACGCAATCCTTCAAAAGCATCGTTCAATATACCGGTATCCGGTCGGGAGGTACAAATGGGTACGGGCAAAATGTTGTTGTCCGAAACGACCTTTAGCGCCGTTTTTTCGGCGCGGATGTTTTCCACGGCCACGGCGGAATCCAAACCATAACCGGAAACGATGTTGTTGTGCGAAAGGTATATCGCGCTCATACTGTTAGCCCCATTTTTAGTTTCCAATCCTTAAAAAAATCAGGGGCTATGAGCGAAAGCTCCCCGCCGAGCGCAACAAACACCTGTACCGTTTTTCCTGTGCAGACCACCTGTCCCTTTGGGTTATAAATTTCGTATTTGAAAATCATTTTGGCCGCTGCGGAATCTACATAGGTCGTTTTGATCGTGGCCACATCCCCGTAGGTCAGCGGAAGTTTGTGTTCGCATTGTGAGGATACGATGGGCGTAGCGAAGTTGTGTGCTTTTTGGTCGAGATAGGAAATGCCGTGATGCCGCCCAAAGGATTCCCTACCGTCCTCAAAATACTGAATGTAATTGCCGTGCCATACGATTCCCAAAGGATCTGTTTCTGCAAAGCGTACCCGTACCTCACTGGTGTGGCTGATTTCTTTGGCGGTGTTAGATGGCATTTTTTTTGGCATTATAAAGTAAGGCAATTAGGGTAGTTATGATAAAAAAGAGGCTCAATGCGCCAATCTCAGGAAGTAGTTGTGCTATTCCCACGTTCCGCAAAAATACATCATAAAAGGCATTGAGTCCCCAATTCATTGGCGATACCTTTGAGAGGGTCTGCATAAACCCCGGCATGGCGAATACGGGCACCCATACCCCTCCGATAGCGGCAAGGATCACTACAAAGGTAGCGGCAAAAGGGGCCGATTGTTCTTGGGTACGGGCGATGGTCCCTACCAAAATACCGAGCCCCACTGCGGCCAAACCGGCGAAAAAGGCAACTAGGAACAGCAAGGGCAATTTTCCCTCGATCTCGAGCGGGGACAGGTTTAGGAGTGGAAAAAGATACATGCCCACTAAAAGCATCAGGGCAAATTGCACCATGGCCACGGCAATAAAAACAAGGGCCTTTCCCGCTAATACGAGCGAATAGGGAACTGGTTGTGTTCGAAGCCGTACGAAGGTGCCCTGATTTTTTTCGTTCACCATATTGGTGCCCAGGGGTAAAATGATAAAGAAAATAGCAAAAAGCGTCCAAGCGGGGATGTTGTGCTGGGTAGCATTGGGAACCGCCATTTGTTGCGCGCCGTCCGGGGATGCCTCGGTGAAGGTGATAAAATGGTCGGTATCGAAAAGCGCGTCAGACGGGTTTTCGGTAAGCTGTTCCTGAAAGGCTTGGTATACGGCCTCACTTTCCAGCTTGGCCACCATTTGATCGATATTGGTACGGACCGATGTTTTAAAGGCCTGTTGGGTAGCGGGATCAAAATACAAGCGAATTTCCTTGGGGGGCAACACATTTTTTTGCAAAGTATCGGCGCTTTCCCCGTCCGCAAAGCGAGAAAGGATACGGTCTACGTTCCCGTTTACCCTTTGGGACAAACTTTCGGAAAGGTTTTCCGGAATAACGATGGCCAACTGAAACGTTCCCTGTTGTACCAACTTTTGAGCGGCTTTCTCGTTCGGTGAGGGCACTACTTCGAACATTGCGGCGCTATTGAGGTTGTGTTGTATGTTTTGGGAAACGGTACCCTGATCGTTGTCCACCACCAATAGGGGTATTTTAACCGGTTCCAAGGTCTTGAACGTACTGTCCTGTATGAGGGTTACGGTAACGACCAGTAATAACGGCATCAAAAACAGTACGGACAGGCCGCCCAAATCCCGCGTCAGTAAAAGCAATTCCTTGTATGTGGCCGCTAAAAGTTTATGCATGGTCCCTAAGGGCCTTGCCCGTTTTTATTAAAAAAACATCCTCCAAATGGCGGGCGTTCGCTTCTTTGGAAACCAGTGTTTTTGGAACGCCTTTGCAAATAATGGTACCCCTATCGATTATGGCCACTTCTGTACAAAACTCCTCCGCTTCGTTGAGGTGGTGCGAGGTGTATACGATAGTGGTTCCCTCTTGTTGCAGTTGTTTTAACTGTTCCAGGATCACCGATCTGGACTGTACGTCGACTCCCACGGTAGGTTCGTCCAAAAAAAGGACTTTAGGCCGATGCAGGATTCCCGCAATAAGGTTGAGGCGCCTTTTCATGCCCCCTGAAAAGGTTTTGGTCTTTTTATGCGCAAAATCGGTGAGGCCCATACCTGCCAACTGTTGTTCGATGTTGGTTTGCAACGGGTTTCCCTTGAGGCCGTACATGCTTCCAAAATACCGAAGGTTCTCCATTGCGGTTAGGGTGGGGTATAGGGCGTATTCCTGTGGTACGATCCCGATGAGCCGTTGCAATTGCCTTTTTTGTGCCGTATAGTCCAGCCCGGCGATGCGAAAACTGCCGGATGTCGGTTTTAACAGGGAACAGAGCATGGAGATCAAGGTGGTTTTTCCGGCACCGTTGGGTCCCAACAATCCAAATATTTCCCCTTCGCCGATGGTCAGCGATAATTGGCGCACCGAATAGTCGGTAGCGCCCTTATATTTTTTGGAAAGTTCGGATATTTGGATCATTCCTTCCATTTCACCGCCTGTGGTTAGATCGCTTTTTTCAATTGGGCAAAAAATGCGGCCTCGCGATCGCCGATGGCCTCTAGTTGGTCCGCTACCTTGGTATAGCCATCGCTTTCGACACTTCGGTTTTTGTACAAACGAGAGGCGTCAAGGGCAAAATCGCGCCATTGATCTCCGATTTCGGTCATCTGTTGCGATAGTTCCGCCAAGCTCGGGTTGTTGAGCACGGTACTGGCCTCTTGTAAAAAAGCGGCATAGATATAGCGAAAACCGCCTCCCCCGGTACCGATCTCTTCTTGCATGCGAACGATTTGCCCCAGATAGTGGTTGGTTTTTTTGCTTCCATGCTTCTTGGGCCATTTGCGGATCATTTTCGCAACGGTCTTTACTCCTTTTGCCCCGACAATGGGTACCGGGGCAAGCATTTCTCGACAAGTATGTCGGATCCCCTTTTTTATCGCTTTTTCCAGTTCCAAGGTTTTGGGAAAGGCCACGGGGTAATACATATGGCCTTTGGGTGCAAAAGGGCCTTTTGCATAACGTACTTTTTCCAATTCTTCCGCGGTCAAGGTAGTGGTGTGCTGCATTACGGGATCGCTGATCAGATAGGTGTCGTCGTCCTTGCCATAGACCACTAAATTGTGGGCATTGAAATGAAAACGGTATTCGTCGGGAAAGTAGGTGAGATTGTAAACCCCCACTTGTAACCCTACCGGATTGTCCTTGGCCAGGTTTTGGTCCAATCGGTCCTTTGCCCTTTTGGGATCTTTGAACTTTTCCCTTTTGATGGTAATGCCCACCCTTTTGGCAAAGCGTTTAAAGATAAAACCGGCCATGGCACGGTAGGTGATCAAAGGGGCATAATTGATCTTTACAAAGGGAATATAACAAAAAAGAAGCCCTGATCCGATACCGAACACCATGGGTTCGCTAACTTGAAACCCGTGGTATTCCATAAGATTGGAGATGACCCCATTTTCACAATGCGCCGATTGCCGGTGCTTGAAATCTATTTTCATGGATCAGTGTTCTATATGCTGTAATTGTGCCACGGTAATATCGAAAACAGCGGCATATTTTTGAAGTGTCCTTTGACTGAGCCTTTTGAATACGGAAGGTTTAAAATGGCGTTTTACCCGCCATTGCCACATGCCCACATAACTGGCAAGTATGGGGAGTTCCATTTTACATACCTCCATATAGTATTCGATAGGGCTTGTGTGTCCGCTCAACACACGTTGTTTGGCGTCGGCCACCCGTTCTTCGATTACTTTTAGGGCATTGTCGAGCGCAATGGTCTTTACGTCCCAACCAGAGCTTAGGGCCGTGGTATAGTTTCCTTCCTCGTCCACCGCATAACACAGTTCCTTGCCGTGTTCTTCCTTTAAAAAACTTTCGTCCTGCGGTACTTCATCTTTTTTCATGGTAGTTCGGTGTTAATGGTGGATGCCATGCACCAAAAAGTTGAACGTACAAGCTACGATTAATTCTTCTTTTCTGAAAGTCTCCGAGGCGATGGTACACAGGCTAAAATGCTCCTCGTCGTACCGGGACAGCAAATTGCCTTTGGTGCGGAGGCGTTCCCCTACTTTCGGCAGGCTGAACACTGCTACTTTTTTGATGGCGCTGATGTACGCAATGGCTTCGCCGATCTGCCGGTCTTGTTCCAGATCGAAGGCGTAGCTCTGGGCTACAATGGCCGCGCTGCTTTGTGCGGCATTTTCAATAAGGCCGGTTTCCGAGAGGTATCGGTCCTTTACAAAAATACAGTCCGCTTCAATATCGAAACAGGTTTCTACCGAATTGGCATCCAGGTAGGGCATGCAGGTGGTCATCAGCATCGGCTTCCGATGCGGCAGGTATTTGGTAATGTCTATGTCGCGTCGTGCCTGATCCACTTAACTTGCCAATGCTGTTTTCATTTCACTTTGTGCCAGCAGTTCGTTTTCGCACATGATTTTGGCCGCTACCAGGGTAATGCCCATAATATCATGTAAAATTTCCACTGTCGTAAACATTTCGGAACCTACTTTTGGCAGGGTGAATATCGTTGCCTTTTTAATGGCCCCTATGTAGCCCACAGGTGCTTCTTTTTGTTCCAAATAATACCGATAGCCGGTATGCAGTGCTACGGTCTGTGCCATATTCTCGATAAGGCCCGGTGCGGAAAGCTTGTTGTCGACACTAAAAAGGTTGGTGTCCAAAACGGT
This sequence comes from uncultured Flavobacteriaceae bacterium, assembly GCA_947500445.1. Classification (GTDB taxonomy): domain Bacteria; phylum Bacteroidota; class Bacteroidia; order Flavobacteriales; family Flavobacteriaceae; genus Pelagihabitans. The sequence continues at coordinate 16,206 of CANMSB010000026.1, read as the reverse complement.
GAAACCCGATGTCAGGTCGGTTTCCGAAAAATGATAGAGCGTATCCACCATTACGAACGGCGCTTTTTGGGGAATCAAGCTCCTTAAAAAATCCCCTTCGGCAATAGGTGTGGTCGGTAGCTGCATTTAGTGTACCGTTAAATAGGTGTGTACATAGGAGAACCTACTGCTCTCCGGCACAAAGAGCAGAATGCGATCGCCTTTTTTTAAGGTGCCGGAATTCATAAGTTCCTCTAGCATGATGTAAATGGATGCCGCACCGACATTTCCTACTTTTTCCAAGTTAAGGAACCATTTTTCAAAAGGAATGGTGATGCCATTTTTCTCCAAGGTTTCGTAAAACCCTTCCTGAAAAAAATAAGAGGAAATATGGGGCAGAAAGTAATCGACATCATCGGCCGTAATGCCGTGTTTGATCAGCGCCTTTTGTAAACTGTCCACCGCTTTGATCAAAATATGTTCACCCAGCAGTTTTACATCTTGTTTTATGGCGAACACGGACTTTTGGTTCCATTCCGTCCCTTTGTAGTCGGACCATGGTTTTAGGGTGCCGTCTTCCATTTTTTCGCCACCGGCGTACATACAGGTCTCCATTTCATGGGCATAGGAAAAACCTTCTATCCACTCGATTTTTAGAGCGGTATCTCCCGAAGGGCTGTCCTGTAGGAGCATTGCCCCGGCACCATCGGAAAGCATCCATCGTAAAAAGTCTTTTTCGAACGCTACAATGGGGTTGTTTTCCAGGGTTTCCAAATGGGCCGCCTCTTCTTCAAACATTGCTGCCTTGGTCAAGGCGGAAGCTCTTTCGGAACCCGTACAGACCGCGTGTTGTACTTGACCGGAACGAATGGCCATAAAGGCATATTTCATAGCGTTCATTCCCGAACAACAGACGCCCGAGGCCGAATTGATCTCCATATTGCCGTTCTTTAACAGCCCGTGCACCATAGCGGCATGCGAAGGCAGCAAATGGTCGGGTGTAGAGGTGCCACAGGACAAAAGTTGTACCTGGGAAAGCGAAAAGGAGTCGTCCGCGAGTTTTTGGATGGCCCGTTCCGTAAGTTCGGCATTGTTGTGCGTTACCGTTCCATTTTCGTCTATGGCATAATAACGGGTCTTGATTTTATTGCTACGCAATACAATATTTTTGGCCCTCGACGGTTTTCCGTTGATCATACCGAGTCGGTCCTCGATCTCTTCGTTTTTAACCGGGGCGTTCGGTAAAAACGTGGCCATTTTGGTGATATATACGTCTTTCATTTGGCTTCGACTGAATTGGATAGGTGCTCCTTTTCGCACTAAGGGATTTAAATGTTTGCCATGGGATCGAAATCGCTTTTATGAAGGCGTTTAAGAGGGTTGCGGCCTTTTTTCATTTTTGAAGCTGCTATGGTTTTGATCCGGGTCAACATTTAAATTGGTCGTTAGCGCTACATCATCGGGCTATCGTTCTTTTTTTAGATTGATGGAGGAATAGTATTGTACATCTCTTTTTATCTTAAAATAAAAGGGGATGTAAGTGAGCAAAAATACAACAAAAACAATAGGGGCAATGATCCAGATCGCAAATTGTAGGTAGCGTTTAAAATAGCGAAGCCATCTACTTCTTTCGGGCGATCCGGGGGTACTCTTTTTGGTGATCAAGGCGGCCCATTTTGAAAAAATGATGTTTCCCCGTTTATCCGTCGGGATAAGGGCCGGCCGTATGGAAACGGCTTTTAATTTTAGGAGATCGCTTTGCAGCCCCGCATAATTTCCAGAATCCAAGGCCTTTTTTATAGGAGATCCGAATTTGCTTGCGTCGCTAATGTCTTTTTCGGAAACACCGGGTTTGGGAAAAATGCCCCACATGTGATCTTTGTTCCCTTTCATCATCCAGTATTCGATGGTAATTACGCTGATGTGGTTAATGTTCCTGTCGGTAAGGGCAATGTTCCCCACAAGTTTGGCATCAAGCTCGACCAAAAGACGCTTGAGTTTTTCCTGTGCCTGGTACCACATGTTGCGCGCACCGATTACAGTGACCACCGGCGTGTTTTTGAGCAGTTTTTTGGCCGCATCCGAACGGAGAAAGGAATTGACGGGAATAGAGGGGGACAAGTACCATACTTGGTGCCCTAAAATGACCAGGTCATAGGTTTTGGCCAATAGCTCCGGTGAAGGGTCTTTTATTTTTCTCGGTATTTGAAGGAAACTGTCGGGAAAGGTACTTAAGAAGTCCTCCTCTTTCCAAGGAAAGGGAAAAGGGGTTTCGGGCACTATTTCATGATAGGTGATGGCAACGTGCTCCCCTTTTAAAGTGGAAACGATGTTCTCGATAATACGGAACAATTGTCCGGTTTGGGAGTAGTAAACGACCAGTACTTCTTTCATGTATTCGGCTTATCGTTCCAAAAGTCAAAATAGTTGAACCACTGAAACGGATATTTTTTGAGCATGGATTCCAAATGACCGGTATACTCGCTCAATAACGCGGCTTCGTTTCTTTTTTTTGCCTGTGCGGTTCTGGCGTAAAGATGGTATTTTTTGTTGGGTTCCTTCATCACATAAACGAAAAGTACCGGAACGTTAAGCCGTGAAGCCAATAAAAAAGGGCCTAACGGAAACTTTGCTTTTTTACCTAGCAGGGGAGCTTCCTGGTATTTGGATCCCTCCAAAAAACGATCCCCGGTAAAGCACACCAATTCTCCCTTGCTCAAGGCATCGTGAATTTGAAAGATATGGGACATATCGTCCTTTACCAAAATAAACTTTACGTTGGATTTTGCCTTTACGGTGTCCATATAGGCTTTGATCTGCTCGTGTTCGGTATCCCAGGTGACTACGCTGATTTGTGAAATTTCGCTAACATCTTCCAAAAAGTATTCGGAAAGCTCAAAATTACCGGTATGCGCACTTAGCAGAATGCCGCCTTTTTGTTGTTCCAGAAGCCGGTGGATGTTTTCGATACCATCGAACTCATAGGTAAACCGATCTCGAAGGCCGCTGGCTATGGTAGCACGGTCGATCAATGTCTGCCCAAAGGTGTAATAGCTTTTGTAAATACCGAAAAAACTTTTGGTTTTGGAATATCCCTGTCGGTGACGAAGATAACGATAGATGTCCTTGGAACTTTTTAAGGAAAAGATACAGAAATAAAACACCACAAAATGCAGTAACAGATAGGAAGCGGTAAGGCCTAGATAGGTAATAAAAAAAATATAGATCTTATAGCCTAATACCGTACCTCTGGATTTGCCTTCCCATTCCACTGCCATTCCCTACTGGTGTTTTGAAGGGTCAGTCCAATTTTTTTTCGATCAGGTCGTAAAAATCCTGAAGGGTAACGATGTTCATAAAATCATCACCGACCAGTTTTACACCAAAGTTACTTTCTACGGCAACTACGAGATCAACAAAATCTAAACTGTCCAGACCTACCGATTCTTTTAAATTTGCGCCAGGTACCAGCTCTTCCGAATCGACCTCGAATTCTTCGATCAAAAACGCATCGATCTTGTCAACAATATCTTGTTTGGTCATTATCATTTTTTCGCTAGCATTTTTTTACAATCAAGGTGGAGTTGGTGCCTCCAAAACCAAAAGAGTTCGACAAAAATACGTCAATTTTTTTATTTAACGTTTTTTTAACGATGTTTAGCCGGGCCGAAGTGTCGTCCGGATTTTCCAGATTAATGTTCGGTGCCACAAAGGAATGTTGCATCATTAAAAGGGAATACACGATTTCGCTGGCACCGGCCATCCAGCACTCGTGGCCGGTCATCGATTTAGTGGAGCTGACCAGAGGATTCCCTTTTCCGAAGACCTCTAAAATCGCCTGTGCCTCGTTCGCGTCGCCTACGGGGGTAGCGGTAGCGTGGGCGTTTACATAGTCGACATCTTCCGCTTGCATGCCCGCCTGTTCGAGAGCACGGGTCATGGCGCGGGCAGGGCCCTCAACGTTGGGTGTGGAAATGTGGTCGCCATTGGACGAAAAACCATATCCTACGATTTCCCCTAAGATAGGCGCCCCTCTTTTAACGGCCGATTCGTAGCTTTCTACGATAACCGATGCGCCGCCACCGCTGGGTACCAGTCCGTTACGGTCCTTGTCAAATGGGCGGGATGCTTTTTTGGGGTCGGTTTCGTGCATGGCGAACACGCCCAAACCGTCAAAACTACCAAAGGCCAAATGGTTGACTTCTTGTGCCCCGCCGGCAATAATACAGTCCTGAAGACCACTTTTGATCAAGTGATAAGCGGTGCCTATGGAATGGGAACCGCTGGCGCAGGCGGCACTGATGGTGAAGTTGACCCCACGTAGTTTAAATATGGTGGAAAGGTTCATGGTCACCGTTGAATTCATGGCCTTGAAAATGGCTCCGGAGCCGACCAATGTGGTGTCCTTTTTTGCCCGCATGATATCAATGGATTCGATTACCGAACGGGCGGTACTATCGTTCCCGTAAAGAATGCCGACCTCGTTTTGGTCCAGATAATCTTGGTCGATACCGGCATATTGTAAGGCTTCGAGCGTAGCCATATACGCGTATTGGGCTTCCTCGCCCATACTAATGCGCTGCCTTCTGGTGAGCAATCCTTTTAAATTGGGTTCGTCCACCGCTCCGGTCAATGGGGAGCGATACCCGAAATCGGCACGGCCTTGGTCGTATACAATACCGGAACGGCCCTCATAAAGGGAGGTCTTCACTTCATCCAGGTTTTTGCCTATACAGGAATAAACACCCATTCCACTGATAACGACTCTTCTCATACTGTGCAGGTATTACGAATAAATTCCGCCATTAATGTTCACTACTTCGCCCGTAATGTACGATGCTTTGGGAGAGGCCAAGAAAGAAACCAAGTGTGCCACTTCCTCTGCATTTCCGAACCGATTGGCAGGAACCATTTTTTTGAGTTCGGCCTCATCCAATTCCCCGGTCATATCGGTTTTTATAAACCCTGGTGCCACGGCATTCACGGTCACCTTTCTTTTGGCCACTTCTTGCGCCAGCGCTTTGGTGGCACCGATAACGGCACCTTTTGCGGCCGAATAATTGGTTTGGCCGGGCGTACCCTTTAAACCGGAAACGGAGACCATATTGATGATACGGCCATATTTGTTGACCAGTAATTTTTGGATCAAAGCATTGGTGACGTTATAAAACCCATTGAGACTGGTGTTGATCACACCGGACCAATCTTCGGGCGACATCCACATAAAAAGACCGTCCTTGGTGATGCCCGCATTGTTGACCACTACTTCGATCACCGCGTTTTTGTGGGTTTCATGCCAGGCCTCCAAACTTGTTTTTACGGCATCGGCATCGGCAACATCGAACTGGAGCAGCTCACCGCTTTTTCCCGCAGCCGTCACCAGGGAAAGAGTTTCTTCTGCAGCTTCCCTGTTTTTGTTGTAATTGATCAAAATATCGTACTCGAGGTCTTTGGCCAATTGTTCGCAAATGGCCCTTCCGATTCCTCGGGAACCGCCGGTAACCAAAGCGTACTTTTGTTTTTCTTTTTTATCGGACATTGTTTTCCGTTATGCTAGTTTATAACAACAAAGGGTTCTACATTGGCGTACCATTTGTTTCCCAATACCGTTCCATCTTCTTTTAAAAATGCCCATCCTTTTTTGGATTTCACCCGCACCAGACCGTTTTGGAACCCTTTTTGTTCTTTGCCGGCCAAAAAGGCAAGGCCCGCGGTAATATCATACTCCATAGGGATTACAAGTTTACCGGTGGTATCGATAAATCCCCATTTTTTGTCCTTTACGGGTGCCAACCCGTTTTTTGAAAAAACTTCGGCATCCCTATAGGTAGCGGAAATGACCGGTGTTCCCTTTTCGTCGATATACCCCCATTGTTTGCCCTGCGCTACGGGGGCGAGTCCTTGGGAAAAGGCCCTGGCCTTGTCGTAAGTCGGGGGGATGACCCATTTTCCCGTACCGTCCACAAAACCGATCTTTTTATCCTTTCGGGCGTAGGTCAGCGGAGCATCTTCATAAAAACTCCATACTTTGTCGGCACCATCGATTGGGTAAAACGTACCGTTGCGAACAATACCGAACTGGCCATTTTTTTTGGCGTCCACTCCGGATGGGTGAAACGTATTTCCCAATTCTTCATATTCCGCAGGGATAACGACCTCTCCCTTGGTATTGATCATGCCCCAGTATACTCCTTTGGAAACCTTTGCATGCCCGTTTCTTATTTTTTTGATGACGTTATAACTGGGTTCGACCAGTAGTTTTCCATCGGCTCCAAGAAGTCCCACCTTATCCAATTTCTTAAAAATGGCCGCACCATCTTCAAAATCATAATACTTTTCCGCTTCCGGTACCTCTAAAACCGTACCGCTTTTTTGGATATACTGCCATTGATCGTCCTTGTTGACCAATGCAATGCCAGAATTGAAATATTTTGCCTTTTTGTATTGCGGTTCGATTACCCATTTTCCGGAAGCGTCGATATACCCCCAAAGGTCATCTTTCTGGGCGGAGGCAAGGCCATCGGAAAAACTTTTCGCTTTTTTAAATTGCGGTTCAATGGCGTAGTTCCCCTGTTTGTCAATATATCCGAAACGATCGCCTTCGCGAACCAAGGCTAGTTCTTGGGCGGTAACTTGGCTTATGATCGTAAGAAGGAATAAAAGGATGATGTGGCAGCGTTTCATTATTTCTTGTTTTGATGATTGATAATATAGTGCTTTACCTGATTCACATAGGGATACATGACAACATCTTCTTTGAACGGGGGAACGATGTTGCGAACGGCGTCGTACATTTTTTTGGTCTTTGAGGAAACTTTTTCCTGAACGCCCAAATACTCGATGGCCTGTACTACGGTCATCATTTCTATGGCAACGATCTCAAAGGCGTTCTCGATTACCCTTTTTGTGATGAGCGCTGCGTTGGTGCCCATGCTTACCACATCTTGATTGTCGTTATTGTTGGGAATGCTATGCACGTACATCGGGTTCGATAGCATCTGATTTTCGGCCGTGGTGGAGGTGGCCGTAAATTGTACGCCCTGCATTCCAAAGTTGAGCCCTAGGGTGCCCAAATTGACGAACGGGGGCAGTATGTCGTTCAATTTGGAATTGAGCAGATAATTGAGTTGCCGTTCCGCAAGCATGCTCATTTTGGTGACCACGATTTTAAGTTTGTCCATTTCCAGCGATACATAGTCGCCATGGAAATTACCACCGTGGTATACGTTCTCTTTTTCAACATCGACTATGGGATTGTCGTTGGCGGAGTTGACCTCCTCGATCATAATGCGTTCCACTTCGTTGAGCGTGTCCAGAACCGGACCTAAAATTTGGGGAACGCAGCGCAGGGAATAGTATTCCTGTACCTTTTCTTCAAAAACGGTTACCTCGTCGGTGGCGACATAGAGGTGATGTTCCCTTTTTCTTATCAGCGTACTGTCCTTCAAGTGACTCCGCATCGATCGTGCGATCTCTCTTTGGCCCAGGTGCTTTTTGGTCTCGTTGATCTCCTGGCTCAAGTGATCGTCATAGGCTGCCACTATTTCATTAATGGCCGAGGAGCAGCAGATCATCCATTCCAATAATCTGCGTGTATAAATCGTGTTCACAACTCCGATACCGGTCATTACCGAAGTACCGTTGATCAATGCCAATCCTTCCCGCAATGCTATTGTAATGGGCGCTATTTTTTCTAGTTTAAAAACCTCGGCAGTGGGCCGCCGTTCCCCTTGGTAAAAAACTTCTCCCTCGCCGATCAATACCAGGGCCAAATGGGCAAGTTGCACCAGATCACCGCTTGCGCCCACCCCGCCATGCTCATAAATCAGCGGCGTAATATTTTTATTGATCAAAAGGGTCATGGTTTCTATGACCGATCGGTGTACCCCGGAATGGCCTAGACTTAGGGTATTGAGCCTGGCCAACATGGCGGCCTTTACATATTTTGGTGCTATGGGGTTTCCCGTTCCGGAGGCATGGCTCCGGATCAGGTTGTATTGTAGGGCAATGGTCTCGGAATCCTTTATCTTGTACTGGGCCATGGGACCAAAACCAGTGTTGACCCCGTAAATAATTTTGTTTTTGGCAAACGTTTTTAAAAAGTCAAAACTCTTTTGAACCGTTTTGAAAACATGGTCGTCTACCGAAATGGGTTCTTCTTCAAAAACAACTTGGTAAAATTCCTGTATTCCTAGTGCTCCTTTAATTTTCGGCATGTATGGTTGATTCTGTCGGGTATAAGTAATGAACTCGTTTAAACTTTTTCCATTTGCTAAAAAATTGCCCTTTTTCGTCCATTTGAAGGCTTTTTTTCCTTCCGTAGCCCTGCTATGCAACTTAAAAAAGCCTTCAAATGGCCAAAAAATGACTAAATTTCGCTTAAACGCAAAAAGTTTAAACGAGTTCAATACATTAGTAAATAAAAATAGGGAATTTGGTTGGCAAATTTATAACATTTGATGAATCTATCCCTGAAATTAAAGTTCTATAGGGTCGAAGGCTCATAACCACTGCTTTTGCATGGAGCGTACGGGATTATAGTGCGGTTTAAAAACGGCTTATGAAAAACGAAAGTGTTGATGTTTTGATTATTGGCGCAGGCCCTTCGGGTGCTGTCGCGGCCGCCTATCTCCATAAGCAGGGCTTAAAGATAAAGGTGGTGGAAAAGAACCGTTTTCCACGTTTTGTTATCGGTGAAAGTCTAATTCCCCGATGTATGGATCATTTTGATGCCGTAGGCCTATTGCCCTGTTTGGAAGCAAAGGGGTTCGAGGTAAAGCGTGGCGCACGTTTTATGAACGATAAGGGTGTGGTATGCAATTTTGACTTTAGCAAAAAACACGGGGACGGTTGGGATTGGACCTGGCAAGTACCCCGCGCCGATTTTGACAAGACGCTGACTGACGAACTGGAACGTTGGGGCGTTGCCATCGACTTTGAAAAGGAAGTGGTAGATGTCGTTTTTGCCGATGATGGTACCTCTGCCACTACGGTCAAGGGCAAGGATGGCGACCGATCTGTTATCGATGCCAAGTTTATCATAGACTCCAGCGGTTGGGGAAGGGTATTGCCCCGGTTGTTGGATTTGGACAGACCTTCCGAAATACCCGAACATGCCACTATTTTCACCCATTTGAAAGATGTAAGAAGGCCCGAAGGCGAGGAGGGCACTTTAATTACCTTCGATATTATCGATACGGATACTTGGTTATGGGTGATTCCGTTCTCGAACGGGGATTGTAGTATCGGTTATGTGGGTACCATTGCCTATTTGGAATCTTTTGAAGGAAGCCCGACCGAAAAATTGCGGCAAATGATGCGCCTGTCCACCTACTATCGTGAACGTTTTGAGGGGCTCGATTATCTATTTGAGCCACGAACGATTAAAAGTTTCTCGGCTTCGGTAAAGCAATTGTATGGAAAAGGATATGCCCTAACGGGGAACAGCGCCGAGTTTTTAGATCCCGTATTCTCCTCCGGTGTGACCTTCGCAGCGGAATCGGCCCATTTGTCCGCTAAACTGATTGCCAAACAGCAGTCAGGGGAAAATGTCGATTGGGAAAAGGAGTATACGGAATACATTATGTACGGGGTAAACGTTTTTTCTACCTACGTAAAGGAGTGGTATACGGGTAACCTACAAAAAATATTCTTCCACAGTACGGTAAACAAGGGGATCAAAGCACAAATATGTGCCGTTTTAGCAGGTTATGTTTGGGACCGTTCGAACCCTTTTGTTAAAAACCATGACCGTTTGGTGAAAACCGTCGCCCATATTGCCGATATGGAAATGGAGCGGGCTTTGGAGCGGTAATAGCGCTCTTTTCGCACCAAAAAAAAGGGCCGGAAATCGGAGATTCTAACTCTTTTTATTTGTTATACCATTTTTAGAAAGACCACTTCATTATTTCGATGGCCTTATACCATTTCTAAGGTTAAATTACCCTTTAAAAATTGTTCTGTTCCATGTGTGCTACAAAATAAAAGCTAACCATAGCTGCTGCTATGCTTGGATTTCATTTTTCGCCTACCCAAAAAAACCTGGTTTTTATTTGCGTAATTTAACCTGAATTATGTATTAGAACTTCGTAATGAAGCTTTTAGCTGCGATAAAATATGACATTTTATGAATGTATGCATAGCCCAGAAACTTCGGGGCTACGGTTACATTTAAAAATGTAGCGCAGCACCATATTTTGAAGTAGCTGGAAGTTGTAATAGATTTTCTAATGCATAAAGCGGGTTTAACACCGGAAATGGTATTAAAACGCCTTTTTCGCAATAAGTTTTGCCAACGATTTTCCGGTTTTGGCATATCCTTCACCGACCCTACTCTCATTACTATAGTTATTGCCCCATTGGTCGCCGGGGGCATTGGTACTGCTGACTTCCAAAAGTACGTTTTCGGGTGTTGCCGTTTCTACAAATTTAAGATTGGTCGATACCTTTGCAGGCTGTTTCATGATTCCCGCGTCCCATCCCGGATAGAGCCAAACCGTTTCTACGATCAAAGTGTATGTGGTTTCCGAAAGTTCTTCAGCAAAATAGATGTCCTCGTCATTGCCAAGGTATTTGTTCATCAGCTCCAAAAATTTGGGTTGCCAAATGAGTTCACGACTGCTTTCCCATGTTTTTTTCCAGGTAGTGCCCTTTCCTCTTGATTTTTCCTCCAGATTTTCCGAGCGCTTGGCCACATATTCGTCGTTGGTAAGATTGTCTTTCATAAGACGCATATTGTCATAAACGAACTGGACGTTTATTTCCTTTTGGCCTTTTATAAAGTCGAAACCCCCTTGTTGTACTTTAAGCTTTTGTGCCTGCATGCTTGCGACAAACAAGAATGCACTAAGAATCATTAGTTTTTTCATTATCTAAAATTTGTTGTTGGTCGTTTCAAAAATACTCCAATTTTGGAAATTTGAAAGTGGGTCGTTCTTCCACCGAGCCCTATGGCTCAATCGTCAATAGCAGTGAACACCATTTGCCGGAATTTCCATGAGGTTTCCTCCTTTACCGGGCCTTGGGTCTGTTTCATCAGTATTCCGATTACGTTTTCTTGAGGATCGGCAAAGTATTGGGTGTTAAAGTAACCGCCCCAATCAAAGGTTCCGGTGCTCCCCTCGCCCCCGGCATCTTGTCCCTTTGGGGTAATCACTCCGAACGCCAGGCCATAGTGTTTGTTCCCTTCACTAAATAAATCGCCACTGTGGTTGCCCATAATACTTTGGATGGTGGTACGGCTTAAAATGCGGGTGCCGTTGTATTCCCCTTTGTTGAGGTACATCTGTAAAAAAATGGCATAGTCATGTGCGGTACTAGAGAGTCCGGCACCTCCTGAAAAAAATCGTTTTGCTCCCGTAATGGGATAGTCGGTATCGTAGAAGGTTACCGGGTATTTTTGCCATTGCCCATCGGGTTTATGCTGTACCGTTACCAATCGGTTGTGTTGTGCCTTGGGAAGGTAAAACCACGTGTCGTTCATTCCCAGTGGATCAAAAATACGTTTCCTTAAAAAGTCATCAAAAGGCATTCCGGAAACGATTTCCACAAGATAACCTAGCACATCCAGTCCTTCACTATAGGTGAACCGACTACCGGGGTTATGGTGTAACGGAAGTTTTGCGAGCTTTTGCACGCTTTCCCCGATAGAAACATCCGCTGTGGTAAACAGATCGGTAACACCGGCCTTTGCATATATTTTTTTGAAGCGTTCGTCGCGGTCGATCATGCCATAGCCGATACCTGAGGTATGGGTGATCAGGTGTCTTATGGTAATCTGGTTTTCGGCCGGTATGGTGGTATAGGTGGTATCGGTGGCATTAAAGGTCGCTAAAACCTGTGCGTTTTCGAATGCGGGAATATAGGTTGATATGGGGTCGTCCAACCGAAATTTACCCTCTTCCCATAGCATCATAACCGCAGTGGCGGTAATGGCCTTTGTTTGGGAAGCGATCCGAAAAATGCTGGTTTCCTTCATGGGTTTTTTTGTTGCATTGTCGGCCATACCGTATGCATTGTGGAATACGATTTTTCCGTTGCGGGCAATCAAGGCCACTGCGCCCGGTATGGCGCCCGCAGTAACCTGCTCCTGCAGCATGGCGTCTATTTTTGCCAACCGTTCGGTGGACATGCCTACCGCCATCGGGTCGGTCTTTGAGAGTATTGGCGAATGTTGTTGCGAAAGGGTCTGCGCCTGAGCGAACAGTAGGGAAAAGCCCAGTATCAGCAGTGCATATTTTGTTTTCATGTTCATCGGTTTTGAATGTCGGTATATGGCTTCGGTCCCGTTTTCAGCTATTCACAAAAAATCCTTAAAAGGGGTCCGGCTTAAAGATAATCGTTTTCGTCCTAGTTGGGGCCGTAACGGGTCCCGTGCTTCAAGAATAGGCTATTTTTCGTATTCCTTTAATTGTTCCAATAGCGCTGCTGCTTTGAGAATGGGCTCCCACTCGTTTCCGGACAGGAAAAAATCACGCACTTTTGAAACCTTGTTTTTCACGCTCACTTTGTGGTAGAGCCAGTATGCCATATAGGCCAATAGTAAAAAGATCAGACCATGTATTCCGCCATATACGAACGGATTGTCTTTGATCGCATCCAGGCTTACCCAACAAACCGACCAAAATGGTAATTGCAACACTCCCAGTTTTATACAATTGAAACTGGAAAGTCTCAAATTCGACAATTGTTTTTGGGTCGATAGCACATCCTCATCGTTTTTTACCCGGTCTATCAAATACAATTGATAACAATATCCCAGCAATAGGGCTATGGTAACGAGTGCAATGGCGCCAAAACCTATTGCGACAAAATAGGCCTTTGCTTTGGCCGCGATGGTGGTTATGGCGATCAATAGCAGCGCGTAGGGAACCCCGATACCAATGGCCGTCCATTTTGGCACGACCAAGCGGTTCATTTGTCTACGGAGTTTTTGCCGTGTGAGGTCAATGGCCAATTCCGTATTGATGGCCAGCATATCCTCCATTTTTTGATCATACGATTTCCAAATACGTTCGAATTCAATTGGGTCCATTTTTTTTGTTTTTATGGTGATGGAACTGGATTTTAAGTTTCTTTTTTATTCTTGATATCTTGGTGGTTACGTTGGTTGGGGAAATGTTGATGATATCGGCGATGTCCTTGGTGCTAAGGCCTTCAAGATGTAATAAGAACAAGGCCCGGTCGATTTCCTTTAGTGCTCTCAAACAGTTGGTTAGCAGCAGAAAATCATCGTCCGCACCACCCTGTTCGGAAGTGTTCAGCACTTCTATCATTGGAGAAAGGGGAACGGTCTTTTCTTTTCTGGTCCTATGCCTCCGGTAAAAGGAAATGGAAGTGTTTAGGGCGACCCGATACACCCAAGTAGACCATTTATTGGTGTTGTTGAAATTCTCGATCGTGGACCACAACTGTAAAACAATTTCCTGCACCAAGTCGTCTTGGTCGGTGGGATCGTTGCAATAGGTATTGGCTACTTTATAGATGATGCCTTTGTGGTCGTTAAGAACGGTTAAGAATTTTTTTCTTTTTTGTCCAAACTGAAGCTCGTTTACTACATTATTCGCAGCACTGCTGCGTTTGTCACATTTTTATGGTGTTTTTTTGTGAAATGGAGATATTGCCCACGCTGTACTTATGTGTCACACCCTTTTTAACTTATTCCATTTTAACTTTGAAATAGCACTAATAAATCGTTTCTTTTTCAGCTGTTCTCCGTTAAGAAATATAACCATAGCTAAGGCTATGCTTAGATTCCCGGTCAAGCCGGGGACAGGCTTTTTGCCTCGAACAACTAAAAAATAATTCAATTTCTATACGCGCGATTTCAAAGTTAAAATGGTATTAAAGCTGGCTAAAAAAGATACGAATACCGTTTTAATGTTGGAATAGCACTACTACATGGTTTCTTGTTGCGTTATTCCTAGTTAAAAAATAGAACCGTAGCTACTGCTATGCTTTATTTTTCTTTTTCTTCTAAGCAAAAAATGATGCCTTTTTATTTGGGTGATTTTAAGGCAGCATGGTATGAGAAGTTTCTTCTAACGGTTCGTTGGGGACCAAACCAAAAAAAGGGGACCTACAATGGTAACCATCGCAGGATTCCCATGCCGGGCAGTTTGGCAATGGGCTTTTTGCGTTATCCGATAGGGTCATCGTATGGTTTTTCAACCACATTTTTCACCTAAGTGAAGCGAGGGCCGGTACGCATAATACTGTAAAACCGCTTCCAAGGCCATTTTGAGCGCTTCGTTTATTGGTAGAATGAGGTTTCCCAGGGTAAAATCGATCTGATTCAATTGCATATAGTACTCCGTAAAAACGGGTACGTACAGTCCTTTTTGTATTGCCTCGGTAACGGAGTTGTACTTATCGGCTTGGCCTTCCTTGATAATTTTACAGGTGGCCAATCTTAAATTTCCGTATTTATCGGTATGGGCGGCAAATCCGAACAATCTGCAAATTAAACCACGGTATTGGTAATCGCCACAGCGGCCTTGATCGATTACGGACAGGGGTTTGTAGATAAAACAGGTGGAGCCTTTGGTTTTGGCCAGCTGATGCAACGTCTTTTCTGCCTCGCCCCGTAAAAACAGCTGAAACGCCCAGGGTAAAAACTCTATGGGAGAGGCCTCTACGTTGGGGTAACTACAACATTTGCCACAGCCCGAAGCACAACCAAGGCCCGATGAGCTTGCAAATTGGGCGGTTTCTTGCTCTAATTTGAAAAAAAGACGTTCTACGGATCGAACTTTATCGGGTATGGACATTAATTTTTTTCCAAGGTAGGCTTATTATTCCCTGAAGTGAGGGTTATTCGTAAAAAGAAAGGGAATACATTTTACACGTTATGGGATACGATGGTTTTTGTCGATGAATTGTAATGAAAAAGAAAGACGTTCCTTTTTACTCGATAATCGAGATTTAAAATGCTCCGACGCTTGCGTCGAAATCAATGGTAATTTTCGTTCTAATGCCTCGTGGGCTTGCCCCGAGGTTATTTACGCTGTTCATTCAGTTTATAAAACCGGTGTTCATCACAGCGTTTGTCATTTTTGACAATTGCATTCTTGAATATTCCTTCTATTTTAAAACCATTTTTTTCGAGCACTTTTATTGAGGCGGTGTTGTATGCGAAAACGCCTGCGTATATGCGATGTAGGGCAAGTTGATCAAATCCATATTCGGTAATCAATTCCACGGCTTTGGTCGCAATTCCATTTCCCCAATAGGGTTTTCCGACCCAGTACCCGATTTCCGCCGATCCTTGGTAGACGTCCTCTTGTACTACCAGCCCAACAATACCCGACAGGTGCCCCTTGTAAGTTATTCCGAAGGTTTGCTTTGGGTTTTCTTCTTTTGTTCGGGTTATAAAGGACCCGGCATCATGCTCCTCATATGGGAATGGGATGTAATCCCTTAGGTTGTCCCAAATGTTTTTGTTGTTCGCCAGCTGTGCCAATATCGCTTTGTCGGATGTTTGGAGCGGTCTTATTGTTATGTTTTCTTCCAATTGCGGTTGGGGTTAGCGGTATGTTAATGTTACTTAATGAATTGGGGCAAAATAGCCATTATAAACGACTAATTCGTATGTGTACTTTGATAAAAAGGGGGTATGCGTTATACCAAATAGTGGGCGCCATGTTACACCATTTTAATTTATCTTTTCCAATACTCTAACCAATTGAGTGGTTTCGTTAGATGATGTTTGTTAAACTCCAAGTGTATTACACGTCTTCTCTTGCCATTGGTCGTTCTGTTGGAGGCATGCAAAGTCAAAGGTTTCATTACCATTGCCCCGCTTTTTTCCACCTCACATACGTACTCGTCTTGAACATTTCAATCTTTGGAGTCGGAACGGATTATTCCATTTAAATGGGATTTCGGAATTACCTTTAAGGCACCGTTGTTTTTGTCCGTTTTGTCCAAATGAATCCGGACTGTTATGGTGTCCTGCAAAATCGCTAGTGGTGGTTGCACACCGAATTGGCCTTTTTTAAAGGTCCAATTCGAGTAATTTTCCAAAGCTACTTTCTTATCAACGGAAATGCTCAAATCTTGATGATAGCCAACAAACCAATTGGATTCACTGGGTTTATCAAAATAAATAACGTGAGTTCGATATAACTATATGTTCAAATACAGTTGTTTTGGTATCCACGAAGTTATTTTTCAGGGAGGGTTTTTTATCCTTGAAGCTGTATGCTATTAAAGCAGCAAAAATATTGT
>CANMSB010000025.1 GCA_947500445.1 uncultured Flavobacteriaceae bacterium | reverse complement strand
AATATTTAAAGTTAAAAAAAATAGCGGGGGCATGCCCCCGCTATTTTGCTACTTACACACTTTATGAGATAGTCCTTCATTTATTCTGTTGAAGTGGCTCAAAATATTTTTGACAGCATCTTCCTTTATTTTGTCGATTTTCTTTTCAAATTCTTCTACTTCCATAATTTTAAGTAAGATTTAGTTATCCAATCCAAATTCGTAGTTGTTCACTCGGAATTTCTTTTTCGAATAGTCTTGTTATTAATAAATTCGAAGGTCTTACTTTCAAATCCTTTTGGTTTTTGAATTCAATAAAATAAACTCCTCGCTTTGGTATGTCAAGTGACATTATATTTTTAGCTCTTTCTCCAAATTCATAAGATTGAATTCTCCAATTCGTGACTTTCGGTGTAATTACTTTTCCGTTTTCTTTATTCTTTAATTCAATTGAAAATTTACCAACAGAAACACTCCAACCTCCAAGAACTTTTATACTGTAAATTCCGACTGGTAATTCAATTGCCTTATTGGAATCATAAATGCTAATTGGGAATCTCATTTCTGCATACCTCAAATCAGTTTTTATTATTTCAATTTCTTTCGGGACTTCACTTCTACGAAGAAAACCTAAAATCTTTTTGTCAGGTGTTAGTTGGTCATAACTACTTTTGATATATGGTCTTGCTCCATCAGATGGTTCAAATTCAGTTTGCAAATAATCGATTTCTTCTTTATCCAATTCACGCACTGTTCCGTCATTCTCAACATAAACAAATTCAAATTTTTCCTGTTCTAACTTCAATTTTCGGTGTTTTCTCTAAATGTTGTACAACGGCTGAGCTATGCATAGTGCGGGAGCAGACAAACGCTGAACGTCGCGCCACAGACCATAGCAAAAGCTTATTGTTTTGTTTTACTTTTTTGTTTCGAAAGCAAAATCCATAAGATTTTGTGACCTCCTAAAAATACGCAAACGCTGCGAATAAAACCTTAGCCCGCATTAAGCATAGGTTTTGTTAGCATACGTACTTTTTTACGCAACTATTTTTTTCCATTTGTCCGTTTCGGCAAAGTCCTTTACGATTCTATTACGTTCCGCTAATAAGTCCGTCATGTATTTTAATAAAAATAGCTTGTCCGCCAATTTACCCAAGATTCCAAAAGGAGATTCATAGTCAAAATAATCCGTCATTAAAGTCCCGCCATTTAAGTCTTCAAAATGATGTTCGTGTCGGAAACCCTTGAAAGCTCCTTTTACCATTTCATCTACAAAGAGATTTGGGCGTTCAAATTCCGTAATCTTAGAAGTCAATTTTTGATAAATTCCGAAGTGTTTTGCCCTCCACGTAACGGATTCATCCATTCCAATTAATCCGCTAGTTTTTCCAGCGATTGCAGTTTCGTTTGTATGTTCTGTGGAGATTTTATGTAAGTCAATACTGCGTGATAAGTCGAATACGATTTCCTTACTGGCTTTAATTTCGGTTCGTAATTCGATTCTTGGCATGTATTTTCAGTATATATGCTAACGGTTGGGCTATGATTTCGGCTTGGGAAATCCGGCAGGATTTTTCAAGATAGAAATCAAGCTGTTTTAAAGTTAGGTAATTTCTACTTGTTCGAGAGGTAAAGCTGAATTATAGCCATTGTTGTCATTAGTACTTATTTCCACACCCAATCCAGTTCATCCACATAGATAGCTCCTAAGTCCGTAACAACTTTTTTAAATTCTATTTGATTTTCAATAGAACCTTTTGGAATAATTACAGATACTTCTGTTGCTAATTTAATAAAGAAGTGGTTTTTCGTTTCAATCAACTCTTTGAGTTCAGTTCCATCAATTTTACTTTCAGATGTTAAATCTTTTGCAGTCAATGAATTTTCATTAAAACTGATTTCCGCGGGTTTGTTTATTCGATTTTTATAGTTTTCCTCAACATGCTTTCGGAAATGTTTTTTATAACGCCATTTAGAATAAGTTGGATAAAGAAAAAACCATAAAACAGCAACTCCAGAAAAAATGACAGCGGTAACTGAATTTCCACTATTCAAATAGAAATATAGAGCAAGACCAATATAGATTAGTGGGATAAAAATTCGAGTCCTAAAACGCTTTTTATTTTGCATTTTGGTTTTCGACGAAGTATAGAGTTGGTACTCTAAAAAATCTGAATTTGAAAGTTGATAATTTAGTTTCATGGTATTAATGACAACAATTGACTAAACGTACCACGGTACGTTTATTTCGCTTTTAGTGTGATTGATTTAATGAATATTAAATTCTTTTGAAAGTGAACCACTTAAAACCAAAAGCTAAGATTATTAAATATAAGGTTTACTCCTTCCACCTCAAACTCTCCATTATCGTAAGGATGTCGTTCTGCAAATACACGGCAGCGGGGTAAATGGAGTCATAATTGGGGCGCGCGTAAAAGTAAAGCGAACCGGTCACAAAATGATCGGTGCTGTCCGTGGCATAAAACTGTGCTTGAGACGCCGCATCGCCACTGACCGAAAAAAACTGCCCGTAAACCCGTTCGTTCCCGTTCTGGAATACTTTTGTATCGATCGCGTCGGCCTTTACGGCATGCTCATAGCTGAACTTTTGTGCGTCGACCAATAACTTCTCTAAATTGGCGTCTACTTTTTTGTAGTTCAAATAGATCGTCCCTTTCATAGCGGGGTAATCCAAGGTCAACGATTCGGAAGTACGGTCCTTTACCTTGGCCAAACGATTTTTCTGAAACTGAAAATGCCCCACACTTAAGGTATCCCATTGCGCTTTTGGATATTCCAATCGCAATACGGCATTCGGCTTTGGAAGGGTTTCTTCACCACAGGCCATCAAAAAAAGAACAACGAAAAGCATCAAAAATTTATTACACATCATGGGGCAACGTAATTTTAATTTGTTTGAGCCGTTTTTTATCCAGACTTTCTACAATGAACTGATACTCGTTAAACCAGACCTTCTCCCCTTTTTTGGGGAAGCTACCGGCAATTTCCAATACAAAACCGGCAATGGTCTCCGATTCGCCCTTTTGCTCCTCAAAGCCCTCTTCATCCGCTATTTTCACCACCCTATAAAAATCCTTTAGCGCGGTCTTCCCGTCAAAAACATAATTGAAATCGTCCAACTTCGAAAAAATAAGGTCCTCATCGTCAAACTCATCGCTGATATCCCCGACAATTTCCTCTATAATATCCTCTAAGGTAACAATACCCGAAGTACCGCCATACTCGTCCACTACTACCGCCAGGTGGTTTTTCATTTCCTTGAATTCCAACAAAAGATCGTCGAGCTTTTTATTTTCGGGAACAAAATAGGGTTCGCGTATCAGGGACATCCAGGCAAAGGTTTTGCGGTCGATGTACGGCAACAGGTCTTTCACATAAAGCACCCCCAGAACATTGTCCATATTTTCCGAAAATACGGGAATACGGGAATACCCGTTTTTTTTAATTTCGGCAAGCACCTCGGAAAACTTCATTTCCTCGTTCAGGGCAAAAATATCGATTCTTGGCCGCATCACCTGCTTGGTGTCGGTATTCCCAAAGGAAACGATGCCCTCCAAAATTTTTTGCTCCTCTTTAGTGGTATCCCCTTCCGAGGTAAGTTCCAGTGCCTGGGAAAGGTGATCGACGCTCAAATTCGATTTTTCCCGTCCCAGTCGGGTATGCAAGAACAGCGTGGCCTTGCGCATGGGCAGACTAAGGGGCGAGAACAACACGTCCAACACCTTTAGGGGAAAGGCCATAAAATGCGAAAAATCCATGCGATTGCGATTGGCATATACCTTGGGCAGTATTTCCCCGAACATGAGGATAAGAAAAGTAGCTACGATGACCTCCAATAAAAAACGCACCGACAAAAAACCGAACAACTTAAAGGTAATGCCCGAAAACAAGGTATCGCCAATGGCACTGAACAGTAGTACGATTCCGATATTAATGGCGTTGTTGGCTATGAGGATAGTGGCCAATAACTTCTTGGGGCGCTCTAAAAGGGTGACGATGATATCGGCCTTGGTCGTTTTTTCTTCCTGTAGCCCCTTAACGTCCGTAGAGGATAGCCCAAAAAAAGCGACCTCGGCACCCGAAATCAGGGCCGAACAGATCAACAAAAAGAAAAGTACCGCCAATTTTACAAAAAAGGCACTCGTAAAGGCGATCAAAGGTAATAGCGAACTGTAGGGGTCGGGATCCAACGTTTACGGAGCTTTTCGGTTTTAGAAAGGTAAATCGTCCTCCTGTTCAGGTTGGGCCGATGGTATGGGAGCGGTCTGTTTCGGTGTTTGCGCCGACATACCCGATGATGCTTTTGGAGCTGCAACCTGCTGCGATTGCGCGGCGGCCATACTCTCTTTTTTGGTGGTCAGAAAGGTAAAGTCCTGTACCTGAACTTCCGTAGAATAGCGCATATTACCATCCTCACCTTGCCATTGTCTGGTTTTTAGGCGGCCCTCAACGTACACCTTGTCCCCTTTGCTCAAATACTTTTCGCAAATTTCTGCAGCTTTGTTGCGCACAACAATATTATGCCAGTCGGTATTGGTAACCCGCTCTCCCGTTTGCTTGTTCGTATAGGTTTCGTTGGTGGCCAATGGAAAACGTCCGATACATCCCCCGCCCTCGAAATAGTGCATTTTCAACTCATCACCGAGGTGTCCGATCAACATCACCTTATTTAACGTTCCGCTCATACCAGTTTTATTAGGGAACTCATTTAGCCTTTTTTAATTGGTTAAAAAACCGAAATGGATTCCGGATCAAAAATACTAAATTTTGAACGTTTTTAGGAAATTGGCGATCAAAACGGGCACGGCATAATCGGGCACGCGTTCAAAAGGGATCGCCCCACTAACGGTTTCTTTGCTGCGTATGATCCAAAAGCGCGTGTGCAGGTGTTGGTGCGATAATTTGTGAACTACTATTTTCTCGTTGAAAAGCGATATTTCGGGGGTTCTCTTAATGGGGACAAGGGCTTCGGTCCGACTTTTAATGGCTTCCAGATCTACCTCGTTCTCCGCTTCGAACAATGGAAACTCCCATAAATTTTGCCAAATGCCTTTACCCTCCCGTTTGCGCAACAAGGTTTCGGGTGTATCACCGTCACAGGCCAATACCGGCACCAGATAATTGAAATACCGTTTGCGCACCTTGGTTTTCTTTAGTTTTACCGGAAGCTCACGCACCCTGTTCTTTGCCAGGGCCGCACAACTATCGTTTAAAGGGCAGTGCAGGCAATAGGGCTTTTTTGGGGCACACTGTATCGCCCCGAATTCCATAATGCCCTGATTGTAGTCCCGTATGTTTTCAACGGCCATTACCTCGCGGGCCAGTTTTTTAAAATACGTGGTTCCCTTGGGGGTGTTTATAGGAAGGTCTACCCCATAATAGCGTGCCAACACCCGATATACATTACCGTCTACCACCGGTTGCGGCTCGTTAAAGCAAATGGAAGCAATGGCGCTGGCCGTATAGTCGCCCACCCCTTTTAAAGCCAATAGCTCCTTATAGGTATTTGGAAACCGCCCTCCCAGTTCAAAAGCCACATGCTTTGCGGTAGCGTGCAGGTTACGGGCACGGGAATAATACCCCAGACCTTGCCATAACTTGAGCACTTGCCCCTCCGAGGCGTTCGCGAGATCTTCCACTTTGGGAAAATGCGCTATAAACTTAAGGTAATAGGGCGTGCCCTGTGCCACACGTGTCTGTTGTAGCATGATTTCAGAAAGCCAAATATGATAGGGATCGGTGGTACTGCGCCAAGGAAGTGATCGTTTATTCTCCGCATACCACAGCAAGATATTTTCTGAAAACGACATAAGATCCATTCGAGATGCGCTAAAGTAGTGGTTTATAGACTTAAAATTAGTCGTTTGATAATAAAGATTCAATTTAATTTATATATTTGCAAGCCTTAAAACAAACTATATAATTTAACGATGACGAAAGCAGAAATTGTAGCAAAGATTTCGGAGAAATTGGGAATGGAAAAAGGAGAGGTTCAGGCGACGGTCGAAACCTTTATGGAAGAAGTGAAAAGTTCCTTGGAAAATGGTGACAACGTTTATTTAAGAGGTTTCGGAAGTTTTATCATTAAGACCAGAGCGGAAAAGACCGGAAGAAATATCTCAAAAAACACTACGATCAAGATAGCTGCCCATAACATTCCGGCCTTCAAACCTGCCAAGGTGTTTGTCGAAAGTGTGAAAAGTAACGTTTTAGTAAAATAATCAATAATTTAAAAGGATAACTTTATGCCTAGCGGTAAAAAACGAAAAAGACATAAGGTAGCTACCCACAAGCGAAAGAAGCGCCGGAGAGCTAACCGACACAAGAAAAAGTAGTTGTTTTCGACTACTTTTTCGTTTTAATACGTTCCTTGACATAGAAACTCCCAAAAGAGTTTCGGCAGGTAGGTACTATCTGTTTATGGTATTGTTTAATCTATTTATCCCACAAGTCGCAGTTGCGACAACCAATGGGATATTTATAAATATATTCAGGTGAATAGAGAATTAATCGTAAGATCTAGTTCAGACGCCGTTGATTTTGCCCTGCTTAAAAATGGAAAGCTCACTGAATTGCACAAGGACGAAGATGACAACAATTTTTCGGTAGGTGATATTTTTTTAGCCAAAATCCGTAAACCTGTCACCGGACTAAACGCCGCTTTTGTAAATGTAGGCTACGAAAAAGATGCCTTTTTACACTACCACGACCTTGGGCCGCAACTGGCCTCCATGCTAAAATTCATAAAAGGTGTAAGCACCGGAAAACTTAAGGATTACAATCTAAAAAGTTTTCCTTTTGAAAAGGATATCGATAAAAATGGAGTGATTACCGATGTGATAAAGGCCAACCAATCGTTGTTGGTACAAATCGTAAAAGAACCCATATCCACCAAAGGACCACGAATAAGTTCCGAACTTTCCTTTGCCGGAAGGTATCTGGTAATGGTCCCCTTTTCCGACCGGGTTTCCGTTTCTCAAAAAATAAGCAGCAAAGAAGAAAAAGACCGTTTAAAACGCTTGGTAATGAGCATCAAACCAAAAGGTTTCGGTGTTATTATCCGTACGGTCGCCGAAGGCAAAAAAGTAGCTGAACTCGACAAAGATCTAGAAAACTTGCTGACCAAATGGACAGCAATGTGTAAAAAACTATACAGGGCACAAACTCCTTCCAAGGTATTGGTCGAAGTAAACCGGGCCTCGTCTATTTTAAGGGACGTTTTCAACGACTCCTTCACGGGAATCCATGTCGACAACCAAACGCTTTGCGAGCAAATACAGGACTATGTCCAAGAAATTGCTCCAGGAAAAGAATCCATTGTAAAGCTATACAAGTCTACCGTTCCGATTTTTGAAAAATATGGCATCGAAAGACAGATCAAAACTTCTTTCGGTCGTACGGCCTCTATGAGTAAGGGTGCCTATTTGATTATCGAACATACCGAAGCCTTGCACGTCATCGACGTCAATAGCGGAAACCGTTCGAACAAGGCGAAAAATCAAGAAGATACCGCATTAGAGGTAAATTTGCTCGCCGCTTCGGAAATCGCCCGACAATTGCGATTACGGGACATGGGAGGAATCATTGTTATCGATTTTATCGATATGGTAAAACCCCAGCATCGCAAAAGACTTTTCGAACATCTTCGGGACGAAATGAAAGATGACCGCGCCAAACATAAAATATTGCCTCCGAGCAAGTTTGGACTCATCCAAATTACCCGACAGCGCGTACGCCCCGAAATGAATATCAAGACTACCGAAGCCAATCCCAACAAAACGGGAGGAGAGGTAGAAGCACCCATCGTGCTTATCGACAAAATAAACTCGGATCTTGAAAAACTATTGAAAGGCCCCGCAAAGGACAATAAAGTTACCTTGAACATACATCCGTTCATAGCCGCTTATTTGACCAAAGGAATACCGTCCATACGTTTCAAATGGTTTTTGGAACATAAAAAATGGGTGAAAATACAACCAAGGGATGCCTACACGTATCTTGAATTCCGTTTTAAGAATAAAAACGGAAAAACCATTTATTAAAAAAAGCGACCTCGACCAGGTCGCTTTTTTTTTGCCTAAGTTTTAAAGGGTAATTTAATATCAGAAATGGTGTAAGTGTACCACAAATGCAATAGTGTATGGTGGTATTTGTCTGCCATAGAATATCTTTGCGATAACTTCCAAATTGTACCCTTGTCCAAAACCGTAAAAGCATATTCCGTTACCGAAGCCACCAAAAAGATGGAATACTTTTGTGCGTACCAAGATCGCTGCCACAAAGAAACCCTACAAAAACTACGGGAGCTACGCATGATTCCGGAGGCCATAGACCAAATTATGGCCCACCTGATCCAAGAAAATTATTTGAACGAAGAGCGTTTTGCAAAAAGTTTCGCCCGAGGTAAATTCAATATTAAAAAATGGGGCAAGAACCGTATCGTCAACGAATTGAAACAACGTAACATCTCTGTGTACAACATTAAATCAGCGCTTGCCGAAATTGATGAAAACGCTTATTTGGCCACTTTTAACAACCTGGCGGAAAAACGGGTCGCCACACTTGAAAACGGTACCGGCCAACAGCGACGTAAAAAACTCGTCGATTATCTTTTGTACCGGGGCTGGGAACCACAACTGGTCTACGAAAAGGCAGAAGAACTCCTTGGCTAAATCGCCTTATGGGTCTGCCGTATGGCCCGTTTGTTCTTGTAATCGATCCAGGCCTGTTTTCTTAGCTTTCGCATTAAAATGTCGTAGTGGCGCATTATAAAAATGTTATAAAGCCCTTTTGCAAAATTCAACGGGTTTTTGGGCCATGACCGCAAGCTCATCGAAAAACCGGGGGTATGGTACTTCATATAGTGCCAATACCCTTCTGGCATATAGAGCATTTCCCCATGTTTTAAAGCGGTACGATATCCGTTGACCCGCTTCAAGGCCGGCCATTTTTGCAGATCGGGTTTCGAAAAGTCGATTCCCTCATGCGTAATGATGGCATGCGGTACCTTATACAGGTACTTTGTTTGGGACTGTGGAAAAAGAAGGCATTCTTTTTTACCTTCAAAATGGAAATGAAAAATATTCGACATGTCAATGTCGTAATGCATGAACGTGTACGAATCGGTACCTCCAAAAAAC
Source organism: uncultured Flavobacteriaceae bacterium (assembly GCA_947500445.1). Lineage (GTDB taxonomy): Bacteria > Bacteroidota > Bacteroidia > Flavobacteriales > Flavobacteriaceae > Pelagihabitans. The sequence goes on along the minus strand of CANMSB010000025.1, from coordinate 64,401 downwards.
AACATCGGAAGCTTTTTTTTAATTTTTAACCCGAAATCGGGATAGTCAAAATCGTTTTGAAGGGGCGGTACTTCCTTAAAAATATTCCAAAGGAAAATACGGTATTTTGTGGGTGCCTTTTTCAACAGTGCGATATACTCGGCGAGTTTCATTTGGGCATGTGGTTCATTAAAACCATCTTCATGGCGCACCGGGCGATCGTCATAGAGGGGTACTTTTTTTTCGCCGGCCACTTTTGCCATATAATCAAGGCTCCACTTTGAAATGGCCGGCCAGTGATTTACGGCATTTTCGACCACAACAGGCAATTGTGGCTTAAAATAGTTTTCTAAAAAGGCTTCCTTGGTCAGGGTACTTACCCTCGGAATTTCAGTTAAATCCAATGGTATTCACGTTATTTCAGGAAGCTAAAATAGTTAACCTTCCCAAAAGTATCTCTTAAAAAATCGATAATATGAGACTATTCCGTAAGCTTGGCATCCTGTTTTGCCGTTTCGTTCCGGGCAATGGTATGCCCAGGTCTCGTCCATTTTGGTTTTTCTCCCAAAGGAACAAGCTCTGAATCTGCAGCCTCGGTAGTCGTTGGTTGGGCTACTTTCACAAAAGGTTTTTGTGGGTTTAACCCCAACAGTTTGAACATTTCCATGTCCTCGTTCACATCGGGATTCGGTGTGGTCAATAGCTTATCACCCGCAAAAATAGAGTTGGCACCGGCAAAAAAGCACATGGCCTGCCCTTCCCGGCTCATTTCCGTTCTACCTGCCGACAAGCGCACTTGGGTTTCCGGGAGTACGATCCGGGTGGTCGCCACCATACGGATCATATCCCATATCGCTACAGGCTCAATTTCCGCCATCGGCGTTCCCTCTACCGCCACCAAAGCATTAATGGGAACCGACTCCGGTTGCGGGTTCAATGAAGTGAGCGCCACCAACATGCCGGCGCGATCTTCCAAACGTTCCCCCATTCCTATAATCCCACCACTACAAACGGTTACGTTGCTTTTGCGTACGTTGTCAATGGTTTGCAAACGATCTTCGAAAGCCCTGGTAGATATAACGTCCTTATAATAGTCCTCAGAAGTATCCAGGTTGTGATTGTACGCGTATAAACCGGCCTCCGCCAAACGTTTCGCCTGATTTTCGGTAAGCATGCCCAACGTGCAGCATACCTCCATATCCAATTTGTTAATGGTACGGACCATTTCCAATACTTGATCGAATTCCGGACCGTCCTTTACGTTTCGCCATGCGGCGCCCATACATACCCGTGAGCTTCCGGAGGCCTTTGCACGGAGCGCTTGCGCCTTTACGTGCGAGACCTTCATCAAATCGTTCGTCTCGATATCGGTGTGGTAACGGGCCGCTTGCGGACAATACCCACAATCCTCGGGACAGCCACCCGTTTTAATGGAAAGCAGTGTCGATACCTGTACCGTATTCGGATCATGGTGCTCCCGATGAATGGTCGCCGCTTCGTACAACAGCTCCATAAGGGGCTTGTTATAGATTGCCATAATCTCCGCTGTTGTCCAGTCGTGTCTTGTCTCGCTCATGTAATAAAGTGTGTTCTTTCGTTCCAAAAATAACCTTTCTGTTGCTCAAATCGAAAATTACAAATCTTAAATTATAAAAAGTTACGCAAGACACATCACCGCTGAATATGTAACCCGATCGATGGATTCGAAAAGCTACTGCGTCCAAAAAAACAAAAGCACAAAAAAACCGGGACATTTTCGGCCCCGGGTCTATTTCATGGTAGGAAACTTACTTTAAACTTCTTTGTCCTTTTTAGTACTGGCCTTTTTGGTAACCTCCGTCGCTTCCGTTTCCTCGGTCACCTCCTTGCCCTTTAAGTATTCGGGCAATTGCATTCCCGCCATATTGAACATTTCCTGTAATGGCGGTACCGATTTGTACATTCCCGATATAAAGTTGGCAGTAGAATTTTTCCCTTCTCCATCTTTGGATCCGGAATCCCAAACGGTAACCTTATCTATTTTGATATTTTTGATCGCTTCTGCCTGTGTTTTCACCAATTCGGGCAATTTATCGGCCACCAAGAGTAATACGGCATCTTTTGGATTGTCGCCCGCCGCTTTTACGATTTCGTCCAGACCTTGGGCCTGTTTGGTAAGCACTTCGAACAATCCCTGTGCCTCGGCCTGGGCCTTGAACAAAATTGCATCTGCCTCCCCTTTTGCCTTGCGCCGTATTCTTTCGGCCTCGGCTTCGGCATCGATCTCTACTTTTCGCTTATCGATTTCGGCAGGTACCACAATATCGGCAGTCTGAGAACTTCTTACCCGTTCGGCCCTGGCGATTTCCGCATCTTTTTCCGCGGCATACGACTCCTCAAGCGCTTTTGCGGATTGTACTTTTTCTGCCGCAATGGCAGTACGCTCCGCTTCCGCCTCCCTTTGCCGTCGTAACGAATCGGAATTCGCAACGTTAATTTTCGCAATGTTTTCCCCTTCTACCGCTTTTGCATTGGCAGCGGCTACCTGGGTACGTTCGTCCTGTAAGGCATTGGCCTCCCCAATGGAACCATCACGGGTTTTCTCCGCTACCGACTTTCGCGCGGCATTGATCGCGTGTGCGGCGGCCTCTTTTCCAAGCGCTTCGATATAGCCCGACTCGTCCACGATATCGGTAATGTTCACGTTGATCAGTTTCAGCCCTACTTTCTTCAGTTCCGACTCCACACTCTGGGAAATATTGGTCAAAAACTTGTCCCGATCAGAATTGATTTCCTCGATATCCATGGAAGCGACTACTAAACGTAATTGCCCAAAAATAATCTCCTGTGCCAGTTCCTGAATTTCATTTTGACCAAGGCCCAACAACCGCTCGGCCGCATTTTGCATAATTCCGGGCTCCGTAGAGATACCTATGGTAAAACGCGATGGAACGTTTACCCGAATGTTCTGCTTGCTCAATGCATTGATCAGGTTTACCTCAATGGAAATGGGTGTAAGGTCCAAAAACTCATATTCCTGGATAACGGGCCAAATAAAGGCAGCCCCACCGTGGATACATCGTGCAGAATTGCCTCCGCCCACTTTTCCGTACACGACCAGTATACGATCGGACGGACATCGTTTATACCGGCGTATAAAGGATATGATGATAATAAAAAAGAATAAAATAGCGAAACCAATCGCTAGCAGGGCGGCACTTCCGCCCAGTTCCAAAGGAATTATGGTCATAATGGTTATTTATTTAAGAGTTCAACAATTAATATTCCGTTATCGGTCACTTCTTTTACGCGTACTACGTTGCCCAATACCAGGTCGGTATCCGCATCGGTCAGCGCATCCAATTCCCGTAGGGTACCTTGCACCGTAATGCTTACTTTTCCAATATTGCTCCGTTGGGCACCTATGGTCAAATATACCTCGCCAATCTGATTTAGGGCATTCTTTAATTTTAGGGTACCACTGCTCTGTAGTTTTCCCAAATAGTAAAAAAGCGCTGCCATGGCCACCATCATCAACAATCCGCAAAAGACCGATACGATGACCGTAACCGTTTTTGAAAGGCCCCCGTCCAAACAGGCAATTCCCGACCATCCGAAAATGGTCAAAAAGCCAACGAGGTTTTTAAAGGATAAAAATTGAAATTCGATACCGGTATCCGCTTCAATATCCATATCCACATCGCCACCTTCAAATCCGTCGGTATCGCCACCCAAAAATGTACCTACCAGCAATACCATAAATACTACCGAGGCGATCAAGGCCGTAATCCAATAAACTTTTTCAAAAATTGCAAGCGCGGTGAACCATTCTTCCATAGGTATTTGTTTTGATCGGTTATTATTGTGGCCTAAACGGGCTATCGAACCCGTTTTGAGTTCATTTTCTTGAAAGCAATACGCTCACGGCATTCCCGCCAAAACCTACGGCGTTGACCATGACCTTATTTATCTGTGATGGCTTGGAAATCGGTTCCAGAAAAGGAACTTCGATTACTTTTTGATGTAGCAACATCAACACTGCAAGCTCTATGTTCAACAGACCCGAAGCACCAAATGTGTGGCCTATTTTCCATTTATTAGTAGTCAAAACGGGAATTTTGTTACAGAATACTTTCTCAATAGCAGTAAACTCCGACAGGTCGCCTTTTATTGTACCGGGAGCGTGCATTACGATTACATCCACCTCGGAAGGGTCTGCAGTGCCCAAGGCCATGGCCATAGACCGCTGAAAACAAAGCGCATCGGTAGAAATGGAAATATTGTGTTTTAAGGGTTCGGTAGCATATCCTACCCCAGTGATGACGGCCAATGCATTATCGGGCCGCCCTTTCTCCAAACAGGCTACCGCGGCCCCTTCGCCCAAGACCATGGTATTCCTTTTTTTCTGAAGATCCAATGCCCTACAAGGATATGCGTTGTCAGCTGTGCGCGGTATATTTACCTTGCCCATATCGGAATCGGCATAGATTTTCAGGGCTTTCATCTGTGCGATGGTGAACGCCGTAAGCGGGGCCTCGCTGCCACCCACCAAAAATTGGTCCGCCATACCGCTGCGGATCCATGCCACACCGTTGAGCAAGGCATGCAAGGCCGTGGAACAGGTAATGGAATGGGAGATTTCGGGACCCGAAGTTTGAAGATCGTGCGCTATCCAGGACGAAATGTTTCCCAGGGTAGTGGTCGGTGAGGTAAGCGTGGGCGTTCGCCCGTTTTTTAAAAACTCCGCATGGTATTTTTCAAATAGGGCGGTAGCACCCCGAGAGGATCCGATATTTACCCCAAAATCGTTGTTCCCGCTCCAACCGGACTGGGAAACGGCTTTTCTAGCGGCATACAGCGCAAACAGCACCGAATCGTCCAAATTTCCGTACATCCCGTTCGATGCTCCGATTGCTTTTGTTTCGGCACGCCCATCCGCAGTAAGCGGTGCCACCCAAACCATTTCCGCACCGTAGCGTTTTTGGACCATGCAAGATGCCTCGGTCCCGTAGGCTTTCCAAACCGATTCCAAAGTAGTTCCCAAGGGTGATATGGAAGCGATTCCCGTAATTGAAATTTCAAGGGTATCCGAAGCGGGCTTGTTGGTGTCTGGCGGCATAGAGCTGATCAAATGTGGAAATTGTCAAACAATTTCAAGTGCCTTTTTAATGGTATCATAAATGTGTTGCAGTTCGCTATCGGCAATAACATAGGGCGGCAAGGTATATATGGTATTCCCCAAAGGTCGCAAGTTAACACCATTTTCCATAAAAAATCGGTACAAGCGGTCCCTTAAGGTTCCGTACCGGCCGGTTTTTTCCTTTAGGTCTATGGCCAAAATAACCCCTAAGGTTCGTACCTCACTAATCTTTTCGTGCATTCGTATTTCCGTGGCAAATGCTTTATGCGCCTTTTCGATGGCCGTACGCCGGGCGACGATAGCATCACTGTTCAGTAGGCGCAACCCAGCCAAAGCCGCCGCACAACCTATGGGATGCGCGCTAAACGTATGGGCATGGAAGAAACCTTTTGCTACCTCATCACTTAAAAACGCTTCGTATACGGCCATGCTACAGCTCGTAATGCTCAATGGAAACATTCCGGCCGTAAGCGCTTTGCTCAAACAAATGATATCGGGCCGCTGCTCCAAAAAATTGACGGCAAAATTTGGCCCCGTTTTTCCAAAACCGGTCATTATTTCATCTGCAACGGTCAAGACCCCTGCAGTGCGGCATTTTGCGATAAGCTTGTCAAGCCCCTTTGCGGAATGGAATTTCATTCCGGCGGCACCTTGTACCAACGGCTCAAAAACAAAGGCGGCACAAGCGTTGTTCTCAAGAATAGTCTCCAGCCGTTCCAAAACGGAATCCATAGTGTTTTCCTGCGGTACCGGAATACGCACCACCTTTAACAAAAAATCCTCGAACGGTCCGTTGTAGGACGATAGTCCCGAAGCGCTCATGGCACCGAAGGTATCGCCGTGAAAACCGTTTTCAAAGGCGATCAGCGTATCTCTTTTATCCCCTTTGTTATGATAATACTGCAAGGCCATTTTAATCGCCGCCTCGATAGCGGTGGAACCATTATCGTTGAAAAAGATTTTCTTTTGGTTATCGGGCAGGATGGCCATAAGCCGTTCCGAAAGTTCAATGGCGGGAGGATGGGTAAATCCGCTGAACATTACAAAATCGAGCGTCTGCATTTGTTCGGTCATCGCCCTTACGATATCGGGGTGGCCATGACCGTACATGGCGGTGTACCACGATGCGATACCATCGATATACGAATTCCCCGCGTCATCGAACATTAGGGCACCCTTGGCCTTAACGATCGGCAACATATCCGGGTGCAGCCGATGCTGTGTCAACGGGTGCCATAAGTGCTTTTTGTCGCGTTCAGAAAGATTTTTCAAGACCGTTTATTTCTAAAATACCAGAATTCATCTATCTTGCAAAGATGGGGATTTCATTGCAAAAAGACATATAGGGTATCAATAGTGACTTCCTAACTATTTGATTGTATCTTTTTTAATTTGAAAAGCCTTCTAACAGCTATCAAGTCTACCCATTTACAAGAAATTTCAACTTTAAAAGGGTGTTTATCCCGGTCAATTACGAAACGGCCTGTTCTGTTTTTCAGATTTTATTTCCCATAAACCAAATCAAAACCCCTAAACTATCTTCAAGCTTGGGAGAATTTTCTACCATTATTCTATAATTCTCTTTTCGGGTTCTATTAGAATAAAATAGCAATCAAGCCTTCCATGTGCGATTACCTCTTTATTTCTAATGGTTTATCAAAAAACTATATTCTTTTTATGGTAAAGGAGGCCTATTTTTCCAGAAACAACTTACTTTTATCTGTATTTTACTTATAAATTATAAGTTTATTACTTGTAATAAATGAAGGTCTTTTCTATTTTTACTTGAACAATAAATAAATCACCATGAAAAAAGTATTTTTTTTTAGTATCACTCTTATTTTAGTTTCCTGTTCAAAAGAACAAACTTCACCATTAGAACAAGAGAATTCATTAGAAAACCAACAACAAGAATTAAGCGTCCAAGAAACAGACATCCTCTATTACTCCTTCAAAGGACAAGATTATGAGGTAAATCCTGAAACTCAAATCGCTTTATCAAGTGACGCAGAATTAGAACTTAAAGAAATACTATCACTACCTAATTTAGTTACTTTTTACGATGGCGGTAAAACCGTGAAACTTTTTGAAAGTGTAAAGTCTTACCAAAAATTTGAATCCAAACTAGTAAAAGACGGTCTTATTTCTACCGAAAAATCAGTCAATGGGCTTGCTGTGGTCTATGAGGATAGTTACTACAAGGGAAACAAATTATACATTTATGAAGCGTTTAATAGTTCTGATGAACGTATAGGATTAGTTAGCCATCCTTCTGGTGGCACTTGGAACGATAGGGCATCTTCGATTAAAGTTCAAAATGGAATCGCATGGTTTTATAATGATGCTTCTTGGGATTCTAGTGTTTCCCTATCGAGTAGGAGATATTTAGTTCTAGCAGATCTAACCGAAAACAATGGATATGCCGTAGGATATAGAAGATTAAAAAGTGTACGGTACCCGGGATGCTGTGGGAATTGGAATGATCGAATTAGCGAGGCAGAATGGAAATAACCTATTTTAAAGATTGTTTTTAGATTAAGAATAAGATAGCCCTAGCGTTTTGATTAAAATCAAAACGCTAGGGCTCTTCTATTAAAACTTGAATTATACAAAGGTACGGCCCTAGTATCTAACATAAAATTATCCTATTGGTATAAGCCTCCAGAAAAAATATCAATTTTCTTACCACTATTATTGCGAATGCCTCAATAGTTATCAGAAAGAAATTATAATATTTTTATCATACGATTTTCGAATGCTATCAGCAACGAATTTGTACCTTAGATGTGAAAATAGTGTTCCCGACTGAGCGTGTACGAATGATAAAATTTGAGCTTTCCATTATAGTGCCCTGTTTCAATGAGTACAATAGAATTCCATCTCAAGAGTATAAGTCCTTTTTAAAAACAAAACAGACAGTCCATTTATGTTTTGTAAATGATGGTTCGACCGATGGCACTCTAGAAAAACTGCTAGATATCCAAAAGTGCTTCCCGAAACAAGTCATTGTAATTTCAAACGAAAACAATCAAGGGAAGGGAGCTTCGGTAAGACGTGGGATTCTACATTGCAAGCTTCTCGGAAAAGCCGACTGCTATTCTTACTTAGATGCAGATTTATCGGTATCACTTGATGAATGCTACTCTTATCTCACCTCTTTGACTAAACCAAAATCTTTTGTTTTTGCATCTAGGATACTCAGAATTGGCGCTACAGTTGAACGCAAGTTTTCGCGGTTTTTAATAGGAAGAATAGTAGCTACAGTAATTTCCGGCATTTTAAGAATTCCAGTATATGATACTCAATGTGGATGTAAACTTTTTAAGGAAGAGCTTGCCCAAGCTCTTTTTCATGAACCTTTTATTTCAAAATGGTTGTTTGATGTTGAACTTTTCAGTAGGCTGATTTGCAAGTACGGTAAAAAAGATGCCTTAAAGATGATGGAGGAAATACCGGTAAAGAAGTGGGTCGATAAGGAAGAATCAAAAGTTAAGACAACCTACTTTTTTAAACTTTGGCGCGACTTGTACCTAATTCGAAAGAAACATAAAAAAGAAATTTCCTTAACAAGCAAAGTTAAAAATGTATCCCATACTTTTTACTAGAGCACAATGAACTTTAAATCAAATGGCCATATCGCATACGTTATTTCAAATCTGACAACCAAAAGTATCCTCTTAGTTCTATTTGCAATTTCGCTTTTTATTCGCCTTCCTTTCTTTTTCAGGGATTATATCGATCGCGATGAGAGTACTTTTATACTAATAGGACAATCTTGGGTAGAAGGTAACCTTCCTTATACCGAATTATGGGATGTAAAACCTCCCCTTACATTTCTTTTTTTTACTGTAGTGCTCGCAATATTCAAAAAAAGTATTCTAATGATTCGTTTGGCAGGGACGCTTCTTGTAGCTCTTTCATCTTTTTACACTTTTAAGCTGGGCGCAACTTTTACCAATAAAAAAATTGCTTTTTATAGCGCTATTGTTTGTGTCTTGTTGCAGAGTTTGTTCGGAAGCATACAAGGTGTAATGTCAGAACACATAGCAATGGCGCTATTTATGCCCGGCATCTATGTGATTGCTAAATATCGTTCTATTGGTTATTATTTATTTTCTGGGTTTCTTTTGGGTGCCGCTTTAATGGTAAAACTGAATCTGGCCTATTCCGTATTATTGGTTGGGCTATATCTGATTTATTATTACGTTTATGTCCAAAAAAATGTTAACCAAGGAATTGCCAATATTCTGTGCTATGGCATCGCAATTTTGACGGTTATATTTTTTTCATATCTACCCTATCATTTAGAAGGTCTTTCAAAACTTTGGTGGAATTCGGTCATAGTCGCTCCACTGGACTATGCGGAAGCGAGAAGATACGCTCCTTTAAAACTGGCGCCTACATTTATAATTTTATCCATTTTCTTTTTTGTATCGAGTAAGTTAAAATTACTGGATTTCCATAATAAGACTACCCAACTTATTATAATAGCTTTAATTGGAGTGCTATACTCTTTCTATAAAGCGGGTAGGATAAACAGTCATTACCTTATTCAACTATATCCACTTTTAGTAATACTGGTCAGTATCTGTTTAAGCAAAATAGCTCTGTTCAAGAAAATCCCCCTAAAAATTTATATCGTCCTTATTTTACTAAGCCCATTAGAGGCTTATAACGAGTACCTTTCTATATTTCAACACAAGCTAAGGACAGGAAGTTTTTTTAATGGTGAAGGGATTACCGTTCCAAAATATCTTTTGAAAAACAACATAGATACCGATAATATCTTGTTTACAGAATATCATATCGGTTATTTAGCTTTAGGCGCGACTCCTCCCACTAAGGCCTCAACGCATCCCAGTAATATTTGTAAAGATGAGATGTTTGCCGCTTACGAAAACCCTAGAAAGACCAAAATGCAAGAATTACGTTACATTATGGAAAACATAAAGCCTAAAATTGTTGTTACGCGTTCGGGAAAATCTATTTTTGACCCCAAACAACTTCTTCCCAATGAATACATCAATACTTATTTACGCTTAAACTACCAGGTATTGGATACAATTGAAAAAGCTACCATCTATAAACGGCTAGAGGGTCTGTAACACATTGCGGAACCGGTCCGCATATTTGCTTACCGTAGTTTTATCGAAAGTGGGTTCCTCATCGATCCTACCGATCAACGAAACACCCGTTTTATGAAGGATGATCTGTTCGGTATGTGGGTTGGCGTTGCCGCTAAAAATAAGTGAAACATCGTACCCCTTCGTTTTTAACCATTTTACCGTGAGCAAGGTGTGGTTGATACTCCCCAAATAATGCCTTGACACTACCACTACTTTGTAATTGGGCATAATAATGTCCAATATCGTATCCTCCGCATTCAATGGCACCAAAAGGCCGCCCGCGCCCTCGATTACCAAATGGTTTTCCGTTTCGGGCTCGCGCAATTGGTTCACATCGATGGTAATCCCGTCGATTTCCGCTGCTGCATGCGGACTCATAGGGGACGTAAGGGCATAGGCACTTTTGTGTATTTCGGATGTATCGTTCGAAAGGAGACCGGCCACTTTATGGCTGTCCGAATTATCGAGCTCCCCCGCCTGTATGGGCTTCCAATAATCGGCCTCCAAGGCCTCGGTAATTATGGCAGAAGCAATGGTTTTACCGACATCGGTAGAGATTCCTGTAACAAAAATTCGCTGCATGTTATTCCGGTTTTGTAATCATGCCACAATTTAGGCATTTGTATTTTCTTTTTTCGAAAAAGGGGAACAGTTTGTAAAAAATACCCTTCCTTCCATAATAAATTTCAGACTTTTCAGCTTTGCAATTGGGACATCGGATCGGAAGCCCATCATCATCTTGGGCATAGGCACGAACCTCATTGTAAATGGCCAGGGCCCTGTCCTTTTCATTGGTGTACACCTGCAGTTTTATTCCGCCGATGGCGGTACTGATCAACGGATCCGAATTAACGGTATTCTCGTCCCTGAGAAACACCTGTATCCCTTCCGACTCCAATTTTGCCTTAACGATCTGTACATCGGAAGCGAACTCAAAGGAAGCAATGGTAAAAAAGGTATTGTTCATACGGCGTTTTTGAATTCGGACAGCAGTAATAAGGCCTTGGCAATTTCGGTCTCGGAATTATAGGCATGCAGGCAGAACCGCAGGCGTTCCCAGCCCTGTGGTACCGTAGGTGCCAAAATGGGCATAACATCGATTCCGGCGTCCCCCATTGCGCCCGCCACTTGCTTTACCGCTATGGTACCGGGTATGATCGCGCTTTGAATTGCGGAAGTGCTAGTTACGAATATCCCTTGCAACCCCAAACGGTCCCGTTCTTTTCCGAAAAAGGCAATTCGCTCTTGCAATCGTTTCCGAAACCCCGCTCCCAAATCACCACACAACAACCGGTACGCCGCCAAAACGGTGGCAACGGTATGCGGTGGTAGGCCCGTAGTATAGATAAAGCTCCGCGCAAAATTGACTAAATAATCGATAAGCTCCTTGCTACCCAAAACTGCTGCACCATGGCTGCCCAATGCTTTACCAAAGGTAATGATACGGGCAAACACCTTTGCTTGCGATCGGCTTTGCTGTACCAGACCCTCGCCGGCATCACCAAAAACGCCTACGGCATGCGCTTCGTCCACTACCAATCTACAGTTATTGGCTTCGCAGCACTTTACCAAGGCCGAAATATCTGGCGAATCGCCATCCATAGAAAAGACCGATTCGGTAACTACATACACCTCCGTTTCGTGGAACGCACTTTTCCGGGCTCTCTTTAGGACCTCTATTAGACTATCGATATCATTGTGTATAAACTTATAGCTTTTGGCATTTCCCATACGAATGCCGTCGCGGATACTGGCGTGGACAAACTCATCGAACAAAACGATATCGCCACGCTGCGGAACCGAGGAAAAGAATCCAAGGTTGGCATCGTACCCAGAGTTGAATACCAAAGCCGCTTCGCAGTTGTGAAAGGTTGTTAGTTCGTTCTCCAGTAGCCCGTACAGCGCATGGTTTCCGGACAACAATCGCGATCCAGTAGCGCCGTTGTCGTTTTCCTTTAAATCATGGAGAAGCGCTTTCGTGCTCTCCGCCAATTCGGGCATTTTGGAAAAACCCAAATAATCATTGGAAAAAAAATCTACGTTTTTACCAGTTTCCGCAAGCTTCCGAAGCATCTTTGCCTTTGATCGTAACGCTATTTTTTTGGAGAGTTTTTCAGGAAACTTGACCATGTACCAAAAATAGTCCCTTTCCGGTAAAGCCCCTCACCGGACCGATATAAAATGACCTATTCGACTACGGAAAACTCCAAATCGAGGGTACCGTCACTTGGTCTCACATATTCAATGGACACTATTACCGAATTCTCGTTAAAAGGAGAGGTAAAGTAGAGAAAGTCAAAATCGAGCTGAAAGGTTCCTGACTCCACAAGAACAACACCTACTTCTGAAACATAGGTGTCCCGAGTTTCGTTCAATTCGGCCACCACTCCATTTCCAAAGTAATACGACCCTTCGCCTTTTGAACCTATGACCAACTCGGAATCTAAAAAAATCGGTTCAAATCGTTTTGAAAAGTCAGAATATTGGTAGAGGTCAAAACCATAGGAGAACGCTTCGGCGCCGGTCGTTTCAAAAACATCCAACGGACTGGAAAAACCATCCTCGTTCAAGTATCTGCTAAAAGCGACTTCAAACCTCAGCGTATCACCGACCTGATACTCTTTATCGTTGGTAAAGGTAATAACGTCCCGTACTTGCAATCGGACCGTTCGATCGTAATAATCGTCACTGGAATAACACCCGATCAACACGATGCCCATGATAAGGCAGATAACTATTTTTTTCATTGTAAATTCCTTAAAAGCGATAGCCGATTTTGATCCCTGTTCTGACCAACGCCGCATTCAAAACAATAAAGTTAACATCGAAGTTCGTGCGCAAGCCCAGCTGCGCTTCCAGCACCAGCTTATCGTCAACCAAAAGAAAACGATAGCCATACCCCATGCCCAAACCACCTCTGGTATACGAACGCACACCGATATCGTAAACCCCATTGCCCTCTTCGTTGACCGAACGTATTAACCGACCACTTTCGTCTACCCTGCTGAAAGAACCTAAGACTTCCAAAAAATGGCTCTTTTTTTGATTTCCGTTAAAATAAATACGGGCAAAGGGCATTATTTCGTTTTTGGTGCGCAAGGACCCGCCTCGATAGGAATCGTCTATGGTGAGGTTCTCAAAGGGTTCCCCATAAACAGCGGCGCCCAATCCAACAGCGAACTTTCCACCCAAAGTACGTTCATAAGCAACATCTGCACTGCCAAAAAGGGGCAGCAATAGATTGGTACTTACCTGATTTTTATAGGGCAAAGGGTCTTGCGCCTTCAACGCTAGGCAAGCTACTAAGAAGAGGATAAAAAAAATCAGGGAGCGTCTCATATTCGGTATTGGCTTGGTGGGCTATTATGCCTTTTCCCTTGTGCGGAAAGGCTATTTACAAGGTAACAACTGATTAAGGTTTCACCCTACTACAAATAGAAAGCAAATTAGATGGCCCCATTTAATAATTAGAGCCTTTTAAGGCACTAAAAACCATTGAAATGAAAACGATAAAAGTTTTGGAAGCATTCCCTTTTTTAGGTTAGGCGAAATATTGCCGAATACGTAATGAAATCACGTTTGTGATCATATCTTGATTTAAGTAGTATTGGGGCACATCCTATTCCCTTACATCTTCAATCCATTTCCCTTTATTGGCCACACGGGCATCATATAATTTTATCCCCAACTGTTTTGCAAAGGTTTTTGCATCTTTCATCGCTTCATCACCATTCGCAAACAGCATAATGTTAAAATGTTTATTGTGGTCGTACCAAAGGTTTACCTCAAACTCCCCCTTATTGTTTTTAAATACCGCTACATACTTCAACGCTTTAAAAGCTTTCCACTTACCAAATTTAAAAGGCCCAACCCCAAAAACCTCTTTATAACAGCCCTTTTTAAAATCAAAATGAATATCCCTTACCATTGAAAATCCAATTCCACCTACTAAAAGAAATAGCGCGACTTCTAAGACACTTACCGCACTTTTTACTTTTTTTGATGGGGCAAATAAATCGACCTTACTGAAAAACTGATAGAAAAAGAGTATGGCCATCGTATAACAAGTTGCAGCAATCAAGAGTTGCCACAAAGATCGGTTCCCTTCGGATATGATGATGTTTTTCTTCATAAAACGTCATAAAAAATGCCATACGGGAGCCGTATGGCATTTCACAAATTTTTGAATCGGGATAAAGGCTAATCCGCCAACACGATAACCCTGTTATCTTTCATTTCTATCGTTCCACTGGTAATGGCCAAAACGGTTTTACCATCGTCGGTTTTACTAAACCGTGAAGCATAGGCCTCATCGATATCGATATTTCCGTCCACCTTCACATCGCCTGCCTGCAATAAGGAAACGATAGGGGCGTGGTCGGTCAACATTTGAAACTCCCCGTTCACACCCGGTACGGTTACAGAAGTAACCTCGCCTGCGAACAACGTAGCTTCTGGAGATACGATTTCTAGATACATAATATAGGGTATTGAGTAATTCGTATGCGCTACGGGCTACCGTATTCGCAAAACATATTAAGCTTCCGCAAGCATTTTTTCACCTGCTTCGATCGCTTCTTCGATTGTTCCTTTAAGGTTGAACGCCGATTCCGGAAGACGATCTAACTCCCCGTCCATAATCATGTTAAATCCTTTGATGGTTTCCTTAATATCCACCAATACTCCGGGGATACCGGTAAACTGCTCAGCAACATGGAACGGTTGGGATAGGAAACGTTGTACACGCCTTGCCCTACCTACGGCCAATTTATCTTCTTCGGAAAGCTCTTCCATACCAAGGATCGCAATAATATCCTGCAATTCCTTATAGCGCTGCAACAGCTCTTTTACGCGCTGCGCACACTCGTAATGTTCTTTCCCTAAAATTTCTGCAGTCAAAATCCTTGAAGTGGAATCCAATGGGTCCACTGCAGGATAAATTCCGAGCTCCGCAATTTTCCTTGATAGTACCGTAGTGGCATCCAAGTGGGCAAAGGTCGTTGCCGGTGCGGGATCCGTTAAATCATCCGCCGGTACGTATACCGCCTGCACCGAGGTAATGGAACCTCTTTTGGTAGAGGTAATCCGCTCTTGCATCGCCCCCATTTCGGTAGCTAGCGTCGGTTGGTACCCTACTGCCGAGGGCATACGGCCCAATAGTGCCGATACTTCGGAACCTGCTTGTGTAAATCGGAATATATTGTCAACGAAGAACAGTACGTCCTTCCCTTGGCCTTCTCCAGCGCCGTCTCGGAAATACTCCGCAATGGTCAATCCTGAAAGTGCCACACGGGCACGTGCCCCGGGGGGTTCGTTCATCTGTCCGAAAACGAAGGTCGCTTTCGAATCCTTCATCGCTTTTTTATCTACTTTGGAAAGGTCCCAACCGCCGTCTTCCATGGAATGGAGAAAATCGTCGCCATACTTGATGATACCCGATTCCAACATTTCACGCAACAAATCGTTTCCTTCACGGGTACGTTCCCCTACTCCGGCAAATACCGAAAGGCCACCATGCCCTTTGGCGATGTTGTTGATCAGTTCCTGAATCAATACCGTTTTTCCAACACCCGCACCACCGAACAATCCAATTTTACCCCCTTTTGCGTAAGGTTCGATCAAATCGATTACTTTGATACCGGTAAACAATACCTCCGTAGAGGTAGAAAGATCCTCAAACTTGGGAGCCTCACGGTGTATCGGAAGACCATCTTTACCTGCTTTTGGCAAATCGCCCAATCCGTCGATAGCATCTCCGATCACGTTGAACAATCGGCCATATACGTCGTCACCTATTGGCATCTGTATCGCGGCGCCAGTAGCAAGTACATCGGTTCCCCTACTCAAACCATCGGTAGAATCCATAGAAATGGTCCGCACGGTGTTCTCACCTACATGGGACTGTACCTCCAAAACCAATTTTGTACCGTTGGCATTTGAAATTTCCAGTGAATCATAAATTTTTGGAAGTGTTGAACCCGACTCGAATTCAACATCGACCACCGGGCCGATAATCTGTGAAACCTTACCTGTAACTTTGGACATTACGTATGTGTTTATATATTACTTAAGACTACGATTGCGGAAAAACACCTCTGTTTTTCAGGCTGCAAAGATAGGATTTTATAGTTGAAATGAAAATCCTTTCCAGCCCTTTTTTTTGTATTAAAAAAGCGATGGCCCGAAGGGATTGCCAGCTAAACGGAAATGTCCCCGGACCATAGTAATCGTGAAGGAACGGATTCCTTTTAAAAGATGGCAATACCAAGGGCATCTCCTGATACCATTTTTACTTTGAAATGATAATAAGACCGATATTACCGAAATCCATACAGGAAAATTTTCTACAAAAACAAGACCATAAACCTAATTCCGTTACCGGCCCGTTTCTCCCGCCGATCCTTTTCATTGTTTATCTCCAATGCCCACCTGTTTATCTGCAATAAAAAAAGGCACCTAATCTAAGGTGCCTATTCTAATTCAATACATTTTTATAAGCCGTTATACTAAGGGTTTATCGCCCAAGAAACATAGTATATCGCCCCTACCAGCCCGGTACCTACGGCGGTAAAATATTCTTCATTAAGGATATTCGATCCTCCTATTTTAAAAATAGATTTTATACTTGGTACGGAGTAATTGATCTGGGCATCGACCACGCTAAAAGACGGTACGTCCCCATCGGCAAAAGTAGCCTGCCATAAAAAGGAATCGCTCCATCTATAGTTTACGTTAAAACCAAAATTTTTGAAGAGTTCCGTATTTCCGAAGGACGCTTTCACCTTATGTTTTGGGGTGTTGAACCTCGGTCTAAAGTCAGGGAAGGCCGCTTGGTTAAAATCTAGTTCGGAGAAGGTGTAGTTGACACCAACATCAAAGTTCCCTAAAATTTTGGTATCCACACCGGCGGTAACCCCATAAGACTTGATTGGTGCCTGTGAATTGGTGTAGGTCTGGTACACTTGGGTATCCCCGTTCTCCAAAGCGCTCAAAGCAAGGGGCTTACCGGTGTTATCCACTTCGGTAAACCCTACGTCGCCGTAAAGCGGAACAGAAACCAAGGTGGTGGAGATAAAATCGTTGTAATCGTTATAATACCCGCTAATATCGATAGCGGTTTTCCCCATTTGCGCCCGATACCCTACTTCATAGGCCGTGATTTCCTCAGGCTTTACCAGTCCAACATTTGCAGCCTCTGGAGCTCCCGCCTGCAGGGAACTGACACTGAAAGCATTTTCGTAAGCATCCCTACCTACGATTGTTGCTGTTGGAGAGCCAGTAAGCGCAGCACCGTTTTCGGAAGGATTCAACCCGAAAGTACGCACGTCGCGATCCAGGTTATCCGGTGCCGAACCGACCAATACCGCTCGACCACTATTAAGTCCGATAAACAAATCTTGCGTCGTCGGGTTACGGAACCCTTTTTGTACCGAACCTCTAATATTATGGTTGCGTCTTTCGCCAAAGGTATATACCAAAGATCCTCTTGGCGAGAAGAAACCATCAAAAAATTCATTCTTGTCGTAACGAACGGAAGCCGTATATTTCAAACGTTCATCCATCACCTTTCCTTGTATCTGCGTATACGCACCGAACTCGCTGTAGGTAATCGGCCCATCAAAATCGGTAAAGATGGTTCCATTGGAATTCAATTCATACTCTCGAAAGGAACCACCGACCTGTAGGTCTACCTTATCGTTCAACAAGTGGCTAAAGTTGTAATTTCCATCGGCATGGCGCAACTTGGTGTTATCGATAAACTTGGCACCACTACTCAGGTCCCCATCGGAAATAACACTGTTGAACGCCGCTTCAAACTCGGGAGTCCCCGGAATTAGACGACCCGTATCGGCAGCTGCCCTAGCGGCGGCATGTGCGGTGGCATCATCGGCCAATTGACCCGTACCTACGCCCAAACGCGCTCCAATGTAGGTGGAGATGTAATCTCCGAACCAAGAGGGTTCCGCAGGGTTGTTAGGGTTTGGCGCGTCTCTTTTCCACCTTCTGTTCACGTTGATGGCCGCAAAACGGGTATCATATGAATTTCCAGAGTTCTCGATCGTGGTATACCCGCGAACAAAAAAGTTATCGTTACGAATTTCTATCTTGTGCTGTTGCAAAATAAAATCTCGAATCGCATAGCGGTTTGCACCCTGGTAGATGGTATTTCCCCTACCTACTCTACCGTTGTAAATAATTTCCAGGTCATCGCCAAAAGGCTTGTAGTGCACCGACCCGTCGAACTTAACGCTCTGCGCTCCATAATTATTCAAATCTTGTTCGGCATAACCCGTTCTCGATATTAATGCGGAACCAAGCGTGCCGGAAGGCAGACCGGCAAACTCATCAAAGTCTATCACATTGGACACCTCGTCCCCGTAAATATTCAAACCGTCATAACCGGGATCGGTTCGGGTAAGACCGGGATTCCCCAAATCAATATCGTTTACGGCATGCCAATCCTCCCCTTGCAGATAGGAAAAATTGGCCTTCAACGCAAACTTATCGCTAAACGCGTGCGCCGCACGAATTCCAAAATCGTAATAACTGTTATCGCCCGCCGCTGTTTGGGAAGTGATCCCCGTTTTAAAATAAGTACTTATTCCTTGATAATCGAAAGGATTTTTACTCGTCATGAACAAAATACCGTTGAATGCGCCGGCACCATATAGTGCGGAAGAGGCACCCGGGAGTATTTCTACACTGTTCACTTCCAATTCGGACATTCCCACCAAGTTACCGAGCACGAAATTCAGCCCGGGAGCGGAGTTGTCCATCCCATCGACCAATTGCATAAAACGGGTGTTGTTAAAATCGGCAAAACCACGGGTGTTGATCGACTGGAAAGTTAAACTATTGGTATTGACATCGACACCTTTCAGGTTCTGTAATCCTCCATAAAAGGATTCCGCCGTGGTCGATTTAATTTCCTTAAGTCCGAACCGCTCTACGGAAACCGGCGATTCAAAAATACGTTCCGGCGTTCGGGAGGCGGAGATGACCACCTCGTCCAAAAAGGTTTGTGCCTCGGAGACCACAATGGAAAGGGTCTGGTTGTTTTCGGTAACCTCAGCGGTCGCGTCAGTGTATCCGATACTCGTTACTTTCAGTTGAAAAGGGGGCACTTCAGAAGTCTCCAAAACAAAATTACCATCAAAATCCGTTACGGTTCCAATGGCTTTTCCCTCAATGACCACGTTGGCGCCCGGGACAGGCTGATCGTTTTGGTCGACTACTTTTCCGTTTATTACGGTCTGGGAAAAACCAAGAATTCCCGACAGTAAAAACGTTAACAACAGTACTGTTCTCATATTCGTTTTGAGTTATATTAGTTTGTAAGGCAAGATACAGATTTTTTTACATCGAAAATCATAAAACAAAAAAAAGGATGCATGCATAGTATTTTATTCCTAACAACACCCCCGTAATTCTGAGATATCTTCAAAAAACGAAACAAAAAAGGCCACGAAAAAAATCGAGGCCTTACATTTATTTGGTTATAATTCTGACTATTCGACCGTAACCGATTTTGCCAAGTTCCTGGGTTGGTCCACGTTACACTCCCGCATCACTGCAATATGGTAAGAGAGCAATTGAAGTGGTATGGTGGTCAACAAAGGCGTTAGGCTTTCCAAGGTCTCCGGAACCTCCACAACGTGATCGGCCAGACTACGTACCTGTTCGTCACCCTCTGTAACGATGGCGATGATCTTACCTTTTCGGGACTTGATCTCTTGGATATTGCTCACTACTTTTTCGTAATGACCTTTTTTGGTCGCGATAACGATGACCGGCATTTGTTCGTCGATCAGGGCGATAGGACCGTGTTTCATTTCAGCCGCGGGATACCCCTCGGCGTGTATGTAACTGATCTCTTTTAATTTGAGGGCCCCTTCCAGGGCAACCGGGAAATTATATCCCCTTCCCAAATAAAGACAGTTATTGGAATCTTTATATACATCGGCGACCATCTTTATCTGTGCGTCCGATTTTAAGGCGGTCTCTACCTTGGATGGAATGGTTTCCAATTCGGTAAGAAACTCGTGGAATTTTGATTCGGAGAACTCCCCTTTTTCTTTGGCGAGCTTTAAGGCAATCAGGGTCAACACGGTAATCTGTGTAGTAAAGGCTTTGGTAGAGGCCACCCCAATTTCGGGGCCGGCATGGGTATACGCTCCGGCATCGGTGGCCCTGGCGATAGACGACCCTACTACGTTACACACTCCAAATACAAAAGCGCCCTTTTCTTTTGCCAGTTTGATAGCGGCAAGGGTATCGGCGGTCTCCCCCGACTGGGAAATAGCGATCAATACGTCTTTTTCGGTGATGACCGGATTTCGATATCGGAACTCCGAGGCATATTCCACCTCCACCGGTATCCTGGCCAAATCTTCAAAAATGTACTCCGCAACAAGTCCCGCGTGCCAAGAGGTTCCGCAAGCGACGATAATGATACGATCGGCCTTCAAAAATTTTTCCAGGTTTTGATCGATACCCGCCATTCGGATCAATCCCTGATCGGCCAACAAACGCCCTCTGTAAGTGTCCAAAATGGCCCTAGGCTGCTCGTATATTTCCTTTAGCATGAAATGGTCGTAGCCGCCCTTTTCAATTTCTTCCAAATTTAATTGCAGCTCCAGAATATTAGGGTATGCAATGGCATCGTCCTTTATCTTTCGAAGTTTGATCTCTTTGCCCAAACGTACGATCGCCATTTCCTCGTCCTCAAGGTAAACGGCATTGTTGGTAAACTCGATAAAAGGGGATGCGTCCGAAGCAATAAAAAATTCGTTGTCGCCCACACCTATGGCCAACGGGCTACCGAGTTTGGCCACCACGATCTCATCGGGCTTTTTCAAATCAAAAACCGCAATTGCGTACGCACCTACCACTTGGTTGAGCGCTATTTGTACGGCCTTGCCCAATTTAACATCTTCGGTTTTTTGTACTTCTTCGATTAGGTTTACCAATACCTCCGTATCGGTATCGGAGTTAAAGGTATAGCCGCGTTTTACCAGTTCTTTTTTTATCGATTCATAATTTTCGATGATTCCGTTGTGGATGATTACCAAATTTCCAGAGTTCGAATAGTGTGGGTGCGAGTTTACATCATTAGGAACACCATGGGTAGCCCAACGCGTATGGCCTATACCTAAGTTCCCTTTTACCGAAATAGAAGATTCCGCCTTCTTCGAAAGATCTTCGACCTTTCCTTTCGTTTTGGCCAGGTTAATATCGGTGCCGTCATAAATGGCCACACCGGCACTGTCGTACCCACGGTACTCCAAGCGCTGCAAACCTTTAATAAGTATTGGATAGGCTTCTCTATATCCTATATAACCGACTATTCCACACATAAAATTGAATTTAAAAAGGATTTACAAGTACGTCGCAAATGTAAGGGAAACACCGCCTACGTTTAACAAACGTCGTTAACGTACGTATATTTTCTTTGAAGTTATTTTGTTTTACTGTCTCGATCATAATCGAAAACCATTGCGTTACATCGCAATCGACGCCCCCCTTTTAGTCCGCCTCGGTATAAAAAATTTCCAGTTGTAAACGCTGGGCTTCCGGAACGTCTGGTCCACTACCGAAAAGCACCGTACCCACCGGTGTATAAGTGGGCTCTATTGGAAGTGCAATATCTGTCTCACCTTCCACCAGCGCCGATGCCGTCCTAAAATTTCCTATGGTGGATATGTCAGGGGTAAGCATGAGCCCCAAGGCAACGTTCTCTTGGTCCCTAAGGATTAAATCGTTGATATGATCGGTAATCCTAACGGTGTATTTTATGCCTTGTCCGTTTTCATCACGCTCCAAGAGACCGTCGTAATTCAAAAAACTACCAAAAAGTGTATTGGCCGCGGAAACCTCGGTGCTAAGATCTATAATAGGGATTCCGGTTTCCAGATCAAACAGGTACAAACGGAACGGTTCTCGAAATGCAACATCATCCATAGGTTCCGTCACCGCTGCATCTCCCAGGGTCGTTCGATCTACATAAAAAACCAAGTTCGCCTCGTTAATGATCCAGTTTTGCGCCTTAATATTGGTTATGGCATCTGTCTCCTCTCCCGTATCATCACTGAACAAATTAATCTGGGAATAAGAACCGGCACCACCTTTTAAATAGATTCTAGAGGCGTTCGATTCGTTAAAGTTTTCAATGACCTCCGCAGGAAAGTCATCTTGAATAATCGTATTTACCGCATTGCCAACCGTTCCCTGAGGAGTTGCCCGAAGTAAATTCAATACTATGGTGCGTTCGTTTACCAGATTGGTCTCGCTATTGTCCGGGTCTTCACTTTCGAACGTATAGGTTAGCTGCACTTCGGCCTGGTTCAAGTTCAGCAACAGCATTAGTTCTTCCCCTATTGGTTCTAACGCAATATGGATACCCCGTAAAAATTCATTGAAATTGGCCTGACTACGCAGTTCCGAACTACCCTCTTTGTCGATTAAATTTTCCTGAAAAAATTCAGCACTCAAAACGACACGTATGCCCGGGTCGGCCTTGGTTACCGACAACGCCTCGTTTTCCTCGGTATCGGGATCGTCCTCGTTGTCAAATACATATTCAAGATTGCTGATGGTCTCCAAGGTATCGGTCTGATATAGCAAATCTCCCAAAAAATCCTGATCGAACCGTTGAGTATTGAAATATTCCTGCTGCTCGGTAAAGTTGCTTTGCGGATCAAAGTCTCGAAGAAAGAATTCGGATTCGCTTACCGTTAATCGGAATCCTGCCTCCCGATTTCCATAGATACTATCGATATCGATTGTTTTGGGAAAGTTATTCTGTAATGTCTCCTCATCTACATTATCATCTATTCCATCATTATCGGTATCCCGCTCCAAAGGGTTGGTGCCCAAGGCACGTTCTTCGGCATTGGTCAGTGTATCACCATCATCATCGTTATTGGGATCGTCCGGAAACTCGTCCAAAAAATCGTCCACTCCATCATTGTCCATATCCCTTACCGCTTCGGTCTGACTCAAATACGGGATGTAAAGAACCACTTCCGTTACCGTTTCCGCCTCGGGAATTTTATCAGGGTCATTGTCTTCTTCGTCCTGGGTGCTCGCACCAAAGGTCGGATTTCCTTCGGGCAATAGCAGTTGAGAAGTGATCTGTGCTTCCGTTCGCCCGTAAACAGCGTCGTTAAAGACACCCAACTGGTACAGCGGCAACCGATTGGTCTGTACTGCGTTAATTTTTTTATTGACCGCAAACACCGGGTAAGTCTCGTTACCGGTAGAAAAGGGTTCGCTTCCTACGACGGTACCCCCTAGAGTGGTAAGATCCTCTTCACAGGAAACAAGGGCCAATAGCAGCAAGCCTACCAACAAGGCGGGCGCTTTTATTTTTTTCAGAAAAATCATTTGGGTTACTTTAAAACTTCCGTTTCATAAAAGTTGGCATACGCGTCCTCAAATTCTTGCAAGGGAACATACGGCAACACTGGTACTTGAAGGTTGGAAATGTGTTGTTTTAACGCTTCTGGAACTTCTTCCGAGGCTAAAATAACCGCATCCGAAAAATCTACGGCCACTTTTAACAAATTATTATAATCGGGCGAGGCCAAAGGTTGGATTTGCTCCTCTGGAATTCCATCAAAGGCGATTTTTTGCATCATTCCTTGGTCGAGCATCCCATCAAAGGATTTTTTATAGACCGATGTTACAATTTTACTTTCGGTGAACAAGGGTTCGTCCGCGTAATATTTTTTAAGATACAAAGGTAATAATGAGGCCATCCATCCGTGAACGTGGATAATATCAGGGTTCCAGTTCAACTTTTTTACCGTTTCTACTACACCCTTGGCGAAAAATATGGCCCGTTGGTCATTATCGGGGAAAAGAGCGCCCTCTTCGTTACTAAAAGTGGCCTTTCTTTTAAAATACTCGTCATTATCGATAAAGTATACCTGAATGCGTTCTCTAGGAATGGACGCTACCTTTATGATCAAAGGCATGTCCATATCATTGATGACCAAGTTCATACCCGACAAACGGATCACTTCGTGCAACTGATGCCTACGTTCGTTGATGTTGCCGTACCTGGGCATAAAAATACGGATTTGACCGCCTTTACTGTTCACCATTCGGGGTGTTTCGTAAGACATCAAGGACACCTCATTTTCAGGAAGGTAAGGAACTAATTCTGAAGATACGAACAATATCTTTTTGCCATTCATAGAAGCTGTATATACGTTAACCGTTCTTACGGAGTTGCAAAACTACAAAAATTATGCAGATTAGCCGTATTTATAGTAAGTTTGCTCGCTTTTAACCATGAAATATGCCTTTGATAGAAACCAAAAAAGCCCTAAGATCCGCGCTCTCCAACCGAGCACCGGGCAGCCTACTGGGTTTGGTCCCGACCATGGGAGCCTTGCACGATGGCCATTTGGCACTGGTACGAAAGGCGGTATCCGAAAATGATGTGGTAGTGGTCAGTATTTTTGTCAACCCCACCCAATTCAACAATGCAGGGGACCTCGAAAGCTATCCACGCGACCATGAAACCGACCTGGCCCTTTTAAATTCCGTATCGGAACAGCTTTTGGTTTTCGTTCCCCCGGTAGCGGAAATGTACCAAGAAGGATTGCATGCGAAAACGTATGATTTCGGTGGGCTGGAAAAGGTTATGGAAGGTGCCTTTCGGCCCGGCCATTTTAATGGGGTGGGTACCGTTGTGGAAATGCTGTTGCGCGCTGTGGCCCCACAGCGAGCGTACTTTGGGGAAAAAGATTTTCAGCAACTACAGATCATCAAAAGTTTGGTGGCACAGCTTGAGCTGCCCATAACGATCATTGGCTGCCCAATTGTCAGGGAAGCCGATGGATTGGCGTTGAGTTCACGCAATAAACGCCTTTCCGAGGGCGTTCGCAAAGAAGCGCCTTTTATCCATGCCACCTTGAAAGCGGTGAAAACCCAATTTGGCACGAAAAATGCAAGTTCTATTGAGGAATGGGTAAAAGAATCGTTTGAAAAACATCCCCATCTTGAACTAGAGTACCTGACCATTGCGAACGAGCGAACATTGCTGCCCGACGCAAAAATTCAGGACGACCAAAAATATAGGGCGTTTATAGCCGTTTATGCTGATGATGTGCGCCTTATCGACAACATTGCCTTAAACTAACGAACACCACATTTATGCAAATTCAAGTTGTAAAATCGAAAATACATCGCGTAAAAGTCACCGGAGCGGACCTCAATTATATCGGTAGCATTACCATTGACGAAGATTTGATGGATGCGGCCAACATCATCCGGGGAGAAAAAGTACAGATCGTGAACAATAACAATGGCGAACGCCTGGAAACCTATGCCATTCCCGGTCCCCGAAACAGTGGGGAAATCACCTTGAACGGAGCGGCGGCCCGAAAGGTAGCTGTTGGCGATGTGCTTATTTTGATAACCTATGCGTGGATGCCAATAGCGGATGCCAAAACGTTCAACCCGTCATTGGTGTTTCCCGATGAAAACACCAACTTGCTGAAATAATACCGCTTCAGTTCTTTGGAAGGCGGAGCACTGCCCAAAAGCTTATTTTTAATTGGTATTTTTGAATGAAGAGGGTAACTGTACGGCATCCGTAAAATGAACCACGATGTATTTAAACCCGCTTTATGCATTAGAAAATCTATTACAGCTTCCAGCTACTTCAAAATATGGTGCTGCGCTACATTTTTAAATGTAACCGTAGCGGTGCTATGCTTACATTCATAAAATGTCATATTTTATCCCAGCTAAAAGCTTCATTACGAAGTTCTAATGCATAATCCGGGTTAAAATGCTTAGGTTTATACGAAAAACATGAAACGCAATTTCAACTTTGCGTCAAAGCAGCAGTTGGCAGTAAGCTATTTTGTAATCCATAAAAATTGCCTGCCGCCAAGTGCAACCACATACCTGTCAAAGGTTTGTAGCCCCGATTACTTGAAAGAAAGTCTCGCATCAAACCACATTCTTTCAGCTAATGATTGTGACCAATGAAAATAGCCGACCGTCTTATGCCCGTTAATACCGTATTCGTTCTAACGCGTGCGATTGGGACCATACCGAACCATTTTGCATCCAACTAAGCATCGTACACCTTGAGTTTCCCGATAAAAAAGACATTAAAAACGGTAGTTCCCATAGCACTGGGCATCTTTTTGGTTTGGTTTTGGTACTCCCGTACCGCTCCCGGCGATAGGGAACAAATTGCCTTCTATATCAAAAATGCCGATTTGTTTTGGGTGTCCATATCTATTCTTCTGGGCATATTGGGCCACGTTTCACGAGCGATCCGTTGGAGCTATCTTTTGGAACCGATGGGATATCGTCCACGGCTCCTTAACAACGTCCTTATCATTTTAATGGCCTATTTTGCAAATTTGGGCATCCCCAGAACGGGGGAATTTTTAAGGGCGACCGCCCTGGCCACTTACGAAAAGGTACCTTTTGAAAAAGGGTTCGGAACTATCGTTACCGAAAGGGTAATCGATGTGTTCATGTTATTGGTGGTAGTGATAGCTACCTTACTATTGCAGACCAATGTGATCCTTGGCTTTTTTGAAGAACGGGGTTTCGATTTCAATGGGATGCTCCTCCTTGCCGGTGTAGGCTTGGCGCTACTGTTGATCATGATCTTGGTATTCAAAAAATCGAATCATCCTTTTATCCTGAAGATCAAAAAATTTATGGGCGGGCTTTTGGAGGGTGTTCTCAGTATTTTTAAAATGAAGCGGAAATGGGCCTTTGTGTTTCACACCCTTTTCATTTGGGCCTGCTATATCGGAATGCTCTGGGTAATTAAATATACGGTTCCGGAAACCATGTCGCTAAGCCTGAGCCAACTCATGGTGGCCTTTGTTGCCGGGGCCTTTGCGATGGCAACCACAAATGGCGGGGTAGGACTATACCCCATCGCGGTAAGCAAGGCTTTGGCCATCTTTGGGATCACCGCCGTATCGGGCGATGCTTTCGGATGGATCATGTGGATTTCCCAAACCTTGATGATCGTTGTTTTCGGTGCAATATCTTTTCTTGTTTTGCCGTTATTGAACAAAGAGAAATAACCCGCTTTCCCAACCAAAAAGTGAATCATGCGATATGTTTTTACCTTGTTTGCCCTTTTTATAGCATTTGGCGCAAACGCACAAGTCACCCAAGAAATTTTTGAATCCTTCAAATTACAGGAGCGCCGTGAGGTGTTTTATTACATCCCGGAGGATTACGACCAAGAAAAAAAATACCCCTTGGTCATCGTTCTGGATGCGGAGCACCTTTTCGAACAAGTGGTAGCCAACTCCAAATACTATAGCACGTTTCACGGAATGCCCGATATGATCGTAGTGGGCATCAACCAACTTGAAAAAAGCGTTCGTTTGGACGATTGCGCTTATGACGAAAATGGATTGCCATCAGAAAAAGGGAAAGAGTTTTTTGAATTTTTGGGCATGGAACTGATTCCTTATTTGGACCTGAACTACAACACCGCCCCTTTTAAAATGATTGTCGGATATGACATCACCGCAAACTTTATAAACTATTGGTTGTATAAGGAAAATTCGTTGTTCAATGCGTACATCAGCATTTCCCCTACCTTGGCTCCCGGCATGGAAACCAATGTTCCCGCCCGTTTGGCCGACCATAACAAGCGTATTTTTTACCAACTCATCATGGAGACTGAAAAAAACGACTACTCCGCCAGCATTGAAGCAATGAACAAATCGATAAAGGCAATAGAAAAAGAGACCCTGTTTTATTACTATGACGAATATGCCGGCGCCGACCATATCTCCATCGCGGCCTATGGGATCGGCAGGGCCTTTGACAACATTTTCGGAATGTTCAAACCTATCAGTCCAAAAGAATATCGACAACAGATATTAACTTCTGAGGAACCGGTATTTCAATACCTGGAAAACAAATACAACGGCATCAAAGACCTATTTGGACTTCAAAAACCGGTAGAGCTGAACGATATTATGGCCATTTATGCAGGAATCCGCAAAAAGGAGGACTATGAATCCTTAAAACCCCTTTCCGAACTGTGCAAAACCGAATTTATGGGCACTATGTTGGGCTTTTATTTTGAAGGGGAATACTACGAACAGATGGGAGAACCCAAAAAGGCCTTAAAAACGTTTGAAAAGGCTTTTGGAATGGATGAGATCGACTTTCTTACCAAAGAAATGGCCTTGGAAAAAATAGATGCGCTAAAAGCCGATTTCGGATATTAGAAAAACGTTTTGCCGTTCCGATTACCATTGGAAATAGTAGGCCCGTCTCTACATTACCTTGTTACGGTCATACACTAGGGAATCCCTTCCTTCAGGCTAATCTGTTACCGGAATTTATAAGGGTCGTTAAAGGATGTGGCGCAAAGGGTTATTCCATTTTAACTTTGAAATGGCAGCTATGGAAATTGAATTACTTTTTAGGTATTCAAGGTAAAAAAGAAACCATTTAACAGTGCTATTTCAAAGTTAAAATGGTATTACCTTCGCGAAAAGCTTTTTCGATTCGCCATGGCCAAGCAAAAAACTACCTTTTTCTGTCAAAATTGCGGTACCCAATATGCCAAATGGGTAGGGCAGTGTTCCGCATGTAAGGAATGGAACACCGTGGTGGAAGAATTGGTGCAAAAAGAGGAAAAAAAGGTTTGGAACACGACCGCCGAGCCCTCCCGTAAACGGGCAAAACCCGTTCGCATCAATGAAATCAGCACCACCCAAGAAGCGCGTTTGGATACTTTTGATATCGAGTTCAACCGTGTCCTTGGAGGGGGTCTCGTACCCGGATCTCTGGTATTGTTGGGTGGGGAACCGGGCGTCGGTAAAAGTACGTTACTCCTTCAGATAGCCCTAAAGCTTCCTTTTAAGACCCTTTATGTTTCCGGCGAGGAAAGTCAAAAACAGATTAAAATGCGCGCCGACCGTATTCGGCCCGAGAGCGAAACCTGTCTTATTCTGACGGAAACCAAAACACAGCATATCTTTCAACAAATTGCCGCTACAAAGCCCGACATTGTGGTCATCGATTCCATACAGACCCTACACTCGGATTATATAGAATCGGCCGCGGGCAGTATTTCCCAGATACGGGAGTGCACCGCGGAACTGATCAAATTTGCAAAGGAGACCAATACGCCGGTAATACTTATCGGCCATATTACAAAGGACGGCGCCATAGCCGGACCCAAAATTTTGGAACATATGGTCGATACCGTGCTCCAGTTCGAAGGTGACCGTAACTATGTATACCGTATACTCCGTGCGCTTAAAAATCGATTTGGATCTACCGCCGAACTCGGTATTTACGAGATGCAGGGCGCGGGACTTCGCCAAGTGAACAACCCTTCGGAAATCTTGATCTCTAAAAATGACGAAGCATTGAGCGGCACTTCCATTTCAGCAACGGTAGAAGGCATGCGGCCCCTAATGATCGAACTTCAGGCGCTTGTCAGCACCGCGGTATACGGCACGCCACAACGCTCTACCACCGGATACAATGCCAAGCGGTTGAACATGCTTTTGGCCGTTTTGGAAAAGCGGGCCGGCTTTAAACTGGGCGCAAAGGACGTTTTTCTAAACGTTACGGGGGGCATTTCGGTAGATGATCCTGCGATAGACCTTGCCGTAATCGTCGCCATTTTATCGAGCAACGCGGATATTCCCATACCCAAAGGTGTCTGTTTTGCGGCAGAAGTAGGGTTAGCGGGGGAAATTAGACCAGTACAGCGTGTGACACAACGTATTTTGGAAGCGGAAAAACTCGGGTTTACGACTATTTATGTCTCCAAAAACAATAAAATAGGTCTAAAAACGACCAAAATCAATATTGCTCTCGCCTCCCGCATCGAGCAGGTGGTCTCCGACCTTTTCGGCTAAAAGGCACTAGGGAGCCGGATTTGGAATTTTGTCATGAATTTTCTCGATACGTTCCAGTACCGTTTCCTGCAAGGTAATGGCACTACTGGCAATATTTTCCTCCAGCTGCTTCATTGAAGTGGCACCGATAATCGTGCTCGTCAAAAACGGACGTGAGTTTACGAATGCCAGGGCCATTTGTGCCAAAGAAAGGTTGTGCTCCTGGGCCAGTTCATAATACTTCTGCGTTGCACTGGTCGCCACCTCGTTGCTATACCGTGCATAATTCGGGAACAGGGTGAGCCGTGCATTGTCGGGCTTTCGATTTCCCAAGTATTTTCCGCTCAACACCCCAAAAGCCAGTGGAGAGTACGCCAACAACCCTATCTTTTCGCGATGGGCCACCTCGGCATTGCCCACTTCAAAAAGGCGGTTGAGCAAACTATAGGGGTTCTGTATCGTAATCATTCTGGGCAAACTGGCATGTACCTTACTCTCTTCCAAATAGCGCATAACGCCCCAGGGCGTTTCGTTCGAAAGGCCGATGTGTCGAATTTTACCTTCACGGACCAGGTCTCGTAAGGTCTCTAAAACTTGATGGATGTTATCTTCCCAATAGTCAGTGGCACTGTGTTCGTACCCTCTTTTTCCAAAATAGTTCGTATTCCGGTCCGGCCAATGCAATTGATACAGGTCCAAATAATCGGTCTGTAGCCGTTCCAGACTCCCCTCAACGGCGCCAATGATGGCATCTCGGGTAAAGCCGGTCGTTCGTATGTGCTTGGTAAACTCCGCTTTCCCGGCGATTTTAGTGGCCAACACTACCTTATCGCGATTTCCCGTCTTTTTAAACCAATTACCGATAATTCGCTCGGTTTCCGCATAGCGTTCCGACTCCGCGGGAATAGGATATAATTCCGCCGTATCAAAAAAATTGACCCCCTTATCAAAGGCATGATCCATTTGTTCATGCCCCTCCGCTTCGGTATTTTGCTTTCCCCAGGTCATCGTACCCAAACAAATTTTACTGACCTCAATTTCGGTATGTGGCAAATAACTATAATCCATATCTCGCATGTGTTTGTCGATTGTAAATTTACACATAATGCGAAACCCGAACAATTGTTTTTGGATTCCTGTATTGCCATAAAATACGCCCGTTCATCGTTCAACTACACCCGTATATCGGTACTATTTTATCATTCACGGACAATATTATAGTTTTACTGTTGGTTTGTATGGCGAAAAGACATTTCTACCATACTAAACCCCCAAATTAATCGTTAAAGAGAAACCTTTTGGCCCTATTTTTTCCCCAAATTTAGGATAGCGCCAAAAACCAGACCAAATAGCTAAATACCTACTTATGGCCCTTTTTACGCATTCCCAACGCTTTAAGCGCGTAATGATATGTATCGTTTCCGTGCTTACTTTTTCCTCCATTTTTGGATTTGTTTTTCCGCATGTGTTCACACCTTCCGAAGAAACTAGCCCGGAAATAGCGATGGAAACGGCAATTTTCAACACCCACCCGCTCGAAGGCATTTCGGACAATCAGGAATTCTGTAATGATTCAGGTGACTTCTTACACGAAATTTACCTCTGTGGCGCCAACGATGAACGTGTACTTACCACTAACATTCCGAACCTGACCAATATCAGTTGGGCCAAACTTCAGGAAGGAAGCTGTCCGGCCGCATCTCCGGGATGTGGAAATTTTAATCCGGCCTGTACCTGGGACGAACTTTCAACGGACACCCAGTTCACGGTTACCGAAAGTGGCCAATACCGCATATTCGTCAACTACTCCGACGGCACTCCTCCAGGGAGGTACTTTTTTAATGTAACGGCGAATGGGTTGAACCCCCAAGAGGTCGTTACTCACATTACCTGTGCGGGCGCAGGGTCGATCACGATCAACAACATGCCCAACAATTACCAGTACCGCATCGAAAACGGAGCAAACTGGCAAACCGAAAAAACATTTACCGTTCCAGCTGCAGGACGCTATACCGTTCTGATCGAAAGCTTGGACGGTTCCGGAGGATGTACCTTTCGTCTAGAAGACATTGAAGTAAGAAACGATGAAATTAACGCTACTGCGGAAGAAGTGGCCATTAATTGTAATGCCTCTAATGGTATTCAGGTAGAAGTCATAGACGGTGCGGCCACCTACGATTACAATATTTATGCGGGAACCACCAATACAGGTGCCCTAAGGGCAACCAGCGGCGGGCCTATTTCCGCTAACACTTATACCAGTAATAGTCTGGACCCTGGACAGTATCTTGTAGAAGTTACCTTGGCAAACGGCAGCTGCCCTTGGACCCAATTGGTAACGGTAGAACAATTCGACCCTTCGGCACCTTCCGCAACGGTAACCAAAAATATCGATTGTAATGAAGGCATCGTCAACATCGCTACTTCCGGATTCAATGCCCCTTATGAATATAGTATCGATGGTACTACCTTTTTACCGTTCACCAATGGAAACCAAACCAATGTACCGATTTCAACAGCGGGGAACTACACCATCATTGTAAGGGACAATAAGGACTGTGAAATACCGGCAAACGAAGTTACTATGGCCGAAGAGCCCGAATTGACGGTCACCCCCAATGTTACCAATGTCAGCTGTAACGGAACCGACAATGGAAACATCATTGTGGAAATATTGGATGCCAGGGGGTACTCGGTAACCTTTTCGCTGGATGGCGCTCCTTTTCAGACCTCCAGTTCGTTCGGTAATTTGGCCGCTGGCAGCTATGAGTTACGCGTACGGCAAGAGAAATCCGGTAACCAATGTACATCCGATCCTATTTCGGTTACAGTCGGCAGTGACCCTAGTTTTACAATAACTACCGAACAGACGCAACAATTGGACTGCGATACCGGTTCGGCCACCATACGGGCAACTTTGCCCGATGGCAGTGCTCCACCGGCGAGCTATACCTTTAGCCTGGATGGCAATACCTTTCAAAACAACCCGGAATTTACAGGTCTTGGTGCGGGAAACTACACGTTGATCGCAGATGACGGAAGCTGTATCGCCGAGAGCAATTTTACCATTAGTGCGGGAAGCGACCCTACAGACCTTACCTTTGCCGTACCCGATAGCGATTGCGCTGCGGGCACCTCCAATTTGCAGCTTACCGTTGTGGATGGTACAGGACCTTATACATATAGTATTACGGCCGGTGCCGGTACCGGAACAACCAATGCCGACGGTTTTTTTCCAAGTCTTTCCGCAGGTGCATATACCTTTCAAGTAGTTACTGCCGATGGCTGTAGGATCATTCGAAATTACAATCTGATCGATCCATCCAATATTACCGTGGCCACCCAAGTGCTAAACAATGCAAGTTGCGCCACCGGGTCTACCAATGGTAGTTTCAGTTTTAGTGTTACCGAATTTCAGACGACCTATAGCTATACCGTTACCAACGGAGGGGGCAGTATCATCGATTCCGGGACCAATACCAATACCAACACGACTACCTTGTCTGGTTTGGCACCGGACGACTATGAGGTCACCGTTACCGACGACACCTCAACTTGTTTTAAGACAACGTCCCTAACCATTGCCGTTCCTAGCAGTGCTATTAGCGTAAGCCACACCTTAAACCCCATGAACTGTGGTAATGCCGGTTCCGTAGCAATCAACGCTTCCGGTGGTTGGGGCGCTTTCAGCTACCAGTTACGGAGACAGAGCGATGGATCATTTCATCCAGCAGCTCCACAAAATAGCGCCACCATAACCGGACTTACCGATCTCGGGGAAACCTATGATATTTTGGTAACGGACGCAAACGGTTGTACCGACGCTACCGACTCCTTTACATTGACGGATGCCGGTGGACCTACCGTGGAAGTGGATACTGCCAGTCCGGACACCCAGTACTGTTATCAAAACAGCCAACCGGGATCGCTGCGCATTAACATTACCGCAGGTTCCGCTCCATACTACTATACCATAAACGATGGTTCAAAAGTAGATTTGGGAGCAGCAACGACCTTTGTCCTTAACAATTTAACACCGGACGATTATGAAATAAAAGTAGGGGGCGCAAACTTATGCGAAACCCTTGTAGCGGATACCAATATCAGCGGTCAGCTATTTGCCTTGGCCAATGTGGACAAACCTTTGGGTTGTGGGGGCGATGCCGAAATCAGTATCAATGCCGAGGAAGGATACCCACCGTATACCTATGAGGTCAAACAGGAAGGAGCGCCCGATACCGCATATGCCAGTACGGTATCCCCGCACTATTCCAGTGTTGATGGTGAAATTCTGGTATTTCGTGTTACCGATGATAAAGGTTGCCAGACCGTAACCCAACCGATAACCATAAAAGAAGCGCCACCGATTACTTTTACTACGGAAATCACCGATACCAAATGTGGTATCGCGGGTACGGGAGCGGTGAAAATAATTCCCGGGGGAGGAACGGCACCGTTCCAAATTGATTTTGAACGTGCGGCTCCGTCCGCTACCTTTAATGGTGAAGGCGTAAGCGACAATACCCTTTATAACAATTTGGACGCACGGGATTACCGCTTTGTCATCACCGACGCCTTAGGGTGTACTACTGGAATACAGACAATAACCATTGCTGCGGACGACCCATTGGATTTTGCCGTTGACACTCAAGATACAACCTGTAGATCGACAGGAGGCATGAACTGGGGCTTTATCAGAATACGGAATCCGGGAGCCGCCAACGATCAGCCTACCAATGCCGTAGGTCCGCTTACCTTTTCGGTATATCGGATCCGTAGTGAAGCGGATTATCTTGCCACCGGGTGGTCCAGAAGATACCGCACACGAACGGTAACCGTACCCGCGAACGGAATTATCAACTCACAGGAACGTATGTACTGGAGGGGTCATTTTTTAGTACGTGTAGAAGATGCGCGAGGCTGTATTTATGAAACTTTCCGATTTGTGGACATGCCGGAACTACCAAACAATGTGGTGACCAGACCCGCGCCTTCCGCTACAACACAAACCTGTGTTACCGGAGCACAATTTGACCTCAATATTACAAACAGTGCCATGATTCCTGGTCCGTACCGCTATCGCGTATGGCCCTTTGACCCGGACGCACCGACAGCAGGAAGTTTTATTCCTTTTGACCCAGCGGACACCAGTACCAGTTTTTCTTCCACAACACGGATAGAGGGTTTATTGTTCGGCGTGAATTATGGTGTTGTAGTCATTGACGCAAACGGGTGTCAACGTTGGAAAAACATGGGTACTATTCCACATCCCGAGGGAACTACCGTAACTGCAGTTACCGAAAGTATCAGTTGTCGCAGCTCCAGCGATGGACGGGTACAGCTTACGGTAACCGACTTTGGTGGCGGTACCGATCTGGAGTACCGAATTTACAGGGGAGGTAGTCGGGGCAGACCCAGTGATGTTCCATATGAGTTTGGAACCCCACCGACGACCCTAAGCTTCCCGGTATCTGCGTTTACGGGACCGAACACTGCCGTATACGAGTTACCGCACGATTTGCTGCCCGCTTGGTATGTTGCCGAAATTTATAACCCAAATAACCAATGTCAATCTGCCGTACGGTTCTTGATACAGCGACCACGAAGTAGTCTCAAAATAGAATTTTTAAACAAGGTGGATGCCACCTGCCATCGTGATGGTAAAATTGCGGTCAACGCGACGGGCGGATGGGACGACCAGCGGTTTTTTGAAAGGAACAATACCCTAAGGGGCACCTGGGAAGAATACCAGTACGCCTTTGTACCCGTCGGCAATCCGGTAACTGACCCTGATTTTGGACCGGCCAGCGATGTCGACCGTCCAGCGGGAAGCTACGATGTTTATGTAAAAGATGCCGCAGGGTGTATTGTACAGCTCGATATGGACGATAGCACGGCCGGTTTTCAGCCCGTGGTCATCGAACTGGAACCGGAGCCTTCGAATTTGGCGTTTACCGTTCCAAACCGTTGCGCTTCTCCATCCGATGAGATTTATACCGTAAACGCTACCGTAGACTATACCGGAACGGATGATCTACAATTTATCTGGAATGGTGAGATTACCGATAGCGCCACCAGAAACCTGGGCCCCGGAGATCACACTTTGGAAGTACGAAACGCCAATGGATGTTTTGTATCGACCCCTATTTCCATTTACCCCTCAATGGTTATCAAACAAATCCCGAATATCGTTCAGGAGGTGAGTTGTGACCCAGGTAACGACGGCAGTATACAAGTAGAAGTATACGGTGGATCGGAATCTTATGAATTTACCTTGTTAAACCCACCTGCCGGATACGTGGCCGGTGAGGAAACCAATACCACCGGACTTTTTGCCAATTTAGACGATGGAGTGGCATATGAGTTTACGGTAGAAGACCTGTTATCGGGCTGTCCGATACCACCATCGGTCAGCTTTACTTTGGACACGCCCGCCGATCCCGAGTTTGAAATAAGCACCGAACAGGACGTGGCCTGTGGTGGCTTGGGCTCGGCGACCGGAAAAGTGTTCGTACAACAGATTTCAGGTAGTTCGAATACCGATGTCACCTATGAATATGCCATTCGACCTACCTCGAGTACCGCCACGTTAACCTATGGCGCCTCAGATATTTTTGAAGATCTTGCCGCCGATACGTATACCGTATACGTGCGTTCCTCAAAAAACTGTGTACAGTCTTTTCCAGCAGAAATAGAAGAACCGGCGCTGTTACAGGTATCCTTGGCCGCACCGGCACCCTATAACTGTAACACCGGAAACGAAGTAACCATTACGGCCGCGCCCGTAGACGGTACCGCTCCCTATCTGTATAGTTTTAATGGAAACAGTTTTACGGCGGACAATACCCTGACCGTTACCTATAAGGACGTTACCCAGGACATAACCGTCATTATTAAGGATGATAATGGATGCGAGGCAACTTCTAATACCGTTACCGTAGAGGCCATTCGTCCTTTGCAGGCGGTTGTTGACGCTACCAATGGTGGCAGTGGGGCACAGCCCATGACCTGTATTGATGACGCCGTTTTCCGTATCGATATTAGCGACGGTTCGGGATCATATGAGGTGGTAAACCTGACTACCGGAT
The DNA here is from genome assembly GCA_947500445.1 of uncultured Flavobacteriaceae bacterium. Taxonomy (GTDB): domain Bacteria; phylum Bacteroidota; class Bacteroidia; order Flavobacteriales; family Flavobacteriaceae; genus Pelagihabitans. The sequence goes on along the minus strand of CANMSB010000025.1, from coordinate 27,218 downwards.
CGGTAGAAACAGCGGCCGCACCTTACGAAATTACCATTCCACAAGGTAGCCCCGTTGCGGATTACTTCTATGAAGTACATGACCTTGTTACCGATTGTCGTGCTACGGTTACCTATACGGTAAACGAGTACAACTATATTGAAGTGGCCGTAACCGGGAAAACCGATTTGGTCTGTAAGACCTTAGCGGATGGTACCACTCCGGCAAGTGACGGAAGTTTTACATTCCAAGCGGCTAGTTTTGGAGGCAGCGGATTCCGATATGAAGTATTCCGCGCCGATGGTTCCTCACAACAGGCGACGATAACCTCTACCGATAGCGGTGTACTGAACGTGCCCGGATTGCCCGCGGGATCCTATTATGTACAAGTGACCGATATTGATTCGGGATGTGTTGTTCCTTCGGAAAATGTTACCATACAGGCCCCACCGAGAAGGCTCAGCTTCACCTATAGTTTTACACAGGAACCTAGTTGTAACCCTGGAAACGATAGCGAAATCACGGCCATACCGGAAGGTGGATGGGGCGGTTATGAGTTTGAACTTGTACATCCTACAGATCCTAGTAAAACGGTCGCTTTTGGATCAAATTATACCTTTAGCAATCTTGATAGCGATACCAATTACGAACTGTTCGTAAGGGACAGCCGTGGCTGTGCCAATTACAGTGAAACGATATCGACTCCGCTTATCGAGCCTATTAGAGAAATAACAAGTTCGAAAGTAGTTAACGATCCAAGTTGCCCGAAAGGCGATGACGGTTTTATCGAAGTGGTCGTAGATCGGGGTAGCGGAACGTATCAGTATAGCTTGGTAAACAATACCACAGGTGTCACAGGAGTACCGCAAGACAGTAACCGATTTGAAAACCTAAGAGAAGGCGATTACGAGGTAATCGTTACCGATGGCAGAAATTGTGATCTTACGATTACGAATATCGTTCTTACCGACCCTTTGGAAGTAACATTGGACGTTTTCATTTCTCTCGAACCCAGCTGTGCTGCAGGTTCGGGAAGGTTCGACGTGACTCCGGACGGAGGAACGGCACCATTGACCATTTACTATGTGTATACCGATATGGACGGAAATGCAAGCCCTTCTGCACAATGGACGTCCAATAACGTTCCCACCCCTGCAGGAACCTATGAATTTACTGCAGTGGACAATAGCGGCTGTAGCGCCCCCTTACCCATTACTAGGGTAATGCCCGAAGTAGCGCCGTTGGATCTAGTTGTAGACGACACCAATGCCAGAATCAATTGCTTTGGCGATATGGACGGCGTATTGGTGGCGACCGCTACCGGAGGAAAAGGGAATTACCAGTATACCATTTCCCCGGTACCTACTGGATATCCGGCCACCAACGATACCGGAATTTTTGAAAACTTGGGTAGCGGTTCGTATACCATTGATGTGGTAAGCCTAGGCTATGAAACCAGTTGCTCAAGGTCTGAACCCGGTATTGTTCCTGATGCAACACCACTAAGGTTACCTGTTGACGTTATTGGATCGCCAGTGCTCTGTTTTGGGGAAGAAACCGGAACGGCCTCCGTAGTTCCGTTAGAGGGAGCAGGGCCTTTCCAATTCTTTAACCTTTCCTCGGACACTCCGGAGAAAGCATATGACAGTGGTGATTTTGTTAACCTTCCCGAAGGCGACCATGACATTCTGGTACAGGATGTAAACGGTTGTCAGGAACAAACCGTCGTTCGCATCGGTGGGCCAACCGCTCCATTGACCTTTACCACTTCGGTGATAGACGAGGTTTGCTCGGGCGATAATGGAGGGCAGATTACCTTAACCATTGCCGGTGGTACTGCACCATATAACATTCGGGTAGTCGATCAAAACGATGGCACCGACACGGAATACAATGCCATTTCAGGTACTACCTACGATATTACCGGGCTCTCCGGAGGGTTCTATGAAGTGTACGTAACCGATGCGAATAATTGCGAACCCGATGTTCCCGTTGTTCTGGACGAAGTTGAAACAGGTGCCAACATAGAGGGCAGTATCACAGAATTTATCGAATGTCGTGAAGGTATTCCCTTTTATGGAGCACAGGTTGTTCTTGAAGATCAGGATCAGGACATGTTGGAAATCGTGTACGCCCTTGATCCTATCGATCCTTTGAACCCACAACCTTCGGAAACCCAGAGCAGTAATCTGTTCGAGGCTATCGGCCCTGGAGACCATACCATTAGTATCGTACACATGGGTACCGGATGTGTGTTGCCAAGGACCTTTAGTCTGGACGCTCAGGACGAACTTACCTTGACGACAATGCCGGGGAACATCAATGAAATTCTTGTGGCCGCCGATGGTGGCGACGGCACGTACACCTACTACTTCGAAGGGGTACCGTCGGCTTCTCCTTCCTATTACATTAACCGCGACGGTACGTATACCGTAAGAGTGGTGGACGGAAAAGGTTGTGAAGCGGCCGTTCAAATAACGATGGAGTTCATCGATATTGAAATCCCGAATTTCTTTAGCCCCAATAACGATGGTGAAAACGACACTTGGAGAATTAAAAACTCCAATGCCTTCCCCGATATCACGGTCAAAATATTCGACCGGTTCGGACGTACCTTAAAACAGTTTGTTGGGGAAGGGGAATGGAACGGGACCTACAATGGAGAAGATCTTCCAACGGGAGATTACTGGTATGTTCTTAAACTGAACGGAGAGCGTGACGATCGCGAATTTATCGGTCACTTTTCCATCTATCGTTAATAACAGAAGTAACAAACTCGTTTAGCATACAACAAGCGGCCCGTTTCAAATGAAACGGGCCACTTTTTTTGCCTTTGGAGACCAAACAATATGAACCGTCCAAAGATACCGACGACATTTCCTAGGAAACACATTGCCAAGCTGTAATACGTCAATATCTTTTTAACGTTGAAATGGTATTATACCATTTCTACTTTAAAATTACCCAAATAAAACGCAGTCATTTTTTCGCTTAGACGAAAAGGAAAAATCAAGCATAGCAGTAGCTACGGTTGTTTTTTATATTGAAGTATAAGCGGAGAAGGGCAATTTTTAATGGGTAATTTTAAAGTAGAAATGGTATTAGTCCGCTATCTCCACAAGGATCGGACAATGGTCACTGTGCTTGGCCTCGGATAAAATTACCGAACGAACCAAGCGAGCGGCCAGGGTTTCACTAACCATACCATAATCCAAACGCCAACCTTTATTGTTATTTCGCGCATTTGCCCTATAACTCCACCAGGTATAATTATCGGGCTCTTTATTAAAATGCCTGAAACTGTCTATGAATCCGCTTTTCATCAGGTTGCCGATCCATTCCCGTTCCACCGGCAAAAACCCGGAAACATTTTTGTTGCGTACCGGATCGTGTATGTCTATGGCCTCATGGCAAATATTGTAGTCGCCCAATACCACAAGGTTGGGGCGTTCTTTTTTTAATTCGTCAAAATACTCCTGAATCTCGGCCATATAGTTCAGCTTAAAATCCAAACGGGCGAGGTTGGTTCCAGAGGGCAAATACATGCTCATTACGGAAAGATCTCCAAAGTCTGCCCTAAGGTTTCTTCCCTCAAAATCCATAGTTTCGATTCCCGTACCGAAAGCAACATGGTCCGGTTCGGTCTTCGACAATATCGCAACCCCACTGTACCCTTTTTTTTGCGCACTATACCAGTAATTATAGGAATATCCCGCCGCCTCGAATAGCGATAGGTCCAACTGATCTTCCTGTGCCTTTATTTCCTGTAAACAAACGACATCAGGGTCCGTGGCACTGAGCCATTCTATAAAACCCTTTTTTAAGGCGGCACGAATGCCGTTTACATTATAGGATACAATTTTCATACTGAAGTGCTTTATCGGTGTTTCTGTTGTTAATGAACTCATTTAGACTTTTTCAATTGGCTAAATGAGTTCAATATCTTTCAATGCCTAAAAGTAACCAAAACGGACCGATGTTGGAAAATGGCCGCACTATAACTTTAAACGAAAACGAGGGTTTTTATAAATGGTCCGGTTTTCAAGACAATACAAACTATAAGCCTTATTTTTATAGGATATTTTTTTAGATGAACCACACGCCCGCCATCGTATTACTGCTGTTCACCACCATTTTAGTTGCTCAAGACCCCGTGGACCGGGACAGTATTACACAACTTGACGAGGTTATTTTATTGGATGCCCTAAAACGGAAAAATGCCATAGGTATCGTTCCCTCCGATATCGTAGGCGCCAGTGTGTTCCAAAATTCCAGCCCTGTTTCCTTGGTCCCTTCCATGAACCAGATTCCCGGGGTATATGTGTTTTCGGGGGCGTTGAACACCAACCGTATCACCATACGTGGGGTAGGTGCACGAACACTTTTCGGAACGGACAAACTTCGCTTGTATTACAATGATATTCCCGTAACGGACGGATCGGGCGTATCGACCATAGAAGCGTTCGATTTGGAAAACCTAAGCCAGATCGAAGTGATAAAAGGCCCAAAAGGGACTACCTACGGCACTAATTTGGGGGGCGCCATTATCCTAAATCCGAAAGAGGCGCTGGGTAACGCTACCACCATTTCCAACAATTTTACCGTGGGCGCCTTTGGCCTTTTGAAAAACAACCTCTCTTTTAACCATTATGAAAACGGTTTGCGACTCGGTGTCCAATATGGCCATACCGAAACGGACGGGTACCGCCAAAACAGCACGTTCAAACGGGACGGATTGTTGGTGAACCTTGGGTACCGTATCGATCCAAAAAATAGGGTGAACCTCCTATTGAACCATATTGACTATACCGCGCAAATACCAAGTTCTCTCGGGGCTACCGCTTTTGCGGAAGATCCGAGCCAAGCCACGTTTACATGGCGAGCCTCCCAAGGCTTTGAAGCCAATAAGTATACCCTTACCGGACTTAACTACCATCATACCTTTTCCGAAAAGTTGGAAAATTCGACCAGTGTTTTCTATACCTATCTGGACCATTACGAAGCACGACCGTTCGGTATTCTCGATGAGTTTACCAACGGCTACGGGATACGGTCCCGATTTTTGGGAAAAACCGGTATACTGGATACTCCCGCCAATTATGTACTTGGCACCGAAGGGTATAGGGATGTATATGTTTGGGACGAGTTTCAAAACAATTTTGAGGACAACAATGGTAACGGTAGTTTGCAGGGGGCAAAGTTTGCTGACAATAAAGAGTATCGCACTCAGCTAAACCTGTTCGGTAGTTTGGAAGTTCCGTTTTCCGAAACGTTCACCGCACAAATGGGGGTGAACTTGAATAAGACGAAGTACAACTATCGCGATTTTTTTGGACAAGGTACCGAAAACAGAAGCGCAACAAGAAATTTCAAGGCCATTCTACTTCCCAGTCTGAATCTGAACTATCGGCTTTCAAATTCGAAGTCGGTATATTTTAATGTGAGCCGCGGTTTTTCGAACCCGACCTTGGAACAATCCTTAACACCCGATGGAGCGGTAAATCCGGATATTGCGCAAGAAACGGGAATGAACTACGAACTGGGCACCCAACTTTTTCTTGATCGAAAGCGGTTGCGACTACAGTTGGCGGTATACCAAATGAACATTCAAAACCTGCTGGTAGGGGAACGTATCGACAACGATCGATTTATCGGTCGAAACGCAGGAAAAACAAGGCATCACGGTCTTGAATTGGCAGTAAAATATCAGTTGCCCTTGGCTGAGGGGTTTCAACTATCCCCATTTGTAAACTATACTCTTACCGACCATAGTTTTATCGATTTTGTTGACGAAGAAGAGGACTTTTCAGGGAACCCGCTAACGGGTGTTCCCAAGCACCGGGCAACGGCCGGGTTACAGCTACAACTGTTCTCCTTTTGTTACTGGAACGTTACCTACCAGCATGTGGGCGCCATTCCGCTGACCGATGCCAATAGCCTTTCGAGCGATTCCTTCAACGTACTGAATACACGATTAGGGTTTTACAAAAAACTTACGGACCGCTTTTCGCTAGGTATGGATTTGGGCATCAACAACCTTTTCGATATCGTTTACGCACAATCGGTGTTGATCAACACCAATGGTTTTGGCGGAAACGAGCCCCGTTATTTCTATCCTGGTGACGCCCGTAATGCATATGGTAGCCTTCGACTTGGGTATCGGTTTTAATACCAATTTACCTTTCCTCAGGAGCAATGTCCTTCCATAGTGTTTGTAACGGTTCAAATTTGAACTTGTCAACAGGACGGTATACCGCTTTTTGTTGTACCGGGTTTTTTACCAATTTTTCTTTGGGCCGAACGGGGCGTTTTTCAAACCCACCCCCACAATTTGGACACACATTCAAAAGTATCGTTTCCACACAATCGGCACAAAAGGTGCATTCGTAAGAACAGATCATGGCATCAACGGCATTGGCCGGAAGGGCTTTGTTACAGTTTTCACAACTAGGTCTGATCGCTAACATTAACGTTATATTTATGGGTTTGGTAATAGGCCGTTACATGCTCGGGAACGGCCACTCCTTCAGGAAGAAAGGGATCGCTTTCGGGAAGTTCGGCAATTTGCCGTAAAGGAAGCAATCCCGCCCAAACGGGCAAATGCATATCGCCCTTTTCATCCTTTACCCCCTCGTCCCTAATTTTTGCACTGGCCGTTTCAATGGTCATGGCCACTACCAAGGTACCGTCCAGTTCTTTTTTTAACATTGGGCGAATTCCTTCCCAGCGGCCTTCCATCATATGATCGACCACACACTTCAACGCTTGCGTCTTTTGGTCCGGGTCGGTTAGCTTTTCCAAACTACCGAACAAGGTTGCCGAACGATAGTTTACGGAATGGTGCAGCCCCGAACGGGCCAGTACCAGGGCGTCCAAATGCATCACGGTCATACTCGCCGTTTTCCCTTCCAACAAGGACAACAGCATTCGGTTTTTATGGGAGCCGTGCAAATAAATCGTATCTCCCGATCTTCCGTAAGCCATGGGCAAGCAGATGGCCCGACCCTCAAAAATGTAGGATACGTAACCGACAAAGCCGGCATCCAGTATGGTATTTATTTTTTCGACATCGTAACTGGCCCTATTGGCTCCCCTACGTACCGTATTACGGGCTTCTTTTTTAAACTCGTTCATCTTACAAAATTTTATACCGGGCAATTTCCCGAATGTGATGCGCTTCTTCCGAACAAATGTAATAGCTTTATGGGCTATCGTTTTCGTCCAGAATACAACTTTTAAGTAGTCCAGATATGATTCCCTATAAAACGACCCTTCAAATAGACCGCTCCGGAAAGCAACCTATCTACCTTCAATTGGCCAATCAATTTGTAGGTTTGATCAAAAAAAACGTACTCGTCCCGGGCGCAAAACTTCCCGGAAGCCGAACACTTGCAGCGCAACTGTCGGTACACCGGAAAACGGTAATCGCCTGTTACGATGACCTTTTGCTACAAGGCTGGATAGTGAGTATTCCCAAAAAAGGCACTTTTGTCCACCAAAATATCCCGACGCTCCAAAAACGGGCCTTTATCGATACTATGGAGGTTCCCGGCACGCAAGAAGCCGGTTTTTCATTTTTTAAAGAACCGTTATTGGAACGGCCCTTAGTTGAAAGATTGCCCGGCTATCACTACCTAAACGACGGGGTTTCGGATGTACGGCTAACACCTATGAAAGCCATAGCCAAAGAATATCGCAGTCTGGCCGACCGCAAGAACAGCCTTCGCTATTTGGGTTATGACACCACCTATGGAAATCCCAGACTTCGCGAGGTTTTGGTTACCTATCTTAATGAAACCCGGGGACTGCATATTACAAAAGACCAGTTGTTGATTACCCGCGGAAGTCAAATGGCGATGTACCTGGCGGCACGAACATTAATGGCACCCAATACCTATGTGGTGGTCGGCGAAACCAATTATATTGCAGCGGATCTTACGTTCCAACATGCAGGCGCTACGCTCCTTCGGGTGCCCGTGGACGAAAATGGGCTCAACACCGATGCCATTGCCCATTTGTGCAAAAAACATGATATCAAGGCCGTTTATGTTACATCGCACCACCATCATCCCACCACGGTAATGCTGTCGGCCGAACGGCGTATGCAGTTGCTAAACCTTGCCCGCACCCATCGTTTTGCCATTATCGAAGATGACTATGACTACGATTTTCACTACGATCATTCCCCCATACTACCCCTTGCGAGCCATGACGCTAACGGCAACGTAATTTACGTAGGGTCGGTATGCAAAACAGTGGCCCCGGTATACCGCGTGGGCTATTTGGTGGCCCCAAGGGCGTTTGTGGACCAATGTGCCAAACTGCGCCGTTTTGTCGATAGACAGGGCGATTCGTTACTGGAGGCCGCTTTTGCGAACTTTATCAAAAGTGGGGATCTCGACCGTCATATCCGAAAGGTATTAAAGCATTATGCATTGCGCCGGGCGCTCTTCTGTACATTGTTGGAGCAGCTTTTCGGTACGGTCTTTACTTTTGAAATACCCAAGGGAGGCATGGCGGTGTGGGTGCGTCTTCAAAAGGGGTACGAGTGGCGCACGATTTCCGAACAGGCAAAAAAACACGGTTTGATCATTGGGGAATGGCAACGTTATGATATGGCCAAAACCGGCCATAACGGTATACGGATGGGTTTTGCCGCATACAACGAGGAGGAAATTCGAACGGTCTTAAAAAAACTGTATTTGGCCGTTCAAGATAGTATCCCTAAAAAGATGGATTGATTTTGTTTACGATCGAGGTGACTTACAGGGCCAAACATCGCTTTGCAGGCCAGTGGTACCATACTTATACCTATTGGTATTATACCATTTCCACCTTAAAATTACCCAAATAAAAAGCAATAATGGTATTACATTTTACCGAGCCACGATTTCATATCCACCTCCTTTGCGATCAGTTCATTGACCTCGGCTATGGGGACCCGCCGTTGTTCCATGGTATCGCGATGGCGAATGGTTACCGTATTGTCTTCCTTGGTCTGATGGTCCACGGTAATACAAAACGGCGTACCTACGGCATCCTGTCTGCGGTAACGCCTACCTACGGCATCTTTTTCATCATAGGTTACATTAAAATCCCATTTCAGGTCGTCTACGATCTGATGTGCGATTTCGGGCAGGCCATCCTTTTTCACCAACGGCAATACCGCGGCCTTGGTCGGTGCCAGTACCGCAGGTAATTTTAAAACGGTACGTGTGGTATTGTTTTCCAGCACCTCTTCCTTTAGGGAATGGGAGAATACGGCCAAAAACATTCGGTCCAGACCTATGGAAGTTTCTACCACATAGGGCACATAGTTCTTATTTTCCTCATGGTCAAAATACTGTAATTTTTTACCGGAATGCTCTTCGTGCGCGCTCAAGTCAAAATCGGTACGGGAATGGATTCCTTCCAATTCTTTGAATCCGAACGGAAAACGGAACTCGATATCCGCTGCGGCATCGGCATAATGGGCCAATTTCTCGTGGTCGTGAAAACGATAATTTTCTTCGCCCATACCAAGGGAAAGGTGCCATTTCATACGATTTTCCTTCCAGGCCTCATACCATTCTTTTTGGCTTCCGGGCTTTACAAAAAACTGCATTTCCATTTGTTCAAACTCCCGCATCCGAAAGATGAACTGGCGCGCCACAATCTCGTTCCTAAAGGCCTTACCGGTTTGAGCTATTCCGAACGGAATTTTCATGCGGCCCGTTTTCTGAACGTTCAAAAAGTTTACGAAAATTCCCTGTGCCGTTTCGGGCCTCAAGTAAAGGTCCATGGCCGAATCGGCCGATGCGCCCAATTTGGTGCCGAACATGAGATTGAACTGTTTTACGTCGGTCCAGTTTTTTGATCCGGATACGGGGCATACGATTCCCAGCTCTTCGATCAGCGCCTTAACATCGGCCAGGTCTTCTTTTTCCAAGGAGCTGCCCAAGCGTTTTAATATGGTATTTATTTTTTTCTGGTATTCTACCACCCTGCCATTGGTGGCCAAAAACTGGGACTTATCAAAAGCGTCACCAAACCGTTTGGCCGCTTTTTTGACCTCTTTTTCGATTTTAGCCTCGATTTTAGCCGTATAGTCCTCTACCAAAACATCGGCACGATATCTTTTTTTGGAATCTTTGTTATCGATCAGGGGGTCGTTAAAGGCATCTACATGGCCCGAAGCTTTCCAGGTTGTCGGATGCATAAAGATCGCGGCATCGATTCCCACAATGTTCTTATTGAGCTGAACCATGGCGCGCCACCAGTATTCCCGAATGTTTTTCTTTAATTCCGCCCCATTCTGCGCATAGTCGTACACTGCACTTAAACCATCATAAATTTCACTGGATTGAAATACGTACCCATACTCTTTTGCGTGGGAAATAACCTTTTTAAAGATGTCTTCTTTATTTGCCATTTGGCAAAAATAGAATTTTACCCCAACAGAGCGGAGAGAATTTCAGAATTATTTTATGGCATCGTACGGACCTCGCGGCATCATGAGACGCCCGGTATTGGAAAAGGAACATCGAGTAAACCCTAAAAATCCGGGCTTCCGTCCATTGTACGGCCACCATTACCGATTAGGAGCATATTGGGCCTTGTGGATGCTTGTCCACAACTTGTCGTTTATACCATCTTAACCTTGAAATGGCATTACTTCAATAAAAACTCGGAACTGGAGAGCAGGCGCTCATCCTCAAAAACGTTAAGGGTATACGTGCCGGGTTCCAACGAACCCTCCGGCAAGGTAATGTAGTCGTTAACCTGGGTCTGTTCGCCATTAAACAGAAATTCTACCCTTTTGCTGTAGATGTTGCCATTGACGGTGATGGTATTGGCATTGTCCTCTATGATCCGCATATTGGGACCCAAAAACTGAAAATAAACGATTTTCTCGGTTCCCGCCGCAGTAGGGTCTTTTACGATGATCGCGGTACCCCGCAACCGTTCTATCAAGGATGCTTTATTAGTCTGTATCGGCTTGCCGTTTCGCACCCGAAAACCACTGCCTTGCGAACCCTGAATTTTAAGATAGCTCTTAATTTTGAGTTCCCTGTTCAATTCCTGTATCGTTTTGCGCTGTAACGCTTCGGCCGCTGCCAGCGAACTACTTTTACTTCGCAGCACTTCCATTTGTTTTTTGGTTTCCCTTGACTTGCTGGCCAAACGCGAATTGTTATACTTTAAATAATCGTTTTTTAGCTTTAGACTATCGTTTCTGGCCTCCAACCTGCGCAGTTCGGTTTTGTAGTCCCGTAATTTATCGACCGTAAAATTCAACCTTCCTATGGAGTCGCGAAGTTCCTGTACCTCGTACTTGGCGTTCTGAATTTCTATGGTGCTCACTTCGTCCCGTGCCGTCAATCGATCGAGGTCCGCTTTCATAAGCGTCAGATCTTTGACCAACAGGTCTTTTTGTTCCTCTAAGTAGCTGATTTGCGAACGCGATTGTGCGTAGCTGTAATAAAACGCGATCAAAATGCCAAAAATAACCGCTCCTAAGGCCGCAAAGACAATCTTGTAGTTGAATTTAGTATCTTGACCTTCCATTAAAAAAAGGATACGTATTAAGTAGGTTTAATAAGGGCTAAAATTGTTTTTCACCAATTTAACAAATATACTAAATGATATCAATAACACCCTGTTTCCTAGGGTCTGTTTTGGATGTAATGCCCATTTAATCAGAGGAGAACGACTCCTTTGTACCGTTTGTCGGAATGACTTGCCGTTCACCGAGTACACCTTTAACGCAGAAAACCCGGTAGACCGTATATTTTATGGTCGAATTGCCATAAAAAAAGCCGCTTCCTTCCTTTTTTATCGCCAAAACGGTATCGTACAACGGCTGATCCATCAACTGAAATACAAAAACCATCCGGAAATAAGTGCTTTTTTAGGAGATTGGTACGGCCAATTGTTACGACGGGACGAAGGGTTGGACCAACATATCGATATGGTCATACCGGTTCCGCTACATCGTAAAAAGCAACGTGCACGAGGGTATAACCAAGTAAGCGGTTTTGCCCAACGACTGGCCAAACATTTAGATGCGGAATACCATGATGCGCTGTTGGTAAAAACAGCGAATACCAAGACCCAAACAACGAAGGGGCGCATCGGTAGATGGTTGACCAATAAAGCGCTTTATACGGTAACACAAAAAATGCCCCTGAAAAACAAAAGAATTCTACTGGTCGATGATGTGATCACTACCGGGGCCACTATGGAAACCTGTGCCCGGACACTGACCGAAATTCCCGGGACCACCGTCTATATCGCCAGCATGGCCGTGGTTCCCCTACCCTAGAAAAATAACAAAGCTTTATGAGCCGCAAACACTAAATTCAAGGTTATACCATTTTAACTTTGAAATAGCACTAATAAATCGTTTCTTTTTCAGCTGTTCTTCGTTAAAAAATAGAACCGTAGCTATGGCTATGCTTAGATTTTTTGCCTCGAACAACTAAAAAATAATTCAATTTCCATACGCGCGATTTCAAAGTTAAAATGGTATTATACCATTTTAACTTTGGAAATAAATCGTTTCTTTGTTTACATAATACTATTTCAAACTTAAAATGGTATAAGCTTATAAGTATGATCCAACGTGCGCTGGCAGTAGTATTTCTGTTTTTTATCGTTTCCGCCCTCGTGCAGTGCGCCAAAAGGGGGAACCCTACCGGAGGTCCGAAAGACGAAACGCCACCGGAACTACTAAAGGCCGAGCCGGAAAACATGTCGGTCAACTTCAATACCAATACCATCAAACTCTATTTTGATGAATATGTGAAGCTGGAAAAACTACAGGAGCAGCTTATTGTTTCCCCTCCTCTAAAATACCTTCCGCTGATCTCCCCACAGGGTGGGGCAAGCAAAGTCGTAGAAATTACGATAAAGGACACCTTAAGAGAAAATACCACCTATACCTTTAATTTCGGGCAAAGCATCGTGGACAATAACGAGGGGAACGCCTATCCCTATCTCAACTATGTTTTTTCCACGGGAACCTATATCGATTCCTTGGAACTGACCGGGGTCATCAGGGATGCCTTCGAAAAAAAAGCGGACAATTTTGTTAGCGTAATGCTCTATGAAATCGATACGGCCTATACCGACTCCACGGTATTCAAAAGGCCCCCGAACTATATCACCAATACCTTGGACAGTGCCATTATTTTTAAGATCGGAAACATCAAAAAAGGAAAATATGCCCTTTTTGCCATAAAAGATGAAGCCAAGAACAACGTTTTTGACCAAAATACCGACAAGATAGGATACGTTACCGATACGGTAACCATGCCTACGGACTCAACCTACTTGCTGACCATGTTTAAGGAGATTCCAAGCTACGGTATTTCCGTACCCAATTTTGCCGCAAAAAACAAAATCGTTTTTGGGTATTATGGAACGGGCAAGGACATTTCCATAGCCCCATTACATCCATTGCCCGATACCGTACGTACGACCATTTTAAAAGAACCGGGCAAGGATACATTGAATTATTGGTTTACCCCGTTTAAAGCGGATTCCATCCTGTTTACGGTGCGCAACGAAACCTTATCTCAAATTGACACCTTTAACGTTAAAACAAGAAAAGTTGGAATCGATTCCATGATTCTGGAACCCAATTTTAACGGAAGTCTGGATTTTAACAAGTCTTTTCAGATCGGATCCAATACGCCGTTACTTTCCATCGATTCCACGTTGATTTCCATAATGGACAAGGACTCGTTGGATGTCGGGTTTACGGTAGCCTTGGACAGCCTGGAAAATAAGGTCGATTTTGATTTTGAGGCAGTGCCGGAGCAATCCTATGCCGTACAACTGCTACCCGGCGCCATTCAGGATTTTTTTAATACGGTAAACGACAGTACGGAATATAATTTATCCACAAAAAGTCTCGCCGATTACGGTAATTTGACGGTACAGCTCGAGGGCGCGGTCCGTTTTCCGCTGATCATTCAATTGATTACCGAAAACGGGGAATTGGAACAGGAAAAGTACGCCACCGACACCTCGGCATTCGAATTTTCTACCATCGACCCCGGAAAGTACCTAATTCGTGTTATCGATGACACCAATGGGAATCAACAGTGGGATACGGGCAGCTTTTTAAGAAGGTTACAGCCCGAAAAGGTCAGCTACTACCCTACCGTTTTGGAAGTCAGGGCCAATTGGGAGCTGATCGAAACCTTTAGACTTTTAGACTGAATTCATCGCGATCGTTCAGAAAACGGAGCTTTTCCCGAATATTCATCACATGCTCCTTCTGTAAAGTTGCGTAAAAAACACCATTCTCCTTTTGATGCACCAATGGCGCGCCCAGCCCGTCATAAACGGCGGAATGCCCTGGGTATTCCAATTGCGATGCATCCGAACCCACCCTGTTCACACCGATACAGTAGGCCATATTTTCAATGGCCCTTGCCTTTAACAAGGTGTCCCAAGCGGTAATCCGAGGTTTAGGCCAGTTCGCGACGTAGAGGAGTACATCGTAATTGTCCGTATTGCGCGCCCATACCGGAAAACGTAAATCGTAACAGATCATCGGGCATATTCGAAAACCACGATACGAAATAATGGGCCGCTCCGTTCCGGAACGGTATACCTTATCCTCGCCGGCCAAGGTAAACGTATGCCGTTTGTCATAATGGTACGCATCCCCTTCGGAGGTCATAAAAAAGAGCCGGTTGCGATAGGAGCCTTGCTCCAAAAAAGGGACGCTGCCCGTAATCGCGCTCTTTTTTTCGTTCGCAATACGCTGCATCCACGCCTTGGTTACATTGCCTTCGTCCGACGGCAATTGTTCCGGTTGCATGGTAAAACCCGTGGTGAACATTTCCGGCAAAACGATCAGGTCGGTATCGGAATCCAGGTCCTGCAACAGTTTTTCAAAATTGTTCCTGTTCGTTTCCGGTTCCTGCCACACCACTTCCGACTGTACCAATGCTACTTTCAATGTTGTTTTCATGGAGGTGCTTGTTTAAGGAATAGCGATCAATGAAGTGGTTTGCTCAAAAATAATCCATTTTAACTATTCTATTTTTTCTTGGAGTTCGGAAAGAAAGGCCCGCATTAACCCTCGCAGTAATGCCGCGGTGGCCAGATCGGGATTTCCATTGGCGTCCAGTTTTCCCTTAATGCCCGAAAGCAATAACTTGGAATTCCCGGAAATACTGGCACCGAGTGTTTTCACAATCAATTCCAACGATTCCATCGCTTTTTCCCCAGATGCCGAGGCAACGATCAACGCGGTCGGTTTTTGGGAAAGCAGCGTGGTCGCCACCAACCATTCCAACATATTTTTTAAACTTCCCGGCAAACTAAAAATATACTCAGGGGTACAAATCAACACTGCGTCGGAGCCCGCAATTTTTTTTCGTAGACCAACAATTTGAGAGGGCAGTTGCTCCCCATCCAAATCCGGATTAAAATGTGGTAGGTCCCGTAAATCGCTAAAAACATCGATTGTAGCCCGACCGATAGTTTCTTTTTTAAGGTATCTTAAAATATGGGCGTTGCTCGAGCGGCTTGCGGTACTTCCCGAAACCGCAAAAATCCTTGGCTTTCCCATTTAACCCGAAACCGCTTCCAAAAGATCGATCATTTCGGGGGCACCCTGCATTTTGGCGTGGTCTAGGGCCGTATTGCCCCGAGCATCCTTTACATGAAAATCGGCACCGCTGTTCAAAAGTAATTTGGCCACGGCCAAATGGTTGAACGTTGCTGCGTAAATCAAGGCAGTGGCCCCCATGGCGTTCTGCTCGTTCACCTTCGCCCCATAACCGATCAGCATTTCGGCCGCTTCATGATATCCCTTAAAACAAACGCCCATAAGCGCCGTATTTCCGGAAGCATCCTTTTCGTCTATCGCAGCGCCAACATCCAATAAAACAGGTATCGATGCAACATGGTTATAGTAGGTCGATAAAATCAACGGGGTTGAACCGCGTTGGTCCTTTTTGTTCGCCCACTCCGGATGCGCTTTCAACAGCTCCCCGACCGTACCGATATTCCCTTCGCGCAAAGCGTTGTAAAACTTCTCCATAACATAAAGTTAGAAAAAACAATCGTTACCGTTCCTATGCCTTATTCATGATTCCTAGAGGACGTTTGTTTTTTTCAAAATTAAGTACTTCCCCCTGTGCATCATATTTTGCCATTATAGCTATTTTTTATATCTACATAGTGCAAAACATGAACCGAATGGTGAAACCGATAGGGTATTTTAATACATTTACAATTCTACAATTTAAAATTTTAGCACGACATGGATGAAAATAATACTGGAAATGCTTGGGAAGCAAACGATTCTAGCGCAAAATGCCCTTTTTTAAATGGGGAGATGACGCAAACGGCCGGCGGTGGGACCAATAACCGCGATTGGTGGCCAAACCAATTGAACATCAATATTTTAAGACAACATTCTTCCTTAGCGGACCCGATGGAGCCTGATTTTGACTATGCCGAGGCCTTTAAATCGTTGGATTTGGCCGCCGTCAAACAGGATCTCTACGATTTGATGACCGACAGTCAGGACTGGTGGCCAGCCGATTATGGGCACTACGGGCCCTTTTTTATTCGCATGGCCTGGCATGCCGCGGGTACCTATAGAATTGCCGATGGTAGAGGTGGCGGAGGTACCGGAGCGCAACGTTTCGCACCTTTGAACAGCTGGCCCGACAATGCTAACTTGGACAAGGCCCGTTTGCTATTGTGGCCGATAAAGCAAAAGTATGGCAAGAAACTTTCGTGGGCCGACCTGTTGATCTTGGCCGGGAACTGTGCGCATGAATCCATGGGCTTAAAAATGTTCGGTTTTGCCGGAGGACGGGCGGACATATGGCAACCTGAAGAAGATATTTATTGGGGTTCCGAAGCGGAATGGTTAGGAAACAAAAAACGATACGAAAACGATGGTGAGTTGGAAAGCCCCTTGGGTGCTGCCCATATGGGATTGATATATGTAAACCCGGAGGGACCGAATGCCGTCCCGGACCCGGTTGCGGCCGCAGGTGACATTCGTGAAACTTTTGGGCGTATGGCCATGAACGATTACGAAACGGTCGCACTGATCGCCGGGGGACATACCTTCGGAAAAACACACGGGGCCGCTAGCGATGCCGAATTCCTAGAGGCAGAGCCGGAAGGTGCCGGAATTGAAATGCAAGGACTTGGATGGAAAAATAATTTTGGTTCCGGAAAAGGAAGCGACACCATCACCAGTGGTCTCGAAGGGGCATGGACGGACACGCCCACTAAATGGAGCCATAAGTATTTTGAAAATCTTTTCGGTTATGAATGGGAATTGACCAAAAGTCCTGCCGGTGCACATCAGTGGAAACCGGTCGGTGATGCCGGGACAGGAACCGTTCCGGATGCCCATGACCCGGAGATAAAACATGCACCGTTCATGTTGACTACGGACCTCTCCCTTCGCATGGATCCTGCCTACGAAAAAATTTCGCGCCACTTTTTGGAGAATCCCGAAGAGTTTGCGGATGCCTACGCACGTGCATGGTTCAAGTTGACCCATCGCGATATGGGCCCCGTAAGCCGCTATTTGGGACCTGAGGTACCCCAAGAAGAATTGATCTGGCAAGATCCCGTTCCTGCGGCAAATCATGAGTTGATCGACGCTAACGATATTACCCAATTAAAAGCCAATATTTTGGCTTCCGGACATTCGGTTTCCGAGCTGGTAGGAACCGCTTGGGCTTCCGCAGCTACCTTTCGCGGATCCGATTATAGGGGCGGCGCAAATGGTGCACGCATCCGTTTGGCACCGCAAAAGGATTGGGAAGTGAACAACCCTACCCAACTGGCCGGTGTTTTGGATACGTTAGGTCGGATACAGGGCGAATTCAATAGCGCCCAAAGCGGAAACAAACAGGTTTCGTTGGCCGATCTTATCGTGCTAGCGGGCTGTGCCGGTGTAGAGAAAGCCGCTGCCAACGGAGGAAAAACGGTTTCGGTACCCTTTACTCCCGGACGTACCGATGCTTCCGACGAACAGACCGATGCCGCTTCCTTTGATGTACTCGAACCTATCGCAGATGGTTTTAGAAACTATGTAAAGGAAGGATACACGGTTACTCCCGAAAGATTGTTTATCGACAAAGCACAGTTGATGACGCTAACCGCACCCGAAATGACCGTATTGTTGGGAGGCATGCGCGTACTGGATACCAATTTTGATAAATCGAGACATGGTGTGTTTACGGACAAGCGCGAAGCCTTAACGAACGATTTCTTTGTGAATTTGTTGGATATGGGCGTAAAATGGGAAGCTACCTCGGAGGACGAAAAAGCCTTTGCCGGTAGGGACCGAAAAACCAACGCCGTTACCATGACGGGGTCTCGGGTAGATTTGATCTTTGGATCGAACTCGGAACTTCGGGCCATCGCGGAAGTATATGCTTCCAACGACGCGCAGGATAAATTTGTTCATGATTTTGTCGCGGTTTGGAACAAAGTCATGAATTTGGATCGATTTGATTTGGCATAGCCCATAAAAATCGAATCAACATATAAACCGGAACAAGGTGGCCCCGAAAGGGTCACCTTTTCTTTTTTATGGATGTAGCTTTATACCGTTTTAACGTTGAAATAATATAATGTGGGACTTGAACAACAGAATTGCTTTTTCATTTACCACAGCCCTAAACGTTTTCCCAATCATAATTGCACAAACGCGTGCAACAAAAGTGAATGGACAAGGCACGGGTCGGTCCGACTTGTTTTGGGGCAAATTACTACTATCCGTATTTTACCATTGAATCTTCCAAATACAACTTTACCATAAAAGGATTGTTACAAAGGTAACAGCTGCTGGAGGGTAACGATTCCAAATCCTAAATAGTTACTACCGCAGATCTCCAGTACCATCCGAAGGCACTATTCGTTTGGGAATCGCGCATCGAAAACAAATTTAACAGCACCCCCTCTTTTTGTTGGCAACGGTAAAATCTACGGTAGGATTGTGAACATATCGTTAAAAGTAAATTGTCCACACCTTGACTAGTTTTTATCATTCTTTGCCTAAAAATTAGCGTTTTATTAACAAACAGATGCATTGAAAGAAAAGTACTACCGTTATTTTCGCGCATATATAAACCCTAAATTTTACATAGTATGAAGTTATCTGTTTTTAGGCCCGTTTTCGTATGGGCCATGTTTTCGTTATTTCTGATCGGTTGTACAAAAGAGGATTCCGTTCCGTTGGAAAATGCCCCTGATGGTATGGACGACTTCGGTCTGTCCATTTCCGGCGAAATAGCCGTCCCGACCGAACTGCAAGACAATCAAGGGCCGCATAAACATGTTTTTTTGACGGAACGTTCCGCAGGCTTTACCGAAGGTTTTGAGTCGGCTACAAAAGGCAGCTATACTGGTGCGGATGTGCAATTGAGCTCCTCTGGAAGTTGGTTTCTGTCGGATGCCCTATTGGGTTCGCTCAGTAATGATCGAAAATTCGGTACCCGATCGGTACGTATTCGCAATACCGGTTATGCCATCATGAATTTTAACATGGACAATGGCGTCGAACTGATACGTGTGCGTCATGCCGTGTACGGTGGTGACGGGAGTTCGACCTGGCGGTTGATCGTATCCTATGACAACGGGGGCTCTTGGTTTTTTGCCGGGAATACGATAACCACCTCGTCCACAGCCCTAAACACGGTCACCTTTACCATCAACGACCCCCAACCGGCACGGTACGGTGTTTACAAAACCGGTGGTGGCGGCAATCGGCTGAATATCGACAATGTGGAAGTAACCACAGCTACCTCGGGAGGCGGGGGCGGTTCGGGACCTACGAGGGATAGCAACCTCACTTTTGGAAACCCCTCCAATGCGGGTACCGGCGCAACGAATTACTTTCTGGCCAAAGATGACTATACCCTTTCCTACAACAATGACAGAGGTACCGCAAATTGGGTAAGCTGGCATTTGAGCAGTGCCTGGACCGGCAACACTTCGCGCTGTAACTGTTTTCGACAGGACACCGACCTGCCCGGTTCTTTCTTTAGGGCGACCACTAGCGACTATACCAATTCCGGTTTCGATCGTGGACATCTTTGCCCTTCCGCCGATAGGAACGGGAGTAGCGAGGACAATGCCAACACCTATTTTATGACCAATATTGCACCACAGTCCCCCGACAACAACCAACGTTCCTGGGCTACTTTCGAAAACTACCTGAGGTCACTTACCGAACAAGGTTTTGAGGTTCACCTTGTTTCCGGGGTTGCGGGTTCTGGAGGTACCGGTAGAAATGGTTTTGCCAGTACTATTGATGGCGGCAACATCACCGTTCCGGATTCCTTTTGGAAGGTAGCCTTGGTACTTCCCAACGGATCCGACGATATTTCCAGGGTAAATAGCGGTACCAGGATCATTGCGATCAACGTGCCCAATGATCAAAACATTAGTACAGATTGGCAGCAGTTCATTACCTCCGTTGATGCTATTGAAGCCTTAACGGGTTATGATCTGTTCGAGAACATCCCCGACGGTGTCGAAGCTGTGGTAGAAGCGCGGGTAGACAGCGGCGCTTCAAGCTAAACCCAAATATCAATCCCTTGTCCCGGGCGTAAAGTCGCCCGGGGCATTTTGGGGTTGTTCAATGGTACCTTCCGCTCCGGTATCGTTGTATATCGTCCATTCTTCGGGAGTAAATACGGGATTCCCCTCGGTAACCCACGTGTTTCTAACAGCCCTTCCATCTTCAAATTCATGAGCGGTCCCGCTACCGTCCTCACCGATAACGCCATAGATATCGATCAACTCCCCAAACGGGTCGATCAGCACCAAGTTATCGTCCCCATTGGAATCCGCAGGGCTATTGCTCCCAACGCCCAGGTCGGGTACAAACCCATAAACGGCCTCAAATTCCAAGATGTCCGGTGAAATTACCAAGGTTCCTTTAGCGCCGATGGACAAATCGGAAAGGTCTATCACGGCGCCGACTTCGGTATTGGAATTCGTGTACCTGCCCAACGTCCATCCTTTCAAAGAAATGCTTTCGCTTCCAGAATTGTAAAGCTCTACAAAACGTGCTCCGGTATTATTGTCCGGATCGGCCAATTCGGAAATAAATACATTTCTAGAACTAAAGGTATCGACAACGTCCTCGCATCTGGTATCGGAAAAACGGATATCGGACAAATCGCGGACCGCTAAGTAAAAGGTCTCTTCTTCCCGTAACAGTACCCCGGTAATACTACCGTTCCCTTCCGGAAGGGGTTCATCCCAAAATTCGGAGTATCCACTGTTCAACAAATACAGTTCGTTATCGGCACAGTCGATCAGCAGCCGTTTGGTTTCTTCCGTTTCAATGGCAAAAGGTTTCCCCAGTTCGGAGCTATCGACCTCGATTCCCGTAAGGGTAACCAAAGTACTGGTCTGCGCGTTTGATAATTCTTCTATGGTTACCACAGTAGGCACCATGTCCGCCATTTCGCAAGACCGTAGCAAATGGGCGTCCAGCTGCGTAGCAGGCAACCTTCCTACGCTGGTATTCCCAAAGGAAGTGAACACACCGCCCAGTTCAAAAACGTCTTTACTCTTTCCCAAATACAGGCCTTTCACCCGAATAAAAATCTTGCTTCCTATCGGATAGAACAAATGGGTATCGCGCAGGTCTACGGCAATTTGAAAACCGGCGGTCGGATTATTGGGGCTATCCTGAAAATGAAGTGTTCCGTAAAAATTTTCCGCGCTATCCGACGACGTTACATAACCGACAATAGTCAAATCTTCCTGTATGCGAACGGTTTGGTCGACATACCGCTTTTGCAGTTCGGCAAAGGTGACCGGTATGTCCGTGTTTTCCGTACAATCTTCTTTTGGAGGATCGAAAGTGCCGCTATCGACACAGGACTGTAACAACAGCGCAGTACCAACAAAGAAAACCGTAATTTGATATCGTATTTTACAATACATCTTGTTTCATCTTAAATGCCCTTATTCCATTAAGGCAGTTGTTCTCTATTTTAACCCGCTTTAAAAACTGAAGGCCAGGTTCAAAAAATACGTTCGCCCATAACCGAACCAATACCGCGGTCCGAACGAGGGATTTCCGCTCAGGTTATCCTGTCGCAATTGACCGAAGTTCCCGTTTCTGCTCTGCTCGTACCCCCCGGTTTTATATACCGTATCGAACACATTGTTTATGCTGAGGAATACACTGGTATACTTGCCTTTTTTCAACCACGACTTGCCGCCGACCAAATTCAAAAGGTAAAAGTCCGGCAAGCGTTCCTGTGTCAAGAGCGCAGCTACTTCGGTAGGGATGGCCTCTGGATATGCCTCCCCAGTATCCGGATTCAAAAGAAAGCTTTGGGTACGTGTAATGGTCGATATCCCAACATAATTGTCGGCTAAAAAATTTGCTGTGGTCTTTACCCACCAGTAAGCGGGATCTCGATATTCCACCCCTATCGAAAATGCTTTTTGCGGCCCCTGTGATAGGCGGTACCCTTTTAGGTTCGCCGTACCGAGGTCGCTGTACCCCTCTCGATTGATCAACTCCTCATCCGGTCCCGCGGTATCGAAATTTATGGCGACCCGGGGGTTATTGGCATAGGTATATTCCCCCAAGGCCATAACGCCCGTGAGGCGAACCGACGAAGAGGCCTTATAGGCGATACCCAATTCAACGCCTTTGTGAAGCTTGTCCAGTCCGGTAACCACCTCTTGTACAAAATCGGAACCTACACCCGAATCCACAAAAAAGAAATTGATATCGGTGGTGTTTTGAAAACGGGTATAAAAACCGCTGAGTCGCGCCGTAAGTTTTGGCAACC
The DNA here is from genome assembly GCA_947500445.1 of uncultured Flavobacteriaceae bacterium. Taxonomy (GTDB): domain Bacteria; phylum Bacteroidota; class Bacteroidia; order Flavobacteriales; family Flavobacteriaceae; genus Pelagihabitans. The sequence continues at coordinate 4,431 of CANMSB010000025.1, read as the reverse complement.
GCATCACATAATTTAAATCGGTACTAGTCACACGGGAACTTGAAAGACCTTCCACCGTCAGGTTGTTCTCCCTTGGGTTTACAAAACTATGCTGAAGGGCGGGCGGTTCGGTACCGTAACTTGCATGGCCGGTAATCCAGTGCCTTCCGGTAAGTTGGTACTCCAAACCCGACTTGACGGCATAATCCAAAAAACTGACCGTATTGCTTTCTCCGAGCGAGTTTTCCGGAAAGCGTTCGTTTTGGAACAACCCGTTTCGGGTATAGCTATTTTCGGAACCCCGACCCGACAGAAAAGCGTTCCACTTCTTTTTTTGATACTGGAACTGTACAAAACCTTCCGCAAGCGAAGCATCATATTTGTAATGATATCCAAAACGGTCCCCTTCCCTTTTTTGAAGGGCACTCCCGATATCGTTCCGTGTATTCGAAAAAACATCGATATCATTATGATACTCCGCTCCCAAGAGGTCGGTAATCTCGGCAAAGTTCTCGGAAGTCAACTGTTGGTAATTTCCCCCAAACTCCATTTTAAAATTGTCATGTACCTGCCAGTTACCGTAAATGTTACCCAACAAACGACTGTCGTCCGTACGATCGTCGTATTGTACATAGTCGGCATCGGGTGCCGTATTGACGGTATAAATTTGCGGCCAATCCATTTGCGGATCGCTTATAAATCCCTGTGCCGCCTGGTTGGCACTTTCAAAATTGGCCCCTATAGTGCTATTGGCATAGTAACTGGGCAAATAACGATAATAGGTCGGGTCGGGATTTGGCGCGTTGTAATACCCTAACCTCCCCGAAGCCTGTTCCCCGAACTGATACGCCGCCCCGACACGAAGTTGGAACTTTTTGGTACTATAGTAATGATTGAGCATTACTATAGGTTCCATACTCCGCCGCTCCCGCGAGTTTCTGATTTTTCCATTTTGTAGCCCCCAATAGGGATTATAGCGTCTACCGACCAACTCAAATACTTCTTGGGTTATAGCAGCGGAACGCCCCCTTCGGTTCGGGGCGAAAATTCCGGTAAGTTGCATGCTATTGTTTTTGTTGAGGGCATATTCCACTGTTCCAAAAAAAGAGAACGCATCATATAACGTTCCTTCGATATACCCTTCCGGTGCCCACCGTCTAGACCCGGAAACACTATAGGCGATGCGGTCCGTACTAGCGGTATGGGTCGCCATGAGCCTGCCAGCGTAGGTGCGATCGGAAAAAGAAGACGATAAACGCGTACCGGAACGAAAGCTTGTCGGACGTGTATTAATCGCCGTGGTGCCCAAAACCCCTCCAAAAGAGCCGTTCGCCAGACCGAGGCCATGGGTAAACTCCTGATTGCGCATTACATCGTTCAATCCGCCCCAATGGTTCCATTGTGGTCGACCGTTTATCCGTCTGTTCATGGGAATTCCATTGATCAATACTTTTGCATTTTGGGAGTCGTATCCGCGTACCCGAAAAAAAGCTTGTCCGAAATCGAAGGCTGCGGTCGTTAGAAAAACATCTCTAGTACCCTGCAACAAAGGAACGGAGACCGCACTGATTTCCTCATCGACCAATTCGGTAGCGGTCAACGAAAATAGGTTATCGGTCTGCTCATAGGTAATATCCCTTTTGAGATACAGCATACCCATATCCACGGTACCGGTATCTAATTGGATAGGGATGTTTTGGGTCAAATATTCCCTTAACCTCAAAGAAATCAATCGTTCTCCCATACCTGATACCGAGAGTTCAAAACCACCGTCGGCATTGGTACTCGCTACACTATCGGACCCTTCTACGGACACTATAACACCTTCCAAAAGCGCGCCCAATTCCTCGCTGGCGACCCTTCCCTTAATTACGGTTATCTGTGGCTCCTGTCCGAAAGTAGGGGAGACAAAAAATAAAAACAACAGGACGGATAAACGATGCATTTCAGATAAATAAAAAAATTATGGTTTTCAATATATCCAGAAAGCATGTCGCGTTAACGATAAATCCTATGAAATTGTCAGTTTTTTCGTTTATTGGAATATTCTTTTAAGGACATGAAATACTTTTACCTCAATTTTCTGTTGTTCATCGGATTTTTATGCTACGCGCAGGAGGGCACACAATATCGTATTCGTACCATAGCCTTCTATAATTTGGAAAACCTGTTCGATATCGAAAACGATTCGCTTACTTTCGATGATGATAACACTCCTGAAGGTAGGCGCCATTGGACCTTGGAACGCTATCAAAAGAAACTATCGAACCTGGCGAAGGTCATCTCCGAAATAGGGAACGACGTTACCGGCACCTCACCGGATGTTATTGGAATCTGTGAAGTGGAAAATGTAAAGGTAATCAAAGACCTCATCTCACAACCTGTATTGCTCCCGAAGGCCTATGGCATCGTGCACTATGATTCTCCGGATGAGAGAGGAATCGATGTCGCCCTACTGTACAAGAAAGCTGCTTTTCTTCCCACGGCCAGTGCCAGTCATCGTCTTATTTTACAAGATGATGCCGGTAACCGTAATTACACCCGAGACCAGTTGGTCGTATCGGGATTATTGGACGGAACGCCCATGCATTTTCTGGTAAACCATTGGCCCTCCCGCAGTGGTGGACAAGCAAGGAGCGCCCCTAACCGCATCGCCGCCGCCAAACTAAATAAAAGGATTATCGACTCGGTACAACGATTGCACCCCGATGCAAAACTAATCGGTATGGGAGATCTAAACGACGACCCTATAGACGATAGCCTTAAAAAAGTACTTAAGACCAAGGGGCATGGCAAGGCGACAACCGAAGCATTCCTTTTTAACCCTATGGAAAAACTGTTTAAAAAGGGCATTGGTTCTTTGGCATACCGCGATGAATGGAATTTATTCGACCAGCTCTATTTTACCTCCAATTTGTTATCAGATCACAAAGGAACGTTCCGCTACTGGAAGTCGGGTATTTTCACCGCACCATATCTGTTGAACAAAGAAGGGCAGTACAAGGGATATCCCTTTCGCACCTACGCAGGGGGTAATTACGCTGGAGGTTACAGCGATCATTTGCCGGTATATTTGTATTTGATACGGGAGGAGGGGGAATAAGCGTATATCTAAAGTGCTTTCCTAGAAAGGGAAAAGGTTCGGTTTTAGCTACAATCGAAAGAAGAGGCCTTAAAGGAGAAAAGGTATGCCTTGAGCTTTTTAGAAATGACCCAACGTATAACCCCATCCGTCATCTGAGCTGCGCTAGATGACACCTTCCCCTTTTTGGGGAAGGAGCCTGATTATTTTTTGAAATTTGCTGTTATCTCTTCTAAAACAGTGGTCAAGTTTTCAAAAACCATTTTGTTTTCAAACCTGATTACGGTCAAACCAGCACGTTCCAAATGCTCAGTTCTTTTTTTATCATATGCTTGCGCAGTAGGGTTCATATGTACCTGCCCATCCAATTCGATAACTAACTTCTCGGAAGCGCAGTAAAAGTCAGCTATATATCGATCGATACTGTGTTGTCTTCTAAACTTTCGCCCTGCTAGTTTTTTACCGCTCAAGTGTTTCCATAAAAAAGCCTCCGCCGGCGTTAGCCTCTTTCTCAACAACTTACGATATTTTTTTAAACCAGTTTTGTTATGTCTCTTTTCGTAACTCATCGTAGGTCACGTTTTTAAAGGCTCCTTCCCTAGAAAGGGGAAGGTGGGCTTTTGATTTTGACCAACGGGAAAAATAAAAGGTCGGAAGGGGTTGCCCCGGTAATTCTCAGCATATAATCCAACGCCCAATACTGTTTGTCACCTACGCTCTGTGTGCCATCCTTTTTATAACAAAGAATGTTCTGCAACTACTATTAGTTGAACCACTGTCCCCAAGGAATACGGCTAAGAATGCACAACAGCCCCAATCCATAAAAAATGGCAATGCTTTTGAACTTCTTTTTCCCTTCCATAAACTTCTTATGACGGGACCATCCGATGGTAATCAACACAATGGCAATGATATTGATAAAAGGATGCTCTACGGCCAACAAGCGCGACGGGGCGTTTAGTCCGCCCATCCCCAAGGTCTGGATGGCCTTTAGACCGTTTGGGGAACTGAAAAACAGAATCAACCCGACCACCAGCTGAATATGCGACAAAATAAGGGCAAAAAGGCTCAATCTAAAATCCTTGGAAAGATTGAATACCCGGTTCCCGAACCAGCCTGTAAGGGCATTGGCAACGGCCAAAAAAAGAAGGGCCAAAACGATGTAGGCCAGATAAGAATGAACGGATTGAATGGTTTCGTACATGACAGTGTTTTTACAGCTTAAATTTACTGATTTTTGGGCACAAAAAACCCCGCCTTTTGGGCAGGGTTTAAAACATTTTTATATTCTACTTAGGGCGTGTTAACACTAATTGCATCGAAAATCAGGGCGATATAGATAAAGGCCGTGAACATGACGTCGAGTTTGT
>CANMSB010000024.1 GCA_947500445.1 uncultured Flavobacteriaceae bacterium | reverse complement strand
AAACTCGACGTCATGTTCACGGCCTTTATCTATATCGCCCTGATTTTCGATGCAATTAGTGTTAACACGCCCTAGTACTTAGCATGGTTTTGAGCTTGCACTTGACACTTGCGCTTGAACTTTCTTTCAGCGCAGCGGTCTTTCATCCTTCAGCGAAGCGGTCCTTTCTCCTTTTTCACACCCGTTCCAAGGAAAAATCGGAATGTTCGGCCATTTCGTTTTGAAGCGTTTCTTTCCAGACGAGCAGTTGCGCATCATCGGTTTTGTAAATGGTTTTGAATTCCTCCAATATGGGCTCCAGATGATTACGGATACTATCGATATCGAAATACAAACGGCCCGTTCTCCTGATAAAGAAGTCCATTGGGTTCTGTACCATCTCATAATCGATTCCAAAACGCAGTTCGGCCTTGATCAATCGTACATAAGGGTCCTCATCTTTTAATGCGGCATAGGTCTCCAAAATCGTTTCTGTCTGTTTTCCGTAGTTGGTCACCAAAAACCAGGCGTCGTATTCGGTAAAGCCATCGGCTTTTATCCGTTCGAAAATCGCGTCGATGTATTTGGTAACGTGTTTGAACTTTTTAAAATCGGTATTGCCACATAGCGGAATGGCATCGGTGGTGCATTCCTTTAGTTTTTTACCGCCCGCTTCTTCCATTTTTTTGGCGATGCGGTCCACGATCCGTTCGGCCATTTTTCGGTACCCGGTCAATTTTCCACCGGCGATACTAATCAACCCGGTTTCCGAGGTGAAAATTTCATCTTTCCGCGATAATTCGGAAGCCGACTTCCCTTCCTCGTGAATCAACGGACGGAGTCCTGCCCAAGACGATATGACGTCGTCCAACTCCAATTCAATTTTCGGGAACATATTGTTTACCGCCGAAATAATATAGATCGCATCGGCCAGATCGGTGGTCACTTTATCTTTATTATCATTGTAGTTGGTATCCGAAGTACCGACATAGGTTACTTTCCCTCTTGGAATGGCAAACATCATACGGCCATCGGGTACATCAAAATAGGTAGAATGCTTTAAGGGCAATTTTTCATATGGGAACACCAAATGCACCCCTTTCGTTAAGTGCAGGCGTTTCCCTTTTTTGGAGTTGTTCACCACACGGAGTTCATCGACCCAAGGCCCTGCGGCACTTACGACATAGTTCGACTTTATCGTTAACGATTCTCCGGAAACCCCGTCCTTTACTACCACTCCAGCGATGGTATCCTCTTCATATACAAAATCGGTCACTGCCGCATAGTTCAGCGCTTGTGCACCAAATTGCAGACTGGTCTTTATATTTTCGATGGTCAGTCGGGCATCATCGGTACGGTACTCGGCGTAGTATCCGGCTCCTTTCACTATTTTTTTTGGAAGCAATGGCTCCAATTTCATGGCCTCCTTTTTCTCCAACATCTTTCGCTTGTCATCTCCGGTTACCTGCGCCAAAATATCATATACTTTCAGACCTATGGAAGTAAGCCATTTCCCGTAAGACCCGTTTTCGATCAATGGCAATAGCATTTTTTCGGGCAATACCAAGTGTGGTGCCAACTTATGTACGATCGCGCGTTCCGACCCTACTTCTTTCACCAACCAAAAATCGAACTGCTTCAAATAACGTAGTCCACCATGGATAAGTTTGGTAGACTTGCTGCTGGTACCCGATGCAAAATCACCCTTTTCCACCAGCGCTACTTTCAGCCCTCGCGAAGCGGCATCCAAAGCGATACCACCTCCGGTTATTCCACCACCAATGACTACTAGATCATAGGTTTCCTTGGCCATTTTGGCAACGGTTTTTTTTCGATCTAAATTTGAAAACTTGATATTTTTTGACATTCCCTTTTCATTTCCACCCTAGTTAGAAGGGTCGTGATTATATATTGCGCAAATTTTTATTGTTCTTCCCAACCTTTGGTACGCTCCACGGCTTTCTGCCATTTGTCGTACAGTCTTTTTCGTTTTACCCGATCGAACGTCGGTTTAAAAATCCGGTTCATGGGGCGGTTTTGGTCGATATCCGCTTGTGTCCAAAGTCCTACCTGAATTCCCGCAAGAAAAGCGGCACCCATGGCGGTAGATTCGATGACTTCTGGTCGATGCACTTCGGTATCCAAAATATCGGCCTGAAATTGCATCAAATGGTTGTTGGCACAGGCACCCCCGTCCACACGAAGGTTTTCGAGCTGTATTCCCGAATCGTCTTCCATTGCCTTGAGAATATCCTTGGTCTGATAGGCCAAGGACTCCAAGGTCGCTTTTGCCAAATGGGCCTTTCCGGTATCTCGGGTAAGCCCGAATACGGCCCCTCTGGCATACATATCCCAATAGGGCGCTCCCAGACCGGCAAAGGCGGGCACCACATACACTGGGTTCTCCCCTTCGATGGAATCGGCCAAGCCTTCGGTTTCCTTGGCGTCTTTTATAAGTTCCAGACCGTCACGTAACCATTGTATGGCGGCCCCGGCGATAAAAATACTTCCTTCAAAGGCATAGTTCACTTTCCCGTCCAAGCCATAGGCGATGGTGGTCAACAGTCCATTTTTGGAAAATTGTGGGGTCTCCCCGGTATTCATAAGCATAAAGCATCCGGTGCCATAGGTGTTTTTAGCCGTTCCCTCCTTAAAACAACCCTGCCCGAATAGGGCCGCTTGCTGGTCCCCGGCGATTCCCGCAATAGGTATGGCGGTGCCGTTAAGCACATAGTCACCAAAATGATATGCCGAAGGCTTTACCTCGGGCAACATGCTTTTGGGGATATCCAATGCCGTCAGCATTTTATCGTCCCATTTCAGGTTGACGATATCATAGATCATCGTTCGGGAGGCATTGGTATAATCGGTGATATGATTTTTCTCGGTGGACATGTTCCAAACGAGCCAGCTATCGATGGTTCCCATCAACAGGTCGCCTTTTTCCGCTCTTTCCCGCGCACCTTCCACATTGTCGAGGATCCATTTCACCTTAGTGCCCGCAAAATAGGAATCGATGACCAGCCCGGTAGTTTTGCGCACATGCTCGGTGAGGCCGCTATTGGTCAAATGTTCACAGATATCCGCCGTTCGTTTGTCTTGCCAAACAATGGCATTGTAAACCGGTTCACCGGTATGCTTGTCCCATACTACGGTTGTTTCCCGTTGATTGGTAATACCGATCGCCTTAACATCGGAAGCGGAAACCCCTTCCTTCTTGATCAATTCGTCCAGCACTCCCAATTGTGAGGTCAAAATTTCCTTTGCATCATGTTCCACCCATCCCGACTTTGGAAAAATCTGTTTGAATTCCCTTTGTACCATTCCTTGAATAGTTCCCTTGGCATCAACAAGCAATGCCCTTGAACTCGTGGTACCTTGATCGAGCGATATGATATAATCCATAATGTTCTTTCTGTTTTTTTGACCGTGATTTTCTGTGCCTTACGTAAATATAGGGCATTCGGAAGCATTCACAAAAAAGCGCCGTTACTCTATCGTTATCGTAACAAAAACTTCATTACCGAGCGCATCTATCACGGTTATTTTGTGTTTTCCGGGCGGCGGAACCATACCCATTTCATGAAAGGTAACGGTCTGCCCCATAAAGTAGTCGTTCAAATACCAATACACTTGGGTTTCCGGTTTGGAATGGGCGAGCTTAAAGATGACTTCGTTGGTTTTTCCCTCAAAATTTTTGACCAGCCCGATACGGCTCCCCATTTTAGGATATATGAATTCCATGGGTGGCGCCGTATTTTGTTCACATCCTTGCAAAAAAGGTGGCAGCACCCGATACTCCGGATGGCTCCTTTTGTAGTAGTATTCCATTAAGGTCGGCAATACGAACCAGGATCGGGAAACGGTTTGCGATAGGTCGGCACAGGAGGAGTTTACGCGAAACTGTTGTGCCGCGTTCAGCTGTATGGTATGGTGGTACGGGCATGCCTTTACGTAATTTTTTTTATTGGGAATCCTTCGGACGGTCGTCGGACACTCGCCGGTAGCCAGGTAACCACTTTTGGTACACACACCGATATCCGTAAAGGCATCCAAGGGTTCGGAAAACCAAGTACTGGTCGGTAGTATATCGAACACATCGAACAGCACCGGGGCCGCACTGGAAACTCCGGTTACTTCGGGCCGCCCCTCGCCATCGGCATTGCCGACCCAAACGCCCACAACATGCTTTTTGGAAACGCCTATGGCCCACGCATCCTTATTACCAAAACTTGTTCCCGTTTTCCACGCAATCTGTTTGCTGCTATCGTAAAATTCCCAAGACTCGCTTCCTTCGGGGCGGTTGACTTCCTTCATGGCCTCAAAAGTGAGGTAGATACTCCCTGCATCGAACAGAGTTTCTTCTTGTGCCAAAGTACCTTGATCTGGTAGTTTGCCATGGGCCAAGACCGGATCTACGAAGGCGTTGCTGTAATACTCACTGGAGGACCTATTGAATTCGTTCACCGTTGCAGCCAAGTTTGCATAGGTCTTGCACAGGTCCCAAAGGTTGCTTTCGGCCCCTCCCAAAATTAAGGTCAACCCATAATGATCGGCACTTTTATCGATACCTTTCAATTGAAAAAGGTGTAACTGATCCCGAAATTTTTGCAGTCCGTATCGTTGTAACAAGCGTACCGCGGGTATATTCAACGAACGGGCCAAGGCTTTTTTTGCCGTAACCGCTCCGCTATAGGCATCGTCAAAGTTTTCCGGGGTGTACCCAGCAATTTGGGTGGGCACGTCGGGGACCAACATTTCGGGCAACAGCTCCCCGGCGTCGAGCATGGCCGCGTACAACAAGGGTTTTAAAACACTTCCGGTACTTCGGTTCGCCTGCACCATATCCACATCTTTTTGGTGGGCGTTGGTGGTCGGCGAATTCCCTATGTAGGCAAGTACTTTTCGGGTGTCCACCTCCATCACCAAGACGGCGGCATTGTGTACCTGGTTTTGTTTTAGTCGGCCATAATGTTTGGCGACAATGGTGTTGGTTTGTAATTGTAGGGTCTCGTTCAGGGTAGTTGTGATCCGCTGTCCCTTATATTTCTTATCGGTATACTGTACCAAGTGCTTTGCCATGGTCGGCAGTGGATAGGGTTTTTGGGGAAGTGGTTCCAACTTGGCCAGTTCATAGGTGGTGGAATCGATGGTATTGCCCTGCCATAGTTTTTTCAGCAACCGATTTCGCTTTTTCAAAAGGAGCTGTTGATTTTTACCGGGATAAATAAGGCTGGGCGCATTGGGCAGTACGGCCAAGGTAGCCGATTCCGCCCAAGAAAGTTGGTGTGGCCGAAGTCCAAAATACCGCCATGCCGCCACATCAAGGCCAACTACATTCCCCCCATAAGGGGCATGGCTGGCATACAGGCGCAAGATTTCCCTTTTTGAATGTCGAAATTCCAAACGGGTGGCCAATACCAGTTCAATGGCCTTTTCCCAATAAGATCGCGACCTTCCACTGCGGGACAGTCGGATCAGCTGTTGGGTAATGGTGCTTCCACCACGCACGGTTTTGCCCGCGGAAACATTTGCCCCCAAGGCTTTTACCATAGCGACAGGATTAAAGCCGGGATGCCGATAAAAATAAGCATCTTCAAAGGCCAACAAACAGGTTTTGAACTTTTGGGGGACGCTATCCACTTCCGGAAAACGCCATTGGCCATCGTCCGCGATTTTGGCCCCTAACAATGTTCCGGTACTACTTTGCACCACTGTTGCGGTAGGGGCATCGAACAACACTTTTGGAAGGCTTTGATGGTACACCGCTAACAGCAAAAAAAGAAACAGTAGTTTTTTAGGGTGCTTTTGAAAAAAACGCTTCAGCCGGTCCAACGGACCGGATCGGTCCTTCCCATTGGGAGAGCCTTTGTCCGATGTTTTGTATTGCATCTTATTTTTCAAAGGCATACGAACGTTCCACCAAGCATACCCGTACTTTGTACCAACTGTACCAATCGGCTATACCTTTTTTTTGCGCCAACAAATGGTCCGTCTGCTGTTTCCAGTGCGCAATGGCCTGCATACTTTCCCAATAGCTGACGGTAATCCCGATGGTTTCGCGAGCGCTTTCCATCCCTAAAAACCCAGGTTGTTCCTTTGCCAAGCGTTCCATGGAACGTGCCATGTCGGCATAGCCCTTGTCCCCTTCGGTTCGGCCAGAGGTGAAAATTACGGCATAGTATGGTTCGGTTCGGTCCATCATTGTAACGGTTGTCTTTACCAAAGTTTCCGGGAAGTTTTTTACGAAATATATTCTTTCTCCAAAAAATACCCAACGATCGCCTCTTTCATTAAAATCGATTGTTCCCCGGCCTTTAAGGGCGGTAGCTCCTCTTTTACAGTATAGTGTGGCCACCCTTCTTCATCAAAAAAATCGAACGCATAGTATCCGTAGGGTTCCAACAAACGGCAGATGGCAATATGCATAAGATCGAGTTTTTGGTCTTTTTTGTACTTGCGATGGTACTGCCCCAATTCCTGAATTCCGACCAAATAAATGATACTATCGAGTTCAAGGGCATCGCCATCACTGAATTGATCGGAAAGCTTCTCGACCAGCACCTCCCATCGTTCTTTTAATTTTTCGTCTCTTGCCATATTCGGTTGCCGCTTTTCAGCGATTCAAAGGTACGAATCAAAATGCTACATTTGTGTAAACGTTTTGGTATGGCTTTCTTGGATATTGTATTGGGACTACTCCTTATTTGGGGGCTCTGGAAGGGGTTAAAAAATGGCCTTTTTGTTGAAATCGCTTCGCTGATCGCACTGATAGCCGGTATTTTCGGCGCCATCCATTTTTCGTACATCGCAGGAAACTACCTTCACAAAAACATGCAATGGAACGAAAACTATATTAACCTGGCGGCTTTTATCATTACGTTCATCATCATCGTGACCGTGGTTCATATCGCCGGAAAGTTGTTGACGAAAATTACGGATTTTGCAATGCTCGGCCTTTTGAATAAAATTGCCGGCGGCCTTTTTGGAATGTTGAAAGTTGCCGTCATTCTGGGAGCCCTGCTCGTATTTTTCGACCGAATGAACAACACCGTGGGGTTTATCGGTCAAGAAACAAGGGACCAATCGGTACTGTATATCCCAGTTAAGGACATTGGGGCGTTCGTATTTTCAAAAGTATTGCAAGAAGACCGATCGGAAACCGAACCACTAGGCATCTAATTCCATTTCAAAGTTAAACTGGTATAAGATGCATAGGTTTACAGGAAAAGAATGAAATTCCTTTTCAATATGATTTTAAAGTAGCAGTAAACCGTTGGAAGTTCACTTTTGCTTCTTTATCGGACACCTTTTATCAATGGCCGGCCCATCCAAAAGCCAATTGCCCGGTATTCTCCGCACCTTGGGTAATATGGCCCGTACCGTCATCGCCAAAACGGTAGTTCAAATGGTCAAAGGACGCCAATTGAAATAAAAATTGCATTTGGGAACCCGTCTCCGGGTTTTGCGGGTATTTCGCACCTTGAACCCAATAGGGCCATCCAAAAAGTTTATCCTTCCGGATCGGGCTGCCGATCTTTTGCTCATATAGGTAATCGAATACACCATCATGTGGCACTTCAATACCCAAACTGTCATACTCCTCACGATGCGGATAATCAAAACAGGCCTGCCATCCGACAATCCGTTTCTCTTGAAAAACCTCGGTGAGATTCGGACGTACTTTTGCCGATGGTCCGGTGATGGCGATTTTCCGTACTACGGAGGCCTTGGAAAAAGGCAGATACCCTTCCAACATACTGGAACAATCGGCTTCCTTTGCCGTGCAATAAAATAGCTGTACCAAGCCATCCGCTTGCCTTTCCGGTAGATCGGCAAGGTTCAACTGTACCAAAAGATCCATGTTGCGTTGACAATTGGGACATACCGGCCAATCGTTTTCGTTTCTTAGATAGGGAATGCCCCCAATTTTGGAATTCGAGGAAAATTCCATTTTTACAGCCTCCGTAACAGGTAGGTAGGCTTTCTTTTTATGCGCTTCAAAAATGGCATACGTACGTTCCAGCAGCTGCTGTAGTTCCTTGTAGGAGTTGGCGGCCGAATGAAACATACCGGTTTCGACCGGAAGTGATTTTTTCATGTTCGATTACCTTTTTTTCTGCTGTTTTAAAAACATATCGGTTGTTCACAAGAGCGATAACGTTCCGGTGAACGGATAATATCTACACTCCGAAACCACTTATTTATTGTATTACGGTTACCCATTTGCCTTCCGTACGTACCGAATAATCGTTATCGTACATGGCCTCTGCCTGTATTCCTGGCAGATAATACCGTCCCAGATAGGAAGCGTTCAATAACACCCGAAAGGTTTTTGATTCGTTCTTTTTCATATCGAAGTAAAAATTGGAACGGTCATCACGAATATCGGTATGTTCGACCTGGTTTTCGGCAAAATCGCCAAAATCGGTAAATCGGGTATTTACAATTTCCCAACCGCTGGGGAAAATCTCCGACAGGGCCACATCTTCAATGGTTTTAGCGGTGGTATTCGTCAAAACGACCTCGGCAACAAAGTCCGTCCCCTGAGTGAGCTGATCAACATTCAATGTTCCTCCGTCCCGACTTTTGTAGCGCACCTGAGCGGATAGGTTTCGTTGCACTGCCTTCTCGGATCCTACAGGTAAAATACCGGAATTGACGATGTTTACAAAGAGTGTATTGCCCTCCAAGTTCTGCAATACGATTTCGTTGGTTCCTTTTTTAACCTTTAAAATACGTTCGGCCAAGCTCTTGCCCGTGTCCACTTTTTCCGATTTACCGTTCAAGGTCACGGTGGCCTTAATGCCCTTACCTCCTACCATTTCGGCAAATTTGGCCATCGCCAACAAACTATAGGCCGTACTTTGTGTACTCATATAAGTACGTTCGGAAAGGCGCCCGGCAATGGTCTTGGCCAGGTCCTGCGTTTTTGGCTTATCGTTTAACAGCACATAGGTCTCTAAAGCCATGGCCCTATTTCGGTCCGGTGAACCGTAGGAATAGTAATGGTAACGATCGTTTTCAAAATCGTAAGTCGTTTTCGCTAAAATTTCGCGGGATACTTTTTCTTGACCGATAAGTGCGTAAGCGGCCGCCAAACGAAATTTTGCGGCATTGGTAAGTCCGCTCGTTTCCCGCATACGGTTCATACTGGCAACATCGGCATTCCCCGACAATGCCAGGGTATACAAACGATATGCCTGTGCCAGATCGGTACGGTTGCTGTCCGAACGCCACTGCTTTGCGGTCTGCTGTTGGTATTTTACCCAACTCGATTTAAAACCGATGGGCAACACATAGCCTTTCTTTTCCGCCTCCAATAAAAAATGGCCGGCATAACTGGTTCCCCAGTCGTTCGAATTCACTTGTCCGGGCCAATAGGAGAATCCGCCCGAAGCATTTTGAAAACGTCCCAATCGTATGATGGCACGATCGATATTTTCTTGTATCCTCCTTTTTCGATTTCCGTCCAGATCAAAGATCGAGGTCAAATACAATTGCGGGAACGCCCCGGAAGTGGTTTGTTCCACACATCCGTGCGGATAGCGTATCAGATACTGCATGCGGCCGTTAAAATTCATTGGGGGCAGTGTAGAAAACTCTACTTGTGCACCGTTGCTCCCCGCAATTCCAAAGGTCTCCAAAGCGACGGTCTTCTTCTCGTTCGCATCGAGTACTATTTCTTGTAGTTCCGTAGTTACCGGGTTGGGATTCACCACATCTATCGGAATTTCAAAAGAAGCTTTTTCACCGTTTCCTGAGGCTTCCACGATGACCTTTCCGATACCCTTAAAGTCGGCTACCTCCAGTTCAAAATAGGCCATCTGCTCGTCCGGCCGTTTAAAAGTCAGGGATTGCGTAGCTGCTCCAGCAATTTTGAAGGAAGGGTGTGGTTTCAATTTTAAGGTAACCTTCTTTACCTTTTTCTCCATGGCAAAAACGGTGACCGGTAAGGTAACTTTTTCGCCCGGGGTTATCTTTCGTGGTAAAGATGCCAAAATCATCAACGGTTTTCGCACTGGAACGGTTTTTTCCGCGATTCCGTACGCCTCTTTGTCGGCATTCCCCGCTACGATCATCGCCCGTACCGATCCCACATACTTTGGAATGTCGATCTGATGCGACTTTGTTTCCCCTTTTTTAAGGTTAAAAGGCCCTAAGTGTACTACCATAGGTTCAAAACGGTTCGCCTTTTTATTTTTTGCCCCGGCCAGCGCTCCATCGCCTCCAACTGCAAAAACCTGATCGATACGGCCCCCGAATGCCCCGATAACATCATCGTAGATGTCCCAAGTTTTTACGCCCAACGCCTCATGTGCATAAAAGGTATCCCAAGGGTTCGGGGTTTTAAAACGGGTAAGGTCCAGCAGACCCTCATCCACAAGGGCGATACTATAGGTCATGCCTTTTTTATTCTTCTCGCTTACCTTAACGGTAATCGTCTCTTCCGGTCGCAAGACTTCTGGCATGTTTAACACCGGTGTCAGCCGCGTATCAGGATTTTCTACCGAAATCGGCATTACACCGTACAGCCGGATAGGGTTGTCGTTCAAGGAACTGGCGTGCGGTTGCAGCAACGAAATATGGATAAAGACATTTGGCGTGTACAGGGCATCGATGGGCAATTCAAACTTGGTTTCATCCTTTTTGGTAGCCACCCATAGCGATTCCAATACTTCGGTACCGTTTTCAACGGTGACCAACGCACGTGAGCCCGCTGAACTTGGAAAAGTGATGGTTGCCGTCTCCCCAACATTATACGCTTCCTTGTCGGACGAAAAAACGAGCATGGTAGCTGCCTCCGGATCTGCCTTTCGTGATTTTCCCGCCCATCCGGGCCAATCGATGTAAACCGCTTTGCCCGTAGCATGCCCCCCATTGGGGTCGGCTACTCGCACGAGATAACGGCCCCATTCCGGATACTTCAATTCAAATTTAAAGGTGGCCTTTCCCGAATGATCGGTCTGTATGGTTTTATTGAAAACTTCACGATGGTAGCTGCTACTGCTGTAGTTGGACAAATTGTTATTGGAGGTGTCCCACCACCAGCGCCATTCTACTTTGTGAACGGAAACGTTGAGGTTTTTCACCGATTTGGCCTTCCCTTTTTCATCGACCGTAACCACTTCAAAGGTATGGGGCGTATCGGTCAGCAACATGCCTCTTGCCTTATCGCCTTTTGGCACGTTTAGCCCTACATAGGTATCGTAGGGGGAATAGGGTTTTGTGAACACATCGGTACTAAAATCGCCCCCGTTTTCATATACTTTGGTCACAAAGGCCGCCTTTAACATTCCCGGGGACTCGCTGCTCAACTGTGGTGTCATTTTAAAAGTGGTCTTTCCTTCTTCATCGACCCTACCATCAAAAACCACCTGATCTTCTGAAGAAAAGTTACGGGTAGGATCGTCGAACACATATCCGGGAAAGGATTTGAACTCCGTTTGGGTGGTGTTGAACTTGGCCGTGACATCGGCCTTCAAATTTTTGGCGATGGCGCCGTGCAACCATTTTACTTCCATCGTACCGGCAATAGGGGCCGCCCCGTTCAAGACTTCAGCGGCAAAGTCCGTTTTGATTTTCAAACGGTTCGGCTTAATGGTTTCTATTTTGATCGATTTTGTAAAAGAGGCCCCTCCGACGGATACTTTGGCCAACCAGTTTCCGGTGGGCGCATTTTCATCGGTCTTTATATTAAATTGGTAAAAATTGGAGACACTTCCAGTTCTGATTTCCCGGACCACCACCTTGTTGTAAGGGTCGATCAATTCTAATTTTACCGGATGGTCTTCCGGAATATCGTTGGCCTTATCGTTTAGCATGAACGATAGAAAAACTTGGTCTCCCGGTCGCCAAACACCGCGCTCGGCAAAAATGAACCCTTTCAGGCCTTTTTTAAGTTGTACACCGGAGACCCGAAATTTACTGACCGACAACGCATTACCATCATTAAGCTTCACATAGGTTTTTTGTCCGTTGCTGGATACCACGGCGAAAAAAGCCAATTTGTCGGCGTCGTACATGGTAGTACCGTCCACATCGGTAACCAGGGTCGCCATTTCCTGTTGCTGAAAATTGTAAAAGGTCACCTTTGCGCCTGCGATCGGGTTGGTATTCAGCAAGTCGGTCACGGCGACGAAGTAGCTTTTGTTGATGCCCCGCTTTACGGTTACCCCGAGATCTGAGGCCAATACGTTGGTTCCTATCTTTTTATCGTAATAATAGGATTTGTCACAAGGGTTCTCACGCTCGTTCCAATCGTAATCATAATAGTAATCGTTGTAGTAATAGCCTTCAACACCGTCCCAAGCGCTGTCCTCTTCTTCCTCATCAAAATCGGTTTCGTTTTCTTCCTCCTCGACTTCAAAATTGGTCGAACTACAACCGTAGGCGCTATCGCTGGGGCCAAATTCGAATTCGACCCTGTAAATGGCGCCGGGTTCCGGAGTAATCAACGCTTTTAGGTCCAACGCACTGGCGGACCACTTGCTAACGGTATTGGACAAGTTGTTTTGGAGCTTTATGCGTGTTTTGGCAATGGGCCGTGCCACGGCCATTAAATTGCCATTCCCGCCCAAATTGTTGGCCTGCAAAAATTGTAGCACGTTGTTTTCGTAAATGCGGTATACCGCCACACGCACCGATTTTAGGTTGACCGTTTCAAAATTGATCTTTAGGTTGCTCGATGAGGGCAGTATGGTACCGTTCGATAACAAACGTACCTGTGGCTTCAATTGTTCAAAAGCGATACGTTCGGTATACTTGTTTCGCAACTTCACCCCATCGGTACTCTGCACGCCCTCAAAAACTTCCAGATCGACCGTACCAAGAAGTTCTTTTGAGGGGTACACCCTAAGGGTATTTCCCGATACCTTATACTTGGGCGAGTCGTCGCCTTGCAGTACGATCAGTCCCTTAAAATTCTGGCCTTTTTTTACCGGGTCGGAAAAGTTGACCAGCACCACGGGGCGATCGGTCGTTTCTACCGTGGTACTCAAAACGGTAAAATTATTTTTTCCCGGGATAAGAATACTATTTTTGCCTTTGTTATCGATGTCGAAAGAAGTGCCGTCCCATTCCAGCTCCAGTTGGGAATCCTCTTCGAAACGCTGAATACTGTCTATTTTGAACGTAAATTGATTGCCCAATTTAACGGCCCCATCAAACTGGAGTTTTACCTTTTTTCCGTTACGTCTTGCCTTGATCAATTTTTTTGCCGTTTCCAAGGGAAGCATATCGGCCGTTTTCACCTGACCGTTAAGGTATTGATACTGTTTGGAATACGATTGAAGGGCGTCGGTGTAAATGTTGAATTCCTGTTTGATGGTCTGTACCTTGAAAGAAAGCGTTTGCAGTTCGCCGGGCATATCGGCTATAAATTCCTCCAGCGCTACCGTAAACTCGTATTCCGTATTTTGATCAAAGCCTTTTTCAGGTTCGAACGAGATGGTCCTGTTATCCAAGGCGACCACCTTGCCTTTTACCTTTGGGGAGGAGCTCATAAAATCACCGTCGAGCTCCTGTCCCGCATTCCAATTGGCCACCGGTTCGGTAAGTACCACCCGTACATCGCTCTGCGCGGAAATGATACCATGGGACACTTGGCTTACGTACTCCTTGTATTTATTGAGATTGTCGAGCTGCTCTCCAATGGTTTCCGTTTTATCCTGGCAACCAAAAAATAAAAATGCAAGTAAGGTGAGGCGAAAAAGTGGTTTGGCGGTCATATCAAAAATTTAGTTCAAAAGTAACAGGGAGGTAGTCAAAAACTATCCCATAATTCCGTGAAATTACCGCCCCGGGAAGCTTGTTAAAAACTACAACGATTTTGTGTTACTCTTTAGTATTTCCTTAACGAGGAAAGTGGTTCTACTATAGATCAAGTCACTTTCTACGTACAAGAGTTTCTTTTGGATGTGCAGTTCATCGAAAAAAAGAAATTTTTCGACCAGAAGTGGACTATTTTGGCTAACATTACATCGTTGATTTGCCCCAGTTCAACAGAGAACACACGAGAACCCCCATTACTCTTACACCTACCGCTAGGACACCTACTTGCAATTTAGAACATTGTATGAAAATGAATTTACGATATGCCCTTTTGGCATGCTTCGTATCGTTGGTGGCATCCTGTACCAAAACCAGTACCGCCGAAGAAGAGGGAAGCATTGTTCCAGAAGCAAGAAATGTAGTTGCCGTAGAACAAGAACTGTTGAACGTGGTTAACGAACACCGTTCCTCGCTGGGATACGAAACCTTGGAGTATAGCGACACTGCCAAAAAGTATGCGGACCAGCATACCGACTACATGATTGCCAAGGGAAATCTGAGTCATGATAACTTTAGTGCCAGGGCTTCCAATATTTCTACCGAGGCAAGCGCCGAAGCGGTAAGTGAAAATGTTGCCAAGGACTATTTTACCGCAAGAGAGGCTTTTGAGGGATGGTTGAAGAGTAGCAACCACAAAAAAACGATGGAAGGGGAATTTACGCATACCGCAGTTAGCGTTAAGGAAGATGTTTCCGGAAACTACTACTTCACCCAACTATTCTATCGATAATATTATTTCCAATATTATCATACAGATTAAAAACAGGGATTTTTTGTATATGCGAAAAAGAACAGTTTTTAAGGTGTAATACCATCGGTAACAGCATAAGATCATCACAAGCCGTTTTCTTTTCTTATTTTTGATTTAATCGATGTGCGTTCGTTATCTTACCGCCCATTGAAGAACGTACCCCGTTCATCTTGTTGCTCTAAAATTAGTATATGGCCATACAAGCTCCTTTTAATCTGCTTCAGTGGATCGAAGAAAACCGGGATACCCTAAAACCTCCGGTAGGAAACAAAAACCTTTATAAGGAGGCAGGTGATTATATTGTAATGATCGTTGCGGGGCCCAACGCCCGAAAAGATTATCATTATAACGAAACGGAAGAACTCTTTTATCAATTGGAGGGAACTATTGAAGTCCATATTCAGGAAAACGGAGCAAAAAAGACCATGGCCCTAGGGCCTGGGGACATGTACCTTCACCCTGCAAAAGTGCCGCACTCGCCCGTACGGCACGAGGGTAGTATCGGCTTGGTAATCGAACGAAAAAGAGCGGATATAGAAGCCGATGACGGCCTGCTTTGGTTCTGTGACAACTGTAATAACACCCTTTATGAGGTGTATTTTAAATTAAAAGATATCGAAAAGGACTTTTTGGGCCATTTTAAAGCCTTTTACGGTTCGGAAGCGTTAAGAACATGTGACCGTTGTGGCACGGTCATGGATACGGACCCTCGATTCACCTCAACATAGAAACTATGAAAATTGCTATCCTTATCGGAATCGGATTCGTTGCACTCCTACATATTTACTTTTTATGGTTCGAGATGTTCTCTTGGACCGTTAGGGGACCAAAAATATTTCGATCGTTTCCCAAGGACATGTTCGAACCCACAAAGGCCATGGCCGCCAACCAGGGACTTTACAACGGATTTCTGGCGGCGGGACTTATTTGGACTTACTTTATCGAAAATCCGGTTTGGTATAAGAATATCGCACTCTTCTTTTTGGGCTGCGTTGCAGTGGCCGGTATATACGGCGCGTTATCGGTAGCGCGAAAGATTTTTTTTGTACAGGCGTTGCCGGCGTTGATTACCATAGGGCTCTTACTCTTTTTCTGAGCTTTAAGAGCTAAGCATAGACCTTATGAAAAAATGGTTTCGCCCCTTATTATTGTTTTTCATTGTTATTTGCCTTTCCCACAACCTTGTTTACGCCCAAGAAATGCCCCCTCAAGAAGTTGTCCAAAAACAATTGGAGTTTTATAACAAGCGCGATATTACCGGTTTTATGTCGGTAATCGACCCAAATATCGTTTTCTACGATTTTTCTACGGGCCAAAAGACCATGGAGGGTGCAAAAGCTTGTCGTGCGTTTTACCGTGCCCTTTTTGATGCCTCGCCAACATTACATTCCAAAATCCTTACCCGAACCGTTTTTGGAAATAGGGTCATCGACCACGAAGCCATTAGCGGTCGCAATGGAAGTGATCAAATCCTTGAACTGGTCCTTATTTTTGAAGTGAAGGGCGAAAAAATTATCAAGATTACGGTGATAAAAAAGGAAATGTAAACCCTCGATTATTTGTAGATTTGTAAAAATATAACAATACACACTTAAAAAGTTATAAAATGTCAGATATCGCCTCACAGTTTGGAATTGATACCGCTTTGACCGCCCTTGGAATCCAGGAAACGAACCTTGGAACTTCAACGGGTATCGAGAATTTTGCCAATGGCAAGGTAATCGCATCATACTCGCCCGTAGACGGTAAGCTGATCGCCAATGTAAGCACCACTTCAAAAGAAGACTATGAACGTGTGATGACCGCCGCCTCCAGCGCTTTCTTACAATGGCGCACCTCCCCGGCGCCACAGCGAGGGGAAGTCGTTCGCCAGTTCGGGGAGCGTTTACGGGAACTGAAAGAACCCTTGGGCAAACTGGTTTCCTACGAAATGGGAAAAAGCTATCAAGAGGGTTTGGGCGAGGTTCAGGAAATGATCGATATCTGCGATTTTGCAGTGGGCCTCTCCCGACAACTCCATGGGCTGACCATGCATTCCGAAAGGCCCGGGCATCGTATGTACGAGCAATACCATTCGTTGGGCATCGTAGGCATCATCTCTGCCTTTAATTTTCCGGTGGCCGTATGGGCATGGAATACGGCCTTGGCGTGGATATGTGGGGACGTATGTGTTTGGAAACCTTCCGAAAAAACGCCTTTGTGCGGTATTGCATGCCAGCGAATAGCGGCCGAGGTATTTAAGGCCAACGGTCTGCCCGAAGGCATTTCGTGTCTGATCAATGGGGACCACCAAGTGGGGGAATTCATGTCCCATGATGTCCGTATTCCATTGGTATCGGCAACCGGTTCCATTCGTATGGGCAAAATTGTTGCGCAGGCCGTCGCGGCCCGACTGGGCAAATCGCTTTTGGAGCTTGGTGGCAACAATGCCATTATCGTTACTCCCGATGCCGATATTAAAATGACCGTAATCGGTGCGGTATTCGGTGCTGTGGGCACAGCGGGGCAACGATGTACCTCTACCCGTAGATTGATCGTTCACGAATCGGTCTATGATCAAGTGAAAGAAGCCATGGTAGCCTCCTATGGGCAACTGCGTATCGGCAACCCTCTGGATGAAAATAACCATGTGGGGCCCCTGATCGATGTTGAGGCGGTAAAGGGATATCAAAATGCCTTGGAAGAAGTTGTGGCAGCAGGCGGTACGCTGCTTGTAGAAGGTGGTGTTTTGGACGGCCCGGGGTATGAAAGCGGCTGTTATGTAAAACCGGCCATTGCAGCGGCCCAAAACAGCTTTCAAATCGTTCAGCACGAAACTTTTGCCCCGGTGTTATACCTATTGAAATATAGTGGTTCCATAGAAAATGCAATCGCGATACAGAACGGTGTGGTTCAAGGGCTTTCCTCGGCCATTATGACCAATAACCTAAGGGAAGCGGAACGTTTTCTTTCGGTAGCGGGAAGCGACTGTGGTATCGCCAATGTAAACATCGGAACATCGGGCGCCGAAATCGGTGGTGCTTTTGGTGGTGAAAAAGAAACCGGCGGCGGACGGGAAAGCGGGTCGGACGCTTGGAAAATTTACATGCGCCGTCAAACCAATACCATTAACTACACTACCGAACTACCTTTGGCACAGGGCATTAAATTTGATCTGTAGCACCCGTAAAAAAGAGGCGAACAACGCTATCCTTAAATCCTTTTTTTACGTTTGCTTATGGCCACAAAAAAATAACCCGCCATCTTTTTACCTCCCCGTTCCCCCGATCGGATGGTTCAAAAATAGCGGGATTAACCAACTAATTAACTCGAATAGTACCGCTCTTCAAGTAGCTTTCTTGTGCTTACTACGGAGCGTAATCATGATATATTTATATTAAACTCTTTCTTGCATTTTACCTTGTCTAAACTCCCGGTCATCTAATTAAAAAGTCTGTTGCAATCGGTTTGAAAATTTTAATCCTTGTTCTGTTTCTTTTTCGTTTGACAAAAATAATTGCATGGGAGATTTTTTACGTCCATAATGTATGGTTGGTCATTTTTCCTGTATAAATGGTCAAGATCATGTGTAGAAACAATTTCCTTTAATTACAATGCCATTAAACCATATAATTAACTCGAGGGGCCGTCACAAAAAAAGGAAGACCCTCTTGCAATGCCGGAACTTGGTCGGGAGCAAAAGGGTCCTTTATCTTATGTTTTACAAAGGTCGTACAAACGGCAGCTGGTTCGAACCCTGATCGTATAAACGACCTGTTATCCTGTACAAATGGAACTTATCCTTGCACCATCGTTCGTTTTGTAAGAATTTATTGATAACTTAACAAGGTTTCCGGAAACAACATAACTATCGAATTTTTAACATTTTTAGTATTTTTTTAATACATTGCTAATAAGAACACTAAATACATATTAACAATGACAAGAACAACCACTTATTTGCTTGGAATTCTCATCACCATCCTGGCAGGTATCTTTCTTTATCTGAAGCTCTGCAGTTCCTGCGGAACCCAGATGGTAGCGGAGGAACCTGTAAAGGAAGAGATCGTTCCGGCCGCTCCCGAAGCAAGCTCTTATCCATTCGCCTTTCGCGATGGGGACTACGCTTACAACGTAAACGACAATTATAACTTTAAGGTGTCGTCATCCACTATTTTAATGCCATTGTCCCAAAAGGTATCCGATGGGATAACAAGCCTTAAAGGCTTTTTGTCCGAAAACGCGAACAAGGTAATGAACGTTACCGGCTATTATAAAGCGGATGAAACCAATACCTCGGCCTTTCCAAATCTGGGGCTGGCCCGTGCGAACGCAGTTAAAAATCATTTGGTCAAAAACGGTATTCCGTCCACCCAGATCAATACCATGGGTGCCCTTATGGACGATATGGTTCCCAAAGAGGACACCTACCTTGGCCCCGTGGCATATGGGATAACCGAGACCGCAGTAGACGCGGAAGAAGAATTGAACGCATTGTTCGATAAAATTGTGGCGAATCCCTTGGTGCTGTATTTCGAAACAGGGGAAGCATCAATCAACCTTACACCGGAACAACGCCAAAAGGTGGCCGATATTTCCAGGTATCTTGACAAGGTCCCTTCCGCAAAAGCGCAAGTGGTGGGGCATACCGATAACACCGGTAGAAGGGCCAGCAATATCGCATTGGGGCAAGGCCGCGCCGATTTTGCCAAGGCATACCTTTCCCAAAACGGAATTGCCGATGCAAAAATTGTTGCCACAAGCAAAGGTCCGGATGCTCCTGTCGCATCCAATACCACAGACGAAGGAAAGGCAAAAAACAGAAGGACCGTAGTAACATTAATAAAATAACCACTTATAAAACGAAAGCAAAATGGATTTTGAAAATTTAAACATATGGTGCTGGCTAGTACCAATCCTAGTAGGGGTCATCTCTGGAATATTAGGATATCTAATTGGTAAAGGAAGCCACACGACCATCGATAATTCGGCGGATTTAAACCTCTTAAAGGACAAGAACGCAAAATTACAGGCCGATCTGGATGCCTGTAACGGTAAACTAACAGCAGCTAGTGCGGCAGCTGCAGCGGCTACGGTAGCGGCGGTTGCACCGACCGTTGAAAAAGACCTTCCCTTTGATGCCGAGGCCGCCAAATTGGCCATGGGCAAGAAAATCAATCAAGACGACTTAAAAGTCGTGGAAGGAATTGGGCCTAAAATTTCCGAAATGTTCCAAAATGCAGGAATAAAGACCTGGAAGGCCCTATCGGAAACTTCTGTGGCCAAATGCCAAGAGGTACTGGACGGCGGTGGAGAGCGATACCGCATTCATGATCCCGCATCATGGCCCATGCAAGCAAAAATGTGCTACGAAGGAAAGTGGACCGAACTTGCCAAATGGCAGGATGAGCACGACCACGGAAAACTGTAAACGTACAAAACCAAGTTCCCCCATTGAAAAACCCGGCGCCAATCAAGGTGTCGGGTTTTTAGTTTTACTCGATAATCGAGATTTAAAATGCTCCGACGCTTGCGTCGAAATCAATGTTAATTTTCGTTCTAATGTCTCGTGGACCTGCCCGAGGTTATTTACTATTCACAAATGTAATGCTACCAATTGCTAGTCAAGGGGAGGCATTCTAACTAACAATTGGTATTATGGACCTATAGCATTCCATTGGCCTCTACCCACTTGAAACGATAGGTATCCTCCGGAAACTGCATTCGAGTGGCGATACGTTCCAAACGTTCGGGAAGTTTGAGCAGATAATCCCGTGCTTTTTGGGCCTCATCGTTCAACGCCCGAACGGCATCGAGTTGCCAATAGGCATTCAACTTTTTCAAAATATCGATATAATCCATAGCGGTATAGACACCCAAACGCTGTGCGCAGTTCGAAAAATTTTCAAAAGCGGTGCCCGCACTTCCTCCCGATTCCCTTAAAAAATGGGCCGGCATCACAATCTTTTTCTTCATCATATCGGCAAAGGCCAACATCATGCCGCTAGGGTCTTCTCCAAAAATCGTTTTTACGAATTCCCGATACGCCAAGTGATGCCGCATTTCATCACCTGCGATAATGGTACACATTTTACCCAACAGGGCATTTCCTTTTTTCTTTGCCATTTGACCGACCCGCTTATGGGAAATATTGGTGGCCAGTTCCTGAAAGCTGGTATAAACAAAGTTCTTATACGGGTCACGATCGGTACCGATATCAAAACCATCGGAGATCAAATGTTGTGTGGTCATCTCGATTTCCCTCATGTTGACGCGGCCCGATAAATAGAGGTATTTGTTCAACACATCGCCATGTCTGTTCTCTTCTGCCGTCCAAGCACGAACCCACTTAGACCATCCGTTTTTATTTTCGGCATGCTGATCGATCCCCTCTACGTCCATCAACCAAGATTCGTAGGTAGGTAGTGCCTCTTCGGTAATGGTGTCGGCGACCATGGTAACCCAAAAATCGTATCCCAATTCTTGCGATTCGCCCCGAAGTTCCTTTACTTCTTCCAAAAAGCCGTCGCTTTGGGAATCGGGCAGAAAATCGGTCGGTTGCCAAATGTCCTCGACCGGAATCAAAAAATCGTTCATAAAACCGGTTACCTGTGGTTCTATAGCCCGCATAACTTCCAATCGTATATTTTTCGTTGCCATGTTCCGTTTTTTGCAAAGTTCGTCAATAAAAATCCGTAATCGTTCGGAAATGCCGACTTTTTCAATTTCTACCCCGTTCTTTGGGGTACAGCTCGTGAACGGGATCGCTCTGCCAAACTTCTTTGGTATCGACATCCATAATGGAAAGGGGGCCCTTGAACGCAGCGCCAGTATCCACGTTCCATACGTTTGCGGCACGCTGCGGCACCGTTTTACCAATTCGTGTAACCGGGGTATGGCCGATGAAAATTTCTTGGTGGTGCGTCAACCGTTTAGGATACCAAGGATCGTCCTTTCCCAATTTTGGATTTAGCGAAAGGGCAAGTTCCCAAAGGGTTCTGTCCCAATAGAAGGTTTTGGGAAAATACTCAAAACCGACGCCCTTTAAATTGGTAAAGCCTGCGTGTAAAAAAAGGCGGTTTTTTTCATCGATATGATAATTCTCCAAGGTTTCATAGAAGGCCATGTGTCTTTCCCGAGTTCCCGAACCACTGTTTTGATAAGACTGTATGGTAGCTTCGCCCCCATGTTGGCGCCATACGGGATTGTCTTTTTCCGACTTCAACCAATCGTTATAAAGTTCGTCATGGTTGCCCCGGATCAAGATACAGTGGTGCGTTTTCCGGAGTGCCAAAAGAAAATCGACGGTTTCTACGGCATCGCTCCATCCATCCACATAATCCCCCAGGAAAATAAGTTTATCCCCGACAACTACATTGGCCCGGTCCAAAAGCTGCTCCAGGGCCTTAAGTCCGCTGTGGATATCTCCGATTACTAGTGTTCTCATGCCTGCACGTTTATGGTTTCAAAAGCTGCAAAGATACCGGAATAACAATGGAGATGCTCATTTCATATCAATGCCAAACCGTTTTCCCATTAATTTCACGACCCGGCCAACGTTTTAACGATATTGCTTCAAAAATTCCAATAAACTCCAATATTTTTTATACATTCCGCACCGACTAAATAATTTTAAAGACTCACCGTATGAAAACAAGATTACCCAACAAGGTTCGCCTTGTGCTTGGGCTGTTTTGCTGTTTTGCAATCAGTTCCTATTCGCAAGATTTAAAAACTACACAGGACGACGCGCCTCAAAAAGGCCACGCCCTCTACAAACAATCTAAAATTTATGACAGTAAGACCGGGGCCACCGGAGTTCGGCCTCCACGACAGGGCGATAGGGCATTGGACCGTATCGCTTATGAACGTAGAATGCTTCAAAACCCTTATACAAAGCAAATACCTACGGACATTCGTTTATTGGAATCCAAATTTTCGGATAATATCAAAGAGCGTAGTTTGGCTACGGAGGCATCGAAAAAGTCCAGCGAAATGTCTTCCAAAAGTAGATTCGAATACTGGAAGAACAGAGGGCCGGGCAATGTCGGAGGGCGAACTAGAGCGCTGGCAATCGACAGAATGGACGAAAATACCGTTTTTGCCGGAGGTGTTTCTGGCGGACTATGGCGTTCCACCGATTTGGGGCAAAGTTGGAAGAAAGTTACACTTCCTTTTCAGTCGCCCAGCATTACTTCCATTGTTCAAGATCCGCGCCCTGGAAAACATCGAATATGGTATTATGCCTCTGGCGAGCGATACGGAAACTCGGCAAGTGCCGGTGGAGCCTTTTATACCGGAACCGGAATTTACAAATCGGTGAACAACGGTAGAACTTGGTTCCGTCTTCGCAACTCCAATGATAATGACTTGACGGCCATTACTTCTTTGGATATTATAAACAGCATTGCTGTAGATCCTAAGAACGGAGATGTTTACGCCGCTACTTTTGAAGGTCTATTTCGATCTCAAAATGGTGGAAGGGACTTTGATCTGGTTCTTCCCAGTACCAGGGATAGTCAAACGGAGGTAATGATTACGCCGGAAGGAAAAATTTATGCTACCGTTGATATCGTACGCGGACCCGAAAACGCAGGGTTCTTTGTTTCTGACAATGGTGACGATTGGACCGCCATAACGCCCGAAAATATCGTTCCAGCCTATGGTAGGACCGTTATGGCGCATGACCCGTCCGATGAAAATCGAATCTTTTTCTTTTCTTTTGATGCCTCTGGCAATACAGAAGCCTTTTTATGGAGGTATCAAGCCGACGCCGAAACTTCAGAGGAACGATGGGTCGACCTCAGTGCCAACCTTCCTATTGCCATTGGGGGCAGGGCAGGCAATCTGAACCTACAAGGGGCTTACAATATGATTATTAGGGTACACCCTACCAAGCCCGATTTGGTTTTTCTGGGTGGTACCAACCTATATCGCTCAACAACGGGCTTCACCACTCCGACAGGTTTTGAGGGTTGGATCGGCGGATATACCAACTTAAGTGATAGTTTTGCATTATATCCCAACCACCACCCTGATCAACACAATCTGGTTTTTTTACCTTCGAACCCCGATCGTGCAATTTCATCGAACGACGGTGGTGTTCAGCTTACGGAAAATATTAGCGATACCGACAACTTTGTTGCTTGGACCTCTCTTAACAACAACTACGTAACCACCCAACCTTATGCCTTCTCCTTTGATCCCGAAGGAAATAGCGATGATCTTTTAGCAGGTTTTCAGGATAATGGAACATGGTTTACAAATTCGAAGAGTCTGAACGAACCATGGATCGAGGACTTTGGTGGAGACGGATCATACAATGCCATTGCAGATGGCGGACGTACCCGATACGTTTCTTCCCAATTTGGAAATGTTTTTAGAATCAACCTTGATGAAAACGGGGAGTTTGTAAGTTTTGCCGGGGTACAACCCGCCGGTGGAACGAATTTTGATTTTGTAGCCCCTTTCCTTTTAGATCCCGTGAACGACAACATTATGTATATGCCGGCTGGAGATCGTTTATGGAGAAACAATGATTTGGACGGTATTCCCTTAGGAATCCCCAGTGCTACCGATGTCAATTGGACGGAAATTACGCAAGCCGCTACTCCGGATGGCTCCTTTATCACTGCATTGGACGTTTCTAAATTCCCGATAGCGAACCGATTGTATTACGCAACTGAGACCGGAAAAGTTTTCCGAATGGACAAAGCCAATATTGATGGCCAAAAAGTAATCGATATCTCTACGGGAAAAGGACTTCCGGAAGGAAACATCAATAATGTCTATGTAGATCCAAAAAATCCCGATCGTGTGTTTATCGTATTTTCCAACTATGGAATTCCAAGCGTCTTTTTAACAAGGGACGGTGGAGAGAGCTGGCGGGATATCAGTGGTAACCTTGAAGAGAACCGCGATGGCTCCGGAAACGGACCATCAGTGAGGTGGTTTGCCATGAACGGTAAAAATGATGGTTATTTTGTAGGGACCAGTACCGGTCTTTACTTCACTTCCCGATTGCAAGGAAAAAACACCTATTGGTTCAAGGAACCCTTTAGAATCGGAAACGGGGTAGTTGCGCAGGTCAAGACAAGGGCCGATGGTTTTGTAGGGGCCGCGATCCATGGAAACGGGGTGTTCAGCGCCAACTTTTATGTTAGGCCAAGGCCGGAACCTACCTTGAGCGTGGCGCGCTTGCTACCCGATGTTACCTTAGCGGTAAATAGCGACCCTATTGAGATAAACACAAAAGATCTCTTCGTAAGTTCGAAAGGAAAGAAACCAAAAATCACGTACCGGGTTCTCAACCCCGAAGTGGTGGATTTCCTTACCATTAAAAGAAACAAAATACTAATCGGCATAAAACCGGATACGGAAGGAACAAGTGTTATCGAACTTACGGCAAAACAAGGCCGGGAGGAAGTCGCGGAAGGTTTCACCATTAATGTTGTCGAACCGGCACTATACGAACAAAATGGACCTGTAGTTAGCAGTAGCCCATCTCAAAACTTCTTAGATTTTGGAGGTATTGCCCAATCTGCCGATGATTTTACAGTTCCGGAAGGAAATACCTGGACAATCAAAAGTATCATCGCCAACGGTGGCGCAAATGGCTCACCAGGAATTACCGATGCTACGGTTATTGTATACCAAAACAACAACGGGGTTCCGGGAGAAGAAGTTTACAACAGTGGATCGATCACCCCTACCTCAGACCCGAACAACTATAACTTAATGTTGGACCTACCCGAAGAAGTAGCGTTGGAAAGCGGATCCTATTGGCTATCCGTTTATACCAATCTACCTTTCAATGGAGGAGACCAATGGTTCTGGAATACCCAATCTACGGTTGCCGGAGCGGAAGGAACCTTCAAAGATGCAGCAGATCTTTTTGGAACCGGAGCGATTGATTGGACTCCACAATCCGTTGTCTTCGGCAAAGAATCGGAAGACCAAGTATTTCAAATTTTTGGTAAGGCTCAAGAAGTCTCTTTTCAAGAAGCAAATCCTTCCTCAAGGATAGCGGATACAGCCCTGGAAGATCAAAACCTCGCAGAAGTCAATGGCAACATGGTCTCTGCGGTATGGCCCAACCCTTCTTCTTCCGAGTTTTTCTTCTCTTTGAAAAACAATGTCGATACCAAGGTTACGGCAAGGGTTTATAACATGATTGGACAAATGATTTTCGAAATGAAAGATCTTGACGCCGCACAACCATTTTCTTGGAATGCTTCCTCTTCTCCAGCAGGAATTTATATCGTTAAGATTACGGGTAAGACAACCAATAAGAATTTCAGCATTGTTAAAAAGTAACTCCTTTTTAAAATCTATTTTCTGATCAAGGGCGCGACGTATCGCGCCCTTTTTCATGTTAAAAAAGGCTGCTTTATCCCAAGAAACTTTAACTTTATGTTATTGAATTCATTTAAACTTTTCGAGTCGGGGCGACCCCGATATTTCGAAACACGGTTCTTTTCCATTTTAAAGTCTTTTTTTGCTCAAATCGGGGCCAAGGACGGAAAGGAAGTCAAAAAAAGCGTGAGAAAGTATCCGTTTTTAGCTCCGTGCGGTTTAATAGGTAAAAGCTCATTAAATTCATCAAAAAGGAACCAAATGAAAATCCTGTTGCTTGCCCTGTTTCTAATTCCATATCTGGCATGTAATCCAAACTCGGGCGCGGTTTTGGAAGACACTTCGGATACTGCAGAAAATACGGACGAAACCTTGGCGGACAGTTCCAGTGTCAATCCAGGGGAAGTCGTATTTCACATCAAAATTTTGGAAACTTTTGATAACAAAAAGGATATTTGTGGGGTATCCAATGACCACGTGGTCTCGGTTGAAGTTTTGCAGGTGCTTGAGAGGGGAATGGGAATTTCCAATATTCCACGTAAAAAACAGCAACTACTAATGAACTTTATGCTGGCACCAAAAAACCTTCCTTCTATTGGAGTTTTAGAAGTTAAAGCACGGGAATCCCTTTGTATGGAAGTTTCCAAAAGTTACTTCACCATAATTTCACATAAAATATTGGATTAAGCCCCTTTTTGTGGCTACCTTGCCCTTCTTATGATGAGGTCCATATGACGGTTTTATCGGATGCTCGATGCTTACCATATTTAAGTATTGAAACCGTTCACCAAATAAAAAGTACCGGAAGTATATGAAGGATGTATTCTGTATTGGGGAATTGTTGATCGATTTTGTTGCCGAAAAACAGGGAAGCGACCTATCCAAGGCAATGGTGTTTACCAAGAAGCCTGGAGGTGCGCCGGCAAATGTTGCCTGCGCCATTGCAAAACTTGGCGGTAACGGAAAGTTCGTGGGAAGTGTCGGCAATGATCCCTTCGGTAATTTTTTACTGTCGGTATTACAGGAAAACCAGGTGGATATCGCACATGCCCAACAATGCAAAACGTTTACGACTTTGGCGTTCGTATCCCTGTCGGACGATGGCGAACGTGATTTTGTGTTTAGTCGCGGTGCCGACAAACAACTGGTATACGATCCCGAACTGAAAAAGGGTATTAAGGACAACTTACTGCATTTGGGAGCTGCTACCGCGCTTTTGGGCGGTGCACTGGAAAAGGCATATGGCCGATACTTTTTTGATGCCCTTACCCAAGGGGCCTTTATCAGTTTTGACCCCAATTTTCGGGGCGATCTTTGGAAAGGCGAAGAAGATTGTTTTGTTAAAAAGTGTATGCCCTTTATTGAAAAAGCACATCTTGGCAAATTCAGTTTGGAAGAGGCCCAATTGCTTTCGGGCAAAAAAGAGTTGTCGGAATGCTGTGCCTTTTTACACGACGTAGGTACCAAGTTGGTTACCATTACCCTGGGTGCCGAGGGGACCTTGGTAAGCACGGCCAAAGGCAGGCATACCATACCGAGTATTCCAGTAAAACCTATTGATACCACCGGCGCCGGGGATGCGTTTATCGGTTGTTTGTTATACCAGATCGCCGACCTTAAGGACCCCTATGAAGTATTGGAGAACGAAGCGCTATTACTGCCCATGATCGCAAAGGCAAATACCGCGGGAGCATTGACCACCACGGGCTATGGAGCAATTCCATCGCTTCCAGTGGCCAGTGCCGTGTTCGACCGCTAACTGTAGCGTACCTTTCTCAGGATGCGCAAGGCCTCCTTCAATCCCATATAGCTGTCGGCATCATATTTTTTTAAAACCGATCGGGCGTTTTCAAGTTGCGCTTTGGCCTCCTCAAAACCATTGAGATAACAGAGCAGATAAGTGTCCGGCAAATGTTTTAAATCGGCTTTCTCGCGAGGCCGTAATACCAGTCCTTTGGACAGCTTGTCCAGCAGTGCGTTGTTGGAATTGAATATGTGGTGAAGGGTTTTTTTCTCGTATTGGGGAGGCTCGAAAAGTAGTTTGCTCTGCAGTTGATAGGTACCGTTTTCCTCAAAGGAGATCACCACTTGTTCCAGCGGGAAGTACGCCTGTTTTTTATCAAGCCCCAATTGTACGTATTCGATCGTGGTGAAGGAATGCTCGTCATAAGCAATGGTTACCTCGTCCAATGCGGAATAAAACAACTTTACCTGTTCGTTGATCAATTCAATGTCTACCCGGGAATAGTAGGTGCGGTCCCTTACTTTTTTTTGATTCCCGGCCCAACAGACCACAAATTGCTCCTTAAAAACCTTATAATTGCTTTCAAGGTCCCTATGGCGGTGATTCATGAAATCGATAACACCGTCCAAAGTAAGTTCAATATTGTTTTTGGCATGCTGCTCAATGGTTGCCACGGCTTCCGAATTTATGCTCTTCAACTCGATATCGAAAGCCTTGGGCATGCTTATACTCCCTTCCCGAAAAAAAACGGCCCCTCCATAATACTTCCATATATTCCTGCGCAGGGCACATACCGCACCGCTCGATCGAATCGTGACCAAACCCACCACCTTACCTTCGGGTAAATGTGGAAAGGGAATGTTTTCATAAGCGATTAGCGGAGGCTTCTCCAAATAGGCGTTCACCAGATTCTGGATTTTACTGTCGTCAAAGAAATCGACCCCTACAATCTTATTGTCCTCGTCCTCGACCCCGACAACAATGAACGAATTGTTTTCGGGATTGCTGTTCGCCAGGGCACAAACATGTTTTAAAAACTTTGCCTTGCCTTCTTTTTCCCCTAAACTCAAAAAACGTTTTTTATCATAAAAACTGTTCTCATCATTATGGGCGAGCAGGTTTTTTATCAAAAGACGTTTGTTGATCATGGCAGGATTCCTTTTCGGCAATTTTTCCTTAAATATCGGAAACAATACTCAAAACGGAAACGATTACCAAAAACTACCACACCCAAGGAGCTCCCGAATCAGGGGGTACTTCATGCTCCTTTTTTTCGAACAATGGTGCTGCTCGCCTGGGCCGTTGGCATGACCACTAGATCGGCGATGTTCACATGATAAGGACGCGATACCACAAAGTATACGATATCGGCGATATCGACCGCCTTCAGGGGTTCAAATCCTTGATATACACCCTCTGCCCGATGTTCATCACCCTTAAACCGCACCTTGCTGAACTCCGTTTCTACTAGTCCCGGATTAACGGCACCGACACGGATGCCATATTGGTTCAAATCCAACCGCATTCCCTTGTTTATGGCATCTACGGCATGCTTACTGGCACAGTATACGTTCCCCTTGGGGTATACCTCCTTTCCGGCGGTAGAACCGATGTTGATGATGTGGCCCTGTTCGCGCTCCACCATTCCCGGTAAAATTGCCTTGGATACGTACAACAGGCCCTTTACATTAATGTCCAACATGGCGTCCCAATCGTCCAAACTACCTGCTTCTATAGGGTCTAGCCCGTGTGCATTGCCTGCGTTGTTGATCAGCACATCGATCGTCTTGAATTCCGCTGGCAGTCCCATTATGGCTTCCTGAACCAGGGTACGATCGCGTACATCGAAATTAAGGGTCGTTACCTTCGTCAAAAGGGCCAGTTCGCTCTTTAATTCCTGAAGGCGACTTTCGCGACGGCCACACAAGATTAGGTGTATTCCCTCTTTGGCGAACCGTTGGGCGATCGCCTTACCAATACCACTGGTGGCACCGGTAACCAAAGCTGTTTTCGTCATGATAGCGAAATTTGAAATTTACAAAAGTATTGTTCGTTAGGGCACTTCTTGCCCCCTGCTTGCCTCGTGCAATATAAACCAATCCTGAAGGTCCATTGTAATGGTAGCTGCCTTTAAGGCATCGGCCAACCGTTCCTTGGTGGCCGTACCGACTACGGGATATACGTTCGCCGGATGTTTCATGATCCACGCCAACAACAGTTGGTCATAACTAGCGCCATAGGCTTCCGTCATCGGTTCCATTGCCTTTCGGATCCGCGCCGTTCGTTCTGTTTTTTCACGAAAAAAAGCACCGAGCGGACTCCACGACATGGCCATCCTTTCGTGGGCCAAACAATCGTCAAGGGTACCGTCGTACAGTACCTCATCCGCGGTCAGGGAAAACTCTACCTGATTTCCCATAACCGGAAGTTCGGTCTCCAATACCGCTATTTGGGAAGGACTGAAATTGGAGACACCAAAGGACCTTATTTTTCCGGCTTTCTGCAATGTCCGTATCGCCTCCCCAATTTCTCCGGGGTGCATTAACGGGCTTGGCCGGTGCAACAATAGCATATCCACATAATCGGTCTGCAAGCTTTTTAACGAACGTTCCACCGACGATATGATATATGCCTTGCCGTATTCGTAATGCTTGACCCGATTCGGACGCGTTTCGGCATCGAACTGTATTCCACATTTGGTAATCAGCTGCACCTTGTCCCGCGGCACACCGCTCTGCAAAAAGGCAGTTCCAAAAGACGCTTCATTGGTATAATCGCCATAAATATCGGCATGATCAAAAGTAGTAAGGCCCATACCAAAACAATACTGGATCATATCGGTCATTTGGGCCGTGGAAAACTGTTTCCCCCAACTTCCCCAAGTCATGGTACCGGCAATAATTTTTGAGTATCGGTCTTCTTCCTCCATAGCCTGTGAAATTAAAAAGAAATCCCTTAATAACTTCATAAAAATGGGGCCTTCCCCATTTTTTTAACCAATCGTTAACAGCATAACAATGAATTAATTTTCAATTTGCAATCCTGTTCAATAGTTAACCGATCAAAACCAAAATTTTAAACATTTTTATGGAACAAAATACTACAGTAGATATTAGTGCAGTCAATGAAAAAATTGCCACGGAAAGCGCTTTTATCGACCTATTGGTATCCGAAATGAACAAGGTGATCGTCGGCCAAAAGCACATGGTCGAACGCTTGTTGATAGGCTTATTGGGCCAAGGGCATATTTTGCTCGAGGGTGTTCCCGGACTTGCAAAAACACTTGCCATCAACACCTTGTCAAAGGCGGTAAAAGGGAGTTTCAGCAGAATACAGTTTACTCCGGACCTGTTACCGGCGGATGTTGTAGGAACCTTGATCTACAACATGAAGGTCAGTGATTTTTCGATAAAAAAAGGTCCTATTTTTGCCAATTTTGTGCTTGCTGACGAAATTAACCGTGCCCCTGCCAAAGTACAGTCGGCCCTGTTGGAGGCCATGCAGGAGAAACAGGTGACCATTGGTGACGAAACGTTTATATTGGACAAGCCCTTTTTGGTCATGGCAACGCAAAACCCTGTCGAGCAGGAAGGTACCTACCCCTTGCCGGAAGCGCAGATAGACCGTTTTATGTTGAAAACGGTAATCGACTACCCGAAAATGAGCGAAGAACAGCTAGTGATGCGCCAGAACCTTTTGGGCAACTATGAAACGGTCAACCCCGTAGTAAGTCTTAAGCAGATCTTAAGCGCACAACAAACCGTGCGCGAGGTGTATATGGACGAAAAAATTGAACGGTATATTCTCGATATCATTTTCGCGACCCGTTATCCGGAAAAATACAACTTGCCCGATCTTAAACCGTTGATCAGCTTTGGGGCATCGCCTAGGGGAAGTATCAATATGGGTATTGCAGCAAAATGTTATGCCTTTATCAAAAGAAGGGGCTATGTAGTTCCTGAAGATGTACGGGCGGTAGTGCACGACGTGCTGCGGCACCGAATCGGGATTACCTACGAGGCAGAGGCCGAAAACATTACATCCGAAGAAATCATCAATCAGATCGTGAACGAAATCGAAGTGCCTTAAATGGGACCAAGACCGTTATCGGTAACAGTTAAAGACATCGGTAGTGCCGATAACCGGCCTACCTTGAAAACTGCCCCCCTGAGAAGATGGATACTAAAGAACTACTAAAAAAAGTACGTAAAATTGAAATAAAGACACGACGTCTCTCCGACCATATATTCGGTGGGGAATACCATTCTACATTCAAGGGTAGGGGGATGACGTTCAGTGAGGTACGACAGTACCAGTTCGGGGACGATGTTCGGAACATCGATTGGAACGTTACCGCCCGCTACAACGAACCTTATATAAAGGTTTTCGAGGAGGAAAGGGAACTCACCATGATGCTCATGATCGATGTAAGTGGCTCCGAACTCTTTGGCACCACCAACCAATTCAAAAAAGAGATCATCACAGAAATTGCGGCAACGCTTGCATTTTCCGCCCTTCAAAATAACGATAAGGCCGGAGTGATGTTGTTTTCCGATACCGTGGAACTGTACATCCCGCCAAAAAAGGGAAAAAGTCATGTGTTGCGCATCATCAGGGAGTTGTTGGAATTTCGTCCGAAGAGCAATAGAACCGATATCTCTGAAGCCTTAAAGTTCTTGAGCAGTGTAATGAAAAAAAAGGCGATCGTATTTATTCTCTCCGATTTTATATCCGAAGCCTATGAAAAAACCCTGAAAATAGCGGGCAATAAGCATGATGTTACGGGCATACGCATTTATGACCAACGGGAAGAACGTATTCCAAATTTAGGGCTCGTACAAATGCAGGACGTCGAAACCGGAACGGTCGGACTGGTCAACACCGGTTCCAAAAAAGTACGCCAGTCCTATGAAACCCATTATAAGGAAAGAGAAGCTTATTTTATGAATACCTTCACCAAGTCGGGCTGTGGTACCCTAAGTTGTCGCGTGGATGAAAGTTATGTGAAAAAACTATTGGGTTACTTTAAAAGAAGAGGGTAAAATGAACGATTCGAAGAGCCGATATAAAAATTCCTTATCGAGAACGCGCTGCTTGTTTTCGGTCGTCTTTTTGTTTCTGACACTTACTGCCATCCGAGCCCAGCAAAAACCTAAAATAAGCACTACTGTTGATACTACTTTCATAAAAATCGGGGAACAGGTTTTATGGAAAGTACAGGTAGAGGTCGATAGTACCGACCAGGTCATCTTTCCGGAAGGGCAAACTTTTTCGCCCTTAGAAACCGTTGAAGCCTTTGAAACGGATACCACTAGAAAAAAAAGTCGTTTACAGCTCCAAAAGACCTATGCGCTAACGCAGTTCGATTCGGGGATGTACAAACTTCCGCCGCAACGGATCGAAATAAACGGACAAGGTTATTTTACCGATTCGCTACAGATCGCGGTAGCTACTGTTCCCGTGGACACCCTAAAGCAAAAATTGTACGACATCAAGCCATTGATGGAGGTAAAGAAAAGTACGGGAATCCTTTGGAAAATTATTTTGGGAATCCTTCTCGCCTTAGCGATCATCTCGGGTATCCTGTATTGGTTCCTATTCCGTAAAAAGCCGCTTACGGAAGAAGAAAAAACGGCCCTGTTGCCGCCCTATGACCGTGCGCTGCTAGAGCTCAAACAGCTGGAGAACTCCAGATACCTCATTCAGGACGAATACAAACAATACTATTCGGAACTTACCGATATCGTACGTTCGTATTTGGAGGAGGATGTTCACGTATCGGCATTGGAAAGCACCACTGACGAACTGATCGAGAAACTCGAGCTTTTAAAGGATGCCGGCGAACTAAAACTGGACGACCACACCTTGAGCCAGTTCAAAAATATCTTGAAAACCGCAGATCTGGTAAAATTTGCCAAATCGAAACCATTGACAAGCGTTGCGGAACAAGATCGAAAGGCCATTGAAGAAATCGTTATAAAAACACACGAGGCGCTTCCGGAGCCTACGGAGGAAGAACTTATGGAACAGGCCGAATTTCAGGAGGCCCTAGCACAAAAACAACAACGTCGGAAAATAATCATCGCCTGTGCAAGCGTAGTAGGACTCTTGCTGTTGGGGGGAGCGGCCGCAACCTGGTATTATGGATTTTCAAATGTAAAGGATACCATATCAGGCCACCCGACCCGAAAATTACTGCATACCGAGTGGGTGACCAGTTCTTATGGCTATCCGCCCATAACATTGGAAACGCCCGTGGTACTGAGAAGGCAACAGCTTACCTTGTCCACCGAAGAAAAGGAGACGGTTTCCGAACTTACCGCTTTTCGGTACGAACACCCCGAAACGCTGTTCAGCATTGCGGCCTCTTCCGTAATCGGCGTAAAGGAAAAGGAACTCAAGCACGACGCCGCAATTGAAAAGTATTTAAAGGAATTGGAGTCCCAAGGCACGAAAAACATCATTACCAAACAAGAGGAGTTTAAAACCCTGAGCGGAGTACCGGGGGTAAAGGTATATGGTAGCGGAAAATTCCCGATGAAGGGAAGCGAAGAACTTGTCGCCGGAAAATATGTAGTGCTCTGTTTTGGAGGAGCAGCGTTTCAACAACAAGTGGCCCTAACGTGGCGCAAAGAGGATTCGTACGCACAAGAAATTATAGATCGCATTTTAAAAACCATAGAAGTAAAAACGGAAATTTAAATGCTGGACAAGGTCGAATTTGCAAATCCCGAATTTTTTTGGTTGCTCCTACTGCTTCCATTGGCCGTTGCATGGTATGTGTTCAAACGAAAGGAGCAGACCGCTTCCCTTCGTATTTCCAGTATTCAGGGTTTTGGAAAACAGAGTATCCTTTCGCGGTTGAAGCCGGCGCTCCTGTTGTTGCGCCTTACGGCATTGGCGGCCATCATAGTTGCCATGGCGCGGCCGCAGACCGAAGATATTTCTACCCGTACCAAGACCACCAAGGGAATCGACATTGTAATGGCAATCGACGTATCGTCGAGCATGCTCGCCCGCGACCTCAAGCCCAATCGGCTTAGAGCCCTTAAAAAAGTGGCCGGTGATTTCATAAAAAAACGTCCGAACGACCGTATCGGCCTAGTGGCCTATGCCGGTGAAGGGTATACCAAAACCCCGATTACCAGTGACAAGACCATTGTATTGAATTCCTTAAAGGAAATTACCTACGGCCAGTTGAACGACGGTACGGCCATTGGTATGGGGTTGGCTACTTCCGTAAACCGGTTGAAAGAGAGCAAGGCCATCAGTAAAATCATTATTTTGCTGACCGATGGCGTGAACAATTCCGGATTTATAGAACCGCAGACGGCCGCCGAACTGGCATTGGAGTACGACATTAAAACCTACACCATAGGCCTGGGAACCAACGGGAACGCCCTATCGCCCATTGCCTATAAGCCAGATGGCACCTTTCGCTATGGCATGCGACAAGTGGAAATTGACGAAAAACTGTTGAAGGATATCGCCAAATCTACCGGAGGAAAATATTTTCGTGCGACCAATAATGAAAAGTTGGAAGAAATATATGATGAGATCAACAAATTGGAAAAAACCGAAATAGAGGAGTTCAAATACTACAAGTACGAAGAAAAGTTTCGCCCATGGATTTTGTTGGCAGGCGCCTTGTTGTTGTTTGAGTGGCTTTTGAGAAATACCCTGTTTAGAAGTTTTATATGATTCAGCTCGACGAGAAAATATACTCTTACCTTTTGGCCGTGATTCCGGTTGTGGCCATCGTTTTTGTCCTGCTACAAATTTGGAAAAAACGCACCCAAAACCAATTTGCCGACACCGGTCTGTTCAAAAAACTGGTCCCCAATAAGTCCCGTTTTAAGGCGACCTTAAAATTACTGCTCTTTTTAACGGGATTGGCCTTTTTGATCATGGGGCTCGTAAATCCAAAAATGGGCACCAAACTCGAAACGGTGAAACGGGAGGGTGTCGATATCGTTTTTGCGGTGGACGTCTCCAAAAGCATGTTGGCCGAGGATATCGCCCCGAACAGGCTGGAAAAAGCAAAACGTTTGGTATCGGAAATCGTAAACCAATTGGCCAGTGACCGTATCGGCATCATTGCCTATGCCGGGCAGGCCTATCCGCAGCTTCCCATTACCACGGACTACGGTGCGGCAAAAATGTTCCTACAGAGCATGAATACCGATATGCTTACCTCTCAAGGTACGGCGATCGATCAGGCCTTAGACCTTGCGGCCACCTATTATGACGATGAGGAACAGACCAATAGGGTATTGTTCATTATCAGTGATGGCGAGGACCATTCTGCAAACGCGACCTTGGAGGCCGTTGAACGTACCGTGGAAGAAGGAATCCGAATTTATACCATCGGGGTTGGGAAACCCAAGGGCGCACCGATTCCCATTAAAAGAAACGGAGTAGTCGAACGGTTGAAAAAAGACTCGCAGGGCGAAGTGGTCATTACCAAGCTCAACGAATCGGTATTGACCGATATTGCCGAGGAAGGCAACGGGGAATATATTGACGGGGCCAATACCGATGCGGCAGTGGCATACATAAAGGAACAGTTATTGCAGATGGACAAGAAGGAGTTCGAAGCAAAACAATTTGCCGAATTCAAAGACCAGTTTCAGTGGTTTTTGGGTGTGGCACTACTATTGTTTTTCTTGGATATTTTTGTGCTGGACAAAAAAACCACCTGGCTCCGACGCCTGAACCTTTTCAACGATAGCCCAAAGCGCCAGTAGGAAACAAAAAACGATTTTTAACGTATAACAGCGAATTATGAACAGTAAAAGACCCATAGCAGCGCAACGGTACCCCATCGATGGCTTTTTCCGTTCTGAAAAACCGGGACATGTTCGTATAAGATCATATCTCACCTATTTCTTTTTTGTAGCATCCTTTGTGGTAGCTGCCCAGGATAATGAGGAACAGGAAAGGCTCGAAGCATTAAAAGAATCCAAAAACCTAACTTGGACGGGCAACAAGAACCTGTCCGAAAACAATTATGTAGAAGCCGAGGTAGCTTATCGTAAAGCAATCTCGAAAAGCGATAAAAACGTTGCGGCACCCTTCAATTTAGGAAATGCCCATTACAACAACGCTACCTATAGCGAAGCATTTGGTCGCTTTAAAGAGGCAGGGGAAACGGCAGATCAAAAAGATCAAAAGCATAAGGCCTACCACAATATGGGCAATGTTTTTATGAAAAGAAAAGAATATCAAAAAGCGGTAGAGGCCTATAAGGAAGCCTTAAGGAACGACCCCAAAGACGAAGAAACACGATACAACCTTGCCTTGGCAAAGGAAATGCTCAAAAAGGAAGAACAAGAAAACAAGAACGACCAAAATAAGGACAATAAGGACCAGAACGAGGACAAAGACAAAAAGGACAAAGACAAAAAGGACGGCGATAACAAGGAGGACAAGCAAGACCAGAACAAGGAAGGCGACGAAGGGGATAAAAAGGAAGATGATAAAAAAGACGATAAGGAAGGTGAGGGAAAGGACAAAGAACAACAGCAAAAAAAACCCAACGAAAATGGGGATAACGAGCAAAAACCCCAACAACGACGGCCCAATCAATTGAGCAAACAGCAGATACAAAATTTGCTCGACGCCATGCAACAGGAAGAAAAAAAGGTACAGGAAAAAATTGATGCCAAAAAGGTGAAGGGGGTCAAGGTCAAAAACGAGAAAGATTGGTAATCGTGATGGTTTTCAAAAAATACATACCGTTATTGGCACTGTTCGTCTGCTTTAATACCCTAAGCGGCCAGGGCGAGGATGGTGGCGTAACGTTCGAGATGAACCTGAGCAAATCCAAGCTGGGCATCAACGAGCGCCTCAGGGTCGACTTTAAAATGAATAAGGACGGTGATAACTTTACCGCCCCCGATTTCAATGGCTTCAAGGTACTTATGGGCCCTTCCCAGGCCATCAGCTCTTCATGGATCAATGGGGTCCGTAGTTTTTCAAAAACGTATTCGTATACCTTGAGTCCGACTGCGAGGGGTACGTTCACGATCGGTCAGGCCTC
This sequence comes from uncultured Flavobacteriaceae bacterium, assembly GCA_947500445.1. Lineage (GTDB taxonomy): Bacteria > Bacteroidota > Bacteroidia > Flavobacteriales > Flavobacteriaceae > Pelagihabitans. Next base: position 37,448 of record CANMSB010000024.1, on the reverse strand, counting down.
CATAACAATCGGTGGCAAAACGTATAAATCGAGTCCAAAAAAGATAACGGTAGGCGCTGCCGTAGATAAGCCGAGCGATCAAATGACGGTAGATGATGTTGCCGATGAAAGCTTGCATTTGGTGGCCGAAGTTTCTAAAAACGCCCCCTATTTGAACGAGGCGGTAAGCGTCGTGTATAAGTTGTATGTGAGCCCTACCATAAGTGTGTCCAACTATCGTCCTTTGGACAATCCGAAATACAATAACTTTTGGAGTCAGGACATTCCCGTTACCCGACTCAACGCACAAAACGGGTCGTACCGTGGAAAACCATACCGCTATGTCATTTTAAAACGTGTGGTGCTCTACCCCCAACGCTCGGGGAAATTGGAGATTGAACCGCTTTCGTTGGAGGTTACCGTTGATGTGCCCACCAGCAGGCGCGATTTTTTTGGAAGAGCGGTATATGCTTCCACCAACAAAACCGTTTCTGCCGGAAAGCGCACCCTAAACGTAAAAGCACTGCCCGAAGAAGGGAAGCCCGCCAATTTTAGGGGCGCGGTAGGCGATTTTGATTTTTCCGTAACTACCAGCAAAACCAATCTTAATGCAAGCGAATCGTTACAGGCCATAGTGGCCGTAGAAGGCAAGGGAAACCTAAAATTGTTTCAACTTCCCGAACCGAGTATCCCAAGTTCATTGGAAGTATACGAACCGGAGTTCGAGGAAAACGTTCGCACTACCCTTTCGGGTTCACAGGGAAAGGTGAGCAACAACTATACTATTGTCCCATCCTTTAAGGGGAAATATCCCATTCCACCAATATCCTTTAGCTACTTCAATCCAAAAACACAAAAATATACCACCATCGATAGCGATGAAATTGTGGTGAACGTAATTTCCGGGCCGACTAGCAGTTCGGCCGGCAATACCGCAGTACCCTCCAACAACAAGCAGGTGGTAACGGCCACGGGAAATCAATTCAATTTTATAAAACTGAACCCCAATCTTGTTCCCATAGGCACCGATCATTTTTTCGGCTCTACATATTTTTGGTTATGGTGGCTACTTCCACTTTTGTTAATTCCTCTCGCCATTTTGGTATTGAAAAAGAAACGGGCCTTAGATGGTGATGTAAGCGGAAACAGGGTGAAAAAGGCGAACCGGTTGGCCAGAAAATATCTTTCTACCGCCAAAAAGACCTTGGGGAACAAAGAGGAGTTCTACATTGCTTTGGAAAAAGCCTTGCACAACTATTTGAAGGCCAAACTAAAAATAGAGACCTCCGATTTTAGCAAAGATAAGATCGCATCCCTTTTGGAAGAGCGGCAAGTGGACATGGAAACCAATAACGGCTTTATCGGACTACTGAAAAACTGTGAAATGGCCCGTTACAGTCCATTTTCTGACGTGCAAATGAAACAGGACTATGAACTGGCCAGCGAAGTCATATCCACAATGGACAAGCAATTGTAACAGAACGGTACGGAACATGAAAAAGACTGGAACGCGAACAACATATAGCCATATCATCAAAAAGCTACTGCTGCTTTTTATCCTAGGGAACTGTTTTTGGGCTTGGGGTCAGGAAAAATCGTCCTTTGAGCGTGCTAACGCCGCATATAACGAAGGTGACTTTGAGACGGCGATACGCCTGTATGAATCCATTTTGGAATCGGGGAGGCATTCAGCAGAGCTCTACTACAATTTGGGCAATGCCCATTACAAACAAAATGAAATTGCCCCAAGCATCTATAATTTTGAAAAAGCGCTCCTGCTAAAGCCCAATGACCCCGAAATAAAGAACAATTTGGGTTACGCACAAAAAATGACCCTAGATGCCATAACGCCCCTGCCGGAAGTAGGCCTTTCCAAATTCTATAAAACGTTTACCAACTACCTGTCGTTCGATCAATGGGCCTACGCAGCGGTAGTTTTAATGATTCTTTTTACCGTTTTTTACATTGCCTTTTACTATTTCGGATCTGCCTTTAGAAAACGCATCGCTTTCATCCTTAGTTTGATCATGTTGGTATTTTCGATCCTTGCCGTAACAATGGCCTATATACAATATAAGGATCTGCAGGCCGATCGACCGGCAATCGTTTTCGCCGATGAGGTTCGCATTCAGTCGGATCCCAATGAAAAGGCACAGGAAGTATTCGTACTTCACGAAGGGGCTAAAGTGTCCATTTTGGAAACCTATAACGACTACTTCAAAATTCGGATCGCCGATGGTAAATCTGGATGGATCCCTAAAAAAAGCATCAAAACGCTTAGAGATTTTTAAAAAATCCGAACAAAATTGAAAGTGTTACTAGTATCTTTACCTAGAAGTGCTTTCAAGTTTTGTAGTTCATGCAAAAAATCAACATATTTATCTTTATTTTTATGACTAGCGATATCGGAAGTTATTAAATTGTGGCTATTCCGATACCGAAGCACACCATTGTTTGTTCTCCGTGGGGGCACGGTAAAGAGCAAATGACAAAAATGATTTTTAACGTAACAACCAGCCTTACCGTTTTTTGTATGGCGTAACACTTTCGCACTATGTTCAAACATTTAAAACAAGATCTACCGGCAAGTATTGTCGTGTTTTTTGTTGCCTTACCACTTTGTCTTGGTATTGCCTTGGCCAGTGGGGCTCCTTTGTTTTCTGGCTTGATCGCCGGTATCATCGGTGGTATTTTGGTGGGTATGCTCAGCGGATCCCATATAGGGGTTAGCGGTCCCGCCGCCGGCCTAGCTGCCATAGTTTTGGCGGCCATTGGCTCTTTGGGTTATGAACCCTTTCTTGTGGCGGTGGTTTTGGGGGGTATCATACAAATTGCCTTCGGCATCCTGAAAGCAGGGGTTATCGGATATTATTTCCCATCCTCCGTAATCAAGGGGATGCTCACCGGTATCGGTATCATCATCATCTTAAAACAAATTCCATACTTCTTTGGTTTCGATAAAGATCCGGAAGGGGATTTCGCCTTTTTACAGATCGATGGGGAAAACACCTTTACGGAAATCCTAAATGCCTTGAACGCTCTTTTGAGCGGAAACTTTGATAATGGCGCCACACTTATCGCTTTGATCGCCATGGGGATTTTGTTGTTATGGAACAATGTACTCTCTAAAAAAGGTAAGATCTTTCAATTGATACAAGGACCTTTGGTCGCCGTTGTGACCGGAATCATATTTTACCTTTTGACCAAAGATGGCGATCTGGCCCTTGCCAAGGAACATTTGGTCGCCGTACCGGTACCCGAAAACTTTAACGGCTTTATAGGCCAGTTCAGTTTTCCCGACTTTAGCGCCATTACAAAAAGTGAAGTATGGGTTACCGGTTTTACTATTGCCCTAGTAGCTTCATTGGAAACCTTGCTTTGTGTGGAAGCAACCGATAAACTCGATCCCGAAAAACGGGTAACACCCACGAACAGGGAGCTTTTGGCACAAGGTGCGGGAAATATCGTATCCGGTATGATCGGTGGCCTGCCCATCACCCAAGTTATCGTTCGTAGTTCGGCCAACGTACAATCCGGTGGAAAAACAAAGATGAGTGCCATCGTTCATGGGTTCTTTTTACTGATTTCCGTAGTGGCCATACCCGCGGTGCTCAATTTAATTCCAAAATCGGTACTTGCCGCCATTCTATTCATTGTGGGGTACAAACTTGCAAAACCCGTTCTTTTTAAAACCATGTACAAAATGGGCTGGAAACAGTTCGTACCTTTTATCGTTACGGTGGTAGGTATTATTTTCACCGATCTATTGGTAGGTATCGGACTCGGTTTGGGCGTCGGCATTATCGTTATCCTTATCAAAAGCTATCAGAACTCCCACTTTTTGCACAAGGAAGGGGAAGATGTCGACGATGGCAGAATAAAAATGACCTTGGCGGAAGAGGTGACCTTTTTTAACAAAGGCGCCATATTAAAGGAACTGGATAAACTTCCTGAAAATTCCTATCTTGAATTGGACGTGACCAAAACACGGTACTTGGATAACGATATTATTGAAATACTGGACGATTTTGGTGAGAAGGCACGTAATCGAAACATTACCATAAAGCTGGTTTCGGAGCGGGGAGTCGTTGAAAATCCAGAAAGTTATTCCGACTTTTTCAGGCTTCGGCCCAAGCTGTCTACCTGATCCATCTCAAATGCCATTGTTGTACTAAAATTTTAATTATGAAATGAGCATAAACTTTTTTAAGCATACCCTACCGAGATGATTAAAATAAGTTTATGCGAATTACTGAATGTGCAGAAATTTTTAGTTTCTTCATTTTCAGCAAACTACAAAATTTTAAACAGATGAAATGAGCCATAACAATTCTTGATACCAACCGAAATGATTATTGGTGAATTACATCTGACCATTAAAAAACAATAAATATTAACAGATGAAAGCACTTACTAAAGAAAAACAAGCGGCCATATCGCCAGATATTGCCATACAATTGTTAAAGGAAGGAAACGAACGTTTTGTACATAACAAAACGGCAGAACGCGATCTATTGGAACAAGTGTCCGATACCGCTTCTGGGCAATATCCCTTTGCGACCATTCTAAGTTGTATCGATTCGCGGGTATCCGCCGAACTTATTTTTGACCAGGGTGTTGGCGATATTTTTAGTGCCAGGGTCGCAGGAAACATTGTCAACCAAGATATTTTGGGAAGCATCGAGTTCGCCTGTAAACTCGCGGGTACCAAGGTTATCGTTGTTTTGGGACATACGGCCTGTGGTGCCGTAAAAGGAGCCTGCGATGATGCCCGATTGGGGAACTTGACTATTCTGCTCGATAAGATCAGGCCTGCGGTAGAAGCGGTAAGCAATCCCTCGGATACCAGCTTACGCAATTCCAAAAATATTGACTTTGTTAACGAAGTCGCCGTAAAAAATGTACAATTGACCATTGATAAGACCCGAAGAATAAGTCCGGTACTCAAGGAAATGGAAGATAACGGGGATATCAAAATTGTAGGTGCCATGTACGATATACAGAATGGTAAGGTGACCTTCGTATAAAAATTTACGCGCTAGAATGCGCTTTCAAACACTTAATGAAAAAGAGCGCTATATGCGCTCTTTTTTAATACCGACTCGGGACCAAAGGTATACCAACGCGCCACTTACAACTTCCAGATTATACCATTTCTGGTGTTACGGCCGGCCGGCCTGTATAGGCCCTATAAAAACCATGCCCCCATAATTTCATTTTTCCTTGTTTTATCCACTGCGGTCATGGCCGGCATTGGTGTTCTTTTTCTTTAAAAAAGAGTATATTCACAAGTAGCAAACAACATACTCATGAAACAACTTTTTTCGAACGTGAGGGGCGACCTTTTTGGAGGGATTACCGCAGGAATCGTCGCACTCCCTCTAGCGCTGGCCTTTGGGGTCAGCTCCGGATTAGGGCCGAGTGCCGGACTCTATGGTGCGATCTTTATCAGTTTTTTTGCCGCACTTTTCGGGGGCACCAACACCCAGATCTCCGGTCCGACCGCCCCGATGACCGCAGTAAGCATGCTCGTAATTGCCAGTATTATTGCCCTGAACGATGGTAGTATCGAAAAAGCGCTACCGGCCATATTGACCGTTTTCCTTTTGGCGGGACTCCTACAAATGGGGCTTGGTGTCCTGGGGCTAGGGAAATATATCCGCTACATTCCGTACCCAGTGGTTTCAGGGTTTATGACCGCCATCGGACTGATCATCATCATCACACAACTGCTTCCTTTGGTCGGCTATTACCCTAAGGAAGATCAGGACTTTGTAAAACAATTCGAGACCAGAGCAGAGGCCTCGTTATTGGATAATACCCTGCAAGACGAAACTGGGGAAGGCACCCTAACCTTGAAAGATTTTGAAAACACCCTTAAAAGAGCAGATGAAATTAATGACGCCGCCATTCTGGAAGAAGCCCAAAATCTGGCATCCAATGCGTCTTCAGGAGTTTTGGGAGCGCTTAAGGTGCTGCCCAACGCATTGCAAAACATAAATTGGATCGAATTGCTATTGGCACTTGCCACCATAGTAATCGTTATCGGTTTTAAACGGATCACCACGGCGATACCGAGTACCTTGGTCGCACTTTTGGCGGTTTCGGGAGTGGCCTACGGGTTTAAACTGGATTACCGTACCATCGAAAAAATACCGGAAGGCCTTCCTATGCCACATCTAGAGATAATTACGCAATTCAATCTGGGCATGATCGCCCCTTATTTTTTTAGTGCACTTACTTTGGCCTTATTGGGCGCTATCGATTCGCTACTCACCTCGGTGGTGGCCGATAATATGACCCGAACCAAACACAAACCCAATCGAGAATTGATCGGACAGGGCATCGGGAACAGTATTGCCGCAATATTCGCGGGAATACCAGGTGCCGGAGCTACTATACGCACCGTAGTAAACATTAACTCCGGCGGAAAAACGAAACTCTCGGGAATGATCGCCGGTGTCCTCCTTTTGTTCGTGCTATTGGCGATGGGGCCTATCGCCTCCAAAATACCGGCCGCCGTGTTGGCGGGAATATTGCTCACGGTCGGTATCAGTGTGATGGACTACAAAGGCCTAAAAGCGATTTCCACCATGCCCAAGGACGTAAGGTTGGGACCGTTAAAATTAAGTTCCGAGGTCATCATCATGATTGTGGTCATGTTGCTTGCAACTTTCTGGAACCTCATCTATGCGGTTGGAATAGGAATGGTACTGGCCAGTCTTATGTTCATGAAAAAAATGGGCGACCTTACGGCCAAACGTTCCCATGTAAAGCCTTTGTTGCAAGAGGCCGTTTGGGAAGATGAAAAGGATTTTCCCGAACAGCTTCGTGAAGAAGTGTTTATCAAACATCTTGACGGTCCGTTATTTTTTGGCAGCACCAGTGATTTTCAGATGCTTTCGGAGCAGGTTCCCGATACGGCCTCTACCATTGTGATACGTATGGGACTAATGCGGTATATGGACCAATCGGGACTCTATGCCTTAGAGGATATGCTAATTCCCTTGAAAAATGCCGGCGTCGAAGTCCTTTTGGTAAAAGTACCTTCGCAACCCCGTTTTATGATGGAACGGATCGATATTATTCCCGATCTGATTCCCGAAGCCCATATTTTTGACAATTTTGAGGACTGTTTGGTATGGATACGCAAGAACGTTACTAATGAAGTGGCCATTTAGCAAGTAGAACATATCCCCGTACTGGACCAAAAGCTTTAAATTTGCCCTTTTACCGTAGTACCATGATTGATAAGATAAAAGAACATATTTCGGAAGTAGAACAATTTACCACGGATTCCAAGGAAACCCTGGAGGCCTTCCGAATAAAATATCTGGGCAAAAAAGGACTTTTGAAGGATTTTTTTGCAGAATTCAAGAACGTTGCCAACGACCAGAAAAAGGAATTTGGGCAAACCATCAACGCCCTACAAAAAGCGGCCAACGAAAAGGTGAACCAGCTTAAAAATGCACTGGACCAATCTTCAGAGGCGGAAAGTGTTTACGGTGATCTTACACGACCGGGCGAACCCGTATCGTTGGGAGCGCGCCATCCCATTTCCATTGTTAAAAACCAGATCATCGATATCTTTTCCAGAATAGGTTTTAACGTTTCGGAGGGCCCTGAAATAGAAGATGATTGGCACAACTTTACCGCCCTGAACCTCCCGGAATACCATCCGGCCCGGGACATGCAGGACACCTTTTTCATTCAGACCGACCCCGACATCCTTCTTCGTACCCATACCTCATCGGTTCAGGTACGGTATATGGAGAACAACACACCGCCCATACGCACCATTTCCCCGGGAAGGGTATACCGTAACGAGGCCATTTCCGCAAGGTCACATTGCTTCTTCCATCAGGTAGAAGGGCTTTACATTGACAAGGACGTATCTTTTGCCGATTTGAAGCAAACCTTGCAGTTCTTTACCACCGAGCTGTTCGGGAAGTCAAAAATTAGGCTAAGGCCATCGTATTTCCCTTTTACGGAACCTAGTGCCGAAGTGGACGTTTATTGGGGCTTGGAGACCGAGACCGACTATCGTATGACCAAGGGTACCGGCTGGTTGGAAATCATGGGCTGTGGCATGGTAGACCCCAATGTTCTCGACAACTGCGGAATCGATTCAAAAGAATATTCGGGCTTTGCGTTCGGTATGGGAATCGATCGTATTGCATTGTTGTTGCACCAAATTTCGGACATCCGTCTTTTGAGCGAAAACGACATTCGCTTTTTGGAACAGTTTAAGAGCGCCCTTTAATTTTTACCGTGAAAAAAGACATTGAAATCCCCATTGTAAAGGACGTATACGTCGCTTTGGTACAGGAATGGACCGATGATTTTCTGAACAAGGAATGGAATGCCGTTATCATTAACGATAGAACGTCTCAAATTGATATGGTACTGGTGGTTTCCAAAGGCTATGATGGCGAAAGAAAAACGTCCACCATGCGACACGGTATCGGTGTCGTAGCGGCAAAATCCTTTGAAAAAATTGAATTGGTCCAAGAAGAGGTCCTTCGTTTGAACAATGAATTTTTTGTGACCTTTTATGCGGACGGGAAGTTATACGAAAAACGCTTCCTTTTTGAAAAGCATACCGTAGGGGAACAAAATTTACAGCAAATCCCCTTTGTCGATAAACCGGGTATTTTGGCACGGTAGCTGTTTAATACCTTTTCTACCTTAAAATTATCCATTAAAAATTACCCTTTTTCGTTTATACTTCAAAACAAAAAACGACCGTAGTGACTGCTATGCTTGAATTTTCTTTTTTGTCTAAACAAAAAATCACAGCTTTTTATTTGGGTAATTTTAAAGCAAAAATGGTATAATTGAATCACAGTAGTGCCAAGGGTGCCAAGCCGTTGTGCGATCGCAGCAGTGCCGAGTTTTTCCCGAACTACTGGACTTCAGGTTTCAGCAATTGGTATTATTTCTTTTTTGCCTATTGGAATATCATAAATATCCACTTTCAAAAATCGGATAACCCTATTTTTCAGGCTTGATTTTTATCATATTTCCACCGACTTTTCAGACGGATTCCTGTAACTTGGGATAACCTCCATAGGCTTCGGGCCCGCACGTTCCGCGATGCTCCGGGAGGCGTAAAACACAAGGCCATTGCATTCTTTTTTAGCAACGGGCCTTAAGAAGTTCTTGATTTTGGCAATGACTTCCGAGCGCGTAAATATTGTTTTATCATTGCCTTGATTTTCTTATTCTCGGGCTCGACTTCGAAGTTATTGCCATTTTTTACAATCCATAAAAATTACGGACCGCCCAGTGCAACGTCCCACTTGTTGAAGATTTGTAGCTTGGAATACTCCCAGCAAAGATTTGCCCTAAAGTGTAGTCTTTCAACGAATACCATTTTAACTTTGAAATAGCAGGTATAGCAATAGTTTCTTTTTCAGGTCTACCAAGTAGCAAAAGGTTGTTTGCTCAAATGGGAATTGTAATACCGTACATCACCGGTTACCTCCGCCCCCAACCACTCCGGAACCTCAAAAGCCTCGGTTTCCGATTGTAGCTCTACCTCCGCTACCGTCAAACCTTTATTGGCACCTTGAAACTCGTCTACCTCAAAAACATGCTTTCCCTTGGGCACGTAAAACCGTATTTTTTGAATGACCCCTTCCTCACAAAGGAGCAATAACGCTTTTGCTTCCTGCAACGGAATCTCCCGTTCCCATTCAAACCGTGTAGTTCCCGAACTGTTCGATCTTCCCTTAACGGTCAAAAAACCTTTGTCGCCCATTATTCGCACCCGTACGGTGCGATCTGGGTGCGTATTTAAAAAGCCCTGCTCCATAGCTTTTTGGGCTTTGGCCTCGTTACGGTACGCATCCGAACGCACTAAATACTTACGCTCTATTTCGATCATCGTGCTGCTATCTCAAAAATTTCGTCGGACTTAATGATCTGCTTCTCCACCTGATGGTTGGCCACCCAAACCATAGCCTTCGCAATGGTTTGGGGGTGTATGGTACGGTATTTTTTTAGGGGACCTACCAAAAGGCGGTCCAAACCCTTCATCACTAGTTTGCCTAGCCACTCTCCGGTACGTTTTTCGGTACGGTCGCCCCCGATCAAGGAGGGCTGCATGATATGGGTTTTCGTAAGCCCCAAGCGTTGTACCGCATCCTGCATCTCTCCTTTCACCCTATTATAGAAGATAGCGCTCTTACTGTCGGCGCCAAGGGCCGATAGCACCACAAAAGTGTCGATGCCATTTTGCTTACACAATTCGGCCGCAGCTACCGGGATGCCCAAATCAATAGTGCGATAGGCGTCTTTGTCGGGAGTTTTGGCTTTGGTGGTGCCGATACAACAAAAAACGACATTGCCCGCAAAGTCCTTTTTAAAAGATGCCAAGTTTTTCAAATCGCCTATAAACTCCACCAACTTGGGATGCTCAAAGCCAATGGCCCGTCTCGAAAAAAGTCGGATCTGGCCGTAGCGCCCGTCCTCCAGGAGCAACCGTAGCAAATGGCCGCCGGTAAGGCCGGTAGCCCCGAGTAATATCGCCGTTTTTGGTTGTTTCGCCATTCCGCTAAATATAGCCTAATTTTGTGGTATGCACAACGAACCGCTATCGCGAAAGATCATTCATGTAGACATGGACGCCTTCTACGCTTCGGTGGAGGAACTGGACGATCCCAGCCTAAAAGGGAAACCTGTGGCCGTAGGCGGCAGTGAAAAAAGAGGGGTCGTTTCCGCCGCGAACTATGAGGCCAGAAAATATGGTGTGCGCAGTGCAATGAGCGGCTATTTGGCAAAAAAAAACTGCCCTCATATCACCTTTGTAAAACCAAGGTTTGCCCGTTACAAAGAAATTTCAAAACGGGTAAAGTCGATTTTTTTTGACTACACGGACTTGGTAGAACCCCTTTCTTTAGATGAAGCCTACCTCGATGTTACGGTCAACAAAAAAGGAAATCCTTCGGCGACGTTGATTGCCAGAGAAATTCGGGAACGTATTTTTAAGGAGGTCGGCTTGACCGCCTCTGCCGGAATCAGCATCAACAAATTCATTGCCAAGATCGCCAGTGATCATAATAAGCCCAACGGTCAAAAAACGGTAGGCCCCGAGGAAGTCATCGCTTTTTTGGAAGCGTTGGAAATTCGAAAATTTTACGGGGTAGGAAAGGTTACCGCCGACAAAATGTACCGCCTGGGCATCTTTACCGGAACGGACCTTAAAACAAAATCATTGGCGTTTTTGGAAGAACACTTTGGTAAAAGTGGGCGTCATTACTTTAACGTGGTACGCGGAATACACCACAGTGCTGTAAAGCCGCATCGAATTCCTAAGTCCGTTGGTGCGGAACGGACCTTTAGCGAAAACCTCAGCAGCGAGATTTTTATGCTCGAACGCTTGGAACACATCGCGCAAGAACTCGAAAAACGCCTGAAAAAGGCCGATATCGCAGGAAAAACGGTTACATTGAAAATCAAATACAGTGACTTCACCTTACAGACCCGAAGCAAGACCCTTCCTTATTTTATTGCGGACGGCACCTTAATTTTAGAAACCGCCAAAGAACTGTTATACCAAGAAAAAATGGAGAACTCCGTTCGCCTGTTGGGCATCTCCTTGGCCAATCTCAATACCGAAAAAGGAAGTACCCCCATAAAAAAAGATGCCGTATCGGTACAGCTAAAGTTCGAGTTTTAAACGATGGGCTTTGTCCCTAACTTCCAATTCATACCATTTTAACTTTAAAAACGCGTTATGAAACTGGTCCATAACGCGTTCAACGTGGAGTGAATTGTTAAAACCCCCTTTTCATTTCAAGTTAAAACGGTATTATTCTACCGTTAAGGTATTGTCGGTGGCCGTAGGGTTCATAGGGCAAAAGTAAACGTACTCCCCTTTTTCCAAAACGGTGGGCTGTGAAGTCCCTACCGCACCTGTTGCTACAACTTTAGTTACATAGGCCGTTTTAATATGGTTTTCGGCTTTACTAATGTCCTCTCCTTTTTTGACCAATACAAAACCGACATCGTGTCCGACATCCTTGTTCGCAACTTCAAAAACATAGGTTCCCGCAGGAACCGTAAGGCTCTTTTGAGTGAACTCTCCCGGTGTTTGTTCCAAACTTATGGTTTTAGCGGCTTTTTCCATAGTGTCCTGCGCATTGGAGGAAAAGGTGGCTACAAAAAATAATGCTACTACTGCTATGATTACTTTTTTCATGGGTACTGATTTTATTTGTTTAAATTATGAATGAATATGTATTCTTGTTTCCATCTCGATTTTCGGCAAATCCGTTATCGATAATGACAAGGCAAAGATGCCCCTAAAAAACACCTTGGGGTACGTACGTTTTTCCCAAGAACTTGTACATTGTTCCCATAACGGAAAAAACAGGAGATGAAGGTCTAAAAAGACCTCACTTTCAGGCTTCCCACAAGCGCATTACAGTATTTTATACCGTCAGATCAGCTGTATTAAGCTAGTTTAGTGCTAAAAAGCGCTTTTTTTTGTTCATCCTTAAGCATCCAGATAAATTTTAACAAGACTAATAATTAAACAAAACTGTTAATCATTGCTTTAAATTTTAGAGGGCTGTATTCTTTTATTAGTATTGTACCGTAGTGATTACGAAATGACAGTATATGAGTAGTCCGAATCGCTAGAGAATAGCGCGGTCGATTTCCTAAAAAATCCCGCTTTTTTATCCCCTTTACTATGATAGAGTTAAAACAATACGATATTGCCGCACAGAAGTTTTATGATACGCAACAGATCAATAGTTTGCCCATCCTTTCATGGGATTCCTATGGTCTGCATTTTGATCGTTTGACAAAATTCAGTAGGGATATCGTTGTATTGAACCAATTGGCAAAAGAGCACGGTTGGCAAAGCAGTCTTTCCCTAAACGAGGCGTTGGTAGAAAAGGATAATGTTATCGTTGTTACCGATGCCAAATTGAAAATCGTGCATGCATCCCACAACATTATACACATGAACGGTTATGAAGTAACGGATATCATCGGGGAATCACCAAAAATGTTTCAGGGAAAGGATACCTGTAAAGATACCTCGGTATATATTTCCAATGCCATCAAACGAAAATGTGGTTTTGAAGCTACCATTCTAAACTACCGCAAAGATGGTAGTCCGTATAAATGTTGGATCAAGGGGGAACCTTTGTTTAACAAGAAAGGAAAAGTTGTGCACTTTATAGCCTATGAAAAAGAAGTTGCTTAAGTGTTTATTTATGAACGAAAAAGCCCCGATCCCTATACAGGTCGGGGCTTTTTTATAAGTCCTTTTTTTAGTTATGGGTCCTATCTATGAAGGACAGCTCTCTATTTCGGTAACCCGCAGCGTATTTACCATACCCTTGTCTTTGATGGGCATTGCCGCCAAACTGATCAGCATGTCGCCCACATCCAAAAATCCTTTTTTGCAAGCGATCTGGTTTACATCCTCAATGGTTTCGTCGGTAGAAACGTAGCGATCATAAAAGAAAGCGTGTACGCCCCATAGCAAGCTCAGTTGCGTAAGTATGCGACGGTTGGAGGTAAATACCAAGATATGCGCATCTGGCCGCCAGGCAGAAATTTGAAATGCGGTATACCCACTATTCGTTAAGGTAGATATGGCTTTCGCCTTAATTTCATTCGCCATAATGGCCGCATGATAACAGACCGATTTGGTGATATACCGTTTTGTTCTAATGTGTGGTGGGTCATGCGGTACTTTGATCAAATCGGAGCCTTCTACACTTTTTAAAATGCTCGTCATTTTCTCGATGACCTGCACCGGGTAATTCCCGACAGAAGTTTCGCCGGAAAGCATTACTGCATCCGCACCGTCCATTACGGAGTTTGCCACATCGTTTACCTCTGCCCTGGTCGGGGTAAGGCTGGTGATCATGGTCTCCATCATTTGGGTGGCAATAATTACGGGAATACGGGCTTTTTTGGCCCTAAGTACCAATTGTTTTTGGATCAAGGGCACTTCTTGTGCCGGAACCTCAACGCCCAAATCGCCCCTTGCGACCATCAGACCGTCGCAATACGAAACGATTTTATCGATATTCTGCACCGCCTCGGGCTTTTCGATCTTGGCAATAATCGGTATCTTATCGTTGGTATGTTCCTTGATCAGATCCTTCAAGTCGATAAGGTCCTGACTAAAACGCACAAAGGAAAGTGCGATCCAATCCACTTTTTTGGAAATGGCAAATATGGCATCCTTTACGTCCTTTTCGGTGAGGGCCGGTAACGAAATATTGGTGTTCGGAAGGTTGACCCCCTTTTTAGATTTTAAGGGACCCCCTTGGATCACTTTTGCCCTTACTTTATTTTCTCCATTGGTAGCAAGCACTTCGAACATCAGCTTTCCATCGTCCAATAGAATGTTTTCCCCTGGCTTTACATCCCTGGGGAACGCACTATAGTTCATGTATACGCGTTCTTCATTTCCCTCAAAAGGTTCTCCGGTTATAAAATCGAGCTCATCGCCCGGAGAAACTACCACTTCCCCTGCCATGACCCCTACCCGTAATTTTGGGCCCTGTAGGTCGGCCAAAATAGAAGTATAGGTATTCATTTCTTCGTTCAGTTCCCGAATGATCTTGATGCGTTCGGTTACGTCGTCATAATCGGCATGGGAAAAATTGATGCGAAAGACATTTACCCCTGCCTCGATCATTTGTTTTAGCACTTCCTTCTTGCTTGTCGCGGGGCCTAAAGTGGCAACGATTTTTGTCTTCTTCCTGGTTGGCATTATACAAATATTAAGTTGTTCTTAGATTTTAATGTACTGGTGTCGATCGTATAGGCCGTTATAATTTTAGGCACTTTCAGCAATGGGCGCAATACCTCTTGCTCCAAATCGAAGTTGTTTTGTTCTATTTTCAGAAAATAATCTACTTCTTTATGTTCCGGCACCAGATGATGGGTCGTAAAAGAGGGTTCCCCTGTAAAAAGATCGCTCCTTGGTGAGGCGTCCTGCCGAAAACTATCATTTTTTATGAGTGACCAATAACTCTCGTCACCCTGATCTTTCCATTCAAAAATCGGAAAGGAAAGCAGTGGTGTCAGCTGTAGGTCTTCACGGCAACGTTTGAAGCGGGTCTTTAAATACAAATTGATGGCATAAACCAACTCATAATCTTCCGAACTGCTGTGTAAAGCCACTAAATCAAATGGGTCCTCGTAAAAATCACCCATAATTTTATGCACCGCTGCCATGCTAGAACAAAATTATGTAAGCTGTAAATATAAGGCTAATAACGAAATCTGCCTAGATTAAGCCCTCGTAAACCGATATTTAAGGTTCTAATGACGTTCTGGTAATGTACCTAGGGCGGGTTATCGCTTATCGATTTTATTCTGCAAGGCAAAATAAGCCCGTTTGGATGCTCTTTCCTCCGCTTTTTTCTTGGAAGTGGCCCGGGCTTTGGCCACAACCTGGTCCCCTATGGAAAGTTTTACGGCAAAATGCTTTAGTTGATCGTTGCCCGTATCCTCATAAACATCGTAATTAAAGTGCTTCTTTTTCTTTTGGCACCATTCGATCAAAAGGCTTTTGTAGCTGATTACCTTTCCCTCGAGCTGTTCGATATCGATATAGGGGTCGATTACCCGTGACCGTATGAACCGATTGCAATACTCGTACCCACGGTCCAAATAAATGGCCCCGACCAATGCTTCAAAAACATTGCCGTGAATATTGTCGCCAAAATGGGATTTTGGAATGCGGCTTTCTACGAATTTGATCAGCTCCAGATCTTTTCCCAATTCGTTCAAATGTTCCCTACTAACGATTTTTGAGCGCATTTTGGTTAAATACCCCTCGTCGCCCAAAGGTACTTCGATAAACAGGTAATGTGAAATAATGGTTCCCAACATGGCATCCCCCAAAAACTCCAGCCGTTCATAGTTCATGGGATTTCCATCATCGTCGCGCTTATTGGCCGATCGGTGTAAAAACGCCTTTTTATAGATGTGGATCTTTTTCGGTTTGAATCCCAATATGCGCTGTATCCCTAAAAAAAAATCCCCATCCTCTTTGGGACGGGAACTAAAGATATTTTTAGGAAAGCCCATGTACCCTATTCGCTTATTTTTTTGAAGACAACACAAGCATTGTGCCCTCCGAACCCGAAGGTATTGCTAATCGCAATGTTTACCTCCCTTTCCTGTGCCTTGTTCAGGGTCAAGTTCAAATTGGGATCGATGTTTTCGTCTACCGTAACGTGGTTGATGGTCGGTGGCACCAAGTTATGCTCCATTGCCTTTATAGAAGCGATCGCTTCTATGGCGCCCGCGGCACCCAACAGGTGACCGGTCATCGATTTTGTAGAATTGATATTGATATTCGGGGCATGGCTTCCGAACACCTCGGTGATCGCCTTCAGCTCGGCCACGTCGCCCAAAGGTGTCGACGTTCCGTGCGTGTTGATATGATCTACCTGCTCGGGCCGCAGTCCTGCATCCCTCAAACAGTTTTTCATTACCTGTACCACACCGATCCCTTCAGGATGCGGGGCGGTAATGTGATAGGCGTCGCTTGATAGGCCGCCGCCCAACACCTCGGCATATATTTTTGCGCCCCTGGCCTTGGCGTGTTCGTATTCCTCTAGAATGAGCGCACCCGCACCTTCACCGAGTACAAACCCGTCGCGATTGGCATCGAACGGTCGTGAAGCCGTTTCCGGACTATCATTTCGGGTACTTAGGGCGTGCATGGCACCAAAACCGCCCATACCCGCTATGGCGACGGCCGCCTCACTACCTCCGGAAACTACAACATCACAATACCCTAAACGAATATAGTTCATGGCATCGATCAACGCATTGGCCGAGGAGGCACATGCGGATACCGTGGTATAGTTAGGTCCCATAAAACCATGTTTGATGGAAATATGTCCCGGAGCGATGTCCGCTATCATTTTTGGAATAAAAAATGGGTTGAACCGAGGGGTTCCGTTGCCTTGGGCAAAGGTCATCATCTCATTTTGGAAGGTTTCCAGACCACCGATACCGGCGCCCCAGATCACCCCTACCCGAAATTTATCCAATTTATCGAGGTCCAGGCCTGAATCCGTAATCGCCTCATCCGAGGAAACCAACGCATATTGTGCGAAACGATCCAGTTTTCGGGCCTCTTTTCGGTCAAAAAAATCGGCCGCATCGTAGTTTTTTAATTCGCAGGCGAACTTCACCTTAAACTTTTCCGTATCGTAATAAGTTACGGGTGCGGCACCACTTTTACCGTTCTTAAGGCCGTCCCAATACGCTTCGATATTGTTACCGATGGGTGTCAAAGCCCCCAAACCGGTTACTACCACTCGTTTTAATTGCATTGAACTACGTTTTATTTACCGTCAACCATCGGTTATCGGCCATTCTTTTACTAAAGCAACCCTAGTAAGCAAGTGAATTTAAAAAAAATTATCCATGCGGCACGGAGACGGCATGGATAATTCTGAAACTTGTTCAAGAAAACATAAAGTTACTTCGCTTCTTCTATATAACTAATGGCTTGGCCAACGGTTGCGATGTTTTCAGCTTGATCATCAGGGATTTGAATATCGAATTCTTTCTCAAACTCCATTATCAACTCAACGGTATCCAATGAATCTGCCCCTAGGTCGTTCGTAAAGCTAGCTTCGGTTACAACTTCGTTCTCATCTACACCCAACTTATCAACGATGATAGCTTTTACTCTTGATGCAATGTCTGACATAATTATTTTGGTTTTAAAAATTTAAATTGTTGGCAAAAATAAAAAACTTTGGACTAAATACAGCATTTGTCGTTAAAATGTACCTTAAATTAAGTGAAATAGGGTTCGGTGTAGTATTTTCGCCCAGATGAACGAACCACCGCCAACGATAATCGAACAGGGGAAATTGTAATGTTTTTTCGAGTTTTGGTCCCTTTCCCGAATGTGGACGGGACGGGCCGTTTCCGACGATGTAAGGGATTCCCCAATATGGATTTTCGATGGCAAATTAAGATGTTAAACCTGTAGTTACTCAATGGCTCCTAAACGTATTGTACTTTTTGCTTCCGGTTCCGGCTCCAATGTGGAGCGGATTATCCGCTACTTTCAGGACAACCCCAATGTTACGATTGCCATGGTGCTCACCAACAAAAGTGATGCCAAGGTTTTGGAGCGATGTAAAACCCTAAAAACAAGTGCTTTATATTTCAACAAAACGGCGTTTGCCCGACCGGACGGGTTATTGGACGTTTTAAAAGGGCTTCGGCCGGACCTCATCGTTCTCGCCGGTTTTTTACTGAAAGTACCCGAACACATCATACAGGCCTTTCCTAACAAAATAGTCAATATTCATCCCGCCCTATTGCCCAAATACGGTGGAAAAGGAATGTATGGAGACCATGTGCACGCAGCCATAAAAGAAAACGGTGAAAAAGAGACCGGTATTACCATTCATTACGTAAATGAAAATTACGACGAAGGGGCCATCATCTTTCAAGCCACCACAGCGGTCGTACCCGAGGATACCGTGGCCTCCATAGCCCAAAAGATACACCGTTTGGAGCATGCCCATTTCCCGAAAGTCATCGAAACCCTACTGACCACCCCATAATGGCAAAAAAAGCAAAATTTTATACGGTCTGGAAAGGAAAGCGCTCAGGGATATATATGAGCTGGGACGATTGTAAGGCCGCTATTTCCGGTGTAAAAGGGGCACAATACAAATCGTTCGCCACCTTTGACATGGCCAAAAAGGCATTTAACGGCAACTATGAGGAATACAAGGGCAAGAAAAAAGGGGAAACCTCGCTCTCTTCGGAGCAATTGCTACAAATAGGGAAACCCAACCTACATTCCATTTCCGTAGATGCCGCATCGAGCGGTAATCCCGGCGTTATGGAATATCAGGGTGTCGATACCAAAACGGGAAAAAAACTGTTCGGACAAGGTCCTTTTGTCCAGGGCACCAATAACATCGGCGAGTTTTTGGCCATTGTACACGGTCTGGCCTATTTGAAGGAGCGGAAAAGCGACAGGGTACTCTATACGGATTCGCGAACGGCAATGAGCTGGGTCCGAAAAAAAACATGCAATACCAAACTGGCCGAGACGGAAAAAAACAAGCCCTTGTTCGATTTGATCCGCAGGGCCATACAGTGGTTGAAAAGCAACCCACACCAAACCCCGATCGTAAAATGGGAGACCAAGGCATGGGGAGAGATTCCCGCTGATTTTGGAAGAAAATAAAGAACCCGTCAGCTGCCCGGCAATGCTAACAATATGCTTCTTGTTTTTACCGTCATAATCACGGACATCACATCAATTAAAACACTTAGCGAACGACCAAAGAAGCGTTGTGCCGCGTAGGGTACGGACTACTAAAAAAGGCCATGTTTGAACAAAGGCCAAAACGGTTTCCTTCCTTACCGGCATACAGGTAGCCGTTTGACGGTAGTGTAGGCCTAAATCACATTTACAATATCATTTTGGCAATACAAAACTGTATATTTGCAGCTTAATTTTTGAACCCATGGGGAAACTGGTCATTGTTGGTACCGTCGCCTTTGACGAAATTGAATCGCCTTTTGGCAAAACGGATAAAATATTAGGGGGAGCAGCTACCTTTATCGGATTGGCGGCCGCCCAATTTGAAGTAGATGCAGCAATCGTTTCCATAGTGGGCGACGACCTTCCACAGGCGTATTTGGATATGCTAAAGGGCAAGGGCATAGCCCTGGAGGGCATTGAAATTGTACCTGATGGGAAAACGTTTTACTGGAAAGGAAAATACCATAACGATCTGAATTCCCGCGACACATTGGTTACGGAATTGAATACCTTGGCCGATTTTAACCCGGTGGTCCCAGAAAATTATAAAGACGCCGAAGTGGTCATGTTGGGCAATCTGCATCCCGGCGTACAGATGAGCGTTATCCAACAAATGGAGCCCAGACCAAAGCTGATCGTGCTCGATACGATGAATTTTTGGATGGACAATGCCCTGCCCGACCTGCTTGAAACCATAAAACATATCGATGTCATTACCATAAACGACGAAGAGGCACGACAGTTGACCGGGGAATACTCCTTGGTAAAGGCTGCGGCACGTATCCAGGAAATGGGACCAAAATACGTGGTCATCAAAAAAGGGGAGCACGGAGCACTCTTGTTTCATGGGGCACATGTGTTCTTTGCTCCGGCACTTCCGCTTGAAGATGTCTTCGACCCTACCGGGGCGGGAGATACCTTTGCTGGCGGTTTTACCGGGTATTTGGCGAGCACCGGCAACCTATCGTTCGAAAACATGAAACGGGCCGTGATCTACGGATCCAATCTGGCCTCGTTCTGTGTGGAACGTTTTGGCACCGAACGCATGGAAGACCTAAAAAAGGAGGCGGTGCAACAACGGTTACATCAATTCAAGGCATTAACACAATTTGATATTGAATTGGAATAATGATACGCCCTGCAAAACAGGGCTTTTTTTATACCTTTCCCCTACGGTCCGTCGGCAGATAAAAACCGTCGCAGCCTATTGAAAGGTTTTGTTCAACTGATGTTTTAAACAAAAAGGAGCGTTAAAATGAGTGATGCGATCAAACACGAATGTGGTATTTCGGTAATACGTTTGCTAAAGCCTCTCGAGTACTATCAAAAAAAGTACGGCACGGCTTTTTATGGGGTCAATAAAATGTACCTCATGATGGAAAAGCAGCACAATCGTGGCCAGGACGGGGCCGGTTTTGCAAGCATAAAATTGGATATGAATGCTGGGGAACGTTACATGAGCCGTGTTCGTTCTGCCGAGCAGCAGCCCATTCAGGATATTTTTTCACAGATCAATCACCGTATCAATTCCGCCATATTGGAGCATCCGGAATATGCGGACAATATCGCCCTGCAGAAAAAACATATTCCCTATATCGGGGAGCTCCTTTTAGGACATGTGCGTTACGGAACCTTCGGAAAAAATAGTATCGAAAGCGTACATCCATTTTTACGCCAAAACAACTGGATGCACCGGAACCTCATCGTTGCCGGTAACTTTAACATGACCAATGTACACGAACTGTTCGATAATTTGGTGCACTTAGGGCAACACCCCAAGGAAATGGCCGACACTGTTACGGTAATGGAAAAGATCGGGCATTTCTTAGATGATGAGGTCGCCAAGCTTTACAAACAGATCAAAAAGGAAGGCTACAATAAAATGGAAGCCTCCCCTTTGATCGCCGAGCGCCTAAAAGTGCATAAGATATTGAAACGGGCGACCAAAAACTTCGATGGCGGCTACGCTATGGCAGGTTTATTGGGGCACGGCGATGCCTTTGTACTGCGTGATCCGGCCGGGATACGGCCCGCTTATTACTATAAGGACGACGAAATTGTGGCCATTGCTTCCGAGCGCCCCGCCATTCAAACCGTTTTCAATGTTCCTTTTGATGCCGTAAAAGAGCTTGATCCGGGCCACGCCATTATTATTAAAAAGAGCGGTAACACGGTAATCAAGGAAGTGTTGCCCCCCACCGAACGTAAAGCCTGTTCTTTTGAACGTATTTACTTTTCGCGTGGCAGCGACAAGGAAATTTATCAGGAACGAAAAGAACTGGGAAAACTCATTTTCCCGAAAATATTAACGGCAATAAAAGGCAACCTGCACAAAACCGTTTTCTCGTACATTCCCAATACCGCCGAAACTTCCTTTTTTGGAATGGTAAAGGAGGCACAGAACTATCTCAACAAAAAGAAAGAAGAACAAATCTTGGCCCTTGGGCCAAACATTACAAGTGAGCAACTGCACGATATTCTTAAAGTACGCCCACGCATCGAAAAAGTGGCCATAAAAGATGCCAAGCTGCGCACTTTTATTACACAGGACAGTAGCAGGAACGATCTGGTAGCCCATGTTTACGATATCTCTTACGGATCGGTCAAAGAAGGTGACAACCTTGTTATAATCGACGATAGTATCGTTCGCGGCACCACGCTCAAAAATAGCATTCTGCGCATATTGGACCGGTTATCGCCTAAAAAAATTGTGGTCGTGTCGTCCGCGCCCCAAATCCGATATCCCGATTGTTATGGTATCGACATGGCCAAATTGGAGGATTTTATCGCCTTTAAGGCGGCGCACGAACTGCATAAGGACCGCAACTCGCTGGCCCTTGTCGATACGATCTATCAAAAATGCCTGAAACAGGTAAACTCCAAGGACCATGAGGTAATCAATTATGTGAAAGAGTTTTATGAACCTTTTACCGCCGAAGAAATTTCTGTGAAAATCGGACAGTTGCTGAGCCCAGAAGGCATTAGGGCCGAGGTGCAAATCATTTACCAGAGTATCCAGAACCTGCATCGGGCATGTCCAAAAAACTTGGGGGACTGGTACTTTACCGGAAATTATCCGACCGCTGGTGGAAACCGCGTGGTCAACCGAGCTTTTATTAACTTTTATGAAGGGAAAAACCAACGTGCTTATTAAGGCTTTTATCGACGAACGACACCAAATTGTGCATTTCATCGATAAATTATAGCTTTCATCGGCTTTTTACATGTAAAGATGCGATCCACTGCTATTTTAGGACTGCCATAGCATAAGTAGGTTAAGTTCATGGTAAGATTTGGGGCAAAAAAGGTGGAGTCTACTCCACCTTTTTTATTTGCACATGTTTCCACAGCCATCACCGATCTTTCTTCCCTTCAATCGTTCAAATTTGCTTTTTTACGGTAATTTTTTATTGGCCAAAGGCCCCTCGCCGATCATTTAGCTCCACTTTACCGCACAAGTACTATTTTACGGCATATTTTTTCATAAAATGGGTCGTAAAGGGCGAAGCTGCTTTGTTATTCACTGCCGCCAAAAGGAGTGCGCATGATCCAATCTGTGTAAATAAAATACCTGTGACAAGAGTAGATAGACCAAGAAAGGGTTGGAATGGCCCATTTAAAGGCAAATTCGCAACAGGCATTACTGAAACAGCATTCTTTTAATAACCATCGAACGTCGAAACCAACAAAGTACTTGGAAGAACTTACATTCGCTTTTACCAAATACCATTCAAAGTGCGCAAAACGTAAAACCGATGCATTTTACCCCCTTATAACGCCATAAACGTCTGATGAACTTCAAAATCGTGCATTTCAACCCATTTCGAGGGAGTTCAACAAAGATATTTTTGAGGCCTGGGAGTATGCTTTATTTTTGGAGGACCATAGCATAAGTAGGTTAAGTTCATGGTAAGATTTGGGGAAAAAGGTGGAGCAATGCTCCACCTTTTTATTTTTAGCTACTGTATACCATTTCTACCTTAATATTACCCGTTACATCAACATCTCTTTTGACACTTCCCCACACCTTTAAGACGGTCGTTCGATATGCGTTCTGTTGTAACTAGGCCAATGGAACAAAACGGATATCTGCAATCGCTTTGGTACGTCTTCGTAGAACAATAACGCCATATAGGTATTTCGACCTTTTAAACGTGCGTTCGTCTAAAACCTTTTTTTGGTCTCGGCTTATGCACTATTTTTGAAGGACCATAGCATAAGTAGGTTAAGTTCATGGTAAGATTTGGGGAAAAAAGGTGGAGCTATGCTCCGCCTTTTTTATTACCGAAACCCCTGAAATTAACAAGGTTAACCTCACTTTTAAGTGTTTTTACCCATCTCCTCTCCAATCAAGGGTGCTTAAATTTTCTTAAATTTTCTTTTTTATTTCCCACAATACCAGTAATTTAGTAATGCCATAGCATAAGTAGGTTAAGTTTATGGTAAGATTTGGGACGAAAAGGGTGGAGACTTCTCCGCCCTTTTCTATTTTTAATAAGGTCCCTAATCATTTGATTTTCATCGATATAATAATACCGTTTATCGGATTTTATCGTGTAGTACGCCTCACTTTTTGTCCCGTTTTAAACCTGTTTGTTCATTGTGGTTTTTTTTCTTGATTCCGAAAAACGGGCCTCCTATCTATCGGATTTTGTCTTTTTTCACTCGAAAAAATTACTTTTTTAAAAAAAAATACCCTCTGGCACCACTATACCTAAGATACCGCTTACTTCTTTTACCAATTCACCTTTAAAATGGGTCATAGAATACCGAAGTTGCTTTTTCATTTACCGACAAAGCAAGCGTTTTGCACAGCCGTAGCGACGCAAAAAATAAAAGGACAATAAATGAGCTAGAATGGCTCATTTTAAAGGTGAATTTTTATTGCAGCGTTATTTTGGCGAACCAGTCCGCAAACCAATTTTGAGGCGGTAAAAAAATTTCGGCTACGCAAAAGGCGGTTTTCACGAAAAATGATGCCTAATCTTTTTCAGATTGAATTGCGATTCATTTGATATATCGGCTGTTGTTCCAATAGGACTCAAACCAAAATTCTTATGCCATCCAGCGATATGGTATTGGTGTATGGAGCCGTTACATGCATTCCCCTTCTGATAGAGATCATCATCAAAACCAAAAAAGCTTCCCCTACCTTACGGCAAGAGAAGCTTTTCAAATCGATTTCAGGGCCTTTCTCCCTAAAAGTGTCTACTACTTGTTGGCCTCGTAATGTTCAGAAACCTTGTTCCAATCGATTACGTTAAAAAATGCACTGACGTAATCGGGTCTTCTATTCTGATAGTTGAGGTAATAGGCATGTTCCCAAACATCCAATCCTAAAATTGGAACGCCGCCACAACCGGTATCCGGCATTAAAGGGTTGTCCTGGTTTGGCGTAGAACAAACTTCCACCTTTCCACCTTTCTGTACGCACAGCCAAGCCCATCCGGAACCAAAACGGGTTCCTGCCGCGGCACTGAATTTCTCTTTGAACCCTTCAAAGGAGCCGAAAGCCTCGTTAATGGCATCGGCCAAAGCACCTGAAGGTGTTCCACCTCCATTGGGAGACATAATTTCCCAAAAAAGCGAGTGGTTGTAAAAACCGCCCCCATTATTTCGAACGGCACCGTTGGACATATCCAAACCGGACAATATAGTTTCGATGGACTGGTTTTCCAAATCCGTACCGTCGATTGCGGCGTTTAGCTTGGTCGTATATCCGTTGTGATGTTTTGTATGGTGTATTTCCATGGTACGCGCATCGATGTTCGGTTCCAATGCATCGTACGCGTACGGTAAGTTAGGTAATTCAAAAGCCATAAATCCTATGTTTTTAAGTTAAAAGTGTTTAACAAAATTACATTTTTTAATAAACATATTTTTTTAATTATTTGTTAAGGAAATGCCCCAATGGATGCAGATGCGCTTCTTTTTGCCCCAAATGCGGGCTTCATGGCTTTCTAACCCGATCGATGCACATTCAAGAAGTTTCTTATGCTTCCCAAACCGCTGGAAAATGTGATATTTGCAACAAAAAAAGGTGATAGGCGATTCCTTCCGTATTTATAATGCTTCCGCAGGGTCTGGAAAAACCCATACCCTTACCAAGGAATACCTGAAAATAACGCTTACCCGTGCGCGAAGTTTTGGGGCGATACTTGCCCTTACGTTTACCAACAAAGCGGTCGGCGAAATGAAGTATCGGATCCTCGATAGCTTGGCGGTCTTTGGAAAGACTGACGGTCAGGAAACGCCCGGTCCGCTGTTCGTTCAGCTTTGCGAGGAACTGGGGCTGGAACCCGATACCCTTCGCAAAAAGGCACGGCAGACCCTAAAGGAAATACTGCACAACTACGCTTTTTTTGATGTCTCTACCATCGATAAGTTTACCCATAGGCTCATTCGAACGTTCGCCAAAGACCTGAAAATTCCCCAGAATTTTGAGGTGGTGCTCGACTCGGAACTGTTGCTTGCCGAAGCGGTGTCTCGACTGTTGCTCCAAGCGGGCAAGGATAAGGAACTTACCGAAGTGCTCGTGGCCTTTGCGCTGGAGAAAATAGACGACGACAAAAGTTGGGACATTGCCCTGGACCTTCAACGGATCGGAAAATTGGCCTTTAATGAAAACCATGCCGCCCACCTGCACAAGCTACGTGATAAAAGCATTTCCGATTTTAAAGGCCTTCAAAAACAACTTTTGGCCAATGGCAAAGCGGCTCAGGAGCACATGCGGTCGGAAGCAAGGGAAATTCTTGCCCTAATCGAGAACAATGGGCTGGTCTTCGGCGACTTTAAAGGCGGATACTTCCCGAAATACATCGAAAAAATTGTCCAGGGAGCGGACCGTCTCGATTTTGAATCGTCCTGGCGGGCCGACTTCGGCACCAAACCTTTATATAACAAATCGTGTCCCGAAGCGACCCAACATACCATCGATACCTTGCTCCCTTCTTTTATTAAGCGCTTCGAACAAATCAAAAAAGCATTTTACGATCATGCGTTTTACAAAAACGTTTACGGCAATCTGGTTCCGTTAACGGTTTTGAACAGTTTGCAAAAAGAAATCCAAAAAGTACTGGAAGAAAAAGACCAGCTTTCCATTGCCCAGTTCAATACCATTATTTCCGAAGAGATCAAAGACCAGCCCGCTCCCTTTATTTATGAAAGGCTCGGGGAAAAATACCGTCATTATTTTATCGATGAGTTTCAGGACACTTCCAGCTTACAATGGCAAAACCTCGTTCCCCTGATCTCAAATGCGTTGGAAAGTCAGGACGAGCAGGGCCAAACCGGATCTCTATTTCTGGTCGGTGATGCCAAACAGGCCATATACCGATGGCGCGGCGGAAAGGCCGAACAGTTTATAGACCTCGTGGCAAAACGCCACAACCCCTTTACTATTGCCCCGGTGGTTACGGCCTTACCGACCAATTATAGAAGCGCGGAGGAAATCGTTCGGTTTACCAACGACTTTTTTACGACATCGGCGGTTTTTATGGACCATCCGTTGTATGAACAACTTTATATCGCCGGAAATCAGCAGCTGCCCACCACTAAAAAGGGAGGACTTATCGATATTCAGTTCATAGACGAGCAAGCGGTAAACGATAAAAAAGAGGGCTACGGCGCCGCTGCCCTTGCCATCATCGAAGAGGTTCGGGCCAAAGGTTACGGCTACAAGGACATTTGTATTTTGGTTCGTAACCATAAGGATGGCGTTGCCATGGCCGATGTGCTCACCCAGCAAGAACTACCGGTGGTATCCTCCGAAAGCTTGCTGTTAAAAAGTAACGGAGCGGTCCGTTTTCTTATTCATTTGTTGCAGCTACAAAATCAGCCCGACGACCTGGCGGTCGCCTATGAACTGCTTGCCTTTCTCTCGCAAAAACAAACGGACCGCCACCGATTTATCTCCGAGCATTTGCACGACATCGAGGGCTTGTTTCGCGACCGGTACGATTTCGACCTGACCGTCATGAAACAAAAATCGGTCTATGACGGACTTGAAATCGCCATCAGACAATTCGAATTGGCAACGGACACCCAGGCGTACCTACTGTTTTTTATGGATACGGTGCTGGACGTGGAGCAAACGGAAGGTACGGGGATTCAGGCTTTTCTTTCCTACTGGGAGAAAAAGCAGGACACCTTAGGTTTGAGCGCACCCGAACACCTGAACGCCATACAAATCATGACCGTGCACAAGGCAAAGGGATTGGAGTTTCCCATCGTTATCTTCCCTTATGCCAACGAACACCTATATAAAAGGATGGAAAAGAAATTATGGTTGCCCGTTTCAAGTACGGAACACTATGGTTTTGAAGAAGTACTCGTTTCGGAAAAGAAGGAAGTTGTGCACTACGGCGAAACGGCGGGCGCACACTACAGGGAAGAGGAGCAGAAAATGGAACTGGATGCCTTCAACGTACTCTATGTAGCCTTGACGCGGGCCGAACAAGCCTTATATGTCATCAGTAAAAAACAGTTGGATGCCGCGGGCAATCCGAACACGGACTATTACTCGGGTCTCTTTATTTCATTTCTGCAACAAAAAGGGATGTGGAACACCGAGCAAGACCGGTACCTTTTTGGCGCATTGGGTATGGGCAGCTCCAAAAGTCCCGTTGCGCCGCAAAAAGTATCGTACCCCTATACCTATAAAGAACGGCCCGGTTTTAGGCTCCTGGCCAGTGCCGGAAATCTCTGGGACACCGAAAGGGAGGCCGCATTGAACAAAGGAAACTTGGTACACCATGCCATGGGAATGATAACCCATGGCGGCGATATCGAAAAAGCGTTGCGGCAATTATCGCGCAACGGGGACATCCCTACGGAAACCCTGGATACTTTTGAGCAAAGTATACGCCGCATTGTAGAACATCCCGAATTAAAACCGTATTTTGAAATTGGCAATACGGTAAAAAACGAAAAGGATATCATAACCGGGGAAGGGCGATTGTTGCGCCCCGATAGACTGGTGTTCCACGGTAACAAGGTGACCATTATCGATTACAAGACCGGCCAAAAAAACAAAAGCTACCACCAACAATTGGAGGCATATGCAGTGGCCTTGGAAGCCATGGGCCATAGCGTAGAAAACAAGATCATCGTATATATCAACGATACCATAACGCCTGAATTCATTTAAATTTTAAGCATGTACGGAAAACTGAAAGCACACCTACAAACGGAACTGGAACAGATCAAAACGGACGGTCTGTATAAAAAGGAACGCATTATTACTTCCCCACAGGGTGCGGTGATCAAGATCGACACCGGAGAGGAGGTCATCAACTTTTGCGCCAACAACTATCTGGGGCTCTCCTCTCACCCGAAAGTTGTTCAAGCGGCAAAGGACACCCTGGACTCCCACGGGTTCGGAATGTCCTCGGTACGGTTTATCTGCGGCACCCAGGACATCCATAAAACGTTGGAGAAGAAAATCGCGGATTTTTATGGTACGGAGGATACCATATTATATGCTGCTGCCTTCGACGCTAACGGAGGCGTTTTTGAACCGTTGTTGACCGCTGCCGATGCCATTGTTTCCGATTCGTTAAACCATGCCTCGATCATCGACGGCGTTCGCCTGTGCAAGGCAAAACGGTACCGCTATGCCAACAACGACATGGCAGACCTTGAAAAACAGCTGAAACAGGCCCAAGCGGATGGTGCACGCTTTAAGATCATTGTAACCGACGGTGTTTTTTCCATGGACGGCGTATTGGCGCCCTTGGATGCCATTTGTGATCTTGCCGACCGTTACGATGCCCTTGTGATGATAGATGAGTGCCATGCCACCGGGTTTATAGGTGCTACCGGAAAGGGCACCTTGGAAGAAAAAGGGGTCATGGGCCGTATCGATATTATAACGGGCACCTTGGGCAAAGCACTTGGCGGCGCCATGGGCGGATACACCACCGGTAAAAAAGAGATCATCGAAATCCTACGGCAGCGCTCCCGGCCCTATCTGTTCTCCAATTCATTGGCCCCGGCCATAGTGGGCGCCTCCATAAAAGTGTTTGACATGCTCCAAAACGATACCGCGCTACGGGACACCCTCGAAAAGAATACCAAGTATTTTAAAGCAGGGCTGCAACAAGCGGGTTTCGATATTATCGATGGCGACTCGGCCATTGTGCCGGTAATGCTGTACGATGCCAAACGTTCACAGGATATGGCGGACCTGCTTTTGAAGGAAGGCATTTACGTCATCGGTTTCTTTTATCCTGTCGTTCCAAAGGGAAAAGCACGTATTCGCGTGCAGTTATCGGCCGCGCACACCCAAGAACATTTGGACAAAGCCATCGCTGCATTTGTTAAGGTGGGCAAAGCGCTCCATATCGTTTAAATGCGTTATTTAGCCCACGAAACGCGATAAAAAAAATAAACGATTGATTTTGTTAATAATAATTAACAACTTACATTTGCTGCTAATAAACACTTAAACTTAAAAATTTGAACATGAAACATCTTAGCAAATTAGTGATTGCTGCCCTGCTTTTCGTAGGTTTTAACAGCATGCAAGCTCAAGACGAAAATAACCCCTGGCAGGTTAGTTTTGGGGTTAATGCCATAGACACCTATCCAACAGGTGATGGAAGTTCTTTTGGAAATGAATTGTTTAACGCCACCGACCACTGGAACGTTCTTCCATCTATTTCTTACATCGGTGTGTCGCGTTACATCGGCGATGGCTTTTCCGTAGGTGCTAGAGGTTCACTCAATAAAATATCAAAGTTAGGAGATGTTGATGTGGAAGACCTTTCACATTACGCAATCGATGGAACCATCAAATATGCGTTCCTTAAAAATACCGTGATCGATCCGTTTATCGAAGTAGGTGGTGGATACACATGGGTAGATGAAATTGGTGCCGGTACCGTTAATGGTGGTGTTGGAACCAACATCTGGTTTACCGAAAACATCGGTCTTACCTTGCAAATGACATACAAGCATGCCTTTGAGGATTACGGTGTGAAGCACTGGCAACACTTGGCTGGTATCGCTGTTAAGTTTGGTGGTACCGATACCGATGGTGACGGAATCTACGACAAGGATGATGCTTGTCCAGAAGTTGCAGGTCTTGAGGCCTTCAACGGATGTCCAGATGCTGACGGTGACGGAATCGAGGATAGTAAAGATAGCTGCCCTAACGAAGCTGGATCTAAAGAAATGAACGGTTGTCCAGATGCTGATGGTGACGGTGTTGCCGATAAGGACGATGCTTGTCCTAACGAAGCTGGATTGGCCAACTTGGCCGGATGTCCTGATGCGGACGGTGACGGTGTTGCCGATAAGGATGATGAGTGTCCTGAAGAAGCAGGTCCTGCTGAAAACAAAGGATGCCCATGGCCAGATAAAGATGGTGATAGCGTATTGGACAAAGATGATAACTGTCCAGAAGTTGCCGGTACCGTAGCCAACAATGGTTGTCCAGAAGTAACCGAAGAAGTTCAGAAACAATTGAACGACTACGCCAAAACAATCTTGTTCGACACTGGTAGATCTAGCTTGAAGCCAGCCGCTACCTCTGTATTCGTTGACATCATCAGAATATTGAACGAGTATCCTAACGCTAAGTTCTCTGTTGAAGGACACACCGATAGTGTAGGTGGTGCGAAAACAAACCAGAAGCTTTCCGAAGAAAGAGCTAACTCTGTTAGAGATTTCTTGATCGCTGAAGGTATCGCAGCAGATAGATTGACCGCCATCGGATACGGTGAGGACAGACCTATCGCCGACAACAAAACTTCTAAAGGAAGAAAAGAAAACAGAAGAACGGAAATCAACTTGATTAAGTAATTTCCAAACCCTTCAAATAAAATAGAAGCCCCGGCATTAAAATGCCGGGGCTTTTTTATTTTTGAACATGAAAAGTTTTCTCGAAGAAGTCGTCGTCAAAATATCCCAGCAGTACGCCTCCCTTGAAAACGTTATTTTCGTACTTCCCAGCAAACGCGCAGGCACCTTTATGCGCAATAGCATCGCCGAAACTACCGAGCATACCATTTTTGCACCCGAAATTTTCAGTATCGAGGGTTTTATCGAACATGTGGCCACACTCTCCTATGCCACCAATACCGAACAGTTGTTCGCACTGTATGAAAGTTATCGGGCCACGCGCAAAGGCGAGACGGATTCCTTCTACGCCTTTTCCAAATGGGCGCAAACGGTATTGCAGGATTTTAATGAGATAGACCGTTACCTGATCGATACCGAACGTTTGTTCGCCAACCTGTCCGCAGTACAGGAAATCAGTATTTGGTCGCCAGAGGCCAAAAAAACACGAATGATGGAGGACTATCTATCGTTTTGGAAACAACTGCCGGGCCTGTACCGGCATTTTAATGAAAATTTATTACGACAGCATATCGGGCATCAGGGCCTGATATACCGCACCGCTTGTGAAAAACTAACGGAGTATTTGGAACGTTCCCCGGACCAGCGACATATTTTTGTCGGGTTCAATGCGCTCAACACTGCCGAATCGCAAATCATCCAAACCATTTTAGGCAACGATCGCGGTGAAATTTTTTGGGATATCGACCGCTCTTTTGTGGAGGACCCCATCCATGACGCGGGGCTCTTTATCCGTCAACATTTACGCGAATGGCCATACCTGAAGGAGCATGGCATAAACGGACTCAGCGCGCACTATTCCGATTCAAAGGATATCGAAATTATCGGTATCCCCAAAAATGTGAGCCAGGCAAAGTATGTAGGGCAACTGCTCAAACAAATGCACGATGAGCGACCGGCCCAGCTCAAACGGACGGCAGTGGTTCTCGGAGAGGAAAGTTTGTTGAACCCCATTATCAACGCTGTTCCCTTGGAAATTCCCGACGTCAACATAACCATGGGCTACCCCTTGGACAAAAGCCCATTGGCCGCACTTTTTCAACAGTTTTTTGCACTGTACCTGCATCGGGACGAACAAGGTTGGTTCCACAAACCGCTTTTAGATTTTTTATCACATCCCTACCTACAATTGCTTTTCTCCGCGGAAAAGACAAATTGGGCCACCGAATTATCCATTGAAATCAAAAAACGCAACTGGGCCTATGTAAATGTGCGGCAACTGTTACGCAGCACACAAGAACACGAGTATGTGGCCTTTCTTTTTTTTGATGCCCCACCTACTCCCTCCCTTATGCTTGAGAAGTGTATCGGGCTCATCACGCTATTAAAGGAACGGGCGAACCTTGATGCCCATCCGCTATCCCTCGAATACCTCTATCGGTTTTATACCCTTTTCATCCAACTGGATGGCCTGCTGAAAAAACATGGGTTCCTTACCGATCTGCGTTCGCTCATTAGTCTGTATCAAGAACTGTTATCGGCGGAAACCCTCGATTTTCAAGGGGAGCCCCTGCGCGGCTTACAGATCATGGGTATGTTGGAAAGCCGTAACCTCGATTTTGAAACGGTTATCCTAACCTCGGTGAACGAGGGCATTCTGCCTTCCGGAAAATCGAACAATTCCTTTATTCCCTTTGATCTAAAAAAGTACTTTGGCCTTCCTACTTACAAAGAGAAGGACGCCGTATATACCTATCATTTTTATCGTTTGCTACAACGGGCCAAAAAGGTTTATATCCTTTATAACACGGAGCCCGACGTACTTGAGGGTGGGGAACCCAGCCGGCTGATCCGACAATTGCTTACCGACGACCTTCGTAGTTCGGACGTAAGCTCGGCCCTTGCGACCCCGCATATCGCCCCTACACCGTACCGTTTGGAAACCATTGCCAAAGACCACGGGCTGATGGCGTTGATCCGGGAGCATGCGGCCAAAGGCTTTTCACCCACCTCGCTCAGTAATTATATTCGTGACCCTTTACAATTTTACAAGAGGCACCTGCTCCGTATCGATGATTCGCTAGAAGTAGAAGAGACCATTGCGGCCAATACTTTCGGTACCATTGTACACGATACCTTGGAAGAACTGTACCAACCTTTTATCGGTACCGACCTTACCGTACCCGGATTGCAAACGGCGCGGGCCAATGCCAAGGAAACCGTACACAAACATTTTAAGAAAACCTATCTTGAGGGCGATATCACTCGGGGAAAAAACCTGATCGCTTACCAGGTAGTGATCCGGTACATCGAGAATTTTTTCGATAAGGAAATAGAGACCGTACAAAAACACCAGGTTCACCTTGTGGCCCTGGAACAGAACCTGAACATAACCCTTGACCTAAAGGCTATTCCGTTTCCCGTAATCCTCAAGGGAAAACTCGACCGTGTGGACCGTATGGACGGCCGGTTACGGATCATCGATTACAAGACCGGAAAGGTAACCGCGGCACAGGTAGAAATTTTCGATTGGGACCTACTGGTTACCGAATACGATTACAGCAAGGCCTTTCAACTGTTGTGCTATGCCCTAATGTACGATGGTTCGCATCTATCGGAACCCTTAACCGCCGGCATCGTTTCCTTTAAAAACCTTGGGGCGGGCGTACTTGGGTTCGCAACCAAAGAAAAGAAAGGCGGTAGAACCAAGAACGGTGTTATCGACGACGAAGTGTTGGCCACCTTTAAGGACCGGCTCGCCGCCCTTATTTCAGAAATATGCCATCCGGAAATTCCATTTCAAGAAAAGCTTTTGCTTTAACCGTGAAACGTACCAAAACCTTCCTAGGGCGGTCCACTATTTCAAATCGGGCCTGGTAGGGCGTATCTCCACCTTGCTGGGCAAGGTCCTTGGATGCATTTTTAACAGGTCGTATACAAGCTCCCCAATATCTTCTGGCTGAATTTTCCAAGCGTCGGAAGCATCGGGTTCGTTTCCGTTAAAATGGGTCGCCACCGAACCGGGCATTAAGGTCGTCACCTTAATATCATACTTACGGAGGTCGAGCATGGCCGCCTGCGTAAACCCGACCACCCCGAATTTGGTGGCATTATAACCGGATCCGCTCGCAAAAAAATTGGTGCCCGCCAAACTCGCCAAGGTCATATAATACCCTTTCGATTTTTTCAATGCGGGCAAGGATGCTTTTAGGGTATGAAAGACCCCGTTCAAGTTGGTATCGATCATTTGGTGCCATTGGGTATCGGAAAGTTCATCGATCGGGGCAAAATGCCCGACTCCGGCATTGGCCAGGACCACATCGACCTGGCCCCATTTATCCAATATGGCCCCTACTGCCTTCTCCTCATCGCCGCGTTGAACCACATCCGATTCCAAGGCCAGTACCTGTTCGGAATTTCCCAAATAGCTCGCCGCCCGTTCCACCGTTTTTAAGGTACGCCCACTAATGGCTACCCGCATTCCTTCCGCAATCAACTTTTTGGCCACTCCAAAACCGATTCCCTTGGAACCACCGGTAATGTAGGCCACTTTATTTTTTAAATCCATATGTCAAATACTTTTTATCTGCCCGTTATAGTGTACGGGAACTATATCGGATAAAGATAAGGGGTTCATGAAAATCGAAATGGGATGGTGCTGTTATTCTTTTATTAAAACCGGCGTCCCTTAAACTGGTTACAGAAATTTAACGATGGCCAACCCCTAGGATTGCTACATTATTATGTATCTTTAAAATGCTCCAAAGTACCCAATTGAACATAAGAAACTGTATATGGCACTTAGCATCGGTATCATAGATGACGATCTCGTATCCCAATACGCGACGCAATATTGTATTGAACAGACCCTTTCAGAATCAAAGGTGTTGGTTTGGGACAGCGGGGAGGAAGCCCTTTCCCAGTTCATCAAATTCTTGCAAGAGGGGAAACCATTGCCCGACATCCTCTTTTTAGATCTGGTTATGGGCGGCATGAACGGTTGGGAGTTCCTTGAGGCCATCCGGCCTCTAACGGGAAAGAAACAAAAGACCCAAATCTATATTCTATCGGCCTTTACCAATACCAAAGATCGGGAGCTGGCCAAAAAACATACCATGATCAAGGGCTATTTTGACAAACCCTTATCCAAAAGTATGATGAGCAGCATACTGGTATCCCAAACCCTCTAACGAATGCGTTTTCCTTGCATGCAAAAGGGATTCTAATGCCTTAAACCGGTTTGCCGCGCTCGGGTTTACTGGGGCCACCACCCAAATATGTAAGAATTACGCTACTTTGTCATGCCCTAAAAGCTTATTTTCGTGTTTCGGACCATGAACCACAACAGATGCGACGCCCAATATTGACCCTATCGCTTTTCTTGGGACTCTTTGTGCATGCACAAGAAGAACATCTTACGCTACGGGATACCGTGTTGCACATCCATTCCGTAACACAGTTCAACGCTTTGGACGCAACCTACCAACTGTTCGGCGCACGATTGGACGTGCTGGCGGAGGACGACCCCTTGCTAACCCCCAAACTAACGGCCCTTACCGAAGGGGATACGCTTTCCGTTTTGGAAAATGGGGAGGTACAGCTGTACCGCTTTCTGGAACGGCAAGCACTACCGGAATACCGGGCCAGTTATATTTATCTGGACGGGACGGTCCTGGGCAGGTCCCAAATCGATTCGCTGCGAAGCCTTATCATCGCGGGATACAAATCGGGAACACCGTTTGCCGACCTGGTATCGGAATATACTATGGACGGCAACCCGAACCAAGGTGACCTGGGCTGGTTCGCCAAAGGGGATATGGTGCCGGAGTTTGAAAGTGCCGTACGGGAACATGAGGTCGGTGCGATCTTTACGGTAAACGTCCCTCATAAACAATGGTACCATGTGGCCTTAAAAACACATGCAAATAGAGAAAAAACATATCGGTATTTTATCAAGATCTACCAAAGGCTTTTGGGCTTACCGCTAGTGCTGCTTCCGGATCCATAACGCCAATTTTCCCCTATGGCAAGGTTCATTGGTATGGTTTGACTATTTTTAAACGGTTTGATACCTTTTTAACTTTTTGTCTATGAAGACCATTGCTTATTGTTCGCTGTTTTTTCTTCTGTTTTTTGGATGCAAGCATTCCCAAAACTTACGGCAACCAAAACAATTGCCAACCGTTTGGCAAATACAAAAAAGCGCCGACCAGAGCGAACCCATTGCCCGCCATGAGGCGGCCTTTGTTCGCGTGGGAAGCAAATGCTACCTTATGGGCGGGCGCGGTATTCGGCCCGTAAGCATTTACGATATCGAGAGCCGTACCTGGTCGCAAGGGAAAAAACCTCCGATAGAACTGCACCATTTTCAACCCGTTGTTTACGAAAACGATATTTATGTTATTGGTGCCCTTACCGGTGGTTGGCCCAACGAAACCCCGACCACAAAAATATACAGGTACCATCCGGACGAGGACCTTTGGTCCGAAGGGCACGAAGTTCCGGAGGACCGTCGCCGTGGCGCTTCCGGAGTGGTCTTGCATGATGGTTATGTGTATGTTTTGGGCGGAATTAAAAACGGCCATATCGGCGATCATAAAAACTGGTTGGACCGTTACGATCCCGCTACCGGCGCATGGAAAAGCTTATCGGACGCCCCACGAACACGGGACCATTTTCAGGCCGTTTACGCCAACGGCCACATTTATGCTGCTGCCGGAAGAAATACGGGAAAAGATCCCGATGACCCTTTTGGTGCTACCATTCCGGAAGTAGATGCCTATGACATTGCCACCGATACCTGGAGTACTTTACCCAACCCTTTACCAACCCAACGTGCCGGAAATGCGGCCACCTATTTCAATGGAGAGGTGTTGGTCATCGGGGGCGAATCTTCTTCCCAAGAAAAGGCCCATGCCCATGTGGAAGCCTTGGACCCCAAAACCGGGAAATGGCGTTCGGCAGCTCCGCTGGTCGCAGGGCGGCATGGCACCGGAGTAGTCGTTTGGAAAAACAGCCTGTATATTGCCTCCGGATGCGGTAACCGCGGTGGCGAACCGGAACTGGCGACCATGGAACGGTTTGAATAGGAGGGTTCAAGTTCAAACACAAAAATCAAATACAAGTTCAAAGTCGTCCGCTCCCCACCATTACTTACTAAATACTTCGTACTAACTACTTTGTACTATTCAGCAGAACAAAGACCGCTGCGCTGAAAGAACAAGGAAGAAAGACAGATTCAAGTTCAAGCTCAAGTGTCAAGTTCAATATTACAAGAATCCCTACTAACCACTTTTTACTAGGGCGTGTTAACACTAATTGCATCGAAAATCAGGGCGATATAGATAAAGGCCGTGAACATGAC
>CANMSB010000023.1 GCA_947500445.1 uncultured Flavobacteriaceae bacterium | reverse complement strand
GATACCGATACCGATACCCTGCCCGATTACCTGGACGTGGACGATGACGGCGACGGCGTGGATACCGCTTTCGAGAATCCTAATCCGGACGGGGACGGAAATCCCAACACCGGGGCCACCCAGAACAGCGATACCGACGCCCTACCCGATTACCTTGACGTGGACGATGACGGCGACGGCGTGGATACGGCGTTCGAGAACCCGGACCCCGATGCGGACGGTAACCCGAACACCGGGGATACACAGAACAGTGATACCGATACCCTGCCCGATTATCTGGACGTGGACGATGACGGCGACGGCGTGGATACGGCGTTCGAGAACCCGGACCCCGATGCGGACGGTAACCCGAACACTGGGGATACACAGAACAGTGATACCGATAGCCTGCCCGATTACCTCGACGTGG
The DNA here is from genome assembly GCA_947500445.1 of uncultured Flavobacteriaceae bacterium. Classification (GTDB taxonomy): domain Bacteria; phylum Bacteroidota; class Bacteroidia; order Flavobacteriales; family Flavobacteriaceae; genus Pelagihabitans. Next base: position 77,380 of record CANMSB010000023.1, on the reverse strand, counting down.
ACGATGACGGCGACGGCGTGGATACGGCCTTCGAAAACCCGAACCCCGATGGGGACGGCAATCCCGATACCGGGGACACCCAGAACAGCGATACCGATTCGATTCCCGATTATCTTGATACCGATGACGACGGCGATGGTGTGGATACCGCTTTCGAAAGCCCGAATCCCGACGGGGACGGAAACCCGAACACCGGTAATCCACAGAACAGCGATACCGATACCATTCCTGATTACCTGGACGTGGACGATGACGGCGACGGTGTGGATACCGTATTCGAAAACCCAGACCCCGACGGGGACGGCAACCCCAACACGGGGGACACGCGGGATACCGATGAGGATTCCTTATTCGATTATTTGGATACGGACGATGATAACGATACCATAGCCACCGCTACCGAACTGTTGGATGAGACCAATCCGCTAAATCCATGTGATTCCATTGGTGGTGCCCCACCGGAAGGCGTAGTTTGTGATACCGATGGAGATGGCATTCTGGATGATCAGGAAATCGTTGACGGCACAGATCCGTTGGATGACTGTGATTCCTTAGACGGTACCCCATTGGAAACAAGTGATTGTGATAACGACGGGCTTACCAATGCAGAAGAAGTTTCCTTAGGCACCGACCCAATTAATTCCGATTCGGACGCCGATGAAATACTGGATGGTCAGGAAGTCTTGGATAATACCGACCCATTGGATGACTGCGATTCTTTAAACGGGACTCCATTGGAAACAAGCGATTGTGACAGCGATGGGCTTACGAATGCCGAAGAAGCAGCGCTCGGAACAGACCCCGAAAATGAAGATTCGGATAACGATGGAATTATCGATGGTCAAGAGGTAGCGGACAATACCGACCCCTTGGATAGTTGTGATTCCAACGGTGGAACACCACCACTGGGAGTTGCCTGTGCGATTGCGGTAGAAAATGAAATGATTACCCCCGATGGCAATGGTACCAACGATATATTCAGGATTACAAATATTGAACAGTTCCCGGAAAACTCGGTAGAAATTTTTAACCGCTGGGGCGTAAAGGTGTTTGAAGCAAGAGGATATGACAATGCCCAAAATTCTTTTTCCGGTATTTCCAGGGGAAGGGCCACCATACAGCGGAACGAAGCGTTGCCTGTAGGGGTATACTTCTACATCATTAATTACAATGATGGCAGTAAGACCAAAACGATATCCGGATACCTTTACATCAATAGATAAAAACCAAAAATCAAATGAAACGAATACTGATATACGGTATCCTTACCCTGGGCGTCTTTCATACCGTTATGGCGCAACAAGACGCCCAGTACACGCAATACATGTATAATACCATCGTAGTGAATCCTGCCTATGCCGGTTCTAGGGGCGTTTTGAGTCTTGCGGGCCTATACCGTACCCAATGGATTGGCTTGGAAGGGGCCCCCAATACCTTTACGTTGAACCTCAACGCTCCGGTATCGCGGAGAATCGGCCTGGGACTATCCCTAGTGAACGATGAAATCGGTGAAGGAACCAATCAGGAAACCTATGTGGACGGCTCTTTTTCGTATTCCGTACCCACCTCGGAAAATGGAAAATTATCCTTTGGTCTAAAGGCCGGAGGTCATTTTTTGAATATTGATTTCTCCAAATTGGCAAACTACGGGGTAGAATCGAACCTGGCCAATATTGACAGAAAGTTTTCGCCGAATTTTGGGGCAGGAATATATTATCATACCCAAAAATTTTATGCGGGTCTTTCTGTTCCCAATTTTTTGGAAACACAACATTTTGACGAAACTGGGGAAGGCAATTCCTTTCTTGCAGAGGAACGGATCAACTGGTACCTGATTACGGGATACGTTTTTGATCTGAATCCCGATCTCAGGTTCAAACCAGCCCTATTGTTCAAGGCCGTAAGCGGGGCGCCCCTGCAAGCGGACGTATCGGCAAACTTTCTGCTGAACCAAAAATTTACCTTGGGCGCAGCTTATCGTTGGGATGCCGCGATCAGTGGTCTAATGGGGTTCCAGATATCGGACCAGTTCATGTTGGGCCTGGCATACGACAAGGAAACGACCGCATTGGGAAATACCTCGTTCAATAATGGTTCTTTTGAAATTTTCTTGCGATACGAGCTAAGGGCCAAGTACAAGAGCATAATTACCCCCAGATTCTTTTAGCCTTGAACATGAAACCGAAATTTCGGTGCCAAAATACCCATGGCAATAGTTCCTAACGACCGTAATGGCCTTAGGTGTACGAAGCGCTTATATCTCATTTAGGAACGGAGGGCGATTAAAAAATACAATTCTGATAAGATAGCGAACCATTGTCGTAACTAGAGCCCGGTACCGAGGCCATCGATTTTTTTTTAACGCTCCAGCAAACGCTCTAGCATACCATCGATCTCTTTTTTGACCTGGAACGGACTGGATTGAAACAGTTCCTTTAAATCCAGCTGTATTTTGTCGCTCACGGTATTCTTTTTTTGATCAACTACATCCCCTATTTTTTTGGTAAAGGAGGTATTGAACTTAAGATTGTTGCCATCCACTACCCCTTGGCTTACAAGTACCTTTGCCTTTTTCGGGCATCGGCAGGGATTGCTGGGATCGATGATTCCACAGCGTCCGGAGACATAGTTGAGCAACTCGGCTTTTGCCCGATGCAACTTCACCCTATAATTCCCTTTTGAGGTCCGGAAGAGTTCCGCCCCTAGCGCGTGGTCGGCCCCAAAGACTTCACCGATAATATAAACCAAACGCTGTTCCCTGTTCAGGCACATGAGCATTGCGGTAGCGCACAAAACACGTACCTCCTCCGTAATCGCCTCGGTAATTTTAGGGGAATCGGTATGCGCCGAAACAGTCGTCAAATGCTCCGTTTCGCGCACAAATCGTTTTTCCATTTTTCGCTGTGGAGCGTTTAAAAAATGGTTGACCGTTATCCGATATATCCACGTTTTGAAACGGCTTTTCCCTTGAAAAGTCCTTAATCCGGTCAACACCTTGATCAATACTTCCTGGGTAGCGTCCTTTGCATCTTCCGGGTCCAAAAACATGCGTAGCGAAATGTTGTAAATATAGTCCTGATATCGCCCGAGCAAGGTATTTAATGACCGCTTATCCCCGCTAATGGAGCGCTCCACCAATACGGCATCGTTACAACTATCGTCTTGTTCCGTTCGCATAGATGGGTCAGTTTTGATTATTTAACAATACCGGTGTAACAAAGTACAAATTATTGGTGACGTATTTTCTAAAATAGTCCCTGGCGTATTTTTGACTTTTCCAAAGTGTAATATGGACCTTGTTCCCCGAAGCGTCCAAGGCATTTGTAATACGCAACAATCCCTTAGGAGCATCATTGAACACTATTTTTGCCGCGGAAATAACGGTATAGTATTTCCCTTTCGTTTCTGTTATTTTTCGGAGCGTTCGCGTATTGATTACTCGGTAGTAGGTAATCTGTCCGGTTTGATCATACTTTTGCCGTATACGTTCATGCCAAGCGCTGTTAAACCATTTTTTTGCCGCGTTTTCATCTTTCCACAAATATATACCGCCAAAATGGCCGTGATCTTCTGTAAAAGCATACGATTTGAACAGTAGGCCATCGACCTTTTCAAATTCCGGTATACTTTCGATAAACTTTTTCACTACGTAGTTTTTCGGAGCGATCCATGGTTTTTTGATTCTGGTTACCGTAAGATATCGGTCAGGGGTATTATCGTATTCGGAATGTGCCGCAATTGGCGTTAGCTCGGGTACTTGCTGCGCCGTCATATAGGTTAATCCAAGAATCACCATAACAATTATGACAAGGGAAATACTTATCGCTTTTTTCATCTTCTGTTGTTTTTACCCTTTAGACCGGAAAAACCAGATGTGTTACAAAAGCATGTTTTTGGGAGTGTGGTACCCTTTTAGAACGAACTGCAAGTTTCAAACGTTTTTTTGAACCGACCCATAACTTTTTGACTTGTTCGAAAATAAAAATGTTAGCAAAGATGAGTTCACCTCGTTAAGTGGAAAACAAGGCTATGTAACCGAGGTGCCGCTAACCGTATAAAAAATGTAAGGCGTTTTTGCTCTTGGGACGTACACTTTCGCACTGGCCTTAAAAAGAGCATTTTTTCTCTCAAATAGCCGTAGCAACAAAAGTCAACCAACAAACAACAAGGGGCCAACCACTTACTCCGTTGCAAGTTGATTAAAGGTATCGATGACCACACGATAACTCCCATCTATTTGCCGTTTCCAAACATTTACATATTTAAAGGGTAATGCTACGATTTCTCCATCTTCGGAACGGATATAGGCCGAACCGGTTCCTGTTTCGTAAAGCAATGCCCTTGTACCTTCCAAGGTTTCCATATGTAGGTTAAGGTCGGTCATAAAATCGAAGGAGGCCTTCCAATATTGAAGGATGGCCTTTTGGCCATGTATCGCATTGGCATCATTGGGCAGGTAATGCGCTTTTTCATCATATAGGCCGGCCAACAACGAAATATCCTTTTGTTTAATAGCCTTCCCCCAAGTAGTACTTGCTTCTACAATAAGTGGTTTAAGGGAATTGGGGTCAAAATTGGAATGTTCATTTTCTTGGGCAAAACAACCAAAGGTCATTAAAAAAGCAATGATAATATAAAATACCTTCATCATAATTATTTGTTTTTCCGAAAATAGGCAGGTCTATGGAAAAAGGATCACTGTCTCAATAAAAAGAAGTAGCACCTAATTATTTGAAACCTGTTTTTTGTTGCGATAGGCACTCGGGCTGCACGCCGCAAATTTTAAAAAGGAACGATAAAAGGTACTTTTGTTCGTAAAACCGGACTCCAAGGCAACCGCGAGGATTTTCAGATTCTTATGTTCTGGGTTTTCCAATATTTTTTTTGCGTGACCAATCCGTTTTTCATTCACAAAATCGTTGAAATTCGTTTTCATTTCGGCGGAAAGCACCTGCGAAATCCAATGTTTTTTCTCTGCAATACCGATACTCAAATCGTTCAATGATATCTGAGGATCAAGGATATTCCCAGGCTCTTCAAAAAAAACATTTATCTTATTTGTAATTCGTTGAATCGTCTCTTGATCTAGATAGGAACCGGCATATTTATTACGCAGCCGGGCGAATACGTGAGGTTTGTAATAAAGCACATAACCCACAAACAAGCTTAAAACGGCAGTCGACAAAAAGTAATATATGAAGTAAGTATAATTTACCATTACCGCCGTTAAGACCGTAACCAAGACCGCGGTAGTCAAATAGATCAACATGATCATAAAAAAATACTGTTTTTTTTCGGTCGGGAGATACCGTTTATGCCGTTCATAGAACCTTAAAATCAAAACGGCATATATGAAAACATGTATGGCTTTAAGGTAATTCAACGGTTTTACAATGGTTTCGTAAATGGAAGCTACATAGGACAACCGCTCCGTTCCATGATAACGAAACAAATAGACCGTAAATCCGGTAAACACTATAAACGGAATAAAATGAAACCATTGGTTTTTAAGCGGGTGCTCGGGACCAAAACGGAACAGCCATAAATGAAACCATAACACCGGACCTGCCAAAAGGCAAATGGGATACAATAGCATATAGAACGCCGGATACCCTTGTAATAAGGGGCTGGTAACATATAAGAAGTCCAACGTTTCAAAAGCAAAGACCAAAACGAATACCCCAAGATATTGATAGATCCTATTTTGAGCATTGAACAACAACCCCCCACTAATCAAAAGACTTAACAGTGCATAACATAAAAGTACATATCTAGCAAATTCCATGAGCATTGGCCTTAGCGTGTTTTCTAAAACGATACCTAAATATAGACTATTCGTCGGACTGTGTACAAAGCCCCATCTACACTATAATCATAGTAAATTAACGCCACATATGTTTATTACTGCAGCGGATACGGTCAAATAGGGTACTTTGGTCCAACATGTGGCGATCACCACTAAATTCATGACCATTTCGCAAAATAAGGCGGAAACTTTACGATTCTCCTATGACGTAAATCCATAGCCTTTCCTCCTTTTATTACTGACCGACCCGTTGAAGTCTTATATAGTGAAGATTGGTCAACCCCGATCGGAAACCCGATTTAAAATTTCCAGTATTCCTTCTTGTTCCAAAATTTTCCTGCCAAGTTTCCGGTGCGCAACACCTTTTCGTAAGGCATAGGTATAGCTTTCCAAATCCTTCTCGTCACCAATACCAAGATGCCAGTATTGTATACCACGATTACTTTCTTGCAAATCGCCGGTCACTTCCACAATATGGCTCGAAACAAAAAACTTACTCTCCTTTATCTTTGTAAAGGCGGCCGATATCGCCTCGGTACCGTATCTGGCATCTGTTACATTGGTACCACGAAACATTTCATCGATGATCACAATAACACGTTGTAACTTTTCCAATCGTAGTGCCACGTACTTCATCCGCTGTATTTCCCCATAGTAATGGCTATACCCTAGATTTAAATTATCGGAAAGATTTATGGTGGTAATCAATCCATGAAAAGGCGTGAGCCGTATTTTTTTTGCCGGCACCGGAAATCCTAAGTGTGCAAGATAGACACAAAGCCCTATCGACTTTAAAAAAGTGGATTTCCCGGACATGTTCGGACCGGTCAAAAAACAACAGTTATCATCTTCCTTTAATTCGATACTATTTTTTACGGGGCTATCGACCAAAGGATGATAGAGGTCTTTTATGGATAAAAAAGTTCCGGATCTAACATTTTCAAATTCCGGCAGTGAAAACTCATTTTTCTGCATGGCCTTTACAAGGGAGAATAACACATCCAACTCGTAAATGGCTTCCATAAAATCTTTCAATTCGAGAATAGTACGGTCCCTAAAAAAATTATCCAGGCGATTGATAAAGCGGCCACTCCGCCTCCTTGTCTTTTTTTCGGGGATGACAAGTACTTCCTGCGGAATCGATAAGGCGTCCAATTTACTTTTGATACCGGTCAAAAGACTTGGTAATCGAGAAGCCTCATGGTACAGGAACGATTGTCGTAGGTAGCGATAAAGTTTTAAAATGGCATCGATTCCCTTTCCGATAAGGTAATAATCATTGGTAGCCTTAATTTTATTTTTTAGGGCGTCCTTAAAGGCATCGATAAAATGATCTTGCAGTGGTTTTTTATCCAGCCTTAGGTAATGTTCCACATAGGCTACGTCCTTTTGTAGGATTTCAAATTCCGGGGTCAAATCCATTAAATAGTCAAGCGCCCGCACCCTGTTGTCGATTGTGGTAAAATCGGAGCTCGGCGCGCTCATTTGTTTTCGAAGCAATACTTTACCGCTAAAGGTGTTGGTGTAATTGTAACAGCCAAATATGCATTCGTCCTTTTCAGAAAAAAGGTTTAAATCCTTTACCGTTTGCGCGTCTGTCTCGAATTTCATTTTTGACCGGGATTCCATACCTAAGATACTCGTTATACCCTGCAATTATTCTAAACTTTTTCATAAAGTAAATCAAAACGATCGATCAGGCCATGGAGAACGTCAATGATGGCGAAGCGGCTTGGGTACTCTTTAAAAGGGGCGATGTCTTTCAGGGCGGTATTCCCCCGCAGTCAGGGGCGGTACAGGACCGTCCGTTTTTATATAGCAGCTACGGAACGGCGCAGGAACTTCCTATTTTCTTGACCGGAGCGGAATCAGCGGTCAGTTTTTGTTGTACCGGTCTGTAACATTTCTGGGTCGTTGGGCTCTCTTTTTATGCACACCAGAGGCCCTGAAAATCCAGATTACCAAGGGGAGGCCGGTAGTAAGGGCATTTACATTGAAACCAATGACGGCGGCGTTATCAAAAATGTTCTTTTTGGAGGAGGTTACCTCCAATCGGGCAAAGCCGTTTGGGTCAGGTTTCCCAAATCTTCAAATGTTTTTTTACTCATATAATGCCGAACGGGATGGTACGCTCCCAAAAACCCGTTTCGGTCATTCCTACCGATGATGTTCCTATCGAAATCGCTTCCGCTCCAAGTCGTTTTTTTCCAAGGCAAATGCAGTTCGTCGGGCGTTTTGTCGAAGCTCCATTCCGGTCCCACGGAAACCCATCGCAACGTAAAGGCCTGGGTACAGGTATTTCCATAGTCGACCCAGGTTACGCCATTTTCGGCAACAGCGTTTTTGGGACGGTCTTCCAGCCGGGAATACACGATAATGTAGTTTCTGTCATCGTCAAGAACCACCTCATCATCCATAATAGAAGTGTTTTCAAGACCGGCAACTTTTGAAAAGGGGAAACTTGCATCATAACTCGTCAAGCTCCAGTAGCGGCATTGTGCAGGTTGGAGTTGGCCCGCCCCATCGCGGGTATCCGGAAAGGTCGGCATCTTCCCCGAAATCGCATAAACGTTCCCTTTTTTAATACTCATGCCATTGGTAAGATATCCATGGTAGTTGCAACCTGTAGCGTGTGGTTCCAAACTGGCGGGAGCGATCATATCAGCTCCTCGGCCGGTGATACCCTTGTGCAGGTTGCGCACGTATTCCTTGTCCGCTTCGGTATCCTTGTACAATGCCCTTGCACCGCCGGTCGCAATTTGAAGAAAAATACCGAACTGTTTGTCCCAACCGATATCCTTTCCATTATAGGCGGCAGGATCATTGTTTCCAATACTTCTATTGGCCATGGTCTTTTCCGAAGCCTCAATAAATCCTTCATAGTCGGCAATGACGGTAAATCGTTCGCCTGTTTTGAGTTGAAAGTACATTTTGGGCAATGCAACGCCCCCCGAGGGGAACTTGTCGTGGTCTATGCCGTAATACCGAATCCAAACATCCCCGAAGTCCCAAATGCCCCTCCCATGGCCACTTTTGGAATCTTCTCCCCATGGCCCCTGTACCTGAATCGCACTGCCGTACCGCATATGGCCATCGCCCCGATAGGGCGGGGTATGCGAAGGGTCCAAGGCACTGGCATTTCCCATGGCCATCGTATAGGTTACTTCATAGGAACGGTTTTTTGCCATTCGGTCCCCGTCGGGCGTAAAGGGATTTACGTGCCCCGGTTTGGGAACCATATCGCTATCCACAATGGCCACTTCCCCATTTCCCGCAAACTTGTCGTAACGGTATCCTTTTCCATCAAATGGCGGCGATGTTTGAATATTGAAGAAGCGACAATATGGAAATTCCCCTTCAATGACCATCTTCGCCCCAAATGGTGCATATATGATGGGAGCCAATAAATAGGTACAGTGCGGATCGGGAAAACTACCGTATAGTCTATTGAAATCGATATCATGTGCCTTTCTGGAGACCCATTGTGTTTCCGGGTCGATTTCCCCGTATGGAACAAGACGAACGTTTTTAAAACGTTCGGTGTCATATCCTTTGGGCAATATGTTGTCCGGCAGTTCGGCGGGTACTTCCCCCCTTGCCCATTTTCTGATATACTCCTCCAAATTATCGGACAATTCCTGGGCACCTCTTTTAAGTTCCGTATCAGAACGAAAGGGGTACTCGGAAACTTTTGGCAAACAACCGATACAACAGGCACCTAAGAGAATCATGACGAGACCGCTATAGAGAGTACTAATGGGTAGTTTCATAGGGGTAAAAGGCTTAAATTCGATGTACTTTGACACATGAAGGAAGAACATTCGTCAATTTAAAAAAAATCATTTGCGCGATAAAATAAATTCCGTTCCAGAGCGGTTTTCCACACTCAGACCTTCCCCATAAATAATCAATTCATTTTGGGACAACCGTATTCGGGCGCCTTCCGAGGGCGAACCCTGACCGTCGTCAAATGTTAGGATATCTCCTTCCAGCTCCCAAGTACCTTGAAACGAATTGGACGGACCGGTCGGACATGCGATGTTATCGGGATCGGTACTAATATATAGGATCGTGCTTTCGGCAAAAACTTCCCCATTCGCCCTAAAATCATAAGATAAAATTTTACAGTCCGCTTCGATCAGGGTGCCAATAATCGCTTCGCTGACCAACAACTGCGGCGCCGAAACGGTATCGGAGACCTTAAACGCTGAAAGTTCCCATTGACCGACCAATGTCAGTGCTTCGCTATTTTCGGTAGCATCGTCCGAAGAACAGCCGTGTAAACATAGTAAGATGATGCCGGTCAAAAAGGCCAAAACCGATTTGCTTTTCTTCATATTCGATTTCTTGTTGTATGATTGGTGCTTCATGATTTGAAATGTTGTCCAATTTGCAATTGTTTCTAGGGTACGGATTTAACGGGCATTAACATTTGATAATATGCTATGACCGCTGAATGGAGACAAAACCCTTCCCGTATCCCGCCTGCCTTCACTGTACCGGTACCAGGGCTTTACTACCAGCATGGTCGAACGCGCTGCGGTCCAATTTTAGTCGATGTCGATATCCAGGGCATTTGGACGGTATCGCGCCGTAACGAGTCCTCCCGCTTCCGTGGCATCCACGGCATCCATGGCTTCGATACGTTCCAAGACCAATAGTCCCTTTTGTTCGTTTGCTATCTGGCCCAGAACGTCCGGCGTAAGCATTACCGAGGTGGCCCCCTCTGCGGTCTGGGAAAAAAGCTTGGTCTCCCCTAAGTTGGAGGGTACCACCGTAGCTACAACGGAAGACTGTCCGGTCCCCACCGCTTGGCCGTCCCACCGAATTTCTTGGGATTTTGACCTGTCGATAACAGTAGGTGTCCCTGCCGCAAAAGCTATCGGGACAATGGAAATATCGTTTTGAAAAACATTGCCGTTCAAATCGATATACTCGAACGTTCCGGTCTGCACAAAACCGGTCAGTTTTAGCTCGTAATATCCAAATGAGGTATAGGGTACCGCATCACCATTAAAGCTGATGGCAGCACCTTCGGCAAGTTCCAAGCGCGTACCATTATAGTTTCCCAGAGAAAAGGTAACATTGATAATGGTAAGGTCTTGCGCTTCGTCCCACAAGGCACCGTAGGCCACATATATACGGTCCTGCGAAACATCAACAGCGCTTTCGGTCTCACAACCGAAACATAAAAAAATAAGACATATAAATGACAAATAAGGTAGGTGTTTTGTCTTCATCATTGCTTTGATTTTGGATTTCAATAATAACGGGAAAGACCCTATGGGAAGTATTCCATACCCGGAATATCCTATGAAATGAAACCTTTTTTGATATTTATCAAAAAAAACAGCGGAACAAGGAGCTGCCGGAAGAAAAATCTTCTAACGGAAACATCTATTTTAAGGGACTACGGTCGTTTTGCGCGTATTCTGCTCAGGGTTTCTTGGGACATGTTCAAATAGGATGCAATTTGTCCCGAAGTGGCCAGTTGAAGAAGATTGGGACGTTGCTCCACAAGCTTTTCATATCGCTTTTGCGCGGGCGTTATCTTTGAAAGCTCCCCAAGGCCGGCAATCTCCAAAAAATACTTTTCCAACATCAATCTCCCAAAATGATTGAATTCAGGATACGTTTTATACATGTACTGCAGGTCGGCATAGCTTAGGGCGTATATTTTACTATCCTTTAGGACCTCTATGTTCTCGCTACAAGGGGTCTGCGTCAAAAACGATATCATATGGGTAACAAAATCGTTATTGGTCCAAAAGAAGTTGGAAATCTTTTGGTCTTTTTTCCATTTGAACTGATGCGCAAAACCAAATTGCATGAAATAGATATGGGAACAAGTTTCACCTTCCTTTAGGAGATAGGTCCCCCGCTGTACGAATTTGGAACCGATCATCGATGTGAGCTCGCTTTCCGCGGCATCGCTAATGTTGCTTATACTTTTGATAATATCGATTACTACGGTGCTCATAACATAAATAGGTTGGTCCTATCAAATAAAATAAAGGTAAGGATTGACGGATTCCATTCCAAGGTACCCCACTGGGGATGGCCCGGTTTTTTGTTGACATATGTCAAAAAAGAATACTATTGGGTCCATCTGCACCCTCAATTCCCAATCGTTCTTTTACTGGAATACAAGGTAGCTTAAAACCAGGTGTTCTCCCGGTTCTACAGTAGTATGGACATTGCCTTACGGTTATCGTGATCGCAGTTTCAGTGTGCTATAGGTTCCTGTTCAAAAACGATGGCATACCATTATCGGGGATACCCATTTCCCAATAAAAGGTGTGCTATTCCGCAGCGAATTGCCGTAACTTTACGGGCTACCGGGCCGATTGAAAAACACCGGAGGTACCGGCAAAAAAATATCAAAATTACATACCTAATTTAAAGGGTATGGCCAAACCACAACCAAACCGGTATGCTTTTAACGTGCGTTCTTTCAACCAACACCCGTAACGAATGAAACCACTTTAGCGCACATAATAATGTAAACCATAAAAAAATCCAAATGAATGGCGTCGTCCTCTTTAACATATTTTATTTTGCCTTACCCCTACTTATCGTAGGAGTATTGATAAAATATGTATTGAAATTGAATGTGAACATGTTATTGCCCTCCGCAATAATGTTGGTGGTTTTTATCCTCGTCACCAGCTGTTCCCCGTTTACTTCAAAACAATTTGAAACCGAACTGTACACCATATTTTGTATCGTTCAACTGGTAGCACTGGCGTTCGGTATCTTTTTGATGTCCCGACAAAGGGTTCCATGGAAGCACTTTTTTGTCTCTTTGTGCTTTCAGTTTTTTTATTGGATCTATCTGTTTTATTATGGCGGCCTGCAGTTTACACATAAATTTGATGTGTAAGCCTTCGTTCGGATGTTTTTTCATCTACGTTCATTCGTATAAGACGGCTCACCAGCGAACGAAAAATGATCATAGGGCAACATTAAACCAAAATGGCATCCGAAAATTTTTATTCGCGCAAGACGGGAAGCCCCGGGGGCCAAGCGGTTAAAAATGACTAAAAAACATGCAAGATTATATTGATTTCGCAGCAAAGAACGGGGTGCTACTTTTAAAATCGGGAGCTTGTCAATTTTGCGGTGCGAATACAAAACGTGGCATCCATGAATGTTTGGAAATATTTAATTTCGGATTTGGCGAAATAGACTTTTCCAAGAAGGAAAACCACATGTATAAGTTTCTGATGGTGGATGCCCATACCTTACAACATCCCGAAATTCACGGCAGATGGAACAACCACTTTCATCTTTCCAGATTGCATTTAATACTGAAACATGACGTAAAATGGAGCTACCGGCATTCACCGATGCTCAGCAATTATTTGAAAGTTTATAAAATCGACAAGCAGAACGAATATTTAATCCCGCCGGAGGTATTGAAGCGAGGAACGATCACAACAACGGATATCCTTAAAAATACGAAAAACGCATCCGATCGTAAGGCCTTGATCTTTGAATGGGCAACAGAAGTACACCGAACATGGCATTCCTCCCACCATGTGGCCGAAACCATTGCCAAAGAATTCTTGAACAGAAATAAATCACTTAATGAACTCATTTAGACTTTTTTAATTGGCTAAAAAATTGCCCTTTACAGCCCTGTTTTTGTCTTTTTTTCCTCCCGTAGCCCTGCTATGAAACTCAAAAAAGTCTTCAACAGGCCTTAAAATGGATAATTTTCGCTTCAATCCAAAAAGTCTAAATGAGTTCAATAGCTAAAAGGTACCATCGAATACCATTTCTGATGTTAAAACATAACAACGGTACTGGACGGCAAGGATAACCACAGTTAAACCAGAAATGGTATTACTCCAAATTGGTGCTGATGCACATTACCGTATCGCCCACGTTGATCGGTGGGGTCGCGATCTTATAGAGGATAATACCGCCAGACGGTGCCCGATACTCGGCAATACGTTCACCGAACTCATCCGTGGTATACCCTACAACATCCCCCTGTTTGACGGCATCCCCGGCCTTATGGTCACTATAAAAAATTCCTTTTTCGTTGGACCTGATATAGGTTTGATGGTTGAGCCGTATCCGCTTCGGTTTTGGCATCGTCGGGGCATCGTACATCTCCATTTGGTGCAACATATTATATATGCCTTTTTTAATCAAAACTACCGCTTCTTCCTGTACGTTCCCCAATTTTCCACACTCGATGCTCAGGGCCGTTTTTCCATCTTGCACGGCCTGTTTGAACACATATTTTGCGGGGTCGTCATCTTTTAGGGTATAGGGATAGGAAACGATATATTCAAATCCACTGGCCTGGGCAAGTAGCTCGGCCATTTGGGTCCTTTCGGGGCGGTTCTTGTTATTATAGTAACATACAAAGGGTAGCAGGTCCTCATTGGCGTCGCCACCATGAACATCCAAAAAAACATCACTTTCCGGAATAACTTTTTTAGTGATCAGATGTGCCAAACGCTGGGTAATGGTCCCTACCGAATCCCCAGGAAATGCACCATTTAAATTGGTACCATCTTGTGGGTTGATAAAGGGCGTTCTGGTATAAAACGAGGCGGTATTCGCAATAGGAACACATAAAATCGTCCCGGAGAGTGCTTCTGGCTTAATTTCCCGCATCAATTCTTGTACGGCAACGATTGGGGGGTATTCAAACCCGTGCACACCGGCTACTACCGTAAATACCGGACCATCGGTTTTTCCTTTTATGATGGCCACCGGCAAATGCCCTTTGTTTCCCTGACCATCTTGAACATGCCAGCGAAGCGTTTCTTTTAAAGGCCCGGTGGTGTTCGCGAGGACCTTTTTTATGCTTTTTTGCGCTCCGCCTACGTGGACCGAGCAAAGCATTAAACCGATAAAAAAAAGTTTGTGCATGACTAAAAATAAGAAATGACCGGTAAAAAAGAAGCTGCTACATAAAACGTAACAACACCAACGCCATGAGACCCTCCCAAGGCGTAAAGGCGTCCTTCACAATTCAACATAACCAATCGCTCACCCATCGCCCTTTAGGCTTTGGTTTTCGTGAACGCAACATTCGTTTGGGCACCTACAATACTTGCGATTGTAAAGGTGTAACACGATCAGGGCGATACTCGGAAAATAAAAAAATGCTTCGGCTACGGGAAACAACTCCAACTTTTCGTTTACGACCAGCACCGCCAATAATGCCCAAGAAATCCAAAGCGCATATTTCATCCAGTATTTTGATGTATTTCGTACGGACCAAAAAACCGCCAAAAATGACAGGACTATAAAAAGCACATCGATACATCCCCACCAAAAAGGATGTGCATGATGCCCGTGAACATGCCCGGGATGTGCAGCAAATAAAAAAGGCGTCGCCACACAATGTGCAAGGCACAACCCACTGGTAAAACTGCCCCATATATTGGGGTGATCGGTCAATGTAATACTGGCTTTCATAGCGTTTTGTAAGTTATTTTAAAAAGGATACTACCTATTGTTCCAGGGTGACGGTACGGGTTACTTGATTAAACGGGCCGGCGATCAAATTACCCTGATTATCGACCAGTTCCAGTTGCAGCGTCACTTCTCCCATAGGAAGACCTTTAATAAGATATGGCGCCCATTCCGAAATCATGAATGTTTTACCGTTAATGGTGGCCCGCACTTTGTTTCCATCCTCCGAGAGCACGGTATTGAGTACAAAAAAGTCCAACAACAGGTTTTCGGTGTCCTTTCCGGAATAGGTTCCCTTGGGACGGCTGTAAATAAGCGTCGGCGCTTTCATATCCAACCCCAATGAGTCCTTCGGGTTCTCCCCTACTTCCAGTTTGCGAACGACCACCGAGTTTTTATTTTTAACCGATTCGTGATACGATCGGCTTAAAAAAGCCACCAAATGGTGTACTCCGTCCGGAAGTTCTTTCTTGAATTGGGGTTCGTAATGGGCGGAATAGGGTTGATTGTCCAGAATAAAGTGAATGTGCTGCCCCTTTCCCGAATTGGCCAGCATTTCGGCGTTGGGACCTTTGGTCTGCGCCTTCAGTTCATAATTGTTCACCTGAAAAACGAAATCGGCATCGCTCCCTTTTGCAATGGTACCCGTACCCGGCGATTGCAGTTCCAAAGCGGCCGCTTCATATGAAGGGGAGCCTTCCAACTTGATCAATTCCAAGGGCGTTTCGGCGTTTTCACTGGAAACGGTAACGGCTTCTTCCGTTGTATCGCCTTCCAACTTTTCTTTTTTCTGCGGTTTGCACGCGGTGATACCTATTAGGGTCACGACCAGTAAAATACTTGAATAGGATGTTCTCATTTCTTTTGTTTTAAATGAACTCAGTTAGACTTTTTATATAGATTTTCCAAATTCCATATCGATTCCATACCGGTATCGATAATGGTAATGTTACCCAATCGGGTACTCCCGGAATGGTGTGTGTTCAGCCCGCACCGTATACGATCGATACGACTGTAGGCAATAGTGTCGGAAGGAGTAAGGTTGATGGATACGTCGCCGCTGGCAATGGTAAGGGTGTTTTCATCTTTTGCTATCAGCTGGCATCCCAACTGCCGCATCTCTTGGACAATTCTATCGTAGTCCCGGGAGGTGCAGCTCATATCAATGGTCTTTATACCTTCAAAAAGCTGTCCCTCGTCATACGATTCCTTCAAAAATTCCTTCCGGGAATACTCTCGATGTTCCTTTTGATGCAGACTGTCCAAAAAAGCGGGATTATAAAAGGCGTACCAGGTATGTAGGGCGGTCCCCAAACTTGGGGAATAAAAGGCTTTGAACCAAGTGGTCCGTTCGTTTCGGAAAGGCATGTCCACCGTTTCGAAGGCACTTAAATACGGTGTTCCGGTCTGTTTCAATTTCGGACTTACCCCCAAATGAAAGTGCTCGCCCTTATTATGGAGCGCAAAACCGATACCACTCTTCCCCACAGGTTCATTGTAACTGTTATTGGGGCCCAACAGTTCTATAAAATGTTTATGCCCCCTTAAATAACAGGTGGTGGTACTATCGTCCACTGCCTCAAAATTGGGAAGTCCCTTATCGATGGAAGCATAGGTTTCCTTAAAAAAGTCATGCGTTGTCATTTGTGCGTAAGTAGCACTGTCCAACACCACATACAAGTGGTCGAACAGTACTTGGGATACATCGTGCCCGAAAACCTGATCGATCTTCTCCCGATCAATGATCGAGGCATCATATCCTTTTTTCGGCTGCTCTTGACAAGAAACCAACAAAAACAGTGCGGCTAAAAATTTAAGTACGGGCGTTTTCATATTGAAACTGTTTTACCGATTAATAATGTTATCCCATTTTAACGTTGAAATGGTATAGCCTTTCCGCATAAGCCTTTCGGTACCGAAGGGCACCCGCCCAACGGTTCAATACCATCTTTTAAAAACGACCGCACAACCGAGCATTACGATAAAAGCGGCGCTTAGCAATGGCCACAGATACCGTATCGGGTTTTCCCCTTCAGTGTTCTGGGACCAATATTTTGGCGTGAATTTTGTCCAATCCACACGATTACCGGATACTTCCTTGAATACCATGGGATAAAAAAACAACCTCAGTTCTTCATGGAAGGCATTGGTCGCCTCCAAAAAATCGAGCTGCTCCCCAAGGCCGGTTCCGGCAAGTCCATTGAATGCCAATTGGAGGTGCATGTTCGGCAAAAACGCGGAAACCCGTTTGCTCACGCTCTCCCGTTTCCGGATTTTTTGCCATAAAGCTTCGGTGTCCTTTCGGGCATCGTCATCGCCCATTTGTTGCATGGCATAGTACCACGTCCAATTGAAGCCTTCCGTCGGATATCCAAAAGTTTCAAATTGCGGATAATGCCCATAGAACTTTTTTAGGGTCTCCGTTTTGTCCATATCCCACTTGGTATGGTACCCGTCGCGTTGGCTGATCATGGTGGTCAATGCTTCGGGAATGGGGTATCGGTTGGTTATATACGCATTGATGCCGGCTGGCAAGAGCATGAGCAGTCCCAACCATGTAGACAACAGCAACAGCGCATTGAAATGGGATCCCTTGTTGAACGCAGTCACAAAAAAACAGACCCCGAACCAAAAAGCGATATAAACTATCGATAGCAGTACCACCATCATAAAATTAACATCCAAAGGAATGGACAGTACTATTTTGGCGGCGATAAGCAATATTCCCAACACCGCATATACCAGTACGGCCCTGACGGACAGCTTGGTCAAAAGATATTTTCGTTTTGAGGGAGCCTGAACCGCTACCAATCGCCAAGTTCCCGTTTCCGTTTCTTCGGACAGCAAATTGAACGTAAAAACGATGACCAACAACGGAAAAAGATAGATCAGGACGAAGGAGAGGTCCAGGTTTCCCGATTGTAAATTCATGGGGTTGACCAGATCGGTGTCATAACGTTGTCCCTCCAGGTTTTTGATCGTGATCCGCTGTATAATCGGGTTGATATCGCTTTGGCCGACGGAAAGCCCCGCTAGACTGGCCGGACTGTTTACGAAAGCAAATTTTAGGTAATACATCAAAAGCCCCAAATCGTCCTTGTGCAGTTCCACATTTCGTTCGATATGTTGTTTTTGGT
Organism: uncultured Flavobacteriaceae bacterium; assembly: GCA_947500445.1. Classification (GTDB taxonomy): domain Bacteria; phylum Bacteroidota; class Bacteroidia; order Flavobacteriales; family Flavobacteriaceae; genus Pelagihabitans. Next base: position 58,996 of record CANMSB010000023.1, on the reverse strand, counting down.
AGCGTTCCACCTCATCGATAGCGGCATTCTTTTGATCCAGAAACTGATGCCCAATACCAATGCTTATTCCCCCCAACAAAAGCGTTAACAACAAACCGGCACGTACTGCCTTTGATCTTAAAAACTGTAAAAAAAGAAGTCTGTACATGCTAAATTGCTTTTGCTTTTTTAGAGAGATATCCTAAGCCTAATATGGAAAACACCCCCCACCCCAGCAAGGAGAGCAGCGCCAAATAGGTACTTTGAAAAGCACTTTGCAACGGTAGTGCCCGATGGTTAAAATCCGGAAATTCTTCCCAATGTTCATGACCGACCACGTGTTGCTTCCCTTCGGAACCACTTATTTTTTTGGTACTGATATAGTCCATCTGAAGCGTGTTCATCTCTTGTGCCAATTGATAGCGATAGGTTTCTGCCTGCCGCTGAAAATCCACATAACCTTTAAAATCCGTTCCCGCGAAGGCCATGGACAGGGTCTTTATGGCCAAAAAAGGATTTAGAACGGAAACATAATGGCTAAGGTCGTTCTGTTTTTCGTAGATGTGCAACAGGCTGTCATGATGTTTCCCGTAGAGGTTGGCACTCGTTTTTTCCCCTTCGCGCATTACAAAACCTCCATAGTTAAAAGGGAGTTGGGTAACGGAATCTACCTTATGAACGGCCAAAACGGAATCCTTGAGCTTATTGAAATACGGATCATTGGGGTCGTGGCTATCCCCTTTTTTGATCACATCCCGTTCAACCGCCGATTGAAAACTTAATTTTGAGGGCGTGGGGTACACCGCGTTTCCTATGGCCTGTGCGGTTTTGGGAACCAGCACCACCATGAGCAACCAAATACCCAATAAGGTAAGCAGGGCGTTTTTGGAAGAACGTGCCGTAGCGGATACGGTGATGCTCATCACGCTCAAAATCCATAGAAATAGGAGATATCCTCCCAATAACCATAAGAACCTCCCCCAGGTATCGTATGGGTCCATTGGGGTTTCGCTAAAAAACAGAAAAAAGAGGGTAATCAAAGCAATCGGGGTGCAAAATAGCAACGCAAGCGCAAACAGCCCTAACGATTTGCCCAATAAGATCTCTTTCCAGCCGGCCCCTTGGGACAACAGTATCTTTAAGGTTCCGTTCTCCTTCTCGGAGGCGATCGTAGAAAACCCTAAAAAGAACAGGATCAAAGGCAATACCAGTTGTAACAACATCGCCATACTCAACTCCCCAAAGCGCAAGGTTCCGGTGGAGAAGCCCGCATCCGAAAAATTAACGCTATTTTGCCGATGCGCCTCCAAAAAAATAGCATTTCCGGTAAAACTTTCGATACCGTAATCGAACATACTCAACGGTTGCTTCAAACGAAACGCAAAAGATCCAAAGTGCGCCATACGATGTGGATGCTTATCGGGATTGGCTTCCCAACTTTGACGCGCCTTGCGTTGGTGTTCCTTCCTGATCGTATTTTGTTCCTCATAGTTATGGATACCGCTGACCGCGGCATAAACCGTCAACAGCGTAAAAATGCCCCAAAGCACATATACCACTTTGGTCTGCATTACATTTTTAAGAAAATACCGACCAAACAAGCCAATGTTGATCTTCTTCATAACCGTTAAAATTTATAGGTTGCATTGAGAAGCACATTCCTTGGCGCGCCCGGACCTAGCCTGGAAGGGTTAAGACCGCCCAACCAATAGGTCTCATCAAACAAATTGTTCAATTTAAGGGTCAATTGAATCCCCGTATTGTTTGGTCTGTAGTAAACGGCGGCATCGAACACCGTGTATGACGGTAACAACAGCCTATCGGTATCGTAGGTAGGGTTGTACCAAGTAAATCTTTCGTCTACATGTTGTGCGCCAAAACCGACTCCAATGCCCTTTAAGGTGTTGTTCATAAAATCATAACGTCCCCAAAAATTTGCCGTATGCCGAGGCGCCCCCCCGATCGGTTCCCCAATGAATTCCGTTATGGCATCTTCCACAATTTCGGCATCTGAAAAACCGTAGGATGCCGTAAGCTGAAAGTTGGGCGATACGTAACCGGAAACATCCATTTCAAAACCGGTACTTCTTTGCTCGCCTCTTGTGGTCAGGGTTTCCAGATCATAGGTATCCCCTAACAGGATATTCTTTTGGGTGATATTAAAAATTGCAAGGTTGGCAAATACCTTCCCGTTTAAGAACTCCCCTTTAGCGCCCACTTCTGTTAAGCGACTTTCCAAAGGATCGAACCTGCTCGGTGAAGCGGACCAAAAGAACCCTTCGGCGGTGGGTGATAGGGATACGGTATTCGTATGCGGTTGAAATCCTTCGAGATAGGTGGCATATGCACTAATGGTATTGGTCACCTCATAGGTCAGACCCAATCGCGGTACAAAGGCATTGGTTTTAAACTCCTCTTCATCCGCCTCATAGTTAAAGATATCCGTGAACCACTCGTAGCGCAAGTTCACCAAAGCCGAAAATTTTCCGACCTTAAATTGGTTTTGAAAATAGATACCGTTCGAACTCGTTAAATTTGCCGGTATGGTCAGTTCGGCCAGGTTGTAGGCATTTGTATTTCTGGCCCCGTTAAAGGGGGTTTCCAAGTTAAAATGGGGAACGGCCGGTACGGGCATCGTTACACCATCTACGACCATTTGTTGAAAATTATCCGCATTGTCCGGGTCAAAATTGGACTGTCCCCCATCGACGGTCAAATATCTTCTGGCACGCAAAAATCCGGCACCAATTTTCCGTTCCCAACGCGTAGCATCATACCCGACCAATATTTTATTGGTAATCTTGTCGCTTTTGATGTCATAGGTCAAATACGTACTAAAATTATCGGTTTCCCAAAATTGTTGCCTTTCATCATATCGCAACCTTGCCAAGGTAGGGATCACGTTACCCTCAATATCCACCGCGGTACCGTCAACTCTATGTTCCGCCAGATCTTCGTCCCACGTTTGTTTCATGAACTGGGCATTGAAACCAAAATTTTCCGTAAGTTTTTTACTGAAGTTGGCCATGAAAACAAATTCTTTGTTTTTGTAATGGTCGCTCGAAGCCCCTACATTTCTGGTAATTGGCGTACTGTTGAGATCAAATTCTCCGTTAATGGCACCAAAAATGGGCTGTCCCCTATCCAGGTTCCCTTCGGCATCGCTGTAGATCATTTCCACATTTAAGGAGGTCCTTTCATTAGGGACATAACTTAAAGAGGGGGAAATTAAAATAGCATTATTGTTTACGACATCCCTGAATGAGTCCGCCTCTTGAAAGGCAGCGTTAAAGCGATATAGCAAGGTTTTTGATTCGTTTAGGGGTCCCGTAAAATCGGCGGTTGCCCTTAAGGTTCCAAAACTTCCCGTTGTCAAAGAAATTTCGCTCCGTTTTGCGGTCAGCGGTTTTTTGGTCACCATGTTTACGGTACCTCCTGGATCTGCACTGGAGAACGTTACCGATGAGGGGCCTTTTATGACCTCAACACGTTCTAAATGTGACGTAATGGGTTGTAGAAAATAATATTGGCGCGTACGCATTCCGTTCAGTACTTGCCCGTCATCCCCCTGTGTTATACCCCGTATGTTGTAATGGTTGTAGAGGCCGGTAACCGTAACATTACTGACCGCTTTCACCGCATCGGGCAATTGAAAGGCAAGGCGATCGGCGATCAACTCCTTGGTTACCGTGGTAATGGCCTGCGGCAGTTCTTTGTTCTTGATCGCGACCTTGGTGGCCGAAAAGGAGTAATCACTATTGTAATCTGTTCTGGCGCGACCGATCACCTCTACGTTCTGGAGGTTTTCCGTAGCTTCCATCAATTCGATCTTTCCCATATCCAAAGGGGTATCCGCGTTAACGGTTATCGCTTGTTTAGTGGATACGTACCCCAAAAAACGCACCTCGAACGCATAACTCCCCGGAGGAACGTTCAGTTGGTAGGCACCACTGGCATCGGTAAGTACGCCGAAGGCATCGTCGGTATTGGTCAGGGATACCGTGGCCCCAAAAACGGGAGCTCCCCGTTGATCCGCTACCGAACCGGATACCGCTACCTGCGCGTAGCCTGCACCGACGAACATTAAAAGGAATAAGGTGAAGAGAATAGGTGTAATTTTCATAAGTGATGAATTGTTTCGACCGGAGGATCGCCACTAAATGGACGTTCCCATAAAAATGGGTCACGCGCATTGTAACGGCCGCCGATCTCTCGTTTTTAAATTGTTTTTAAATAAAGGTGCTGTAATTCGTTGGCATTGACGGCCGCGGTATCCGACGTATATACTAAGCGGCCCTCTTTCATAATACCGATTTTGGTGCCTACGTTCACCGCATTAAAGATGTCGTGGGTAGCCATGAAAATCGACTTGCCCATTTGGCTCAATTCCTTGCAAATGGCCGTAAATTCCATAGCGGCTTTTGGATCCAGACCAGAAATCGGTTCATCCATAAAAATGAAATCGGCATTTTTGGAGAGGGCGATCGCTATCGCTACTTTTTGGCGCATTCCTTTGGAGTACGAAGCCAGTGGCCTACGATGATAGGCCTCCTGTAGTCCCGCCTTCAAGAGGTATTCGGCCAAGACATCGCTCGCATAACGAAACCCGGCGATACGGCTGAAAAAATCCAGGTTCTCGATCCCGGAAAGGTTCCCGTACAACTGCACCACTTCGGGTATGTAGGCGATCATTTTCGAAGTAGCGTTGCTGTTTGGTTTTACTTCAACACCATTGATCAGCGCTTTGCCGCTCGTTGCCGCGAGCAGGCCTAAAAATAAATTAATTGTGGTGGTCTTGCCAGCGCCATTTTGGCCCAACAAACAGAAAATTTCGCCTTGGGCAACGGAAAGGTTCAAATTGCGCAATGCTTCGTGCCCACCGTATCTTTTAGAAAGATCGATTGCTTCCAACATCTGAAACTATGTAAATGTGATTAACAAAAAGAGGATACGATCTTAAAAAAGACCGCATACGACATGATGACCGGGTACCCTAGGGAACCGACCAATCGTTAGCTAGATAAAAAAGATGTTAGACCACGGGGGGACCACGCAGGTATTGCTGTTCTTGTGTTCGAACAACGGGAGATGCTACCGGCAACTCCTGAAAATAGTACGGAGAGGAGGCCAATTCGTAGCTAAACGAATTTTCCACGTACAGTTGTTGATCAAAATAAAAACTACAGAGCTGACAATCCGTATCGTGGTCAACGGTAATCTGATCAACATCTCCGGTAGCGATGGATATCGCATTTTGAGTATGCGTCCGGGAGTGAAAAACCAACAGCAGGGGCAGGGACAACATATACATTGCCAGCAGACCTGTCCGTATTTGGATTTTATTTTTCACAATCGCTAAAGTAAACTATTTTTTAATTTGTAAAGAAGCTTTGACGTTATTCTTTTATGAATACCGTTATCGGTACACAAAGCGGAAGCGTATCGCTTTTGAACGGTGCCGAGGGTTTCCGGAAACCTAAAACTTCATTTTCCCATCCCGATAGGACCGGTTTCAAACAAGCTCGAAACGGTTTTACACTTGAATCGATGATTGGCGTTGTTGGAAAAGTTGTGGTCAAACAAAAAAGAACAATTTATTACGGTAAATCGTCATAAGCTTCTTTTGGATTATACATGATTTCGACACCTGAATGCTACTATGTCGATAACATCGACACCTTATAAATATATGTCGAAATATTTAATTTTATCGACATTTACCCATTAGACCGCACAATCCAAATACTTGGCAAACTTCAAAAAAACATGTACCACAGTCTCACGGAGCCAAGTTCGGAAACAAAAAAAGTGACCTGCTTTCGCAAATCACTTTTCCGTTCGGTCGGGATGACAGGAACCTGTCCTGTCTCTCGTATCCCTTGCTATTCGGGGCTTCCCCTACTTTAAAGATTTCGGGGTAACCGAATAGGTGACTTTTTATATGATTTAACTTGTTGTTGTATGTCGTTAAAGATAATTTAAATTTAGAAAGAAAGTGTGTACCATTTTTAAAAAGTCCGACCAATTCTTAGGGAATAATGGGGTAACGTATCGCCATTAGTATCGGTTTGAAACGCTCCAAACAATCCGACATAATATTTTTCACTAAAGTTGAATTGATATTGGAGGCGTACAGACCCTCCGACCGAGAATGTTCGACCCGGTTCAAATCGAAAGATATTACGTACCGGGAATGGAAGATTGGTCAAAGCAGGAAACAAGGTATCATATGCATCACTCAAAGAAGTTGCTTGATAGCGAAAAAGGGGCAGCAATGCCAACCCCAATTCATGGCGTGTAGATTGAATAAAATTGTAATTAACCCCCGTTGTAAGTTGATAACCGGCTATAACGGTATGTAACGAGGCATCAACGATTTCTCCATTGGGCAATTCATAAAACAGCAAAAAATCTGGCATATCGTTAATCGTGCCCTCAAAACCCAACTGCCAAAAAAACCTTTTTCCAAACTGTTCGCCATAATTAAATCCATAATGAAACCCTGGTATGTCACCTGAACCGTGTTGGCTCCTACCAAAAGAGAACTCCAAATAAGCTGGTTTTTCTTGTTGAGCAGTAGTGCTGACAATATAAAAAACAACAAATAATATACTAGTAAAAACTCTCATTTTATAACTATCAAAATGTTTTACCAAAAGAAAATAACGAACCCAAAATTGAATCCCCATTGGTATCGGTCTGAAAACTTGCTTGAATACCTAATACGTAGTTTTCACCTAATGAATATTCGTAGCCTACTCTAAATGCTGATCCAATGGATACGGTTCGTGCTGGCTCAAATCTTTCGAGTACTCTCACCGGAAAAGGCAAATCGGTAGCCCCTGGGGAAAATGTTGCTATTAAATCACTAATAGATGTGGCTTGATATCTGATTATTGGTAAAATGGTAATTCCTAAACGGTGATTGTCAGATTTCACAAAACTGTAATTTGTCCCAATCCCCGCTTGTATACCACCAATTACAAAATGTAATGTTGCATCAACATCATTTCCAATCTGATCTTGATATATCAATTCATCATCCTGTGCGTCATGAAGACTGCCCCCGAACTCTAGAATCCAAGTCCATCTTTCGCCAAACTCTTTGGAATATTGAAGGCCGTACTGAAATCCGGTTAAATCGCCAGAGCCATGCTTTCCGTAACCGAAAAGTAAGTTGATGGATTCCTTTTTATCCAACTGTCCTATAGCTGTTATGACAGTAAGAAAAAAAATAGCCGTTAATGGAATCCGCATAAATATTTTCTGTTTGATGTACAAAAGATGAAATTAGTACTAGACCGCTTAATTAATTTTAAAAACATCCAACTCAGAGGTAAAACCCTTCAAGTCCTCGATGCTGTACGATAGTTTGCCATTCACTAGGAACACCGGAAAGGTGATTTCGGTGATATCAGGATTTTCGGCACGGATGATTTCCCACATGGCCTGTTTTTTGGCTTCGTCCTCGGTAGTCTCTACCATTTTAAAATCGATATCGTTTTCAAGAAGGTAGGTCACGGCATAGCTGCATCTCGGGCAACCGTCTTGCGAAAAAAGTATGATTCCCTTGTTTATTTCGCCTAGTACGGATACTCGCTTTTCCTGCAGTTGCTTTTCCTGTGCCGCGATTTCCGCATCCGAAAGTTTTGGAACGTAGGAGTAGTTGTAAGAAACCTGAGGTACTTTATTGGGCAATGGCGTTAACCGAACCATCTCTACGGTTTTTTTGGCCCCTACCAGTTTGGTTACGGGCCCCTTGTATCCGTTACAGTTTTTCACCTCCATCGTCACTGTTACTTCCTGCTGGCTATTACTATTATTGATGGCCTTTGTTACCAAGCTATTACCTTCTTGTTTTAACGTTACGAGTACCGTTTTATCTTGGGCGTTGAGTATAGTGTTAAGCAGAAAGAGAATTATGGTTATGCAAAGTTGTATAGTACTCTTCATGATTATTATTTATTTAAATTGATATTGGAAAAATAAGAAAAAACTCGCTTTTAATTAAGATTAATAAGTTATTCGTTAGCGATAATTAACTAGAATGGCAAAACAAGCAATAATTGGAAATATCAAATCTGTAATGAATGGACAGTAACGAAAACGGCGGTGCTATGCCCCGCCGTTCTATCAAATCAATATCACGTTATAAAATAAAAGAAATCATTGATCTAAAAGTACTGAAAGGTTTATATTGAAGCTATAGGAACCAATTGGTAATCCACGTATTTTAGCACTTTTTCTTCCAATAACCTTTCGGTAAGCTCTCTCGAAATCATTACCCTCTGACTACCGCCAAACATCTCTTGGGTTTTACAGAGGTGAAAATCGAATGACTCCTTAAAAGGTGGGAAAAAGTCCAATATCTGAATAGAATATTGCTTTCTTCCACAAGTCCCACAATGTTCTTCGGTATCATAGGCAGTGCCTTCAATATGCAGTGGACTTTTAGCTATCGGAAGTTCCAACTGAACGTAACTTTCAGAAACCTTACCCGTAGCCGCTACAATATAGTCCTGACAGCCCACCCCATATGGGTGTAACACTTTTTCGTAGAAATCCTTCTTAAAAAAAAGATCATCTTGATAATGTAACACGAAAGCTGCGTTCTTTTTTCCTAGTTTTGGTTCTGAAAATCGGTAGTGTTGTAATTGCTTTCGGGCCGTTCGACATTCGGAACATTCGAAATCAAACATATCTTCATACTTTGCGTCATATGGGCTAAATCCGGTGATATGCACAGCCGCCCCGCGTAGCCAAAAATATGGTGATTCGTCCAAATCTTGTTTTGAAAACAGGGTCGTAGATGGTCTACAAATATACCCTTCCGGTCTTACTTTACCGAACAATGGTTTTTTTTTGGAAAAATGGTCTATGATTTTCGAGTAAATCTCACCCTCACGTATGGAGAAACTATCAGCTCCAAGTTCAACATCCCGATCTAAGCCTAAAGAATTTAGAAAATCGATATCCTTTTTTCTCCATTCGCCAAAAAAATAGTACGTTTTTGTCATAATCCCAAAACTCTAATAATATCCGGGTACTCCTTATATATTTTTTTTGCCTCCGCTTTTAAGACATCTAAAGGCACTGTCGAGGTATTAAAACCCGTAGTTCCAGCAGCTTGACTGTCATACCCAATAGCGCTCTTCCATTTATCGGTAAATATCTTATGTTCTGCTTTCGTAAGCACTATGGATTGTATCTCACTCTCGACCCTACCAATCCAAGCGGCCACCGCATTATTTTTTACAAATCGTTTCTCAATCAAATGGTGGACCTCTATGCCCAACTTTGATCTTGATATATTCATATCGGAAAAAAACTTTACATGTTGTGCGTAGGTTTGAAAACCATATTTTTGAGCGTGTGCAAATTTAGATAAAGAACTGCTAATTTTAAGGTTTTCTATAATCCTTAAGATTCCCAGTGATTTTAGCGCTGAAGGAAGTTTCCCTAATATCTTCAGAGCAAATGCACCACCAACCTCCCAGAGGGCAACTTCTATAACTGGTTGAAAGGCTAATGCCGCATCGACAACGATATTCATTACCCTACGTTTTTGCATATCGAACCTAAGGTTGTATAACAGCTCATAATATGTATAAAGTTCGCTATCGAACCTTTCGTTTAAAGATTGATTCACTTGTTCTAACGAGTCCGCCATTTGCTTTTCACTGGCACTACCAAACTTTTTTATGATACCAGTGAGTATCTGAATCTGCTCTATTAGTTCCGCTCTGGTTGTCTGCTCCGGTAAGATCGAATTTTTCATATATTCGGAAACATCAGCTATAAATTCACGTTCCTCAGAAGTGGGAGTAGGGTCATTGACCTGCATGATGTAGGAAACCACATTTCTAGCAAATTCTTTGGCTTCCGCACTGTTTTCTTCCTTGTCTAGATATAGTTGCAGCTCTAAAACCAATTCTACCTCGGGCCCCTCTTCCAAAAACTCTTCCTGTGCCAAGGTTAGTTGTATGTCATTGTCCAACATCCCCACAAAACTTCCGAAATCGGCTTCCCCTGGACTTCCCGGGTTTATCGGAACGCCTCCAGGAAGTGCAGGTCTTCCACCTCCAGATCCGCATCGCGAAGTCATAGCCGCCTTTTGAACATCTCCACCACCGCTACCTCCCGGCGAGGTGCTACAAGTTACACCATACCCCATGATAGGGCTACCTGTACCTGCATGACAGCCCGATTCGGCCGTATGATACCCCGTACCGCCATATTCGATTTGAGTCTCACACAATCCGTAGCTTATATAGGACCAACAGTAGATATTGGGAATGGTGTTGTTTGGACCCGTTGGGCCAAACGTAATGCTCGGGCATGGAGGGCCGTCCCTCAACGCATTTAAAACCGCCCCCTTACCCGTCTTGGAATAGGCTTCGCCTGCCATATCGTAGTAGTATACCGCTCCCCTAAAGTCGCGCAGCTTGTCCGGATCCAATCGCCATTGCAATGCAAAGGCTTGATCCATAACATATTCGGCGATAACGGGATTGAGAAGTTCCCCCTCAGCATCTTTTGTGGCGATAACATTGTAAAAAACCAAAGGATCGGGGTTTTCGGTCTCCAAACGAAAGGCGTAGTTTTCGATACCAAGCGAATCGGTAATCAGGTTCACCTCGTCCCAGTTTACGGTATAGGATCCAATGTTTTTTGAATTATGGGTCTGCATTTTCAATACGCCTTTTTCCCCCCCTATGTTTTGGGAAATCATATCGCTGATTTCGGGAATGTCGATTGCAGCAACTCGTTCATGATATACGGTAGTACCCGTTGTTTCTAAACTAATGGGGTCATCCGAAGCCGGGAGTAACTTCTCCTGCTCACAGCCGAGAAAGAGAAATGATACAATACTGAGCAGTAGAACTGCTTTGAATGGTGTTCTCATATTTATTGGATTTAAGTTTAACATATTTGCAGAAATCAACAACCTGATTCCTTTTCCTTATTTTCTAAAAAATTGGCCTTGATGTACACCTCTATACCCACTAAAGGATCTTCGATATACCGAAGCTTTTCGGCCAAATGATGATTTCTAATGAACTTCACCATAAAAGGGACTTGTAGCCGTAACGGTAAGGCGCTTAATCTTTTGATATCGTCATTGCTCGTTGCCCAATGTATGGCTCCGGTAGCGTCCATATAAAATTGTACATGCTCCGCTTGGAGTTCGTAAACCTTAAAAAGCTGCTTTTTAAATTTTAGCATCATTATTGGTTGGTATGTTATTCCCTTATTTGTACTGCTTACCCTTCAAGAGCGTCAACTCTTCATCCGAAAGTGGTGTAAATAGGGTAACCGTTCTTTTGATATCATCATATATCATTCGTGCCAATTGTGTATTCAATTGCCGCTCCCCCAGCGCCAACATCTGTACGTACGTGGTCGTGCTTTTATATTTTCTCGCCAAGCTTGCATACTTGCCCTTTAGCAACAAAAGTTCTTCTTGGGTGAAATATCCACTCATTTTTATATATTTGTTTAGCTAGGTACAACAAGGGGATTATTTTTGTACCTTTATCGTATTATTTTAGTTCAATATTAATCTTTTTGTGGTTTAAAAGCAACTTTTTGTAAGAATTTTAGGTTAATTTATACAGATGACTAGTAGCGAATTAAGAGAAAAAAGAAGGTTGTTGGGGTTGACCCAACCCGAACTTGCGCAACGTATCGGTGTCAGCAAAGGAACCATCATCAACTATGAAAAAGGGAACACAGCGATACCGGACTCCAAGAAAAAGATTTTAGAAATTGTATTTGGCGAGGAAGAAGAACGGAAGTACAAAATGGAAAGTATTCTTGAACTCCTCCATCCCAACCTTCGAAAAAGCGCCGAGAAAATGCCGAATCCGCGGGAATATGTGTTGCAATTTTTGCTAGACCGCATCAACCCTACAGAAGTCATTGATTTTATAGACCGCCACAAAGAAGCGTACTTTCACCTGGAAGAATTTAAAATATTGGCGAAGAACGTTATCGGACTGGACGAAATCGATCTTCTTAAACATGAAATTAGTAAAATCAAAAGAACGTTGGATAAAATATCGCAATCTCAATAACCCAATCGAAGTTTTATTTCCTCAATCTCATTTTTTAAGGCCGTTATCTCCTCCTCTTGCGCTGTTCTATCTTTTTGCAGCCTTTCCTTTAAACGCTGCCGTAACTGTGCAATGGAATCATCGTTCAAAAACCCCTGCTCCTTTAATCGTTCAATTTGACCCTTTCTACTTTTCATCCAATTTATCTAAAGCGGGATAAATAATTTCTTCCTCATACCGGTCCTCGTCCTTCACATGGCCTTTTTTAATAGCATCGACAATCATTAGGTTCATGATATATCTAATCTTATTTTTTAAGACGTCGATTGTGCTTACGGTATACTGTTTAAATGCATACGAGAGTACTATAGAAATTGCAATCATCGATCCGTAGTAGAAAAAAGCATGAAAATCTTTTTCCACATACGGATTAATAGCCCAAAGCAAAAAATAGAAACCAGTAAAAAAAGTAAGGAATGAAAAGGTATTAAAAATTCGATTCAACTCGTTTGGTAGATAGTTAGCTGCATATTTTAGTAAAAAAGCAAGTACAATTCCGAATATGGGAAATCCAACTGAAAATAAAAAGGAAGACATCTTGGTAAAACCAAAAATTCCACCAACACCAGAATTATTAAATACAATATGAGAGTAAGGGGCGATAAAACCTGTAAGAAACACCACCCCTAAAATAATATTCTTAACCCTTTTCTCCTGGGGAAACCACGTCGTCTTTGTCGATTGCATAGATAGTATCCGTTTCGGCCGTGCTTTCCGTTTCGCAGGAATAAGTACCGAGTAATAATCCTGCTGCTACGACCGCTAAAAACAACTTCTTCATAATTAATAGTTTAAGGGGTTATGTACTCCTTAAATTATAACGAAGCCGCTTTTGGTTAGGTTATCGTCCGAAAAGGTTTTCCAATTCTTCTTAACGATAACGAGCCCACAATATAGAGGTTACCGAAAAAGACACACTACAGAAAAACCTTATAAATTTTAGGTTTTTTTATCGATAAGTACAAAATTCGATGATTTGACGTTTTTTTAGGTTCAAATCACTTTGTACGACCAATACAAAGGCACCCCTTTCGATAGAACCGTAATTTTTCTTTTTTAAAGGGAACCGGAAAAATTTTCTGCGTATTCTTGAATTACATAAATACAAATAATGAATTTCTTCCCTTGTATATAGGACAAACAACAGGGTTTACAATTCCCAGAATCAAGCATTAAAATTCAATCTAGTTCTCGAAGTTGAAACCGGACAGGTTAAATTATAATCTACTGACCGTCCTTATCACCTCTATCCGGTTCTTCATCTTTATCGCTTGCATAAACAATATCGATATTGGAAATATCTTCTTTAATACATGAGTTAAAACCGATAGACAAGGCTACAAATAAGAGCAATACTGTACATTTTTTCATGGCTTATACGCTTTTCATTTTATGCTAACAAGTTACTTATACATTGCATTTGGAATTATAGTTAGCATTTTTTTTGTCAGGAACTTCTTAACTACCATTCACCCAGATTCCATAGGTCCATTTAAAATACCATCCAAATAAAAAGCATAGTCCTAAGCGGTTTTACGGTAAAATTGCTATCAACTATTAAGTGCGCCCTTAAGGGTATCGTCTTTTTTGAAGCGGAGCGAAAAAAAGGGATAGCTAGAGGGCAACACGCTAAAGCGATGTTGCAGGGTTCATTTTTGCCAAAAAAGCTAGCTTTTATTAAGGTTTAGCGGGTTTCCTGGATAGCATAGCTATAGAAAATTTTGCTGCAAAACCGTTGTCAAGCCCTGAAAACATTGAAAAATTTTGCTGCAAAACAGTTCGTTCCCATGAAGCCCCTACAGGCTTTTGAGTTCAATAGCGCAATGTATTAACCCTTTCCCACTATTTTGGCGGTGTACTGAAAAAGAGCCGTTAACCATCGAAAACATTGAAGAAGTGTGCTGAAAAAAGGGTTTTAAAGATTAAAATGCTATGCGGTGCCATCATTTTTTATTCAGTCAATAAACCGGTTTTGCCAAAAGCATAAGAGGGTGCGCCCTCCCCCAATTTTACTTAACGCTTACCCTCCCGGACGCTATAAAATTGCGACAGGGACCATGCGCAACGTTTTTCGGTAAGATTTGGGTTAGGCGGAAGTTTTAAAAGGTGTGAAAAAAAGCGATACCGTCGCTAATCATTTTATTGATTTATGGTGGTGGTAAAAATGTACCATAAAATCAAGGTTGGTTGGGCTTGCATTCTAACCCCTATGGTAGGCGGTTATAGAAGTCTTATTGATTTTTTAAATTCTTCGAACTCCTTCCCGGCAAATTGGTTTTGCACCTTTGACTGGTGACAATTAAAATCATAATAAAAGCCATTATGTTCTGCTTTTAATACTTTAAGGTCTACTTTCAATGGTGCATTGAGTTCTACATGCTCAAATAGGTATTCCGCATCATGTTCAAAAAATTTGCAATCACTTATATAATAGGGTTCATACCTTTTTATCACTTGAAAATCTTTTAGAACCCTAGCGGTTCCAAATTCTGACATGGCCATAAGTTCTTCGAGAGTTTCATGACCTAGCCCCGCGAGTTCCTCTTTTGGTGTAATGTTCAACGTAATCGTTGGCGAAAAAACACCCTTGTACTCCGGTTTATCCTGATAATATTTTGTCGCTATGCAAATAGGGTCTCCTAGTGCTTCCCATATTTCCTCTTGCGTATCTTCAAGTCCCTCTCCGATCAGTTGTTCACTTTTAATTTTTCCAAAGTCTTTAACCGCAATGAAACCCCAGTTTTTAGGTTTATGAAACAGTATTCCAAGTTTTTTGTTTACGTAGGCATTCTGATTCACGGCAACTGCATTTAAGGGGTCTATAGAAAGCCCTACTAATGCAAAACTTGATAGTCTTATAAATTCTTTTCTACCTATTCCCATGGTTGCTCAATTGGTTAATGGTTGACTTATTAATAGTACGGAAGCAAAACAGTGTTTGTTTTGGCGTTATGTCCGTAATTAAATCTTTTGTTTTGGTTTGAGATATCTAATTTATGTGAAAACCTCAAAGATTTACGAACTTCATCCAAATACTCAAATCCTAACGTTTAAGACCAACCTTAGTATGTTTTTGGGTTTTGTTGTAACAATTTTTTTGTCGCAAAAAATGTGATTCCTGCTCCAATTAGAAATAACATCCAGTACATAAAATTAAAGTTTAAATCTAAAAACCATTCATTCAGAGAAAGCCCGACCACAAATGAGATTTCAAGAAATAAGTTAAACAAAAAATGTAAGATTATAGAATTACCAATATGTTTAGTGTTAATGAAAATCAGGCTACTTATTGTTCCAAAGATAAAAGTCGGTACTAAATTGGACGGTGTTTCAATATGAATAATTGCAAAACATAAACTTGAAATTAAGATTCCAACTTTCTGACTGTTGTTTTGCAACAGCTTTTTAAGTAAAAATTTTCTAAAGAGGAGTTCTTCAAATACTGGAGCAATAATTAGAGTTGATAAAGCACTATAAAAGTAAGACAGACTAAATCCGTCAGAGTAGATTTTATCGGTTTTCAATCTCAAATCATCTAAATAATTCCAATCGGGAACTAAATGCCAAAATGGTCTGTCCAAAAGCTGAAGTCCGATAGCAATGAAAATCAAACAAGGCAAAAATTTCATTTCAAAATCATTGGAATTTAAAACTTCTTTAAAGATCTGTTTTGGCCTCCAAAAAATCTTAAAAATCACAAAGTATGCTGTAAGATATGAGATGACGTTGATGATCCCGAAATGTTTTTGAAAAGATTCCGGTATTACTTCAGTTTTGTAGAATACATAGAGCAATACAGTTTGAGTCAAACTGAAAACGAAAATCAATAATAAAGTCAGTAAAATTGCTGTTATAACTTTCATTTTTCATTTTGGCTGGCTGGCAGTGCCATCATTTTTTATTTAGCCAAGAAACCCGTTTTGCCAAAAGCATAAGAGGATGCGCCCTCCCCCAATTTTATTTTACGCTTACCCTCACGGACGCTATAAAATTGGGACAGGAACCATGCGCAACGTTTTTCGGTAAGATTTGGGTTAAGCGGAAGGGTTTTTATTTAGCATAAACCTGTCCCAGTAATTAAGGGATGCTAATGCCGACTATTGCTTTTCACAGAAAACATTATTAGTCATAATGTTATACTATTCCACCGTGAATTCTGAAGTATTATTTCGAATATATGTAATTCTCAAATCTCCAATTGGTTCCGATTCATATAGTTTATAAAACTCCGTATCCAAATCGTTCAGTGGGTTGTCTTTATAAGACTCACTAAAACTTTCCATCGTTCCGTCATCAAATTCCTCAAGACGCTCTTTATTTTCGTTATATATTTTGTTAGCTTTTGAAGTTAGTTTTGAAAATTTTTCCGCTCCAATCGCTTTGAGTCCGCTTACAGCCATTTCAGCAAATTGTCCACTTGAATTGAAGTAGAATTGATTAAATCCACCATTGTTAACTTCTGCTTCCAGCCACCAAGTCGAAAAGACTGCTTGACGTCCTTTAGTTAATTTTGATATTTTATCTAAAGTGTATGGTTCTCCTTTTTTAAAGTTTGTGTCAATATTATCCATAATTGCTTGTTCCAATTTATCGTCAGGGATTGATTCAATAATTTCAGTTGTCAGCCTTTTGTAAATTTTTCTATTATTAAATTCATCAAAGCTTTTTTCGATAAGTAAGTCCATTTCGGTCTGTTCCGTATTCTTCTCGATTTTTCCTTTACAACCGAAAAAACTAAGAATAGAAGTTAGCATCATTATCGTAATTTTCTTTTTGTTCATTGGTTTGATTTACTTGCGTACAACAGGAGTTTCCGTATTAATCTATTACCGGTTTCAGAGAATCTGGCATTTGTTTTTTTCTCAGGCATCCATACGAATACGCTGCTTCTCAAAATAGGTTTTTTCGTAGTTAGAGGGTTTTATTGTAGGCAGTACTTTTACGTTTCTGTTTCTACTATAAACTTTGCCCTTTCCAATAGCTCATCAAAAGTTATTATATCCGTGTCTTTTATACTCCTTCTATAAAGTTCGAAAGAGCTGAATTTTTCTTGATTAATCCCGTGTTCTGTTTCGAACTCATTTAAAGAACCTACCAGCAGAAAAGACTTTGGGCGATACATAAAAAGCTTTTCTCCAGTCGGATTACCCTTTTTATCCGTTGGTTCTATTTTACTAACAAGATTTTCAAGAGAACTTTGTACGGTTTTATGAATTTGAGCAATCCCACCTGATAGCTCATTGGATGGTGGAAATACATTCGGCGGTCGGTAAGGTGCATTGAGCAATTGTGTTTTATGGGTTTTAATTTCTGCAAAACAAAGGGAACTTATGATTCCTTTCGATTTCAAAAACGCATCTACTCTTTTGCCACTATGCACCACATCATAGCCTTCTACTACTTGTTCTAATTTTTTGTTTTGAAGAGGAACATTAATTATGTATTGTAACCCAAATCCAAAAATCCATGTATTTTTCTCAAAAAACTGCTGCCACAAAGCTTCACTCTTTTTTATCTCCAATCGTTTTTTCTCACTTTCGAAGAAGTCATCTTCGTTTAACAACCGCTCGAAATAAGCCAACTGTTGTTTTTTATAAACTAGATTTTTTATATCATCAGGGGTGACATTGTCCTTTCCGATTTCTTCGAACAAAGCCTGATTGTCATTATATATTTTATAAGCTTGTTCCTTTGTTAGGATTAATGTTTCAAGGTCGGAATCATCAATTTTCACTCCTTTTTCGTCCTCCAAGATCAATTTTGGAATACTGTTGATGAAGTTTAATAGAGTCTTAATCTCATCACCGCGGAATGAAAAATATGTTTTGTGTGGTTTTCCGGTTGCTGTAGTGAATTTTTGTATTTGTAGGGTATAAATATCGCGAGTGTCTTCTAAGAACTTTGCAGTTATTTCTTGCCTAGCTCCATCGGTTATGCGAAGTGCAACTTGGCCTCTTTCATGTATAAATTCGAAAGTGTTTTCTGTGTCAACTACTTTTGAAGCATATCGAATCGGAATTATTTCGTGAACTATCTCACCGTCTTCAAAAGATGGTTTCTTATTTGTAATCCGTTTTGAAACATAAGTCCGCTTAGGCACCTTTCCCTTGTAGTAATCGTATTCTGTATTTCCGAAATCTTCAAGCATCACTTTGGTTTATTTAGTATTCTGACTAACGGTTGATTTTCATCTTAAAAATCTTACCAAAAAATCAACTCGTCAGCTAAAGAAATCAATAGAGTTTCTTTATAAAGGTATTTGCTTACAACGAACTTTTGTATGAAACGTAGCACATAAAAATACACTAACTTTCGGATTAACGCAGAGCCGAATTTTTATGTTTTGTTTTTACTTTTCTATTTTAAAAACCAAATTTAAAAATTTGGCGGTCCTCGTAAATAGACGCAAACCTATCGTTTTAGCGCTTAATAGCTATGTTTTATACACTTTGTTAGCTACAGTTTTTTTACTTTGTCAAGTAGTAACCCGCAATTTTTTGTTCTCAAATTTATGTTTGCAAGACAGTTCACAATACATTTTATATAATCTTCGCTAATTCCCTCAATTTCTTTCAAAGACTCTAAAATGGAAGTTCCTGCTGGTGGTTGCCCTGTGATAAGTGTAAACCAAATTGCTCCTAACGAATAAATATCAGACCTTTTGTCAATCAACTTTGGATTTTCAATTAATTCGGGAGCATTGTAGTATCCACTAATGGTTGCTTCTCCAGTTTTTGTCAATCTAGAATGCAATTCATTTTCAATAAAAATTCCCAATCCAAAATCGATTATTCTAAATTGATTTGGAACAGAAGCCATAATATTACTAGGCTTTAAATCACGGTGAATAATTCCGACTTCCTCGTGCGCATAATGCATTCCTTCAATTATGCTTTTCATCGCTATTAGAGCCTTTTCGGGTGTTAATCTGCCGTGTTTATTTAAAATCTCGTTTAGGTTCGAACCTTCAAAGTATTCCATTCGAATAAATGGTCTTTGACCAATTAAACCAGCATCATAAACCTTAATAATTGATGGATGATTTAATTTAAAAAGCATTCTTGCTTCTTGAAAAAACCTTTCAAGTTCTTTTTCGCCACCTTCGTGAAATGCCGGAGCAAATATTTTAACAGCAAAAGGAAGTTTTAATAGTTTATGTTCAAATAAATAAACTAATCCAAACCCACCTTGCCCGATAATTTTCTTTTCTTCATAGTTTTTCTTGAATTCAAGAGAACCTTCTCCCGTTTCATACTCAACCATTTCCAAAATTGGATTCAGAGCTTCCGCAATTATTACCCGTCTTTCCGCATATGAAGGAGCTGCGCCTTTGATATATCCCCAAAATTCATCTGCTGTCCTACATAGTTTTAGAAATCTTGGTATTATCTTTTCCACACGAGGAATTCCTAAAACCATTTTCCTTAAACGACTATATTCTTTTTGTTCAAAATCGCCACCCGTAGCTCGTGAAATTAAACCCATTTTGAATTGCTCAATCTGTAAGACAATATCGTCTTCTTCTGCAATGTTATTTAGGTCCTGGATTTTCATTTTTCTAAATTGTAGCTAACAATTGGATATAGTTATTAACGATATCTAATCTGTATGAACACCTAGTTATTAAACGTCGTTAGCAAGAGAATCCAAGGCTCTGCAATATACCTAAAAACAGGAACACTTTCTTACGAAAATCTGTAGTGTAATCTAAAGTTATTGTAGTATATAAAACGTAAAAAAACCGCCATATCCATAAACGGACATCGCGGTTTTTTGTGATTTGACTTTCAATCAAAAAATACGGTCATATGGAAAGCTGTATGACCTTCAAGGGTCATTTTAACACGGTTTCGGCTCCATTTTTAGTGAATTGTTAGCAATCTCAGGATTATGATGCATTTCTCTCAATGCCCATCAGCTTGTTTTCCAAAGCGGCCATATCATTGCTGAGCTTGTCCTCCACTACCCTTGCATAAATTTGAGTGGTCGATAGCTTCTTATGGCCCAACAGCTTGGAAACCGTCTCAATAGGTACGCCATTGGAGAGGGTTACCGTAGTAGCAAAGGTATGCCGGGCTACGTGATAACTAAGGTTTTTGTCGATGCCTAACAACAACGCTATTTCCTTGGTGTATGCATTCACTTTTTGGTTGGAGTACATGGGCAATAGTTTCTCCGAAACCTCTTGGTCCGCATATTTGTCCAAGATCGCGGCCGCCTTGGCCAGCAGGGGCAGTTTTAAGGGCTGATCAGTCTTCTGCCGGTATAAGGACAACCACTGTTTACCATCCAGACCGTAAACGAGGTTGGAACGGGTCAACTTTTTTACATCGATATAGGATAGCCCGGTATAGCAACCAAATACAAAAAGGTCGCGCGCCTTTTGGTGGGCCAAGCGTTCTAAGGCTATGGTTTCAAAAGCTTCCAATTCCACAGCGGTTAAATAGGGCCGATCGAACTTTTCAAAGCGAAGGCTAAAATTCATAAAGGGATTTTTTTCGATCCATTCCAGTTTAACCGCTAAATTCATCAACTTCTTCAACCGTTCGATGTGTTTCATTATACCATTATTGGTCAATGCTTGACGGCTTAAGCGGTTTTTCTCTTTTTTGAGAAACTGCTCAAAGTCCACTACAAAACGGTAGTTCAATTGTTCCAGATAGATGTCCGTAGTCCGAAACTTTTTAGAAAGGTAAGCCCGTAAATATTTTTCGGTAGTACCATAATTTTTAAGCGTACCTGGTTCCAAGGTGCCGTTCATGGCATCTTCATGATAGCGCACAATATCCAATAGGGTGGCATCACGGTTGTCCGTCCCCAAGTATCGCGCCTTTACCGCTTGGGCGGTCACATAACGCCTTTCCTTTAGCAACGATTCATGTGCGGCGGCAATCTGGATTCGAACCTTTTCCAGAAAATGGTTGAGTTCGCGGGCCTCGATGGAGCGCCCCACGGCACGGCTCATTTTGGCATCCCACAAGCATGTAGAAAACCACCTATCCATACTGATTTCGGCCCTTCTGCCGCTTACGGTCACCCGTGCGTAGATGGGTGCTTCGGCACCCTTTTTCTTGGCAATTACCTGCCAAAAAAGCATTTTAAAAGTTTTTGAAGTCTTCATTTTTCTTTCGTTTAGGTCACTTTTTTTTGCCTTACAACGAAAGTCAAATCACAATGAAAGCCCTGGTCTCACTACTAAATATACGAATAATAAGGGACATTTGAGGTAACCGAATAGGTCACTTTTTTCCCAAAAAGAAAGCTAACCAAATGATATCAAAAAAAATTAAATCTTTGAAAATCATAAAGTTAGCTTTCCGTTGCACTTATATAAAGGGCAACCTGTCGGGATGACAGGATGCAAACCTTGTCATCGTATTCCTTTAAAATCGGGGGCTTACACATTTTTTGATTTATCTGTTCCCGATTTGTTCCCTTTTTAGTTGATTTAACTTGTGTTAAATTACAATGTAAAGATAAGAAAATCAAAGAAGTTAAACAACCTACAACCCTAATAAATATAGTGCTCTCAAGAGTCAGACTACAGTTCTATTTTTACTCAGAGTAGCTATAGTTCATCTTTATCCATACGGAATAAAAGGCTAGTTGAAAGTTCATCCAAGAACTTGGTTCGACTCTTTTTTCTAGCTTTAATCTCTGAGTAGGTTTTATAGAAATCTTTCAAATCAAAATCAAAAATCTCTTGAAACCGCGTAACAATTTCCTTTAACTCAATGTTACCATTGTTAATTGACCTTGTATGATTAAGTGCATAGATGAGTTCGACCAAAGCAGCTTTTGAGGATGTCCATTTAAAGCCTTTTAATACATTATTTACTTTTGACCCATTACGATGATTCAAGTTTTTTAATCGTTCCTCTAGATAAGTAATGAACCTTTTATTGGCCAAAAGTTTCGCTAATAATAAATCGTGTGAGGTACTAAAATCGGGGTCACGATAATAGTACTTAGATGTGGTAACATTGAATTTATTAAAATAAGCTCTGGTAAAATAGCGGTCGTCCAAGTACATTCTCCCCTGCTCTATATATTGGTTAAAATCCATATTAACAGAAAAAAACCGATTCAGCTTATTTAATTTCTTAAGTATAGTTTGCTTTTGGATGATTTTGTTCCCTTTAGGAAATTGAGCTTCAAATGACCGTATATCTGAAAAGTAAATCAAATTGGATAACGGTATTTGTTTAATTTCCTTAAAAAATTCAATTTCCTTCGTCTGGTCCTTGCAATCACTGGTAAGCACCATTTTTTTGAATTTTGACAATAGGTTTCTACAAAGCACAATTGATAAATCGGCTTGCTTTATAATATCTAATGTTGTTGAATGGATACTTTCTAATTCATTCAATAACTCTTTTGCTAGCAATTTTTTTTCCATGCTTCCCTATTTTATAGAATTCAAATAGCATAATTCTGTAGGGAGGTCGGGGGGTCTTTGCAATTTGTACCATATTCATCATTCTCTTTTTCATAAGAATAATCATCAATAATTATGCCTTTATCCCTACTTAATAGATATTTACTATTTTTCATTGGAATCTAAACTTTCACTCATTGTTTCTTGAAAAAGCGCTATACATTAAAAATAGATTGCGCCTCTTTATGTATCCTATCAAAATTCGTTTGTAAATCACTTTCGGAAATCTGTAACGGTTCTGGTAGGTCTCTCTTTATTAACGGTAGTCGAAACCTAACTTTCTTATCTTTCCCATCAAAGAAAACAACAAACTCCCCTTGTTTTAATCCATAAAAGGCATCAGCTCTTGTCTTAGCGACCTCCTTTTCACCTTGTGTTACTCTGGTATCAAAATTCAAAGAATATCCTTTACTAACGCTTCTAGTTTCTTTCTTTACGATTTCAAAAAAGCGTTCGTAATATTTCGCTGTGTCAGGGTCATTTGCCTTGCCGAAAAATTGATACGAAAGATTGCTTAAAATTGCTTTGCTTGCTTTATCTCCATACATCATATCATTTTGAATTTTATCTTGTAAAACATATATCGTAACTATATCATAACTCCGTAAGGTAGCAGGTATTCTATGCATATTTAGTAATCGTAAGGTCGCAGCTTCTTCCATTAGGAGAAAAGAAGAATTTCGATTTCGTTCGCTCATCTGCTTAGTGATGGAATGAATAATTGTCGCTATAACGGGAGAAAGTGAAGTTTCCTTTTTGGGGTTATTGACAACAGAGATAATTGCAGGATTATTCGGGTCGTTTGCATTTAGAGGTACTTCATCAGCAGACAAAACCATAAAGATTTTTTTAGTGCTTATCTTCTTGAATGCGTTCGCCAAAGTACTTTTTACCCCTGCTGTTTGTTTGTCAGATTCAACACCACTAATAAATGCATCTGCCATTGCTTTAGATGTAATATTTGCAGTTAAAAATTCCACAAGTTCATCTGTGGTTAAATATTGATATATAGCTATCATGTGCGGAATCGTACAATAGTCGGGATAGTCAGATTTTAGTCGCCAAATAAGACCACCTATAAGCCCCTCCACCGCATCGTTAAAAAATTTCGAAGCACCAGTACTTCCACTCTCTTTTAATTCCAATAGGTTTTCCAAAAGCACTCTGGATATTTCGTGTACACTTTCCTCATCGGGAATATAGTGCGGTGCAATAGGATTTACTTTACTGTACAGAGGCTCAAAAGAAATGATATAAAATTCATTTTCTGTGTGCCGAAATATGGGGTAAGCCATTTCAGTAATTTCAAAATTTTTGTAATCGTGCATAACGCCACAGAAATTGTATTTCCCTAAATGTTCCAGTAAATTAAATACCGTACTTTCCGTTTTTCCGCTTCCTGCTGAACCAATTATTGAAATACCCCTACGGATATTATTAAGTGTTAAACGATATCCTTTTGTTGGTAGAATTACTTTGTATTTTTCATCTAGATTGGATGGGGATTCTTCTTTACCAATAAAAACATAAAGGAGTAGCGCAATGAAAATAGAAGGCAGAATCCAATATAAAATCGCTTTTAAAAATTGTTCAAATGGTAAGTAATAATGCATAAAACCGCTTACTAAAAGAACTACTATAAGCGTGACAAAAAATCCATTCCGTAGGAAACGGATAACAAAATAATTCAATAGGTTTCCCAAAAGAAATACACCGATTGTACTAAATAAATTCTCCATATTCTTGATTTTTAAATTCCGATTGAACCCGATTGGATCGCCCTATCCAATCCTTTTTTGAGTTTATTGAATGCTTTGATTGCTAGTTGTACTTTATTGGTGGGGATGCTCGGCATCTTTAGACCGGACTTTTGAACCAGTCTATATGCCGCTCCTTTTTGATTTGTGGGTACACCGAACTTGTGCAATAGTTTTATGGCCAGTTCCCTTTCCTTTGTCGGCAACCCTGCCACCAGGGCAAAAAACTTTACAGGGTCTTTTTTGTACAACTTCCTATTACTATATTTCTCGATAAAGTTTCTATTATATCCTAATACCTTATCGAATGTTTTTTCTGTAGCAGTAATAAATTTGTCTCTGTTAAATCCCTGTTTAACTTCTTTCCCGTGTAAAATGGTCGTGTTGGCTTTATGTTGTGAATTTGGAGAAAGGCTATATGTATTTGACATATCATTTCGACTCACGATGATATGGATGTGTGTCTGCATTCCTTCCTTTTTCATCCCTTCGGTCAATATTTTACCTTCAACTTTATACGGTGCCTCCGCTGTCAGTTTATTAATTTCTTGTTGTATTTTTTTTGCGCTCCCTTTGATTTCTCCACGTTCAACTTTGGCTTTGTCATTATTCAATTTTGCAATTCTTTTTAGGTATGGTTCGTTTGCCTTTATCTTCTTTTCAAAACCACGATATGTTCTTTCGTGTTCAATTTTTGCATAGTACTTTATGTCATCGACGGTTACAGTTCTATCTCTATGAAAAGATGCTGCATAATCTTTCATTAGCGCTCTTGTATACATTCGTAAAAATGCAGGGTCATTATTGATATGCTTCAATTCTTTTACGCTTGGACTAACCACAATAGAGTAAAATTTAGGGTCTTTTTTCTTTAGTTTTCTTGTATTACCATCGATTTCAGAAATCACGGTTTCGGGGCTTATCCTATCATTGTATTGGTCAAAAAATTGCTCCTGTAACTCGGGATGTTTACCCTCGTTTTCTTTTTCCAAGTAGTTCACATAATCGGTTACACTACTGTTATAGGTCTCGAAGTTTTCTCCAATTTTTTGTGCTGTTATATTGATATGCATTGTTATCTGTTTTTTACAATTCTTTTAAACTTTTCCAGTTCCAATTTTGATATATTTAGCTTCAAATATTCTTTTCCAAAATTTCCTTTTACGAATTCAACTTTATCCAAAACATATTCATAATTCGTTACCATTTTTTCCATTTTTTCGGCTAGTCTTTCGTATCTAATCTTAGGTACGGTTATTTCTATTTCTTCAAGTTTCTCGTTAGGATTTTCAATATTTTTTTTCTCTTTCCGCTTGCGCTTTTCTTCTTTCGCATTAGCTCCAAAAAGAGATAATAACATTGCATTGTTCGGTTTGGTTTGATTCACTTCTATATCCCTAATTATGGCAATAGTTGCTTCATTTCTTTTAATTGAAGTCTCGGTGCGTTCACGATTTTTAAGTATTTCTTGTATCAAACTTTTGGTGAATTTCTGTGATGGATTAAAGCCGTGCCACTCAAAAAAATCTATCATTATGTTTAATGCTTCAGATTGGGATTTGGCTATCTTTTTGGAAAAGGAACGAAACCGTTTTACTACCGATGCTTTTAGATTCAAAGCCAGATATTTATACTCATATTTGTTCTTTACGCGCATTTTTCAACAAACTTTTACACTGTTTATAGGGTGTTCAGACATTTTTTCAACAAACTTTTTAGTTCCGTGTTCTTTATAAATTCGTATAAAACCCTTTGTTTTCAGCCCTTTGCGGAGCAAATTAGACTCGTAGCATCGCTTTAGCGTGCTACCCTCTTGCTATTCCTTTCCGCCCGCAAACGGTCAAAAAGCAATACAGATACCAAGGTATTTGCAAAAGCTGTTTTTAATGATAAACTGGTTGATTTTAAGAAAATGAGAAGCGGTATTTTAAAGCATTCCTAACGGATATTTCTTTTTACTGAATATCCATTAAAGAAAAAAGGACAGTTTAAAAACTGCCCTTTAAAATGGTTAATCTCTTATGTTCAAATGTTGAATACGTAATCGTATGCATATAGATTACGTTGTGCCTCTTGTTCCAATAGTGATTGATAATTCATATCATTTCTTTTGGCATATCGTTTTAGGTCTGAACCATATTTTTGTTCTATATCCTTTTTAGAAACAGCCATTAAATGTTGTTGCGTTTCTTCATCCAGATTTGTAAAGTTTAGGTTTATCATAGCAGTAAATTTTATAATAAACCTTCATCCGCAAAACTGAAGTAATCAGCATTTGGCGTAATGATTATGTGGTCTAAAACCTTGACATCAAATAAGGCTGTAGCTTTGTTTATTTTACTTGTAAGTTGTTTATCAGAACTACTAGGCTTTAAAGTTCCACTTGGGTGATTATGAGTTAAAATAATGGCTACGGATAACGATTTTATTATAACCGCCAATAGTAAACGTAAATCTACTAATGTACCTGTAATACCCCCCCTTGAAAGTTCAACAACTCCCTTAACCTTATTCGCATTATTAAGTAGTAAAACTTTAAAAGTCTCGTGTACTTCAATGGTGTCTTTATCCCAATTCTCATATATAAAATGTGCGGTATCAAATGAGCTGTTTAATTTTTGCCAATCCTTTGCCAAAATGCCCCCTTTGTAAGTAATTTTTATTTCGTTAACTTGTGCTTTCATTGTTTTTCACATTAGATTAATAATGAAAAAGAGGGCGTTACTTTTGTCGGTTCGCCCTCTTCTACGTTTAAAATTTGACTAAGATTAGGCTACTTTATCAGCATCTTTTTTTGCCGTAGTTCTCCTTCTTCTCTGTGGCTTCTTATCCTCCTTAGCTTCTTTTGTATCATCACTGACAAGTGTTTCAACCAAAGCAGTATTATCCTGCTTTACTTCATCGATTTTTACTTCGATTTCATTAACAGGTGTCGCTTCATTTTTAGAGCCTAATAATAAAATTTCACTCGCTACAATTTCGGTTACATAGCACTTAACCCCCATTTCATTGGTATAGCTTCGAGAAATCAATTTGCCTTCAATTGCTATCTCTTTTCCTTTGTAGGTATACTGTTCTATGATGTCTGCTTTTTTATCCCAAGCCACCACATAATGCCATTGGGTAGATTGCACTTTTTCGCCTTGTGCATTTCTGTAATACTCATTTGTAGCCATAGAAAAACGTACTACTTTGTTACCGCTTTCTAGGTTCGTAATTTTTGGCTCGTTGCCAATGTTTCCGATTAACTGAACTTTGTTTCTTAATGTACTCATAACTTAAAAATTTAAAATATTACTATTAGATTTTGCCTTCTCGTAAGGCATTTAAAAGTGATTTACTTATTATATCCAGAGCGTTTTTCCTTTTTTGATTTTTTAACTTCTGTACCGCTTCCGTTTTATTGTTTCTGTATGATTTCATTGGTTTTGTTTTAAATGATTTACTTCCCATAGTGCCGTCGCTGTTACCTTTTTTGATGCTGTTGTGGATTCAATATTTAGGCTTTGTGAGGCGTATAAAAAGTGAAGTGGAACGAAACGGCTTTATGCCGCAACGCAAAGACTGAATGTTGTTGTTTTGCTGACAAAAAAGAGAACGGGGGCGACCGAAAGGGAATGCGTTTAAAGAAAATAGGAAAAGTACTGACAACGATGGAAGCGTTCGGAAACTAACTCAAAAACAGTATTATAAGCAGAAACAAATAGAGTTGAACCCAAACTTTGCATATAATAATTCTTAAAAAATAGCGTTGTTCAACATTACCAAATCTATTATTATGAAAAATTTATTCTTTTTTGCAATAGTCTTTTCCCTATTCTTGGTCTCTTGTAGCGATGATGATGAATCAACAACTGCAACCATCACTGTAAACGGTACTGTTTTGGTTGGTGATGTCAGTGATTTCAATGGTGACATCGATGCAAGTTTTACGGGTAACGGAGGGTCACTTACGCGTGATTTTCAATGGAACAATAACCTAACAACAGCCGATTTTAATGCAGATATTACCGCGACCGCCCAAGGTACATTCCAAATGGTGGTGCGGGATTCTGAAGGAGAAATTGTTTTGGATAGAACGATAAATGGAGCTGTTGAACCCGATAGTATTGATGGGGTCACTTCATCTGGTACCTCTGGTATTTGGACGGTAACCATTATCGTTACCGACTTTAATGGAGATGGTAGCTTCTCGCTAAGTGAAGGAAACTAAAACCAGAAAAAAACAAAAATCCACAAGGCCTCTATTTTGAATAACAGAGGCTTTTTATTTATACAATTCAGGAGGAATTAAGTAAAAATTTATGGTGTTTCGGTAGTCTTAAGATAATTCCAGAAGCACTAAATAAATGTTATATTTTACAGTTATGTGTTAAAATTTAATATTTTTGTATTGAAATGAAGCAAGTATTCCATAAAATAATGTCAATATCAATGGCTTTTGTAGTGTTGTTTACTACAATGTCATTTACTGTTGATATGCATTATTGTGGGGATTCTTTGGTCGACTTCTCTATTTTTACTGAAGCAGAAAGTTGTGGTATGCAAAAAGCACAGCCCCTTAAAAGTTGTGAAAACCCAACAATGAGTGAAAAAGATTGCTGTACTGACCAGCAATTCGTTAAGGAAGGTAATCAAGACTTAAAAACATCTTTCGATAAACTTACATTCGAGCAACAAACCTTTGTTGCCACTTTTTTCTACACATATATAAATCGCTTTGAAGGTCTAGACGAAAACATCATTCCTTTTAAGGATTACTCGCCCCCCTTTGTCGAACGGGACATTCAGACCTTGTACGAGACATATTTAATTTGATTTTTAGACAGTAAACTATTTGCCCTGCGGTACTTCCGTTTTGGGCTCGTTTTGTTGTGTTCTTTTTTCAGAATCACACCATAACCACCTTTTGTATAACTGTCTAATTATCATTCTATATGCTCAATAAAAGCATAAAATTTTTAATCGAGAACAAGCTCGTTGCGGTTCTGATGTTCGCCCTATTTGTGGGTTGGGGTATTGTAACTGCACCTTTTGGTTGGGATACAGGCATTCTGCCAAGTAACCCTGTGGCCGTGGATGCCATACCTGATATTGGCGAAAATCAGCAAATTGTCTTTACCAAATGGCAAGGACGTTCGCCACAGGATATTGAAGACCAAATTACCTATCCCCTTACTACTTCATTATTGGGAATACCTGGGGTGAAAACCATTAGAAGTTCCTCAATGTTCGGGTTTTCGAGCATCTATATCATTTTTGAAGAGGATATAGAATTCTATTGGTCACGAAGTCGAATTCTTGAAAAGCTCAATTCGCTTCCAAGCGGTCTATTGCCCGATGGTGTAAACCCAGCTTTAGGACCTGATGCCACAGGATTAGGTCAGATTTTTTGGTACACATTAGAGGGTCGTGATAAAGATGGTAATGTTACTGGTGGATGGGACTTGCAGGAACTTCGCAGTATTCAAGACTATTATGTGAAATATGCGCTGTCATCGGCAAGTGGTGTTTCAGAAGTTGCCTCTATTGGTGGTTATGTTCAAGAATATCAAGTGGACGTGAATCCGGAATTGATGCGCCAGTACAACATTGGACTATCTGATATTGTAAAAGCCGTTAAACATAGTAATCAGGATATCGGTGCTCAGACTTTGGAAATGAATCAGGCTGAATATCTGGTTCGTGGTCTAGGTTATGTAAAGTCCATAGAAGATATAGAAAACGCGGTAGTTACCTCTAAAGAATTCACTTCTATCAGGATAAAGGATGTGGGCAAAGTCCATTTAGGTCCAGCTACAAGACGCGGTATTCTTGACAAAGAGGGTGCTGAAGTTGTCGGCGGTGTGGTTGTGGCTCGATATGGTGCAAATCCTATGGAAGTCATTAACAACGTTAAAGACCAAATC
Organism: uncultured Flavobacteriaceae bacterium; assembly: GCA_947500445.1. Classification (GTDB taxonomy): domain Bacteria; phylum Bacteroidota; class Bacteroidia; order Flavobacteriales; family Flavobacteriaceae; genus Pelagihabitans. The sequence continues at coordinate 28,797 of CANMSB010000023.1, read as the reverse complement.
AACGATTTAAGTGCTGGACTACCTTCTAAAGAATTGGCCGATGGTCGCACTTCGCAAGTTACCATAGTTCCGTTTTATGACCGTACCGAACTCATTCAAGAAACATTAGGCACGCTGAATGAAGCCTTAACGCTAGAAATTTTAATTACAATTCTAGTTATCATCATAATGGTCTTTAACCTTAGAGCGTCTGTTCTGATTTCCGGACTATTACCTGTTGCGGTATTGATGGTTTTTATTGCGATGAAACTTTTCAATGTAGATGCGAACATTGTAGCACTTTCTGGAATCGCCATTGCCATAGGTACAATGGTCGATGTAGGTGTAATTCTGTCCGAAAATATTATTAGGCATTTGGATATGGAAAATACTGATTATGAAGGAAATAAGCTGCCTATAAATACAGTCGTTTATAATGCGACCACAGAAGTTTCAGGTGCAATTCTTACGGCTGTACTAACCACCATTATTAGCTTTGTTCCAGTCTTTACAATGGTAGGTGCTGAAGGGAAATTATTCCGTCCGTTAGCCTTTACCAAGACAATGGCACTTACAGCGTCTATTATTGTCGCTCTATTTTTAATCCCACCATTTGCAGCTTTTTTATTCCGAAAGAAAAGCCTCAAAAACCCATTCAAATACATACTTAATATTTCTTTGATAATTGCGGGGATAATCGCAATGATATATGGGTTCTGGTTATGTCTTATATTGATTGCCTTTGGTGCTTCTGGAATTGCTGGATTACAAGGAAAGTTGACCGAACAGAAAGCAAATTTGGTCAACATCATCATTTCATCGGTAGCTATTGTTTTCTTATTGGCTGAATACTGGCGACCCTTAGGTTTTGACCGAAGCATTGCAATGAACCTCATTTTTGTAAGTATCGTTTGCTTTGGATTGCTAGGTACATTTTGGGTCTTTCGCAAATACTATACAAGAATTTTAAGATGGGCTTTACGCAATAAATTTCTATTCCTTTCTATGCCAACGGCTATAGTCATATTCGGTGTTCTCATTATGCAGAATACTGGTAAGGAATTTATGCCTTCACTAAACGAGGGTTCATTCCTGTTGATGCCAACATCTTTACCGCACGCAGGGGTTGAAGAAAATAAACGGATTTTACAGCAATTGGATATGGCCGTCGCCACTATCCCTGAAATAAAAACGGTGGTCGGTAAATCTGGACGAACCGAGTCTGCGCTTGACCCTGCACCGCTTTCGATGTACGAAAATGTTATTCAGTACAAGTCTGAATATATGATGAATCTGGAAGGAAAACGAGAGCGATACAAAGTCAATGATGATGGGCTTTTTGTTCTAAAAAATGACAAACTAGTTATCAACCCTAACAATGAAGTTGAAAACGCTGCAAACTATCATGCAGCCCAAATACAAACTACGGTTACAAGAGATGAATTAATTGTTGATGATGATGGCGAGTACTATCGAAATTGGCGTCCTAAAATTGAAAGTCCAGATGATATTTGGAATGAAATTGTAAGAGTTACAAAACTGCCTGGCATTACTTCTGCACCAAAGTTACAGCCTATTGAAACGCGGTTGGTAATGTTACAGACAGGAATGCGTGCGCCAATGGGCATTAAAGTCAAAGGTCAAAATTTAAGCGAAATCGAAGATTTTGGTCTTCAGCTTGAAGCAGTTCTTAAACAGGCTGAAGGTGTCAAAGAACAAGCTGTATTTGCTGACCGTATTGTTGGGAAACCCTATTTGCTCATTGATATTAACAGAGAGCAACTTGCACGGTACGGTATTTCAATAATGAAGGTTCAGGAAATTTTGCAAGTAGCCGTGGGGGGAATGCCTCTAACTCAAACCGTGGAAGGTCGAGAACGTTATGCGGTACGTGTACGCTATCCTCGTGAATTAAGAGAAAACCCAACGGACTTGAAGAATATTTACGTACCTGTGGAAAAAGGAAATCCCGTTCCTCTCGGTGAGCTTGTGGATATTCGGTATGAACAAGGTCCACAGGTCATAAAAAGTGAAGATACCTTTTTAGTGGGTTATGTCCTTTTTGATAAACTAGATGGTTTTGCCGAAGTGGACGTGGTAGAAAATGCCCAAGCATTGATTAAAGACAAAATTTATAGTGGCGAATTAATCGTTCCAAAGGGTATCAACTATCAATTTACGGGAACGTATGAAAATCAATTACGTGCAGAAAGAACATTGTCCGTGGTAGTTCCATTGGCACTCATCATCATCTTTTTGATTCTTTATTTTCAGTTCCGTTCAGTCGCTACTTCGCTTATGGTATTTACGGGAATTGCCGTTGCATTTGCAGGCGGTTTCTTAATGATTTGGTTCTATGGTCAAGACTGGTTTTTAAACTTCAACTTCTTTGGCGAAAATCTGCGGGATTTATTCCAAATGCATACCATCAATCTAAGTGTAGCTGTTTGGGTCGGGTTTATTGCATTGTTCGGTATTGCTACCGATGATGGCGTTGTGATGGCGACCTACCTCACACAAACATTTGACCGAAATACACCGGAAAACAAGAATGAAATTCGTGATTCAATAGTCGAAGCTGGCGAAAAGCGAATACGTCCTTGCTTGATGACCACAGCAACGACCATATTGGCATTGCTACCCATTTTAACTTCAACGGGTCGAGGAAGCGATATAATGATACCAATGGCTATACCAAGTTTTGGTGGAATGCTCATAGCATTGATTACGCTGTTTGTTGTTCCCGTATTATTCAGTATGAAAAAAGAGTTCCAATTAAAACGAGCAAGCAAATGAAAAATATACTAATTATAATAAGCCTTTTGCTTGTTTCCGCTGAAGTTTATGCTGAGAGAAGACGAAGTGCGAAAGCCAGCCTGAACGCCTTACTAATCTTGTTCATAGGACTAATTTCAATCGGCGGGCAGGCACAAGAACTGCAATCTTATATTCAAGAAGCAGAGGCAAACAATCCAGATATCCAAGCGTATGAATTACGGTATAATATTGCCCGTGAAAAGGTAAATGAGGTAAATACTTTGCCTAACACCACAATTAGCGCAGGCTATTTTGTGAGTGAACCCGAAACTAGAACAGGTGCGCAACGTGCCCGTTTTTCAATATCCCAAATGTTGCCTTGGTTCGGTACAATCACAGCAAGGGAAAATTATGCCAGTTCAATGGCAGAAACGGAATTTGTGGAAATTGCCATTGCGAAACGCAAATTGGCACTTTCCGTCGCCCAATCGTATTACACTTTGTATGCCAATAAGGCGAAACAAAATGTACTGGACGATAATATTCAATTATTGCAAACCTATGAGCGGTTGGCATTGACATCAGTTGAAGTTGGAAAAGCCTCGGCTGTTGATGTGCTACGTTTGCAAATTCGACAAAACGAACTGCAACAACAAAAGGAAGTTTTGCAAGAAGAATATCTCGCAGAACAGACTGTGTTCAATAATCTGCTGAACTGTAAGGAAGATATTGCCGTTGAAGTTGTTCCAGAAATGATGATTCCTGCGGAAGACCCTATTTTGAGCAATGAAGGATTAACGCTTAATCCCGAACTATTGAAATACGACAAGCTCTACGAGTCCGTAGAACAATCTGAACTTTTGAATCAAAAAGAAAGTTCACCAAACATTGGGTTTGGGCTGGATTATTTGCCAGTTGCAGAACGTCCAGCAATGAACTTTAATGATAACGGAAAGGATATAGTAATGCCAATGGTTACGCTTTCCATACCCATTTTCAATAATAAGTATAGCTCTGTTTCCAAGCAAAATAAGTTGAAACAACAGGAAATAGAATCGCAAAAAAAGGAACGATTAAATACGTTGGAAACTGCTTTCTCAAAAGCAAAGTCGCAACGTAATCAAGCACGAATAAAATTCAATACTCAAGAAAAAAATCTAAAACAAGCAAAGGATGCTGAGGAAATTCTGATAAAGAATTACGAAACTGGGACAATAGATTTTAACGATGTGCTGGACATACAGGAATTACAACTAAAATTTCAAATTAATCAAATCATGTCGGTACAAATGTACTATGCGCAATCTGCCGTCATCAATTATTTAATAAATCAATAATCTAAAATTATAATAATGAAAACACTATTTAAGACAACAGTATTAATGCTTGCTATCGCAAGTTTGGCTTCGTGTAAAAATGAAACAAAAAATGACAACAAAAATTCAGATTCCGTTACTGAGACTGCCAAGACAGCTGGATTAACCTTTAATGATGATAAGGTTGGAAAACAATTTCAACACTACATTCATTTAAAGACTGCATTGGTAAACTCAGATGTCAACGAAGCTCAATCCGGGGCAAAAATGTTAATGGAAAACACGGATGATACAGATTTAATAGGTATGCTCTCTAAAATTTCAGAAACAAATGATATCGAAGTACAACGTACCATATTTTCCGATGTTACGGAAAAGATGACTGATGTGGTAGCTGCATCACTTTCTAGTGGTGAGTTCTATAAACAATTTTGCCCAATGGCCTTTAACAATAAAGGCGGTTACTGGCTGTCTAAAGAAGAGGAAATCCGCAATCCATACTTCGGGAATAAGATGTTGAAATGTGGTAAAGTCACAGAAACTTTGAAGTAATCAACTATGGGTCGTTTATCAAAACAAATTCTTGTCGTAGTGTCATTTGCCTTATTAGTGGTTGGTTGTAATTCAGGCAATCAGAATACCGAAGTAAAATACTCAGGTGCATTGCGCTCAATGATGTCTGGTAATTTACAAGCGACTGCTTTTTTGGATTCGCTTTCAAAAAAGCCTCATTTATACGCATTGGGTGCTATTGAGAATTTGAGAGGTGAGATTCAAATTTTTGACGGTAAGGCATTTAACTCAACTGTGCAATCTGGAAATCTTGTCTTTGATAAAACCTTCGATAAAAAGGCATCGCTCATTGTATATGCTGAAATATCCAGTTGGCAGAATATTGAAATTCCAAGTGCAATTAATTCTTCGAAGAAATTAGAAACATTTATTGAAAAACGGGCCAATCAGTTAGGTATCGATGCTGAAAAGCCTATTCCGTTTTTAATTGAAGGAAAGGCGCAATCATTAAGTTGGCACGTCATCAATTGGAAGGATGGCGATACCGAACACACCCATCAAAAGCATAAGGAATCTGGTTTAAATAGTGTTGAGGAAAATAAGAAAATTGAAATTATAGGTTTCTTTTCCAAATCACATCAAGCGGTATTTACTCATCATACTACCTTTTTGCATATGCATTTTAAAAGTCAAAATGAAGAATTGGCTGGACACGTTGATGAATTGATATTGGGAACTGATATGATATTGAAATTACCAAAAGACTAAAAAAATGAAACATACATATCACATACACGGGATGACCTGTAACGGTTGTAAAACCCACGTCGAAAACGTATTACAAAATGTTGATGGCGTAACAAATGCATCCGTCAACTTAGAGAAATCGGAAGCGGTCATCGAAATGGAATCCCATATTTCCATAGATACGTTTCAAGAGGCTTTGAAGAAAGATGGGGGCTCATACAGTATTCACAAACCAGGCGAACATCATAAGGTTGTCGATAAAAAAGAGAAGGCACCGAAGAGCCAAGGCACAGGAACGTTCTATTGCCCGATGCATTGCGAGGGTGACAGAACCTATGACAAGCCAGGTGATTGCCCTGTCTGCGGAATGGATTTGGTCGAGGAACAAAATTTGTCAACCTCTTCCGTAACGCAATATACGTGTCCTATGCATCCCGAAATTGTAAAGGACGAAATGGGAAGTTGTCCCATCTGCGGAATGGATTTAGTACCAATGGAACCCGACCTCTCAGCAGAGGAAAAGACCTATAGAAAACTACTTAAAAAATTCTGGATTGCAGTTGCATTTACATTGCCCATTTTCATAATTGCAATGTCCGAAATGCTAACCAACAATCCTTTATACGATGTTCTAGAATTGAAGTATTGGAACTGGATTCAGTTTGTGCTTTCCATTCCAGTAGTGTTTTATGCTACTTGGATGTTCTTTGAACGTGCCTACCGCAGTATTAAAACTTGGAATCTCAATATGTTTACGCTAATTGGAATCGGTGCTGGTGTAGCTTGGTTATTTAGTGTAATAGGTATGCTTACACCTGACTTTTTCCCAGACCAATTTAAGACCGAAGCAGGTACGGTTCACGTCTATTTTGAAGCTGCTACTGTAATCCTCACTTTAGTCCTTTTGGGGCAGTTACTTGAAGCTCGTGCTCACAGCAAGACCAATTCCGCAGTAAAAGAGCTATTGAAGTTAGCACCTAATAAAGCCATTAAAGTAGTCGATGGCGAAGAAAAAGAAGTGAGTATCGATGACATTGAATTAGGCGACATTCTAAGAGTTAAGCCAGGCGATAAGATTCCTGTGGATGGTGTTTTGACCGAAGGGGAAACTTCCGTTGACGAATCGATGATTACAGGCGAACCCATTCCAGTAAATAAGACTGTTGAAGATAAAGTCAGTAGTGGAACTATCAATGGCAATCAGTCCTTTTTAATGAAAGCTGAAAAAGTTGGTTCAGACACGCTATTATCCCAAATCATCCATATGGTAAACGATGCTAGTCGCAGCCGTGCGCCCATCCAGAATTTGGCAGATAAGGTTTCGGGATATTTTGTACCAGTTGTGGTCATAATTGCCCTGATAACCTTTGCGGTCTGGGCAATATGGGGACCAGAGCCAGCCTATGTGTATGCCTTGGTCAATGCCATCGCTGTATTAATAATCGCTTGTCCTTGTGCTTTAGGTCTTGCAACACCAATGTCCGTAATGGTAGGTGTTGGTAAAGGTGCACAAAATGGGGTGCTTATCAAAAACGCTGAAGCCCTCGAAAAGATGGACAAGGTAGATACACTCATAGTTGACAAAACGGGAACAATTACGGAAGGTAAACCGACAGTTGAAAAAGTTGGGGCTTTTGATAATGGCTTTACTGAAAATGAAGTACTACAATATATCGTTTCCCTGAACAGCCAAAGTGAGCATCCACTCGCTGAAGCAACAGTTAAATACGGAAAGGAAGAACAAACTGAATTTCTAAAAGCGACTGGTTTCAATGCTGTAACTGGTAAGGGTGTTGAAGGAAAGGTCAATGGAAAAGAACTGTCTTTGGGCAATACTAAAATGATGGAAGTAGCAAATGCGAAACTTTCAGAGGCTATGGAAAATGAGGCACTAACCTATCAAAAGCAAGGCAAAACGGTTTCTTATCTGGCTATTGATGGTAAGACTGTTGGATATGTTGTAATAGGTGATAAAATCAAGAAAACAAGTGCCAAAGCTATCAAAGCATTACAGGACAAAAATATTGACGTCATAATGCTAACTGGCGACAATCACGATACAGCCCAAGCCGTGGCAAAAGAGCTCAACCTAGCTGATTTCAAGGCAGGAATGTTACCCGAAAATAAATTACAGGAAGTTGAAAAATTGCAGAATAATGGTCACGTAGTCGCAATGGCGGGTGATGGTATCAATGATGCCCCTGCATTGGCAAAGAGTGATATTGGAATAGCAATGGGAACAGGAACAGATGTAGCTATTGAAAGTGCGGCACTCACATTGGTAAAAGGCGACTTGCAAGGGATTGTGAAAGCCAGAAATTTGAGTGATGTTGTTATGCGGAACATCAAGCAGAATCTGTTCTTTGCCCTCATCTATAATACGTTGGGTATACCGATAGCAGCCGGTTTACTCTACCCATTTTTCGGAATCCTTTTATCCCCAATGATTGCCGCTTTAGCAATGAGTTTCAGTTCCGTATCGGTTATTGCTAACGCACTAAGATTAAGAACAAAATCAATTAAATAATTCTTTAACTATAAAAACCAAAATTTATGAATTCACAAGAACACAAAAACGAGAACAATGGATTAAGTAAGTACACTAAATTTTACTTGATGCTCGGTTGCTCATTCATTGCTATGTACATCACAATGTACTTAAACACATATTCTTTAGACCACGTATTTTTTAGCTTGACCCGGTTTTATATGGTATGTCTTGGCATAGCGACTATGGCCGTAATAATGTGGTTTTTTATGCGGAATATGTATACCGATAAAAAGAAGAATATTGCCATTTTGGTAGGCAGCCTAATCCTATTTGTTGGGGCTTTGACTTTAGTAAGAGAACAGAAGACAACAGTTGGGGACGTTCTCTGGATGAAAGCTATGATTCCCCATCACTCTATTGCGATTTTAACGAGTGAACGTGCTGATATTAAAGACCCTGAAGTGAAGAAACTGGCACAGGATATCATCAAGGCACAAAAGAAGGAAATTGAAGAAATGAAGCAGATGATTGAACGATTAGAAAATAAATAATTTGATATGAACAAAAACATTTTATACATCGGTATCGCAGCTGTGATAGGACTTTTAGGTGGGTGGCTCATTTTTGGTGGCAATTCTACCGAAAAAGACGAGGCGGCAATGACCGAAACGCACGACCATTCTGCCGAAAGTGCTGAACAAATGTGGACGTGCTCTATGCATCCACAAATTATGCAACCAGAACCAGGCGACTGTCCTATATGCGGTATGGATTTAATTCCGGCAGAATCTAGTGCTGATGGCCTTGCAATGAATGAAATAAAGATGACCAAAAATGCAATGGCTTTGGCAAACATTCAAACTAGTGTTGTCGGCAATGCATCGGCAGACAGCGAAAATATGATTTCGCTTTCAGGAAAAATCAAAATGAATGAAGAGGAAAACGCCATTCAGGCGAGTTATTTTGATGGTAGGATTGAACGGCTCAATGTCAACTTTGAGGGTCAGGAAGTAAGGAAAGGACAACTTTTGGCAACCATTTATGCGCCAAATTTAGTAGCGGCTCAGCAAGAATTGATAACCGCAGCTTCCCTTAAAGCATCGCAACCAGAATTATATAAAGCGGTACGCAATAAACTTAAACTTTGGAAGCTATCGGAAAGCCAAATTAATAGTATCGAAGAATCAGGGAAGGTTAGAGAAAACTTTCCCATACACGCAACGGTTAGCGGTACGGTATCTGAAAAGATGGCTTCTGAAGGCGATTACGTAAAGCAAGGGCAACCCATCGTAAAGGTGAGCAATCTAAATTCGGTATGGGCTGAATTTGATGCTTATGAAAACCAGATTTCAGAATTTAAGAAAGGCCAAAAAATCAAGGTTACAACCAATGCTTATCCCAACGAGGTATTTGATGCCAAGGTTTCATTTATAGACCCTGTTCTGAATACTCAAACGAGAACGGTCGTAGTTCGGGCCAATTTGAAAAACAATAAAGGCCTTTTTAAGCCTGGGATGTTTGTCACAGGTAGAATAAAAAGTAAATCGAATAGCTCAGAAGCACAACTTAGTATCCCAGCGAGTGCGGTATTGTGGACGGGCGAACGCTCATTAGTTTACATCAAGACAAATCCAAATGAACCCATTTTTGAAATGCGAGAAGTAACGCTCGGCAATCGAGTTGGTGATATTTTTATGGTTGCATCCGGATTACAAGAAGGCGATGAAATAGTAACTAATGGGACTTTCACGGTGGATGCAGCTGCTCAATTGCAGGGCAAGAAATCAATGATGAATAAATCAGGTGGAAAAACAATGACAGGACACGAAGGACACTTAGGTATGCAGAATACAGATAACGAAACCACTAGTAGTTCAACAATGAGAATGGAACTTCCAGAAACAGTTCAAGCTGCATTTCAGTCTGCTTTAATACCTTATCTTAGAATGAAAGATGCCTTTGTGGCTAGTGATGCTGAACAAGTCTCTACTTTTTCAAAGGAAACTTTAGAGGTATTAAAATCTATTTCTGATTCAGATTTGGGTAGAATGGAACAAGCCCACATTTCCAAAATAAAAAAAATGTTGAAGTCAATAAACGAAAGTGATAACATCGAAAATCAGCGTAGCCATTTTGTGGTTTTGAACCAAAATTTTATACCGATTGTAAAGAATATAAAAGGGTTGAACCCAAAGGTATATATTCAGAAATGCCCAATGGCAAATAACAACAGAGGGGCGTTTTGGATAAGTAAAGATAAATTCATCAGTAACCCTTATTATGGCGAACAGATGCTTACTTGTGGAAGTGTAGTTGATTCATTGAAATAATACTTTGCAACACAGTTGCACGAAAATCTTTTTATCTTTGTAGCTTGAAACACTTTACACTCATATTAGCAATTTACTTCTTAGCACTTAATGGTGTGCCCTGCAGCGATACAGGAAACATTAATGAAGATTCCCAAGTAGTTTCCTTAATTGACTATGATGGTGAGCACGACCAAGATTGTGAATTATGTTCGCCCTTTTGTCATTGTCATTGTTGCCACGTTCACACTATAGATTTTGGCATAACTTCATTCGAACCGTATCAACCTAAGATTTCACAAGAGTACTTCGACCATTTCGATGGTTTTGAAAACAACTTTTTTCATTCCCTTTTACAGCCCCCACAGGTATAAATCAGTTTTCATAGGATAGCTATATCCTGTTTTGACGTGTCCTTATTTTGGATATGTCAAAATAGTGCATTGCATTTCTGTAATGCGCCCACAGAGAATTTAAACTGAATTAACACCCATATCTATGATTAATAAAATCATTGATTTTTCAATCAATAACAAATTTATTATTGGTCTGCTCACACTTGCATTAATTGGTGCAGGTATCTATAGTATGACCCAAGTTCCTATTGATGCCGTGCCAGATATTACCAATAATCAGGTACAGGTCATTACACAATCGCCCAATTTGGGGACAGAGGATATTGAGCAATTTGTGACCTATCCTGTCGAGGTGGCGATGAGTAACCTGCCCAATGTCAAGGAAATCCGTTCGGTTTCCCGCTTTGGTCTTTCTGTTGTGACCATTGTATTCGACGATGACGTAGGAACATATCTACCCAGACAGCTTGTTGCAGAAAAACTGACAGAGGTACAGGAACAAATCCCTATGGGTTTTGGCGAACCAGCAATGGGACCCATTTCAACGGGATTGGGCGAAATCTACCAATATACCCTTGAAGTCGATGATGAGCACCAGGGCGAATATTCTGCAACGGAACTGAGAACGATTCAGGATTGGATAGTCCGCAGACAAATGGCAATGGTTACTGGTGTTGTGGAAGTGAATGCTTTTGGCGGAAATAAAAAACAGTACGAAGTAGCCGTTGACCCTGACGAACTTCTCGCCATCGGAATTACAATATCTGAAGTGTTTTCAGCTTTGGAAAACAATAATCAGAATACGGGCGGTGCTTATATCGAGCGTAATCATCAAGCTAATTTTATACGTGGCGAGGGTCTTGCAAGAACTGTATCGGATATAGAAAATATGGTCGTCAAGACGGTCAATGGTATTCCTATCAAGATTAAAGATGTTGGTAAGGTGAGTATAGGAAGTGCCGTCCGTTACGGTGCGCTGACAAAAGATGGCAAAGGCGAAGCTGTTGGCGGAATGATTTTGATGCTTAAAGGGGCTAATTCCAACGAAGTTATCGAAAACGTGACCCAACGTATGGAACAGATTCAGCAATCACTTCCTAAAGGTGTTAGTATAAAACCATTTCTTGACCGAAGTGAATTGATTGCGGAAACAACGGGAACGGTAACTGGAAACCTTTTGGAAGGTGGGCTTATCGTAATCTTTGTTTTGGTTTTGCTCTTGGGAAATTGGCGTGGTGGTCTTATCGTTGCATCCACCATTCCCCTATCGCTCTTGTTTGCGTTTATACTAATGAACGTTTTTGACGTATGGGCGAACCTGATGAGTTTGGGGGCGATTGACTTTGGAATCATCGTGGATGGTGCGGTCATCATCGTAGAAAGTACTGTTTTCCTAATGTATTCTTATGTAGTTAAAAAGAAGGCTGTGAGTTCTGAAACGAGGGACGAAATCGCCGCAAAGGCTTCTAAAAAGATGATGAACGCCGCCTTCTTCGGCCAGCTTATAATTCTTATTGTCTTCCTACCCATTTTAGCTTTGGAAGGTGTTGAAGGCAAGATGTTTCAGCCTATGGCACTGACCTTCATCTTTGCGATGATTGGTGCAATGTTGCTTTGCTTGACTTATGTTCCAATGATTTCGGCATTATTTCTTAGACCACCAAAATCAGAAAAAAAGTCTTACGGCGATAAGTTTGTCCATTGGATTGAAAGAAAATACGAACCGCTGTTGATTAAATCGCTCACTAAAGGCAAGATGGTTATAGGTATCGCTATTGCGCTTTTTGCAGTTGCCATTTTTGCATTTACCAAAATGGGCGGCGAGTTCATCCCACAGCTGGATGAAGGCGATATTGCGTTTCACGCCATCCTACAACCCGGAAGTTCTCTTTCAGAAACCATAGAAACAACCACAAAAATAGAGCAAATAGTTAAAGCGGAATTTCCAGAAGTAGAAACTATCATCAGCCGTATCGGTGTGGCCGATGTACCTACTGACCCGATGCCGATGGACATTGCCGATGTCTTTGTCATCCTTAAACCAATTGATGAATGGACATCCGCCGAAAGCAAAGATGAACTGGTCGAAAAAATGAAGGATGCCATAAGCATCGTACCCGGGGTCAATTATGAATTTACCCAGCCTATAGAAATGCGTTTTAACGAACTACTTACGGGTGTACGTGAAGATGTTGCCATTAAACTGTTTGGGGAAGATTTGGACATACTGGCAAGCAAAGCGGAAGAAATGGGTAAAATCATTGCGACCGTTCCGGGTGTTGCGGATATGAAAGTAGAGGCTACGGACGGTCTGCCACAAATTACCATCGACTACAACCGCAATAAACTAGCACAATACGGTCTGGAAATCAACAAACTCAATAGTGTGGTACAAGCCGCTTTTGCAGGCGGTAAAGCAGGTGTAATTTTCGAGGGCGAAAAGCGGTTTGATTTGGTCGTTCGCCTTCAAAAAGAGAATAGGGAAAGCATTGCCGATATCCAAAACCTATTTATCAATTTGCCCAATGGCTCACAAATTCCACTAAAGGAAATTGCGAATGTGAGCTACGAACCTGGTCCAATGCAAATAAGCAGGGACAATACAAACAGACGAACGTATGTAGGTATCAATATCCGCGACCGTGATGTTAAATCTGTGGTAGAAGAAATTCAGGATAAATTGGAAACCCAATTTGAATTACCCGCAGGCTATTACATTCGTTATGGCGGTGCTTTTGAGAATCTTGAACGTGCCAGCAATAAGTTACAGACCGTTGTCCCAATTGCTTTATTGCTCATTTTCATTCTGATTTATTTCGCCCTAAAATCCTTTCCCCAAACCTTGATGATTTATCTGGCCATCCCGATGGCGACCATTGGCGGCGTGTTTGCCCTCTGGCTCAGGGATATGCCTTTTAGCATTTCAGCAGGGGTCGGCTTTATTGTGCTCTTTGGGGTAGCGGTACTGAATGGATTGGTAATGATAAGCGGTCTAAATGAGCTGAAAGAAGAAGGTGTGACCAATTTAAAAGACCGCATCGTGGAAGGCACAAAACGAAGGATACGCCCTATTATGCTTACTGCCTTTACCGACATTCTTGGTTTCCTGCCTATGGCGATTTCAGCATCCGCAGGGGCCGAAGTGCAACGACCCTTGGCAACCGTGGTCATTGGTGGATTGATAACTTCCACCCTCTTGACGCTCTTTATACTGCCCATTTTTTATCAATGGGTTGAGAAACGTTCGGAACGAAAAGCGAAATTGAACCCAAAATTTGCTACCGCTATGGTAGTGGTTTGTTTGCTGTTTACTTCCACTTTCGCGAAAGCACAGCAAGTTCCACAGAATGATTCTCTGCCAATTATTTCATTGGAAAAAGCGGTAGAAGTTTCTAAGAAAAACTATCCGCTCTTGAAAACGAAACAGTTGGAAATTCAAAGACAAACTGCTCTAAAAGGCGCAGCTTACGATTTTGGAAACACCCAAGTGTTTACGGGTGGCGAGGAAATATCGGATGGCCAAGGTATTTATACATTGGTTGGTTTAGGGCAACAGAATATCAACTTATTTGGCATAGGTGCGAAAAAGCGTCTGCAAAAGCAACGTATCGCTTTGGCCGAAACAGCTCTCGACCTTTCTGAACTTCAAGTAGAACAGGAAGTTAAAAAGGCGTGGTCGCAAGCCTATCAGCAAAGGCAAAAATTTGAACTGTACCAAGAACTGGATTCTATCTATTCACAATTTGAAAAGGCCATTGAGCTCAATTATGAGGTTGAAGCCATTTCACGATTGGAATATTCATCAGCTACCAATCAAGCCTTGCAAATCAGCAACAAATTGCAACAGGCCGTAAGCGACTATGCTATTGCCCTTCAAAAACTCAACCTATGGCTGGTTTCAGACATATTCTATACTGTTCCTAAATCGCTCAACGAAAGTGAAGTTGCAGTATTGGGCATACCCTCAACGGTAGAGAATCATCCTGAACTGAAACTTTCGCAAAGGCAAATTGATGAAGCTGAGGCAAGTTATGATGCGGCTCGTGCTGACTTGCTTCCCAAGTTTAATCTTCAGGGCGGACTTCAAAGGGTGAACGGCAATAGCGGGTTTTACACGTATCAGGCTGGCATTTCCATTCCTTTATTCTCTGGTACGGAACGTAGCCAAGCGAAGGCCGCTAAAATCGATAGCGAAATCGCAAGGACTAATGCAGATTATACACAACGCCAATTGCAATCCGAATATCAGCAGGCCGTACAGTCCTATCAAAAGTGGGAAACATCCTGGCAATTTTACAGGGATAAAGCCTTGCCTCTTGCCGAAGAGCAACGCAAAGGTGCGCTGCTTGCCTACAAGGAAGGCGCGGTGGACTATGCAGCGTTCACGCAAATCATACGGGATGCCATAACTACCGAAATGGATGCGCTGGACGCGCTCGACAATTATCTAAAATCAGTTTTCGAATTACAATATTTCAAACAATAATGAAAAACCTATCTAAATACACAGTTATCGGACTATTAGCGATGCTTTTAGGGATGACCTCTTGTGGCAATTCAAAAAGCGATACTTCTGAGAATAAAGAGGCAAATTCCGAAATGAAAAAAGAACATTCCGAGGGTGAAGCTGAGGAAGTGATGCTCACAGCAAAACAGTTTGATGCCCTGAAAATGGAAATTGACACTTTGCAAATGCGAAATATGAGCGGTTATGTGAAAGCCAACGGTCAGTTGGAAGTTCCGCCTCAGAACGAGGCTACCATCACAACGGTGGTGGGCGCCAATGTGGTGTCTATCGAGGTTATCGAAGGTGATAAGGTCAACAAAGGCCAAACGGTGGCCTATCTATCACATCCCAACATCATCCAGAAACAGACAGATTACCTCAATGCTTATAGCAATAGCCAGTTTCTCAAGAAGGAATATGAACGACAAAAAACCCTTTACGATGCAGGCGTCGGCAGCGGCGCCAATTTTCAGAAGGCGGAAGCTGAATATCTAGCATCTCGAAGTATGGTAAAAGGTCTTGAAGCACAACTGCAACAATTGAGCATTAATGCAACTGGCGTAAGAAACGGAACTATATATCAGCGAGTGTCACTCAGAAGTCCTATCGAAGGATTTGTTCAAAAGGTAGAAATCAAAACTGGACAGTATGTAGAACCCCAGACCGACCTAATGGAAATCGTAGACACCCACCACGTGCACGCCGATTTGATGGTTTTTGAAAAGGATGTCTATAAGGTCAAGGAAGGACAGAAAGTCAGTTTCAATGTCCAATCCATTCCCGGGAAGGAACTTACTGCAGAAATCTATTCCGTGGGAAAGACCTTTGAACAAAACCCAAAGGCGATTCACGTACACGCAGAAATCGAGAACAAGGAAGGTAACCTGATTCCCGGAATGTATATTCAGGGACGCATCCAAACGGACAATGCCAAAATATTGGCAATGCCCGAAAGTGCCATAGCCGCTGATGGCAACAGGTTCTTTGTCTTTTCATCAGAAAAGGAAGGTGATAATTGGGCATTTACACCTATAGAAATTGCAAAGAGCAACCAAGATGGCGAATGGATTGCCATTGAATTTTTAACAGAACAGAAATCGAATATTAAGTATGCCTTTAACAATGCTTATTATTTGATGGCAGAAATGAAAAAAGGCGAATCGGAAGAACACGGACATTAATAAACACAACCAAATAATGAAAGAAATAGAACAAAGACTTAGTGATAATGGCGTTCGCCCGACTGCAATGCGATTATTAATTTATAAATATTTAGCAGAAAAAGAAACAGCAACTTCGCTAACGGATATTGAGATTGTTTTCGCAAAAGCAGAACGGACAACCTTGTATAGAACACTACGCACCTTCGAGGAAAAGAAGATTGTACACCAAATAGATGACGGTACGGGCATACAGAAATACGCACTTTGCGAACCAGGTTGTGATTGTAGCCTTGAACAAGATTTACACTTGCATTTTCATTGTAATAATTGCGATGAGACCGTTTGTTTGACTGAGCACAAAATACCACACATCAACCTTCCAGAAGGTTATGTGACTGAGGATGCGAACTTAGTATTAAAAGGAATCTGTGAGAAATGTAGCGGTCACTAAATGCACTTCCGTTGCATAGGTCAAATATATACCTTGGACTTGAAAAAATTTAATTATGAAATTTAATACTGTTATTCCAAAAGACTTAAAAGAATTTTATTTGAATGAATTAAGTCTGTACCGCTCTTCATTTCTAAATGGCCATTTAAACCAAGCTTGGTATCATCTTGAGCGTTCTCACATAATTGGTCAATCGTATCCTATTGAGCATAGCTACACGCATTGGCTAATGTTGAAATTTGGATTTCGTCAGCGAAATACAAAAGAGGTTTTGGGACAAGTTTTGCGTCTTCTGGTTGGGGGTTGGAAATCATTTATTGACCACGTACAACTTGGAAATACTGGTGGAAGTAACGTGCCACCACTAAAAAAGATGGTATTGCCCACAGATATAGCTAATGTTTTAAGCAAATACCGAAAAACGAAATGAAAAAGAAAAAAGTAAACTTACGCGATTTAGACACTAAGAAACACCAAGACGAGCACAGCCACGATGATGGTCACAACCACAGTAGCCCGAAAGAAATATCCAATTTCGAAACCTATTTACCTGCAATATTCAGCTTTGTGATGCTGATTATCGGTATTGCCGTGGATTACTTCGATGCCTTCCCTTTCTTTGAAGGTTGGGTGAGAATCGCTTGGTATACAATTGCCTACATACCAGTTGGATTTCCAGTAATTAAAGAAGGCTGGAAAAGTATTAAAAATGGAGATTTCTTTACAGAATTTTTTCTGATGTCCATTGCAACTCTGGGTGCATTTGCCATAGGCGAATATCCCGAAGGTGTAGCGGTAATGTTATTTTATGCAGTTGGTGAATTGTTTCAACAAGCAGCGGTGAATCGGGCAAAAGGAAATATAAAGGCATTACTAGATGTTCGGCCTAATGAAGCGCTGGTCAATCGCAACGGCGACTTTATTTCGGTTAATCCTGAAACTGTGGAAATAGGTGAAAAGATTCAAGTACGCGTAGGAGAAAAAGTACCATTAGATGGAATTTTAGTTTCGGATAAAGGTTCTTTTAATACTGCTGCTCTTACTGGAGAAAGTAAACCAGATACGGTTCAGCAAGGAGCGTCTGTTTTTGCAGGAAGTATTAATCTTGATGGTGTTATTGAAGTAGAAACTACTAAGGAGTTTAAGGACAGTTCTATCGCTCGTATTTTGGATATGGTGCAGAATGCCACCGCTCGTAAATCGAAAACGGAATTATTTATCAGGAAGTTTGCACGAATTTATACACCCATCGTAGTTTTTCTTGCAATCGGTCTAACGTTCTTGCCTTACTTTTTTGTGGATGATTATGTGTTTCGAGATTGGCTATACAGAGCATTAATTTTCTTAGTCATTTCCTGCCCGTGTGCATTGGTCATTTCCATTCCGTTGGGATATTTTGGAGGACTAGGCGCGGCATCCCGCAATGGAATTTTATTCAAAGGAGCCTCTTTTCTCGATGCAATGACCAAAGTAAATACTGTGGTTATGGATAAGACCGGAACGGTTACAAAGGGAGTTTTTAAAATAAAGGAGGTTGTAAATGATTCCGCTTTCGCGAAAGCAGACTTTATGAAATACCTGATGGCAATGGAAGAGCAATCTACACACCCCATTGCGAAGGCTATTATGGAATACAAAGCCGAAGGAGTAGACTATGATGCTAGCGAAGTATCTGAAATCGCAGGCAAAGGATTGAAAGGAACGGTAAACGGAAAAACAGTATTGGTTGGAAACAAAGCTCTAATGACCTCAAATGCTATTGACGTTCCATCGGAGACAGACGCCATTGTTGAATCCATAGTAATGGTAGGAATAGACGGCAAATTTGCTGGCTATGTAACTATCGCAGATGAGCTAAAAGAAGATGTCCATCTAGCAATTAAGGAAATCCGAAAATCAGGCATTTCTAAAATCATTATGCTTTCGGGTGATAAAGATTCCATAACTCAGCAAGTCGCCAAAGAATTAGGTATCGATTGGGCAAAAGGCGGATTACTCCCAGAAGATAAGCTCAACGAAGTAGAAAAACTCAAAGCACAACCAGATACAAAGGTTGCTTTTATAGGAGATGGTATCAACGATGCACCTGTATTGGCCGCTAGTGATGTAGGTATAGCAATGGGAGGTTTAGGAAGTGATGTTGCCATAGAAGCGGCAGATGTTATCATTCAAAATGACCAGCCATCAAGGATTGCACGTGCCATAAAAATAGGGCACTCTACCCGAAGGATAGTATGGCAGAATATTGGTTTGGCCTTCGGTGTTAAGGCTAT
Source organism: uncultured Flavobacteriaceae bacterium (assembly GCA_947500445.1). Taxonomy (GTDB): domain Bacteria; phylum Bacteroidota; class Bacteroidia; order Flavobacteriales; family Flavobacteriaceae; genus Pelagihabitans. The sequence goes on along the minus strand of CANMSB010000023.1, from coordinate 9,935 downwards.
TGTGCTCATTCTGGGTGCTGGTGGACTTGCCACTATGTGGGAGGCCGTTTTTGCGGATGTTGGCGTGGCATTATTGGCAATTTTTAATGCAGTACGGTTACAGCGGATGAAATGGTCTTGACAGTATTACATAGCCCTGACCAATAGTTTTTGTCAGGGCTTTTTAGTTGCGTCAATATCACCAAGTCAAACTTAAATTTCTAGTCGTATTCAATTCTTGTAATCGCACTTCCATTTTTTCTGTCTTATCAAGGTTAAATTTGCGTACTACATAAACCATTCTCGTCTTAGTATTCGGTACTATTTGTGTAGGCTTATTGTATATGTACACAGGTTCGAAAATGAGTTCTTGATATGAAGCACTTCGCTTTTTGTTCCCGTTTACTTTCAGGATTTTTAGATAATCAAAATCAAATCGCACGCCCGATTTATTTTCAATTTCAAACTGTAGAAATACATTATCTCCGTGGTACTTTAGGTTCTTTAAACTCAAAATAACACCCCCTTCTTTTTTCCTAATATTTTTTTCTTCAGGAAGTTTTAATAATGATTCACAAGATCTGCGAAGCAGATCCTGGGAATCATTAACTAGGATGCTCTTTTCGGGATTGTTATTTGCTTCAACCTCCTTTTTTAGAATCCGTTTTGCATCCCCTATACTTTCGCTTGCATTAATAAATCGGTTAGGGTTTTCTATATGCTTCGAATATTTTAAAATATAGGAATAGACCTTTCCGTCTGTGGTAATGACCAATAAGTTACTGTTAATCCCTTCCACAGCCTTTAAGAGTCCTAAATTTTGTTCTTTTTCCCTATTGTATGTGAATACAAAATTGTCAGAACCTGTAATACCTTGCTTGATATCCGATGGAAAAAACAATGCCATTGTCATTGTTGAATTTGCATAAATGGTATCTAACTGCTTTATGTTTTTTGCTTGAGCTGAGAACATAAGCCCCATACTCAATATTATGAATAACTTTTTCATACTGTATAATTTTACTGTCGTGTATCGACTTTTAATGTGAGTATATAATTAGGATTTACCTCAACTTTTACCTGACGGTTGGAACGTTGAAATATTCTCTTAATTCCTGTTACTTGTGGGACACCTGTAATATTAATGTCATCTATGACATCCCCTACTACTTGTTGCTTCAGTTCTTCTCTAAAACTATTTTCTATGTAAACACCTTCTAATCTGTCCCCAAGGTCAAAAGCCTTAAACATTAAAGTGCTTTCTGCAATGTTTTGAATTTCCAACAAAACCCTATTCGGTTTAAAGCTGACAATACCAAAAACAGGAGTGTTTCTAGGTACAAAATAACCGTCTATTGTAATGTCATTTAGGGTTCTCATTTCTAAACGGTCATTTACCTTTATTACCTGCTTTCTGTCAACGATTACTTGTACCGTAGGATATTTTTTATCGTTTATATCAGGTAAAGGGTTAGAGGCAAAAAATAGTTGTTGTTCCAAACCCATTTCTTTTGCATCGATTGCAGCTTGGGCGGTATTTTCATTTTTTGCACCGATGACCTTTTTTTGTGCAATGGCATCTACAATACTATCTCTATTACTTGTAATAGAACGATTTTTATAAGCATTGGTACTGTAATCTATTCTGCTATTATTATAGATACTATCGACCTTTCTTATTTTTTCCTTTTCGAGAAAATCAGGGTCAAATACACCTGTGGAATCCAGATATTTTTCATCATATATACTTGGTGCGTTCGTCTGTCTAACTTCTTTTAAATTATCTACAGCATTTAATCTCGACGTGTAATCCTCTTTAGTGTTTTCCAAAGTAGGCACCAGAGGTTGTAATAATTCCTCTTCTTTGGAATCATCTCCACCGAACGCCATTATAGAATAGGTAATTATAAAAATTAGCACTACCCCAATAACTACGGCGAAAGTGATTTTTTTCTTATCAATTTTCATAGTTTACTTTTTTTAGCGTGTTCTCAAAATAATTTGTGATTAAAAGCCCATGGGTATTCTTTGGAAAGTTTCTTTTTTCCAAGTGTATCAATGAGCCAGTTGTAATCATTTCGTAAGTATCTGTCATCGTACCTCTATTGATTTGAAATACCGTGACGGTTTTAAAGGGGTAAGGCTCTGCGGTAAGGTCTATTTCAGAATTAATACCAATGACCTTTTGTACCAAAGAGTATTGCATCAATCGGTTATAAACTCCATCGGCTTTTTTCTGGCGATACACATTGTCTACCGTACTATTCCCTAACCATAAAGCTTTTTCGATGTTGCTTTCAAAAGTAGTTGCATCCAATCCATAGAAATAGGTATGAAACAATCGCAAATGTTCCAATGCTTCGACCTCTAAATTTTCTCTTTCCTGCACCCATTGCAAGGGTATGACTTCTCCATTTTTACCAATGGCAAACGAGCCGTTCAAGGATTTATCATACATTTTGTATGATATGATACTTGAAACGATTGTAGATAGCATTGCCAGAACAATTACCGCCAATACGATAAATCGATTTAATTTCAAGACCTCGTATATATTTTTATATGGTGTTTTCATAGACTAATTTTTAAGTATTAATTGAATAATTTGAAGGTGAACGTTGTTGCCCGTTTATAGAGCTTGAACTTAAGGAAAACTATAAATCCAACGGTTCCCAATTCAATGACCGAGGCAAAAGCTGAGCTACCAAAATCGAACCCGAAAAGGTTTGTCCAAAAATTGGTTGTGAACTCTGTATAGAGTGCATTTACAAATACATTCACTAGAAAAAAGGCAGGCACTAGCATATATACAGCAGCATACAATTTGAAAAACGTGTATGCCATAGACCTAAACTTTTCGAATACTGCAAGGCTTATGACCAATGGAAAAAAAGCTTGCATAATACCTAATAGGAAAAACCGTTCTGCCAGAAAGAGAGGGTAAATAAATAGGTCTATCAACCAAAGAAATACACTCAATATAAAAGCCAATATTTTTAAGCCATATAATGGAGTACTTAGAGCTTCAAACAATAAAGCCAAACCTTTACTTGCTGCGCTTATTCCATTTACTTCATCCTCAATAGGTACATCTTGTAATTGCAAGGGCAACAGTGCGGGTGCTGTATTCCGATATTGCACTTCAATCGCTACAAGAATATTATCGAATACATCCAATACCTGGCTAGAAAAAATAACCAGTAGTACTATAATAAAATTCTTGACCAGTTCTGTTGGGGTAAGCCCCCACGTATACCCATCCCTATTAGCAACACCTTCGTTATATTTTTTTAAGATATTTATTAAAAAGAATAGGATAGCAAGGGCTTTCATTCCCACAATGGTATACTGTAGAAAATCGCTATCCTTTATGGTCTGAAAAATAGCGTCTACGTATTCTAATCCTCCGATTAATGGAATCGCCAGTTGCATAGCCTAGTAATCGGTTTCCCTGTTGTTGATTCTGTCCTGCATTTCTCTAAAAGAGATGATGTCTCTATACCTTCTGGTTTTCTGTTCTATTTCTGCAACCATTTCCTTAGAGTTCTGTTCCCTTTCCTTCAATACCTTAGCCCGTTCTGCATCTGACATTTTAAGGTAATCACTAGAAAGGATTTGTTGTACAAAATCCAAGTCCTCCAAGGAGTTTTCAATGATTTTCTCAAAGGATTGTGATACTCTTGAAATTTCGTCCGGAGTGATATAAGGAGAGTTTAAAATATCTCTTACATCTCCGCGAACCACATCAAAAAGGCGTTCGTTATTACGGGCTAATTCTCGTACTGCTTTTAATTGTTTAATTACGTTACTTACTTTTTCAATACGCTCTTTTTGCTCTTTCATAAAATTGACCGTCTTAATAAGACTTTGTGTCTGCTTCCCTGCCTCAACAATTTGCTTTGCAAGGGATATGAAATTTGTATTGTCATAAACGGGCATTCCTTGTGCGTTCACTTGCCCTATTGTTCCGAGTGCCAAAAGGCACATAAAAATGATTCTTCTCATAACTCTTTTGTTTTTAAATGAATAAATTCCTTGATAGCGCTCTCCATTGAGCCTTTTTCTTTATAAATCCGCATTATGCGGTCGTTATCTGCGCCATCGGTCAGATAAGCTGCAAATACTTCTAAGGGAACTTCAAGCCTAAAAATGTTGCTCTCTTTCCCAATTTTGATAAATATCTCGGTGTACTTGCGTTGCCCAGATAAATTGTTTTTTATGGATTTTAATTGATTGAGGTCGTGACTGGAAAGGTTCAAACGCTTTACCAATTCATCATAGCCCTTTTCATTGTTCAGGCTATAAATGACCTGTGTATTTTCTAGAATACTAGCCGATGTAGAATTGTTGGGCAATTGATTGATGGATTGCAAAATAATACCGATTGCACCCTCTTGTTTACGGATGGCTTGATAATAAAACTCTACGGATTCCAGTACGTTATCAAATTTCAATTGCTTGGCGAACTCATCAAATAGAATAATCCCTTTTTCTTCTTTGTTCTGCCATATGGTACGCTGAATAGCGGTTTTAATGAGTTTGAGCATTACGGACAATATTTCTTTATTATCCTTAACCTCATCCAACTCAAAAACAATCAAACGCTTATCCTCAATCTTATAGGATTGGTCTTCGCTTGTTTCAAACAAAAAACTATAGAGACCACCCCTAACATATTCCGATAAAATGTGTAAAAATCCTTCGATATTAAAGTAATCTGTATGTATGTGCAATTGCTCTAATAGCCCCCCTTTTTGCGACTCTATATAGGTGTAAAAACTCTCCAAAGAATGATTGTCAGAAGTAGTTTTATAATAGGAATGCAGTATTTTTTTAAGAGCTACGGATTGTTCTTTTTTGGGCTTGGTTCCTTCACCAATCAATTCAAAAAGAAAAACGGATAGGTCTTCTAATCGTTCAGGTCCCACATCGTGGGGATTTGAAATATAAAAGGGATTGATACCAAGATTCTTTCCGCTTTCGTAACGCAGCACCGTAAACTGTTCGGGGTACAAACTGGCAAATTTGGTATAGGAACCTCCCAAGTCAATAATGACCAAGCGAACTCCCATTTCAAAATATTGCCGTAGAATATTATTCGCCAAAAAGGATTTCCCTTCGCCAGTAGGTGCAAAAATGGCATAGTTTCTAGCCTTAATTCGTTTCTTTTTTTCATCCCAAACATCCTTTAAAACAGGTATGTTATGTTCCCTATCATTAAAAATGATTCCCTGTTTATCCGTTCGGTAATTGGTATTGTTTACAAAGAGACAAAGAGCGTGTTTCAGGTCTGTTACATAGACATCTTCGTTAGAAAAATTAGAAGAGAAACAAGGGTAACTGTTAAGTATATAATTCTTGCGTTCTTCTCCTCTTGGGTAGTATGGCGTTATATCCAACTCCTTAAATTCCGACTTTATACGCGAACCAATATTTTCTAGTTCTCGCGCTTCCCGAGACCAATAGATAATGTTCAAATGCCCTCTAATAATTCGGGCGTTATCATCACTATTAATTTGGTCAACGATATGCTCAATCTTTTTAAGAATGACCTTGTTTTGAGTGCCAAAATTTGAACTCTTTTTAAGTTCCTCTATTTTCTTATCCAGAAGTCTACGCCACTTTTGTTTGTCATCTAAATAGATGACCTGGTTTACAATGTGGTTTTCATTTAGGGAAAGACCAAGACCGTCAATATAGCCTTGATGAAAAACAAAATCGTCAGAAGTAAATCGCTCATTTATTTTACTGGTTTGTATGCTTTCGCCAAAACAGGACTCGCTATTGATTGCCAATACATCAAAGTGATTGTTTCCTATGGTGACTTTGGATTTCTCTAAAAGTATATCGGTGTCATAATCAATATTGAAACCGTTAAAAAAGCTTTGTGAAAAACTGAGGATTTCGGATTTCTCCAAAGGCAAAAATTTAACCTTACGGCTGTTATTGATATAGGTTATGGAATCTGTTACCGAACCTATAAAACTATGTACCGCTTGATTCAATTCTTGATGAATGCCCTTGTTTACTTTCCTAAATGGATTTACATATTTAGGGTTATTCAGCGTTTTATTTCGTACTAATGTGAAGAACAAATAACAGGTATGGTCTATATACTCCCTTCCTTTAAAATGGTCGTGTGTCGCTTTTGCCAAAAAGGTGTTATTAGGTAGGTATTCAGAACTGAACGCTTTTTTTAAGTATACGTCCTGTTTATGAATAACACAGCCTACGGGCAATGATTTCAATGCTTGAAACCAAGTACCGTGCAAATCTTCAAAATCCTTTTCCGAAAGCGAGTATATTTCTGGTAGTTCCCCACGATAACAGGCTATAATATTGCCATTATTGGCAAATATCAAATTGTCCTGTATTTCAATGATGGGGTTATATGTGGCTATATTAATAATCGACATAATGCAGTATGTTATCTTTTTTGTTACTTATAATTTTTGGAAATACCCTATTGAAATTCAACAGGATAGCTTTACAGGCAATCTTGGTAAGGACGACATACAAAGTGCCGTTCCATAGGATAGCTCCTATGATGACCAAAAAACTGAATGAAAAAATGATGACCAGTAGGGATGCCAGTATGGAGAGCATCATCATTGCAAAGAGCGATATGGGGAGTCCCCATATCATAGCCCCTTTGCGAATGTTTTTATAAACTTCGTACTTCTTCATTGGATATGATTTTTAATAAAGGCCTCTATGAGGCTTAGACTACGATTCCAATGAGATAAGTAAAGATGCCTACTACCGCCCCTGCGATAAGTACGAAAACCAAGACACGGGTAATCCCTTTTTTGAGGTCTGCGTTTTCTCCAAAGAAATGACCTGCATTAAATAAGAACCCAATAAGAAAAATAACCCCCAATAGTAAAGGGAAAATCGCTCTAATGGTATCACCCACATCATTAACCGAGTCTTCTATACCCCCGATTTGTGCAAAAGTGGGTAGGCTCATCAGAAGCATAGCCCACGTTAGATAAAGTGTTTTTTTCATAACGCTTACGTTTTATGGTTCTCCAGATAGTGCTGTGAGAAACCTTGTTAAAAATTACTTTTTGCGAAATCTATAAGGGAATGGAGGGAAAGGCTGAAAAACTGAAAATATTAACGGAATCGAGCGTTAAATTTTGAAGTATAATTACGTATTCCTCTAAATCTTTAAAAATTGTGTAATGAGAAATCAAAAAAACACAATGAAGATGATACGATTAAAAATGTGTGTACTACTACTTTTCTTGATGCCTTTGTTTATGACAATTGCACAAGAAAAAAAAGTAATTATTATCGATGCTGGTCACGGAGGAAAAGACTCAGGAGCTATAGGAACTAATAAAGTTGAAGAGAAGGTAATAACGCTGGCCATTGCCAAAGCAATGCTAGCATTGAATAAATCAATGTTGGATAATAAGTATGATATGTATATGACCAGATATACAGACACCCTTATCTCATTAAGTCATAGAACCAAATTAGCAAGGGTTTTAAAACCTGACCTTTTTATATCTATCCATTGCAATCACGCTCCGAACAAAAGAGCTACAGGAATAGAAGTGTTCTTGCACCGGCATACACCATCGGAAAATCCAAATCAAGAAGAATCCGATAGAGTTGCTACTTCTATAATCAATGAGTTGACCCAAAAATTAGGGTATCGAAGTAGGGGTGTAAAAACTGCCAATTTTCAGGTTTTACGAGAAACAGTACAAACCTGCCCTACAATTTTAGTAGAGCTAGGTTTTTTATCAAATATTGATGAAGCCGATTATTTAAAAAACGAAAAGAATATTAACGCACTGGCATTGGCACTACTGATGTCAATTAAAATTTAAGATGATGAAAGAGTTATATGTAGAAGTAATACAGTGCCTGAAAGAATTATCCTTGTTATTTTTAAAAACACTAAGTGATTTATTTTATGAATTTTACAGAAAACCATAAGGAAATTTTAAAATAAGTAGTTATATTCCTGCACATTGCAAATTAATTCCTGTTAAAAATATTATACTTAGCAAATGCCATATCAAAACCTAATTATTCATAGCATAGAGAAAGAACAGCACTCTGATGAAGTCAATATAATAAAATCAGAATCTACAATTGAAATTGAAGACGAGTCCATAGAAAGTTTTTGTTCTTCGCTTGTAGACAGTTATAAAAATGATAAAAGAATTAGTAATACTAAATTTACTGATGATAGCCGGTTTAAAGGAGTTTATATTGAATTCAAAAATGGAGAAAAGGATTTTGTTTCAAGTACTAGAGAATTAATTGACCAAATGGGAATTATTCTTGAAAACAAGAAATCTGCTAAAGGTGGTAAATTCGCTTTTATAGAAGAAGAGGTAAATGGTAATAACTATTACTATGTCTTTCTAATACGCGATAGACAAGGAGGACAAATCAAATACTCAGAAGAAAATTCTAAATACGTACTTAATTCGGTAGAGTATGCAGACACTAATAACTTAGCTATGGCAGCTAGAGTTAATCATAATGTTTTCTCAAGTACGGCAGAGGGAAGTTTGTTGAACTATTTATCCTTTACATATAGTGGAACTAAACAAAATGAAGTTTCAGACTACTTTTCAAATTGGATAGGAGCAGCTGAACTTCATAAAAACAGTGAATATGCGAGAGATTTAAGAAAGGCCATTCTTAAAATTGGAGATTTTGATGAAGAAGAATATGCTGGAACCGCTACGGAAAAACTTCAATTAGTTTTAAGTTATGCGCAAGCCAATAATGATGATATTATCAATATTTATTCTTTGAGCGAACATTTATACGGGCCAGACAATCGTAATCTTTTAAGGGAGACTTGCGATACTAACAATTATATTTTTACTGAAAAGTTTAAGTTAATATCAACTAGTAAGAATTTGTTTAAAAACATATCTGTTAAAGTAGGGGAAATTAAACTACAGTTTCCGAGAAATTTATTGGACAATCAAGTTGTTAGCGTAGATGAAGGAATAGTTGTTATTAACGATGCTGCTTTGGCTGCTAAAATCCTAAATGACTATGAGTCCCAAGCAGAAGCTTGATTTATTGGTTGATTTTTTTAAAAATCATTCTTATTCCATTTCGGAGCCTACTAACGAATTGATTTTACAGGCTTCTGAGGTCGAGATTAAGAATTTACTTAATCAATCTGATAAGGCTTATGATTTTGATTCATTATTTGCTTCAACGGGAAAAAATAATAGCTATAGACTTGCAGGTGGAAAATCAATATTTGATATCGAAATATTTGACTCAAAAATTAAATTTTCTGAAGCCCTTAAAGCAATTGATTCGTCTAAAAATTATTTAATTCAGGACAATCAATCCAATGAGTATATTTCTTGGATAGATGGACAAACTTACAAATCAGAAAGTTGGTACAATGACGAGTTTCTATTCGGCAATATTTTTAGTTTTAAAAAATACATCGCTTTATGGATAGAGATTGGTAAGGCAGCAAATATTTCTGATGATGAATATTCATTTATAGACTATTACAATACTCAAAAAGAAACTTTTCTTTTAACAACCTTTACTCAAAAAATGCAGTTAAAGCAGCCTTCTTCTTTCCCTATTAAGAGTGAAGATTTATCCAGCAGATTGGATTTATTCAAAAGTTGCTTTAGTATAGATTCTAAGAATCAATTTCCCAAATTCATTAAGAAAAACTTAATAGATATTATCAGTGAATTTAACATTGAAGAAAGATTAGTACAATCTTACCTCAAATTTGACAAAATTTATGAAAAAGCAAATTTAGATTTTCAAGTCTATTTGTATGATGTATCCATTGATGGTTTAAGAGATGGATATGAAGATTTTAAAAGAGAATCTTTAATGCCATTTTCTGAAATAATGTCCAAAGACACTATCCCATTAACTGTGTAAGTTAAAAATAACGAGGGTTAGACTTTTATCTAAAGTCGGACCCTTTTTTC
>CANMSB010000022.1 GCA_947500445.1 uncultured Flavobacteriaceae bacterium | reverse complement strand
TCGGTAAATCTGCTTTTCTTCATAATCTAAAAATAGTTGATTTTTAAACTGTACGAAAAACAGGGAAGCCTTCACTACGAAATCGGTTTCGCGACTGTGAACAATAAACGTTGACCATTATCCAGGGAAAATCAAAAGTCTTGCCGTCCCCTCTTTTCACATCGCCAGCAGTCCGCAAAAGAAAAAAACGCAAATTTCCGTCACACCGGTAATTCCAATACTGTCTAAACAAGTAGAACATAAACACTTAAAAAGACAAAATTCATGGAAACGGTATTACGAAACATTATAACCTTATCGGTAACGCTACACTGCCCATATGACAGAGCATTTGAATACTTGGCTACGCCTATAAACCAAAAAGAATGGGCAATTCATTTTTTCCGGGATATTGAAGAAATTGATGGAAAAACTATTGCCGTTTTACCTTTCGGCAAGCTTCCCATGCACATAAAATCAGATTATAAAACCGGAATTTTAGACATCCATCTAGGAGAAGGCAAACCGATCCATACCCGCCTGATCGAAATCGACAGCAATACGAATGTCTATAATTTCACGCTTGCCCGGCCAAAAGGTATGCCCGATGACGTATGGAAAAACAAAGCCTTACCCGACATGCAGGACGAATTGAACATACTCAAACGAATACTAGAAGAAAAATAGTCATGAAAAAATTTACTTTAAGCGTAATTCTTGGTTTTATTGTGAACAATGTGGTCGCGACCCTGGTTGCCCTGTTTGTTCTAAACCCGCTTTTAAACCCGATGTTCAAAGGCACCCTCCGAACCGCAGAAGATGGGTTGAAAATGCCCTCCCTTTTAAGCGGATATTTTATGCTAACGGTGTTGATGGTAGTTGGTTACAAGTACTTTGCTTTGGATGCCAGATGGATAAAAAAAGGGATCGGTTGGGGGCTTTTGATCGGTGGAGCTACTTTTTTGGCAAGTCATTTGATCATTGCGGGTTGGGCGGCAATTCCACCAAAGCCCATGTTCATATCCGGAATTTTGGACATCTTGACCACGGTCGCAACAGGAATAACAATAGCCTATATTTATAGAAATGAATAACGTGGAAACACTTGTAAAAAAGGCGGTAACGGGAGATAAAAAAGCCCTGGAAGAAGTAGTGGTACAGATCCAAGACTTAATCTATAATTTGGCCGTCAGAATGCTTTGGCACCCCGATGATGCCAAGGATGCTACCCAGGATATTCTGATAAAGGTAATTACCAATTTGAGTAGTTTTAACCATAAAAGTGCTTTTACCACTTGGGTCTATAGTCTTTCGACCAACACCCTGATCAATTTCAAAAAGAAAAAGATTACGAATTCGGTTCGTTTCAACGAATATGAAATACAGTTAAGGCAAGGGCTTTCCGAATCGATCGATTACACGAATAACAAAGCAGAACAGAACTTATTGATTCAAGAAGCAAAAATTGGCTGTTCCAACGGAATGTTGCAATGTTTAAATCATGAGAGTCGTTTGACCTATATTATCGGAGAGATTTTGGAGTTCAATAGCGCCGAAGGAGCGGCAATTTTTGAAATCACCCCGGAAAATTTTAGAAAAAGACTATCCCGTTCAAAAAAGAACCTGCACAATTTCCTAAACAGAAACTGTGGAATCGTAAACGCCAAAAATCCATGTCGGTGTCGTAAAAAAGTAGACAGTTCCATTAAAAAGGGGTTGATACTACCGGACCATTTGCTCTTCACAACAAACCTTAAAAACACCTCCCTGATCGATGCGATCGAGAAAATTCAAAATGAAGTATCATTATATCGCACAAACCCTGAATACAATGCGCCAGAATCACTCTTAATGGAAGTGAAAAGGATAATAACCACTTCCAAAAACGTATAAAAACATGGGTGATTTTAATGAAATAAATTAAAGAGCATCAGAAAACAAATGTCTTTCAAAACATAAAGTACTATGGATAGCAATCCTCTACCGCCCCTACATAAGACCTTCAAAATGTTTTGACACAACCATTTCCTATAAATTGTATCTAAAGTACAGACAGGTACAACAAAATCATGAAAAACGCTATTTTACTATTGTCCTTAAGCGTAATTGTCACCTCTTGTTCAAATGAGGATAACAACATCATCCTAAACGAACAGAATTTTTTGATTTTTGGACATTTCTTCGGTGAATGCTCTGGAGAGGATTGTGTGGAAACTTTTAAGCTGACCGATAGCAAATTGTTTGAAGATACCATTGACGATTATTCGGGACAAAATTTGGAATTCATCGAATTGGAAAATGACACGTTTGACCAAGTCAAAAATTTAGTCGCCTTTTTTCCGAATCAACTTCTAACTGAAAGGGAAACCGTGTTTGGATGTCCGGATTGTACGGATGGTGGTGGTTTGTTTGTTCAATATTCGGAAAATGAAAATGCAAAAAGCTGGAGAATTGACTTGGATAAAGGTAATGTACCTACTTATTTACACCCTTTCATAGACAAGGTCAATGAAAAGATTGATTTGATAAATAAATGAAACGGCTAATAAGGATTTTACAGATTGTAATCCCTTTCTCTTAAATTTATTATATTCCAATGACGCCATCGTTTATGGTAATTTTACGCAACCGTTTTTGAATTTGTTCACCTATTGCTATATAACTTGAAAATTATGGATGTAAAAAAAATGGGGCTGTTACTGATTTTGAGCGTGTGCCTTTTCACAAACTGTAACAGCGATGCTGATTCAGATCAAACTGAAACGCTAAATGGGGTTTGGAACCTGAAAAATGTACGTGGCGGCCTACAAGGCATAAATATTGATTATAGTTTAGGTGATGTTGTTTGGAATTTTGATCTGGAAAATACCACTTTAGTTGTCGAGAACACTATTGTTACAACCGGACCAGAAGATGTTTACGCCGGGCTGGACAGCGGAACATATAACATTCAAATTGTCCAAAATAACGAAACCGAAATCCTTTTTATAGATGATGTAGAAAGAGGTGTCATCGTTCTAATGAATGGCACTACTTTAAAAATTGACGATGATTTGGCCGCAGATGGGTTCACAACCGAATTTGAACGATAAAACTGCGGCAGAAATGCCTCCTGCAAAAGTGCAAATACAGTCTTTCGAAGTCAACCGGTATTTTCTCTTTCCGTTCAATCCCATTTTGTGTAAAGCGTACTCCCATACTGTTCACGATCAAAACTATAATAACATTGCCTACATTATTATGGTCGTTCACGAAAACGAAATACCTGTTTTGCACGGTGTTTTATCGAAAGTTCACTAAATTCAATCCGTATACCATACAAACGATATCATTTATGGTAATTCAAGAAGAATGTATATGACAAAGGTATTTGTATTACTACTGTTTGTTTCATTTTACAAGGTTTCTTTTTCACAAGAAAACAAGGAAAAGTGTAACATTGAACCCTTTGAGGTTTTCACTGAGGACAATGATGATTTTTCAAATATCAGGGCCGACCCACAAGGAACTATCATTTTAAAACTCAATAACAAACATAGTTATGGCTATATGCTTAATGTCATTGACATGAAAGACGGTTGGATGAAAATCAATACAGTTACGGGAGTCGACGGAATTGACATATCCAATTTTGAAGGGTGGATCCATAACTCTATCGTAGGGGCAACGGTAACCCACGATGTAAGGGTGTACGACAAACCCAATAGTAAAAACATGGTAGGTGAATTGATAGGGGAACAGCACACCTTTAAAATAAAAGAAGCGTACTGCGAATGGATTAAAATAGAATGTAAAAGCCTTGTCGGCTGGGTCAAATCAGAACAAATTTGCGGAAATCCTGTTACCACTTGCCCATAATACCTATCGCCAATAACAGCTCTAGTAACCCAATTAAGGAATTATCCGTTAGGTAAATTTCACCCTAGTATCGCATCATTGGAAACCTTCTGAATGCCCATTTCCCATCCGAAATACGGTGGAACCGCTATTTGAAATTCTAAAAAAACACATTTCAGGCAACCTGTATCCAAAAACAAACGTCTTTCCATAAGAATGATAAACTTTAATTGTCGATCAAACCATGGAATCACTACAGAATATTGGAAAAAAGGAGTTGAATAATACCGTTGCAGTTGTAAATCCCCCTAAATGGAGATTGCACATTATGCGAGGATTATTTTTTCTGAACTTCATCAGTTTAGCATTTGACAATTGGGCAACAATTCTTTTCCCAATAGAGCAAATGGATACGTTAACGGGAGTTAGCATAAGTTTTTGGGCCGCTTTTTCATTATTGAACTTATTGGGAGTAAGGTTTCCTTTAAAAATGATTCCAATACTTTTATTACAACTGCTATACAAAAGCGCCTGGATTATCGGAACCTATTTACCCGCTCTAAAAAACAGCGCCTTGGATACTAGCTTAGAATCATTTTTACGTGTTTGTATTGCCGGAATAGTTCTAAACCTATTGATAATTCCTTGGGGTTATGTTTACAAATACTATTTGAAAGGTTTTTTCAAATTAAACCAAAACAATCGTTCTTAACGATGAACGCATTTAGACGTTTTAGGCTGAAGCGACCCTAATGGCTTCGGAAAGTCATTTTTAGGATTTTTGAATACTTTTATGAGTTTCACAGCGGGCTACAAGGGGAAAAGATAAAAAAGGGGTAACGGGGCAATTTTTCAGCCTCCCGACAGTTCGGGGGAAAAAGTCTAAACGAAATCTCCGCAAAAAGGGTTGTAATAAACAGTTCTGCTGATGGCGCAAGCTAAAACAATACGGGCCGTAGGCTGCATGCAAAGGTTTGTGTATTTTTATGAAGACAGAAAAATCATCGCCCCATACCGTTCATGATCCAACTTGGAAACAAAAATTTCCTAACTTGGATATTCATCGCCGCCAAACTAACGACGATAATTCGGACAAAATGCTAGAAATAAAAGAAAAATCAGAAATCATCGTTCCTTTTCAAAAAATCGGTGATGCACAGTGGTCGGAAAAAACAGAATATATCATAACCGAATTTGCCGATAATTGGAACAACAAACCCAAGGTTCCCATTTCACAAGAAGCGATTGAAGCTTTGGAAAAAAAACTCCAAACAGAGCTACCCATCCCGTTAAAATTATTTTACGCAAAATTTGGCATTGCTAAAATCGGGGAACAGTTACAGGGTTTAAATGAAATGGGTTGGATCGGGGATATTTGGAAAGACGCACCACAATATGGACCTGATTTCAGCAAAGAGGATAAGGAGGTTTTACCATTTCTTGTTTCTTTTAGTGACTACTTAGGAAATGGAAATATGTTTTGTTTTCATAGTAAAACGCATGAAATCTATTATTTCGATCACGATACAAAGCCTTATATCTCCAAACTTTTTAGTAACGCGAGCGATTATCTAAAAGGTTGTTTAATTTCCTGCCAATCCGATTTGTTCCATCCAGAAACAGGACAGGAAAAGGTTGAAGCATGGTGCGAGGAGATATTGAACGAATTGTTCGGAGAAGCTGTTGTTCGTAAATGGAAGTATTAAAAAAATCTAGTCTGCCATATCCCTTGGCAACCCTTGCCAAATTGTTTTTGGAAAGACGATATTTACCAATTACTGCGCTATCCTTGAAATTATCGCTTCCTCAAGTCTGAAGAACGCTTGCCACTGAAAGGTAGGTACACGCAAAAAAGAACTTCAAAAACACCTCTATAAAATTCTAATGAAAGTATTGGGGCCTTACGCTTGAACAATTTTGAAGAAACCGGGTATGAAGACCGCAGGAATGTACTAGCGCTGGTGTAACGCCAGCGAGAAAAAACCCCTAATATCCCCCTATCTAAAACTTTTCCCGTAAAACTATTGCAAAACCGCAACTCGGAGCCATTGGTCGTTGTATCAGGGCCTCAGACCAATAAAAAGGTCCAAACAGCGTTTTTATGGTATAGTGATCATAACCAAAAACACTACATATGAAAGTAGCTGTCGTTTATGTGTTGCTGCTACTCACTTTAGGATGCAGCTCAAACGAAACCTTCGACCCGGGAACCGATTCCGCTTCCGAACAAGGATTGTTCGAAAACAGGGCCATATCAATTTCCGGAGAAACCAGAACGTATCACTTGTACCTTCCAGAAAATCCGCTCAACGCTCCTGTCGTTATGCTCTTGCATGGAAACAAAAGTAACAATGATGAAATTCTAGGACTGACGAACGTTACCGCGCCCTACAAAATTTGGCTCAATATCGCGGAGCAAGAAAACATCATACTCGTTGTACCCAACGGTTCCAAAGGTAGCACCGGTGATAACGGCTGGAATGATTGTAGAAGCGACTCGCAAGGCAACCCCACTTCCAACGACGTGCTCTTTGCCAGCACTTTAATTGATTTTGTTTTAACCGAATATCAAGCCAATCCAGATAGGGTTTTCGTCATGGGCACATCGAACGGTGGTCAGATGGCCTTTCGGCTGGCCCAGGAATTGCCCGAAAAACTTACGGCATTTGCGGCTATAGCCGCGGCAAAACCACTGAATACAAAATGTGCAAATGGGACCACTCCTATTTCCGCCCTTATTGTAAACGGAACAGCAGACCCTATTCTTCCCTATGAAGGTGGGACCATGTTAGGTAATCGCGGTGAAGTACATTCCGCAGCGGAAACAGTCCAGTATTGGATAAATAGAAATAGCACCGAAACAACACCAATAACAAGTGCCATTGAAGATACCGATACCACTGATAATTGTACGATAACCAAATACCTGTACCACAATGGCACCAATAACACGGAGGTAGCCTTTTACGAGGTGCTTGGCGGCGGGCATACCGAACCTAGCAAGGCAGAACGCTATGGCAGTCTGTTCAAATTGGCGGTAAAAGAGCAAAATGGCGATATAGAGATAGCCCATGAAGTCTGGAAATTTTTTGACCGTAAATAATTATAAGCCATTCCCCCCTAAAAATCAAAGCCCCAACCATGCAGAGCGCAGGGTAAGCCTTGGAAACTACCTAGAAAGAACTTTGGGATGGAAAGGCCCATAAACCCAATATCTGTAGAACGAACAACCCTTTTTTAGTATCCCGAATTCCAAAATCAAAATTTATTTTGAGTTAAAATTTCCATGGAGCACCGCAAGAACACAATGCCCTTCATCTTTATAACAACAGCGCTATAGTGAAAGAAGTTTGAAAAAAGGGCTTTATGTGAAGTGATTGGAAAACGGCCACCGATTACCAAAAGTTTCGGAAGCGGAATTAAAAATGTGTCATAAGGTAACGCGGAACTGTCACAATGTAAAGCGTTTGATTGCGTTAAGAAGGTAGGCGATAGCGGAATGGGCAAAGTCCAATTTTGTAAATACTTGAACATTGCCGGGAACGGAACTGTAACAAGAACAATGCCTTTTACACCTAAGAAAATTTCATTACTACAGTTCCAAGGCAGGTCTATCGGGCCCGGAACCTTCGTCGGTAATTTTAAAATTGCGCGCCATGCATAAAACAGTTATACTCTCAATACTGATTTTTTGTTCGATATCATGTAAAAAAGAGGATGATACGCCTGCTACTCCGCAAGAAGCCATACTGTATTACAGTACTAAAGAAACGTTCGATGCGCCTTGGCAAATTTCAAAAGAGAACCTAACAACGGGCGAAACATCCACCGTTACCAACGATCCTTTTCATAACTATTGGTGGGTATCGGCCTCGCCCGACAACCGACAATTACTACTACTAAGAAGCCCTGTTACCAGCCTGATCGATCAATTTGATTACGAAAATTGCGAGATGATAAAATGCGATTCGGATGGGAAGAACCAAAAAGTAATTATAGCCGACAATCAATACGATTGGTTCGCATTTGGAAATCCGTACTGGCATCCAAACGGGGACCGTATATTGATGATCGCACAAGAATCAAATGCTACGGCACCCTTTTTCACATATACCGTGGATACCAATGGAAACGATCCACAACAAATTATAAATCAATATAGTATTGATGCCCATTGGAACAAAGAAGGGGACAAAATTGCCTTTATTGGTATAGCTGAAGAAGGTTTTATAGACGCTACCAGTTTTGAAGTGTTCAGTTGTAACTATGACGCCAAGGCAAATAGCGTTTCCACCATAATACAGTTAACATCCGATGATACCCGAAACCACGACCCTTGTTTTTCGCCCGACGGTTCCGAAATAGCATTTTCGGCAAGTAATGCGGACCTTACAAATGCTGATTTGGTCAGCATTGATGTCTTGGGAAACAACAGAACGGAATTGATCAACGACAATGGAATTCATGGGGGACCATTACATTGGGGCGAAGACGATAAAATTTACAATCATAGCATCTATATCGGAACCTCTAATTTTACCGTAAACGTCTTTAACACCCTTAACAATACCAACGGAACCATACTCTCGTCTTCTACGGCCGCTTACATTTCTCCCTTCTGCGTCCAACAATAGAGATTGTATGGCCCCAATGGTTGGAGCGGTGGCCTTAAACAGCGCATAAATTAGGATTTGAACATCCCGACCGGATCTTAAATACGTTGTAAAAGTAAATTGGATACAATTGAGCTCTTTTTCAAAAATCGATGCAAAAGGAGGATTCACAAGTTCACCCCAAAGCTATTTTTACTAGAAACCATACGGAGCGCTTTCCATTTAGGGCTATAAGGGGAGTTCGCATGTTGGTAATCGCGAACGGTACTTCTTGAAAACCAGTGGCTAAAATTCCACAATTCCGTTGTACCTTTCAATCATGAAGCGAAGTACCTTTTTAAAAAAAAGTGGCGCGTTGGCCGTTGCGGGCATGCTCCCATTGACCTCTTTTTCAATGCACGAACGTTCTAACTACAAAATGGGCTATCAATTGTTTTCCATACGGGACGAAATGGCAAAAAATCCGTTGGACACCTTGCGCTATTTAAAAGGGTTAGGGTATCGAGACTTCGAACTTTACGGCTTTGACGAGGAAAAAGGCACCTACTATGGATACCCCGCTACCGAATTGAAACAAATTTTGGACGATCTTGGCCTTACCATAAGTAGTGGACACTACGGTTTTTCCCCTTATTTGAAAAAGTCTGACGAAGCCCTCGAACGCTTTGTTGACCAGTGTATTATCGCCGCTCAAAAATTGGGAAGCAAATACATTGTTTGGCCCTGGATCGCTCCCGAACAACGCACCATAGATAACTTTAAGGTAATGGCGAAAAAACTCAACCATATTGGGGAGCAGGTTACCAAAGCGGGATTGGGTTTTGCCTACCACAACCACGGGTTTGAATTTTTGGAACAAAATGGCGAAAATGGTTTCGACATTATTGTCAATGATACCGACGTTGACCTGGTGAAATTGCAGATAGACATGTATTGGGTGATGCACTCCTCAAAGTTTACCCCTAAGGAACTCGTACAAAAACAGCCCGGTCGGTATACCATGTGGCACATAAAGGACATGGATAAGGTTTCCAGAGACTATACCGAGCTGGGCAATGGTTCCCTAAACTACCGAGAACTGCTTCCCGACCCCCAAGAATCAGGTTTGGAACATTACTTTATAGAACAGGGCGGAAATTTTTCCCATAGCTCAAAAACAAGCGCGGCGGAAAGCGCGGCCTATTTTCAAAAACATCTCCAAAAGTTGATCTAACGAACACAGTTGATATATCATAACAAGGTCAAAAAAACCTTTGTTAATCGGCAAAACATTATTTTTGAAGCGGAATCAAAACGGCATGGGCTAACCAAGTTTGAAAACTGGAAAACAACAAACAGTCAATGTGCCATGCTGAACCCATTAAAATCGTATTATATGAGCCAAATGGTAAAACAAAAATTGAACACGTTTGTACTTTTACTAGTACTGAGCTGCAGTAGCAATTTGGTCTCTCAGACCAAGGTAGACGGACTACTATCGATAAATGAATTTTATGGAAAGGTCGTAAGCGCTTTCGATGGCACCTATTTCTGGGTCAAACACAATGGCAAGTATGACATCTATGATAAAAGCGGACAGCAAATTCAAAGCGGGATTCCCGTAAAAAATCAAATAGATGTACGAAACTACCAAAATACATTTGCTGTTCGAAACGGTATTCTGATTTCGTACGACTCCTCCAAATTTGGGGAACGATTTATATCGCTAAAAGAGAAAAAACAACTTGGTGGGGATCATATCTATTCCACCATTATCCCTTATGATAACGGTACTTATTTTGCCATCAAGGAATTGGACAAACAATTTGGGAAGATGTCCGAGCACCTATATTTGGATGAAAACCTGAACGTTATCTACAAAATAAAGGAATCCCATATTAAAGCGATACAAGAAAAAAGTAGAAGTATTTTAACATCCGAAGACCAAAAAAGGCGCCTTTTTGGAAGTGCCAATGAAGGCTTCATCAAACACTATGACCCCACAACCAAAACGTTCGGGTTTATAAACACAAAAGGAGAAACCGTAATAACTCACGCCTATAAAGCGGTTGGGGATTTTTCAGAAGGGTTGGCCTTTTTTCGGAACGAAGAAAACCTATACGGCTTTATCAACAACAACGGAGACACCGTAATACCTGCCAAATACAGCAAACAGCCCTACTCCTTTTTTAATGATCGGGCACGGGTAGTTTCCAAAGACGGATACTGGGGCTTTATCAATGGGAAGGACCAACTGGTTATTGATGCTACCTATAAATTTGCCACCAATTTTTATAAAAACCACGCCTTGGTCCGTACAGATCAATTCTCCTCCATATTATTGATCGACACTGACGGAAACGTAATTCATGCGTTCGATAAAAACCTAAAAATCGATTTTCAAGAACAGGCCAATATCCATCAGACCCTTGGCCTGAACGCGGAGTATTTTACCCACATCAATCCCGTGCTCAAACAATTGGTCGATTTTGGAAAGGGCATTTTTACTTTTAAGAACAAAAGCGGTTTGGTGGACAGCAAGGGAAACGTGGTCCTCGATTTTAATTACAAGTCCCTTAAAGACTATAACAACGGTTTGATGCTCGCCATTATCACCACCGAAAACAACAAAGAAAAACACGGACTGATCAACGAACAGGGAACGTTTGTCGTAACGGTAGGCCAATCAAAATTCTGACGAAGGCAACAAAAGCGATACCAACCTTAACTTTTAATTTGACCTCAACAATTTACTGCACAAAAGCCTGTTATAACACTGACCCTATTTCTTGAGTAGTTCGAACCCCAAAAAGGCGTTTCCCCTTTTTGCTAGCGGCCACACAAAGCGTAAAAAACGACCGACCCAATAGTTAAAAAAATGAATAGAACGAGATTCCACTTTGCCTACTACATCCTAATGTTGTTCACGAGCGTTACCCTAATGGGACAAGAGATAGAAAGTACCATTGACGACGGTAGCTCCAATGAATATAGCAACGACCAGGTTCCCACTTCCATTGAAGAAATTGTACAAAATACCGCTTACAAACCGATAACGGGCCAAGAAAAGGTGGCCTCCGATTGCCTTATCCTTCTGAAAAACGATGGTTCGTTGGCCGCTTACGAGCTTGAAACGCTATCCCATAAATGGGATTTAAGCTTCGATGATGGTGCCTACAATAAAATGGACAACCATTTCAGAATCGAAAATGCTATTTTATATACCCTAAGTACCCAAAGGGAATTTTTGGCGGTCGATGTCAATACCGGCGAAAAATACTGGAAAACCGAGATTGGCCAACAGAAAGAAATTACAAAAAGATATGTGACCGACGGGCAACGATTGCCGATTAAAGGGTCGCTCATCTACGTCGCTTCGAACAATACCCAACTGTACGCGTTCGACAAACGCAACGGAAGTTTGGTCTGGAACTACAAACTACAGTTTCCGTACAACAATTATTCCCCGGTCATAAACGATGACTATCTGTTGATCTCCAATGCGCCATGGGTGTATTGCTTTGATGCAAGAACCGGTCAGGCCATTTGGCAAAGAGGTTTTGGTAACGTACCCATGTATGCGCAGCTACAAATTGATGCTGAAAAGGCATTTACCGCAAGTGAAAGAAACAAGATCTATGCGCTGGACATTGCGAACAATGCCGCCATTGACTGGGAATATGAAACCGAACACGATTCTCCCAGAATTAAGGAGAACACCTTATTACAAAATGGTGTTTATTACTTTGCCGCCCGAAAGAACGGTGACGACCCGGCCACTGTTACCGCCCTGAACACTGCGGACGGACAAGTGGTATGGAAAACCGTTTTGGAAAATGATGGAGAGGAGATCGACACTTTTTATGCCTATAACGACCTCATAGTAGGCTCCACGGACGCAGCCGAAAACGGTTTTTTCATCATAGATGCAAAAAATGGCGAACAATGGAAAATAGAAAGCCCGAAGGAAAAGGTCTTATCCAATATTTTTGGTATGGGCGACGAACTGTATTTTATAACCGAAAACTTCTTGGTGTCCTTTAATCTGGAAAGAAAGAAATTCGATTATCGTGCCTTCGAATTCGACGATCAAGGGAAAGACAGCTTCAGCCTTCATTTTGAAATTGCAAAGGCCGAAAAATGACCGACGGCGGACACTGTTTAAAATTTCGCAGAACGGTTCCTGTTCGAGAACCGTTTTGCATTTAACGGCCGTATCCTTTTGTACCGACATAGGACTCCCCTAGGTTAAACAGGAATTCGTTTTCATCAATAAAAGGGTGGTTGCCCTAACATCAAAACGGACATTATACTTTTTAAAAAGATATCCTACAACGCTAAAATAGCCATTAGGTATTCCCAACCTGAGCAGGAAGAATTATCTTTAGGGCAATGAGAAAAAAGTATTTCCGAATATTGGCACTGGTTTTGGCGGCGTTCCTAATGCTCCTGGTGTTATGCAACTATACCATCTACCGCGCGGCCAAGGGAAAGACCTTTTCTGAAATCGAAGCTATTCCAAAAAACCGGGTCGGACTTGTTTTGGGAACATCAAAAAAATTGACCAACGGCAGGCCCAATGCCTATTATACCAATCGTATTACCGCTACCGTAGCCCTTTATAAATCCGGAAAAATAAATTTTGTATTGGTAAGCGGGGATAACGGCACCGTGTATTACAATGAACCGACCACTATAAAAAAAGACCTTGTAAAGCGGGGTATTCCAGCGGATAAGGTTTATCTGGACTATGCCGGTTTTCGAACGTTGGATTCCATGGTTAGGGCCAAGGAAGTATTCGGTTTGACCGAAGTGACCATTATATCCCAAAAATTCCATAACGAACGGGCCATTTATTTGGCCGAAAAAAAGGGGCTTTCCGCAATCGGTTTTAATGCAAAGGACATTAGCACCCATCACGGACTTAAAGTACAGGTAAGGGAATATTTTGCACGGGTAAAAGTGTTTTTGGATCTGTTGTTCAACACCCAGCCCAAGTTTTATGGGGATAAGATCGACATCAAGTAACGTAAGGGTAACGCTACCGTTAAAAACGGCCTATGTCTCAATTAAGATCGTTTTTTAAAAGTCTAGGACCTGGAATACTGTTTGCCAGTATGGCCATTGGCACCTCTCATTTGGTACTCTCTACCAAAGCCGGCGCACAATACGGTTGGATCATGATCATACCCATTGTGCTCGCAAACGTTTTTAAATATCCCTTTTTCGAATTTGGCGTACGGTATACCCATATTACCGACAAAACATTGATCGAGGGGTACCGCAACCGCGGCAAGGGGTATTTATGGTTTTACGCGGGCATTACCTTGGTCACTACCTTCACCATATTGGCCGCCCTTTATACGGTTACGGCCGGTCTTTTTATCAACCTCTTCAAATTGCCCGGGGATCTTACCGCCACCGTAGCGTTGGGGCTGTTCGGTTTTATCGGTCTTTTGCTCATCATCGGACGCTATACCTTTCTGGAAACATCCTTAAAGTTCGTCATATCCATACTATTTTTGGCGCTGGTGGCCACTACGGCCCTGGTAGTGCTAAAAGGAAAAGTAATGGCCGAACCCGATTTTAGTCCGCCCCCATTGTTCAATGAAGTAGGCGTTCTTTTTTTGATCGGCCTTATGGGGTGGATGCCCACCACGGTAGAAGCCTCCAGTTGGGTCAGTTTATGGAGTATCGAAAAATGGAAAACCGGTTCCGGAAAACCGACCTTACGGCAGTCGATCCGCGAATTCAATATGGGCTACATCCTTACCGGGATCCTGGCGGTCTTTTTTATGATTATCGGCTGGTTCACCCTCTACGGGACCCAAACGCAGTTGAGTGGTAAGGCAGTGGTTTTCGCCGATCAACTGGTAAGCCTTTTTACCGTTCATATTGGTTCTTGGGCCTATATTTTAATAGCTATTTCCGCCTTTGCCACTATGTTCAGTACCTGCATGACCGCTCACGATGCCATATCGAGGGTGAGTTTGGATAGTATCGCCCTGCTTTTCCCGAAAAGCAAACTCCCATCAAAAAAATACGCCTTTGCCGTTATGGTGCTCCTTCTTGCAATGATCAACTTTATGGTGGTCTCGGCCTTCGCCGCGAACATGAAACAACTGGTGGACCTGGCGACCTTTGTATCTTTCGTGGTAGCGCCGATAATCGGTTATATGAACCTTAAAAACGTAATGAGCGAAGAGCTGCCCGTAGCCAACAGGCCCAAAAAATGGTTGCAAATGCTCACCTACGCCGGTATCGTAGTGCTTTCCCTATTTTCATTGCTGTATTTCTATATGGTCCTTTTTTGAGCGTCGTGAAGCATGGCATTGAAAAAGGTACGACCAATGGGTTCTGCTATTGTTCCAGCACCTCTAAATTTTCGACAACGAAAAGCGTACGGGCGTTTTGAGCATGTAAAAAGTCGAGACAATATACTCCGTTGGTACAATTGTTCAATATTTTTTGCTCCCCGTAGCCAGTGGCCCGAAGGATATTTTGTGCCGCTACCCCTTGTGATCTGAGGTATTGCTGTATTGCCGTAGCCCTCGATTGGGACAGGCGTTTATTGGTAGTTGTACTGCCCCTGCTATCGGTATGTGTTTCGATCCGTAATTGCAATTTCGGAAAGGCCTTCATGGTCTGTGCCACTTTATCCAATTCCCCTGCTATCGTGCCCGTAATTTGGCTCTTCCCTTTGGCGAACACAAAATTATCGATTTTCAGCACGGTCTTCCCTTCCTTTTCCTCGATCAATTCGCTTAGCACCGCCAAACCGATATTCAAGGGTCCTTGCTGAATTTTTTCTAGCGACTCCGCGGTGTAGGTTTCATAAAACCGGGAATGCTTGGGTTTGGTCATTTTGAGCGAAACCCCGTCACGATAAGGCACTTCCAACTGATAGCTACCATCGGCCCTGCTATACACTTCCTTTATTAACGCCCCTTTGCCGTCCAACAATTGTACGGATACGTCGGGAATTCCATCGTCGGTTTTCGATTGTACAATGGTCCCGCGGAACAACAAGGTTTTAAGACCGGGGCTTTTTTCCGTTCGAAAACCATAGATGTCATCGTTGCCCATGCCCCCTTTTCGATTCGAAGAAAAATATCCCCGAAATCCGCCCGATTCGGTCGACCGTAGAATAAAGCCGAAATCGTCCGCCGGTGAGTTGATTCCTTTACCCAAATTGATCGGGGTACTATAGCTCCCGTCGGACTGTAAAATAGATTTGTACACATCCATACCTCCGAGACCATAGAAAATATCGGAAGAGAAATAAAAACTATCCTCCAAAAAATAAGGGGCGATCTCATTTCCGGGCGTATTGATCCTAGGTCCCAGATTAATGGGCTCGGACATGATCTGTAAATTGTTGGTCTCTACATAATACAGGTCCGTACCCCCATAACCATCGGGGAAATCGGCAGCAAAGTACAACCTTCCCGACGACTCATGATAGAAAGGGTAGTAAAACGAGGTACCCAAATCTTTTAATAGAAAACGGAAGAAACCATTATCGTAGGACATCCCTATCGCCAACGCGTTTTTCCCTTTTTCGTTAAAGGCGAGCTCGCCATCTTTCTCATTGGAAAGCACATAAAAGAGACGGTCGAATTCCTCGGAATAATGTGGTGTCGCCTTATGAAATTTGGACGGTGGAACGCCTTCAAAAGGGTTCGGGTTCAATGCCCTTCCACTGTTTCCGATAGCGGACACATAAATATCGATATAGGATTCGCCGGTTGGCCCGTATACTTTTTTGGACTTCGCCTTTCTGCTGCTACTGAACAACAGTTTATCCCGATAAAAACTGGGCGCAAAATCTGCTTGGGGACTATTGCCACCGATATCGAAAACCGTATAGCTATCGGGGTCGGAAACCTCCGACTCCAGCAGTTCAAAGTTGAAGGCGGCGTTTTCGATCAGCTCGTTCGCCAAGCTTCCACTCTTTGATTTTAAAAAGGCCTTTACCCGTTCGGGCTCCGAAACCTTGGCCAGGCCCTGTAGCATTTTATTAAAACGACTATCCGACATGATGGTATCGTTCTTATAGATATCGAGATAGAGTTTTACCGCTTTTGTATAGTCTTTGGTAATAAAGTAGGAATCGGCCAAGTTCAAAAATTGGTGATTGGTCATTATTGCCCCACGTTGCATTTGCTTTTGATACTCCTTAATGGCCTCTTCATAGGCATAAGCATAAAAATACTTGTCCCCATTGTTTCGGAACTCCTGTCCCCGCGTTAGGAGCGCAGAACATAGAATGAACAGTATACTGATTTGTATGCGCATAACTTTCGGCTTAGAAAAATCTTGGTGTATCGATTTGCTTTGGCTTGCCCTTGATATTCTTCGTATTGATATTCTTGCTTCCTCCGGACCTTCCAATAAAGTACTTTAACACAAACTCCGGGGTACCGTTGTTGTATTGGCCCAATCCATTGGTATTATAGTCATAGGAAACCCCAAAGAAGATCGGATCGGTTATTTGAAACCCCGCTAGGGCACTCACCGCGTTCTCAATGCTATAGGCGGCGCCTAGGGTAAAACGGTCGTTAAACAACATATTGGCCGACACGTTGACATTTACCGGGGCACCCACAACGTAATTCAGTAAAAATGCAGGTTTTAATTTGGTGTTTTCCGAGAGATCGAAAACATATCCGCCTATTACGTTATAATGTATTTTATCCTCGACTACCGCAGCTACCTCCTGGTTATAGATATCATCGGTAAGAAAATTGGGGATGGACACCCCAACATACCAGTTTTCCTGATAAAGAAACAGCCCCGCCCCAATAGTAGCATAAAAATTATTGATCGGCTCCATTGCTGCTACAGGCTCTCCGGGGTTTTCAAAAGTACCTTTGGAAAAATCAACGTTCAACAGAGATCCACCGGCATCCATACCAAAAGATAACTTGGTTTCATCGCTCAAGTTTATCTGATAACTAAAGGCCACATCTAAAAAGGTATTGCTCAAAGGCCCCAACGCATCGTTAATGACATTGACACCGATTCCCATTTTTTCGTTGGACAAGGGAATATTGGCCCCCAAACGAATGGTGCGCGGAGCACCGGGAATATCCAGCCATTGCGCCCGGTACATTGTGGTAAGCTCGGGCGTTTCCGTAGTGCCCACATAAGCGGGGTTAAAGCCCCCTATGTTGTACATGTACTGGGTGTATTGCGGTTCTTTTTGGCCATGGGCCGATAGCATACCCAATAAAAAAACGAGCATCAGCGATACTTTTTCGCCCACCAATCGATGTTTTTTATACCCCATGAACCGTATCATCTTATTAACTGGATCCATCCTTTTTTAATCTCCGGGCCTCCACCATTGACCTGCACCTCCAACACATAATAATAGGTACCATCAGGAACTTGCTCCCCTTTCCAGGTACCGTCCCAAATTTCCTCCGTCGTTTGGTCCTGTACCATAAATACCGGACGGCCGTAACGGTTAAAAATCTCTATTGAATATAACAGGGTTATAGGTTCATTACAATCCGCCGTATCGGGAGCATCAAAACACCTTTGATTGATTTTCAAATCATCGTTTACACCATCGCCATTGGGCGAAAATTGGTTGTATAGAATTCCAACGTCCAACGGTGTACGCTCGGATATGTTAACGGTGGCCGATGCCTCGTTATCCCCTTCCTGACCCTCACTTTCCGCAGGGGAGGAAGCGGTAATAGTTGCGGTATTGCTTACAAGACCGGCTTCTAAACAGCGGTACAATAATACCAGTGTAATGTCCTCTCCTACCGAAAGTTCTTCCGAAATACGCCATATTCCGGTGGCCGGATCATAGGAAGATCCTTCTGCCGCCTCAAAGCCCTCAAATTCAAACTGGATCTCATCGATATTGGTCAACACATCGGAAACACGGATATTGCCTACCGAATTGTTTGCGGATGCATTGGTAACCTTTAGCACAAACTCCACTTCCTCACCTACCAATGGGTTGGCTTGCGCCGCCAAAGAAGCCCCTTTTATTCTGGCCGATTTTTCAAGGACAAGGTTGATTCCTTCCGGCCGTTCTATGGCCAAGGAGACCGTTGCGGAATCGTTATCCGGGTTCCCATCATTGGGCACTGAACGCAATAGCTCCGCTGTGTTGTTGTAACTACTTCCTGTTACGATCGTAACCGTAATTTCCAATAAGGCGTCGGCTACCGGTTCTATCTCAAAAATATCCCACTGGCCCAATTCGGGGTCGTAAGTGCCTAATGAGGCTTCGTGGGAAACGTACTGGAAACCGCCTTCCAAAACCTCGGCGACCTGAATGCCCCTGGCCCTAATATCGGACAAATTGGTAACCGTTATCCTAAATACCACGGTATCGCCAATGGTGGCATCTTCGTTATCTATGGTCTTAACGATTTCAAGATCGATTTCCCGATTGCAATTTTCATTTTCCGGATCAGGGTCGCAGGCATCGTTGGGATCCGTGCCGTTCGTAATCTCTTCGCCGTCGACAATACCGTCCTCGTCGGTATCGCACAGACCGTTGTTATTGTTGGGAATGCAGGGGTTGTTGTTCGCGGGATCGGATTGATCGGGCACGCCATCGCTATCGGCATCCGTTAGGGTCGACTCTAGGGCATCAATAATCGAATCGCCATCTTCATCCAAAGGATTGTTCAAATCGTCACCCACTTCTTCGCCATCGTCGATACCATCACCATCCGTATCCCTATTATTGGGATCGGTGCCCAAGCTCGCTTCGGGACCATCGAACAGTCCGTCCAAATCGGTATCGATATCACAATCGTTCACTGAAATGGAAACGGCGACCGACTCATTGGTACAAGGGGCCTGAGCGCCAGTTGTGGTAAAGGTGAACACATAGGTACCATCGGCCAGCCCTTGAAAATCGACGACGTTTTCATTTGACAGCTGCAAAGCACCTGACGAAGGGTCGTCGGTAATGGTCCAAACACCCTCGTCCTCACCTACCAATTGGTCGTCCAAATCAATAGAGGAGCGTCCGTTAGCGGCAACACTGCAGGCAGAAGCATCGGTAGCGGTTCCTGCCGAAGGCTGTGTTATTATCGTGGCCGTAACGGGTATCCGTGGCGTGGCGCAATTGTTTTCCGTAGCCTCTACATAGTAAATGGTGGTCTGCGAAAGGTTGGTGGTAAACACGCTGCCATTCGCTATCGGCGTGTCACTGGTCGGGGAGGTATACCAGTTATAGGTCGGGTTCCCCGTTGCCGAAATGGTCAGGGTCACCGGTCCGGTACCACATCGTTGATCGCCACTGGTCTCCTCTACTTCCGGGGTTGTATTCCTGGTCAGTTGCACGCGTAAAGCCGGGCTAGCACATTCATTGGCCGCATCATAAAAATACCCGAAATAGGTTCCCGCATTAGGGGCTTCCACTTCCGTATCGGGAATTGGCGGAGGTATATCATCCTCGTCAGGTCTGGAGGTGCTCCATCGCAATACCGTTCCTGGCGGAGGTGTGGAATTGGTATAATCGTTCAGACTGATATCGATGACATCACAAAAGATCAGCGGCACATCTTCGTCAAGGGCCGGTGCCGCATTTCCGGCATCACAAGGCTCGCAATTGGAAACCGGAACGGAAACCTCTATCGTTTGTTCCGGGCAGGGATCATTGGTCAAGGTATACCTAAAGATATAGGTCCCAGCGTCATCATCATCGAAATTGACCACATTGTTCCCATTGATGTTCCCTGGATTTTCCGGGCCGGTAACAAAGGTCCAAACACCTCCCGGAGCCGCGCCGGACAGGGTCGTATCGAGATCCAAGGTCGTAACACCGCCAAAGTCGGTGGTATTACAACTAAAAATACCTTGATTTACAGTTCCGATGCTTTCCGTTTCCGCCAAGGTAATCGTAACGGGGGAAGTAGGACTGAAACACGCGCCCGACGCGGAATAATACACTGCATAATAGGTGTTTCCTTGGTTCACATTGGGTGAAGCCAACAAATCACCGGTCGTAGTCGGATCGGCAATCAAACTCCACCGTAAACTGGATGCAACGGGAGTAACCTCATCTACAAAACCATCCAGATTTACCTGGGCAACATCACAAAAATCCGTTTCATTATCATTGATTGTAGGTGATGCACTTCCGGCAGGACAGTCGTTATCGGCTATGGTCACCGTTCCCGAATTGGGAGTCCCCAAAAGAAACTGTGGACTGCTCACCGATTGCAAGGTCAAAATTACGGTTTCATCCCCTTCCGCGACGGTATCGTCCTCAGGAATAATATTAATGGCCCTTGAAAATTGACCGGCCGGAAAGGTCAAGGTAGCCTGCCCCGTTGTGGTATAATCGGATTGTGCCCCGCCATTGGTCGCGGTACCGCTAAGCGTATATGCAACGGACACTGTAGCGCCCGTCTGGTTTTCCTTATCCAAACGTATCACGAACCGCCCTTGATCGGAGTTTTCCTCGTCCGCATCGGCATCAACGGTATCGACGGTGAGTGTTCCCACATCATTATCTTCAAGGGCCACGGTGGCCTCTGAAGCAAATAGATCTACGGAGTAACCCGAACCGTTGAGTAAACGTATCGTAAGATTCTCACGTGCCTCCACCAAATCATCATCAAAAATCGTCACCACAATTTGCTCCGAAGTAGCTCCGCCAGCAGGTAATAGCACAAAACCGTTCAAAAAGGTATGGTCGTCGCCGTTGGTCGTTTGGCCGACCACTTCGTAGAACACGGTGCGGCTGCTGGAAACGGGTGTAGCACTTTTGGAAACCGTAAAGGTAACGGGTGCCGTAGGCCCTACGCTTATTTCCTGTGCAGTGTTCGTATCTACCGATATCGAGACTACCTGTGCCCGTAGACCGACCCCGATAAAAAGGACGGATAGGAACAGGGCGTATTTTAATATGTACCGATTTCCACTATTCCGGAAATCCATTTTTCTTTTCAATTCCATTGCTATTCTATTGAATTATGTGAATTCAATCGCTAGCTTAGTAGGGCGTTCTCACTTAAAATGGGGCACAATATTAATAAAAAAAAATACCACGGCCTTATTTACCGGTTTAAATATCGGATAATCGGATAAAATCCTTGGTATCGCCTACTGGACAGCCCCTGCCGCGGTTTCGACCTCTTTGGCTATTTTCCGTACCAAGCCTTGAAGTACTTTTCCGGGTCCTACTTCGGTAAATTTGGTAGCGCCGTCCGCCACCATCTGTTGTACGCTCTGTGTCCACTTTACGGGTGCCGTCAATTGCGCTATCAAATTCGCTTTAATGGCGACCGGATCGTTTACCGCGGTCGTACTCACATTTTGATAGATAGGACAAGTAGGCGTATGGAACGTTACCGCTTCTATTGATTTGGAAAGGGCCTCTCGTGCGGGCTGCATAAGGGGCGAGTGAAAAGCGCCGCCTACGGGGAGTAATAACGCCCGTCTGGCCCCAGCGGCTTTCAGGGTTTCACAGGCCTTCTCAATCGCATCGATCTCTCCCGATATCACCAACTGTCCAGGACAGTTATAATTGGCGGCTACGACCGTTCCTGGGGTTTCGGCACATACTTTTTCGACTACAGCATCATCCAGGCCCAAAACAGCGGCCATTGTACCCGCACGCCCTTCACAAGCTTCTTGCATGGCTTGGGCCCTTTGGGCGACCAACCGAAGACCGTCTTCAAAACCGAGCGTTCCGTTGGCGACCAAGGCCGAAAACTCCCCCAGCGAATGTCCTGCGACCATGTCGGGCGAAATCGCATCGCCCATCACTTTGTTCAATACTACCGAATGCAAAAAAATAGCGGGTTGGGTAACATTGGTTTGTTTTAAGTCCTCAGGGGTCCCTTCGAACATGATATCGGTAATATGAAATCCTAAAATTTCATTTGCGTTTTCAAAAAGTTCTTGGGCCAGGGGATATTTTTCGTAAAGATCGAGTCCCATACCCACAAACTGTGCGCCCTGTCCGGGAAATATAAATGCATTCATAAGCTGTTATTTTATACCACTTTAACGTTTTATACCATTTCTGATGTTAAATTACCCTTTAAAAATTGTTCTTTTCCGTGTATGCTTCAAAATAAAAGCTAACCATAGCTACTGCTATGCTTGCATTTTCTTTTTCGCCTACCCAAAAAATCCCTGGTTTTTATTTGCGTAATTTAACATCAGAAATGGTATAAAATCGTAATCGGCGACAAATGTACTATTTTTAAAATAGCGTTCGTTTCCCTTTTATAAAATCCAAGACAAGTACGCGTCCTATATACGCTCTAAGGGCATGGCATCGCAGCAAGCTTCGTTAAAACTATTGGTACCAACTTGCGTACAATACATAACTCTCCGCAATACGACGCACTTCCCCGGCACTGAGTTCGGGACTGATGTCCTTAATTTTTTTTGCGGGAACCCCGGCATAGACACTGCCACTGGGCACATGTGTTCCTTTGGGCAACACGGCCCCTGCGGCAATAATACTGTTCCGCTCCACAATGCAATCGTCCATAACGATACTTCCCATACCTATGAGTACATCATCCTTTATGGTGCAGCCGTGCACTATGGCATTATGTCCTATGGAAACCCTGTTGCCGATCGTAGTAGGCGCCTTCTTATACGTACAATGGATCACCGCACCGTCCTGAACATTCACCTTGTCGCCCATTTTAATGTAATGCACATCGCCCCGTAGTACGGCATTGAACCAAATGCTACAATGATTGCCCATGACCACATCCCCCACGATCGTAGCATTTTCGGCGATAAAACAGCCCTTCCCAAACTGTGGCGATTTGCCAAGAATCGATTTTTCAATCATTTTTTTCGTTTTTAGCGGGCCAAAACACCCGTTTCTTCAATATTTTCCTTCATTGGAAGGGTACATATGACCGATCTGTTGTTTTAAAAATAGGATAATAGCTCCTTTTTTCTTGCGGCGGAAACCAAAAGTTCCTTTCCGCTGGAAACGACCACGCTACCTCCTTTTCCCTTTCGGTATTTGACCACCTCGTTAACGTTCACCAAATAGGATTTATGTATTCGGGCGAAAGCAAAATCGGCCAACGCCCCCTCGAAATATTTTAGCGTTTTACTGACCAATATTTTTTTGTTGACAAGATGGATTTCCGTGTAATTATCGTCGGCCTTACAGTAAAGGATATCTTTTACGTTAAGCACTTGAAATCCATCCTGTTGCGGCAGGGTGATCTTTCCCTCTACGGCCTTCAACTTTGGTTGCAATACCCGCTCTTCCAAAGCATCTTCCTTTAAACGGATCTCCACAACATACTCCACCGCCTTTATCAATTCGTCAATATTGATGGGCTTCATAAGATAGTAGGCGGCATGACTGTTAAGCGCATCCATGGCGTATTGGTTATAGGCCGTTACAAAAACCGTTTCAAAGGTACGCACGGGCACTTTATCCAATAGATCGAAGGCGTTTCCGAAAGGCATCTCCACATCCAGAAAAACAAGGTCCAAATCGTTTTTCGAAATGAGCTCCAAGCCTTTTTCGATAGACGGGGCCTCCCCGACCAAATCTACCTGTGGGCAATATTTGTTTAAATAATTGCGTAATATCTCCCTACTATTGGCCTCATCCTCGACCAAAATCGTTTTTAACTTCATGGTATTTTCTTAAGGGAACCGCTCACAATTTTGTTACAAGGGCCGATAAATGCTCGCTCCTCAACAACAATCGTTTAGTTCCGATTCAACATAAAAACCACCTTGGTGCCCGAACCGTCCGCATTCAGATCGGAAATGGCGACCTCTACGCGATCTTTGTACATATCGTTCAAAATGGCAATACGCTTTTTAATATTGCCCATTCCCTTGGACTTCTGTTTTTTCTGATGTTGCGTTTTCAGTGCCGCAGATCGCTTTCTCCCGATTCCATCGTCCGAAATGGTAATTTCAATGGTATCTTTTGTTTTCTGTCGTAACGCTATATCAAGAAAGCCTTTTTCTTCCTTATAACGCAAACCGTGCCAAATGGCATTTTCGATATACGGCTGTAACAACATGGGCGGGATTTGAAAAGCGGCAACATCCAAATGGTCGTCTATTGCAATATCATAATCGAACTTTTCCGGAAAACGGGAATGTTCTAATTTTACGTATAGCTGCAATAGTTCCAATTCTTTTGATAAGGGAATAAAATCTTCCTCAGAGTTCTCCAAAACGGCCCTCATTAAGGTAGAAAACTCGCTGAGATACCGATTTGCGCTTCGCTCGTCACTTTTCGCAATATAATTGTTCACCGAATTTAGGGCGTTGAAAATAAAATGGGGGTTCATTTGGGAACGGAGCGATTTTAATGCCAAAAGGTTATTGGCAAGTTTTTGCTGCTGGTTGCTTCGGTAGAAAAAAAACGCCGCCAGGCCTAAAAAAACAATACCGAACAATAGCGAATAAATGATCCATTTTTGGCGTTTAAAACTTTCCTCCGCCAATTGCTGTTCGGTAACGGCCAACGCATATTTACTTTGGGAGAGTTCACGCTCCTGTTCCAAACCGGCGATCCTACTCTGTTTTGAGGCAACTTCCCTATTGAAGCGTGCGGCCCGGGAAAGCTCTTGTTCCTTTCTAATGTAAAGGGTATCCACCAAGGCCGTATAGTTGCGATAGGTTTCAAAGGCCTTGGTATAATCGCCCCGATATTCATACACTTCGGAGAGTTTTCGGGTCGCATCCTTTTGAACGATCAAATCGTTATCGCCATCGGCCTCCACTATGCTACGCTTTAAATACGGAATCGCCTCATCGTATTTGTCCTGGGCGATATAGGCATTCGCAATTTTATAGTTGATACGTTGTGCGGTGATCGTATCGGTCTCCCTAACTGCCGACTGTGTGGCAACTTTTGGTCTGGGCAACTGGCGTAGCTCCTCCAAACTTTTTTTGCGCATGCGTATTTCTTCGGGGTAGCGACTTCTTAAATTGTAAAAATCGGCTACCTTTTCCTTTTCTTGGATGGCCCGTTTCGGCGCCTGCTTTGCCGCCAATTCCAGAGAATTCTGATAAAAACCCTCCGCCTCCACTTCTTGGTCGCCCTTGGCATAGGCATCCGCAATTTTGGAATTGAGATCGGCCATTTTTGGTGAAATACGATTTTGTCGCGCCACTTTTAAACCCTCTTCATAAAAAGCGACGGACTTTCCGGTTTCGCCCAATCCCTTTTGGGCATCGCCCAAACTTTCATACAACGCTATTTGTTGGTAGGGCACCATGTTCTTGATGTCCCTTAAGGGCTGTAGACTTGCATTGGCGGAATCATAGTCGCCGTTCTGAATATAGGCACTAGCCAATAAAAGAGCCGTTTTGATCGTTTTATTGGCTTCCAAAGCGTCTTCAAAATTGATAATGGCCAGGTCGAGCTGTCCATGGTAGCGATACACTTCGCCCAAGGTGGTCAACGAGCGGGCGAGTAGTTTTTTATCGGCCCTTTTTCCAAGTTCGGCAATGGATCGGGTGATAAAATCGATGCTTTTTTTAATGTTGTCCTTTTTGTACAACTTTGCGGAGTCCAGATAATTTTGATGTAATTGCTCGCGCGCTTTACTACCGCCACTTTTAAAACTACTTCTACGTTCGGTCTCGCTTCCGCCAGCCACCAGTATCGTGATTTCCTGACCGTCCTTGATAACGTAGCGCACCGTATCGAACTCTGGGCTTTCGACCAGCAGTTCGTCCCCTACTTCCGCCATAATCTTGAATGCCCCTAGAAAATCGGTACGGGCATACGTGCCGGAAGTGGTAGACACCTGAACATCACTGATGGGAACACCGCTTTCCTTGGCTTTCACCGATCCTTTGATCTCTATTTTAGCTATTGTGGAACGCTGCGAAAACCCAGTGGCCGCACATAAAAAAAAGAGAATACTAAGATGTTTTAACTGGAGCATAATGTGGTTCCTACGCTGTAAACTTAATGGATCTGTATGGTACAAAAAAATACGTTTAAGGGATGGACAGTCCTAAAATTAGGCTTTTTGACGACTTCCGGAACGCAATGGACCATTTCCCTAACCCAAAAGTACACTTCCCTCATTTCTCGTTTTCCAACCACTTTTTGACCACTAGTTTAGCCGTATAAATGAGTTCATTATCAAAACAAATAAAACAATGCCCGCACCATCAAAAAAACATATTAAAAAAGTAGTTCTTTTATTCGTTATGGGATTCTTGGCCCTTTTTACCTTTCGTCTGGTATATGGATATCGATCGGTTCCCGTACCCGGTCCCTTTATGGAAAACAGCATCCCCCAGGCCGTTGGTACCGAGCACCGCAAAAACTACGCTTCTATAAAGTACCAAGGAAATCAAAGCCCCACGTCCGGTCAAATCGACCAGAAATATGAGAAAATTGCGGACATCGCTTCCCATTCGTCCCAATTTACGGATCATGAGAACGAACTAAGGGAAAGTATCAAAACATACGAGGGGCTTATCCAGTTCGAAAATAAGAACGGTAATGATGGACGGCGGAACCTGAAGCTCGTTATCGGCGTACCGCCCGAAAATTTCGATCGATTGTATGCTTCCTTGACCACCATAGGAACCGTACAGTCGAAACAGATTACAAAAAAGGACAAAACCAATGAATATAAGGAACTCAATGCCAAAAAGGCTTCGCTCGAAAAAATACGTGCATCGCTCATCGGCCTAAAGGCAAAAGGTGGTCGGATAGATGAATACATGCAGCTCGAAAATCGAATCCTTGAAATAGAACAACAGTTGCAAGAACTAGGGGTGAGTCTTGGAAATTTCGACGATGAAAACGAATTCTGCACCGTAAAGTTCACCCTTAACGAAACAAAGGCCCTTAAAATAGGAATACTGCAACGTGTAAAAACGGCATTGGAATGGACCATTGAAACTTATTTGATGTTGATGGCTTTGTTCACTTTTATACTATTGGCAGCTTATATCGGTCTTTTGACCATTCAAAAACTACGAACATTACTTCATCGAAATTAAATTTTAAAACTATGAAACATTCACATTACATTTTGGCACTTGCCATAGTGTCCTTTGGTCTTACCAGCGTTTACGGCTGCGAAACCATAGCAAAAAAAGAAACAAAACCTGTTTTGATCGCCAAAAGCTCAAAAATCACCGAAGAGACCGATAAGGCGGATAACAACACCGTAAAAATAGCGCTGTTATTGGACACCAGTAACAGCATGGACGGCCTGATCAACCAGGCGAAGGCCCAGTTATGGGATGTAGTAAACAAGTTTACCCACGCCAAATGCGGAAATCAGGTTCGACCAAAACTGGAAATAGCCTTGTACCAATACGGAAACGACAATCTTTCTTCAAAAGAAGGCTACATACAACAGGTATTGGGTTTCAGCAACGACTTGGACGAGATTTCGGAAAAGTTGTTCTCCCTGACCACCAATGGCGGTGAGGAGTATTGCGGCGAAGTGATACAGACGTCTTTGAGACAATTGGAATGGGGAAAAAATCCGGACAATCTAAAAATGATATTTATTGCCGGTAACGAACCATTCAGTCAGGGAAAACTGGATTATCGGGATGCCATTTCCAATGCCAAAGAAAAGGATGTGGTGGTGAACACCATATTTTGTGGGAATTACGAACAAGGCGTACAGACCGATTGGAAAAGCGGGGCAAACCTAACCGGGGGCGAATATATGGCCATAGACCACAATAGAAAGGTAGTCCATATCGATACGCCTTATGACGAAATCATCATCAAACTGAACACCAGGCTTAACGGCACTTACGTTTCCTATGGTACTAGTGGACAGGAAAGGATGAGAAAACAGGCCGTTCAAGATCAAAATGCCATGGAAATGGAAGATGCGGTAGCCATTAAAAGAGCGGTAAGCAAAAGCTCCGGGCTTTATAAAAATACTTCGTGGGATTTGGTAGATGCCGTATCGGATGATGAAGAGGTGCTTTCCGACCTACCCGAAGAAAAACTGCCCAAGGCACTTCAAAACAAAACGGAAGCCGAGATAAAAGCCTATATCGCAGCCAAAAAAGCGGAACGAATAAAAATCCAAGAAGAAATACAGGAAATGAACGAAAAGCGTAATGCCTATATCGCCAAAAATCAAAAGGAAGCCTCCACTGGTGAACTGGAGAATGCAATGCTACGGGCCATAGTAAAACAGGCCGAACGTAAAAATTACAAATGGGACAAGGACGACCAATAATATTTATAGAAACCTGTTATACCATTTTAACTTTGAAATAGCACTAATAAATCGTTTCTTTTTTAGCTGTTCTTCGTTAAAAAATAGAACCGTAGCTATGGCTATGCTTAGATTTTTTGCCTTGAACAACTAAAAAATAATTCAATTTTTATACGTACCATTTCAAAGTCAAAATGGTATTACCTGCCTCCTTGGGAGGGGTAAGGCAGGTATCAGGTCGATGTTGGTAAGCAGGTCTATTTTCCGCAATTTAGGAAATAGGCCTGTTTTTATCATTAATTCGGACAGATTAAAGGACTTCCATTAGGATCGGTCAATGGCCTACATTCCGGACCATTAGGACCAAAACACAATTGCTGCCCCGTTGGACATTCGGTAACCAAAGTTACCTCGACCGTTGCTGTTGAAGTTGCATTCCCATCCGTTATGGTGTAGGAAAAACTATAAAAGCCAGGACTATCAAAACTAGGGTTAATAGTAAACTCCAAAACATTACTTCCCGGTGATTGTCTTGCAATCGTACCAGATGAGGGCTGTGTAAATGTAGTGACCGTCAGAGGGTCATTATCTGGATCGTTATCATTTGAGGTGACATTTAGCGTAAACGTATCCTGACCACCAACAGTATTAAACTCATAATCGTCATTGACCGCGGTAGGCCCTGTATTCGGTGGGGATACCGTAACTGTTAAGGCTACTGGATCGCTAACACCTCCTCTATTATCAACTACGGTAAGTGTAACCGTATAACTACCGGCCGTAACATACTCATGTGATGCCGTAGGCGAATCAGACACAAAAGTATTATCGATGCCAGAGCCTGGATCGCCGAAGTCCCATCGGTACTCTTCAATAGTATCGCCAGGATCATCATCGAACGAATTCACTCCGGTAAAATTCAAGGTATCCGGTGCGCCGTCCGTAATACTCAGAACGCTCTCGGGCCGTGCAGTCGGATTTTGGTTGGCCGCCGTAAGCGTAATGGTCACCATTGCGGTATCGGTTCCACCGTCGACATCCTCGATACTGTATTCAAATGTATATATGCCCACGGGAGTAGCGGCATCTATAGTATACCTAAGCAAGCCTAGAGTTGATGGCTCTAACAATACTGACCCACTACTGGGTTGCGTATACGAAGTAACGTAAACCCTAGGAGTACCATCAGCTCCAGGATCTATATCATTATTCAAGACAAAAAGGTCAAAAGTAGTCTCTTGGTCGACCGTTAAAAACGTATATTCATCGTTAATCGCATCTAAAGCGGCACCAGTACTTACGGTAATAGTTAATTGTTGCGAATTACTAAGCTGGGGATTACCGTTGTCGGTAACCGTCAGCACTACGTTGTAGGTTCCTGGAGTATTGAATGTATATTGAGGGTTGGCCGAAATACTCGAATTTCCGTTATCGTCAAAGTTCCAAAGGTAGCTCAATGTATCCCCTGCGTCTGGGTCCGAAGACTGGTCACCGGTGAAATCAACAGTCAGCGATGCGGGACCGCTTGTAACATCCGAACTGGCTATTGCAGTCGGAGCCTGGTTGGTCGCGGCTTCAAGAGTGACGGTAACGAGATATCCTCTAGTAGAACCGTCCTGGGCGGTAACGGTATATGCCCTTGGGGTTGAAAAATCCTGCGATGTTCCGGATTCTGGACTTAAGGACACTCCTGTATGAACAACGTTCGGCGACAACGCTGTAACATCGGTACCAGAAGGTAACGTTATCGCGATATCAAAACCGGTAATGGTTCCCGCTACACCGTCTATAACAAAAGAGGTTATTGTTTTCTCCGAACTGGCGGCCTCTGTCACATTGACCGTCCAAACCTCTTGATCTCCGTTCGCCGCAGTGACCGTATATGTAATCGGATTGTTAAAGTTTCGTACTTCGCTGGCATCCGGGGCTACAGAAGCACCAGGGGAAAGGGAGAGGGTATTCGGCGCTACGTTTAGATTGGTCCCCTGAGGTACACTGACCGTCACTTCGTGGTTGACCGCGTCAATATCGGAATCGTTCTGGGAGGGCAGACTAAAGGCCGTAATATCGGTACCGTTGGGCTCCGGGCTACCACTGATGACCACCTCGATACTGCCGCTAATTTCCGGATCGGACACCGAGGTTGCCGTAATGGTCACCGTACCTGCCGCTACACCTGTTAACAGCCCATTCGCATCCACCGTAGC
This sequence comes from uncultured Flavobacteriaceae bacterium, assembly GCA_947500445.1. Lineage (GTDB taxonomy): Bacteria > Bacteroidota > Bacteroidia > Flavobacteriales > Flavobacteriaceae > Pelagihabitans. Next base: position 51,076 of record CANMSB010000022.1, on the reverse strand, counting down.
GATACTGGTATCTTCCGAGCTCCAGGTAACGTTTGTATTTGACGCATTGGTGGGCAATACCGTGGCAATCAATTGCCGTATAGCGTCGTTATCCGATGGGTCTTCTTGTGCTACGGCAATGCCCGTGACCGGTATTTCCGCTTCGTCGCTTACCGTAATCGTAACCGATGTCGTTATTGTCGGATTCGAAGTCGCGGTCACGGTTACCGTTGCCGATCCCGGAGCAATTGCCGTAAACACTCCTTGTCCATCCACCGCTACTATACCGGGATTGTCGGAACTCCAGGTGACTCCTTGGTCCGTAGTATTTGAAGGCGTAAACGTTACGGGACACGAAGTGGTTTCTCCTACTATCATAGTTAACGTTTCACATTCCCCAAGACTGAGGGAAACGACCTCCACAACGGTGACTATCTCGAACACCAAAGCGGTTTCAAAATCACCTCCATTGTTATCCCTTAACAAAAACACAATTTCCAAGGTGCCCAACTCTGTGTCGGAAAGGTTAAGTTGATAGGTGCCCTGTGCAATGGGTTCAAAGTTGGTGGTAGGCGCGTAGCCATCCGTCGGCACCGCAGTGATGCTGGCATTGCCCCCAGAAAGTTGGTATGCCGCTTCGTAGGTGGCACCGGTATTATTTTCCGGTGTAGCAAAGGTCAGGTTGATAACCGCATCCTGCCCAAGTTGTATTTGATTAGACGCACTGGTAGCCGCCCAGGTGACGGGAATCTCTTCAAGATCATATGTAATTTCGAGTTCTTCGGTAAACCCAAAATTGTCCGAGCCCACAATTCGGACCCGATGTATTCCCGCTTCTTGGCCTACATAGTTTACCGAAGCGGAAAAAGGAGAAAATGGTATGGCGTTGCCACTGTTTAAAACCGCCCCATCGGCGTTTTCAAAGCGCCCGTTGCCCTGAAGAATTTCATACGTAAACGAATAGGTATAGCCCTCCAGCTCGGCTTCGGGTACCACAGTTAGTGTCGTTTGCAACTGTTGGTTTACAAAGCCTTGGGAAGTACGTTGTTCCAGCAAAGAGAATTCTACCTCTGTAAAAAGGGTCACCTCTTTTGTACAGGCGAGTACCAGAAGCAAGGCACTAACTACAGTCCAGAATATTTTGGTGTTTTTTTTCATAACCTCGGAACAAAAATGCGTTATTGCCCATACACTTGGTTGTCGGTCTTTTTAACGATTATAACCCGCTAAGCGAGGGTTTAAAATAGAAACGGCACGGATTTGGTTTATTGTGCCGCAGGACAATAACAATCATACTTTCGCTCGGCCTGCCCAAAGTCGTATCCCAAGGTAATCTGGTGAAAGCCACCGTTCGATACCCGAAAATCCCCGGACTGATAAGAATAATTGTACGACACCATAAAGTTTTTAAAATTGGCCCCTATAATCGGCGTAATCAACTGTAATTGGGGTTCTGTAAAGCTATCTCCTTGAACCACTACCGCAGCATCAAACCCACGACGGTAAGAGAGTCCGCCCCAAATCCGTCCAAAATCGACATCCTTGTAAACCTTCGCATTAAAGTCGATGGTTTTCTCTTTGGTAAAATCGGTCAATTGAAAAAGTACCGAAGGTTCGATCTGAACTGCATTTCTTCCGAAAACGTAACCAACGGAAAAAAGAAACCGTCTTACATTATCGATAAAATTGATATTCCCAATATCTTGCCGGCCCGTTCGGTAAAGCTGTCGCTCTGCACCGCTCAACACGTTCAAGGCCGCTACATGGGCATAAAATTCCATTAGATTGTAGGACATACCAATATCCACATTATAATAGGGCTCGCTTATTTTGCTACCCACGATTGCGGGATCATCCACACCACCGGGAGACAAAAACTCGCTTTCATCCAAACTACTTTGTAAATATGTGGGGCTTAGCCCAAAGGAAAGTTGGTTCAGGTAACGACCGTCCCCGCCCATTTTTAGATGGTATGCATAGGTCAATTTTACACCGGTTTGGGCATGGTAGCCGTTGGCGTCGTTAAAAATGATCATTCCCAATCCGCTGTTGCTTTCGCCAAGGCGGAAGTTGGCATTAAGGGTCTGTAGGTTGGGTGCGTCCCGAACGTCGAACCATTGCTGTCGTATGGTAGCACGGATTTTACCACCTGGGCTAATACCTGCCATAGAAGGGTATACCAAATAGTAATTGTCCGCCAAATAATCAAAATAAACGGGAATACCTTCCTGAGCAGTTGCCTGATAACCAAAGCTTAACACAGAAAGCAATACTAGTAACTGCTTTTTCATTTTACCGTTTTGGGAGTAAAGGTCGCCTAAATATAAAGTATAACGCCTGAATTGTTACATTATTATATAGGGACTACCTTGCAAAATGATTGTATTTTTGTAACAAAACTATTGGCAATGAAAGATTATAATATTACCGTAAAGGAAACGAACAACCCGGCCATTTTAAAATTTGAGACCAATCACTTTTTAACGGAGCACCAAAGCTATGAGTACAACAATATAGACGAGGCCAAAAATGCCCCGTTGGCCCAACAACTCTTCTACCTTCCCTTTATTAAAACGGTCTATATTTCAGGAAATTTCATTGCATTGGAACGTTTCGATATTGTTTCGTGGGACGATGTAAAGGACGAGGTCGCCCAACAGTTAGTGGAATACCTGAACTCTGGGGAACCCATAGTGGTGGAAGAAGTAAAAACGACCACGAAAGTTGCCGTTACCGTTTATGCGGAGGTAACCCCGAACCCATCGGTGATGAAATTTGTTGCAAGCCGACGTATCGTGCCTACGGCACTGGAATATAAAAACATCGATGAGGCCAAAAATTCCCTTTTGGCCAAGGAGCTGTTCCACTTCCCCTTTGTAAAAGAGGTCTTTTTTGACGAAAACTATGTTTCGGTAATGAAGTTCGAAGTAGCGGAATGGGACGAGATCACCCAGCAACTTCGCGAACACATCCGTAACTTTATTGCCGATGGTAAAGAAGTAGCATCTACCCAAAGTATTGTACAAAAGACAAAAGACGCCCCGGCCGCCCTAAAACAGCAGGAAAACCTGGACGATACCTCCAAACAGATCATCGATATTTTGGAAGAATACGTAAAGCCCGCCGTTGCCAGTGATGGGGGCAACATCCTTTTTAAATCCTATGAGGCGGAAAGCAAAAAGGTAAATGTCATCTTGCAAGGTGCCTGTAGCGGATGCCCCTCTTCGACCTTTACCCTTAAAAATGGCATTGAAACCATGCTCAAAAACATGATGGGCGATAAGGTAAACGAGGTGGTTGCGCTGAACGGATAGGCCGGAGAAGTCGAACATTAGTGGCCCCATCGTTAATTTCAAGAGGTGTTTCAAATTTTATTTGCTAACTTGTAGGAAATATAAAACACTAATTATGGCAATTTTAAAAGTAATAGAAGTATTGGCAAATTCGGACAAAAGTTGGGAAGACGCCACAAAAAAAGCAGTTTCACAAGCTTCTAAATCGGTAAAGAACATTCGCTCGGTCTATGTAAACGAACAAAGCGCAATGGTCGATGATGGAGAGGTAAAGGAATTCAGGGTCAATGTAAAGATTACCTTTGAAGTGAAGTAATTCCACCTTAAGGATACGTTTTGGCGCCGTAGCAATACGGCGCTTTTTTTTTGCGCTTTGTTATACCTACTATTAGGTTCTTCACCAAATATCACAACGCGGCCTTACCCATCTTCTTTTTTCATGCTTCTACAGTCCTCCTTCCAGCGCTGAACTTCATATTTCAAAATTCCAGATTACGGCCGGTTTTGATCAAAACAGTTTCCTTTTGGTAAAAATATCGGCAAAACTTCCCAAAAACAACAGATAATAATCCACACCGTAAGAGCTGTATTGTACTGATATAGGGCAATATGGCAATTTCAAAAAAAATAAAATCGTCTTTGGATAAAGGAGTGTACAAATCGGCAATCCCTGATGGCAACCGTCATTTAACTTTGGCCGGAATACGTTAAACTCCTCTTAAAGATGAAAAATAGTATAACATTGATTATAGTACTCTTTCTCCTTTTTTCCTGTGAAAAACAAGAAGAAACAGTACTATTAGAAGACACGGTTACCTCCGAAGATGCCGTAAAGGCAATTTCTTACGGAAATGGAATTTTAAAGGCCGGTTACGGCTTTAATGTGCTCACTGGAGAGGATTTTGATACCCCGTTAAAAAATCCAAGAAAACGTATTTTTCGAACCAACAACTTTCCGAAGGGTACCGAAATCGTTTATGAAAGGGTGAAGGACGAGAAGGTGATAGAAAGGGTGCTTACACGTAATGAAGGTTTTGGTGTAAACTTGGAAATTGCGGGCCCGACCATTGGGCCGATCGCAACAGCTTTCGCCTTTAATTTTAGCTCTCGGGAAACCTTGACCCGTAGCATTGCTTCTAACAGCTCCAGTGAAACAATAATCGTAAGAGCAACGATTCCTATTCAAAAACATGAAATACTTGGTTCACGACCAATTTTATCGGATGAAGCTAAAGCGGTTCTTGCTTCCGGACCGGAAAACTTTACCAATAAGTATGGTGCCGCCTGGGTATCCTCTGAAGTAGGGGCCATCGAAGTATTACATGTTTTCAATTTTGATTTGTCCAATCTTAGTGACCAAGAACGATTTGAAACCGAAACGCTTCTCGGTTTTGCCTTTAAACCGTTCTTTAATTTGGAGGTTGAACGCAGGGTTACCAGAGATGAAAAAATATTGTTGCGGAAAAGTATCGCCAGTCAAGAAGTTACTTCTTCCTTAAGGCGTTTTGCTCCCAGAATATTTGATTTATCCAAGTTCAACTCATTTTTTGAAGAAGGGGGATATCGTCGTGAATTACAACGCATGATCGACCACGCCAATACATATCCTCAAGACGTTACTCCGCTGACACGAACCCTTAGACCCTATGTAGATCCCGACCCAGCTTATGACAATCCTACGGAAGGTCCGGTAAACCGCGTTTTTAGGGCTGCTTACCGAGAGGCACTGGAATGCAAATCCAATCTGGAAAAGTGGTCAACATTGAAGTCACGATTGGAGATTGTTTATAAAAAATCCAAGGACCAAAATATGAGAGCTCGCGCCTCCAGGGCATTACAGCAAGTGGCCAGCAACATTAGAAAAGCCGAGAATTGTAGGAACTCGACACCGCCCTCCGCTAACCTTTACGGTGGTATAAGGCTATAGCAATACCGCTAAGATAAAAACCAAGTGCTATGGTCGTCAAAACCCATTTTGGTTACCGCTAAAGCTAATGTGAACAACAAAACTAGTACCGGCGTAAAGTGCAATTCCCATAAACAATTGCGCAAGCACGCAAACACCTAAGAAATAGATGAGTATTAATTAACTGAATTAAATATAAATTTTACATTATGAGAAAACGAATAAGTGTAGCCTTCCTCGCATTGTGTTGCTTTGCATCCTGTAGCGAAGAAGAAATGATACCCACCGAAGATATCGATTCGGTAAAGGCGATAGGCGGTTATGGTCCAAATGGCCAAATTTTAAGGGCCGGTTATGGTTTCAATCAACTCACCTTTGAAACCTACGATTCCCCAATCGACAAACCGTTAGGCAGCGTTTTTCAGACAAATAACTTTCCCAATGGAACGCGACTGGAATTCGCTATTGTCGATGACGAAAAAATTATTGAGAATGTGCTGTCGAGGGAAGATAGTTTTGAATTTGGTTTCAATCAACCTGCAGATGCCAATCCCGGTGTGAACGTACCGAGTGAAGAAGGAGGTATAGATAATGGTGAATCGCCAGAACCTCCCGTGGGACCAGGGCCGCCGGTTGAAGGCCCTGTTTCGGTGCCCGGAGGTGGCAACAACATTACTTATGAAGAAGGCAGGGCAATAGCGGATATTATTTTTGGGGAACCTGACGTAAACGACGTTCCCCAAACACCACCAACTTTACCCGAACCACCATCAGGACCAGGCCCTGCGGAACCCGCACCTGGAGAAGATGGAAATCGCAAATTTCCAACTTTTGCCGATGTTAGTTTTTCCGTTTCGGCTCGAGAGTTTTTTGCTAAAAACATTTCAAGTAACCAAAGAAGTATTTCCGTTATAGGCCGTGTTACGATTCCTATTCGAAAAGATGAAGTTCTTAAAAAGCGACCACGGTTTTCTCAAGAAGCCAGAGAAGACCTCAAAACCGGTGTCTATACCTTTATGGACAATTATGGTCCTGCATGGGTTACAAGTGAAATATCGGCTATCGAAGTATATCATGTGTTCAACTTCATATCAGACGTTAATGAAAGTGGCGAAGAGGAAATAGACGAGAACGGTATAGGTATTGCGGTACGTAATTTCTTTGGCTTCAACACCTCAAGAAGTCTTACCAGAAAAGAATCGATCAGCATAAGAAAATCATATGTCGATTCATATGTACTTACAAACCTCGTAAATTACACACCGCTTTTGGTTACTCAAAACAACTTCAACAATCTATTCCTCAACGGTAAATATAAAGACGAAATAGACAAAATGAGGGCTCATGCCAGGGCCAACCCTTTAGACCTTAAACCTTATAGACAGACCCTTGCACCGCACGCAGACCCTTTTACGGATAAACCGGACCAAGGTCGTTTGAATCGTCTATTTCGCGCGGAATTTAGCAAAATGGGAAGGTGCAATAAAAATCTTGACGATTGGACCGCCTTGGAAGCTAGGCTTACCACTGTACAAAAAAAATCTAAAAGAAGCGACATGCGAAGACGCGCTACGCAGGCTTTGGTCGAGGTTAGAAGTCAGATAAGTGCGGCGAGGGAATGCAGTAGAAGAAGTAGGGCACCACGCAAAAACAGGTTTATAGGAATTACCATAAAATAGCCTTCCATAGTACGCTTTATGCTATTGAGAGATAGCGAAAACAACACATACGATCTTGCTTCAGGCGAATCTCGAAAGCAAGATCGTATTGTTGTTATGCCGCTTGATGTTAAATCATTAAAAAAAGAATCATGAAAAAAATAACCCTGTTGGCATTCTGCTTAATACTGTTTGCCGCTTGTTCAAAAGAGCAGGACTTTGAAGATTTGACCGACCACCAAAGCTTGGATACGATAAGCACGGTAGCCAATGCCAAAACCGCTTTTCGTAACAACAAGTCTTTCTTCCTTAGAGGTGAACCGATTTATGCAGGTACCGGTTATAACCCCAATACGGATAACCTTTCCAAACCGGCTTTCGTTAGGGAAGATATTAACTACGAAATAGATAACGGTAGGGAAACACAATTTCTCTCCGAAATTCAGATTATTAAAAACCATAGGGAGTTTGAGGCCGTGGTCAAAGATTATACCATCAAGAACGATTCTCCTAAGAAGCTTTTTGTCGGAATCAGTCCAACGGTAGTAGATCAAAGAATCAAACTTACGGAAACCACGGCTTCGGTATATGCAAAAATCAGCTTTAAAACAAAGGGATATCAATCGAGCCGCATTCCCAGGTTTACCGAGGAGGCGATCTCCATTTTGGTAGATGGGGACACCGACAAGTTTCTTGACACCTATGGGCCAATGTACATCGACAAACAAGACCTTGGTGGTGACCTCTACTTTTTCTACACCTACAGGGTTGCGAACTATAACAGTAATAGCGAAACCGCTCTTGAGACAAAAGTACGTAACGATTTGTTACGTTTTATAAACAACCCCAACAGCGAGAGCAGATTATCTCCCGAAGATCAAGAGGTCATAAAAGCAAACCTTATGAACAGGAGTTTTTACACCAATCTTAAAGGGTATAATCCACTAAACAACAACATTACCAATGTTGACGATTTTGAAGCCGAAAAGCAAGCCGTTTTAAGGTTCATCAGACAACGGCAGAGCAGGGCGGCAACCATAGGGTTAAACTTAAAATCCTATGATAAGGTGCTAAAACCAGCATATGATGAGCGTTTACGGTCGGTAAGCACAAATGTAAAAACCACTTTGAGAAACGAATTCAACAAAGAACTCGGTTGTTATGAAAATCTGGGAAAATGGAAAGCGGTTAAAGCAAGCTTATTCTATATCAGAAAAAATACCACGGACAATGTTCTGAGGAATGATGCGAATACGGTAATCGCGAGGTGCAATGGTCAAATCGGCTATGCCACCAACTGTCATCAAAACTCCGTACCACCCTCAAGCAATGAAGGCCAGTCCATCTTGGACCGGTATCAAGATGAATTGAACAGAAGAGATTAATACTAAAGCATACCATTATGAAATACTATAAATTAATTATCCCGGTGCTGTTATTACTATTTTTTTCCTGCACTAAAGAGGATATGGAAGTAACCTCCGAAACCGAAAAGCTGTCCGCCGTAAATTACACGGTAAGAGGTTCGGACGGCGTAAAATATAAGGCCGGTTTTGGCTTCACCCCTTCCATCGACCGTTTGCACGAACCTGCCTATGATAATATCGAGTTAAGGGAAAGTTACAACTATGGGAGGGCCCCCGTTACCGTATCCTACAAGGTGATTCGGTCGGACTCCGATATTGAAAGTTTTGTGCGGGACGTAATTCGCGTCAATGCCGGTTTCCTTGGTATTTTTAAGTACAAAAAAACGATAAAAGACCTCAGAGGAAAAATCAGAACCAAAAACAATAGGGTAAACATTATTGCCAGGGCGGCATTCAATGATTATCAATACAATGTCAGTAATACGGATAAGTTAGTGTACAATGATCGCGCCAAACAACTGTTGGATAATGAGCAATTTTCACAGTTTTTCAACCTTTATGGAGCTTCCTACGTTTCCAAACAAGTTTTTGGGGGCGAGATATACTTTTTATATTCCTATGAAAGCTCGGCGATAACAAAGGAGACCAAAGGAAAATACAATAAGCTGGCCGCTGATCGTATAGAAACACTTTTTAATCTAGAAAGCACGTATGGGTTCCCACAGGAAGAAAAGTCCTTATTGGAAAACACCACCGAAATTTTTAAATCATGGACCAACATCGGCGATTTTGCCCCAGCCTTTATTAAAAGTGAAGCTGAATTTAACACCGAGGTGCAGCGGGTACGCACTCATTTGAACAGAAATCCGGATCAGGCTGCGGGGGTTTACCAATTTTTGGAACCATACCGATATCCTGGTAAAAATCCGAGACTGTCCGAAGCTTTCCGAAACGAACAACGCTGTTTCAACAATATTGATCGTTGGGCGAAATTGCGGGACGATTTGCTTAAGGCACAGGACAATGATGTTCTCGCACAGCTTTTTCAAGGTAATTACGACAATGCATTAACCTATGTGGAAAACAATCTGAATAGATCACAACAGTGTCAAGGAACTGTTTCCCCACTTACTTTAAGCAGTTTAAAAACCAGATATGGAATCCGAGATTCGGGAACCATAAATATAAAACTGGGTGGTAACAGCAATTTTTCCTGGGTAAAAAGGGGGAGTTATTATACCATAGGAACGTCGTTCGGAACAAGTGAACGAATGCAACTGGTTTATGACAAGATTACCAAAACGGTTCGATTTAATTGGGCTCCAATAGGGGACACCAGGTTTTTCGGTCCAATACGAAACCAACCTCAGGTGTATGGAGGCCATAGTATCAACGATCCCGACACCTATTTTATTCTGGAACATCTACAGGGCGATGAATATGCCGTAAAAAGTAGGCCTAGAGGCACCTATCTTAGACCACCTTCCACCGCCGGAGGGGAGTGGCGTTGCGATGCCCGAAGAGGCGAAGCCATTGTTCGTATCGTAAAGAACTGAATGTAGTTTGTTTTTTGTTTTAGTTCCTTAAACCAAAACGGGTTCCTTTTTCAAGGGCCCGTTTTTTGATTATCACCTCCTAGTTTTTTCCATTAGAGTGAAGACCTCCTAGTATTGCAAGGGCACCTACAACGTATTTTTACCCTTCCCTACGAATCGCCGATCTTACCCCCGTTCTTCCTTACGAATGTTCGTTTTCCGATAAAAAAAAGACGCAAAACGGTAAAGCCCTTGTCGCTAGCAAAATTGCAGGCTACCTTTACACGCACGGAATATGCAACTAAAAACTAGATAGCTTGAAAAACAGGCTGGTTGTTAATGTTGTTTTAATTTTTGTTTTATGGAGGAAATAACGAATTATAGGGAACATATCGATAACGCCATCGATTGGCTTTGGGCGGCATTACCGAACCTCATCATGGCCATGGTCATTTTTATAGTAGGGCTTTGGATTGTTCGTTTCATCAATCGAATGGTACGTCGGTTTTTTGAAAAAAAAGACTATGATCCTACCTTAGAGTCTTTCCTACAAAGTTTTATAGGAGCGGCGCTAAAGATAATTCTCTTTATATTGGTGGTAACACAACTTGGGGTAAAATCGTCTTCCTTGGTCGCCATTATCGGCGCAGCGGGCTTGGCAATAGGTTTGGCCCTACAAGGTTCGCTTTCCAACTTTGCCGGTGGTGTGCTCATTTTAGTGTTCAAACCGTTTAAAGTAGGGGATTGGATTTCGGCCCAGGGTGTTGATGGTACCGTTAAGGAAATAACGATTTTCACCACCAAGCTGAACACCTTCGGCAACCAGCTCGCCATTATCCCCAATGGTCAATTGAGCAATAACAACATTATCAACTATAACTTTGAAAGTACCCGCAGGAACAAAATAGATGTGGGTATCGGCTACGGTTCCAATATTAAAACGGCAAAAGAGCTGCTTTTGGATATCTGCGCCTCACATTCGGGTATCCTAAAAGAACCCGTGCCGGAAGTATATGTGGGCGCATTGGGCGATAGCTCCGTAAACCTGACGTTGCGGTTTTGGGCAAAGAACGAAGATTATTGGGCGGCCCATTTTTATGTCATGGAACAGTTAAAGTATCGTTTCGACGAAAACGACATCGAGATACCGTTTCCGCAGCGTGACGTGCATATGAAAACCCCCTCCGCTTAACCCTTTTTGCCCTTGCCCTGAAGCACAAAATCCTTTAGGTAATACGGCTCAAAATAAGCGACGTCCTCTAGGTCGTTCGCCATCCATTTATGGTAGGAAAGTGCCGCCATTTCTTTTGCGGAAGGCACCACGGAACTATCGATGTGGATGTTTTCGTGCGCAACCACTCCCCTACATTTTTCGGCACCGCTACCGAGCAGCAGTACTTTTCCCTGTGCACTAAAGGTCGCAAAGGAAGCTTCGGTAATAATTTCGGCTTCCGTATTGCGTACACAATTTCCATGCGCATCAAAAACCGCGGAGTATACTTCCATGCGACGGGCATCTAAAAGTGGGATCAAAAAAGAAGCATCCCCATCCTTTTGTTCCTGTACCATACTTTCCAATGTGGCCACGGATATTAGGGGAATCCCCAAAGCGAAACAAAGTCCTTTGGCCGCCGAAACCCCTATCCGGAGTCCAGTGTAGGAACCGGGACCCTTGCTAACGGCCACCGCATCCAAATTGGAAAGGGAAAGCCCTAACTCATCCATCACGGCCTCAATGAACGGATGCAACTGTTCGGCATGTGAGTATTGTGCACTGTTCTGTTCGCGTAACGCGAGCAGCCTGCCGTCTTCGGCAATGCTTATGGAGCAATTGGTAGTTGCCGTTTCCAAATTCAATAGTAACGCCATATCGGCAACAAAGATAGGTTAGTCCAATTTAATCGGAATACCGAAATAGAACTCCAAAATCTTTAATCTGAAAATATAGTCGTACTTGGTGCGGACCACCTGCGCTTCCGCATCGTCGAGTCTGGATTGTTCCTGGCTAAACTCAAAAGCGTTCATGAGCCCTACATCAAAACGTTCCTTGGAGTAATTATAGGCCAATCTTCGGGCCTCCACTGTTTTCTCCGCAGCCTCATAAGCTTTAAAAAATGCTTTTACATTTACATAAGCTTGGTTGATGACCGCCTCCAAATCAAGTTTATCGACTTCCAACTGAACTTTCGCACGCTCTACGGCGATTTCGGCACGTTTTATATTGTTCCTGGTACTAAAACCGTTAAAAATGGGAACATTCAATTGCACGCCGTAAGCGACCCCATCAAAAATCCATAGCTGATCTGTAAAATTCGGAGTGAAAAACTGTGGCGGACTGTTCGGGTCTAAACCGGCAACGGGAATCTGTGCTACATCCGAGTATCGGGTTCCATAGTTCGCGAACGCCCCTAATGAGGGCAACAACGCCCCTTTGGAGATTTGTAGATCTTTTTCGGCCAATGCGATGTTCGATTCCGATACTTTAATATCATTTCTGAATTCCATCGCTTTTGCAAAAATAGTCTCCGGGGCGTTGTTCAAAACATCCGAAAGCGGTATTTCAAAGGTTTGGTCAGAGGTATCAAAATTGGCATAATCGGTAATCTGTAGCAATTGCGCCAAAGCGATCTTTGCTATTTGAACGCTACCCTCCGCGTTTACGACCTGTTGTTCCTGATCTGCAGCGGTGGCCTCGATCTGTAAAAGATCTCCGCGGGGCACCACCCCGGAATCTACCAATTCCTTTGTCCTCTGTAAATCTTGTTCCGTTACGGCGTATTGCGCCTGGGATATCTTTAACGACTCCTTGTTCGAAACCACGTCCAAATAAGCATTTGCCACGTTCAAACGAATATCGTCCTTAATATCGTCCAAACGATATTGGCCCGCTATGGCGTTCAATTTTGCCCTTTGCATTTGGTAACGGTTCCGTAAGCCGTTAAAAATATTGACGTTGGTATTCAAACCGGCGCTCACGTTGTTCTGGGTGCTATTGGTAGGAAGGTTGTTCGTAGGATTTATCGAGAAACCGGTATTACTTGAAAATGTGCTGTTGGCGCTCAAGGTGGGCAAGAAGTTGCCCAATGCGTCCGCTTTGTCGATCTCGATATTTTTTAAATCCAGTTCCAACTGTTCAATAGTCAAATTATTTTCGACCGCATACTCCACACATTCCTGCAGTGTCCATTTTTTTACCTGTCCCGTAATCGTACCGATCGAAAACAGAAGTGTTGCTAATGCTATTCCGTACTTCATTATAATCCTATTTATGATTGTTTTTGATTGATGTCCTTTCTGTTGCATAAAGAAGTGTATTAAGAGTCCCCTCCGTTATCTTCTTCCTTTTCCAGTTCGTTCCAGACCTTTATCTTTTCATTTTCTTTAAGTCCGGAAATCACCTCTACATCGATACCATCGCTAACGCCCAGTTCCAATTCCCTTTTCTCAAACTTGTTTTCGCCGACTTCGATCTCCACATAAGGCTTTTCGGTCTCCTTATCAAACTGCAAAAGGGCCTCCTTAATGGCCAAAACATCTTTTTTCTCTTCTAACACAATAGCGGCATTGGCACTATAACCAGCCCTTACGTAAGCGGTATCGGTGACAACCAAATCGCCCTCAATCTTAAACTGCACCGCCCCTTCCTCTTCTATTCCCTTGGGGGCAATAAACTTCAATTTGGCCGAGTAATTCGATTTTTCAAGTGCACCAAGGCTGATTTCCAAGGGCATTCCCAACTGTAGCTTGCCTACCTCGGCCTCATCCACCTCTCCTTCAAAAATCATTTTGGCCATATCGGCAATGGCAGCTATTGTGGTGCCGTCGTTAAAGTTATTGCTCTGGATTACCTGATCTCCCTCTTTTACGGGGATTTCCAAGATGGTCCCTGAAACCGTAGATCTTATGTTGGTATTGGCACTTGCCGAACCACCGGCCGACCCGACCCGGATGATGCGGTAATCGTTTCGAGCATTTTCCAGCTCTAGCTTTGCCTGGTCATATGTTAATTTGATGGTATTAAAAGCTTGACTGGCGACAACGCCTTTATCAAACAAGACCTTGTTACGATCAAACTCCAACTTGGCGTTCGAAAGGCTTACTTCGGCATTTCGCACCCTACCGCCCGCGCTCGCCAACGACTGTTCGTTCGGAACCACTTTGATCGTTGCTATAAGGTCGCCTTCTTTTACCTGCTCGCCTTCCTCCAAGTAAATTTTGTCGATGATACCGGATATTTGCGGTTTAATATTGATTTCATCTTCAGGAATCACTTTTCCCGTTACGATGACCTTGTTCACAATATCCCTTTTTTGCAATTCCTCCGTTTCGTATAGTTTTAAAGGAGTGGTGTTCTTTTTAATAAAAAAGGTTACCGCCCACAAAAACCCCAATATAAGGAGGCCTATTAAACCGTATTTGACGTATTTGTTCATTCGTATTGGTTTTGAGTTTTATATGATTTCTTTTGATTTGATATTTATTCTTCCCGCAATGCCTCGATCGGCTTTATTTTGACGGCCCTATTTGCCGGAATCAGTCCTATTAGCGTACTTAAGGCCACCATTAGTAAAAAGGATACGGTAAACTGCGGAATGTTGATCATGGGGTTTTCTATAGGTATATCACCGCCGTTCAACGCAATTCCGATCAGCCCCAATGCACCTACCGAGATGGAAAAACCTATTAGCCCTGCAAAAGTCGTTAGTACTATAGCTTCAAGCACAATCTGTCTTTTAACTACTTTTGGTGTGGCCCCGAGCGCTCGGCGTACCCCTATTTCCTTCGTACGTTCCTTTACCGTTATCAGCAAAATATTGCTTATCGCGATCACTCCCGCAAGCAAAGTGAAAATCCCGACAAAAAACGAAAACCCTTTAAGTACCGTGGTAAAAGCGGAAATACCGTTAAAAACCTCCGACATATCAAAACTACCGATGGCGCGCTCGTCTTTCGGGCTGATGTCATATTTTGCCTTTAGTATTTTTTTAATCTTACTTTCGACAACGGGAACCTTGGTATCTTCGTTCACCGCTATGGCCATCCAGCCCATCCGATCGCCGGAGTTAAACGCCTTTTGGAAGGTGGTGAAGGGTATAAATACCGCATTTTCACCGTCTATATTAATATTGTTGTTCGGTTTGTAAATTCCGACCACTTTAAAGAAAACCCCATTAATCCGGATGTCTTGGCCCACGGCGGTCTCCCCCTTATCGAAAAGCAGTTTAAAAGTCTCCTCCCCGATGACACATACCTTTTTAGAGCTTTCGATGTCGGTCTGGTTTAAAAAACGCCCTTCCACGAGCTTCTTTTTGGTAATGTTATCGATTTCAGGATAATCTCCGTATACGGTCGACCCACTTTTACGTCCTTTGCGATAAACGGTGACAACGTCCCTATGGCTTCCCAATTCGATACGCGGAGCGAGCACGTCGATTTCGGGAATTTGTTTTTTGATGATGGCGGCATCCTCTATTTTAAACCGAATACGCCTGCCCCTTTCAAAACCTTTATAAGGCTCGGACGTCCTTTGGCTCCATACGAACAAACTATTGGAGGCGGTTCCCTCGAATATCTTATTAAAACCATTGCTCAAACCATTAGATCCTCCCAACAATAAAATCAATATCAACATGGCCAATATGACACCTATCATGGTCAAAAAGGTACGTGTAATGTTCTTGCCCAAAGTGGCCAAAATCTCTCCCCATAAGTCTCTATCGAATATCCACATAACTATTTATCACTTAATGCTACAATAGGTTTTACCCGAGCGGCTTTTAACGCAGGTATGAATCCCGCGATCAAACCGGCCCCTACCAAAATTACCGTGGCGATCACGACGGTAGAAAAACTGACCGAAGGGTTGGAAAATGCAGGAAAATCAAGATTTGGTCCTATCAGGGCCAGTAATCCCGTCGCAAAAAGCAACCCTACAAATCCTGAGATCGCGGTAATAAAAACCGATTCCAACAATACTAGTTTTATAATCTGTGAAGGTTTTGCCCCAAGCGCTTTTCTTACGCCTATTTCCTTGGTACGTTCCTTTATGATAAAGACCATGATGTTACCGATGCCCACGATTCCGGCGATTAAAATCAAAATTCCCACGACGACGCTCATAAAACTCAATCCCCCGGTAAACGTACTGATATCGGAAAAAGCCTCGGCATAATTGAAAATCCGTATGCCCGACTGGTCTTCTGGTGCCACCTGATGCCTACGCTTCAATATTGTTTCCAAACGCCTTGAAAATTCCAATGCCTTGGTCAAATCATAATTTGCGTTATAGGTTAACGCGATCTGATTGATTTCATCGGTATTCCCATAAATTTTCTGATAGGTGGTCAAAGGCGCATAAATATTCCGCTCGGCATTGTCATCACCCTCATCGATAAATACCCCGATTACCCTAAAGGGCAGGTTGTTGAATTCTACAAATTTCCCAATAGCTTCTTCCTTATCAAATAAGTCTTCGGCAACTTTTCTTCCAATGACGGCAACCTTCGCACCCGCCCTAAAATCATTTTCGTTAATGTACCTTCCTTTTGTTACAATGGTCTTCTCTATGGCCTGAAAATCGGGGTGGACCGCCTGTACATTGTACGTTCCCGTCTCACTTCGGTAACGGGCCGATGTGTTTTTATACAATCGCCCACTAATAAATTCATGATCGTTAGGAAAGCTTTTTTTTATGTAGGCGACATCATCGTTTTTCAGCTGGATACGACGGTCCTTTTCAAAGCCCGCATACGCTTTGGAGGTAGTTCCAGGGCGTATAAAAATAGAATTGGTGGCATCATCGTTGAACTGTTTGGTGAAACCATTTTGCATTCCGTTAACGGAACCCAATAACATGACCAAAATAAATATCCCCCACCCCACGGAAAAACCCGTAAGGAACGTTCGGAGCTTATTGTTCCGGATGCTATGAAAAATTTCTTGCCAAATGTCCCTATCAAACATAAGCGGACGCCCTTACTTGTTCTACTTTTTTATCCTCAACGATCACACCGTCCTTTAAATGTACGATGCGTTTGCACATTTCGGCAATGTCCTCTTCGTGCGTTACCACTAAAATAGTATTGCCGTCATCGTTTATTTTTTGGATCAGGTCCATTACCTCATAGGAGGTTTTACTGTCCAATGCCCCTGTAGGCTCATCGGCGAGCAACACCTTGGGTTCCGCCGCCATGGCCCTAGCAATGGCCACACGTTGTTTTTGACCGCCCGACAATTCACTGGGCAAATGGGTCGCCCATTGTTTTAAGCCCACCCGTTCCAAATAGTTCAACGCTTTTTCCTGTCGCTCCTTACGGTTTACCTTTTGGTAGTACAAGGGCAAGGCCACATTTTCCATGGCGCTCTTATAGTTGATCAGGTTGAACGATTGAAAAATGAATCCCAAAAATTTGTTCCGATACTGCGCCGCCTTGGTCTCGTTCAGGTTTTCTATGGGCACTCCGTCCAACACATAATCCCCACTGTCCGCGGTATCCAGCATACCCAATATGTTTAAAAGGGTGGACTTGCCCGAACCCGAGGATCCCATAATGGCCACCAGCTCTCCCTCGGCCACCGAAAAATCGATTCCTTTGAGAACGTGAAGGGAATTGCTTCCCATTTTATAGGATTTGTGAAGGTTTTTAATTTCGATCATAATAGTGTTGATTAACGGTTCACTAAAGCTAGTCGATTCCAAACAACCATAGGACTAACGAGTCCATGATTTGTTACAAAAAATACCGACCAATATTGCTAATTAATTGTTTCCGGCGAATTCTTGCGGTTTGATCTTGTTCCAAACCTTGATTCTGTCGGTCTGTTCTATACCGGACTTCACCTCCACATAAATACCATCGCTAATGCCCAGTTCAATATCCTTACGTTCGAACTTTTGGTCGCCCCGTTCAATTTCCACAAACGGCTTTTTAGAGGTTGAATCGAACTGTACCAAGGCTTCCTTAATGGCCAGCACACTATCGGCCTTCGCAAGGATTATGGAAGCGTTTGCGCTCAAGCCCGCTCTAATGAAGGTGGTATCGCTCTTGGTCAAAGTCCCCTTGATCTCGAATTGGATGGCACCGTTTTCCTCGTTCCCCTTTGGGGCAATATAATCGAGTACCGCATCAAAAGTTTGGTTTTCAATGGCCCCTACCGTAATTTCCAACGGCAGGTCTTCCTTTATTTTACCTACTTCGGATTCGTCCACCTTACCCTCAAAGATCATCTTCTCCACATCGGCGATGGCCGCAATGGTGGTTCCTTCATTAAAGTTATTGCTTTCGATGACCTGGTTGCCGACCTCTACGGGCACTTCCAGTACCATACCACTGACCGTGGCACGAATTTGGGTATTGGCCGCGTTTCCATATCCTTTTGCGGTACCCGTTTTTACGATATCATATCTTTTCACTACGGCGCCGTAACGCTGTTTGGCCTGATCGAAGGCCACTTCGGCCTGTTCCATATCCACTTTTGATATCACCCCTTTTTCAAACAGGTTTTTCTGGCGATCCAAATTGCGCTTTTGATCGTTCAATCCTATTTTGGCCTCATCGATCGCGTTCCGGGCATCGTTCAAGGCGGTTAAATTGGGAACGACCTTGACCCTACAAATAAGATCCCCGGACTTTACATAGTCGCCCCCCTCTACAAAGACCTCTTCGATCACTCCTGAAATATTCGGTTTGATCAATACTTCTTCCAACGGCAGTATGCTACCGGTGGCCACCGTTTTTTTAACAATGTTCTGTTCGGACGGGGTTTCGGTCTCATAGACCACCGGGTCCTCGGCATTTTTTTGATAGAGATAGTACATGGCCCCGCCAAACGTGAGGACTATGGTGAGCAAGATGATAATGGTTATCGTTTTTTTCATTGTTCGATTGTTTGATTGATGTCTTTTATCGTTAGCGTGTTGTTTATTTTTTACTCTGTTCGAAGGGCTTCAATGGGCCTGACCTTAATGGCGCTGTTCGCGGGAATGAACCCGGCCAGCAGTCCGGACACGATCAATATGATCAAGGCCACCACCACAACGCCCAGGTTCACGTTGGGGTTCACGAACATGTCCACCGGTCCGTTCATTTCCAAAATGTAATTGATCCCATAGATCAAAAGCGCCCCGAAAACGATTCCGGCCATTCCTGAGATAATGGTCAGAAATATCGATTCCATTAAAATCTGTTTTTTAATGGACCAAGGCCCTTCACCTAGCGCACGGCGGATACCGATTTCCTTTGTGCGTTCCTTGACTACGATCAACATAATATTGCTCACCCCGATAATTCCCGACAACAATACCAATACTCCAACGAAATACGCGATAAACTCAAGCGCTCCGAAAAGCCTGACTACCCTGCTGAACTGTTCGAACAGGTCGAAATGGCCTATGGCCCGAATATCTTCGGGATGAATGGAATGCCGCTCCTTTAGCACGCTGAAAACATCTTCCTTGATACCGGTTATCGGTGTGCCGTCAACTGCGGTAATGGCCATCCATCCAACGTTATCGGCTCTGTTGAACACTTGGGAGAACGTGGTAAACGGAGTATAGATATCTTTTTGGGCATCGGCGTTACCGTCGGTATTGCTCTTATGATAGGTGCCGATGATCATGAAATTGACCCCGTTTACTTTGATATAACTCCCCAAAACGGTTTCCCCTAGATCGTACAGGCTCTTGCGAACATCGGTGCCAATAACGGCAACTTTTCGTTTTTCGCGGATATCGGAGTAATTAATGAACCTTCCCGAGGTAATATCCATCGGTTGCTGCCTTATGATTTCCGGATAGTCCCCATAAATTTGGAACGAACCGCTTTTCATGCCACGGATTACGTTGCCGGCCCCTTGAAACCCTCCGGACTGGTTTCTTGGAGAAATATACCGTAAGCCCGGCACGCTCCTTTTAATGGCATCCACATCGTCCACCTTAAAGTTAAAATTCCGGTCTTTGGGCAACCCCTTGTACGCCTTGGTCACGTTTTGGGTCCACATGAACATGGTATTGGTGGCGATATTCCCAAAATCGGCCCGGATACCATTTTCCAGACCTTTGCCCGCCGCCAATAGAATGATGAGGATAAAGATGCCCCAGAAAACTCCGAATGCCGTCAATACCGTTCTGAACCAATTCGCGGTCAGCACCTGTAAAATCTCGTTCCAACGATCTCTATTGAACATGCTTGTCTTTTTTTTTCGCTATTTCCTTGGGTGTTTGGGCTCACTCATCCCGTAACGCTATGATCGGCTGTATGCGTGCCGCCCGGTATGCCGGAAAAAAACCGGCCAAGGCCCCTGCAAAAATGAGCAAGAACACCGTAATAAGTGCCACATTAAAATCAATGGAGGGGTTTACCACATAATCTACCTCCACCATGGGGCCCAATAGTTCCAACAGCCCCATACTGAAAATGAGTCCCCCAAAACCAAATACCGCCGTTACAAAAATAGCCTCGTGCAAAATAAGTCCGATGACCGAAATGGGCTTGGCGCCCAACGCTTTTCGTATACCGATTTCCTTTGTACGTTCCTTTACGATGATCAACATTACATTACTGACCCCTACGATACCCGCTATAATGGTACAAATGCCCACAAACCAAAAGAAAATGCGAATACCGCTGCTAAGGTTATGAAAGCGTTGCACATTTTCCAGGGTATTGAACGTATTGATAGCGCTCAGATCGTCCGGGGCCACCATATGGGCCTGCTTTAAATAGGTGGTCATTTCCTCTGTAAAGCGTTCCGATTCGGCCAACGATTCCTCAAAGGTTGCCGCGGGTTTTAAGGTAAAGAACATATTGTTCAGGCGATCCGCCCCGTTGAACACGCCTTGGGCGGTAGAAACGGGCATGTAGATCTTTTCTTCCTCCCGATCTCCACCGACGTCTCCATATACCCCTATAATCTGAAAGCTGAGGCCTGAAATCTCCAGGTACTCCCCAATGGGGTTTTCCATGGAACCCAAAAGTTCCCGGTGTATCTTATTGCTGATCACAACGACCTTTGCCTTTTGTCGCTCGTCGTTAAAATTCAAAAAACGTCCCTGGGACATAAAGGCATTTTCCAACTGCTGAAAATCGGGCGAACTGCCCCAAATGGAATAGGAACCTGATTCATTTTTGTACAGTATGGAGGTATTGAAAACACGGTACATCGGTGATTTGTACTCCAATTCACCCGCATGGCGTTCCTCTAAAAAGTCGTAATTTTCATCTCGAAGTTGGATGACCCGGCCCGGGTTCAATCCCTTGTATTCTTTGGTGGTCACTTGTGTCCAGACCCCGATCATATTGCTGGCATCACTGGAGAACTCCTTATCGATACCGTTTTGCATGCCCTGCCCAAAACCGAGCAAGATTACCAAAATAAAAATACCTGAAGCTACGGAAAGACCAGTGAGAAACGTACGTAATTTATTTTTACGGATAGTATCAAAGATTTCCTGCCACCTTTCGATGTCGAACATGTGATTGTTTTTGATTGATGGTACAACGAGGGAAATCGTACGCTAATATGACTAGGCTTCCATTGAAATGTTACAGCAACCACTTAAAAAAAATGTTAAAATTTCAATATCATCCATTTTAACTTTGAAATGGCGGGTATGGAAATCGAATTATTTTTTAGTTATTCAAAGCACAAAATCTAAGCATAGCCCCAGTTACAGTTAGATCTCTAGCCAAACTGGAGACAAGCTTTTTAACCAAGAATGGTTAAAAAAGAAACCATTTAATCGTGCTATTTAAAGTTAAAACGGTATTACCCTTTCATCTTACGATAAACAAAGTAAAAAAGACCACCCACCAAAATATAAGGTATGGCCATAAGGTATACTATTCCGTTATTTACACCTTCGGCAGCCGACACGTTTCCCTCGCTCTGCAAAACCGCGCGACACATGGCGCATTGGGCTTCGGCCCACTCGGGAAACAACAGCAGTACGATACCGATTACCAAAATGCAGTTTTTTTTCATCATCACAACCTTAATTAACGTAATAGGGAGAAATCATTACATATACCACCACTCCGGTTACTGCCACGTACAACCATATGGGAAAGGTGATCCTTGCCAATTTCCGATGCGCCTCATACTGCTCCAAATAGGCCCTTGCATAGGTTTTTAAAACCAAGGGAATGACTACTATGGACAACACGATATGGGATATTAGAATAATCAAATAGACATAGCGCAATAGGCCTTCACCTCCATATTTAGTCGATTCGGAGGTCATATGATAACCGATATACATCAACAGAAACAACACGGAGAGTACGATACAGGTGGTCATTAACGATCGGTGCAGCTTTTTTTTACCCTGTTTGATGGCCCAAACGGCAATCACCAGAAGAACCGCTGTCATTCCGTTGATGGTGGCGTAAATGGGCGGTAAAAAGCCCAAGCGCTCCACGTTCGGGATTTTAACATTGAACAACAGGGCCACTACCACGGGCACTATAATGGACACTATGGTAATGAGCCTGTTAAATTTCTTTTCTTTTGGCGTAACGGTCTGCATTTACTCTTCCAATAATTTTTTGATATCCTGTTTTAAAATCGTGATTTCCTGCTTCTCCCCTTCCTCGTTGACGCCCTCTGCCTCCGATATGGAACCTTTATAATAGACGATCGGATTTCCATGTTCATCAACACGGGAACGGATGTACCCATTTTTATCGATAAGGGCGAAATAGCCCGAATGTTCGAACCCTCCTGGGGCATCTTCCACTTCAGCGGCATAGATATTGAACCCGGAGTTCGCCAATTCGTAGATTTCCTTTGTTTCGCCCGTCATCAAATTCCAATCCATATCCGTAATACCATAGCGTTCGGCATACTCCTTCAGTACTTTAGGAGTGTCGTATTCGGGGGTAATGGAAAAGGAAGCGATACCGAAATCGTCGCGATCGGAAAATTCGTTTTGTACCGCCACCAAATTTTTGTTCATGATAGGGCAGATGGATGGACAGGTGGTGAAAAAAAACTCGACCACATATACTTTTCCATGGTAGTCCTTATCGGAGACTAACAGACTATCTTGATTTAAGAACAAAAACGACGGCACCCTACGTTTTTTACCGTTTTGAAGTACGAACGCCAGGGCATCGGCATTTGTTTTTTTATTGATGCGGTCGTTCTCCACCACCGCTCCCTGCCGTACCCGATCCACTATTTTAGGGATGGCAAAAATACCGAACACCAAAACGACCAAAGAGACCCAAACATAGGTGTACTTACTTTTTTGCATAGTTGGTGTTTAATGACCGCTCCTTATTTACTACGGTCGGCATTATTCTTTTTTAAGGCCAGCCGATATTCGGCCAAAATGATTTTTACGTCGTCCTCCATTTTGTTGTTCAGTTCCGCTACCGAAGCCGTGTCGAAACCGTACTTTGTCCCTTCATCCTCATCGTCGTCACGCCCGCGAAGGTTTCCATCCTTATCGATAATAAAAACATAAGGGGTAGCGCCATCTTTTTCCAACGTCAGATCGGTCTTAAGACCTTCGAACAGCCTTTTGGTCGCTTCCCCATCGGCATACAAGAAATGCCATTTTTGGGTATCGGTAAAGGTACCTATGGACGCTTTCATTTCTTCCACCTTATCTTCAGTTCCCTCGCCGACCACCATTACAAATTGGAAGTCGGTGAACTCGTAAAACCGCTTGTATATTTTTTGATTGAGGTTAAAAACGTTTGCCTGTTTGGAAAGGACATCGTTACCTAAAAAGCCCAAGACCGTAATTTTACCCTTAAAGGTAGTCTCCTTGTCCAGCGTAGCGATATCGATAACATTTTCGGTAAGTGCGGGCAACTTTCCAAAGTTGGTGGTACCCGATAAAAAGAAGAGATACGCGACTATTGGAAGTACAAATAGGGTAATCAGGACCAAGTTCTTCTTCATGGCATCAAATTCTAAACAAAAATACGACACAAAAGGGAAAACAAGCTATTGAAAAGTCTTAACATTATCCCAACAACATTAGCATTTTTTAGGTAATGGCCATGGTCACCCCAAGGCTATAAACTCCATATACAAACCTGTGCTCTGACAGGAAATCCTCGTCAAGGGCATAAAAAAAGGGCAACCTATCGGCCGCCCTTCATATATTGAGAAATCGGTTGTTTTTAGAAGTTCCATTTAACAAAACCGTCCTTGTACACATTGTATACATAATCCGCTTCGAACAGTAGAATGAACACCAAGTAGGCTACCAAAAATATGGGGGTCCAAACAATGGCCCTGCGCAAGCTTGTTTTTTCATCGCGCAAGTGCATAAAATCCCAAGCGATATAATAGGCCTTCACCAATGTTAGAATGATGAATATCCAGTTCAACAATTTCATTCCAAGAAAACTATTTCCAGTGAGCACTGCAGGCTTCGCAATACCCAAAGCCACTTCAATAGCGGTCACTACGGATAAAAACACCAATACTCCCCAAATTTTTGAGGTATTGGATTTGAACTTTAACAATCCCCTGAAAATTTCTAATTTATGTTCGTGTGCCATTTTTAAATATCGTTACTATTCTGCTTTATTACTATTTAAGACCAGCGCTTACCAAACTGTTTATACCAAGTAGAAGAAAGTAAATACAAATACCCAAACCAAATCTACAAAGTGCCAGTAAAGCCCAACTTTCTCCACCATTTCATAATGTCCGCGTCTTTCGTAGGTGCCGAGGATTACGTTAAAGAAAATGATGATATTGATTACGACTCCGGAGAAAACGTGAAAGCCGTGAAAGCCTGTGATAAAGAAAAAGAAATCGGCAAACAAGCGGCTACCGTATTCGTTACGGACCAAGTTCGCTCCTTCTACGACCAAAACCCCGTCCTTTAATTTTTCAAGTGAGGCGGCATGGTCCAATACCGTTTTCTCTCCCTCCTCATTGATCTGCTCGGTTCGGATGACAACATCGGAATTCACCTTTAGCCCCGCCATAACTTCGTTGACGGTGTAGCTGGGCAAAAACCCCTCATCGTAAAACCAAACCCCGTTCTTACGCTGATGTCCCGTTCGTTCGCTAGGTAAGGTTTTTGCAAACTCCGATAAGGCTACGCGCTCACCGGTATCCGCATTAACAAATTGTAAAATCCTACCTCCTTTGGTTTCTACCGCACCATAATCCCCTTTGATAAAGGTCGCCCATTCCCAAGCTTGTGAACCTACGAATATCGCCCCTCCGATTATAGTCAGGAACATGTACCAGATAACGGCATTCTTTTTATTGTTATGGCCCGCATCCACGGCAAGCACCATGGTAACGGAGGACATAATAAGAATAAAGGTCATGAACGCCACGTAGTACATGGGGAAATTACCGTGAAAGAACGGCACGTGGGTAAACACCTCGTCGGCAATGGGCCAGGTCTCGATAAACTTGAACCGCGAAAAACCGTACGCCGCCAAAAAACCCGAAAACGTCAAGGCATCCGACACCAAAAAGAACCACATCATTAACTTGCCGTAACTGGCACCTAAGGGTTTGTTTCCACCTCCCCAAACATTTTCTTCCGAAGCTGATGTTACCGTAGAATCCATATATTATAAAAAAGGGTTAAAGTTTGTGCAAAAATACATTTTTTTCGTGCAATCGAAAGCCATTACATACCAAAACAGGCTTTCTTCTTAATTATTATTTTACAAAGCTCATAAAGAGCATTAAATAAATCCACAATACATCCAAAAAATGCCAAAATGTAGCTCCCAAGGATACTCCCAAATACTCTTGGGCACTATACTTCCCCTTTAGTTGGTTGAACAGCACAACGCTTAGGGAGATCAAACCGGCCACTACGTGAACGATATGTACGGCCGCAATCAGAAATACATAGGACATTTTGATACTGCTCGTCGGTCCGGTAAAGTAATACCCATTGGCCAACATTTCTTCAAAACCACGAAATTGTAATACGATGAACACTACACCGAGCAAGAGTGTGGCCCCCAAAAGGTAGGTGCCCAACGATGCCTTGCCGTTTTGGATCGCCTTTTTTGCCAAGATATAAGTAAGGCTGCTCAGTACAATGATCGCGGTACTTACAAAAAAAGATTGCGGTAGTTTAAGATCTGACATCCAATCTTCCCGAGAACTACTAACAATGTAAGCACTCGTCCAACCCGCAAATCCCATTAACAAACTAACGATGCCGAACCATAACATCATTTTCTTGGCCCTGTCGTTCTTCTCCTTTTGATTTCCTTGTGTCAAATCCATAATCGCACCATTTTATCGGCAACATAAACCAATTGCATTAAGGTAATATAGGCCACACTAGCCAGCATTAATTTCCGGGCCGATACGTTATCTTTTTTCTCGTATAACCGAAAAGCAAAAAACAACATTACCGTTCCCATTAAAAAAACGATTACGGCCGCTACCACCGAAAGTTGCAAGGCTCCGGTAATCTCCCATACGGGAACGATGGAGATAACGATCATCCAAATGGTATACATAATGATCTGTAAGGCCGTAGACCGGTCTTTCTTGCCCGTTGGCAGCATTTTAAAACCACCCTTTTTGTAATCTTCATCGAGCATCCAACCAAGTGCCCAAAAATGTGGGAACTGCCAAAAAAACTGAATCATGAACAATGTGCCCGGCTCGATACCAAAATCGTTGGTAGCGGCTACCCAACCTAACATGAACGGAATGGCTCCGGGAAAGGCCCCGACAAAAACGGCCAGCGGGGTCTTCGTTTTTAAGGGCGTATAAACGCTAGTATATAAAAATATGGATATAGCCCCGAACATAGCGGTTTGGGGGTTCAGGTAGTACAGTGCCACGATTCCCAAAACGGTCAGCGTTATGGCGATCGCCATTGCTTTACCAACGGACATCCTTCCGGAAGGAATGGGTCTGTTTTTAGTGCGGTTCATCAAGGCATCCAAATCTTTCTCGATTACCTGATTGTATGCATTGGAGGCACCCACCATGCAATATCCCCCGAACGCCAGCAGGACAATGGAAAGACCACTGATCTGGTCGGCCCCTAAAAAATAACCGGCAATCGATGAAAAAACCACACTAATGGCCAATCTGGCCTTTGTGATTTCTTTGAAATCGGCAAAACTTAAAGACCAAGTGGTACTTTTTACCATGCCTACCGTGGTTTTCATCTGTAGCGTTTAACGGCTGCAAAGATAGCGCCCAACCGCTATTCCTGCAATTAAATGAAAAGGTTTATCCGTATTATGAAGACCTCGCGCAAAACAGCTCGCAATTGTCGATAGGCTACTGGACGGGTACCATGAAAAAACCCTGGACCGACGTTCCAGGGTTTTTCTATATTTTAAAAGTAATCGGAATACTATTGCAACTTAAAGGTAATCGGGATACTAAAAGGAACCCTTACGGCCCTTCCCCTTTGCTTACCTGGGGTCATTTTAGGAAGCTTTCCGATAATACGTGCCGCTTCTTTCTCCAAGTTTTTGTCCGGTCCTCGCATACGGATATTTCCGATGCTACCGTCCTTCTGGATAACGAACATTACACTGACCCTACCTTGAACACCCATTTCTTGGGCAATTTCAGGATAACGGAAGTTTTTACTAATATGTTTCTGCATCATTTTTTGGAAACAGGCCCTTTTGTTTCCTTCGTTTTCGCAGCCCGGAAACACGGGTACATCCTCGATTACGGCAAAGGGAACATCTACATCCTCTTCCATTTCATCGACCTCAACATCGTCGATTTCAACGATTTCTTCTTCCTGACTTGTTTCCGTGGACTCGATTACCGTTTCTTCCACCTCTTCCTCATCTTCTACCACCTCGATAATTTCGGGTGCTGCCGGTGGCGGTGGCGGCGGTGGTGTTTTGATCTGTTCCGTCATGGGTACCTCTTCATCCAACTCGTCATCTACGTTCATGGAAATATCATAGTTGGCATCGTCATCATAGGTCTTCCACTCTAAGGCTACCAATGTGATTCCCATGACCAAAGCCAAACCGATTACGAAATAGAGACTGCTATTTCTTCCTACATCGGCCTTCGGATTTTTTTTAACTTCCATATCCCTTTACTTTTTAGTGTTTGCTAATTTAAATAAATATTCCTAAAAAACGCAATTTAATGTTTCCATTTTAGTCGGTCCGTACGTGAAAAGGACCACCAAACTCCCCATACGCCCAAAACGGCTCCCGTAGTATTGGCAAAAACGTCCCACAAATCGGCGGTTCGTTGCGCGGGCAATACATCTTGTAAAACCTCAATTAATATGCCATAACCAAAAGCTACCAGAAAAATAATGGACAATGCGCTTCTTATTTCCATGTGGCCATTGGTCCGTTCCCGGATAAAAAGACTACCGGAAACCACCATACCGGCATAAAATATGGCATGTGCCAATTTGTCGATATGCGGAATTTCAATATCGGGAAGTCCATCCTCTGAAAAAGGGCGCAAACTCAAGTAGGAGATCAACGCCATCCAAAGGAAGAACAAAAGGGCAAAAGAGGGTTTTTTAGCCACCGATCAGTTCTTTGTACCCCTCGGCACTCAGCAACTCGTCTACTTCGGAAACCTCGCTCAATTTTATCTTCACCATCCAACCGTCCCCGTAAGGGTCGGCGTTCACTTTTTCGGGTGCATCTTCCAACTGCTCGTTGAATTCAATAATTTCACCGCTCAAGGGAAGAAACAGGTCTGAAACCGTTTTAACGGCTTCTACCGTTCCAAAAACCTCTTCTTTCTCCAACAGTTCATCCAGCGTCTCTACTTCGACATATACAATGTCGCCCAACTCGCCCTGTGCAAAATCGGTGATGCCCACTGTAGCGACATCCCCTTCGATGCGTACCCATTCGTGGTCCTTGGTATATTTTAACTCTGCAGGTATGTTCATTTTATTAAAATTTTATTCGTCCGGCAAATGTAACGGATCGGCCTAAGGAATTCAAAAAAATAATAGCAGTGGGGAAGCGTTTACGTTTCGTTTGTGAATACGATGTTTCATAACGGCCATCGCGAAAACTTCATTCGCACTATACCGAATCGCCAAACCGACGATTACATCACTTTAATTTTGAAATGGTATTAGTTCCCAAAGTTATAGCGCAGCGTGAACCCAGTGTTGATGGTAGTTTGTGGAAAGGCCGTAGAGACCGCGAACTGTGAGAACGAATGGTCGTAAAAGAACAATGCGTTCAGGTTCTTACTAAGGGCATAATCGGCCGTAAATTTGATGGACAGTAAATTTTGTCCCGAGGTAATTTCGTTGTTATCGATATCCAAATTTCGGATAATGGTAATGTTATCGCGAACACTGACATCGGCCTTCAGGTTCAAATCCCCTTTCAAACGGGTTTTCTCGCCACCGATATTGGTAACGAACTTTACGTCCTTTATACGATAGCCCAAACCGACGGTATATTCCCTTCCGTTGATCTCGGTCATTAAATTATTGTCCAAACTTAAGGATAGCGCCCTATCGGTACGCACCTCGGCCAGTACGCTTACAGAATTCTGCATTTCAAAATCGAGTCGCACCAACGGGTTAAAGGCATCGGTCAGCACCACATTGTTCAAAATAAGTTCGGGAATAAGGTCTTGGGTCTCGGGATCTATGGCTGTGCCCACATCCTTGAGCAGCTGCTGCCTTTCCAAGTTCGTTTGGAACGAATTGATACTATAGGCCGCACGGTACCCATGCTGAACGGAGAACCGCTTGAATTTTTTCTTGAACCATTTGTTGCGCATCAGACCGGTGTACTTGATGTTCCAATTGGGAATGGGAATGTCCCTAAAAATATCAAGGTTTACCCGGTCTACATTTTGCCCCGTGTATGCGGCAAAAAAGGCCGGTAAAAGCACATCTTGATTGGTTTTACCATATTGTTGCGGAAAACCGTCCTCATCCAGCTCGGTAACAGCCTGCCCACGGTCGCTTGCCAAACGGTTGGCAATGGTAATCCGGTTCTCCTTAAACTCTTCAAAGGTTGCGGAGTCGAACTCATCGCTTTTTCCAAAGGCCGTACCGATCATCATGGTAGAGATACTAAAGTTACCAAAGGTATTTGGGGTAAGGCTTTCGTACTCCAAAACATTGTCCTCAGAAAGGTTGATCTGATAGTTCTCCTGATTGCTATTGGAAAACTGACGATCGGCCACCAGATCGATGGTGAGGTCTTTTATGGGCTGCGCCGTTGCCGTAATGTTCAGCTGTTTGTTGGTCCGTTGGATGAACTGTTCGTTAAACCCATCAAAACCGGTAAGCCAACCGTTCCTTGCGGCTTCAAAACGAATATCGGACTGACTACCGAAAACAAAACCGACCGATGGTCTTGTTGAACCGATAAAGCCTACGCTTTGGGTGTACCCTGGAAGTACGGTTCCGTTAGTTTCATTGTAGTTAACGTTCAAGCGCTTGACCATGGTAACGATATCGACCGCGGTATTCCATAACGCTCCTGTTTTTTTAGGAGGCTTTTCATCTCCTTTTATCGGTTTTCCCGATTTGTCCTTACGAATGGCCGCCCGCGCCGCAACCGACTTGCCATCGTTCTTTTTAAGCCCTACCAGATCGTATAGCTTTTGCATGGTCATGGAAGCGGTAAGGTTATGGGTGTTGGAGTTCTGTACGTTATTGATGGAAACGATATTCAATTCGTTCCGCTGGAGTTGTGGGTTCTGTTCTTCGGCAACGGCCAAGTTCAAGGCGTCCCCTCCCCGTTGCCAGTCAAAATTACTGGAATAGGTGTACTGTGCATTGATAAAGTCGAGCGCAGGAATTTTAGCAAATGGCACCTCATAGTTGATCTGCATCTGCTGGGAGTGCCTGTTAGGCTCGCCCAGATCCCAAAAGCCGTCCCAGAGCCCGAGCGCCTTATCGATTTCCGATTCCGGGTTGTTAGAATCTTCAAGATAGTTACGCACAATTCGGTTGTTGGACCCTGTCAAGTTTACCCGTAGCGATTTGGTAAGGCTATAATTGACCGCGTATTGCCAATTGAAAAGGTAATTGCGCTGCTGCAGTTCGGGCAGGGACAAAAAGCCGTCAGGGTCTTCCCCTGCCGGAATTACGTTACGGAACGTTTGCCGGTTGAACTGTCGGTTGAAATCCGAATTTACCGATACGGTGGTCGGCAATAGGTTTAAGTTCAGGTCTTTTAACCATTTCCAATAGCTACCGTTGAACAGTGAATCCTTTTTAGCGAAAGGGGCGATTTCCAAAGGCTTAAAATTGTGGTTGTACACAAACCCTGCCTGAACACTCTGATCGCTCAGGTCCTCTATTTCAAAGTCGCGGTGTTCGGTTTCGTTATAGGAATAATTAAAGGTAAAGTTCTCGATATCATAAAAATTGGCATCGGCCTCTTCTCCCCTGTTTTTACGTACACCGATCAGGTTAATACTGGTGCGCTTGGTATAATCCTCGGCCCGCTCGCGAATGTTTTCGGCATCTTCCGCGCTCGTTGCGGTATCGATCAGATCGTCCAATTTGAGATCATCGAACTCGGGATCGAATTCCGGGGTGATCAGCTGTTCGGAAATACCATAGTTGAACGGCAATTGTATGCCCCATTTTGGGGGTAGAAGTTGCCCCAGGTTTAAATTGGTGACCACGTCATAGGTAATGGCATCTTCCCGGGCCCTTTCGTTGGGCATTTGGTCTATGCCCCCAAAACCGGAGGTGCTGGTACTGGCAGTGGCCGTTACATTGGCAAAATCGGCAACGTTTGCATCCATGGCCACAATAGAGGCCCATCCGCCTTCATTGTCCAAACCGGCC
This sequence comes from uncultured Flavobacteriaceae bacterium, assembly GCA_947500445.1. Classification (GTDB taxonomy): domain Bacteria; phylum Bacteroidota; class Bacteroidia; order Flavobacteriales; family Flavobacteriaceae; genus Pelagihabitans. Next base: position 19,593 of record CANMSB010000022.1, on the reverse strand, counting down.
AAACGGAGTTCATTGAACCACACTTCACCTCCCTGAATCTGGTCGGTATTGTTTTTAACACCCACCATTACGCTCCTGATGTTACCCAAGGATGGATTTCCCTTTATTCCGATACGCAAACGCCCCGGTGTTCTGGGGTCGTTTTCCCCAACGGGAATCACTTCGCCATTATCTATCTCATAGTAACGCAATTCACTCAAGGGTACGTTATCGCTCCTAAGGTTGATACGCAGCGATTTAACTTTTTTCAGATCATCGAGTGCAACATCCAAACGGTTCGCATCCGGCCAAATCTCCGTATCCGTTGTAGCGCCCCAAGGGGTAAATTGCAAGGGCAGCTCAATTTGATAAAAGTTTTCGGAAAAGTCCGTCCCGATCCGTAAAAAACCGGCCAGTGTAGCATCCGAAGGACTGAGTTCGGTACCAATCTCTTCGGCATGGACAAACATCTTTAAGTTTTCGTATTGCCGTAAATCGATGTTCAGGTTTTTAAAGACCCCCCTGGAATCGCGGGCACCAAGATTATCGACCACTAGCGATAAGGACTGTTCGTTCTGGGCGATGATGGTGTTATTGTTGTTGAGTTGTTCCCGTACTATACCTGGTGGAAGCACATAGTTGATCGGGTTCCGCTGCTCATTTTCCAAAATGTTCACGGCATTTACATCTAGGCTGCTACCGGTCTCGTCCGCCGGTAGTTCGGCCCCCAAGCTTTCCGCACGTAAGGAACGGGTATAGGTTCGCCAATCGCCACGTACCAGATCCAAGGTGGCAAAACGCAGCACCACGTCATCGGTAAACCCGGTCATGTACATCCGCATGGTACTGATGGATCGAAAATCGCTTACACCGCCTACCCTATCGGTAAAATCGTTCAGAGGAATCTTATATTGGATCCAACGTACGCGAGTGCTACTTCCATCAGGAATCCTATCCCCACTGTATTCTTCTTCCCGGATGTCCGTAATATAACGGTCACCGATCTCTACACCGGGTTCGATGTCAATTTCATAACTGTAGTAACTATCCACCGTGTTCATGGTAAGGTCACGATCGATATCCTCTACATCCGGAAGGGTCGTATTTCCTCTATTGTCGTTAGTAACGTCTATAGGGGAGTTGCCATCGGTATTATTGAAGTTCAGGTAACGGTTTAAAATACTACCGTCGCGCTGTAAAAAGTATTCATAGTTATCGTTGGCAGGATCATCGGGGTTGCCATTTCCGTAAATCGCGGCCTCCTCGGCATCGGTAAGCCCATCGAGACCAACGTCTTGTACGGCCCTACTGGCATCGTCCACATCAAAAGCGTAGACCAGGGCCTGGGTCTGCGGTACTTTACCCCAGTCGGTATCCCTTGCCTGGGTATCTCCCGGGTTGACCGGCAAACCATTTTCATATTGCTTACGACCATCGGGAAGTATATCCTCGGTAATGTTCCCCAGATCGATTACCAGCTTTCCCGGGCTCGACCCAATATTATCTACATAGGGGTCCATTACCCAAAACTGGATGAACTCCACGTTGGCCTGCTCAAAATTGGTACTGCTCAAAGACCGCATGATCCCACCCCAGTTTTCGGAAGGGTCGTTCCCAAAATTATCATCCGCATTGTACGGTCCTTTTTGATTTGGATAGTAGGCCAAATCCAAGGTCGTTTGCTGCCGCGATTGCCCTTGTGCCACTTCCTGCTCTGGAAACACCTCATCGATAAAGATTCTACGGGCCTGGTTTACGGAAATATCGCCATCACTGATTCCTGCGGGACGCTGATTGGTGTAAAAAATTGGATCAATGGTATACCATGCCAAACGGGCCCTTTCAAACCCTTTTTCCAAACCGGTCTCGTTATCGTTTTGGACCGCCAAAGGGGTACTCGCCAATACCCAACCCAAGGAGGAACGGATATCGATCAGCGCCTGCGCTCCTTCAAAATCATCTAAATAAGTAGTAGTTTCCCCTTCAAAATCGGCATTTTTAGGGGAATTGGGCCGCAAGACGGCCACCTCCCCGCGCAGGGAAATATTGGAAGGCACATCGGTATCGATATTCGGTAGTTTATTGACCATTCGCGTCAAAAACGGAACTTCAGTAGAAAAGTTACCGTTCAATCCGAATACGGTATTGTTCACGGGCTCCACCCCAAAATTGGACTTCTGCGTCAAAGGGCGTTCGTTCAGGTTCAACAGCGTACCGCCGAGAACAAAATTTTCATTGAACTGGTGTTCTACATTGATTCCCGTAAAACGCCTGGTCTGCTGTCCGAAAACAGCGTTGTTTTCTACGGATATGTTGATGGGGGTATTGGACGCCTCCAAAGTAGGGTCCAAGATCTGGACCGTACCTGCCTGATAATTGACGGTATAATCGATTCCTTCCTGTAACTGTCGCCCACCTGCGGTTACCCTTACCGAACCCCTTGGAACGTTGAACGCCCCTATGGGAATACCATTGGCACCTTCGGATTTGTACTGCCCCTTCATCAAAAATTTATTCTGTTCCGGGTTCTGCAGGGCTGCAGCTTTGGTCAACGCATACATGTCGCGGAACACATACCTGTTCTGGTTTTCATTGTAAGCGGTATCGTCGTCGTAACCGTCCTCATTATTGTTTGCCAGCACATCGAACAAAAACTCCCCAAAAGGCTCTACCTTGGAGAAAATAATGCGCCCGCCACGGGTATCCACCGTTATTCCGGGAACAAAGTCAAAAAAACCGTCCCCGCCGGGTTGGATATCATTGTAAACGTTCAGGCGATCCAAATTGAAAACATCCAACAAAATACGTTCTTGAAGCCCTTCCGGCCATCCCGTACCCGGACCTTCCTCCACAGGGGTAATATAGTTTCGAGGGGTGGGATCGGAAAAGAGAATGTTCATTCTAAAATCTTCCTGGCTCAACTGAAAAGCTCCGGTCGCATAAATGTTCTTCATCATCAGGTCCCAAATCGGATCTTCGATGTTGGTAATATTACTTTTCAGCAATTTTAAGACCAAGGTATTATTGTTGATGATAGGGGTTGCAGGGGTAGCGCCAGGGGTAATACTGGTCGCATCCAGTCCGCCGTTGGCAAATTCCCCTACTTGGTATACATCGCCGTTGAAGGTATATTGAAAAGCGACGCCAAGTACTTCGTCGTTACTCAAACGTTGGTTCAAAGAAATGTATCCCAACTGGGTATTAAAATCATAGTCCCTACCCTGCTCCAATTTTCGTGCGTTTTCCAAAATGGCATAGTCGGTTCCTTGGCTTACCGAATATCCCGCATTAAAATTGGTGGTATTGAAACCGCTATCGACCGTTGCAATATCCCGAATGGCATCGGTGAGCGCACCGCTGGCAGAACCTACAAGCTGGGGGTTAAAGGCATTTGCTTCGTTTCGCGGTAAATTTCCGGTAGTCACATCGGTACTGAAAAACGTTAAGCCGGCCCCACCCAAACGCCCTATTCGGGTCTGTTCGGAGGATGCTTCCCCCAAATCCTGAATGGCCACTACGTTTCTTACGTTCAAGGTCTGTTGGCTTCGGTTGGTCACCCATACCTCCAATCGCGTGATCTGTATCTGGCTTTTGATGTATGGATAGTTTTCTAACGCCTCATCGTAATTGTCCCTAAAGTATTGTGATAGAAAAAAGTGCTTGTCCTCGTCATAATCGAGGGCGGAAAGGGAAAAGTCAGTAAGCGTTCCCCCGCCTTGGGCCACCACCGTATTGTTCTGTGAACGTTGTTCCGAGAACACCGCGGTAACGGTAGTTTTCCCGAATTGGAGTTGTGTTTTAACCCCGAAAAGACTCTGAGCCCCCTGGATGAGCGAGCTGTTCAAAGGCATGTTCACATTACCCACCTCGATTTTTCGAATGATGTCGTCCTCCGTTGGGGTGTAATCCAATTTAACGATGTTCTGAAAGTCGAATGTGGCCTCCGTATCGTAATTGGCCGTTACTTGCAAGCGCTCCCCAATTTTCCCGAGCATGCTTAAACTAATGCGCTGATCGAAATCGAAGGATAGGTTGGTACGGTTTCTTGGTGAGAGTGCGGGATTGTCATTTTTCTGCCAAATCACACCGAGGTCCATTGCCACCGAACCTTGCGGAATGACCTCAATGGTATTTCCCCCAAAAACGGACTGGAAAAAATTGTTGTTTACATAAAAGTTGGGCAACAGATTTTTTCGTGCCTCCTCACTACCCTCTTTTTTACCGGAAAAAGCATCCACTTTTTCCTTAAAGTAGTCTTTGATGCCCTCTTCGCGCATCAACTCGAAGTACTGTTCCGGTGTCAACATGACTGGATACCCGATATCGAAATCCCCTACTTTTTCGGAATAGACGTAAGCGTCCAAATTTGGATTATACACGTATTTAGAAACGATGCTCTGGGGGTTGCCCATCACCATTTTACCCAGATCAAAACCAGTTTTGACCGAATCTTGCTGTTGCGCAAGGGAGTCGACCTCCTGTGGATTCGTTTCCGGATTTTCCTGTGCGTTCGAAATACCCGTGACTATGCTACATAGCACGAATAGAAGAATACCCTTAAATGAAGATTTAAGTATTGTTTTTGCCCCTGTTTTCAATGTATTTACAAATTTTTAAGCGTGCGTTTTATGATGTCTTCCACGCTTAGAGAGGCGTCTTGGGCAAGTACTTTGTCGACAACCTTTTCAGACTGTTTCCGGACAAATCCAAGGACCTCTAAAGCTGATAACGCTTCATCTTTATTTGTATTGTTCGAAGGAAGGGAAACTTCGTCAATATCGTATATTTTTAGAATTTTATCCTTTAGATCCAGGATGACCCTTTGGGCCGTTTTCGCACCGATTCCCTTGACGCCTTGGATGGTTGCCACATCTCCCCCGGCAATGGCATCGCGCACCTGAACAGGGGTCAATGAGGAAAGCATGGTGCGCGCCGTACTGGAACCGATACCCGATACGGACAATAGCAACCGGAATATTTCACGTTCCGACTTTTCGGAAAACCCGAACAGTGTATGGGAGTCTTCCTTTACCTGCAGGTGGGTAAATACCCGAATGGCCTCCTTTTCTTCTATTCTCGAAAAGGTGTGCAACGATATGTTTACAAAATATCCGACTCCCCCACACTCGATAACGAGATAGGTCGGATTTTTTTCCACTAATTTCCCTGATAAATGTTCGATCATTCCCTTGTACTGGTTTTAGTTTGGTTCGGTAGGCCATGCGGAGCCTTATTTTCCCGTTTTGGCTTTTTTCCTTTTTTCGCGCTCCTGCGCATCGATAACGGCCACCGCCGTCATATTGACCATTTCGTCCACACTTGCCCCAAGTTGTAGAATGTGGACCGATTTTCGTAGCCCCACCATTATCGGGCCGATGGAGTCGGATTTGTTCAATTCCTTTAAAAGCTTATAGGTAATGTTCGCCGCTTCCAAATTCGGAAAGATCAACGTATTCACTTTTTTACCCGCCAATTTGGAAAACGGAAACTGGCTTTGGTGCAGCTCCTTGTTCAATGCAAAATCGATTTGGATCTCACCATCGACCACCAAATCGGGGTTACTGTTGTGCAAAATGCGCAACGCCTCCCTAACTTTGGTCGCGTGTGGATGTGTAGACGACCCAAAATTGGCGTAGGACAGCAAAGCCAAAACCGGTTCAAATCCAAAGGTCGATGCTACATTGGCGGTCATTTGCGCTATTTCGGCGATTTCCTCGGCATTGGGGTCGATGTTGATAGAGGTATCGGCAAGGAACAACGGGCCTCTGGAAGTAATCATGATATTGACCGTGGATACTCTGCGCACGTTGGACGCTCTTCCGATCACTTCAAAAATCGGTTTTACTACTGTGGGATATGCCCTTGAATAACCGGATATCATGCCATCGGCATCACCCTCCAAAACCATCATGGCACCAAAATAGTTTCGTTCCCGCATTTTTATCTTTGCGCTAAAAAGCGTGGTGCCGCTTCGGTGCCGCTTTTCCCAGAATTTGGTCGCATAGCGCAATCGGGCCACATCGGCATCATGGCCGTTGGGGTCTACAATGGTCACATCGGCATCGAATTCGAGTTCTTTTTTAAGTTCCTTTATGGTCGCTTTGTTCCCGAGAAGTATAGGTATGGCGATGCCTTCATCATAAGCGATCTGTGCGGCCTTGAGTACATCGATCTGATCGGCCTCAGCAAAAACGATTCTTTTGGCGTTTACCTTTGCCCTATTATGAAGGAGTCGTACTACTTTATTATCGTTCCCCGAACGTTGTAACAGTTCTTCCCGGTAACGGTCCCAGTCTTCGATCGGGGCTTTGGCCACGCCACTTTCCATTGCCGCTTTTGCCACTGCAGGCGGTATTTCGGCAATCAAACGCTGATCAAAGGGTTTTGGAATAATGTAATCGGTGCCAAAGGTCAACCGTGTTTCGCCGTAGGCAATGTTCACCTGTTCCGGCACGGGTTGCCGTGTAAGCTCGGCCAACGCCTTTACGGCGGCCATTTTCATCGCTTCGTTTATGGTAGTGGCCCTAACATCCAAGGCTCCCCTAAAAATAAACGGAAAACCCAATACATTGTTCACTTGGTTCGGATGGTCCGAACGGCCCGTGGCCATAATGATATCTTTTCTGGTCTGAATCGCCAGATCATACCGTATTTCAGGATCGGGATTGGCCATGGCGAACACAATAGGGTTTTTGGCCATGCTCAATAACATTTCGGACGACACGATATTGGCGATGGAGAGCCCTATAAATACGTCGGCGTCTTGCATGGCCTCGGCAAGGGTATCGATCTTGCGTGCTGTAGCGAACTCCAATTTTGCAGGCGATAGGTTTTGGGCATCTTTCCGAATGACCCCCTTACTGTCCAACATCACAATATTTTCCGACCGCGCTCCAAATGCTTTGTACAATTTGGTACAGGAAACCGCTGCGGCTCCTGCCCCACTGATGACGATCTGTACTTCTTCGATCTTTTTTTCGGCGAGTTCCAAGGCGTTCAGCAGCGCAGCGGCAGAAATTATGGCCGTACCGTGCTGATCATCATGCATTACCGGAATATCGAGCTCCGCTTTTAGGCGACGTTCGATTTCGAAAGCTTCCGGCGCCTTGATATCCTCCAAGTTGATTCCACCAAAGGTTGGCGCGATCATTTTCACCGTTTCAACAAATTTATCGACATCCTTGGTATCCACTTCGATATCCATACTGTCCAGATCGGCAAAAATCTTAAACAACAGACTTTTTCCCTCCATAACCGGTTTGGAAGCTTCGGGGCCGATATCGCCCAGCCCCAACACGGCAGTACCATTGCTGATCACCGCTACAAGGTTTCCTTTAGCGGTATATTTATAAACATTGTCCTTGTCCTTACTAATTTCCAAACATGGCTCGGCAACTCCGGGGGAATAGGCCAACGCCAAATCGCGCTGGGTGGCATAGGGTTTTGTTGGTACGATCTTGATTTTTCCCGGTTGGGGTTTCGCGTGGTAGACCAAAGCTTCCCTGCGCTGCTTCCTTTTGCTCATGTAACGTTATTTATCCTAAAACAAATTTAGGGGTATTGTTCCAATAAAAACACCTTCGTTCCAAAAGGTTTTATATGACAATACTATCGTCATCCTTGGGCAGGTTTAAGCGAAAAGCGAGGACACCGGCGATAATAAAGAATACGCCACCAAAGATGATGGCATTGACCGCTTCGTTGTTCAACACATTTTTGATGATCGGCCCAAAACTGACCGTTTGGATCAACATGGGTATCACGATCATCATATTAACGATACCCATATACACGCCCCGGCGTTCTTCGGGTATTACCCGCGAAACCATGGCATAAGGTATTCCCATCATTGCGGCCCAACCGATCCCGAACAATACCATGGGCAAGAGCAGCAACCATTGATTCGTAATATAGGGCATGCTCAGCATAGCGATTCCCGTTAAAAACAGACAGCCCACATATACCAATTTCGACCCTAGCTTTGCCGCTATCGGGACCAAGGCCAGGGCAACGATCATGGTAACAAAATTATAGGTCCCGTTCATCAGCCCTGTTTGGGCCAATGCCTGTTCGGAAACGGCCTGTATGTTTTGGGCAAAGCCCATATCCTCCGCACTGATCTGGGCCCCATCCTTACATGCTTTCATAAGACCTTCAAATTTTTCGGTATCGGCATTGCTGATGCCATACAAGCTTTTCCTCAGCATGGGGGTGATAAACTGCCAGTACACAAAAAGGGCATACCATTGAAAAAAGTAGACCGCGGCAAGTTTCCAAAGAAAGCCCGGCATACCACCGATAGCGTCGGCCGCCTCGATAAAGGGACTAAGAACATCCCCCAACCTTTTCAATGTACTGTTGTTCGGGTTCTTTTTGATCATTCGGTACAACACGAACAACCAGATGAAAGCAATGACCAGCACCACGATTACCCAAAGATTGATATCGGCATATAGCTCTGGAGAAATCTCCGCAATAAGGTAGCCCAATGCCAAGGGTACCGAAAATATGACCAACAAAACGCTCACTATCTGAATAAGCGGATTGGGCTTATCCTTGTTGAATTCCTGAATTTCCTTAAACTCTTCCTCCGTCGGTGGTATTTCGGGTGTTTTCCACATGGACCATAATACGGTTCCTATGGATGCAAAAGCTCCTAAAAAGAAGGAATAGTACACCCATTTCGGAATGGAAGAAACCACTTCGACCCCGCGACTGCAGAGTTCGGTCGCTTCGGAAGGAACGCTGAACCAATCTTGAAAAAGAAAAAGGGAGAAGTTGGCGAGGGTTATTCCCGCCCCTACGAACAAACTTTGCATCTGGTATCCAAAGGTCAACTGTTCATCGGGCAGTTTATCCCCTACAAAAGCCCTATAGGGTTCCATTGCGGTATTGTTACCGGCGTCCAAAATCCACAAGAGCCCTACGGCGAACCATAGTTCAGGACTAAAAGGAAAGGCGAACAGACACAAACTGGCCAAAATGGCCCCTATCAAGAAAAAAGGTTTTCTACGACCGCCCCATTTGGGAGACCAGGTTTTGTCGGATATCGCCCCGATTATAGGTTGGATGAGCAGACCGGTTACCGGTCCTGCGAGATTGAGCAATGGCAACTCATCGTGATGGGCCCCTAAAAATGAAAAAATGGGATTGACCGCCGTCTGCTGCAGTCCAAAACTGAATTGAATTCCGAAAAATCCAACGTTCATATTCCATATTTGCCAAAAACTTAACCTCGGTTTTTTTATTTTCATAATCTAAGCGTGTGGTATCGTCGAACAAAAAACTGCCCAACAAGATAGTATTTTTAACGCTCCATTTGCCAAATACCCCTTTAAAAAGAACGCTTTAGGAAACTAAAACGTTTTCGTAACTACCGGAACCGGTTTTACCAGTGCGCACGACCGTCCTCAAAAATCGTTTGGACCTTACCGCCATTGTTATTAAAAGCTGCGAACTTTAACTGTATCGCTTTAACCCGCTTTATGCATTAGAACTTCGTAATGAAGCTTTTAGCTGCGATAAAATATGACATTTTATGAATGTAAGCATAGCCCCGAAACTTCGGGGCTACGGTTACATTTAAAAATGTAGCGCAGCACCATAGTTTGAAGTAGCTGGAAGCTGTAATAGATTTTCTAATGCATAAAGCGGGTTTAACAATTATCCGTATTGCAAAAGCCAATCAACCATTTCTTTTCACCTGTTCCCAAATGCGAAAACCCCTGTCCATATTAGTGAACAAGGGTTTTCAATTGTACTTGGGTAAACTTTTAAATAGGCTTTACTCGATAACGATTTTTTCCGTTCTCACATTTGTGCCGGCACTACTGACCTGCATTAAGTGAACGCCCGTTGGCAAGTTGCCTACAGCAACTTTTTCACCAGCGATCATATTGTCACGCTCCATTAATAAACGACCGTCCAAGCTAAAGATTTTGACGGAGAACTCATCCAGACCCTCTATGCTGATAAAGTCAGTGCTAGGGTTGGGGAAGGAGGCAAATTCATATTCGCCCTCTGGTGCCAAACTTGCTTGAAGATTACTTCCATTTGTCTCACCGGTATACTCGAGCGTCCATTTTTGCGATGACCAAGACGTGTTCTCGGCATGTACCTTGGCATTACCCCCGTTTTTATCGGTGTCCGCCGTTAGGTTGTTCTTCCCCCACTGTACTTCCAAGCGGTAGATACCACCATCTTTCTTCAATTTCCATTTTTGGGACGACCACCCTGTATTCAAGTTGTTCAATGTCACGTTCGCATTATTTTTATCTCCTGTCGCGTGAAGGTATTTTCCGCCCCATCGGCAGTAAAAACGATATACACCATTGCTAACTTTTTTAGCCACCCACTGTTGCGACCATTGACTGTTGTCTTTGTTGGCCAAATCGACATTCGAACCAGCTTTATCATTGGTAGCGTGCAAATATTTACCACCCCAGCTACATTTCAACCGATAAATACCATTCTCGATCAAGTCATTACCGCCACTTGGAGGGGGTGTAGGATTGCTACTTTCCGCTACCCGTTGCATGTCATTGCCGGTCAACGTAAAGCGCCCTCCCGAATCAGGTCCTACTTCTGCGCCGACCTCGGTAAAATAATAATACACGTCAGGTGCTATACCCTTACTCCTCCATGCTTCCCAAAGACAATCGATATCGGTGGTTCCGGAAGTACGTGGTGAATTCCTCCAGCATCGGATGGAACGCCCTAAAATTTGGTACTCGCAATCGTACATTTTATAAGTAGATCCAGAACAATTAGGGGTTTCACCAATATATTTGCACCAGCTTGCGTAATTATTCTCCTCGTACGATTTTTCATGAACATACAATTCATAAAGGTTGTCGGTACGCCAATCACAGTCGTCGGTCGTTTTTCCCCATGAAACGATAGCTAATCGATGATTGCCATATGCATTGGAAAAACTTCCATTGTAGGATACCTTAAAATCCTTGGTATTCGAAAGTCTGTAATTTTTATCGCAGAATCCTTCTTTTTCCAAAAGTAATTGTGACCAGGCACCGGTATTCGACCAGTCCCATTGTGCCCAGGTAACACAGTTGTTGTACGACACGCAGTCGTTGCTCCCCATGGCCCCTCCGTTAAAAACGGCCATTTGAACGACCCAATCGCCACAGTCTTCTTTTTTTGATTGGCCGCACCATCCCGCAGCGAACATTTGAGTGCCAAAACAACCTAGGAACACCCATAAAAACAAATTGCTTAAACGTTTAAATTTCATGATAAATTGATTTAATGGTTAAGGAGTTATTTAGATTGTAAAAAAATTGGTCGGTACTATTAAAAAGTTATTAAAACTACATATAAAGCATGAATACTACAAAATTTTTGTTAAAAAATTTTCAATTTAACTTTTTCACCCCTACAAAAATCACTGAAAAAAATATGATAAAAATATGTTTGAATTCGGGATAACTCACTGCCAAAAAGGGTATTACAAAAATTTAAAAAATTATGCTTTCGACAACTCTAGAAGTACGCTTTCCAAATCGGAAAGTTTCATATCAAAATGGCTTGTTGGGGGTGCGGGAGCGCGATATGCCCGTAATGCACCCTGCTTGTCGAAAATAAAATAGGCCGGGTAGGTGTTTATTTTATAAAAGTTCAAAAAGGAAGCTTTTTCAGGATTCTTAATGTAATAATGGTCTTCTTTCATTTCGCTCAAACCCCTTATCTGATCCCACAATCCATCCGTTTTATCAGTAAGCGCTACCTGGACCACTTTTACCGGTTCCTTTTCGAACCTTCTCTTCAATTTTTTAACCGGAAACTTTGGGCGATAGGGATAATCGGGATACCAATCCACCAACCAAACTTCTAAATAGACCACCTCGCCTTTATAGGTGTCCAACATCTCGTTAAAAGACAGCGTTTGGGCTTCCGGTGTTTCCAATTGTATACCGACAAAGGTGCTACCGGAAACCTGAAGCAGGGTTTCTTTTTGTTCGTTGTAGGCGTTGATCGCTTTTTCGACCGAGCGTTTGGCACTGCTACTCGCTACAACATCCCGAAACGTTTTATGCTTTTCCTCATCATACTTCTTGGAAAAACGCAACTGGTTCGCTAAAAACTTCGCCAGTACATGATCTCTGGTACCTCCGGAAAGGGAATCGCGGGTGAACCGCCACATTTCTTCTTCAAGATCAAATCCCTGAACAGTATCTTTCGACGCCAATCTTCCTCTTACATACCCAATGACATCCTGCAAATACCGATGGGACGGCAACTTTTCGTCCGACATAAATTTTTTTGGATCAAAAGCATCTTTTACTTTAGAAGGAAGCGCTGTTTGCAAAAGACTGTCTTGATTGCCCCGGGCCAACAAGGTCGCATAGTCGCGTAGGCTGGTATCATAAAAAACAGCGTCGTCTACCGTAATATAACGCTCAAATTCTTTGGAGAGTCGATATTGTGTACGCATTCGTTTTCGTTCGTTCAACGTAACCTCGAGTCCTTCGATAAATTCCTGCAATGATGGCCGATCCCGCTTAGAACGCGCCACAAACCCTTCGTTCCAAAGCCCTTTCAACTCAAGATCGTACAAGTACCGATTGTTCTCCGCACCTTCTCCGGAAAACGATATGGAATCTTTATCGAGGGTTATTTGTAGTTGATCATCGGGCAACAAACAGATGTAATGAAAAAAGTCGCCATGGATAAGCGCCCCGGTAGTTAAGGTATCTACCGAAAAATCAAATGTAAACGCCCCGTTTTCATCCATATCGGCAAAATAGGTCTTCTTTTCGGCAAGGATGGGATTCCCGATAAGGTTGATCATCCGCACATTGCTTAAACGTTTATCCTGTGAGACCCCGTTAACCATAGCAACAGCCTCTTTTTTATCTTCTTTACAGGAGATGAACAACAGCGTAAAACAAAAAGATACTAGAATTTTTAACTCTTTCATGCGATATAATATTTAAACGGAATGCCTATTTTTAGAAAAAATAGCGGTGTTTTTAAACTCAACTTAATACTGATCTGTTCAAAAATACCTAAAATTAAATAAGAAGCTTTGAAAAAAAACAACGCCCCCATTAACTCCCTAAAGCACAGAGCAAACCGCACATTTAAAACGACATTTAAACGTTTATCCTATAACAATTTATGGCTTAAAACGGCATTTATACTATCGGCCGCTTTCTTTTTTACGGCCTGTACGCCAAAGGGCGAAGAAAAGAAGGGCCCCAAAACTGTCAGTAGTACGGTAGCGCCGCAACGAACCGTGGCCGCTATTGTGGAAGGGGACACTATTTTCTTGGAAACCGTGGATGAACTGGCAAAAAAAGAACTGTACGAGGTTCGTAGTGAAGTATTGTTCGATCAAGTGACACAGACGATTCTCAACAAAGAGGCCAAAGCCAAGGGAATTAGCAATGAAGCACTTATCGCCAATGAAATAACGGCCAAGCTCCAGCCGATTTCCGAACAGGCCATTGTAGGTTATATGCGGGAAGGCTACGGTTTTAGCGGAAAGGTAGATCCGAACTCGAAACTGTACCGCGAGTCAAAAGAATTTTTGGAAAACGAACAATTCGAAAAAGCACAGGCAGCGTACATAAAAGACTTGGTGGCCACTAAAACCGATATCCGAATTTTATTAAAAGACCCGGTATCTACAGAAACCGTGGACCTTCGTGAAATGGTGAGCTACTCTAGGGGAAATCGAGCGAGCCCCATAAAAGTTGTGGTCGTTTCCGACTACCGTTGCGAAAGCTGTAGAAAGGTCCATGAAGCACTGGAACCGCTCTATGCAAAACATGAGCATGCCGTAGAATTTTATGCGGTGCTGTTCACCGAGAGCATGACATTTGCAGAACGTGCCAGTATGGCCGCCGGGGAACAGGGCAAGTTCTGGGAAATGCACGATCTGCTGTTCAAAAACCAAGACGTCCTCAACGATACTATGATCCGTGGGTTTGCCGTACAACTAGGACTCGATATGGAGATTTTTGACATGGACGCGGAAAGTGATGCGGTCGTGAACATTATCGATTCCAATATTGAAATGCTACGATCGAACGGCATCGTTGGCGTACCAACCATCATCATCAATGATAAAAAGGTGCCACAGGGATATGGCGTACCACATATCGAAGCCATCCTCAAAAGAATGGTCGCTAAAACGCAGTAGTTGGAATCTTTTTTGAAGCTATAAGGAAACATGATACCATTTCTAACGTAACATTACCCAAGTAAAAATGGTATTACTTTTTTAAAAAATCGATATTTCTTTGGAGTCCTTCGAACTTTGTTCGCTTGACCGCGGATTTTTTGAAGACCTTCTGAAAGACATCACGGGTGATTTCTTCCCAATCTTTTTTGGACATGGAAAGCAATTCCGGGTGGGGATCAAAAAGCGGTTCTTGATGGGGTTTTGAAAAACGGTTCCAAGGGCAAACATCCTGGCAGACATCGCAACCGAACATCCAATCGTCAAAACTTCCCTTAAATTCCCCAGGAATACTACTTTTCAGTTCGATGGTAAAATAGGAGATACATTTGCTACCATCCACCACGTAGGGTTCGGTAATCGCCTCGGTAGGGCAGGCATCGATACAAGCGGTACAAGTGCCACAGTGGTCGGTTACAGGGGCATCGTACGCCAGCTCCAAATCCACGATCAGTTCGGCGATAAAATAGAACGATCCTACTTGTTGCGTTAGCAGGTTACTGTGTTTTCCGACCCAACCCAGTCCGCTTTTTGCGGCCCAGGCCTTGTCCAATACCGGTGCGGAATCCACGAAAGCCCGCCCGTTCACTTCCCCGATGGCTTCGCTAATGAATTCCTGTAATTGGCGCAGTTTCGATTTGATCACATGGTGGTAATCCTGCCCGTAGGCATATTTGGAGATTTTGTAACCCTCTGTTTCCGGTGATGCCTCCGGATAGTAATTCAACAAGACCGAAATAACGGATTTTGCGCCATCTACCAGCAAGCGCGGATCGAGCCTTTTATCGAAATGGTTTTCCATGTACCCCATTTCGCCATGCATATTTTTCTCCAGCCATTTTTCCAATCTAGGGGCCTCTTCCTCCAAAAAATCGGCTTTGGAAATACCACAGGACAAAAACCCAAGCCGTTTTGCCTCAGTTTTGATCAGTTGCGTATGTTTTTCTTTTAAACTCAAATTATCAGTAGGGAACTTTTTCTTGACCTATTTCCTTCCGTATTGGAGGTAGGCACCAAACCTATTGCCAGTGCGATACCACAACTGGGCCAAGGGCTACGTAAGTAATACCATTTTAACGTTGCCCAAAGATACCTTTTTGATCTTGATATCGGTTTTAACAACTTGTATTGTCCATTGTTGTGCTACCTTATCGCATTTTTTAGTACCCGCCAATAACTTTTTTCAAGGTTGTTTTTGTTTTCGTAAAATCCTTTGGAAAGAATAAGTTGGTGCATTTTTTTTAGGTTATAAGGAGGAACGGCCATAAGCAAATGATGTTCGGCGTGATAATTGACAAAATGCGGTGCAACAAAAAGACGCTCCAAAAAATTGGCATAGGTAGTACGGGTATGCTCTTGTTCGTTTAATGATGCGTGTTCCGCAATAGAACGTATTCTCAGAAATAGGGGATATGACGTAAAAAAGGAGATTACCCATAACAGGTATATTTCTGGAAAACCAAAGGCGCTCAACACCAGGAATAGGAACATGTTCGCCATTATTGGACCACCTAAACTTTTAGAAATTATTATGCACCGCTGTCTTAATTTAAAACGCTTGCCCGTCCATTCAACTTTTTTTGCAAGGTTAAAGGATAAAAATTCCAATTGCATCAGTGTAAAAACAAATTGGGATTTTATTCCCGTTAGACCACTTAAATCTCTCATGAATTTCCTGATCAAACTTCGTAGCGGTACAGGATACCCATTGGCCAATAACCTATCGGGGTCTTCCATACCACCTACATGTACATGATGTAAAAGATGATAGGGCCGATACTTATTAAAATTATTGAATATCGGATATGCTCCTAACCACCGTCCCACTCTTTTGTTCCATTTTTTTGATGTAAACAAACTATTATGGGAGGCGTCGTGCATAATTATTGCGCAGGCCAATTGCCTTCCCCCTAAAATCAGGCAACTTGCTACATACGTTATGGTGCCGGGCCATAAAATGGCCACTAAAAACGCAATACAAATAATGCCCCAAGTAGTTAAAATCATCATAGCCGCTTTTGAATCGTTTTTTTGGAGCAACGCTGTACGTTCCTCCCTTGTCAACCATTTTTTGATCGTATCGCTCATCTGTTTTCAATTTCTTTCAAAGGAACCGAAACAAACTGGCGCTCACAATTGACAATTGTTAAGAAATTTTGGCGCGTATGCGACTCAGCGATTCAGGCTGCACTCCTATATAGGATGCAATATATTTAAGTGGGATGTGTTCAATCAATTTCGGCTGTTCCGAGTACAAATTAAAGTAACGTTGCTCCGCGTTGTATTTTAGCAAGGATACTTCTCGTTCTAATTTTTTCAAAAGCAACAACTCGGCGATCAACCTGCCCAAACGTTCCCCATTTTCAATCTTATCATACAAGTCTTGTAAGTCCTGATACGAAAGTCGCCAAGCATGGATTGCTGTAAGTGACTCTATCTGGTATTTGGCCGGGGATCTTGTGAGGAACGAATCGTAAGCACTGACAAACTGATTTTTGAACCCAAATGCGAAGGTAGTATCCCGATCTTCATTGGGAATATAGAATCGGACAATACCATTATCGATAAAATAGAGGTACCCTTCTACTTTGCCAACGGAAATCAACTGTTCCTTTTTCTCGAACTTTATTTGGTACAGTTTGGATCTAAAAAGTTCCAATTCGCTCTCTCGCAAATCGACAAACTTTTGTATGTGGTTCAACAAGTTTTCCATTTTGCTATCTTCAAAAAGATTGGACAATTCTGAAAATTACCTTTCGGACCGTTATCGTTCAAAACGACATATTGATAAGAGTTTTAAAAGCCTATTGGAATCCGGGCAGTAATCATTTTCGCAATGTACGGTGTACAAATATAAACGCAATACGGGCACTATGGATACTCTTACGGTACAATACTATTCAATGACCCGCTCCTCCAAGTTTATGGGTCAACGGTTAAGGGCAAGCCTCATCGCAATTATCAAAGTAACGTTCAACACCATATTTCGATTTTGGTTTTTCATCTGTTTAAAGTTCACACCGACCTGATATCGGTTGATATAAACATGGAACCAATAAAATGAATCCGAACATATCGTTGTTGAACAACACTATTTTGAAATTTAAAAAAATAAATTAAAAACTGTAACAATTTCCGCTATTGACTACTAACGGAAGGTAGCCAATAGCGTTAATATATGATCGAAATTAAAAACCTGACCAAATCCTTCCAACTAAAAAGTGGCAAGGGATTTAAAAAAGAGACCGTTACGGTAAATGCCGTGGACGACATTTCCTTTACCTGTCGCCCCGGAAGAATTTTTTCATTGTTAGGGCCCAACGGCGCGGGCAAGACCACCACCTTAAGAATGATCGCCGGAATTATCGACCCCACTTCGGGTACCGCAACGGTCGATGGTGTGTCCCTTTCCAATGGAGCGGACGAAATCAAAAAAAGGATCGGTTTTCTAACAGGTTCTACCGGATTGTACGAACGTTTGAACCCCGACGAAACCATCGATTTTTTTGGGAAAATTTATAAGTTGCCCGCAGCACAACTGCAAGAACGAAAAGAGTATTTGTTCGAAAAGCTGGGCATTAACGCCTTCCGTAAAAAAAGGGCGGGCCAGATGAGTACCGGTATGAAACAAAAAGTGTCCATTGCTAGAACATTGATCCACGACCCCGAGGTTCTCATATTCGACGAACCTACTTCCGGACTCGATGTTATCACCGCCGATAGTATTATCGATTTGATCCGGGAATCCAAGGCCAACAACAAGACCGTGATCTTTTCCTCCCACATTATGAGCGAGGTGGACCTCTTGTGCGACGATCTGGCAATTATCAATAAAGGCGCCATCATTTATAACGACTCTTTTGACGCGTTTAAAAATGACATGCAGGCCGTCAATCTTACCCAAGAGTTCATTAACCGTATTAACCGATCTTAGACCATGAACGATTTACTACTCATTATAAAAAAAGAACTCTCGGAACTGCTAAGGGACAAAAAGACCATTATCAATTCCATTGTGCTGCCTACGCTCTTGGTTCCCATTTTATTGTTCGGGGTATTCAAGGTCACCAAAATGATCAGCAAGAGCGAAAGCCGAAAGACCGTAAAAATTGGTTTGGTAAACGCTCCACAGGATTTTGTTACGCTTGTTAAAAACGACACGTTGAACCGCATAACACACTACGACGAATCCATCGATTTTAAGACCCTGATCGCCGACGATTCCATACAGACCGCAGTTGTTTTTCCTGCGGATTGGAAACGGCAAATGGATAGCCTGACCACCGCTTCCGTCGCCATATACCGTAACGGAACCAAAGAGAACATTAACCAAAGGGTGACCGCTATGTTGGAAACCTACAATGCCGGATTACGGGAAGGGCGTATCGCACAATTGCAGATTCCTATTGCGAAAATGACTCCCTTTACAGAAAATTATATTGAGGTGAGCGAACAGAAAGAGCTTATCGGAAAACGTATCGGAGGCTTTATCCCTTACCTTTTTATCCTGACCATGTGGGGTGGCTGTTTGTTGGCGGCCATAGATCTGGTTACGGGAGAGAAAGAACGCAAGACCATAGAGACTACCCTATCCCTGCCCATTTCCAAATTTAAGGTACTCTTGGGCAAGGCCATTGTGGCGTCCATTCTAGGTTTCGTCCCTGCGCTGTTGAACCTTATTGGACTTATTGTCGGCCTCAAACTGATTTCCGACATTCCCGATACTTTTAAGACGGCCCTCAATGAGATGCTCTCTTTTCAATCCGTAACCATGATCATGCTGTTGCTGATTCCGTTCGCCTTGTTTCTGGCCGGTTTTATTATTGCTTTGGTTGCGGGCGCCTCAACGTTTAAAGAGGCCCAAAGTAAAGCGACCCCCATCATCATGCTCATCATCATTCCATTGGTGCTAGCCATGATGCCGGGCATCGAACTTACCTGGGCTACCGTACCCATACCGGTATTGAATATCGGGCTAGGCGTAAAAGAGATTATGGCGGGCACTATCGACATGCTGCAGTATGTTGCCATTCTGCTCTCACTGGTCGCTTTTGCGATCGCCGCGATTTACTTTAGTTATCGGAAGTTTTCCGATGAAAATGCGATTTTGAAGTAATGCACATGCTCAGGAGGTGAAACAAACCGTAGTGAACTTGTCCCTACAGGCACTTCTAAAGACATCTTGGCCCGGTCCTCGACAGGCTCGGACTGACAGGACGTTTGTTATTTGGCGGTATGATCTCTTCATCTGTACTCTTTCAGCGTAGCGGTCTTTTTTCAATGAACAATTAGCAATTAGCAATTAACAGTGGTTAGTGGTTAGTGGTTAGTCAATAGTCAATAGTGTCCGGTTAATGTAATAGTAATCTTTGTAAAGACCTTAAAAATATACAAGTTACGGCCGTTCTTTG
>CANMSB010000021.1 GCA_947500445.1 uncultured Flavobacteriaceae bacterium | reverse complement strand
AATATTTAAAGTTAAAAAAAATAGCGGGGGCATGCCCCCGCTATTTTGCTACTTACACACTTTATGAGATAGTCCTGTTCAGAGAGTAAATTGAGCTATAAAAAGCTTATCCTGGAATAGTAATTAAAAAGAAGAACCCGCACAAGGCGGGTTCTAATTTAATTGGAACTGTTCAGATTTTGTAATCCTGCTTTCGCTGTCCAGATTCACCTATCCTGTTCCTAATATTATGTCGTAAATGTATGTAAAAACGTACAGAGTTACATATTAATAACGTATTTTTTAACAATTATTGTTAATAAACCTATAAATCCAGCGTATAAACGGTGTTCATTGAGTTCCTAATCATCCGATTTAGTAAAATTCGCCCTTTTGTAACTCTAAGTGAATACTGACCATCTGCAACCTTAAAGTCATCCGTTTTCATTGCGGTTATAATAGTAACTTCAAACTGACTCGTATCCAGATAATGTATTTCTGCCACAATATTTAAAGTCCCATCTTCAAGAACTTCTTTTAAAACAACTCTTTCTTTCTTTTTATCAGGATTTGCAGGGTCAAAAAAGTTTATGAACTTAAATGGAATGCCCCTTAAATAAATGTCCAATAAATATTTAAATGATTTTATTATCAATTCTTGTACCCCTTCAATCTCTATTCCTTCTCGCTCCCCAGAACTATCCCCGAAAGTTCTTCTGTGGTGGTAGTGCTTGTCGCACCACAACTCTACTTTCAATTCATCATAGGTATGAATACATTGAGCGTTTTTAGAGGCACAGTTAGCCTTAAACTCTAACGTATCTTCAACTACCGCGCCATTAGTGTTTTGTATCCTAGGTCTTTTTGGCTTTTCCATTCTGGCAAAAATATATGTTTTCTTACAATTAACCTTAAAGAAACACACCACATTGAAATTTATTACAAATCACATACCTTTATCCTATCGCCGAAAACAAACCCAAAGTAAAAAATAAACGCTCTAAAAAGTACGAACAGAAAGTGAAGATTAATACCACTCTTGATGAAGTGCTTAAAGTGTCCGTTCCCAAAAAGAAAAAATTAGCTGCGGTAACAGCTTATCACGTTCATGCCTTCCTATAATGTATCCGTAAATTTCCTTTTACCGCAGGGAGACTTAAAAGTTTACACTCTACAAATCAGCTGAATTAGTGGCTAGCACCATGATAGCGGATTCCAAAAAAATTCCGTCCCAGGAGTTTGATAAAGTAGCGGCCATTCTTGTCCCATAATAGTGATAGATGCAATAAAAAGGACGCCAAAACTGGCGGAGATAGCAGTTTACAAGCAAAAATAGACGGTATTTTATTCGAACCCGAATTCAGTACCGGAGTTCTCACCAACATCGCGGTAGCCACCATTTCGATATCCGGAAACGATGTGAATGGTAAACAAATTTCTTTGCTGGTTCCGGAAGATGCCCCCGTCGGTACCCTATCGCTCGACAAGCTTTCGGGCACCATGATCGGGTATACGGCATCCTACCAAGTAGACAATAGTTCGGACGATGGTGGACTGGCCGTGTCGGGTTTTATTACCATAGCGGCCCATGATAGGGACACCAACCATATCAAAGGCAGTTTTAGTTTCGAAACGGCCCCTTTTGTTGTGCTGGACGGCGATCCGGCACCGACCTATTCGATAACCGAAGGCGCCTTTGATGTTACCTACTTGGATGCGGATACCGATTTTTGACCCTCTGGTCTTCTGGATATTCCTCGGGGTTTTCACGGAATTGCAACAACGCCCGTAGCCCCTTATCGGATTACGTTCTTTGCCATACCCGACACCTGGGTATGGCAGAAAACGTTATGCTTTTTCAAACCGATTATAACTTCCAAAAAAAACAGCTATCGTTTCCGTTCGATCGCCCATCAGAATTTTAACGTACAAACATTTTTTGGGAATCGCCAAAGCAATATTTTTGTAGGAAACAAAGGTCCCTGATCGTTATTCGTTCCCGATCTCCGGTTTATTTGATCGTATGAAAGGTATTTCTGCATATCTATTTATCGCTTTGTATCTAACGGCCATGGTACGCCCCATTGCACCGGTAATCGAATATGTAATCGACCAAGAGTATATCGCGGAATTTCTTTGTATCAATAAGGACAGGCCGGAGCTCGCATGTGAGGGAAAGTGCTACCTAATGCAAATGCTACAGGAACAAGAAGATCAAAAGAAAATGGAGCTTCCCCTATCCGATTTAAGCGAATACCCCATTGGTTTTGTCCTTGTTCAAAAAGTATTGACAACTGCAAATACCCTAGCGCCAAGGAAGGACTTCACCTTTCGTAAAAAGTTATACACCTACCGATTTTGCCCTTCGGATTTCCATCCGCCCACGGTTTCTTCCTAACATTCTTTCATATGGGATGGGGCGACAACGGTTTTTACCGGAGCGCTCATCCGGCTATATCATATAGCGATCATTCAAGTCAAAGTAGCGTCCGTTCGAAGGTGGCACCATACAGTACCGGTGTTCCATACTTCCAAAAACGGCCATAAAGAAACCATAAATGAAAAAAATAATGCTGACCCTTTTCTTAGGGTCAATAGCGCTTTGCGCACAATCTCAGGTGCTTTACAAAGGAAAAGTGACCGACAAGAACAACGTTCCCTTGATCGGGGCCGATATCGTATCGGTAACCGACCCAACAAAGGGGACCATGACCGATAGCGAAGGGGTTTTTGAAATAGTACTCGAAAATGCTACGGTACAAATCACCTATGTCGGTTTTGTAAACGAACGACAAACGCTTACCGATACCTTAAACACCATTGTATTAACGGAAAACACCACTACGCTTGACGAGGTGGTGATCACCGGTAACCGGGAGCAACAGAAACGGTCGGAAGTACCCGCGGCTATCGATGTTATCGGTACTCGGGAAATTGCAGAGACCAAGGCTTTTGGACTGGACCAGCTCACCAATCAGGTACCCGGTGTATTTATGTCGACTTCCCGTGCGGCGAGCAATGAACAACATTTTATGGCGGTACGTTCCCCAATTTCTACCCGCTCGTTGTTCCTTTATATGGAAGACGGGCTGCAGATACGCCCTACCTCGGTCTTTAATCACAATGCCCTTTTGGAAATGAACGATATCGCGTATCGTCGAATTGAGGTACTCAAAGGTCCGGCTTCCAGTATTTATGGGAGTGAGGCGATCGGCGGTAGTTTTAATTTTATCACCAAAGCGCCCACCAAAGATCTTTCGGGAAGTATTGGGGTGCAAATGAACGATTTGGGTCTTTCAAGATATGATTTTGAGGTTTCCGACTCCCCAAGCGAACGGTTCGGTTTTTATATCGGTTCCCATTTTGTACAACGGGAAGACGGCCTTATCGAACACAGTGATTACGAAAAATTTGCCGTCACCTTTAAAACGGTCTATCAGCTATCGGAACGCACCAACTGGACCAACGTAATCGCCCTTACCGATTACCGTTCGGACATGACGGGATCCTTGAGCGAAGCGGATTATTTCGGGGGCAATTTTGAGAGCGACCAGACCTTTACCGAGCGCGATGCGCTGGCCCTACGCATCCGAACTACCGTAGAAACACGATGGAACGACCGTAACAAAACCACCTTTAACCTGATGTTCCGAGATAACAGAATGGATCAAAACCCATCGTACCGCATACGTCAGTTTCGAGAACAAGGGCAGTTGACGGGTTTTGGGTCGGGAGAAGTCAACTCCAACCAGTTCAATAGTTATATGGGGTTGGTACAGCATAAAATCAGTTTTGAAAGTAGCGGTTCCCAATTGCTATTTGGAGGTACGGCCGACCTTTCGCCCCAAGATTATGTTGGGGAACGTACGGACGTAATCGTGGATCCCGAAACCGGTAGCAATACCGACTTTACCCTGAGAAATGGGGATTTCATACTCGATTATGAGGCCGATATATTGAATTATGCGGGCTTTATACAATACGAAATAGCTCCTTTGGAACGCTTAAAGGTTACCGCAGCACTACGGTATGATCGCTTTCAATACGACTACCGCAATCGCATTGTTGGAGCGGCACTGACGGTTTCCGATGATAGTTACGATAACCTTACACCTAAATTGGGACTGAATTATAATTTTGGGACAACATCCGGCATCTACGCCAATTACGCACAAGGGTTTACCCCGCCACAGGCTTCCACTTTATATCGGAACAGAAACGAACTACGGGATATCAGGCCCAGTGTTTACCATAATTTTGAGGTGGGAGGGTATTTTAATATCGCCGATCGCTTAAAAATCGATGGTGCCCTGTACCTCTTGAACGGAAACAATACCTTGGTGACCCTTCGCGATACCGATGATGTCTTTTTTAACTCCAATGCCGGTAAAACCCGGTCGTACGGCGCTGAATATGGAATTTCATATACCCCCTCGCCAAAACTGACCGTTGCACATAATGGGAGTTATGCCGTACACCACTACATCGAGTTCTTTGAAAACGGAATCGATTATTCAGACACCGACCGTGAAACGGCACCCAACCTATTGGGCAACAGTAGTATTACCTATCGACCGACCAAGGCGCTTAGCATTACCGCGGAATATGAGTTGGTGGGAGCGTATAACACCAGCTTCGAAGGGCAGGTAGCCAATGACAACGGTACGTTCGGGACCGCCACCTATGATGGTCATAACGTATTCAATTTTAGGGCGGCCTACACTTTAAAGAAGTTCGAGATATGGGCACATGCCCTTAACGTTTTTGACGAACTGTATGCGGCTAGGGCCTCGTTCAGCAATTTTAGAAACGAAAACAGTTATACCATTGGCAATCCATTGGCTTTCCACGGTGGAGTGCGCTATACTTTTTAAAAACGCATTATCCCCGACAAGCACAACGTTTGTCGGGGTTTTAAATCTCTAAAAAATGAAATATAAATTGAACCAATGGCTATGGAAATGGCATGTTATCGCAGGTATGGTAAGCTTGCCCATTGTGCTGTTATTATCCATTACCGGGGGCATCTACCTTTTTAAGGTCGACTATGAAGCTCCGATCCAACAATCGACCAAACAGGTAGTTCCGATGGGAACCGCTATTCCCTACCAACAACAATGGGAAATCGCCAAGAGTTCCATGACAAAAAAACCCAGTGCTATGGTGGTACCGGAAGGTCCTGACCACGCAACGGAATTTTTTTCGGGCAGGTTCGGTCATAAAACAAGTTTTTTCGTGGACCCCTACACTGCCAAAACCTCGGGAACGATCCGTGCCGATGAGGGACTCATGTACAAGGTGCGCAAGCTTCACGGCGAACTGCTTTTAGGAGGTTTCGGAACCAAAATTGTGGAACTTGTTGCCAGTTGGATGCTTGTTTTGATCTTGACCGGGCTTTTCATTTTTTGGCCCGCTAGGCAACGTGGCATCCAGGGCTTTTTTATTCCGCGGATTGCGAACGGAAAACGATTGTTTTTTAGGGATATACATGCCATTGGCGGATTTTGGGTCTCCGGTCTGCTCCTTTTAGTGCTCGCCGGGGCGTTCCCTTGGACAGATGTGGTGGGCGGCAACTTTAAAAACCTTCAAAAATGGACCGGGACCGGTTTCCCAAAAAGTTGGAACGGTATCGGAATTGCTTCCGAACCCTCCGATACGTCGGTAACCCTGGATGACATAGTGGCGAAGGCAAACGATTTAAACCTTCCCGGGGAAATAACGATCAGTTTTCCAAAGGGAAAAAACGGGGTTTACAGTGTGGGAAACACCTATTATCCCGAGCTGGACAAGCAGCAAAAATTCCATTTTGATCGCTATAGCGGCGCACAATTGCTACACCAACAATGGGCGGATGTGGGCGTTTTAATGCGCGATAGAATGTGGGTGATGGCCTTCCACCAAGGGCAGTTTGGCCCGTGGAACTGGTATTTGATGTTGGGTATCGCAGTATTACTGACTGCAATCAGTATTTCGGCTATCTTTTCGTACCTGTTGCGTAAAAAGAAAGGAAGCTGGGGTATACCGAAGGTGCCAAAAAGCTTTACCGTGGGGTATGGCATCGTATTTATATTGATACTATTGGGCGTAGTGTTGCCGTTGTTCGGGGGCAGTTTGGTACTGATCGCCCTGTACACCAAACTTGGTAGCAGGGGGACCGCTGCATTAAAGGAATAAAGGTTAAAAGATGAAGATAAAAGGACGAAGCACCGCTACGCTAAAGGAACACGAACAAACAACTGCTTTAGCTGAAAAAGAAATGATTTATAAGTGCTATTTCAAAGTTAAAATGGTGTAAGTCCTTTTATCTTCATCTTTGCTTCTTTTCAGCATCGGTCTTTCTCTCCTTCTTTCGAACCGCTTTGTATCATCAACATCGTTTGACGGTATCAAAAACGATACGTTAGCCCGAGCTGCGCCCGCCAACGGGAATTGAACGCATCGGTAATATAGGGCTCGCTATTCTCCGGAATATCGAACTGAAATTGGGGTCGCCCGTTTTCGATACCCCTAAAATTGAGGAGGCTAAAGCTAGAGTTGACCACATTGGGAACGAACACCAAACGCCCCCAGTTTTTATTGATGAAATTAAACACATTGAGTATGTCCACAGCGACACTTATCCTGTTTTCGTTCTTGAATTTTAGCCCGTATTCCAGTTTCATGTCCAGCTCGTGATTCCAGGGTGTCCGCGCGCCGTTTCGGGCCGCTATTTTACCCCGCCGTTCCCGTAGGTAAGGATCGCTTTCTATAAAACGGTCCAATTGTTCCCATTGTTCCGCTGCAGCTACCGTAACGGTTCCCGAAGCATCGGTAATATCGACCAAATCGATTTCCGAAGCGTTTGCGGGCACATAAACGACATCGTTCCGGGAAGACCCATCGCGGTTCACGTCGCCACGGTAGACATAAGAGAAAGGGCTGCCCGCCCTGCCGTTGTACAGAAAGGAAAGGAAACCGGTACCGTTTTGGCCAACATCAAACGTATAGGAATGGGTACTTACGAATTTGTGCCGCAGGTCAAAATTTGAAAACGATACCCCTGGATCATTGCCGACAACGGCTTGGTTCCATTCAAAATTCGCCGCCGGAGAACTTCGCACGGTACTCGATACGTCTTTACTTTTACCGTAAGTATATCCCAAATATCCGTTATAGTTGCCCAATTGCTTACTCAATCCAAAAGTGAGGTTATAGCGAAAGCCTTGATCGGTATTGGTCAATAAAAACACATTGGTAAAATTGGGGTTGACCTTGATGGCGTCTCCCGTTTCCAAAAAGTATGGCCGATCGTCCGCACCTTCAAAATTTCCTAAATTCTCCCTTCTGTTGATCGATCGGAAAAAAATGCCGTTTACCACATCGGTATAGGTGCCTTCAATACTGGCCGTCCATCGCTTGGGCAATCTAGCGGTAAACGCGATATTCGTTTTCCAGTCGCGCGGTAAACTAAAATCGGGGTCGATCAGGTTTATCTCGGTCAGGTTCGGTTGCACGCTTCTAAGGTCCTCTAAATTTTCGGTCAAGGGTACCGCGGCATCGGGCCGTATATCAATATTGAAATAATCCGTGCCCGAAATATATTCCGCATAGGCATACCACAAATAAGGAATGCGTCCCGAAAACAATCCGGTACCTCCGCGAACGGTATATTTCCCATCGGCATCCAATTTGTAGGTAAACCCGAAACGAGGGTTAAATTGGGGCGTTCGCGATATTCGGTTATCAAAGGCCTCGAATTCGGGAGTGTTTTGTACGGCAGTACTTATGGGGAGCCTGCTGGTCAGATATTGGCCATCCAGGCGAATTCCGGCAGTTACTTCCAGGCGTTCGTCAATGCGAAAATTATCCTGAAAAAAAGCGGCGGCCTCCAGTACGCCGATCGTTGCCGAGGGACGATCGCTGACGAAACCAAAATCGTTATTGTTCACATTATAGACCCCTCGGATGCGAGCCGGGCGGTCCTCTAAAAAGTCTGCCACGGAACGGTACTCCCAACGCCCGTTCCAAGCGGAAAGAAAACCATAATCCACCTTGTGCAACTGTGAAAATATACCGGTCGTAAAATGATGTTTCCCATAATCGAACGTATAGGTATCCGACAACTGTAGCGTAGTAAAATCAGTATTGTACACCGAGGCCTCTCGATAGGTTCCCCCAAAAATACGGCCCGCCGAAGAGGTCGCTATCTGAAGGTGCGGAAACACCCGCCCATCAAAACCACGGTCCTCCCGTACACTATTGAAACCCAAGGAAAGTTTATTGGTACTGCCGTTCTTAAAATTGGATTTCAACTCCAAGGCCAGACTATTGGCGATGCTATTATGGCGGTACCCTTGATTGCCAAAATTGAAAAAAGTACTGTTCCACTCCAAATTATCGGCATAACTGTTCACATAATTGTTCCTAAGGGTCAGTTTGTGTACCTCCGACAAGTTATAGTCCAATCGGGCAAAAAGTTTGGAACTTGCGGTTTGCAGATCGGCACGTTCGAATGCACCGGGATCATAATCATAAGTAGCGATCAACCGATTACGGATCGCGTTGACATCGTCCAACGAAATATCGGAGGAATTGCTGCCGGGAGCGTTCAAAACCGGGGTTTTGGATAGGGCCTGTTCAAAATTCACAAAATAGAACAACTTGTCCTTTACCAGGGCACCGCCCACACCGGCACCAAATTGAAGGTCGTAGAACGACTGTACCTCTTGTTCGGCGCCATTGGCGAACCTTCCGATCAGGTTTTGATCGTTTCCATAGGCATATGCTTCCCCCTTGGTGGTGTTGGTTCCGCTTTTGGTAACCAAATTGATACTGGCACCATTAAAATTACCGATACCGACATCAAACGGGGAAAGTTTTACACTTAGCTGTTTTACGGCCCCAAGACCAATGGGTTGACTCCGGGAAAGTCCGCCCGGAGTGCCGTTTGCCGACGAACCGGAAGCACCGCTCGCAGGCTCCTGAAAACCGATGATGTCGTTGTTTGCAATACCATCGATGTTTAAGTTGTTAAACCGATTGCTGGCTCCGCCAAAGGAGTTCAGATTGTTCTCGGGCAGGTTTTTGGTCAGGTCCTGAATACTACGATTGATGGTAGGTGTCGCCTTTATCGCCCTACGGCCCAATAGGGTCTCGTTTCCGTTCTTCTTAGGTGTCGCTTCGGCGGTGAGCACTACTTCTTCCAGTGTAGTGGTCGCTTCTTGGAGCATTATGTTTTTTACCGTGGTGCCGCCCAAATTGATTACCAGCCCGTTTTCTTCAACGGTGCTGTACCCTACGAAAGAGACTGTTATCCGATAGGTATTGCCCGGTGGGATATTGTTCAATCGGTAAAAACCATTTTCTTGGGAGACGGCCCCGTATCGAAAATTGGTTTCCTTATCGACCAGTACAATGTTTACATAGGGTATGGGCTCGCCCTTGGTGTCTTTTAAGGTACCTTGGAGACGGCCCGTAGTCTCCTGTGACAAAAGGGTGATACCATTAAATATCGTGAATAGCGCTAGGATAACTTTTTTCATTTCAAATCGGTTTACCGCAGCGGGTATACCCGTTGTGCGGTCAGGGTGTTCGTGTTCTTATACCTTGGATGTGTTCGAAAAACGATCGAAGTACCCTTTTTAAGGGTGTTCGTAAGAATCAGAAGTGCGGTAGGGAGATCCTTTGTTAAGGGCGGCAGCGTTATAAATTTCGGACATTTTTAAGGGTCCGAATCCAAAAATGGTTTTGTCGTTTTCCAATGCTTTTGCCACTGCTTTTCGAAGCGAACGGGTTTTAATGCGGGACAAGGCTATTTTTTGTAGCCCGGCAAAAAAATCGAGGTCCCTAAGTTTTTCTAGGGTGAGTTGTTCTTTTTGGTGGTGGTGTAACATCGCCCGAACCTCATCATAGATCCGATCCGTATTCCAAGAAAGTTTTAAAAAGGTATGGTGCCGGTATTCGGTTTTGGAAAGCCCCAACAGGTAAAAACCCCCGTCATGGGTGGGTCCTAGAACGGTCTTTCCTTCTTGTAACGCTTTTTTGGCCTGAAGTAGGTGATGGAGCTGAAGGTGTGGGCAGTCGGAACCTATTGCGATTACAGCATCATATCCTTGTTTGTAGGAATGTTGTATGGCATTGGCGAAACGGGTACCAAAATTGGGGCCATGCTGGTTGGACTCGTCAAAATAAAGGACGGGCAAACCACTTTTTTCGGCAATGGTACGGGTATGTTTTTGTAATGCAGCAGCCAAGGACGCCTTTGCCAAAAAAGGTTTGTGCTCGACTTCCGCCGTTTCGGAAAGGGCAAAAACAAGTAATGCAATGTTTTTATTTGGCATGCCGAGCTAATACCATTTTAAATTGGAAATTGCGTTCTGGTATGTACATAGTCGTACACCCTTTTTTCGCATTACAAATAAAAGTAGGCATTCCTTTTTAAAATATCGCGCGACCCGGAAAAAGAGTATGTTTTGATGTGGTCAAGCACTGCGCCACTGCCGATATCGAATTTCGGGTAGCAGCAACAAGCGGCCGATACCCTTTCGGATATGGGCCGCTTTCCACGAAACGCCATAACATGCTATAAACTCGTATTGCGTTCTATTTTTCTATAACGGGCATATCACTGACCAATTTCCAAACGTTCTCTTCATTTTTGGCAAGCAACATAATGGAATGAAAGGTCATTTTACTTCCTACGAAAATAACCTCGGCACTTGCCGTAAGGCCATTTACCGTAATGTTCTTAAAAGTGAGTTCCCGGGTGTCGCCACCAAACTCTTTGGACTTTATCTTGTCCACATACACCGTTTTTGGAAGTATTGCCACTTGGTTACTCCCGAACAAACGGTTCATGACCACACGATAGTTATCGTCCAAATACGCATCTAAAGCTTCATAATCGTTGGAATCACCGGCTTTGGCAAAAGCCGTAATCACCTCTTTGATTTTAGCCTTCTCTTGTTTCTGTGCCTTCCCGATAGTTACTATGGAGAAAATGGCAATCATTGTAAGCACTCCTTTTTTCATCATACTTGATTTTTAAGATTTAAATATTAGGGTTATCGTTCAATTTCGACCGAAGTTTGCATCCCGGAGGGATGTTGAAAATCATCCATAAAGTCGTAGGCAAGGATGGTAGGAAGCTTTTTGCACTTGCTTCCGTTTTTCCTGTAACTGGCGGTTTTACCAAGGGGCTCGTCAAGTTTCAGGTTCGTTTTCCCGTTTACTTCATATCCGGAGACCTGCCTTAGGCAAACCATATCACCAAGATGTTCGACCGGGTAGTACTTCCCGGGGTTTGGTGAAAAATACCCGGCCACTTTGGGGCCATCATCTACAAAACACATCTGTATCATATTATCAATTATTGATATATCAATTTATAATTTAAAAAAAATCACTTCATATTTTGTTGGATACGGGAAAGGTATCCGCTCAGTTGTGATAGTTCTTCTTTGGTAAAGCCATATACGCTTCTTAGGCGATGTGCCTTAATGACCGCTAAATGTTCGGCAACAAAACGTTTCCCCGCGGTGGTAAGCGACAAATGGTACTGTCTTCTATTGTCCGGAATACTGTTGCGCACCACATAATTTTTCTTTTCCAAAAGATCGATGGTTCTGGTGATCGAAGCTGGGTCCCGTAACGATTTTGTGGCCAGTTCGCGCTGCGAGAGTGCCTCGGACTCCTCTATTATTTTCAATACGATCCATTGTTCCACGGTAATGCCCAAACCGATGCGATCGAATTCCCGCTGGGAATAGCTCTTGGCCACCTTACTGGTTTTGTCTATTTGGAACAATATGACATTTTCGATATCCTGCATATTTGTTGATATATCAACTGTTTGGATTGCAATGATAATTAAAAATTAGATTCCCAACAAATATCAGACAATCTTTGAGGTATAAAAGCGGAGATTTATGTTAAAACGACAGTATTTTCTGAACGTTCTTTGCTGCAAAACTGCCGATATGGAACCAAAATTTCACAAACGACTTTTCCCCTTAAAAAAAGCCATCTACCGTTCCCATAGCAGTATAGAACAGGCCAATAGTTAACATCCCTTTAAGGATATTCGTGCCCATGAGCAGTACTACAAAGTGGGTGTTATGAAGCACACTACAAATTTATTAAGGATTTGCAGTACTGAAGTATTTAATTTAAAAACAACTAAAAATGAAAAAAGCACTTTTAAGTATGGCGGTAATCGCCATTTTTTCCTGTACCAAAGAGTCTACTGAAGAAAACAGGGATTCCCTGCAAACCTCTTCAGAGTGGTTTAACGAGCCAATCATCGGATATGAAATGCCACAAAAAGACATTGCATATTTACAAGCACTGGGCTTTTCCGATGAGTATGTATCGGTTACCCATACGATAGACGAATCCGGTGACAAAAGAATTACCTATAATATTGATGATATTATGATTTATCCTGAAGATTTACCAGCAATGCTTCCCAAAAAAAGTGCTAGTGAAACCGGACATTATCGTATGCCGTTGATAGCTTCAAATGGATTCACATATCGTATCTACGCTTTCACTAATAACAATGCCAAAGCTAACGATGCTGTGAACAGAGCTATTGACAACTATAATCTGTTGTTTAGGCAAGGAAAAATAGGATTCAACTTTCAGAGGTTATACAATTATGATAACCGGAACTTGGCTAATATAAGAATATACTTCAATGATTTAGGCCCACGTACAACGGGCCGTACTGGTTTCCCGGTACGGGTTAATAGTAGTTTTGTCAGACCATTTAGCAATATACAAGTCAATCGACGTATGATTACCGGTAGTACCAGCCGCAATTATCCCACCGACCGTGTAGAACATACGATTACCCATGAAATAGGGCATACTATGGGGCTAAGGCACACAGACTGGTTTAGTCGATCCTCTTGTGCGAATCCTAATCCAGAACCTTGGTTAGGTGCTGTACACATACCAGGAACACCGTCCCAATTTTCTTCTAATCCTATTGATGCTAATTCCTTGATGAATGCCTGCTCTCCATTAAGTGCACCGGGCGAGTTTACTGCAAAAGATAAAATCGCTCTAGATCGGACTTGGTAAAGGGCAAAGCATTACTAAAACTTAAAAAGGTCATTCCCAATCCATATGGATTGGGAATGACCTTTTTAAAACCATAAAGATTCTTATTTCCGCTCTGGGGCTATTTTCACATGAAGATTTCCCTCGGCATCAATAAAAGCCTTTTCAATATTCAAATGCCTACTTGCCCCAGGTTTTGAAGGGTCGGCGTGGGAATGGTACACGATTAACAAATCTTCGCCATCTGGCGATCTTGTGAAGGAGTTATGGCCCGGACCAGATAATCCTTTTTCTTTTATGGTATACAGCAGGGGATTGTTCCTACTTTTTTTCCAAGGCCCCAGAGGATGTGAAGCGGTAGCATACCCAATACCATATTTGGGGCTCTTGTAATGGTTTGCCGAATAGGTCATAAAATAAAGGCCTCCAAACTCAAAAACAAAACTCCCCTCATTACAATAGTTAGTGGAGTCGCTGGAAAGTTCCCATTCTTGAGAGGCCCTTACACATACGGTAGGTACCCCCACCATTGTTTTTAAATCCTTCGTCAATGCTACCGCATAAATTTCCGCCGAGGGTTTTGCCGTATGCAATGTCCCGTTTTTGGAACCAGGGGTTAAAATACCGACCCGATTAAAGAAAAGATAGGGCGTACCCGTTTTGTCCCAAAACAAATGGGGGTCTATTTGCCCCCAATCTTCAATAGGCAAATACGGTGTAAGCTCGTCCAAAAAAGGACCCTTGGGGGTATCGCTCCGTGCCATGCAAAGCCGGTATGGGGATGTTTTGTCCTTTTTGGCGGAGTACACCATTACATAATTGTCGGTATACGGATCATAATGTACTTCAGGCGCCCAAAACCTGCTACTTCCGTAAGATGTTTCCGTTTTTCGATAAACAAACCCCAGCGGTTCCCAATGCTTGAGATCTTCGGAAGACCAGGATCTAAATCCCTCTGAACTGTCCGTGGTCCCATATAAATAATACCTGCCATCGGTTCGCAAAATATAAGGATCCCCTAACAAAAGCTGCTCGGGCGCTACAGGATTCGAGGGAACAAAACTTGAAAGGAGTTTCTTTTGGGTACTGCAACTACAGACAACCAAAACAAGGCTCCCCAACAGGCATAAACAAAACTGTTTGGTAAAGTACAGGATTCCCATGGGCAAATATTGAAAAAGGTTAAGAGTCGTTTAAAAATAGTAAAGGTGTCACTGTTCGGCAATACTAGCAACACCATACAGGCGGTATGATTTTTATGGTATAGCACCCTACATATGGGCAACACTACGCCAAGGCCCCGATATAAAACTCTTCTAAACTAGTGCACCTGTATGCCCTATTTTTTTTAAGACGCAAGGAAATCTTTTTCACCCCTGTAGACAGTTTGTAGACACCTCTTTGTGAAGTGACACCGCTATTTAGCGTTCTTTTGAACGGTAGGCTAAAAAACCTTCCTTGCCAATGGTTATTTTTCTTTCGGTCATCACTCCTCGCCCAAAACTAAAAAAAGCAATCAACCCTTTATCGTTTCCAGAATGATTCCAAGAATACAACTATTCGAGTTCGAAGACCTAAAAAAATGTCCGGAAATTTTGCGTAACTATCTCACCGACTTTTTGGAACATATTGCGGTAAGGTTTCGTTTTTATGACGATCTGATACCGGTTCTGATAAAAACACTTCATCATTACGAGCCCCTTCATCTGGTCGATATCGGGTCCGGCGGAGGTGGCGGAATGTTTGCGATCTATCAGGCATTGCACCCACGCTTCGATTCCCTTAAAATTACCTTGACCGATCTCTATCCAAATATCGATGCCTTTGAAAAACAACAGCGGCGTTCGAATGGGGCCATTCATTTTGAAGCGGATTCGGTAAATGCGACCAACGTACCAAAGCGCTTGTCCGGTTTCCGGACCTTGTTCCGGTCCTTCCATCATTTCGATCCCCAACTGGGCAAAGCCGTATTGCAGGATGCAATCGATAAAAAGCAGCCCATCGGAATTTTTGAAATTCAAGAGCGTTCTTTAAGCTTTTTGCTATTTTTTGCTATCATTTCTCCGCTGCTCGTTATGTTGATGACACCTTTTATAAAACCGTTCAGTATCAAGCGTCTTTTTTTTACCTATTTTTTACCGGTGGTCCCATTTATAGTTTTATGGGACGGTACCATTACCGTTCTTCGAACATATACGCCGGAAGAACTGAGGATCATGGTGCGGGAATTGGAAAATTCCGATGATTTTCATTGGGAAATCGGTAAAGTTGGTGCTGGTGTAAAAATGGTCTCTTTTTTAATTGGAAAACCTAACACAGCATAAAAAAATGTGAAATGATGGTCCATGGTACGCCATAGCAACCGAGACAGAGGTCATACATCGTTTTGTTACCTTTTGCCAAAACACTTTTAACACTTCCTTACTTTGAACATAAATGGTATCCCAACGCTTATCCTATGCCTATTCCTATTCGGAACATTAGGCCTTGAAGGCCGACATTTACGCACGGAACGCACCAAGGATAGTTTGGCCCTTATAACGGTGATCCAACATTTCGAATCTCGAAAAAGCCGCGACCTGGACTCTTTAAAGACGGTATTGGCCCAATCGTTGGAAAAAGCAAGAAAACTCCATAGCACTTACTTTGAAAAATCCTTTTTGATCGGACTTTCCACCACCTATAGCGACATCGGGGGAACGGATAATTACGCCAAAAGTATTGCATACGCCATGGAGGCCCTTACCCTTGGAAAACACATTGCAGATGGGAAAACGGAGTTTAACGCACTGATTCAACTGAGTAGTGTATATAGGCGCTTGAACAATCTTCCAAAAGCATTGACCTATGGAATACGTGCGGTCCGAATTTCAAACAACACCGAACGCTTTCAGGATCTTCATCGGGGCATGTCGCGCGGAAACCTGGGCAACCTCTATTTCCGTTTACAACTGTATGACTCCGCAATCGTTTATTTAAAAAAAAGTAAAACAATTCTTCGACCGCTAAACGACCGTTTGGCAAATGCAGCGGCCAACAATATTGGTACGTGTTATATGGAACTGTCCCAAATACCTTTGGCAATACCCTATTTTGAAGAGGCATATGCGGGCTATGAAGAAAACGGTCAACAGCTCTATGTCGCCATGGTGGCGGAAAATTTAGGAAACTGCTACCTCAAATTGGCATCGTACCATACGGCAGAACGCCATCTGTCGGAATCGTTTCGCCTTGCGGAACAATTGGGATCAAAACGACAACAGATGCGATCGGCCATTTACCTCAGCAAATTGTATAACGTTTTGGATCAAACCGATAGCGCGCTATATTATGTCGATTTAGTCGGGCGCACCATAGACTCCCTTGGAACATTGGACGAAAAGTACGAGTACATTAAACAACGGGAACGTCTTCTCGAAAAAACGAACGATTCGGTAGCTTCGCAACTCAAGTACCACAAATGGGCACTTCGGTTAAAGGACAGTCTGGAAAAACACGAAAACATCCCTAAAACCACTTCCTTATTACTAAGTGCCAAAGAGGTATCCAAAACAAGACAAATTTCACGGTTCGAAAAAAAGTTGAGCGGAAAAAAACGTGTCATTTTAGTCATAGGCTGTGGTATGGCCATATTGGGTATATACCTATTCTTTGTGAAAAGGAAACATGTTCAAAAACAGCGAAAAGCGACTCGAAACCTTAACTCCGTCATTTCCGAAAAAGAGCGCCTAAACCGAAAGGTGACGCGTTATTCGGCATCCATGTCCGTAAATAATGAAATGATGGACCGTCTTTCATTAAAGTTGAACGAAATTGTAAAGGAAGAACGCATATCGGAAAAAACAAAACGTCTTATACGGGCCACTCGAAAAGATATCGGAAGTAATTTGAAAACAAATCAACTATGGGGGGAGTTCTTCGCCCAATTTGAAGAAACGCATCCGGGTTTCACCAAACATTTGGTCACTATTTATAACGTAACCCCGACCGAGCTTAAAATATGCTGTTTTCTAAAAATGAACATTTCCTTAAAGGACATGGCCAGCATGATGCATATCCAATATGCCAGTGTTCGCCAGGGACTGTTTCGTCTCAAAAAAAAACTGGGCCTGCCGAAAGATCAAAGCGTTTTCGAATTTATACATTCCGTTTGAACACTACGGAAAATTATCCCTCTGGAACTTCCCAAAAAATGGAATACCGTTTCCCTCCTCAGAAATTTGAGCCCAATACCAGGCCAACAATGGTGATGCCCAAAACCTAAATAACATCCTGTTTTAGGGTAAATAACACTAAAACAGCTTATTAAAGGCATTGTTACAACTACTTTCGTTCACTTCTTCAGTGCAGTACAGGCCAAAACCCTTAGCGAATTCGACCATATTTGTTTCGTCGGCCAGATATGTAAAAAACGACATGTGCAAAAAAGTGCGGTTGTTTTACTGCCCCGTCGGGTGAAACGCCCTGTGCCGATTTACTCCACCATTTTGACCGTTACCAACCATGGGCCGAAGCTTTAAAAAAGCCTAAGCCCAAACATCTGCCCAAGAAATTTTACGACGGAGAACTACTATTGATCCATATAAGAACATCATTCATTTAATACTATATAACCATGAGAACAAAAAAAAGTTTAAAACTATTGACGGTATTCGCAATAGCAATGCAAAGCACAATAATTGGATTCGCTCAGGAAGGGAACATGGAAACCGCTACGGCTATGGACTATAGCGGTCCAAATGGAAACGAAATGTACCAAGAAACCAACAGTGAAACATTCGACTCCCATGCCGTAACTGCCGCTCTGCCCAAGCCATTGGAAAAACGACCGGAGGCAAAAGCGGCACCGAAAACGACAAAACGAAGAAAAGTGCAGCGGGGAGACTTTAGAAAAAGTATTGCCAACGCGGCGAAGGCAACAGAGACCTACCGGGTACTGGGAGAAGATCGCGGCGTACTGGTCTTAGGAAATACGGGTGCAAACCGCAGTCCTGGCAGTAGTTTTGGTAAAATCGACTTTTTCCATGGTGGGACCTACAATACCACGTTTGCCTCCATATTTGCCGCTCGGGCCGGGCTGAACAAAACCGGAAAGTTGTATTTCCAAACTCGGGACGGGGGGAATTTGGAAACGCGAATGGTAATCACGGAAAATGGTAATGTAGGTATCGGCAGATCGGCGCCCGGTG
Organism: uncultured Flavobacteriaceae bacterium; assembly: GCA_947500445.1. GTDB lineage: Bacteria > Bacteroidota > Bacteroidia > Flavobacteriales > Flavobacteriaceae > Pelagihabitans. Next base: position 65,406 of record CANMSB010000021.1, on the reverse strand, counting down.
TGCGTTTGGATGTCAACGGTAGTGTACGATCCAAAGCGGGCTACCGCGTCGGCGAGTCGTCCTTTAACAAGGATCAAGGTGGAGCACTGGAGCTTCGCGGTGAAAACGCCTCTTCAACACCTTACATTGACTTTACCAGAAGTGGAAGCGGTGATCGAGATGCACGCCTTTACCTTAGAAACCGAGAACAGTTGGTATTGGACGGGTCAAAGCTAATTTTAAGGGACGGGTTTATTGCCAAATCCGGAATTATAAAACTTAACGTGTTCGCGGACTTTGTGTTTGATAAGGATTATGACTTGCCTACGCTAGAAGAAGTTGAGGACTATATTAACAAAGAAGGGCACCTATCGGAAATCCCATCTGAAGCGGAAGTGCTTGCGAACGGTTTGGATATGGGAATGATGGATGTAAAACTACTGCAAAAGGTGGAAGAGTTAACACTATACATGATCGAACTCAACAAACAGGTGAAAACCCTCCAAAAAGAAAATCAAGAGTTGAAGAAAACGTTAAAACAATAAACATATGCCAACTACTAGAGAACGTATCAAAAGTAGAACAAGGTGCGGCATGCGAAAAATGTTGCCCATTACGATACTGGCAATGGGGCTTTTATATATGAACCAAACGACTGCACAACAGGCTCAAAACACTTCTTTTGAGGGTTGTGAAACACCCCAACTTCAAATAGGGGTTCGTGATGCGGTAACTATCGACAGCCCTACCTTGACCATCATAGCGATGTCCGAAGAATCGGGTGCCAAAGCTGATTTTTCGAGCAAGGATGCCCCAAAAGTCATTGTGTACCCAAACCCAGTTAGAAATGAACTTACGGTAGCCACTTCTTCGGAAAATCCCGTAAAACGTACTGTTTTTCAAGGGCTTGATCAAAAGACCTTTGGCGTACGAATTGCCAGAAAAACCGAAAATACCGTTACCTATAGCGTGGCACACCTGCCTACAGGCACCTACATTGTTCGGATTTTTTTTAGAAACGGAACTTCCTTAACCAAGAAAATTATTAAGCTATGAAAATGAATAACTTTAAGGGATTGCTTTTCGCAATTGGAATTCTCTTACTACTACCTTCAGGAGGTCATTGTCAAAGAGACGGCGATGCCCTTATCCCTAATCCGCTTCAGAACAAAGTATTGACTTCTGGTTTCGGTTTTACCGGAAGCAGTGTAAATACATCACTTGGAAAGGGCAACTTGTATCAGGACACTCAGGGCAACCAAGTTATTCTTATACAGGACGGTCTTGGTGGAGCCATCATCAAAGGAGACATTAACAACCCGAATGTGAACGCGATTACCAACTATATCGAAGTTAGTCTGTCGGGTTTATCAGACCTTAGTGCCAAACTTTATTTTGGCTGGCAATTGGAAAATACAGATCAAAATATCACAGGGGTCGATATAACCAATCAGAGAGCCGATGTAAAACCAGGTATTTATGAAGAGGGGCTTGAGTATGGAGCACACATAAAAGGAAAATCCACGGTGTTGGGTTTTACAAGTGCACCCAATGGATTTTTAACATCTGGCGACAATGGCTTTGTATTGGCCCCAGTAGCGGCACAAGCTACTATCTTCTATAACGCAGTTTCAGATGTTGCAGGTACGAGGAATAATGGTGTAGATCCTGTTAAAATTTTCGCGGGACTATCGGTTGCTCCCGGTTTTATTGGAAAATCTGGTTCAGTATTAAGAGGTATAATCGATTCCCCGGAAAGTATCGACATACAACAACTCGCACTATTATCTACATTTTATATAAAAAACGTAGCTAACGTAGTTGGGGCACAAACAGGTGATGTTGTTTTTGATATGTCGGCACAAACTTTTGATAGGGGTGTTGTTATTGGATTTTACCAATTATTCAACAAACCCACGATAAAAGGTAAACTGAGCATTGATAGTCAAACCTCTTTTAATTTAGATGCTTATTCCAACGGAACCATTCAAAACAAAACACTGGGAAAATCCTTCAAGTCGGGGGCCAACGCTCCCGGAAACTATAATGGTTCCGACCTTGCAGCACTTATTTTTGACGAGGTAACCTTCGATTTTTATGGTTCGACCGTGCGTTTCAACAACGTAGATGATAATGAGGTGCGCGTGGATGGTGTTTCCATGAGTAAGATTTCAGCTGCCATAGGCTTAGAAAAATTTCGGAAAGAGGCGGGAGATCTTTATAAGGATTTTGCCGATATAAAAACAAACACCTACGAAACTACTGTCGACGATATTACCAGAAATGTAGCGACCGGCGCACGAATTCCATCGAATATCAGTAGTAGCAATAATGCTTCCATTAAGTTTGCACCTTTGGCAAGTTCGTTTACCAACGCTACAAATTTTGAGATAGATCCCAACTTTAGCTTTCCAAACAGTTTTAATAGTCTAAATACTTCAACAGCAGGGCGAACATTCGATTTTAACCCGGCGCTATTGACCCTGGATCCGTATGTGAGTTTCACCTTTACCAGTAGTACTATTACTTTTAAACCTGATTTGGTCCAGGGGAAAAATGGTTTTGAACTTGTACGGGTACCCGAACTTTCATTTGCACCAAACGATATAGCGTCCTTTGACTTTTGGAAATCGTATAATGGTGAGTATCCGTATTCCAATGATGCAACGGAGGTTTTTCGTGAGGTATTCCATAGTAAAACGGATACTTTGCAGCTTTCCGATGTACCCATGAGCATCTCTCAAAATTCTTATATGGAAATCTCTTACAATGCGGCAACGACTGCCAAACGGCTTATAGAGGACCTGATACGATCAAGGAACCCTTTCGAAGCGTTGGGAAACAAGTGGCTTTCGTTGCTCCAGGAAAAGAACCCCGAACTGTATGATCGCCTGATTGAAAGCACAACAAAAGGCACACTTAAAAAAGATTTTGATCCGGATAAAATTGCAATCGTACCAAAACTTGACTTTACCCTTGAGATTACCCCGCGCTTAAAGGTACGGGACAATAAAGATGGACAGGGACAACAGTTTTTAAGGATGGAATATGATATCACCACCATTCTTAAGGAAGCGGTGTTACAGCTTGCCTACGGGGACACCTGTGAAATGGTTCCATTAAAAGGACTTGCCATGGACCAAACGGAACTTTCATACTTACAGGAAGCCTGGGGAGCCGATACCGATGGTGATGGCATCATCGACAGCGGCTATTTGCCTTGGTTGCAAAAGATCATGAAAAATGCGGCGTATGAAACCGAAATCGCTATGGAACTTGGCCTTGATAATAGTTTTAAGCAATTAAATTTAGCATTGTTGCCGGCCTCTTTAGCACAACAACTAAAAAAGGATATCGACAAAGGTGAAACCGCTTTGCAGCCAAAATCCGATTGGTTGACCCATACCAAAACGGCTGTTAAATCAGAAACATTACGCGATGACCATTTAGATTCTTCCAAAGAATCCAATACCGCCTTGGGCAAAAACGTTTATAACGAAATGGTATTCAACAACCTCAATCTGGAAGTCTCCTTTTTGCCGTCCGTAATTGAAGGGAACCTGATTTATTCCCAACAGGAAAAAGTGGAGCGTGAGTCCGAAAAAACAGGGAAGATAAACGCGGGACAAGTAGCGACATCCATAGTTTTTGAAGGTGTCAATTATTTCAACAAGCCCAATTATATGCTAGCGGCACAAGAACACAGTGGTATTTTTACAATCAAAAATACCTCTAACGCGACCCTAACCAACCAAAGGGTAATTGTTACGGTAAAGGCACCCAATGATGTAGGCTTTTTCAATGTAGCCAGTGAAGTTATTTCTTCACTTGGAAAAAACAAAAGTGTAGGTCTGGTTTTTGAATATACCCCTACTTCTTTGGGGACACATGAGTTTCGTTTGCACAGTTACGACGATTTTGGGCAGGTATTGGGAAGAAAGAGCATTACGGTTACCGATAAGCCCGATAAGGCTTTTGATCTTGGCCCGTATTGTGACCTTTCCGTAAACAGCTACGAAAGTATAACTGCGAATGATGGCCTGCTAAAGCTTGGAAACACGGTAAGAGTAGCAAACTTGATAGAAAACAGGGGGTCGCTGACCCTGAAGGCCACCAAATTGATCGAATGGGCTCCAGGTTTTGAGGCAAAAGCCGGTGCCACTGTAAGTGCCACTATTGTTTCTTGTAACGGTATTAAAACGGCGGTACAAAACACTTTTGATTAGTTTTGGACCACTGACGAAGAATAAAGAGCGGCCATATGGGAGTTGGTTGTAGTCAACAATAGATTCGCAACCGGCACAAAAAAGGGCGACATCATACGATGCCGCCCTTTTTTGTGCCCATTATTTAATTGCGTTTTTGGATATCGGTATAAAACAAAACCAACTCGAAAGGGAGCATTCCCTTACCACTATCGTTTTTCTGCTAGCGTTCAAGAGAATTTTTTGAAGCTCTTGGGCAACTAGGGCTTCACAATATTCCATTGCTCTTTTTTAAATCCTGACCGAAAAGGTGAAAACTGCGAACAGGATTAACGACAGATACCAACCGCATTTCTTTGCAGCCCTCAATCAAGTCTCGTTTAAAGTTGCCTTACAAATACCCTTTCAGCGTAACGATAACGTATTTCTTTCCTTAAAACGTACTATAAATGATGAATAGCAGGCATTATAACACGGTAAATCTTGATCGATCTTTATAGGGTATAGACCTATTTATCCCTGCTCAAGCACAGGCAAAAAAACCAAAAGAAGATTGTATTTGTTTACCAATATGGGCCTACATAGGGGAAGAACCGGTACGACCATTTGCAATCAAAAAAATGACGTAAGCGGTATTAAACATTGGCACGATACGTTTAGGGTATTTGCCTTAGAACGGACTATCGGAACAAAAACAACGACCTGTCGCCAGTATAAAAATACCTTCATACCATTGCGCTATGAAATAAACTGCGGCTTAGTATTACTTACACCATATGCGCTTATGTAATATGCTGTTTTCGAGAGAATGAAATACTGCAATAAAGCGTGTGCGCTTCAATTGAACACTTGTTCGGAACAAAAAAAAACCGTAGCAACAGCATTCGTCGCTACGGTTTCTTCGCAAACCAAATCCCCGCTATTTGACCAACTTAATTTTTTGGGTACCATACTCCAACAAAAACAGGCCTTTGCTTAAGTTGCTCACATCTATCGTTTCCAAATCGGATCCGGACAACGTGCCAGACGAAACGGTACGGCCGGTCTGGATATTCGTGATGCGATAAAATTCACTTTTTTCCACATTAATGATGGTAAGTTCATTTAACATAGGATTCGGAAATGCCTTTGCTATCGCAGATGTTGACACTTCGGCAGTTTGTACAGTGGTAACTTGCGGCGCAGCGGCAGTTTGGCCACTGTTTACGGGCTGTAACCGGAAACGTCCCCGGTCTCTCGTAAAACTGGTCGACTTCTGTACAACATCTCCCCCAGATCTATTGGTCGTCGTATGTAAAATTTTACCGGTTCTCCTGTTTTTAAGGAAGAAGAAGTTATCGCCCGCGATCGGGATGGTTTTCCATTGCGTTCGTGTACCGCGAGCGTCACTGGTCAGGGTTTCCATTTGTGCCCCCTCCCTTTTTGAAACAGGTCTAAAATGCAATCCGGTCTGCTTATTTTTAAGATAAAAGAACCCATTGGTCGTCGGAACTTTTTCCCACTTGAACCAGTCGTTCGGGCGCCTATTTGCGGCAATGATCTTTGATTTTCCATTGCCATTTTCAGGTCTGAGGTACTTCCCGCTCTTTTTGTTCCTAATAACATAGTATTCGGCCGTTTCCACTACGGGACCGCCACTGCCCCCCGTAAATTTACCGGTGGCGAACACGGTGGTATTTCGGAATGCGAGGTCGTTTACGCTGTTAAAGGATTTTTTGTTGTCCCGCGCACCTCCATCGTCATCGTCGGCGGCATGCACATCAAAACCGAACAAATCGCCATTGGAAGGGCCGTTTATCCCTATCCCGGACCAGGGTATCGCTATTTCCATACGGTATCCTTTCTCCGTTTCTACTTCTTCTCTTCGGAGTCCGGCGGGAAGTGTGCTGTTCGCCCTGTTTACGGGGTCATTATATCGAAATATCAATTGTCTGTCCAACAAATCGTAGGTGTCGCTTTTCTCATTCCCCGGATCTAAATAAATTTCAATGCCATCGTCGTTAAAAGGCGCATCGGAATCCTTTATGAGTACATCGTCCACAACATCTACTAGAAAATAAAGTGCATTTTCATCCCAGGCCGTTTTAAAGGTGACATCCAGATCGGAGGGCGAGACCACCGCATCATTGCTAGGGCGTATCACCCTATTCAACGTTCTGGACCCGATACCGTTCCAAATATCGTCTTGGCGACCATCGATTTCCGGTGCGGTCCCAATAAAAGGAATATCAAAAGTACGGGATATGGTAATCGTTGCGTCCCTAACATCGGTATCCCCGTTCGCATCGGTAGCCGTAATCCTAAAGTTAAATTTTCCCTCTTCGGTGGGAACGCCAATAATCCTTCCATCGGAGAAAGACAGTCCTCTGGGCAGACTGCCCGAAGTCTTTGACAGATTTACCGGTAGGTCTCCACCGAAAACGACTATTTCCGAATCATATGTTTTCCCTTGAAACCCGATATTTAGTGAATCCTTTATTAAAATAGGTTTCTTATCCACATTGCCCGCAATCACGTCCAGCAGCGCCCTATACTTAAAATCACGATTTTTGTCGGTAACAATGTCCGTAGTACCCCAAAAACCGCTTCTATTATAAAACTTATGGGAAGCAAAATACATGAATTTCCTTCCTCCATTGGAGAAGAAGCCGTCCACAATATTCCGTTTCAACAAATCCCCCATTCTTCTATTGCGTTCAGCCCGTATGCGGTTTTCTAGGTTTGTGGTGAAGTTCGGTCGAAACCCCGGAGCTCCCTCATAAGCATCATAGTCAACTTCATATTCCTCGGCAAGGTCTGCGAATTCATCATATCTTGGAATCCCGGCATTATAGGCATTTAAAATTTCATTGACACTGGCGCCTTCCTCTAAAACCACAAAATCAGGTCCTCCAAAATATCCGGTAGTAGCAATGGAACTAATGTATTCTTTTGGTGGACCAAAATTATCCTTGATATAATTTAACATTGCGCGAGTGGCATTTAACTTCCCTCCAGCCGCATCAAAAGCCGGCCTACTGCTATAGAAGGCCAATACCGGCCGTATTCTTCCTCCTATTTCGCCCAGTCCCTCTTGTTTAAAAATCTGTCCGATTTCCACGGTACGCCTGGCAAATCTTCGGGCCGCCCATAAGTTATCATTAGAATCCCCATCCAACAGTACTCCATCATCATAGTCAAGATTACCAATGCCGTTACTAACATCCTCCTTTGCCTTTTGAAAATTCCATGCGGTTTGGGAAAAAGTAAAATTCCAAATCTCATTACTATATTCAAGGTAAAGGGTCGTTTGCTGTGGAATCTTTCTTTTTAACAGCCTTGCCAACTCCCTCACATAGTTGTTGTTTGCATGTACCGGAATATTGATCCAAGCATCTTTACCTGTAATCTTAATAAATTCGGCGATATTCTCCCAGGGCATGCCACGGGTAGTTTTACCCAAAGCGTCAACCGGGTTTTTACCCGTGGTGGCGTCGTTTTGCCGTGTCGTAAGCCGTTCGTTCCAGCTTACCTCCAAAGGCCCCGTGGGCTGTACCCCCTTGTTTCTCGGTACTACAAATTTTGCGTTGTTGTTGGTATGCGACCAATCCATAAATCGATACGTATCGAATGGTGCTACAAAACCGATCCATTCGTCGGTAAACAGTTTATTCGTGTTCAAAGGGTACCCAGGTCTGTGGATTTTTAAATCGGTTATTCCGGAATTCAAGGGTGCATTGTTGTTCCGCTGGGTTCCGGTCATTTCTATTGCGAAAAATGGTCGCCCCTCGTCCCTTGGCTTGTAGTCCACTTTAAACGTGGTGGTATTGGTCGCTTCGTTATAGAGCGTATCCAAAATAACGGCTTGGGATGCCTTCATCTTTATCTTTTTTGCCTTTCCCTTAAAAGATGCCCTGTAAATTCCTTCAACATCGAGTTTTGGAGGGTTCGGGTCTTCGGCAGGATCAGGATTAGGGTTCTCTTCGGTTACATCTTGCCCATTTCCCCTGGTATTTCGCAAATCAAAACAGGTTAATGAAAAATCTGCACGTGGCCAGCCATTATTGTCCAAAGGTACCTCCAAACTAGAATTGGTGGGGTTTTGAAAACCTCTGGTATCCTTAACAACGTCGACATAGGATAAGCCCGATACAGGGTCTCCCAAATTCATGCCGACATCCTGAGCGGTCAGCTCAAATCCGCTAAAAAAAAGCGCGGTCAAAATAACGATCGTCCGTAATTTTCTTTTCATAATCTTCAAGATTTTTAAAATGTTCGATATTAGTATTCCTTTTGTTTTGTGTTAACATATTCAGCGCTACTAATCGGTAAAATCTCAAAATAAACTGTTGCGTTTTATCTTCTCAATATTAAGTTTTATAAAGGACAATGTTATTGGTTTTAACCGTTCCATAAACCGTTAAAATAACGGTTAAACCAGCTGTTTTGGGGCAATTTTCAAGCGCATTGCCATAGAGTACCGCTATCGGAACAAACCCACAACATATACTGACCAGACAAAAAAAGATACTGAACACCTGGCTATGGTCCGGAATAACAAAAAGGATACGGGCATAGTATCATAAACGCGCCCAAGCCTAATTTTAGGGTAGTTTCGAAACCTATCGTACAGAAAAAAAAGAAACAAGATATGGTTGGAAATGAAGAAAACATGTTCCAAAGTTTACCGGAGTACCGGCGTATCGGTACCGATTATAAATTCGATTTTTTCAGCACTTGGGTTTTGCCCAACCTATGGGAAAACCTAGTAGTCGTAGAAATTAAACGATAGAAAAAACCTAAGAAAATTATAGCGTCCGGGTGGGTAAAAGAATGTATCAGCGATCTAAGGTATAGGCTTCGATATATTTTTGATCCAATTCTTCCGAGTCGCCGTATTGCACTCGTAATGCAAGCAACTCTTCTTTGAGCTGGGCAATCACCTCTGCGTAGTCGGGATCATCATAGCGGTTTTTTAATTCTTTAGGGTCGTTGATTCTATCATACAGTTCCCATTCGTCAACATCATAGTAAAAATGGATAAGTTTATATTTTTTGGTAACGATTGCATAGTGTCTTTTTACCATATGAACACTGGGATATTCATAGTAATGATAATATACGGCTTCACGCGTCCAATTTTCTTTTTCCCCTTCCAATAAGGGCATCAAGTTTTCCCCTTGCATGTCAGCTGGTGCGCCAATTCCCGCAGCGGCCAAAAAAGTTTGTGCGAAATCCAGGTTTTGTACCATCTCGTCTTCCGTGGTCCCCGGTCCAATAACATTGGGCCATCGAATCAATAATGGCGTTTTAAACGACTCCTCGTAAACGAAACGTTTGTCGAACCAACCGTGCTCCCCTAAATAAAACCCCTGATCCGAAGTGTATACTACAATGGTATTCTCGGCTATACCACTGTCGTCCAAATAGGTTAAAACACGGCCAACGTTATCATCAACTGAAGAAACACTACCTAAATAGTCCTGCATATACCGTTGATACTTCCATTCCATTTTTTGCCTTTGGGTCATGTTGGGCCAATTTCTTCTAAAATCCTCATTAATGCGGTTCAAAACCGCATCATAAGCGATTTTTTGTTCGTTATCCATACGATCATAATCGTCGTAAAAACGGTCCCTTCTTTCCTGGACCTTGGGTTCGATTGCTTTCATAACATCCCAAGTTTCCGGTTTTACTTTGCTGTCATGGCCGTACAACATATGGTACAGAATATTCATTTCGGCCGTTTTGGCCGCCGAACCCCGATTTTCATAAGCATCGAACAAGGTCTCCGGAATCGGGAATTTTTTGTTGTAAAATTCTTTAAACTTATCGGCTCTGGGCCACCAGGGCCTATGAGGGGCCTTGTGTAAATACATTAGCATAAAGGGTTTGTCCCTTTGTCGGTCATTTTCCAGCCAGTTTAGGGTCATATCGGTAATAATATCCGTGGCGTATCCCTTTACTTGAACGGTATCCCCTTTTTTTGTTATAAAGTCCGGATTAAGATAATATCCCTGACCGGGCAAAATCATAAACTCATCGATACCTTTAGGACTGTTCCCAAAATGCAATTTTCCAAAGAGCGCGGTTTGGTACCCGGCTTTTTTAAACAATTGGGGAAATGTGGTCTGAGTCGTATCGAATGGGGTTCTATTGTCTATTTTACCATTGATATGACTGTGTTTCCCCGTGAGGATAACCGCCCTTGAAGGAGCACAGATCGAGTTTGTGACACTTGCATTGGTAAAAATCATGCCCTCTTTTGCAATACGATCAATGTGGGGCGTACGCAGTAATGTCGTATCATACGATCCGATCGCTTGGTAGGCATGATCATCCGACATGATAAAAATAATATTTGGTCTCGTATCTTTTGTAGGAGACTTTTGGGCATTACCCACCAAAACGGTTGCCAACGAAACCAGCATGGTCAAAACGTTGGGCTTGAAACAATTTTTTAGCATCTATAAATGGTTGTTTTTATGAAAATCGAAGCAGATTACCAGTGCCTTTCCCTTTTATTATACTTAAAAAGTTCAAGTGGCGACCCCTCCTTTTGAAACAGTAGCTGTGGTAGCCATTAAAAAAGAACTATTCCCTGCTATATATTCCATAGTGTACATTCTTTGAATCCTTTTTGATATCAATACGATGTTGTGTCGCTATTTGCTACTTTTTCATTATATTGAATCACTATTAAAACCTTTTAAAAGTCTCCCTATAGGACAATAATTAACTTCATTTGGGCATGTTTTATGGTATTCCCGCCTATTTACCCTCCACAAAAACGCCTATTATAAGGCATTAAAGTAACATAAAATCATAGAACTTTCTGGCCTGGTGCGCCATGGTTTTGTGATTTGAATCCTTATGCGGGTATCGCATATATCAATGTGCTCCCGATCTGAATGTAAAAAATGAACAACACGGAAAAACTTGATCTGGTCAAAAAAATAATAGATGCAAAGGTTTTCGGTAATTCGGACACTTATGGCAACCTTTTGAAATTTTTGGTCGAATGCTCTTTCGATGCCTATGTTCCAAAAGAGGCCGATATTGCCCTGACCATTTTTGGCAAGGAGAATTTTGACTCCGTCCAAAATCCGATGGTTCGGGTATACGTATACAAGCTAAGGAAAAAGCTGGCCTCATATTACGCGACCAAAGGGTTGAAAGACCCTATAAAATTATCGATTCCAAAAGGGGGGTATGCAGTTGTTTTTGAGGACAATAAAAAGGAGAACAACAAAAAAATGGGCCGCAAAGTCCTGATTTTCAGTTCGCTTTTCATATTACTATCGTTTTTTGGTCTCTGGAATTGGAAAGTACATTCCGGGCCAGGGGCGCTACAAAACAACATATTGCTAAATGAAATTTTTTCGGCCCGTGGGGACAAAGCCACACTGGTCCTTGGAGATTTTTTCCTTTGGACAGAGTACGACCCCAAACTGCCCCGAAAGCGGGTTTTGAGAAGTGATAATGTTAAAAACAGAAGGGATTTTGAGTTTTACATTAGTAAATATGGTGATAGCACCATTAAGTACAATCAGTTTCCGCAAACCTCCATACCTTTTAGAAGTAGTCTTTGGACCAATCGGGTCAGTACCGCTTTTGGAAAGGTGAACAAGGAATTTCAAATTCGACCCATGAGCAACCTTGACCCCGAAACTCTTAAGAACAAAGAAATTTTAGCCATTGGATCACTAAACAATCTTTCGCTTTTTTCCACTGTTGGGGTGCATTACAAATTTCAGTACGAGGACAAGCCATCCATACAGTATACCGATCCTCAAAACAAAAGCACCACAATATATGACCCTTCGGTAAACAAAAATAGAGAGGTTACAGATTACTGTTTGGTAACCAAAACAATGGGGCCTTATTCAAAACCATTGTTGGTTTTCGGCGGACTGTGGAACTTTGGTATCGATACTAGTCTAGCCTATTTTACCGATCCAGAAAAAGGAAACGAGTTGAGCAAAGCTTTGAACGCCTCTCAAAACGAGCTTCCAGAATTTTATGAAATGCTGATCGAAGTTAAGGCAATCGAAAACGCCGTTATCAGTTCCCGTATTGTCGGTTTGCATGCCCTAGACTCAATACAGGCTTCCTGGAAATTATAACCGGGGCCCCCACCTGTTTCCGTTGCACGTTTGACCTGATTGCGTTTATCCAAAAATAGACCCATAAACCCTAAGATCGGAATCAGCTGTTTCTATTGTTTCTCCGGAAGCGGTTTTTGGGAAACCTAGTCCCTATACTTTCCCATGAACATCCCGTCCCTACCGTTACCATGAAACATTTCTCGGGACTTTTAAAAATTATGGCTTCGTAAAATCAGGTCATGCCCAATGCCCACAATTTCCCTTTCTTGAGGGGCACAATTTCAACAGTTCTTCTTATTTCCAACGCAAAAGCAATTAGCATATGATGGAGTTAACATTTTGAACATTATATTAAATGCTGTTTATCAATTGTTTACAATAAAATTATGCTGTTATTGAGAGAAGGCAACATTCCATTTTAAAAAACCGAATGGTTCTTGACAGCCAAAATCAACTCGCCAGGAAAAAGTATAAAACAGTAGGTTTAACGGTTTACGCAACGGTTAATATCCTAAAATTAAATTAAAAAAGTTCTTAGACTTGCTTCAGCATTATGAAGTCTATTCGCCATAGCTTTATCCCATATCACTCGATAGGCGAGCGCTATTCGGAATTATAAATACGAATAAGTCCTAGGCCCCGCCCATTCTTTTATCGTTATAAGTTATATGGCGTAAAAGACCATAGCAGCGCACTCCACAACAAAAGGACCTTTTCAAATGCAACTCAAATTTGGATTAAAAAAAAGGATTATGGAAGCAACTCTTTATGATGGCCTAGTGAACCAACGTACACCAAAGTACCTGCAACTTGCCAACAGTATTAAGTCTAAAATTTATACAGGCACCCTAAAGGAAGGGCAAAGGCTCCCTTCAATAGTAGAGTCTAGCTTAGCCTATGAACTATCGCGAGATACCATTCTTAGGGCATATAAAGATCTACATCGCACCGGATTGATTACTTCGGTATACCGCAAAGGATATTTCGTAAGTTCGGCCAAAAACAAGCCCAATTCAAGAAGCATTCTGATATTAATAAATGAGTATACCAGTGCGAATCGCATTTTTTATCAAACCCTGTGCTCCAACATGAGCAAAAACAATATTTACATCGACGTTAAACAGTACTTTAACGATACTGAAAAACTTGAAAAAATCATTGATGAAAAGGGAGTATACTATCATAAATTTTTATTGGAGCCCCTTACCATGGCGACCGAGCGGTTTAAAGCCATTTTAAGGCGCAAAACATTTCGAAATAGAATGGTTTCCATACTATATGAGAAAAATACCTTATCGGACAGTAGGCAAGATGTTTTCTTGGACATAGAACAAGATATCCAAACATCTTTTAAAAAGATTTTACCTTCCTTAAAGGCATACGACGGTTTAAACCTCATACTTCCCGAAAATGAAAATTTTCCATATCAAATCATAAAAGGGTTTTTCAAGCTCTGCGATACGCACTTTTTAAAGGGCAGTATCATAGAGGAAGCCGAAAAAATACACGCTGGAAACGCTTACTTGGTTTTGGATGAACCTTCCTTGTTTCATCTGATGAAGTTGATCGATTCCAATAAATTGGAACTTGGCGCAGACGTGGGTTTGATCGCGATGTTCGAACGAGAGTACTTTCAACATACCTCAAAAAAAATAACCGCCCTCAATTGGTTCAACGATTCCTTATTGAAAAAGGTGACATCAATGCTTTTGACCGACGGTAACGACAGCTTCCATACTGCCGCGAAATTATCGATCAGGGAAAGTTTATGAACACACGTTACTGGCTATAACGTGGTCCTCAAAAAACGTATAAAATCATCGTTCAAAGGAGGTGCAGAAGGTAAATAGCCGTAGCCACGGGGGAAAACGCGCTACATTAAAGCGCATGTAAAAACGAAAATACGCTTTGCTCTTTTGGCAGGCGTAGTTTCTTTTTAATGCGGTAAGCACTTTGTTTAATACTGCTGTGACTAACGTTGAGCAGTACCGCTATTTCTTTATAACTAACGTTCATTCGAAGAAAACAACAGATTTTGAGTTCCCCGGGCGACAGTCCAAACTCCTGAACCAATTTTTTGGTGAAAAAGGGGTTCACCGCTTCGAACTGAACAAAAAAATCGTCCCACACCTTGTTTGAATATAAGCTATCAAGGATTACTTTTTCCGTGTTTTTAAGCAACCGAATGGTCTCTTCTGGTGTTTTTTGACGTTGGTTTACCCTTTGCAAAGTATCCTTAATATGATTAAGGAGGCCCGAGTTGGTCGCCAAGTTCGCGGTACTGATTGCAATTTCCCGATGTAAGCGGGATTTTTCTTCTTTCATCTTACTAATTTCCAGCAATAGGTTCTGCTCACGCTCGCGACTCCTAAGACGCAATTTATATGTGTAAAAAAGTAAAGAAGTCACTACCAAAATACCAACAACAAAGAAAATGGGCCACTGCTCTTGGTTCCATTTACTTTGTACCTGTTTTGAAGCCAATCTTACAGGTTTTTTTTGATCGAAGCTAACTGGCACTTTCAAGGCATACCATAAATTTGAGGCTTGAAATACTATACGTCTTGCTTCAAATACCTTACTATAATTTCGTTTTTTAAGCCGTTTTCGTTCAACAATGTCCCATATAATCCTTTGTGTCTTTCGGAAACAAAAAATAAAGGCCATCCCATGGCCGTTGGAAAACAATGGAACAACTTCGGTTTTAAAATAGGCGCCCTCAACGAAAAAGCTGTTTTTAATTGTTTTCGAAGCTGTCCATGCCCCTGTTGCAAAAATTAAGGATGCCGTCAAACTTAAAAGCGCCGCGCTATTTTTTAAAGTGTTCCTATAGTTTATTTTTAATGGCTTGAAACTAGGTCCGGAACAAAAGCGGTTTTTCCTAATTTCGCCCTGCTTGCCTTTTTCTTCATCTTGTAACACAAAGCTCAATATTTAACAGTTGTACCGGTATTAGCTATTTGGCTGAAATTAATTTTTTAAAAGGGCATTGCTGGTATGTCCTGGCTTGCTTTTATGCATCTATGGCGCAATGCCTACTCGAAAGGCGTGGCAGCCTAATTGACGGTCAATCCTAAAGATTGATTTCCCATCTACCGTTTCCCGTACGATATCCCATATCGGTCCGGTGCATAGCACTCCGAAGGATCCAGTGCCTTTTTCAAAATTTTGAGTAGTTCAAAACGGACCGTTTGCCGATGTTCTTCCAAGCCCCAGCTCATTAAACCGCTTCTGTACGGCGGGTAACCATTATCATAAATTGTTTTAACAAGGGCGCTATGCAATGCCATGGCCCTGGCGGCTTCTTCTTTATTATTTTTATCAAAAAAAATACCCGACAAAAAAAAGGAGGTCCTGTCGTTCAGTTTTGTGATGCATCCACAAAAATTGAAACGGTACTTTTCATAACCATCCTGGAACATTCTTAGCAATTGCATGGCATGTTCACCGGTAGTGGGAAAAGTGGGCGCCAGCCATATAATGCCGCAGTTATCGGCTGCAGGATCGCTAAATCCGGTACCGGGAGATTTATTTTTAAAATAGGCCGATTTAATAATTTTCCATGTGGGGACCCCTCTTACCACATTGAACATTTCGGGCAGTAAGGCTATGGAAGCTATCGGTTTGTCCGTAAAAAGAGGTTTTAGCCAACTTAAAAAACGCCTCTTATAGGACCCGGGGCCGGATCGCTCATAATTTGTTACGAACTTCCCAATGGTACGTACCTTTTTGGCATCGAAAAAAGATAGCTTTCCAAAGTCCCGGAAGCTTTTTTTTAGCTGTTTTTTTCTAAAACCCATTTCCTCCCGACTTTCTGCATAGATACTTCCCACCATTGCCCATGGTGCAATTCGGTATTTCCTATAAAGTTCTTTTAATACCGATTCTTCAATGTTTCCTTGCCGCGCCGAGGCACTTAAGTCTTCATTGGTCGCAATCACGGTCAGCATTTGAAAATCGTTCACCATGTGCGGGTGTCCCTGAACGATCTTTTGTAAGCTTAATGTTCGTAGCACATCTATCACCTTGGGCAACACCTTCTTATTTTTAAGATCGAGAATGAACAATTGTGTATGCTTTGGCTTTGGCATAAGCCATATCCCTATTTTAGTAACGATCCCCATATTGGATTGTGAAAAGAGTCCATCAAGGAACGGTCCGTGGGCCCATTTATGGGTATGGAAGGTTTTGGATTTTTTTGCCTCGTCCTGATGAAGGATCTCCCCGTTTGGCAGAACCACTTCCATGCCGCATACGTTCCCAAAATGGTCTCCGTATGGTGTATATCCGATACCCCTTTCAACCGCATTTCCCAAAAGACTTCCTTTTGGAGTGCTATCGGTACAATCGATCCACAAGTTCGTTTTAAGTTTCGTTAAATGGTCGTTTAATTGTTGTTGGGTAACTCCAGGCTCAATAACCGCATATGCCAACTCCGTATTGACCTCGATAATTTTGTTCATACGATCTAATAGCAGTACAATAGCATCTTTTTCAAGGGCGTTCTTACTCCCATACCCCCAATTGTTACCCCCGCTAAAACACCAAACCTTGGCATTGTTCTTTTTTGCAAGCACAAAAATTTTTGCTATTTCTTTTTTGTTCAACGGCCGTACGATAACTTTTGCCAACTGCTGCCGGGGGAGCGTGTTCTTTGAATGTGCAGTTGTAAAGTCATTATCTGCTTTCACATAATCCGCACCAACTATTTTAGCAAGGGAGCATATAAGCGATTCTTCTTTTGAGCTACTGTTCAACATGGTCGTTCAAAACGTTTCGGTTACACAAATGATTTCCATATTCCGGCAATCCCCGCCAACGAGTTTAAAATGCGGTCGCCCTTTTTAAACCGTTTCACTAGAGCTGCATTTTCGGTTTCACCTTCTCTTTCGGCATAGCGCAGCAGGTTTTTGGCCGAAGGTGTAAGGTTTTTCCAAATAGCTTCCGATACCACGCGCCTATAATCTCGATCCGTACAGCTTGTTTCGTCGACGATACGGCCCAAAAGACTTCCTATGTTGATGAGTTTCTTATTCTTTGTTGCCCGACCCTTATTTCTATATTCGAGGGCCTTTTTGGCAACACGATTAGCCGTTTTTCGATTTGGTACCGGAATGCTGATCTTGGGAAGGGAAAAGGAACCGGGAGCTGCTTTGTACCATAACGCCAACAACGGTCTATAGTGCGTTCCCGTGTGGGCGGTACCTCTATGGATCATGCGTTGGTCCCTAACAATTACCGAACCGGCAGAACAGGTCAACCGTTTAGGGGCGATATTGCCGATTGCCCACTCCATCTCCTTTTTTGAATATTTTACATTTTCTTTGGTAAACGATTCCAGTGTTTTATTACTTGCCAGTTTTCGATGTGTTCCTGGAACTACCTCTAAAGGGCTGTCCGCTTCGGTAACATCCCTTAGCGCAATATTGACCGTCAGGGCCAAGCGCTCAAAATCTTGATGATAACTTTGGAAGCTGGCCCCGGGAAACGGGGTGTCCGATGCTAGCATAACGGCAACACAGTCCTCCCCAAGTATTTTTTTGACCACCGGTAATACGATCGGATTTGCAAAAATATCCGCGTTCAAGAATGTTTCGGTACTCGGCAAATGCATGTTCCATCTGTTTTGATCATGATTTCCGCCCTCTGGTCTAAAATCACGTCCTACCCTTTTATGGGATTCCATATCCGCATCTATTGGTACAATACCCAAACGCTCCATTTTTTTTCTAAGAATCTTATCATAGTCGGTTCTCAAAAGATTCAGGTGTTCCGCAGAAAGTACGTTGTCAAAAATTACGTAACCGTTCTCTAAAAACCGTTGGTATGTCGTTTCTAATGTGCTGTTTTTCATAGTTATTTGTTATGACTTAGCTGTAGTTTGTATTGTTATTGATAGTCGCAAGTGTTTGCCTAGGTTTCTAGCAAATCGGATCAAGGAACCAAAAAAACCTAAACCTTTACCCGGTGGTTGCCTGGCATGACATGGTCGCATGTGAAGAAACGTAAGGAAGGGATAAAAACACAAAAACAGCTGTCTACAAACTGTCTACGTTCAAGAAATTCCATACTACCACCGCAGTCTGTAGTATGTAGCATGGGTCAAGAGCACTCCAATATTTGACGTAGCCCTATTCCCATTACGTTCCTTTATGATCGGACTGTTATTATTAATTGCATGTATACCCCTACCGGTCTTTGCGCTGTTTTTTTATACCCCATACTTGCCGGGTGCCAATATACCGTTCGGATCAAGGGCATCCTTTACTCTTTTCAACATTGTCTTTAGCGGAAACACTTTTGGCACTACCGCAGTATAGTTGCCAGAACCCGAGCGATATGCGTAGTACCCATTTTCAGCCAATAGTTTAACAATACTGTTATAATCTTTTTCCGCCTTTTGAATGGCTTCGGTAGTATTGGGGTATTGGATTTCGGAAATCATTATTAATGCCCTTGCACTGATGAATGTTAGCGTTACCCGAAAGCCATACCCTTTCGCTTCCAACGCTGTTTTGGTCAACGAAACCAGTTTTCTTACCGCTTTGGGCTCGGCTGTGGATACGGCCGAAATCCATTTAAAACAGTTCTGGCCCTTGCCAAGATGCATGTTCCCTGAATTTATGTTCAAATCGCCCATCAGTTCTTGAACATAAGATTCGGTCGGTCGGCCTTTTTTTAGGTTGACCGCCTCCTTTAAAGATGGGTAGGCCGATAGGGTACAAACGTATTTGTTGATCAAGCCCAAAAGTTTAAGCCTATTATCGGTTACTTCTATGCCCTTTCCTTGAAGTTTTTGCTTTCTAAATGCAGTCTGAATAGTCTTTTTCCGGGCTTTTGCAATCGCTTTTGGCCCCGACAGTGAAATACTTACGTTCCATGCTCCGGTTTTATTGGTCGCTCCCGGTCGTTCTAGCCGTTCTTTATTCGCAATATGAACGCAACTGTTCAATACACCGGACGATTTTAACGTACGTACTACCTCAACAAGCGGTTCGAGGCCTTCTTCTTTGGAAGCAAAGTAAACAAACATCGAAAAATATGCTGGCCTGGGTTGTAAGGCCAAACTGAGCTTGGTTACAATACCGAAATTGGATTGTGTAAATAGCCCATCAACGGAAGGTCCCATACCATGCCTGTAAGTCGTTTTTAAAACTCCGGGATAATCGCCAAAACCGGTACGCATCAATTTACCGTCGGGAAGCAATACTTCCATACCTAAAATACTATCGAACCGGTTTCCATAATCGGTATGGCCAAAGCCACGTTCAAGCACGTTTCCCACCACACTTGGGTGCCGGCCCGCGCCGGTAACGTCTATCTGCAGGCCAGACCCTTTTTGCTGTAAATAATCGTACAATTCTTGTTGCGATACCCCTGGTTCCAAGCTTACAAAACCCAATTCCTCATTCAGCTCCAAAACTCGGTTCATAAGGCATAGGTCAACGATTATTTGTCCCTCATGTGTCCCTTGAGCGGCACCATACCCAAAGTTTTTTCCCTTGGATATTGGGTAGAGTTGTAGCCCATTTTTGTTGGCCAACGCCAACAGTTGTCGTAGTTGGTCTACTTTTTGGGGATAAACGATCGCCAACGGCAAAACGTATTTACCGCTTAGGGAGAACGAATAACGTTCCATTGAACCACTATCACAACGCACCCCGGCCTCACCGAACAGTACGATAAGTTCTCCATAAACTTTATCAAAAAAAAGAGGGGTGTCGACCAGTTTGCCATGCAATTTGTTTTCATGTGAATTTATGTCCATACCGTTTTCTTTGAAGGAACAAGAATGGGACGAACATTTTCAAAAACCTTTGGCTCTAAAATTTCATTATATTTTTCATAAAGCTTGAAAACAAACTGTTGTTCATCTCTTTTAAAAATGGCATTTGACGCTGCCATTTTTACAAAAAAATGAGTATAAATATTTTTATCAAAAACGGAAAGAATCTGATTTTCCTTTGGTAATCGAAGGTTTTTGAAGTCCGTTATAAAAAAGAAACGATGCAAATCTTTATGGCGGGCCTTACCATGGTACTTTTTGAAATAAGTACGTTGATATTCATTCAAATCCAAAAGCATAGGTACGGCCAGATGCCCGTTTACGGTATCGTAAGACCTCACTTCTCCGATGCGCTTAAATAAAATAATGTGTTTGTATATGAATTCATGAGCAGGATTAACGGTGATCACCAAATCGTCCAACCGTAGATGTTTTTTGGCGTAACGAGACATAAGGTTATTCATCATCATCGGCAACAACTGGTTTCCTTTTCGAACCGCCGGTTCACTTGCAAAATTGCCTACCTCTGCAATAAATCTTCCTTTATTGCGAAGCCTATCCAGCTCATTTTTATATAGCGTGTCCATTGGAAGGCCCATTTCCGAGTCGGTAAAAACACTCATCGTTATCACGACACGATCCTTCAACTTACCAACAAACGTAGTGGAAAGGGGGTGTGCATGTTGTTGCATTAAATGCATCCCACTGGTTTTTGGATGTATGAACCCCTTTAAACGATAGGCCCTGTAAATCAATCGGAACGCTTGCTCCAATTCTTCCAATTCAGTAGCTATCTTAAATGTGAAATCTAAAAGTGGCGCATCGGGAATATTTATTTTTTCTCTAATTACTTTTCCCTTTATAAATCCGGGAACATACTTTAAAAAGCGTTTTTTTTTCGTTCTCATAACATTGACTAAAGATTATTATAGTTCATCTATTTAGGTACGAAAAGGTTAACGACGCCATTGCGATTGCCATTAAAACAAGTGGTATACAAATGGTAACGGACTACAAGAAAAAAGCCAAATTTGTTGAAAGCCAACTATTTACGGACGAAGCAAATTTCACTGCCTAGATTTCTTAGGACCAAAAACAAGGGGGCACAGGGCTAACATTACTGGATAGGGCCTTATAAAAAGTTTGGAAAAAGGGGGAATTGAGAACTATGAGGTTCCGAAGAGTATCAGGTGCCCTGGGGTGACACAAACTTCTGGCCAGAATTTTTTAGGAGGCATGCTAAAAGTGGATCATCGGTTTTTCAATTCGAAAAAACCTCGGCCAGATCCAGACTTAGCGAAATACGAAAATTATCCCTGACCTGATTTTCCACCTCGGACAGCCCGAGTAAAAGGGCCATATCAACGGCAACAAACCTGCCTCGAAAACCGGCCCCTAAAGAAGTAAAGGAGTCCGTTTCACGGTTTATTCCCCGGGAATGGCCCATTCGCAAGGCAATTTTTTCTTTTAAGGTATACTCCAAACCCAACGCGGCGACGCTGCCTTGCAAGCCGTAATTCAATGAATTCCCGCTATTGTTTTCCACATAGGAATCGACTAATGTTTTATACTCCGAGCTAATGGAGAGTACCCGGTCCTGATCAAAAATAAAGTCGAAACCGACACCTAACCGCAACATGGATGGGGCATAAATTTCGATATCCTTCTTATCCGTATCGGACTTCCCCCTTAAGTTGGATAAACTAAAGCCCGCCCGCCACCTGGCGTTATACTTCTTGTAAGCGATTTCGTTTCCGTAGTAGGATCCGGAAACATCGATTCCGTATATGCCGGAAGAGGAGGCCTGGTTAAAACCATCTACCAATGGCGCCTTCCCCCTCAGGGAAACAAAACGCCCTCCGACCGACATGGAAAATACTTGGCTCAACCGCAACGCATATGAACCGGCTATTGCAGCTTCTTGGGTGGGCCGTACCGTGCCTAGATCGACGAATCCATTTATGGTATACGCGTAGTTTTGAAAACTCAATGCATAGGCACTCCGATCCTCGAGTTTGTTATAAAAGACAAAACTATTCTGGGTAAACTCGTTGAATTCGGCATTAACACCCAGTATTTGCGTAATACCGACCTCAAACTTTCGTTCGGAAAAAATATATTTTGAAGCGTTGGAAAATTGAGAGAAGGCATCTGAGGTCGTAGCAACCCCTACATCTCCCTGGCCGGCCATACGTGCGTCCGTCGCGATGGCCACAAAACCGTCTCGGGCGACCGTTACTTCCGTCTCTTGGGCCGATAGTTCCACTATTCCCAAGAGCAGGAAAATAGCAACTTTTTTTTGGTACCGGAGTTGGTTCATGTAGCACGAATACGCGAATCGTATACTGATAGGCCTTACCTTTTAAAACTGTAATACGGTACGTTTCGTATACCTCATCACTTTTTTAATGTACCCTCTCGCTCAATAGTAGCACACCGCCGCTACAAGATTTTTGTGGATGCCCGCTTTTTAAGACTTCTTCACGGGTATCGGTCGGTCAAAAAAATACCTTGGCTATAATGGTCGATAACGTAATTTTGGTCCGGGAAGCGTTATCTTTAATGATGTGGTCTCAATCGACTTTGGATATCAAAAAAATTATTACTTAACGCCTATGAAAAAAGAGAAAACGCCCCCAAAATGGTTGCAAAAAGCACGTGAAAGCTGGGACAATACCGGCACAAAAAGACCTCCTTTCGCTATAAAACCGGAAAAGGGACAACGTTCCGTGTGGGACTTTCCTCGTCCACCGATTATCGAAAAGCTGGATAAACCCGTATTGGTAAAACATGCGGGAAAGCTGATCGCCACGACAAGAAATACATTAACGG
Organism: uncultured Flavobacteriaceae bacterium; assembly: GCA_947500445.1. Classification (GTDB taxonomy): domain Bacteria; phylum Bacteroidota; class Bacteroidia; order Flavobacteriales; family Flavobacteriaceae; genus Pelagihabitans. The sequence continues at coordinate 42,517 of CANMSB010000021.1, read as the reverse complement.
TACTGGAAACTGCAAGTCCGCCCACATATTATCTTCCCAAAAGCGATATCCATATGGAATTGCTGATCCTTATGCCACAAAAGACCTCCCTGTGCGAGTGGAAGGGTGCGGCACTGTATTGGGCACTGAAAACCATGCCCGACCGACCAGTGGCATGGTCGTACCCTAAGCCCTTTCAGGAATTTGCGGCGTTACAAAATCATCTGGCCTTTTATCCACAACAGCTTGAATGTTACGTAGACGGGCAAGCGGTGACCGCACAGGATAGCGAATTTTATGCCGGATGGATCACTCCCGATCTTACTGGACCCTTTAAGGGAGAAAAGGGAACCGAACATTGGTAATACCATTTTAAGATTGTTTCAGGGGTGGTAGTAATCTTTTGGTAGTCCGCTACTTTGGAATCCATAAAACTGCCGGCCGCCAAGTACGACCGCCGACTTGTTGAAGATTTGTAGCTCCGAGTACTCATTGGAAAGGCTTGCCCTTAAATGTATCCTTTTCACGAACGGTTGTGGCCAATGACACGGAATCCCGTTCTATTATTTGTTTCCAACACGCAACAAAGGAATCAGTACCATCAACTTTTAATTATAAGGTATGTTGATGTTTCTGTTAGAACAGTAAAAACAACATGATCAATTGAAAAATAACAAATAGCCATATGCCGCGTGTAACATAGGAATACTCGGTAAAAATAACATCTAAATTCAAATCAGATGAGCGTTTCTGTTTTTGGGGAAACTTTTTCATAGCGCATCATTTAGGGTTGTGGAGATAAAACAACCCTAGCTATAAAACTCCCGTAAGCATGCCAAAAAATCGTTGAAATACCCTTTTTATCCTCTAAAAAGAGGACCGATAGCAGTTTTATGATTGGCCAATTTAAACGGTTGCCCAATCAATTGCCGTATGTAATGTTCTTTGAGACATCTTTACGCGAATACCGGCCGTCGCTCGTCGAGTATTTCTTGGTGTCGATACTAACAAGGCTTCCCTTCCGTTATTTTAGAAAAGACCCTATGAAGAACCACTATGCCTGTTTGGCGCTTATGGCCAGCATTTTTCTGTTTGGCTGTAGCGAAGAAAATGATAGCGAACCGATGCCCCTTTCAGTACCGTCAGCGCTTGACAGTACGGAAGAAGCCACGGACACGGAAGGCAATCGTTACCAAGTAGGGTTTAATCAGGTAAGTGCCATCAACCAAGATCCTTTTGTTCGTAAAAGCACGGCTGCCGGAGAAACCTTATGGTATTTGGAACACGAAAAATCGGAGGTAGATGGTAGGGCCACCCATATTTTTATCGATGCCGACGATATGCCATGGGTAGTGTTCAGCGTAGTCGGTGGCAGCTATAGCGATGCGTACATTACCGAGAGGGAATTGGCTTCGGAAGCCGCCTTTGGCGGAGTTTATCAAGGAGACTACGGTAATGGTGGAGGGCCACAGGTATCCATCGTTGCACGCCTAAACCCCGACACCGGAAAAATAGAAAAAGCCTCTTACGTCACTGCCCGAAAGACCGATGGAAAAACCAATGGACTAAAAATCAAAAGTTTGGGCATGGTCGATGGTAAAATAGCCTTTGATGCCGAAGCGGTCGCCTGGCCGCCTACGATAGGCAGTTCTTACGAGCGGTATCCGGATATTACGGATGAGGACCGGGTAGACGGTGTTTTTAACATGTACTACGAAATGGATACTGATCTAAAACAGATCATTACCGCGGAATTGCAGAACTGACCGGATATACCATACCCAGTTGGTGGACGCGAAGGTAATCGCATGTAAACCGAAGCAAACGCCACATGGAGCATTTCGGCCAAAACAGTTCTTTTTTGGTCACCAAGGCTATTCTTGGCCATACCTATATGTTTACCGAACAAGTTGTCCCTAAACTACGATACCATCGATACATTGGCGCCACATTGGACGGGAAGCGCCCCATTGACCTTCAAACCATGGTCGTCCTGGTCACTTTCCATTGCCCCTCAAGGGTAATGAAAACCAACAGGCCCGTAAAATATGCGACGACATCCAAACCGTCCGATGTATATCGGGGAGCAAATATTGGTAACAGGTATTCAAAATAAAAAGAAAACAATAGGGTAAGCGTTATCTTCAGCGTCAACGGAACTACTATTGTTTTATCGGACCGAACAAACCGAACACTATACTGACACATTTTTAAAACGATGGGCATACACAAAAAGTCGTTCAGATAATTGTTGACCAACTCCGGCACATACCATCCAAACCTTTGGGCCGTGTACGTGCATAACGCACCGACCAAAAAAATAGGGAAGTAAAAGGTTTTAATCGCTTTCATGGCGTACGAACAAACACTATTTATTTCGAAAAAAATGGTTAGGCCGCAATGTAGCCGAATACTAGGGCGATAAAAGAGCCGATAGCCAAAACGATGGTCCAGATGGAATAGAAAAATTTGGCCACATACCGAATCACAGAGTTTTCATGTACTCTTGCATTTTCAAAAAATAGGGTCACCTTGTTTTTTTCAACGCTTTTTTGCTTTTGAATTTTCTGTTTGGCGTCCTTTTCGCGTTTTAGTTTTCGCTTTAGGTTGATATTGACGATTTCCCCGCAATTTTCACAGTAGTCCCTGTTCAGGTTGACCGTTCCACAATTTTGACACCTTCGATAGGTTTTGTTTTTCATAAACTAGGTCTTGCTAACACTATAGATCCAACGCAAATTTTGGAAGCACTCCTGTTTTTTACAAGCAACTTCCAATAACGCGAATACAACTAAGGAGTTATCGGCCTTTGGAAGTTCGCCTTTCAACAGCCCTGCTATACTGTTATACCATTTCCGATGTTAAATTACGCAAATAAAAACCAGGGATTTTTTGGGTAGGCGAAAAAGAAAATCCAAAGCATAGCAGTAGCTATGGTTAGATTTTATTTTGAAGCATACACGGAAAAGAACAATTTTTAATGGGTAATTTAATATCAGAAATGGCATTGATTTAAGATAAAGTCTTTTCATTGAAACCGGTTTTCCCTTATTGATAATTTCCGATAAGAATATCAAAAAAAAGCACCGATTTCCATTCTAAGGCAGAAAACGGTGTGTTCGCCAATGATTTTGAACACGTTCGAACTGGAAAGTACAAGTGTTTAAGGGAATGTCGTCATTGCCTTGCAGGACTGTTTCGGTACCTGGGCAAGCCTCTGGTTTAGGAATAAGATAAGAAGATTTGCGTGAAGACTTCTAAAATTAGCGTAAACGGGGGCGCTAACTATAGGTTTTACAAAAGGAAATACAAAATGCATTTTGGCTGTACAGGCCATCGAACCGATATCCGTTATGAATAAAGGAACATACGTGAAGCTATACGTTTTCGGACCGGTTAAGGAAATGTATTCAAAGCGGTAAAAAAAGCAAAGAAAGGGAATCTAGCTAATGAGTACCAAAAGCAAGGAAAAGGTAAATGTAGTCAGTACCATTAGGCCATAGATCATGTTCGCTTGATTGGCATGTATCTTTTCAATTTCGTTGATATCGCTATTTCCTTGGTTTGTTACTAGGTAACTACTTCTCATACTCTTCATCTGTATCTTTTTCATGTTGACTGCTGTATTGGAAGTTCCCTAAACACCTTACATGTACCGCTACATCCATACAGATCTTAAATATCGATAGCAATCGATAGTATTTTGTAGGATAGTCTATTTCAGTAGTGTGGGGAACTAATTTCAATAAATATCTTGAATCTAAAGTAGCTTAATACAGCACAGTTGTAAAAGTTTTGTTGTGAAATACAGCATTTGTGTGGTGAAAAATACCTTTGCCTTGGTGAGGTCCAATTTTGGGAAGGTAGTAAGTGGTTTTTGTAGACGGGGTTTGAAATGAGCTTGCACGAGAGCGCCATGCCATTGACTTTTATTCCTCTTGAAAATAACGGTAACCATGCCAAGCTTCATTATGCAGCTATCTATATAGAAGTTCCTACGCGCTTCAAACCAGACAAAAAAAGAGTGTATGCTTTAATAGATGGGAACAAACGCTCAAAGCCAAACGATTACCTAAGGGAGCCGTATTCGTCCCCAAAAAGTTTCCCCAACGGATAATAACCGCATTTTATTTGAATAGGGAACACTTTATTTAAATCCACAATGTGGTACTAAGCGTAATTTTCGTTCCTGTTAATGTTTTACTCCTAAACGATGAAAAAAAGACTGCTGTGTAACTTCTTGATAGTGATGGGATTGGTATCCTGCGAAAAAAACGACATTTTTGAATTGGACGGGCACAAGGCTTCTCAAAATCTTGAGGCCACAAAGGCGGTGACGGTATATCCATTTGGCGGTAAGCCGATCACATACAATTACGGCTACGGGTTTCGGGCGAACGATGGCAATCTGGATTATGATTTTGCATGGGCCAACTACAAAAAACCCACGAGGTCTGCCAATATCAAAGCACGACAGACCCAAACCGCTAAAATCATCAAGACCAAAAAGAGTATTGATAGCCTTTATGCGGAAGATGCCGGTTTTGCGGTAAGCGTTGGTATCCCCTTGGCAAGTCTTCCCATTATCGGTGGAATTGATTTTGGAATAAGTTATCGGAGCAGACAGGCTACGGTAAGGCAATCAAAACTAAGTGAAAATACCGAAAGCATCGTAATTCGGATAACGAACCCGGTCAATTCGTTCGCCACACTTGAAGACCGCCTGGAATACTCGGACGAGGCAATCGAATTTCTAGATAAAAATGGTGTCAACAAATTTTGTGACCGTTACGGAACCTCATGGGTAAGTTCGGAATACGGTATCATGGAGAGCATTTTCACGTTCAGCTTCGACACCAAAGATCTGACCGAACAGGAACAAAACGAGTTTCAAGAGGCACTCCTAATCGCCATTGCACCTATAATCGGGGTCGGCTACAGCAAACAAAGAATAGAAAATAGCATTAGCCAGGTCAAAAATAGGATCAAACGACAACAGGTCACCACAAACTTGTCCGGATATCCGCTACGCTTCGTAGGCGGTGATCTCGACTTTGACGGTTACGATGATAGAAACGGACGAAATCTCTTCGATCCCTTTAAGTTAGAGGAAGAGAAAGATAGAATGATCGAATATTCCATAGCAAACCCCAATGCTATCGGCTATGTCAGCAAGAAATTACGGCCCTATTTTGATCCTGATCCGAACGTAAAAAAAAACAAGGGGTATAATAGGGCCTTTTACCTCAAGTTTCGGGAATCTCAAAATTGCGCCTATAATGCGGAGCAATGGGGAAAGCTAAAAGCACGAATCACCGTTGTGGCCAAGAAAACTTCGGACAACGGTCTAAAGGCGCGGGCGACCGCCGCCCTTCGGACGATCCAACGCAACCTTGACGCGGCGGAAAAGTGTAGTTCCAATTCCAAACCTCCCAAACGCAATGCATACAACAATATTAAACTAGAAAAATTTTAGTTCGTACCGTAACCGTATACTCCTATAAACAATTGAGCATTTCGATATAAACACACTATAAATCCTAATAAGAATTAAAATGAAAAAAAGAAGACTATTAGCTTTCGCGGCCGTCATTGCTTTGTCGGCCTGTATGAAAGAAGATTATGATGAGAATCCCTCCGCGGTCGATGATCTTAATGCCGTTAACTTAAGGGAGAGCGGTTCCATCCAATATGTGGGATACGGTTTCGACCCCCTAACGTTCACCGAAAAAAGGAGTATCCTAAAAAAGCCAAGCCAAAAAGGTACAACAGCTAATTTTGGACCAGGTGCCAGTAAGGCATCGCTGATCATTACCAAAATCGATTCGGAGTATTCCATAGACAAACTGTTATCGACTACAAGCGGGTTCAAATTAAGTTTACGGGATGGCTCCCAAGGCGTGGAACCGCCTACGGAAGGTCCTGCGGTTCCACCGGTAGAGACGCCACCTACAAACCCCGAAACCGAAGAGGGAGCGCCGGATGTCTTTAGGGGTACCCTTGAGGATATCACTGAAATTTTGACCGGTGACCCGGAAAAAAAGTTTCGCGACCTTTTTAATAGAAATATTTTTAGTCCGAATGCAGCCCCAGATTTACCTGTAGAGGTAGGAGGGGAGGGTGAAAATCCACCGCCGCCGGCAGGAGGCGATCCCGAAACACCTGAGCTCGGCGATTTGATCCCGAGGGTGGAAGCGGATTTTGCCTCCGTAAGGGAAACCAGATTCGATTTTAGGGTAAAAGATGCCTTGGTAAAGACGCTAAAGAGATCGGGCAGAAAAGAGGTAATGGCGGCACGGCTCATTGTTCCCATAACAAAGTACTTTATAAAGGATAACGCCCAGGATAGTGAAGAATCGTTGACCTTTTTACGCGAATTCGGCCCGGAGGACTATCTGAAAAGGTACGGCCCTGCCTACGTTACCGAGGAAATCGCCGCATTTGAAATGATTTTTACGTTTACCTACCAATTTAAATCGGATGGTAAGGGATCCCGAAAGGAGAAAGAGTTCGATTTTGGGATCGGTCTGGCCCAATTTTTTGGTGCCGAGTTCCAAAACGCAACAATAGAAACGTCCAATAGGGAATTTGCCAGCGCCATAAGCGACATCAATTTTGAAACCAATTATATCGGACCCGGAATTCCGATCTATACTTCGGGGAAAGATTTTGTCGACAACTTTCTAGGGCAGGGCCCAAGAGGTGTGGTGGCCGTGATCGACCGTGTCCGTGAAGCCGTAAAAGCCAATCCATTGCTATTGATCCCTTTTTCCCAAAAATTCGCGGCCCACAGAGACCTTGCCAATACGACCAGTACCATGGACGGCCCCTTGGCAACACGCTCCAAAAGAGCAAAAAGACTTCGGGAATTCAATAACCGAATTTTCGAAAGAGCGTTCAAGAGCATGGACAGATGTCGGACGATAAAAAACCAGTGGCAGACGATGCAAGCACGATTGGAAACGGTTGTCGCCCTTGCCAAAGGTACCAGAGGGGGACCATCTCCAAAGGCCGTTAATGCCTTAAACAAGGCTAGACAAACCGTAGAGCGCCTTGATAGTCAACAAAACTGTCGCAATATCAAGTCACCACCCCGCAGCTTTGCCAATATCACCGAATAAGACCGCTATGGTATTATGTTAAATCATACAAGGCAAAGCAATGGCAACAGGTCATTGCTTTGTCTTATTTGGTTCATAGCTGTAGCACGACAGTACATTTAACACTAAAATACGGACTTATGAAAAAGATGCTAGTATTACTTTTCATCCTTGCTTGCGGGAACTCCTGTCAACAGGAAGAACTCATAGAAGATGGGGCAAGCTTACAAAACACCACAACTGGACCGTTATCGGCCGTATCCCTTAAGAGCAGAACCGCAAATAGTACCTCCATAAAATATAAGGGCAGGCCATTGTTCGCCGGTATAGGATATGACCCTACAACGGAAAACGTTTTTCCGGCCCCTGCGTTCAATGTAGGGGATATTGACGCGAGCACCACAAATTTCCAAGGTTTTGGGAGTGTCAATGCAAGCGTAACGATCATTAACCAAACGCGGGAATTCAGCGCCCTTGTAACCCGGCCCTTGATCGCAAGGAAAGGCTTCAAGGAAACCTCTTTGGGTTTAAGCCCCGAGGACGCGCGCACCGATATCTTCCTAAGTGAGGAAAATTTTACCCTAATGGGCAAAGGCAATATCAAAAATAGGGTCTATTATGTGGACGGTGTTATTTCCTTTACCAGAGACGCCTTGAAACTTTTGGAACAGGGGAATGCCAAAAAATTCCTGCAATTGTACGGCCCAATGTATATTGAGAGCCAAACGGTGGGAGGAAACCTTTACTTTTTCAATACCTACTCCAAAAAGAATTTCGAAAGCCCGAACAGGACCCCCTTGGAAAATCAGGTACGCAATCGCCTACGAAAATATCTTCGCCTCTCCAATGATGCAAAAGAGCTCAGTACCGAAGAACAAAACGCTATTGAAAATCAGCTTTTGACAAAAAATTTCTATACGGACCTCGGGGGGTATCGGCCCCAAAACAAGGTCATTGGGAACGAGGAACTGTTTTTCGAGGAATTCAACCGCGTAAATTCATTTATCAGGAACAGCCCAATAGAAAGGGCCGCCACCTTGGAAATGTCATTAAAACCCTATCATGAAATCGTAAAACGTATCGGAAGTATCGCCCCACGAACCAAACAACAGGTGATTGCCGAGCTACGCAATGCATATAATGCAAAAAACCAATGTTTTGATCACCTTACCACATGGCGTTCGTTGCGATCCTCGTTCACCTACATCAAAAAAAATACGAACAGGACAACGCTCAAAGATCAGGCGACCCGTTTTCTTTCGGATGAAATAGAACCGGCCATACGAAGGGCAAGGACCTGTAAAGACTCTAGGGAACCAAGCCCTACGGAAAAGGATAAATATGATCGCCTACTTGCAAATTTTAGAACGGAAACAACAAACTAGAACCTTAAAATAAAACACTATGAAAAAACTGATGTTTGTATCGGTGGTTCTCCTCGGTCTCTTGTCCTGCACAAAGGACCTGGTAGAAACACCGGAAACGGAAGAAGCACTGAAGGCGGTCAAATTTACCGAAGGCAACGTTACCTACTATGTTGGCCAAGGTTTTAATCCGTCAAAAAAGTATCCCGAGCAACCCACCGCTTTCGAACCATGGGTCACCAGGGGAACCACCAACTTCAGTGATTATACGATTGCCGGGGATATTGAATATACCGAAATCGCTACCCAGCAAAGTCTGGATAAGTTTATACGGCAGATCGCTACGCGGGAATCTAATTTTTTTGGCCTTTTTAAGGTTAAAAAGGTACTTTCCGATATCGAAAAAAAAATAAAGATCAACGAAAAGACGGTGCATATCGTATTCCGGGTAAAATATGCCCTGGAGAAACTGTGGATACCTAAAAGTGAAATCGATTACAGCCCAGGCGCAAAAAAATTATTGGACAAAGGCGATAACTTTAATTCCTTTTTTAGAAAACATGGAATCTCCTATGTAAAATCGGTAATCATGGGCGGTGACGCCTACTATATCTATTCGTATCGGAGCAATTCTATAAACAGTACCAACCGCTCAAGATACCAGCGCTCGTTGGCGCAAGAAACCGGGCGCCTTTTCAATTTAGATCTTGCAGGTAACTTTAGAAACAGCAACGAAAAAGTAAGCCTAGAGGAGGTAACCTATAATATCTCTACCGATTTGGGAATAGGGTTGTCCCCTGTTAAAACGGTTTCACAAGCAAACCGGGAAAGCGTCAAGATCAGTCGCTTTTTACAGAAAAGGAAGAATAGGATACCCATATATTCCGAATATGTTCCCTACGAGTATCCGGAAGGGAGAAATACGGCCGAATTGCGCAAGGAATTCAACCGGCAACGAACATGCTTTGCCAGAGTGGAGGAATGGGCACAACTAAAGAACCAACTGGACGAACACAGAAGTAACGATATATGGCAAAGTCTTTATGCCGATCGGTATGATGATGCCTTCGAATATTTGGAAACCATCCTTTCGAACGCCGAAGGTTGCGGTAGTACACCGCGCACCGTGCCCACCGTGCAAGATTTGATATCAAGATATAGTCTGGCACCAAATTCATCATACACCGTAAAAATAGGCGGTTATGCAGATAATTCCTGGGCCGTTCGAGGTAATGGAAGTCCCGGCGCAACACAGGGAACATCGGAGGGGAATGCAGAAAGAATGCGAATGAAGATTCAGGACTACAGCAAGGGCCTTGTGACATTTGATTGGAGCCCGAAAGGTGACGGGCGCTATTTTGGAGCAATAGCGGGGAATTCGGAAAGGTTGATGTATGGTGGTCATGGCATTCAGGATCCAAGAGTATTTTTCTTTCTTGAACACCTTCAAGGTGATGAATATCAGCTACGAAGCCGTTCTTTGGGCACCTATGTACGGCCCCCCGGCACCAATAATGCTTATTGGTACAATGATGCCCAAGCCTTTGAACAGGTGGTGAGAATCAAAATTCAATAACCCGTTATTCAGTTCTTCAACATTAAAACTATTCTAAAAGGTCCTGTGAAACTAACGTTTCATAGGACCTTCTTTAATTCCATATTTCCGTTACCATCGGTAATCAATACCTGTTCGAAAAACCGGTTTCAACACAATCGGAAAATCACTCTTCAAAATTTGTTGCCCCCAATGGTTCGGCAGGTGTAGGTATTGTACTAATTAGCACGGGTAGCCTTACAGATCCTGATGATTATGGAATACCAATTTCAATGGTCGATCTTTAGCGAGCAACCCTATGGTTCTGGTTTCAATCCTATCATAACATAGGCCTTGGATACCATATCGCTGCTGTACGCTAAGGTATTCCGTGTCGCCTGCCGTTCGGCCTTGACCTAGGTAGAAAATCGATCTACTATGTGTGCCATAAAAAGGGGGACGCAATGGTTCCCGTTCGGCCCGAGTAAACTCCGCATGGGACCCTTGGGGTATCGACCAACCGCAGCATGTATCATATTCCAAGAAGTTTTATACGTATCGCCATGGCCGATGACGGAAGTGAAAAAACGGAGTCCAACCTTTCTCCATCCCCCTTCGTTCCGGCCGTCGTTTTAAAATCCCTGCCGTTCAACTTGATGGTCGCCGATACTCCTTCATAAGGCATCTTTTATAATAAATATGGGAATAGGGACCGTTCCCTATCGTTTTTAGGTATGGACATGGCCATGGTATGAACACGGTTTGCATCGATACCCCTTAACCAATCAAAAATGGAAAAACAAAAAGGCCGGAAGATATCTTCCGGCCCCTTGATAAAATCTTTGAGCGCTTATTGCAATCTCTTAGGAAGGCGATAAACTAAGTCCTCAAACATGCCTTACCAATTTCTACAGCTGATATTGGATCTGGTGGCATATCGAGTAAGTCCTGAATTGACTATTCTCCTAGCGCCTCCCACGGGTGTGTTTACCACGAACCCCGTAGGACCTACCGTTAAAGTACCTGCTGTTGCGGATAACCCAAGTCCGTATCGCATATCTACCCGTGTGGAATAAAGGCCAACTATTTCAGCGGAGGCCTCATTATCCCCATATCTCATATAGGATTCAGAAGACGCATAAGCCGCTACCACGTTTGCGGTACGTTGATCGTGATCGACCGTTAACTGGGCGTATGCCCAACCAAGCCTTGTTGACCCACCGCCCCAAAAGTTGGGAACATCCCAATAAATGATCCTATGACAGTACGTTCGGCCGGTTGCCAAGCGATCAACGGAATTTGCACCGTCTACGTACTTCCATTTCGCATTGCTCATATCGAGCAATTCCCCCGTAATCGGATGTCTGGCTACCTCGTCATTGCCGCATTCTTGACAATCTTCCTGGATAGAAACCGTATAGAGGCCCGCTAAAATACTTTCCCAAACCCGATCTTCTTTAAAGTTGCCAATGGCCAATGATTCAAAGTGGTTTCCATCATATGTCCAATTTACCTTTACCACAAGATCCCCAACTTCTATATTGCTAAGGCGGCTTTCCTCATGCAAAATCTGAGTTTTGTGTTTTTCTTGAACCATAGCATCAAAATCCTTCAACGCTTTCACCTCAACCGTGCCTTCGGACGCATAATCTCCAATAGCAACGGCATTCTTGCTGTCCGCTGCCATAAGCTTGATCTTCTCCCTCACTTCGGTGGAAGGAATCTTTCCCAAAATTTCGAAATCGGTCGGGGCGAGCTTTCCGTTCATGACCGCTAAAACCTTTTCCTTGTTTGCGGTAAATTTGGCGTTCACATCCGATCGTAACGATTCATTTTCCGAAGTTTCCAGCCCGAGGGTTCCAAAAGAATCATCGATAACGGATTCACCATTCCCTATCGCGGTCTCTTTTGAACATGAGGATACTACAATTATAGTAATGACCATATAAAACAGTCGGTTTATAGTTTTCATATTAAAAATGTTTTAAATTAAGTTATTGATTCATTAGAAGTTCAGGTCAATCGAATGGTTATACGTCCATTCACGATTCACCTGGTCGTTAACGCGCTAGCTATAAAGAAATTTCTTACGTTAAAACTATAAAGAAATGATTTCTCCAAATTGTTATAAAAGCACCTCACTTAAAATTTAGTGCCGTTAACTGATGTTACCGGCCAACGGTAAGGTTTGTTGTTTTTGGAAAAAACGCTCCTTTTTTTGAAACGGGGTTTAAAAGTAATTTTAGCGTAAGGATGGTCCGTACTTCCCATTACCGGGGTAACACTCTAAAAAAAACGCTAAATGTACTCCATCGCCGTTCTATAATGAAGGTTGTTCTCGATTAGGTGTACGTGTGTATGAATCAAATTGTATTGCATTGCAGATGCACGCTTAAGCGCCTAATCTACTATACCCTGTACATTTTAGAAATAAGCTGTCTTCACCCAAGCAAAATATGGTGAAGCTATAAGATGCAAATGCTCGGTGTTCGTTTTACCTGCAATAGCCCGAATCTCTTACAAGCGCTAATTTTTTCTTGTATTGTTTGGGTGTCATCCCTGCATGCTTTTTAAAATTGACGTAGAATACGGACTCGGTACGAAATCCGCTGTCTTTTGCTATGGTAAGGATGGTATACTTTTCATATTTTTCACTTTCCAATAACCTCTTGGCCTCTTCTACCCTTTTTCCGTTAATGTAATTACTGAAGGATTTTTCTACATGGTCGTTAAGAAGAACCGATAATACATAATACGGGACCTCCATTTTATCGGCGAGCTTCTGTTCGCTAAGTCTGGGGTCTAAAAAGATTTTCTCTTTATCTACAAGTTCTTCCAACTTTTTAAGATGTTTATCAGCGTCGAACAGATTCAACTTTTTTTTCCCTTTCTCGTGAGGGAAATTAGAAAGTATTTTTGGGAACTTTAAAAGAAAGAAAATGGTAATCAGAATAATGGAACATGTAAAACCAATGAAATTCAGCTCCACCAAACGCTGTACCAGTTTTACCCATTCATCTCTTTTAAAATTATCGAGCACTATAAAAACGTGGCCTAAATTGATAAACGCGACAAGGGTCAAAAAACCCAAGAACAAAACCAGTGCTTTCGGCCACCAACCGGCCGCTTTTTGTCTGCCCGATCTCTCTTGCTGGTAAACAAGGTGCCGACCTTTTATGGTCAGAAAGAGTTTCCATAAAAAAATAGCCAATAGAATACTCTCGTGATAATAAGAACCTATATACTTTCTCACGGAGAAATCCGGAATGACCAACGTGCTGACGAAAAGTAGAATTCCAAAGAAAAAAGGAACATATAGAAATTTAGTATCGCCGTTCACCAGTTTTCGATCGATTATCGATCGTATGTATAAAAAAAGTAGGGCCGGGAGCAAAAAGTCTAAAAAATCGGGAATCACCAAAACTCTCGGATAGTCATTTCTCCAGTACCTATAGCGAAGCAGAAATTGCAACGCGATATTCAGAGAAGTGATCAAAAAGATAAGGGACAATAGCCGATTATATCGCGAGTTTTTGATTACCGGTATGAGTATCCCGACCACCAAACTTTGAACAAATCCCCAGATGAAGAAAACAGTGGCCATGCTTCGGTATTATTTTATTTCGGACTACTTTAAGATAATGAAATTTGGCAAATATCCCTGATTTTCAATATATATGGGCTTTGTTCGCCAACATAGCTTTTCAAGGGAACTTTCCATATCACATTTGTTCACCATTGAATTCCCTTACCTATTCTCAAGAATATAAAACCCTGTTCAAGTTGCATATTAATTTTATCTACCAGTGTTCTGGTCGGAAAAAAATATGCCATATTTCCCAAAACTTCTGCTGCCGATTCCCGTACAAGGTTTCAGCCCTTTTTAACTTTATTTTTAATGTGCTAAAACTCTCCCCCGACCGATATTTGGTAGTACATATGCCACCCCGAACCAAAGTATCCGCCATTTTTGCCAGCAACGTATTTAAAGGCACACCAACACATGCCTCTACCTACAAGATGTAACATTTTATTATGGGTTTACTATCGATTCATAAGTCCAAAGTTTTATCTCTCCATTTCCCGGCCCTTGGTATTGGAACACTATGCCAACTTCGCGCATTAAACCCGTATTTCTTTTCTTGTCCACTAACTTAAAAAACGCTTTTCAAAATATAACAGGGGCTTACTTCCCACCAAGTGAAAAGAATTGTATTGGCGGTGGGGAAACAATTGTCAACTCTCCATGCAGGATATGGCGTGCCTTATAATTTCTATGGCTTTTTAAAATCCCAAGTTATTACCCTCATATCAACCGAGGTATTGATCAAAAATTAATGACTTTTAAAGGGCTATGAAATACCTCGAATTTAAAACTTTATCGCGATCCTTTGGGCACTTCCAATCGCAACCGAACCCCTATCCGGATCAAATACATTTCTGTTCCTATTAAAACCGTTCGCGATGCCTAACGGCGCCTACTTTCGAATTTCATTGCTACCTAATGTGAGGCTGCCCAACAACGGGTTTCGATGGGGAACCTTCCAAAAAACGCATTAAAATTTTAAAAAAATCACGTATGACTGCTATGGAAAAAAAGATCTTGATCGTAGAGGACGAAGCAATAATCGCCGCGGATTTAAGGAGAATAATAAACAAACATGGTTGGACCGCATTGCCACCGTGTAACAACCAAAAACAAGCCTTGATCAACATAAAAGAGCAAAGCCCCGACCTTGTTCTTATTGATATCAACCTAAAAGGAAAAGGAAACGGCATCGGTATCGGCAGCTTTTTGTTGGAGTCGGATAGCATACCCTTTATATATGTAACCAGTCTGACGGATACCTTAACCTTTGACGAGGTAAAGAAAACGCGTCCTATGGGATTTATTATAAAGCCCTTTTCCCCAAGGGATATTACCTCAGCTATCGAAATTGCCCTTTACAACCATAAACATAGAAAACTTGACCCGGTCCGCAACAAAATAGTACCCAATAGCCAAGTGCCTTTTAAACTAAGAAAAGTTACCAACTTCATAAATAAAAATCTCGATAAACGATTGAACGTAGAGACTTTGGCGGCAATGACGGAATGGAAGCGATACCATTTCATTAGAAACTTTAAAAAATATGTAGGGACTACGCCATATCAATACGTTTTGGAACTAAAAATTTCAAAGGCCAAATCGCTACTTCAGGAAACCGATCTTCCAATTTCGTCGATAGCTTACGATATCGGTTTCCAAAGTCATTCCAGTTTCTGTGTAACCTTCCAAAAACATGCGAATATGAGCGCAGAAAATTTTAGGAACCTCTCCAGAATTAAGACGCAAGAACTCTGTTGAGATGCCTCGATTACAATTCACGGAACATCCGCTTTACCCCAAACGTTTCAAACGTTTTTGGGAATCCTATATAAACCATACCCCTCCAGCTCTGACCGTTTCCTACGGGCCAGCTGTATATCTCCGAACAGTGGCCCTTTATCGTAATCCTTTGGGCGCAACTGTGTTGCCCTTGCCCATAGGTGCCTGATTTGCTATGATCTCGCGCCATTTAATGGGACCATGGCTTCCTTTGGCGACTACCCAAAAAAATAGCGGGGGCAAGCCCCCGCTACAAAGTAATCCTAAAAAATTTACCTTGACTTACATTTAAAAGCCCCGGATGGAACACCCGCTCCATCATACGATCAAAATCATCATCCTTCAAACCGGACACGACGCACGTCTTTTAATTTTTCATTTCACCTGAAACAATCTTTCATCCGAAGTAGTCGTCTTGGATAGTATTTTTAAAACATAATATCCTTTGCTCAACGTTCCTACG
This sequence comes from uncultured Flavobacteriaceae bacterium, assembly GCA_947500445.1. Classification (GTDB taxonomy): domain Bacteria; phylum Bacteroidota; class Bacteroidia; order Flavobacteriales; family Flavobacteriaceae; genus Pelagihabitans. The sequence continues at coordinate 26,709 of CANMSB010000021.1, read as the reverse complement.
GGCAAACTTAAGTTGCCGGATGATGCATTCTTTGGCGTATGGCTCAAGACCAATCTGCCCATCATATCGTAAATCATGATTTGGTCGATTCCTGAATCCGGTTTTCCGAAAGCGTCGAATACCGCAATGTTCAGAACATCGGAGGTAGGATTGGGATATACCAGTAATTCGTTGGCAACAGTGGTTCCACTATTGGCTTTTAGTTGCGACCCGGAGACGGGTACTCCACTCAGCCGTACATCATCTAGCCTAAATCTACCAATAGGGGCAACGGTAGAGGTATTCCGAAATCGTACTCCGAAATCTGCTGACCTATCGACCCCTGTTTCCAAAGTGACCTGAATCCAATCGTTGCTACTCCCGTTGGTCGGAAGGCTTAAGGGAACGGCCGACCAACTGTTTCCTCCGTTTTCGGTTATTTCGACTATCAACGTAGCTCCGTCGGCACCAACGTTATTTTTACGCAATCCAAACGATAACGTAATGGCATCAAAATTGCTGGCATCGATATTTTTGATTTCCAGCGTTTTGCCCGAACGCGCCAAGAAAAGATTGTTCCCGTTCGAAGGATCGGGGTAATCGTTCTCCGCAGCATTGTTCGCGGAATCATTAATGGCCCCGCTACCCGTAAAAGTGGCATTGGCCGCTTCACTGTAGCAGCCATAGGTTTCCAGATTGCCTCCGATAACCGTACATGGGGCGTTGGCCGCATCAAAAGTTTCAGCGAAAAAAATAGTTGATTCCGACGGATCTGTATTATTGTTATTGGCTCCCGCCACAAAGGTATACTCCATTTCCGCTGCCGGAGACCAAAACGACTTTGATTCGGAACTACAGATCGCTCTTATCTGAACAATATATGTACGACCGTTCGTCAAGTTGTCAAATGTTTCCGTAGGACCGTCCACCGCAGTTACCAACCAACCTTCTGTATTTATCAATTTGATCCTTACCTCAAATGAAGATGGTGAACCGGTAGCGTTCCAAGTCAAGGTTTCCGAAGTGTCGGAACCGCCGGAGGAAGCAATGTTCGAAATACTAGAGCATTCGACGGCATCTCCACCGGAGGATAGTTCCACGTCGTCCAACCTATACTTTGAGCCGACCTTTGCCGTAAATCGCAACTCCAGGTCCGAAGTTGCGGAAACACCGGAAATGGTGGTTTCGACCAGGGTCCAGTCAGCATTGGACGGTAGGCTAATGGGCACATTGCTCCAATTTCCTCCGGAGGCACCGGCCCTGTACTCCACGATCAGCCCCTCACTATTGGATGTCAACGCATCTTGCTTTAGACCGAACCGCAACTTTAACTCTTGGGCAACCGCTACGCTTATTCCGCCGATCGTAATGCTTTTATCCTTCGGATTATTGTTGGTGTTCGCATTCAATAGAACGGAAAACTGGTTCGATGCCCCCTCATAATCGGCATTGGCACCGCTAGTGCGTAAAGACCCGTTGCCCGAGAATGCTATCGGGGCGTTATTGGTATAACATGGATAGGTACTGATCCTACGCTGGGCATTTGATGAAGTGCTACAGCCCGATTTTTCGAATTCTTCTCGGAATAGTATGGTTTCGGCACCGGTGTCTCCGCCAGGAATCGTAAAGTTTGCACCCAAAGCGAACTCGGTATCGGTGTTACCGCAACGCTTCCTTACCCTCCATTCATAACTGTTGCCACGAGCTAGGAACGGGGTTTTGGCACTGGTTATGTCCGTAGAGATCGGCAGCAAGGAAAGCCACGGCCCATTTGAGTTTAGCCCTCTATACTGGGCTACGTATTCCGTTCCATTACTTAACGCATCGGTCCACGATACGGTAGCTACCCCGTTTTCGATTTTGACCACCGCCAAGTCCGATAACTTCTTGCACCTCGGTGCGGAAACAGGTTCCACGAGAATGTTATCGATAATGTGGTTTGTTGTGGCGGAAGAACTATTTACGTCAATTTCGATTTCAAGTGTATTGTTTCCACTAGCGATGGCATTGCTTTCTAAAATTTGTGGCGTATCGTCGACCGGGGAATCTCCAATGAGCTGCCCGAACAAGACCCTTGCGCCGCCGTTCAAACGATAATACGCTTTTATAAAACCGTTGTTGACTTTTGTCTTGGTCCTTTCCCTTGCGCTAAGCGTAATGCGTAAACGCTCCGAAACGTTGGATATATCGATCGTACCGGACTTAAATGTTGCCGTCCCCCCTAAATTACGGGCAATCAAGGCTTTTTTCTCTCGATCCCTATTATCGGGGAGTTCGACTTTAAGAAAACTTTTGTCATTAATATTGAGGCCGTTTGCTTCTATTGTCCACGCGGTCCTACCCGTATCTTCCGCGGTATCCCTAAAAAGGTCGTCAAAAGTTTCCAACCATGGAACATCGGTGCCATTGGTTATTGCGGTTCCCCATTCCGACGGAGAACTCGCGTTCAAATCGTTATCGGTTGCGAACTGTATGATCGTGTTTACCGCGTTACCTTGTTTGCTATCTTCAATGGCTACTTCCAACCCGATCGGCAAAGCACCTCCGGGAAGTACCCCTAAATTTTCCCAAGCCAGGGCAATCTCGGAAACGTATCCGTTAGCGTTGAAATTAACGGCAAGGTCATCGATCAGATTGGTAGTATTACCGTTTACCGCAATGATGTCGCCCGCCCTGGTTACCTTAAATACATAATCGTCGACCCCATAAGACCCCGACCTTTTATCATTATTGACATCCAAGGCTATAGTAACGGCATCCCCGTTGTAGGGCTCGCCTTCCGAAAAGTTCGATTGTGGGGTATCGTCATCGACGGCAACGGCAATAAAAAGTTTTTCCGAAGTATACCCGATTTTAAAGCGGCCCTCCAAGGTGCCAGGGTTTCCTTTGGCTACTTCTGAAACCGCATTGAACGGTATCGCGTTCCACCTATTTTCCAAATTACCGTCGATGTTTGCATTTCCGTTCAAAAGATCGATGTTTATGGGAGTGCCCAGTTGTTGCACGGTAACAGTGGCGGCTTTGCCACCGGCATTTAGCCGCAGATCTCTGCTTCTTGTCAAATTATCAGGGTTGGCACTTTTACTTTTGAACCGCAGTGTTGTTTGTCCATTTCCGTTAAAATTGCTACCCGAACTGCCATTGATTTCGAGCCAAGCCGGAATGTTCGCTATGGACCAGGACCCCGTTGCCCTAATATTCACTTCCTTCGTAGCATTTTGGGAATTCTCCAATAGCACTGCGCTAGAACTGATCGGGGCATCCGTTTGTGGCACATTGGAATCGATCTTTCGTTTCCATATCCCGATACCAAAGGTGGGCAAGTAGTAATTTACATCCCCATTACTTTCGGTGATAATTTTGGCATCGGCATTTGCACTTCTTGCATAATAGAACTCCGTTCCTTGTGAATCGGTGGTCCAGTCCTTCCATCCACCGTTGGTCAGGTTCACATTTCCCTCGTTGTTAAGCGAGAACTTCGTAGTAAACAGTCCCAGTCCTTTTTTGTGTTTCCCGTTTTCGGTTCCTATATATATGTTGTTCTTGTATCCGGCCAATGAGTTGAAATTGATGGTCTCCCCCTGCTCTACCCAAACTTCCCCTCGTAGCGCTAAGGTTTTTGATATGTCCAGTTTGGCCTTTGACAGATTTCCGGTACGGTTCCAATTGGATGCGCCGGGGTTCTTGAGTATGTAAACCTCTTGCGGCGCCCCATTAAAAGATGCGGCGATGGCCACTACCGTTGCGCCCTGGTTGTCCCAAACAAATAGATCTTTTATTCCGGATTCAAAATCTCCGCCAGTACCGAACCCGGTTTCAAACTCCTCCCATACCCACTTGTCAATTGCCGTTCTCCTACCTCTCCATAAGTTTTGGCCGCTTGCCCAGAGTACATCGGAGTCGTTGGGATCGATAAAGATATCCTTAAAACTGGGCTCCAGACCCATTTTTGCGTTCGATATCTTCTTCCACTGCGATTCACCGTCATACACCCCTTCGATATCCTCCGTGGCATAGATACCTCCTATGCCCGCCACGGACCGAAAGCCGAGATATACGCGACTGACATTTTTATCGTCTATCGTCATAACCTGTACTTGTCTGTTGGGAAGGCTATTGGTCAACTGCGTTCCGTTGACCCCACCACCGATAAAACGCCAATCGGTACCAGAAATAGGTTCGATCGGTTCGCCCAGTTTTCGGGCGAACAAGAATAGTTTTGTATTCGACGGGATACCAAAATCGTTTCTCATTTCCGCCAACACTATGGGAGGTGAGGTCTTTGTTATGCCCACGGATTGTACGTTCTTCGCCTCGTTCGGACTGGTTTTCTTCGTCCAACTATCTCCAGCATCAAAACTTTCAAATATCCCTTGGTCGGCATTGCCCTGAATTACATAGTCTTGAAAAGTCGCTATATCATAGGTTACCGTATTGGTAAAGCTCCTATTCCGATAGGTTACAAAATTATTGGGGCCAACTACCTTTTCAGTATAAATGGGGAGCCAACTTTCCGCTACAAAAGGCCAATTGGCGTTATTGTCGTTATTGCTCAGGAAAAAATTGTTTCCACCGCCAGCGATAATCCTGCTGGTCGAAGGACCCCAAGTATTTGGGGTAAAGTCATAGGCCCTGCTCAAAAACTTCGCCGCCTCCCAACCTTCGTCAAATGCATCGGCTCCGGAAGAGGTTTTGAGTTTGGCCTGAAGAGTATTCTTCCAATCTTGCGATGTAACCCTTCCATTTGCACCAAACGTCAAATTCCCTTCAAACAATCCCACACGGTTTGGATTATCCTTTATGTTGGTACCAATGATCAGCCGCTGCCGATTTGCGGTAGATTTTGAATCTACGAGGGGGTTATACCATTGAACATCCAATTTGCCCAACGCATCGGTAAGGCCTTCCAACACTTCCCATTGTGGGTCGGCATTCGATAATTTGCTCGTTTCGGTGGTAAACAATTTCCATTGCGCACGACTTCCGGGAACATCACCTTTGGTTTGGTAAACGGCGTATATTCTTTCCCCATCGGGCGAAATGCCCATTCCACTTATTCCTCCACTAAACTTATATTTGCCCGTGTTCGGTTCTTCACCGCTAAAAAATGTCAGCGTTTTTACCCCGCCTTCTTTACCCCTGTAGGCACCATCGGGGTTGTCCACCCTGCTCCAATTGGATCCGTCATTTGTGGAGATATAAAGGCCTGATGCGGCACCGACGTAAATGGTTCCGTTAGCCGGGTGTATTGCCACATTGTAAACATGATCATAACCATCCATTGGCTCATATTGCCTTTTTAAAAACGGTCCCCCGTTTTTGGATATGTATACATAACGTTCCCCTATCAATGGCTGAATAGGATCGATAATAGTACTTTGTACTTTTTGAGCGTCTTTTGCGTGCCATCCCGGGCCTAAAACTTTTACGCTGTTATCGGCACTGAAGGCTATGGAGGCGATCGCATCACCCTTGGTTTCCTCTATTCTGGTCCAATTGGTTCCTCGGTTGTCGGAATAATGCGCTCCCCATAGTCCGCCTTGATACAGACGTCCGTTGTTACTATTGTCCCGTCTAATTTTAAAGGACATTCCATGACTTAAATCTTTTCCGATGAATATCCAGCTGTTGCCCAAATCGTCGGAGCGATAACTCCCTTCTTGGTCACTGGAAAGATAAATTCGGTTTCGTTCCACCGGATCAAAATAAAGGTCCTGTAATTGACCTCCTGCTCCCGGTGCGAGACTTATCCAAGTGTCGTCTTGAGAATGTCCGATTAGTGCCGTGAAAAGTGTGATGAGTGAAACCATCACAATTTTGCGGTAGTCGTAAAATATCTTCATAGTTATTAAAAAGTTAATTATTTTTTCACCTGATTATTAGCAAATATGCACTGTTGGACTTCTCCTGACCGTTGGATTTACAAATCAATAGAAATTTGACCGGCCCGGAATACCCCTCAAAACCCTAGATATTACTATTTCAAACCAAAATGAATACGGCAATGGCAGTCCCGTAATTCCCGAACCTGAGTGCATCCAAAACATGTAATCCGTTCGTTTCAACATCCCTTTAGAAAAGACAAATGCGGACTGGCGATGGTATTTGACCTCTTGTCAGGCACAATACCCCAAACTACAACTTAGCGGAAAAATTTTTTAGTAAAACGTGGTCCTACCTGTAGATTTTGCTTCATACCACTTTAGACCAATTCCCGATTTTACCGTATCCTACCAGAGGGTTTTAAGTTTTAAAATCTTTAGGGTATTGGACAAAACAAGCATGTTGATTTTTAGCATTTTTTATGAAACAGGGTTGGTTTTTTTTAATATCCCTAGGCTGTTTTAACGCATCTTGGTGTTTTAAGTAATCATAACCCGTTTTTGACAAAAGAACGCTAATAGCGCTACCTAGGGAAAGAATCGGTTATACTAAAAGATAAGCCATTAACACATCACAGCATTTATCCGTAACGTTTATTGTCGACAACATCGATAATCAAAAATTAAAGGGGAAGGTGGTTTCCGCGGTTGCGCTTGCCTACAGTGCATTGGATTTCCTTCAAATGAACGATTACTTCCATTTAAGATGTAAAAAATCGACACTAAAGGGAACCGGACCGGAAACGCTATTGGAGATGCTTTGCGAAATTAACCGCCAGTTGCAAACAAAAACCGGTAATTCCTATGCACAGGTGGGGATTTCGAATTTCAACTCGGCATACGAAAGTGTTTCAAAGCACGATAGGTATGTATCGGTAAAAGCGAAACAAACCAGACGGTTTCAGAATCAAAAAAATTTTAGCCAAAAGAAAGGAACCCTTTTCATTACCAAATTTAGTGTGGGTTTTGCGGAAACAAAGGTCATATTCCGTCCTTTTTCGTGGAAAAGGCACTATAGTTTTGTACAAACGCCCGTTTCCGAACATCAAATATTCGAATCGGGAGCGTTCCCGGCAAATTTTAAGCCAATGCACCTGGTTGCAACCACATCAAGAGCGGTAAACGTACTGCGCAACCATGAATTCGGTGAAAAACTCCTGAGCGACATTAAGGTACCGTCGGACTACGTCTATGTTGACTTTGAACGAACGGAAGCTTACTTGGATATCGCAATTGAATCCTGTAAAATTATCAGATATTATGATTTTGATGATATCGCATGCTTTACCAAGGAAATTTGGCTTGCAGTCGCTAGGGTCGATTCCTAATGCGTTCGGAGGCCGTTGGGCTCGTCGCCGGTCCTGAACTGCTTCAGAAAATCATCGTTGAACGACTCCTCTTTTCTTGTGCTATGTATAAACTTATGATTATAGAAGTATGAGCGAGTTCATTATTCTTTACTATCCAATATATTTAAAAGTCGATCTTCAAAAAATGTGACCGCCTTTAATGACCCATCTCTGGAGAGATGGCTGCCATCACTAAAGTAAATTTGCTCATTAAACTGCTTATAACACTTTCCATCACTACAAAAAGCAGGAGACGGATTGATAAAATGAATGTCGGGTATGTTTTTAAAGTAACTTTCGAAAAAAGTATTAAATGCTATTTGATTTTGTTTAAATGTAGTGGATGTCGGCGTTAAATCGGAAAAATATTTAGGGCGAAGTAACTTTTCTATATAATTAAGCTCGTTACTTTTTGTTTTGGGAGATGCCCCAATGATTAACAGTTTTCTCTCCTTTCCAATAAGAGAGCGAAATTTTTCTATTTTCTGAGCTATTACAACAAACCCAGTAGTGTCTTGACGAAGTTTAAGATATTCATTTGTTTCAGAGTCCAACACTTCAGATCTGTTAATCTGTGAGGTCCATGAGTGACTTAAAACTACCATACTCTCAGGATATTTGTTAACGATTTTTAAATCCTGCTTGAATTTATTTTTACTAATAGCAGGCATCCCTTCTTTATCGCTTCGAACAAAATCTGGAAGCTTTAAGGAAGTAAACCAATTTGATATGTAAATCTTCTTTTTATTTTTCTTTACCATAATAGAATCCAGTCCATAGAGATAATGACCAGCATGACTGTCACCCATTAGTATAATGTCCGGTACGCCGCCATGGCCTGGCTTCTCTCCAATCCATCCAGGCTTATAACCGGCCCCGCCCCAGTTATTTAAATGAAAATCTTTTGGAACTCCTATATTTTCTACAAGTTCTCTATTTTTAGGACTTAATCGCCACAACCAGCCATCGTCGGAGTTTACTTTTAAATTGATTACAAAAACTATCAAAATACAGGCTACTAAAATAAACACCAGGTTTTTATCTGATTTAATGGATAAACCATAATCCCTGTATCTCAAAGGGGTTTCATAATAATGGTAAATCAGGGAAGATAACAGTAACATAAAAGTGAAGAGACCTATAGTCTCAATCGAAGTGAACTCACCGTTAAAAAGATAACGGTAAACTACGATCAAAAGCCAATGTACCAAATAAAGGGTATAGCTAATTTTACCAATATACCTAAGCGCTTTATTTTCAAACACGAACGCCAAATATTTTGAAGGTGGAAAAAAGAGTAATAAGGCTGCTCCCAAACATGGTATAAGATTGAGTGTACTTAAGTAGAGACTATCCTTACTAAGGATAATAGCAGAGGAGATAATGGTTGTTAGACCAACTAAATTCAAGAATAGTTTTAAGATTTCCGATTTGATTTTTGGCTTATTGATCAAGGCAACAATAGCTCCGACCAAAAATTCGAACATCCTAAAAGGAAGTAAATAAAATTGTAATGAGGCTACACTTGATGTTATCTCATCTTTAGGCTTAAACAAGTTTGAAAAAGAATCGGAGATACCGTACTCAGAGGTATAGAGTGTAAGGAAAAGACTTATTGAAAAAAGTATGCCCAAGCTAAAAAAAACAACATTTTTCCGTTTTTTAAAACATTTAATTAAAATAAATAATGTAATTGGATAAAGAATGTAAAACTGCTCTTCTATACCCAAAGACCATGTGTGTAACAAAGGTTTGAAATTTGAGGCGGTATCAAAATAATCGGACTCGCCCAAAAAATGAAAATTCGACAGTGCAACCGAACTCATTGTCATTGACTTTGTGGCATTTATAAAATCTGATGGCGAAAAAATAAGAAAGGTTAAAATAAATGCTAGAAAAATAGTCAAGAATAAGGTTGGCATCAACCGTCTTATCCTTCTTAAATAAAATCTTTTAAAACTGACAGTGCCAGTTTGAGAGAATTCATGATTGATGATTCTAGTTATCAAAAAACCACTGATTACAAAAAAAACATCGACCCCAAGGAAACCTCCCTTAAAAAAGCTAATATCTAAATGAAAAAAAACCACAAGAAGTACTGCTATCGCGCGTAATGAATCTATTTGATTCAAATAAGTAAGTTTCTTCATTTATAGATAAACTGATTTAAACTTTTTTAATCAAAAGAAAGGGTTGCGATATTTGTATTTTGAATCATAAATATCTGGATATCAATTTTTTACATATGACATGCTTAACAAAGATATGATAGAAATGGAAAATGTGCCATTTATTCCAAAAGCAATCAGGCGTTTTTCCCTACAACTGCCGTCAGGGGGGAGATTGTCAACCCGAAACTAGCTAAACCCGAAACAGGTGTGCACTGAAATCAATTGGCACTACAGACCATCTTCTCGGAGACTTACCTTAGCAGACAATCGGCCTAGCACTTTTATTGTAAGGGTAGTCTTTTCGGAGCATGGAAGGATTGGAGTTTCTGCATTCGCAATACTCGGCTTGTTAAGTATGGGTATCTGAATAAATACAAATCAATAAGTTCACGCTTAATCCTTTAGTTCGATACTGCACCCAAAGAAGTTCGATTCAAAAAGCGCTATACGTTTTAAAAAGAAAATGCACTACATACGGTAAGAACCATGTTTTCAACAAGTGAACCTAAAAAACCAGTAATATTATAACCCTTCGAAAATACAAACCCTTCTATGCCAATGACAAAGAAGGGTTTTCTGTGGTCCCACATGGGCTCGAACTCTTATTGTAAACTTATGATTTTCAAATACTTATACTCCTTAAAACAAAACAGCGCACCGAATCGGACACCTATATACTATACAATTACTGCGAATTTTAGCTATATCCAAAAAGATTCAAATGCAACTAATATTAACTCAGCCAAGCTGTTTTTGAAGACTTACCCATTTTCGTACAGTCCTAAATGAACCTCTATGGACTTGAAGTCCATAATTTCGGGCTAACGACTTAAAGTCGCCTCAAAGGTCATTTAACTATGATGAACTTCGAGTTTGTTCTATCGCCGGGCTTTCTGTGATTCTCCAAATAGGCGGTCACCATTTCGTCTGTTACATTACCTGTGCTCCGGGAACCAAATCTAATAGTCCAGAAATGAGGCCCCTAAAACCGCTTTTTCAGCTAGGAAAACTCCCGTTGCAGTTTCCGGGAACTAAGGTCCTTCAACTTTTTCGCTAGATCGCTTACGCTCAAAGGGGGACGATAATCTAGGTGAATGTGCAAGTGGTCCTTGGAGACTACTCCCTTCAGAATTGATACCTCCTCGACCTCGCATATCTGTATCAATAGGGTACGACAGCGTATCTGGATATCCCCACTCTTGAGAACGGAATACCTATACTTAGTACTCAAAAAAACCTAGACACTCAAACGTGAAACGCTATGTCCATTAATCCTTACTTCTGCAATAAACCAAAAGTAGGCTTTTTTAGAAGCTAAAGCGAAATGCACTAAAGTACATAGCTCAAACTAATTTTTGAGACCTGTTAAATATAATTGTTTTTCATTGAACATCTGGTTCGGGCTTTTTCTGTCTAATGACTTGTGCGGGCGATACTCGTTGTAATCTTTCCTAAAATCCTCCACCTGTTAATATATCAATCCGCCGCTTATAGTTTGTGGTTTTTTGCGGCATATACTATATCGGGATGCCTGAAGTATTTTTTTACCCGTTGGTGGTCGGACTGTAACATTTCCATGCGCGCCCTGACATTAGGCCTACAAGGTATTACAGTCCTTGGGCCACGGTCTGTCTGAGAGCCCTGGTTTTAGGTCACGGTTCAGGTATTCTTCCGGATCGGTTTCCGGCGAATATGGCGAAAGGAAGAACAGTTCGATGCCTACGTTGTTCTCTTAGGCCGGTGCCTTGACCATTTATCCATGGAGTACTCTCAGGTGTCCAGTATCAGGAAATCCTCCTAGTTCTTCCCTCAATCAAATGTTCGAGGAACACCATTAGCTGCTGTTGGTCCATGTTGCCCCCATATATAATGGACTCGACCTTTCCCTAATCGGTCACCGTCGATACTATGTTGATCGAGAACCGCTTGGCTACGAACTGTCGCGTCGGAGTATCCCCCCAGTGCTTAGGAATGTCCGTGTTGGCAATCGTTTCTCGCCCCTGTTTTGTCGCCCCAGTATATCTCGGCGTTCTTCTCGTTTTTAACCATTCTTTGATGGACGGATACTCCTCCTTCAGCCATTTGCCAACCTGTTGCGGCCGCTGTTCATAGGCCTTCTTCTTGAGCTTTTGGGGGCGTGGAACTCCGTGAGCGCAGATAGTCCCCCACAGTGGTAAACGCAATCTTGATCCCCAGTTACCCTTCCACCAGTTCCTTTACCGTCTTAGGTGTCCATAACCGTAGGGTAGTTTTAACTGGTCGGGCATCGTATCGCATATCATGCGCTGCACTACCATTAAACTACCATCGACTAAAGACGACTAAAGCTAATCGACCGTGGTAAACTCTCCATCCCCTTTCTCATTGTTGTGCTGATTTTCGATGTACTCCATTATCATTTCATCGGTGATGTTGCCAGAGCTAGCAACAAAATATCCACGACCGCCAGAGATGGCGGCCCCAAAAAAGTCGAGAGAACTGTTTGTTTTCCTGCATCAACTTATATAAACTTTTACCTTTCAGGTACTGAACCAATTTCGATATTGCCAAATGAGGCGGTAACGATACGAACAGGTGTACATGATCCTTTGAAACATGACCCTTCAGTATCTCGACATCGTTACGCTTGCAGATCTCCCTCACAAGTTCACGCACTCGTTTGCCGACCTCACCTCCAAGTACATTTTTTCTATATTTGGTTATCCAAACTATATGGTACTTGCAGTCATAGGTCGTGTGTGATGTCTTTCGATAATGCTGCATCACACAAAAATATAAAACTAAAGTCTTCGCCTAAAGGCGAGGGGTTTTCTCACAGATTGATACATCAAGTTGTTAGACCCATAAAGTTTTACTCCTTTTTAATTCTCTCTAGTTCGGGCAGCTCCTCTTTATCATCCTCATCGTCATCATCGTCATCATTCCTAGCGTTATTGTTAATAGTATATACCAACGATATACCAAAGCCAGAAAGATCCCTGAATTGATCTACCCCCACCGTTAAACCATCTAACTTGGCCTCTGCCCTGGTACGAAACGTGTTAAAAACATCTTGGGCAAAAAGACTGATGCTTAGGTTATCGTTGCACATTTTTTTTCCGGCAGAAATATTAAGAATATCTTGGGGCCTTGCAAAAAATATACCATCTCTTTGATCCGTTACGTAAAAATAAGTAACTCCTAAATTAATTTTTTTGGGTAGGTAAAACCTGCTCTGGAGGGCAAATTCCCAATAGGTTTTGTCTCTTAGGTCAAATTCTGAAGCAGTAAACAACCTGGTATTGAAAACATGGGACATCCCTACATACCCGTATATACTCATCCATTCATTTTCATATGGCAAATTAAGTCCGACAGAGATTTCTTCCTCACTTTTAAAATTTTCCTGGGTAGATACCGTCACAAAGTCCTCGTTGGTGAGAAAATCATAGATTGGATTTTTAATCCGATTATAGGAAACTTCCAGACTTACCGCTTCAAGATATTCGATAGCAGTTTCAAACTCATCGATCATTTCGGGCCTTAAACTCGGGTTTCCCCTTAAACTACTAAAGGAATCTATAAAGTTTATGAAGGGGTTAAGATCTTGAACATCTGGTCTTGCAATGCGTTTGTTGTAATAAACCCCCAAGCTCCAATCTTCACTGATTTCATAATTCATAGCTACTGAAGGAAATAGGTTCACATAGGTACTATCGATGATTGTTTGTCCGTCAATTCTCGAAATTCCATTAACAGTGGTAGATTCTAAACGCAACCCAACACTGGCAGTCAAATTCTCATACTCCTTTTCTATTTCGAAAAACCCTGCATATATGTTCTCATCATAACGAAAGGACTCCTGTTCCAAAACGATTTGATTAGAACTATCAAACAACCGCAACTCACTAGCGTTCGAAATTTTAGAATACTTAGCACCAACAACTCCTTTTAAACTCTCTGTAAAAGGATGGACATAGTCAACCGAAGTCGCCAACACATCTATTTCATTTTTATTATCGTTCTCCTTGCCCAAATCTTCTGATACATTCGAGATGTCCTCATCGATAATACCAAGGGAAGAAGAACTAAATTGTGTATAGTTAGAAAAAAAAGTAATCTTACGCCCTAGTGTATCCAAGCGGGTTGAATAATTAACATTGAAGGAGCTTGTTTCGTTCTTACGGTCTGTATTGGTTGATGTGGTTACGTTCACATCTTGATTCATAAGACCGGTGATTACATTCCTATTATCAGTGGTAAGCCCCCCTTCCTCACCGGAATAGGTTAGACCAATATCTAAATCTTGTGTTTTCCCCAATGCAATATTACTACCGACCCGCAAATTGTGAACATTTTGAAGGTCAGAAACACTACCAACTCGATTTTCCATGGTAGTTGTTGATTGGTCCTCATTTTCGAATATCCTAAAATATTCATCAACGCTCTTTAATTTTTTAGGGTAGTAGCTATAGGAACTATACAAGCTTACAGCATCTTTCTTATAATTCAAATCAATTCCGCCCAGCCATCGGGAAAACGTATTTTCTCCGTACCTAAATCTAATTTTGGAACTAATACCTTCTATTTTGTTCTTCGTTGTGGTAATCAATACGACCGCTTTTCCTTCCGCATCATATTTGGCGGAAGGGTTTCGAACTACCTCTATTTTGGCAACATTATTGGAGTTGATCATCGTCAACTCGTCAGCGTTTTCGATTCTTCTTCCATCCAGATAGATCTGCGCTTCCCCTTTTCCAAATACTTCGATTGAATTTTCGGCTGTCACCGATAAGGACGGGGTTTGTCTTAACACATCTGATACATCCCCAATTTCGCTAAGTACAGTATTTTCAACATTTACCGTCAGGACCCCTCCTTTTTTTTGAATTTTGGGAATTCTTGCAACCACCGAGACTCCCTCTAATTGCTGCGTCTCCTGCTCTAATGCCAGGGTCGATAAATCTTTATTGCTATCAACCGCTACCGGTAGCTCTATAGACCCGTAACCCATATAATTGACTTGCACTATAAAACTACCTGCAGCTGAACTAAGCACAAAATATCCATTGTCATCGGTAATGACCCCCGTTTTTATCTCACCTAACGTTGTTTTCAAGATCACATCTACATACGGCAGCGGCAGCTGTGTGCCTTTGTCTATAATCGTACCTGTAATCTCGAATTTTTGTCCCAAAAGTATTTGGGAAAGAAATAAAAGTATATAAAGATAATTCTTGGATTTTGTAGGTATGAATATCATGAGAGTATTGCTTTTACGAATTCCATTTTAGGAAAAAGTGGATAAGCAGTTCAAAAGAATCATGCATGCGATTTTAGCAATTAGGTTACCAGTGCGTTTATCACCTCTTTTGAATAGCAGAAAAGAATCATTTTCACTACCCATCAACTAACATAATTGAGGTACGACTTGTAAAATGGGAAAATATATTTTGAAGGAATTTTTAGGGAAAGGCCCAAGTAAATAAGTGAATTATAGTATACATTTTTCATAGGCGCTCCCTGCCACAACGTTCTTACACCTCGTTTGGCACTTTCTTTCGTATGCCAATCGATATTAAAGGAAATGGAGCGGCTTAAACCATGTACTTGATGAAGCATACCTGAAGGCATATACAGAATATCTCCAGGACCGATCACCACCTCCATAATGTTCACATTCTTCGCATTTGGAAATTTTTCATAATCCGGCTTATCAGGATTAAATTTAGCCCATCGCCATCCTTCGATGTAACAATTGTCTTTTCCTTTAACATCGATCAAAATGAATTTCTTTTTACCAACAACCTGAAAAAATAGGTTGTTCGTTAATAGGGTATCAAAATGCAGAGGCGTTAAACTTCCTGTAGTTCCCATAAAGAACTGTATGTAATTCTGCCATTTAGACCAATACCATTCGGGTAATAAATGTTCATACGGAAAGGGGGAAATATCTTTGACATATTCCGGAAACATATAAAAAAAAGGCAAATCATGTAAGTACCCTACTTTTTTAGGATTCAGTCCCTTTTTTAAATCTTCTTCATACGCTTCAAGAAGTTCCACAAAATTACTTAGGAATATATTTCTCTTCTCGCCTTTCTCAATATTGCCCGTCTTTATGGATACTTTTTTTCCAGTTTCCATACTTTTAAAATATTCAGAATCCCACTCTAATGCCTTCCAATTTTTAGCCATGCCCCGAATAACGACTGGCTTACCTTTATTTACGAACTCTTCATAAAATTCTTTTCGAGTGATTCGATCTACAAATGGAACAGATGATTTAACAGGTTTTGGTGTTTTTTGAGAGGGTACATCCGTAACTAAGTCAACTTGATTCATCATTATTAATTTTTGATTTTAGAAACATGGGCTATACTTTAAAAACAAAAGGTCGTGCAGCGTTTATCGTTCTACTTTTCGAAACCCTTTTAAATTTGACATTACGAGTGTATTAGGGTGCTATGATAATTGTAGTTCCGCTGCCTCTTTGGAGCAGGACCTGATCGCACGTTTCAGTATGACGATCGCGTTGTCCACGATCCGATGGGTCGTGATAAGGGGCGGAACAAGCCGCATCACATTACCGTGGTGCCCTCCCGATTCGAACAAGAGCCCTCTCTGGAAACAGGCCGCACGCAGTTCTTTCAAGTATTCCGGGTTCGGTTCCTTGGTGGCCTTGTCCTTGACGAACTCCACACCGATCATCATACCACGCCCGCGCACATCCCCGATATAGGGGTGCCCTTGCTGCAATTCCTTGAGCTTGCCCATTAGGTACGAACCGATATCCCGGGTATGGGACTCGATATCGTGCTTCTCTATGAAAGCGAACGCGCCCCGCGCCGCCGCGATACTCACCTGGTTCCCGCGGAAGGTGCCGATATGCGCCCCAGGGCCCCAGGCCTCGACATCCTTGCGGTAGATAAGCCCCGAGATAGGAAAGCCGATACCGCCGAAGCCTTTCGAAAAAGTGATGATATCCGGAACGGCGTCCGAATGCATGAACTCCAAGAACTTGCCCGTCCTGAAAAAACCCGATTGGATCTCATCGAAGATCACCAGCACACCATGCTTGCGCGCCACCTCGGTAACGCCCTCCAAAAAACCCGCCTCGGGAAGGATATTGCCACCCTCGCCCTGGAGCGGCTCCAAAATGATCGCGGCAGGTTTCGCAACTCCGGAATGGCCCGTGGACAAAACCCAGTCCAAATGGGAAACGCACGAATCAACCGAAGAGCCTTCCCCACTGCGAAGCGTACAACGATAGGGGTAGTTATAGGGAACAAAGCTAACATTGGGTATCAGAGAGGTCAGGTTTTCCCTGAAAAAACGGTCCGAGGTCACGGCAAGTGCCCCGGAACTCATCCCATGGTACCCCCCGGTGAACGCGATCACCCCGTCACGGCCCGTCTTAAGCTTGGCCAACTTGATCGCGGCCTCCACCGCATCAGAACCCGTGGGACCACCGAAACTCACCTTGTAATCCCCCTGGAGGGAAGGGGGAAGATGCCCCAGGATCGTATCGATAAGGGCCATCTTGTTCTCGGTAGGGAAATCCAGCGCATGGATAAGGTCCTCCTGCTGGCGTTTCACGTATTCGAGCACCTCTTCGTTCACATGCCCCACGTTCAATACACCGCAACCACCGAAAAAATCGATGAAACGGTTCCCGTCCACATCCTCGATGATGCTGCCCTTGGCACGCTTTAACGCTATGGGCATATTGCGGGGGTACGACACCACACTGCCCTCGATTTCCTGTTGGCGCAACAAAAGCGAACGGGATCCGGCTCCCGGCAAACTAGGGGATACGATCTCCGCATCCTCGCATAAATGGTAGTGTGATAATGTCATAGCTTCTACGTTTTTAAAAATTAGTCCCTTAAAAACAGTACAAAATCACTGGCCACCTACCCGATATATCATAGGGAAACCGTTGTCGTTTTAAGGATGAACCAAATATAATTTCGCCCCCTCAACATCGGCATGAGTGTTTACCCTCTTTTATCCCGGAGCTGTGTATCCACCGGCCTTCAAAATAGGATTTCAAAAGCGCAAAAAAAATCACAAGAATTTGAAAATCAAATAGTTGAAATAAAAAAATATCACCAAGAGCAATAAGGTTATTTTCCAAATAGAGGGTTTGCACCTATAGCCAAAAACAAGTAGTAGGACTTCAAAATGGACTGATAACGATTCATAGGAATGGGATAGCTATATCGGCTCTTTTAGAAGCGTACGATACCCCCTAGATTTAGAAGTTTTGGAGGAGTAAATTGGGGTAAAAAACCAACCTGAAAAAGGTAAGAAATCATATTTTTTGGTGCATGCACCTTCCATGGCTTACTGCACTATTTACCATTAATTAAACATGAAAAGAAGCTAGGATCGATCCGGTGTCCCAAACCTTATTGCACTGGCCCTATATTCCAGTTTCCCAAGATACTTCTTCACGTATTTTCCGTGATTTTACTTCTCCCCATATGACCGATTTGCCTGCTTAAACACTATACCGCTCAGGGTGCGCTCTTGAAAATACATGCCCGAAATACGGCTATTCTATCCCATAAATCTCGCCAAGATATTCAAAAGCGTTTTCCATTACCAAGTCGTTGCCCATATCAATACTTTCCTTAGTATTCTTTACAAACTCATCTGGGGCAATTCCTATGCCTTCTAAACTCTGACCATCGGGCATTAAATACAATTGAGGGGCCAAGGTATAGATCCAACCATTGGGAAGAAACCTGAAGGAACTTACATCTGAATGGGAACCTCCGGTAAAATCGCCCATAGTGGTCACATGACCAAACGCTTGCATATTCAATTGAAATATTTCAGCGGCACTTAAGGTAAACCGATCTATCAATAAAATTACTGGCTTGGTAAATTGTTCAGGACCTGCGGGCTTGGCAAACCATTTCTTTTTTTCGTCAAAATCATCACGTCCCGGTCCGTTTTTGGTCTGTACAGTGTAGATAAAATGCTCTCCATCGGCAAAAGCACCGGCAACACGATGTGCAAAACGATCAGAACCGCCACCGTTGTTTCGAATATCAACTATAATCGCTTCGGCATCTTTTAGCTCTGCGATTACTTTATCAATAACACCAGGGGCTTCACCATTAATTTCAGATAGGTATATATACCCAACGGCCTTGTCTTTGATTTTACCAAAAGACATACCGGCTTCATCAAAAGTTTGATAAGCCTCCAAGTATTTGTTTTTGACCAAGTCCAGATCAAATTCTTCCTCTGCCTGATCGGCAACAGCTTCTCCAGACTTAAAGGAACGCTCATTTTTAGTATCTACCAGATTAATATGGCGGTCCTTTAAATTTTCGAGTAATTCTGTACTTATTGTCCATAATTCCTCGTTAGTGGTCTCAGAAGTTATGCTGATGCTATATTGCTCGTACAATTCATCCCAATCTACATTTCGTGCATCAAACGGTGCATAATGTTCATCAAAATCTTTCCACAAAAGGTCAAAATTAATTCTGGCCGTACTCGATTGTTCGTCCCCCAGAACGGCTTCTTCGCATGAAATAAAGAAGAAACCTACCATACAGCATAGAAACGTAATTATACTATTTTTCATTATTTAAAATTTTAGTGATACACCAATATTTAATCGACTATTAAAGCGGGTAAACTCATTTTCTTCACTATGTTTCTGATAGAGGAAAGTATAGGAGGCGTTTAAATTTACATTTTGTAACAGGGTATATTGATATAAAAAGTACCCATCAAAAGCCACATATTTGTTAAACGACCCCAATTCTCCACCATCAAACAAACGAAACGAATCAAATTCTTCATCAAACTCGCTAAATGGGGGCCTAACCGTAAATGACACTAACGGCAACGCAGCTTTAAAAAGCAAGGTGTTTCGCTCATTAAGGCTGTACGCTAGCAGTGCTGCAATGTTTAAGCTATGCGCAACTAGATAGGAATCCTTTGGAACTCCAAACGCCTGAAATTCAATCTTGTTCCAGTTTGTCTGATATTCTCCTCCTAGGAAAAAATGTAGCTTGTTCGATATACTCCCTACATCAATAAGATACGAGATACGCGCATTTCCCGATGTATAGTCCGAAGTCAAAAAATCACTTGCGTCGGTTTCTATTTCGGCATCGGCATAATCGAAACGCATCGAAAACAAATTGCCTGTTTCTAGTTTTCGCGTGTAACCGATTCCATAATTTATACCGTTCTCCCGGTAATTCAAAGGTGCAAAATTCAAGTCCTTTATAGACCCAAAACTATATCCAACAGATATGTCTAGTTCATTTTTAAAATCCTTAAAGTCCTGCGCTCTTACTGTTAGTAAAGACAATAGAGACAACCCTATGATCCATCGTTTATGATTCATTATTAGCAATACATTTTATGAATAAGTTATTTATCAACGTTCCAAGCCTCAGAAAAAGTTGCCGGTATACTGCCCCAACAACATTCTTATGAGATGGCTTAATGATATACGTAGCAAAACACATTTTCGACTTAAATGAAGTGATTATACTACGCTATTTAAGAGAATTATTTTGTTTATTGTTAGGAAGTAACTTCTTTTTTGGTAAAGTAAATTGACGATTATCCCCGTTGCAGCGTATGTTTAAACGCATAACGGAACTGCTTTTTATACCCGACATTTCCTGATTCCAAAATTCGCATAATTCGCTTTGGGTGAAGTTCGAAACCTTCTTGCCGTTTATTTCGGTGACTTCGGCCCCTAAGGGAATGTTATGCTTATCCGAAAAATCCCCCCAGGCGCTATGCACCAGTATCTTGTTTATTGTATAATCGGGCCTTATTGTTAGTTCGTACGCTTCTAATATTTCGTTATCCATTGAAATAACGGGATCCAAAATCAATTCATCCTTCTCCCAATGTATCGAAAGGGTGTAATTTTCAAAAAACCTATTCCCGACTAATGAAGCCGCACCTGGTTTGAGCGTAATAATTTGATTTTGAAGAGCGATTCCTGCCACCGCCAACTCGGGAACGAGCGCTTTGTAAAGTGTTACATCAGATGCGCCGTTAATGCTAATATTCGCCGTTCCTTTTTTGCTAACAAACGTCAAGTGTTTATTTGTTTCCAACAACTTACTATCAGTGGTAAGTTTACCATTTGAGCCGGTATCAAAAATAAATTTGGTTCGTTTATTCCCCAGGGCCACATCTAGTAGAATACTTCCGTTTTTTTTGGAATTCATTTTAACGATATGTGCCTTGTTCGATACCTTTAAATTTGAAAAATCATTTGTTAGCCTTAGAACCTTGTTTTTATAATCAATTTGTAGGTTTCCCTTTCGCAAAAGGTTAATCCCAATTATTCCCTGTATCGGAAAACAGCCAAAAAACTTCTTAAAATAGGACAGGTCCGTTATAATAGCGCCTGTATCAATATATTCAACCCCTCCCAAGTTCAGTGCCGGCAACGTTACCAATTGTGTAGAAAGCTCTTTTTTAAGACTGCCTTCAACTTTTGATTTAAGTACCTTTTTATAGGTAATTCTTTTTGCGACCGCCGCGTCCAATACCGTAACATCGGCTCCTGTGTCCAAAATAAAATTATACGTCTCCCCCTCTATCCGTGCTTTTACAAAAATTAAACCTTCCTTGTATTCAAAAGGAATTTCTTTGTCAAAAACACTTTCCTTGAGGGTTCCTTGCATTTCAAGTTTTTCAATCTTACTCGTTGAACAACCATTGCATAATAACCCAGCCAATACCGATATTCCCAGTTTAAGTAATTTCATGACCAATACATCGTTTTGTTGTGAATGACCCGCGCTTCCATACCGCTATCCTTATTTTTCATTTTATTGCCTATAAAGGGCGCAAGATGAGTAACAATCATCTAAAAATCAAGAAAGCACCGTTTGCACATCAGCTTCGACCAACGCAAATAGCTTTTTATTTAAAAATTCTAGCGCGGGGACCTTGTATTTAGAATCAACAAGAATAGATATATTATTGTTAACACCAAACGAAATCATTTTAATTGGCACCACATTAGAGATTTCAAAGAACTTCGATAAATTCTTATCATTCACTATATGTTCACCCACAATACTGATAATACATTTGTTATTTTCTAATCTCAGGCTAAAGAAGTTTTCTAGTTCTTTTAAGATTTCATCAATAATAACATTATTGTCTATCGCAACCGAAGTAGCGGTTCTAGAAGATGAGATTACATGAACAGGTACCTCATGTTCGTCAAAAGTACGCAGAATTTTTTGCAAGGAGTTTTTCGAAATGAGTTTTCGTTTGGAGGTTAATTCGACAATCATAATGTTGTCTTTAGCCGAAATCGCTTTTAGGCCCTCAGATTTCACACTGTCCGAAATAACCGTTCCCAACGCGTTGGGATCAAAGGTACTTTTCAAAAGAATCGGGATTTTCTTATCAACAACGGGAAAAACCGTATTGGCATGTAAAATTTTAGCACCAAAATGAGCCAACTCCTCTGCTTCGTTATAGCTTAGATGCGGTATTGATTTCGTTCCGTTAACATACCTAGGGTCATTGTTGTGCAGCCCATCTATATCTGTCCATATTTGAACTTCTTCGGCATCAACGGCAGCCGCAATGATGGTGGCCGTAAAATCACTTCCTCCCCTACTGAGATTGCTTATTTCCCCTTGCGCATCGCGGCATACAAATCCTTGCGTTATATATATCGAAGACTTTTCTTTCTTGGACAAAAGTTCTCTCAACTCTACCGATACCTTGCCTATATTGGGGTTTTCTATGGAATCTACGAACATGAAATCTTTTGCCAGCAGCAATGTATTGTGTATTCCCACAGCATTCAAGTACTTTGAAAAAATAGAGGTCAACAATGTCTCACCGTACGTTATTATTCTAGAGTACAACACCCCAGTAAACTCTTGTGACGCCAATTTCGAGATATCCCTTATCATTCCATTGAGATCATCAAGGAATTCGTCCCTGCTCTTTTGATCCGTTATCAAGGAGCATATCAACTCTTGATGACGAAGCCTCAAGCGTTCAATTTTTAATTCAATTTGTGGTGCATCACCCAATCGAATACTTTCCAAAAGTTGTACTAATTGATCTGTAACTCCCGACATTGCGGAACATACGACAATTTTCTTACCCAGTTCATTTTTAAGAATCTCTTTTACTTGCAATAAGCTCTCTACGGAACCAACCGAGGTTCCACCAAATTTTAAAACCTTCATATGTGCGTATTTATGTTATTTAGAATGGGCTGTTTTACTTGAGAAAATCTATTTCCACATTTTTCACAAAACCATCGCATATTTACTCTCTTACATTTTTACCTTTGATTTTTCAAAAGCGTTTACTAATAATTGTACCACTGCCCCAGGGTGCTTTAGGATAAAAAAATGATCTCCTTCCAAAAACGTTGGCTTGCAGGGATAAATGGTTTCATTGTTCCAGTCTTTTATTTCTTTAAGAGATGTTCTGTCCTCGCCCTCACCAATCTCATCCTTACCCAGGCATATGTAAATAGGAATAGGGAATGGTTCTTTTAGTGGTGTATATTGGTACGTCTCTATTGCCTTAAAATCTGCCCTCAGAATAGGATAGTACAAATCCAACAGTTCCTTGTTTTTTAAAATCTCTTTCGGTAGACCTCCAATACTACTAACTTCTTCCCAGAACATTTTTTCTGGCATTGCAGACCTTTTTTTGGTCATCACTGTATTGGGTGCTCCCCTACCGGTAAATAGCGCACATAAGGGTAGTGGCATATCATTTTCTATAAGTTTTTTTACCAGCTCATAGCCAATAACAGTACCCATACTATGGCCATACAAAACATAGCTCTTCTTTTTTACATGTAGAATCAAGGAATGATAAAGATCGTCAACCATTTCTCGAATATCGGATAGCAGGGCTTCTTTAAATCTTGACCCCCTTCCTGGAAGTTCAAGGGTCACCCATTTGAAATTGCCTTTCACATGGTTCTCAATCTCTTTGTAACAATATGCATTTCCCCCTGCAAAAGGAATCGCAATTATGTTAACCTCTTCCTCTGATAAACTATTCATAAAACTCATAAACACTTATTTAGTTTTTCTATTCTATTTAGCTATAAACCTTGCTCGGCTACTTATCACTATCCACATAATCTCGTGTCATTAGGGCCGTATCTTCCTTTTTAATTTCGACAGACAAGCTATTATTTAAATGAAAAGCAACTTCTTCAACAAACGGAGGATCGATTATATTCTGATGATCCGAACCTTCAATGACAAAGAATGCTACTTGATCGTTTGTATGCTCGCTCCAGCCATAATCGGGTTTTTTCTTGAAATGATCAGGATTCTCCAAAATCTCCTGTGGGTTTGTCAATTCATTGCTTAAGCTTTCAGGAGCAACGAACAAGGTTACCTCGGTGTTGAATTTTTCTTTCAGAACCGGATTATATTCATTGGAAATTTTTCTGTTGTTTATATATACGGCAATATGCCCCTTGATCTGCTCGATCGTTGCATCAATTCCCGAATCTTGAATGAGCGAATAGATCATTTCCAATTGTTCTTCCTTTGTCTTGTTTTCAAATACTGAATCGGGAATGACTATCTCTAAATCAAAATCCTCATTAATTATTTTAACTATCTCTGTTATTTCCTTTTTTAAATCAAACTCTTTAATGATTTTTTGTTTTTCAAGAGGCGGAGCATCAAAAATGATCAATTTCGAAACTTCATATCCTTTCTGCACAAGTTGTAAGACCATTTCATAGGCCGTAATTGCGCCAAAGGAATAGGCACCTATGGTGTACGGTCCTATTGGATCGATTTTTTGCATCTCATCTATAAAAGTGGAGGCCATATCTTCTATGCTATCCGACAATGGCGTTTTCCCATCCAATCCCGGGCATTGAAATGCATAAAAGGGCTGACTATCGTCCAAGGCCTCTACAAGATCATAGTACCCCATGACGGAACCTCCAATAGCAGGAGTACAAAACATGGGGCGTTGTTTACCATCGTCATTGAACGTTACTAGAATGTTGTTACTCTGATCTGCTCCCGACTGTAGCCTTGCTTCTAATTTCTCAACTGTTGGGTATTTGAACAATTCTACAATACCAAGGGTGCTAGAAAAAGCTTTGTTTATTTTGGCCACTAAACTGATTGCCAAAATTGAATTACCCCCCAGTTCGAAGAAATTATCCAAGGCCCCGACCCGTTCCACTCCCAAGAGCTCCTTCCAGATCTCGGACAGCTGTTGCTCCACATCGTTGCGCGGCGCGACATACTCGACCGTCGAACGCTCCGATAGCCCGGGAATCGGCAACGCCTTCCTGTCCACCTTTCCGTTCACCGTCAAGGGAAGTGCATCAAGGGAGACCCACAGCTGCGGTACCATATACCCCGGCAACTTCTCGGAAAGGGCACGCTGGATGTCATCCTTGTCCGGGACCGATCCCCCATGGCCCACAACATAGCCCACAAGTTGATTGTTCCCCTGGCCGTCAGGATGTACCTGTACACTACAACCCGATACCGCGGATATACCCGAAAGCGCACTCTCCACCTCGCCGAGCTCGATACGGTAGCCCCGCACCTTCACCTGGTCATCGATTCTACCGACATATTCGATCGTACCATCGGACAACCAACGTACAAGGTCGCCCGTACGGTACAGACTGCCCCCGCCCGAAGCATCGAAAGGGTTTGAAATGAACTTCTCGGAGGTCAGCTCCGAACGGTTGATGTACCCCTGCGCCAAACCGGCGCCAGATACGCACAACTCCCCAAGAACCCCAACGGGAACAAGCCCCTGGGAACCGTCCAATACGTACAGCTTCGTGTTCGATATAGCAGACCCTATAGGAATATGCTGCCGCCCGATATCCGAGGCACCGACCTTGTAGACGGACACACAGACAGAACATTCCGTAGGACCATACGCATTGTAATAATCACTGAAACCACTACAGTAGACCGCCTTCTCGATATCCGGGGATTCACCGGCCGTTACGATGACCCGCAAGAAACGCAGCTCATCCAATGGCAATACGCGCAAATAAGAAGGGGGAAGTGTGACCATGCTCACCGATTTGTCCCGTAGGTAGGAAACGAACCCTTCACGGTCGCCGATCACATCCTTGCCCGCTATCACAAGCGAAGCACCACTATAAAAGGCCATGAAAATCTCATAGACCGATGCATCGAAAGATAAGGACGCAAATTGCAGCACACGGTCCGAACCGGTAATACCAAAGGTGCGCACCTGGTCCAACGACATGTTCACATTTCCGCCATGGCTCACCATAACCCCCTTGGGATTACCCGTACTACCCGAGGTGTAAATGACATAGGCGCCAGAATAAGGGGTACTGTTTTTTCCTAACTTTCTGCTAGATTCTAATAGAACAACATCCCATTTCATATCCAACTGCAGCACTGTAAGTTGCTTTAAAACAGGGATATTATCAATATTTGTTGACTCTGTAAGCAATAAGCCGATGCTAGAATCTGTAATCATGTATTCAATACGCTCCAAAGGATAAGTAGCATCAATAGGAACATATGCGCTTCCCGTTTTTAGCACGGCTAGAATTGAAATTATTGCCCACTCGGAACGATTCATACAAATACCCACTATCATCCCCTCTTTTACAGCGCATTTGGTGCGCAGGTATCTTGCCAACCGGTTCGACTTTTGATCCAGTTCATGATAGGTCAGCTCCGTGTCCCCACAAATCAATGCTATGGCATTCGGGGTTCTCCTTGCCTGTATCTCGAACAAATCAACCATCGTCTTATCATCAGGATATGCTATCTCGGTGGTATTGAAGACCTCCAGAAGCTGCTTCTCCTCCGGGGCGGTCAGCATCGACAGGTCCGTGATACGAGATGCGGGATCGGCCACGATACTGCGTAAAAGCTGCTCATAATGCACCAACATCCGCCGAACGGTTGTCTCTTCAAAAAGTGCCGTACAGTATTCTATCCCCAATGAAATACCAGATTCGTTCTCATTGACTCCCATTGTAAGATCAAATTTTGCATTTGTATGTTCATTTTCATAAGGCAACGCCTCAAAAGGGGTGTCTGTAACTGAGCCATTAGCCTCTGTATCTTCGTCAGGAGTATTCTGAAGAATGAACATCACTTGGAACAGGGGCGGCATGCTCATATCGCGGGACGTCACCACGCGGTCCACCACCTTCTCGAAGGGCGCCGACTGGTGGTCGTACGCACCAAGGGTCGTCCCCTTCACCTGTTGCAACAGCTCCCGGAAACAAGGGTCCCCGCCAAGGTCGCTGCGCAGCACAAGGGTGTTCACGAAGAAACCGATCATCCCCTCGAGCTCCTCCTGGGT
>CANMSB010000020.1 GCA_947500445.1 uncultured Flavobacteriaceae bacterium | reverse complement strand
CAGAACGAATTTCAAATTTCAAAGAACGACAATTGCAACCAATTGAAAATCTTTTAGTTACAACCGGACACTATTGACTCAACACTAATTACCGCTACCCATTTTTTATTGTTAACTGCTAATTGTCCATTGAAAAAACCCATGTCCGGTCGAGCGGAATCGAGACCTTTTTAAAAAAGACAAAGGACCGCTGTGCTAAAGGACGAAAGACCGCTGCGCTAAAGGAACAAGGACGTATGACAAGTTCAAGTTCAAACTCAAGTGTCAAGTTCAAAAATCAAATTCAAGCGCATTCCGCTTACTACTCAATACTAAGTACTTTGTACCAATTACTAGAAAAAATACCGCTACGCTAAAAGAACAAGGACGCATAACAAGTTCAAAAGTCAAATACAAACTCAAAGTTAGCAGTTACACTTACTTTTTACACAACATTAAAAACTGCTACCCCATTGATTATTGTTAATTGCTAATTGTTCACTGAAAAAACACATGTCATGTCGAGCCTGTCCAGACCTCCGTTCAAATTCAAACGCAAAAATCAAGCTCAAGTGTCAAGTTCGCAACCACACTTGCTACTTTTACTAATTACAACCAGCTACCCACTACCAATTGTTCATTTTTCATTGTAAATTAGTCCAACCATGGGGAAATTTAAAACGCGTCCGGTAACCCGGGTAACGGATATTTCGAAGCAGGAGTTTATAGAACAATTTTATAAGCCCCAAATTCCCGTTTTGATAACCGGCCTTACCAAAGACTGGCCCGCCTATAAAAAGTGGAAGCTCGAGTATATTCAGGAACGTGCGGGAGAGCAGGTAGTGCCCTTGTACGATAACGAACCAGCCAAGGACAAGGAAAGTGTATACGCCCCTGCCAAGGAAATGAAACTCTATGATTATATTGAAATACTGAGGACCAAACCTACGGATCTACGGATGTTCTTTTATAACATTCTGAAGGAAATGCCGGAATTGCTCAATGATTTTGATTATCCCGAAATCGGGCTCAAGTTTTTTAAAAAATTGCCCGCCCTGTTCTTCGGGGGAGGAAAAAGTAAGGTATTCATGCATTACGATATTGACCTGCCCGATAGCATGCATTTTCATTTCGATGGAGAAAAAAGGGTAACCCTATTCTCCCCTGCCCAAACAAAATACCTCTACAAGGTGCCCTTTTCCATACACAATATCGAAGAAATAGATATGGACGATCCCGATTTTGAAAAGTACCCAGCCCTTGCGAAAGCCGAAGGAATCGTAGCGGAGATGAAACATGGGGACGCCCTCTACATGCCCAGCGGTTACTGGCATTCCATACGGTACTTGAACGGCGGTTTTTCAATGACGCTACGTGCCCTGCCCCGAAAACCCGCCCGTTTTGCAAAAATGCTCTATAACGTGCTGATCATGCGGAATATTGACAACCTTACCCGAAAGTACTGGGGCCAAAAATGGTTGGACTATAAAGAACGGTTGGCCGTTAAACGAACCGAGAAAAACCTGATTTGACACCCGTAACAGCACCTTTTTTTGAACCCTCCGGACCTAGGGCTTCCCACAAAACCTTTCGATCCGGGATTCCTAAAATGGTTTGGACCGTTCTACTCCTGGCCACACTCTATTCCTGTGGTGTATCCAAATCGTTAAAGGACCTTCCCGAACTGGGCAACTATCAAAACGAAATTCCGCAACGCCGACAGCTATCGGACAGCAGCTTTACCATTGGCCACAACTTTCTATCCAAAAACCGCCAAGGCCTTTGGGAACTTTATGTGGATGGGGATCCTTTGGAAATCGGCCTTAAAACCGGCAGTCTTACCCAAGAGCTCTTTCAATTTCAGGAGCGCGCGTTCATCAACAAAATCAACGAGTTGGTTCCTTCGGAAGGAAAACAAAAGCTCCTTAAAAAGTTTTTGGCCTGGTACAACCGAAAAATGTACCGCAATATCGATACGCGTTTTAAGGCGGAAATTTACGGCCTCTCCCGATACGCCTCCAAAAACTACGATCATATTGCAACACCTTACCTTAGGGTGCTCTACTTCCATGGGGCACACGATATTGGGCATGCCCTACAGGACCTGGCCTTGGTCGGTTGCTCTTCCTTTGCCACTTGGGGAAACAAAACGGCGGACGGAAAGTTGTTGATCGGACGAAATTTTGATTTTTATGCGGGAGACGATTTTGCCAAAAACAAGATCATTGCCTTTATCGCCCCGGAAAAGGGCCATAACTTTATGTCCGTCACCTGGGGCGGTTTTATTGGTGTGCTATCGGGTATGAACGACCAGGGGCTTACGGTAACCATTAACGCAGGGAAATCTTCCATTCCGTTGGTGGCCAAAACCCCCATATCCATAGTGGCCCGCGAAATATTGCAATACGCCGGTACTATCGACGAGGCCATCGCCATTGCCAAAAAAAGGGAGGTTTTTGTATCGGAGTCGATTTTTGTAGGCAGTGCAAAGGATAAAAAAGCGGCCATAATCGAAGTTTCCCCTGAAAAGTTCGGGGTTTACGAGGTGGACAACAACGGGCAATTGATCTGCGCCAATCACTTTCAAAGCGCTGCCTATGCCCAAGACAAGGCCAATACCAAACATATACTGGAGAGCCATTCGCAATACCGATACGAACGGATGGAAGAACTGCTTGGCCAAGGACCAAAAATGACTCCCGAATCGGCCGTGGAAATACTACGCGACCGGGAAGGACTTGGCGATAAGGCCATCGGTTATGGCAATGAAAAAGCGTTGAACCAGCTTATAGCGCACCACGGCATCGTTTTTCAACCGGAGGACCTTCGGGTATGGGTATCCAGCAACCCGTATCAAATGGGGGAGTTCGTAGCCTACGACCTTCAAAAAGTATTTGCACAAAAGGGCAGTGTAGATGGAATTCCAAAGCTCGCTACAGCTGAAAAAAATATTCCAAAATCCGCTTTTCTGGAAACCGCGGCATACGAAGCTTATGGTTCCTATAAGTCCCTGAACAAAGAAGTTTCCAAGGCCATAGCCTCCAAAACGCATCTAGAGCGAAGTTTGCTGGTCGATTTTGAACAGAGCAATCCGGAATTTTGGGAGGTACATTACCTCATCGGCCAGTACTACCTGCAACGCGGGTACGATACCTTGGCGCTATCGGCATTCCGAAAAGCGGCCGAGAAAGAGGTTACTACCGTTCCCGATCGGGAAAAGGTGGCAAAGCTGATCCATAAGTTGGAACGGCGTCTTTAAGGACGACCGCTCAATTTATTTTGGAAATGGGAAAACGTTTGGCGCCACATTTGCAAATATTCCCCTTTCTTTGTTGTACCACATGTAATCCATATGATTCCCGAAATTGAAAAAGCATCGGCAACGGCCATAAAAACGTTTCAAGAAGAAAAGTTAAGGGAACTGCTACAGTACGTGAATACCCTTTCCCCATACTACCGTAAATTGTTCCGGAAACATAAGCTGTCGATTTCGAAGATCAATACCCTTGAGGATCTACAACGGATCCCGACCACTACAAAAGACGACCTGCAACAACATAACGATTCTTTTTTGTGCGTTCCCAAAAACCAGATTGTCGATTTTGTGACCACCTCCGGAACTTTGGGAGAACCCGTTACCGTGGGCCTTACCGATGGGGACCTGGAACGGCTCGCCTATAACGAAGCCATTTCCTTTGCCTGTGCGGGTATCGGAACTGACGATATTTTACAGTTGACTACCACCATGGACCGCCGTTTTATGGCCGGGCTAGCCTACTTTTTGGGAGTAAGAAAATTAGGGGCGGGCATTATTAGGGTCGGGGCCGGCATTCCCGAACTGCAATGGGACACCATTTTAAAGTTTCGGCCTACCTATTTGATCGTAGTACCTTCTTTCTTGCTCAAACTGATGCAATACGCGCGGGAAAACGAAATCGCTCTTTCCGATTCCGGAATAAAAGGTGCCATTTGTATCGGGGAGCCATTGCGAAATCCCGACTTTTCCTTAAACGTATTGGGACAAAAAATAAGGGATGAATGGGATATTGAACTTTATACCACCTATGCCTCAACGGAGATGAGCACGGCCTTCACCGAGTGTACCTCCCAACAAGGAGGACACCACCATCCGGAATTGATCATTGTGGAACTTCTGGACGAGAACGAACGGCCGGTACATGACGGAAAGGAAGGCGAATTGGTCATTACCACCC
This sequence comes from uncultured Flavobacteriaceae bacterium, assembly GCA_947500445.1. GTDB lineage: Bacteria > Bacteroidota > Bacteroidia > Flavobacteriales > Flavobacteriaceae > Pelagihabitans. The sequence goes on along the minus strand of CANMSB010000020.1, from coordinate 83,250 downwards.
TTGGCGTAGAAGCGATGCCATTGCTCCGTTTTAAAACCGGTGATATGATGACCGCACATAGGGAACCGTGCCCTTGCGGTAGAAACAGCTTGCGACTTGGGCCGGTATTGGGGCGTAAAAAACAGATGATCAAATACAAGGGCACTACCTTATACCCGCCCGCACTCCACAATGCCCTGAACGATTTTCCGGAAGTGGACAGTTTTGTGATCGAACTCTACCATAATAACATTGGAACCGACGAAATTCGGATCAAGATCGCTACCAAGGGTACCGCAACGAATTTACTGGCCCGAATTAAAGATCATTTTCGTTCCAAGTTGCGCGTTACCCCTACCATAGCCATTACCTCCATTGAAGAAATTGCACGGTTACGCTCCTCCAAGCTCGGTAGGAAGCCCATTAGCGTTATCGACCTTCGTTCCCGATAGTGAAGCGTTTACATAAAGCGATCGACCGCGACAACAATTTGTTTGGCCCTAATGGTGTTCGCGTTTTTGATGTAGTGGTACGAGCGATCTAAAAACTGTTGTGCCCGGGCATTCCCCTGAAACTGTTTTCTTGACCGATACAGGTCAAGGGTGGTTTGCAGGTCTTGGGGCGTTGCGTTTACCCCGGTGTATTCCTGTAACAATTGCAGGTATAAAAAGCCGTGTTCTTCGGTAGGTTCGATCATGGTGCCTTCGCCAAAATCGTTCCAGGTAGCCAGTTGGATAAAGTCGGCACCTTCCAAATGGGTATAATTTAGGGTTTCCAAAAACGTATTTCCACCGTTGTCGGAAATGCCCCATTGGTGCGGATTTCCCCAACCCCCTTCTTGATAATAATCCTCAAAACCGGGATATACGCTACCAAAAGTAATATCGGAACCCTGAAAATAATTGGCGTAATAATGGTCATGCGCTAGCAAATGATCGGGTGCGATCCACAAAAACTCTCCGGAAGCATTGGCGCCTACCCTTCCCTGGGCGGCCCATAACGTTAGTAGATCGGGAGATGCCCCACTTGGAAAAACGTCGAAAATGGTATTCCACTCCAAGGAATCGATTACGTGTTCGGGACCAAACACAAAAACCATCTCGTTACCATTATGGGTCAAAAAATTATCTTTTATAAAGTAGGTGTCGCGCATATACCTAAAATCGTCCTGAACGGCGGAAACCGGATCTGGGGCGAACCCCATAGCTACTGCCTGTTGTGCGACACGATCTTCATACATGATGGAAAAATCCATATCCAAATCGTCCAAGCGCACCATAAAGGTTTCCGTGGACTGTTTGATAAGGCCGTAATCGTAAAAATCGCGGGCACCGTACCAATCGAAGATTACCCCATCGATACCACATTGTTTCATCAACAAAAAATGGTATTCCTGCAAATCGGGATCTGCGGAGGAATAGGGCCCGATCAAGGGGTAAAAATGGGAGGCGATCTCCCGTGTGCCGCTACTGTCCATAACGTTGGGATTCCTATTGGTCATGGTCCAATGTTGGCCCCAATACCCATCGTAATTCTGGCTTTGGAACCACGGCATATAATGCGCATACACCTTTTTGGGGTTTTGTTTTTCAATATGCATTCCGGAAACGTCGACGATCCTACCGGCCTTAATGTCGCGCATCAGTTGCTTTTCCTCGGAAAGTATCGCCAATAAAACCGAATCGGAAAATACTCGGGTATCCAGCACTACCGAGTCGGTCCGTTTACCGGAAACCAAAGTTGGTGTTGATACTCTAGGTATGTTTTCCTTCTCACATGCCTGAAAAACCATTGCCGCGCTAACGACGACCGTAAAAAAAAACCTGCTATTTTTCATACTATAATGTTTTAATGGGGAAACAAAAAAACGAGGGAAGAGGGAATGGCAATAATTATTATTGTAGGAATATACTGTAAAATAAGACTTATTTTTTGATAATTTGAAAATAATTTAAAAATTAACATCATTTTGGGCAAGCGGCATGGCAGTTGGTCGATCAAAGGCCGCTATTATTATAACAATCTGATAAACAACAGTATTAAAAACAGAAGACTTCATTTTTAAGTCGCATGCACTTCATCGAAAAAGTAAGAATTATTTTACAAAACCAATACTAAGCACAATGGAAGTCCGTTTTCCTAAAGAATATTCTTACAAAACAATTAAAATTAAATACCAAAAAAGGATTCAGGTACAGTCACTCTGAAATAATCCCCCAAACCTTAAACTATGGCCTATGAAAATTCTAGCAATAGATGATCAACCGCTGATCACTTTTTCCGTACACCGAAAACTTACCAATCTGGAATACGAAGTGGAAACCGCAAACGACGGCACTTCCGGTATTGCATTGTTCGACCAATTTCAACCCGACCTTGTCATCGTAGATTATAACATGCCGGGAATGAACGGGGTCGATGTAATCCGTCATATCAGAAAAGTGGCCAATTCCGATGTTCCGATCATCGTAATGTCCGGAAACACCGATGAAAAGGTTATTGTAGATACCTTTCATTTGGGCGTTACCGATTTTTTGAAAAAACCCATCGGTTTACAGGAATTGGTGGTCCGTATCAAAAGAATTTTTGGAGAGGCCCCCAGCTGCTCATTGGTGGACAAGGAAACCAATCAAATGATCCAAAACTATTGTATTGGCGTGGTCATTCCCTGTTACAACGAGGGCGACCGGCTTTCGGAGGATATTTTTAAACAATTTGCGAACAAAAACCTGGGGTATCACCTCTGTTTTGTGAACGATGGCAGTAACGATAATACCCTAGAGGTATTGGAAGGACTACGAAAAGGAAACGAAAGTCACGTCAGCATCGTAAACTGTGTCGTGAACAAGGGTAAGGCGGAAGCGGTACGACAAGGAATACTGCATTTGATAAAAGACCATCAATTGGATTATATCGGATACCTGGATGCCGACCTTTCTACGGATTTTAAGGATTTTGACGATCTTGTGAGGGTCATTAACCAATCCGAATTCAAAATTGTGAGTGGTTCCCGAATGAGCCGAATGGGCGCCAATATTACCAAACAATCCGCCCGGAGCGTCATTAGCAAAACCATTAACCTGATCATAAGGTCCATCCTAAAAATGCCCTTTAACGATACACAGTGCGGTGCCAAGATCATGGATCGCGATATTGCGTCGAGCATGTTCAACAAACCCTTTATTACCCGATGGCTTTTTGATGTGGAAATTTTTATGCGCATGCGCAAATACTATGGCAAGGAGAAAGTGTTGAATTTTATCTGTGAACAGCCCCTTAAACGATGGATACATGCCGACGGTTCAAAACTATCCATGAAAGATTCCTTTAAGATCGTTGGCCAATTGGCCCAGATAGCGGTCCATTATAAATAGTCTTCCAACATACTGAATATCCTAACACCGACCTTGCTTCGGAGCACGGTTTTCAAACAAGGGCAACATCGCAGTTTTTGTATGCCAGTACACAAAAATTGCACGCGGAATGTGACCCGCCCATAAGTACCAATAGACCTGTAAGATTTACTTTGGGAGTATCTTACGGGTCTTTTGTGGTTCGTTTCCTAAGGTATAATTTGTATCTTGTAAGGATGAATACCAATCAAATACCACTATTGTTCGCGTTCTTTTTTCTTACGCTCGCACCGTTCGGTTTTGCACAAAACACCTTATCCTTGGCGGAGGGGGAAACCGCACCGTCCGCATCGCTTTCGCAGATGGCTTGGATGGAAGGGCATTGGAAAGGAACCGCTTTCGGGGGCATTACCGAAGAAATATGGGGGCCGCCCTTGGGAGGATCGATGATGTTTTCCTTTAAATTGGTTGTCGACGGCGAGGTAAACTTTTATGAACTGGGCCACGTTCGGCAGCAAGGCGAAACCCTGAACTTTGAGTTAAAACACTTTCATAACGATTTAAAGGGATGGGAAAAACAGGACGAGGTACAGCGGTTTCCGTTGGTAAAGGTTGCTGAAAATAAAATCTACTTTGATGGCTTCACCTTCGAACGGGTTTCCGACGATGAAATAAACATCTATGCATTGATCCACAATAACGATGGCAGCAATGAGGAAGTGGTTTTCAACTACAAACGCGAAAAATCTTGAAAAAAAAATGTTTAGAATGCGGTACGGAAATCATGGGCCGGATCGACAAAAAATTCTGTTCCGACCATTGTAGAAATGCCCATCACAACAATGTCAATAAAGACAGTAAAAACCTGATTCGCAATATCAACAATAGGTTGCGAAAAAACTACCGGGTATTGGACGGGTTTCCTCTTAAGGACGGTAAAACGAGAACTACCCGCACCCGTTTGTTGGACAAAGGCTTTGATTTTGATTTTATCACCAATCTTTACACCACCAAAAAAGGGACTACTTACTATTTTGTATATGATTTAGGGTATTTACCCTTGGACAACGATTACTACATGATCGTAAAACGGGAGTAAGGCATCCCATTGCTCTTATCAATTATCCAAACGGTCCTTTATCCTGAGTCAGAAAGGCTACGTAGTTCAAAAAAGTGTGCGTAAAACTGCCTTATTTCCAATTTTGACCGCTTAACTTCAGCGCGGCGATAACAATATCCTTTCGGCTGATCTGTCCGATCAACAGTCCGTCTTGCATCACCGGCAGTCGTCTTCTATTGCCTTTGTGAAAAACTCCGGCTGCATCGAAAATACTCATGTCGTGCGGAATCGTATCGACGTTTTTGGTCATGAATTTCTCCACGCTCTTGTCCAATATAGGCTGATTGAAATACCGGCTTTCCGATATTTGTTTCATACAATCGGCCTCTGAAATAATTCCGACCAAAAAACCATTATCGTCCAAAACAGGCCCCCCGGAAATATTGTATTTGGTAAACAGTTCCATCACCTCCAAAATGGATTGTTGCGGCGTAAACGTAACCAGTTTTCTGGTCATATAGTCCGTCACCAGAATTGGGGCGATATACTCTTTTTTCGATACTGATTTAGCTCGTGGGCCTTGAAAGCTCTTGATTCCCATGACGTTTGATATTTAAAGGTTGTCTCTTAAAGATAGGGAATTTTCTCCAATGTTGTAAAAAAAATCGACATAAGGGGCTATGGCTTGAGAATTTCATATTTTTAGAGGCCAAGAGTGCTCCATGAAAAAATTTCCTTCCGTTTTTACGCTTTTTTTGATCGGATGTGCCGTTTATGGCATATTCGCCTCGCTAACCCCGTCCTATAAGGAGGGTGCGCCCGTAGCAGCTACCGATTTTTCAACGGACAAGGCCCTAAAACATGTAAAGGCCATTTCCAAAGCGCCGCACGCGGTAGGTTTCCCCGGGCACGGACAAGTGCGCGACTACATTGTGGACGAACTGGAAAAACTAGGTTTGGAGACCAGCCTGCAAACCGGGTATACCGCTGGCGATTGGGGAAACTTGAGCAAGGCGGTGAACGTTCTTGCAAGGATAAAGGGTACCGGCAACGGAAAGGCACTGGTATTACTTTCCCATTACGACAGTAGCCCTCATTCCTCATTGGGCGCCAGTGATGCGGGTAGCGGTGTCGCCACCATTTTGGAGGGCGTACGGGCGTTCCTATCCAAAAATCCCAGCCCCAAGAACGATGTGATCATCTTGATTACCGATGCCGAGGAACTAGGCCTCAATGGCGCTGACATTTTTGCGAACGAGCACCCCTGGGCCAAGGAAGTCGGCCTTGTACTAAACTTTGAGGCCCGTGGTAGCGGCGGCCCCAGTTACATGCTCATAGAGACCAATAGGGGCAATGCCCGCCTGATCGAGGAATTTAAAAAAGCTCGGCCCGACTTTCCGGTTGCGAATTCGTTGGTGTATAGCATTTATAAAATGTTGCCCAACGATACCGATCTGACCGTTTTCAGGGAAGACCAGGACATTGAAGGATTTAACTTTGCCTTTATAGACGACCACTACGATTACCATACCGTACGCGATAATTATGCCCGTTTGGATCGACGAACACTTGCCCACCAAGGGAGCTATATCATGCCCCTATTATCCCATTTTGCCAATGCCGACCTAAGCTCATTAAAAAGTTTGAACGACCATGTGTATTTCAACGTGCCGTTTTTTAAACTGGTTTCCTACCCATTTGAGTGGATATGGCCTATGTTGTTACTATCGGCAATTGCCTTTGTCCTTTTTATGGCGCATGGGTTTCTCAAAAAAAAGCTTGATACCGTTTCCATTCTCAAAGGGTTTTTACCCATGTTGCTGGTATTGATCGTTAACGGGGGCGTTGGTTTCTATAGTTATACCCTATTGCAGTGGTTATACCCTTCCTATAAGGACATGCTCCATGGTTTTACCTATAACGGACATTTTTATATTGCGGCCTTTGTGCTGTTCTCCATTTCGGTCTGTTGCTACTGTTATCACCGTTTTAAAAGGATATCGCTTCCTAATGTATTGGTGGCGCCCATAATCCTTTGGCTGGCAATCTGTACGCTCGTCGCCCTTTACCTTCCAGGTGCAAGCTTTTTTATCGTCCCGGTAATGGCAATGTTGGCCGGTTTTATGGTCGTCATCAACCAAAAGCGGCCCAGTGCATACCTCTTGCTATTTTTGGTGTTACCGGCCCTGGCCCTATATGCACCCTTTATTAAAATGTTCCCGGTAGGATTGGGCCTAAAAATGATGGTCGCCTCTACCTTGCTGCTCACGCTTACCTTTTTGCTAATGCTTCCCTTGGTCGGTTTTATGAAAAGGAAAAACGGTATTGCCCTTTTGGCGATATTGGCAGCTTGCGGTTTCTTGATAGCGGCCCATTTGCAATCGGACTTTACAGAAGAACGGGCCAAGCCCAGTAGTTTGCTCTATGTATTGGATGCCGACTCCCAAGAGGCATATTGGGCCACTTACGACCACGTTTTGATCGACTGGAACGCCCAGTTTTTACGTAATGAAGAAAAAACTCGGGACGCGGGCTTCAAACGTACCATTAGCAGCAAATATGGCTCCGGTTTCAAAAGGCGCTCCAAGGCGGCCTTAAAGGAAATACCGGCACCCGAGGTAGCGACGGTCAGCGACACCATAGTCGGTGAGCAACGTTTTTTAACGCTCTGTATACGTCCGCAACGAACAATAAATCGTTTGGAGGTCTTCACCAACGATATCGATATCTACAGCGCCGGCGTAAACGGCATCGCCCTATCCGATTATTTTTTGGAAAACCGCAGGAACCAAAGGTTGATCACCCATTATGTAAGCGACAACAGCGATACCGAACTGCTAGTGTCGGTCCCTAAAAACGATATACTGGAGTTGACCCTCTACGAGGCCTCCAACGACCTTTTGACCAACCCCCTATTCAGTATTCCACAACGACCTGAGAACAGCATTCCCATGCCGTTCGTGTTGAACGATGCCGTGCTGGTAACCAAAACCGTTCGTTTTGAGTAAAATCGGTATTATGGGCTGTGGATGGCTAGGGCTGCCCTTGGCCGAATCCTTGTTAAAAAAGGGTCATTCCGTTAAGGGCACCACTACATCGGAAGACAAACGCGAACAACTGCTTCAATTGGGCATAGAAGCCTTTTGCATTACGCTTACCGAAAGTGCGATCATCGGTAATATAGCAGCTTTTTTGGATGGTACGGATATCTTGATCGTGAATGTCCCTCCGCGGTTAAGAGGCCCTAAAAAAGAAAATTACGTACTCAAGATACAGCGGTTATGCGAACAACTGCCTGCCAATAAAACGGTAAAAGTCGTTTTCGTCAGCAGTACCTCGGTATATGGCGACGTTACGGGCGAGATTACCGAAAGCACACCGCCACGGCCTGCTACCGAATCGGGCAAACAATTGCTCGAAGCGGAAAAAATAATGCTCGACCGGGCGGGACAACGGACGACGATCATCCGTTTTGGTGGGCTTATCGGTCCAGATCGACACCCAATCAAACAACTTGCGGGAAAAACAGGATTGAAAAACGGCGATCACGTTGTGAACTTGATCCATTTAACGGATTGTATTTTTTTGATCGAACAAATTATAGCGAACCTCTGGTGGGGCGAACTTTTTAATGGAGTATTTCCCGAACATCCGACAAAAAGAGCATTTTATCGAGCAGCGGCCATTAAAGCGGGGGTTGCCCCACCTTCCTACTTGTCCAAAAACGGGGATAACGGCAAAAAAGTGATTTCGGAGCGACTGTACAATGTTAAAATGCTTCGCTTTAATACTTCAGTACTTCCATAGTTCACCACACAAAAGCGTCGTTTCACAACAAAAACGTCCGATTTGTGTTAACGCAAAGTCCATTTCTGGTACTAAAACGTAACTTTAACGTAATAATTAAAAACGTTTTGCCATGGAAAATCCAAGATGGAAAAGGCGAATTTTATCCGAGATCGAAAGCCTCGTCGCCCAAAGCTTTCCAAAGCAAAAGGTCCCCCAAAATGTTGCAATGTTGCATGTAGCACTCGTTAAAAACCACTACAATGCAGCCGCTGTAAACATCGATTATCACAGGCGAAGAATAGAAATGGACATCGTTATGGACGATCAAGCGTACAAACCTGGCGCAGTGAACACGGATATTCCCATCCTACGGGCCAACCTTTGGTTCCGTAACCTAGGGGACTTCCTAAAGTCATGCCTTGACAAGGACAATCGAAGTCTAGCTTTTTATGCCAGTTTGCTAAAATCCTATCATCAGAGCGATAGAATCTTAGTAGCCTAACCAAGAAGACCAAACCACTATACTGAAAAGGGTTCCTTAGGGGACCCTTTTTTTTATCATACCATTTCTGATGTTAAATTACGCAAATAAAAACCTGGGTTTTTTTGGGTAGGCGAAAAAGAAAATTCAAGCATAGCAGTAGCTATGGTTGGATTTTATTTTGAAGCATATACGGAAAAGAACAATTTTTAAGGGGTAATTTAACATCGGAAATGGTATTATACCCTAGACGGGGCTTCCTTCCGGTCCAAAAAACGGTGCTTAACGTATTTTTACGGTGAAATACGGAATTCATTAACAGCTTGTTACCATTTATTTTAATAATTTTGCCCACCAAAAAAACTAAATCACATGAAACAGTTACTGCTAGTTTTTGTTTTTTCGATTTGCCTTGGCACCCAAGCGCAGACCAAAAGTGAACTGCAAAAGCACTACGAAGCCTTTTACAAGGAAATGCGCACCCAGGCCGATGTTGCCGGTGTCATTAATGCCCTGACGCATTTGAACGTGATCGCTCCCTCTAAAGACCGCAAGGATACCTTGGCCTATGTGTATGCCAATGACAACCAGCACTTACAGGCATTAAACACCATCGGGATAGAAAAAAACGATACGGACTCCGATCTGGCCGTTCAGGTAAAGGCGATTTCACTAAAAGCCCTAAACCAACCAAAACGTGCCTTGGAACAGTTCGAAATTTTGTTCTCTAGAACACCCAATGCCTACCTGGCCTATGAGTTGGCCGATCTAAAGATCCAAATAGGCGATTCGCCGGGGGCCGAAACACATATCAGCTATGGCATCGAAAATTCAAAGGAGGATATGAAATATGCCTTTTACGAAAGGCAACAGCCCTATGAAGTGCCGTTAAAGGCCGCTTTTTTGCATTTACAGGGGTTGGTGTCCTATAATAAGGACAAAACGGATATCGATGGTGCGGTGGCACTGATCGATCAGGCGCTGGCCCTTGCCCCGAACTTTAATTTGGCCTCGTTGAGCAAACAGGCGTTGGAATCCCGCAAAAATCCCCCGGCCGCCTCGACCGAAACGGAAAATTAATCGCTTTCCGAACGGGACGCTATAAAGTGTTCCAAGTCGGTAAGGGCGATGTCCAAATTTTTTTTGAAGCTCCGTTTACCGAAAAGTACCATGATCAGTCGTTTTATGGGCGACCTTGCCTTCCAATGCACGTGCACTTCCAATACGCAACGATCTGAGGCCATCGGGGTAACGATATAAAATTGGTACAGTTCGTCAACCGGGGGCGGGCTGGTAGTCATTTCACCATAGATCAACTGCCCGATGTTCACGGTTTTGGTGACGGCAACAAAATTCAAGTGTTTTCCGTTGACCACGCAAATATGGGCAGAGCCTAAACGGGTTACCTCATTTTCGTTATACTCGAAACGATCGGCGCCCTTTACCCAATAATGCCGATATCCATAATTGGTAATGTATTCCAAAAGTGTTTTTGCCGCTATCGGGAATTTTTTTTGAATGGAAAGCTGTGGAGGGGTATCAAAGTGTACCGTTTTCCCTTCGTCAAAAGTATTCAAAACCAGTTTTTCCTGATCGATCAAGGCGTAAATATAACGGAGTTCTTTTCCATCGTAGAGGTCCTGTCCCTCCTTAAAACGAAACACTCTACTGTAGTAATAGATGGGAAGTCCGATTTCCGCCGCCAGGGTTTTGCTTACCAAAGCATAGTTTTCACTATCGATACTGTTCTTTAACAAGCGGTGCGCTTCGATCACCTCCTGACCAAAGGGTTTTCGACTGCCCTGAATTTCCAAAAACCGGAGCTCCCCACAATGTGCGACCAGCTTTAACTGTAGTTTGGGTGCGGAGGCACAGGCATTACAGGGACAAATACGGTTCTTTTCCATGAGTTTCAGGTGACTGTGAAACGTGGTGAACATGGTTTCGATCTGTGCCAAAAGCCGTTCCTGCGAAAGCAGCTCTTCCTCTTTGTAAAAAAAGAGGGCATCCCCTTCGATTTCCGCTAATTTCAGATTTTGAGTATTGGCCGCCAATAACACCTCCAACAATTCGGCGATGACATGTTGGCTGTGTTCTACCTCGGTAGTTTGTACAAACTTGGTAAACCCTGAAATATCCGGAATGAAAAGTAAGGATTTGGCCATGGTGAAAGAGCAACGCCCAAAAAGGACAAGAGTTTCGGTTAATTTGAAAAAAGCGGTTAGCGCTTTTTTAGTTTTGACACGAGTATGCTATCGTTTTCTTTTTTTAAGGCTATCAAAGCCGGCACCTGATCGTTCGGTACCGCGATGGACAGTACGTAATGCGCAATTTTCCATTCGCCAGCACTTTTTCGCAAGGTTCCCGATCCCCGACAAAGCTTCATTTGGGTATCTAAAAGTTCGTCGAACCACGCGATATCCAAATCCTCGTTAAAATAGATGTGGCGCGATACGGGGGTGAAATCCCATGCCTTGCCCCGGTCAAAATAAGGTTTTGCAAAATCCTTGAACTCCGCTACTTTCCAATATTCGGTGGCATCGGTACCGATAAAAACCGCATCGGGGGACATCAGCTCAAAATAACCGTCAAAATCCGCAGCAGCCGCTGCCGCGTGCCAGTTATTCAAAACCGAATCGACCTGTTTTTCTTGCGCTACCAGGCCAAGACTCCATAAAAAGAAGAGCAATACGGCCGAACGATCATTCATCGAATATTAGTTTGGTATCCAAGGTATTGTTGACCACAACGTTGAACTGGTTCCTAAAGGCGTTGTAAGCCGTTATCATCTCCTTGACCGATGCTTGGGGATCCAAACGATAGTAGAGATCGCCCTTTACTTTTAGGACAAAGGTCCTGAACATTTTTTGCCTGCCCCTTATTTGTGGTATTCCAAACTCCTCAGGGTATTCCGATGCACTCAGATCATCTTCCTTTTCGATCAATCCTTCGACGACCAAAAGCAGGTCGTCCCGGTTCGCTACCGTATACAACGCATCAAAACTAACCTCCAATGCCTGAAATTCGGCCCAGTTGCCCATAATGGCATTGGCCTTGGAACCGATGCTCGATTTTTTCGCCCATTTTTCCGTACCGATCTCATAAGAAGCCTGCTCCCCATTGGTAGTGTTCGCCTGTTCTTCCTTACACGAACCGATCAATAAAATTACTACCGCTAAAAAGAACAATCTTGGCATGGAACGAATGTACAAATTTTAATAAAGGCTATCTTTACCGTGTATATTTTTAACGTGTTTTTAATGCAGCAAACAATACTCATCATAGGCGCCTGTGGCCAAATAGGAACGGAGTTGACCCTGCTTCTAAGGGAGCAACATGGGGCCGATGCCGTTATTGCCAGCGACATTCGCCAGGGCAATGACGGTCTTATGGATTCGGGACCTTTTGAAATTTTGGATGCGACAGATTACGATGCCCTAGAAGAGGTAGTGGCTTACTATGGAGTCGACACGGTTTACCTGATGGCCGCCATGTTGAGCGCTACTGCCGAAAAGTTTCCTGAAAGGGCTTGGGACCTGAACATGAACTCTCTTTTTAATGTACTCAACTTGGGAAAGGAGAAAAAGGTAGACCGCATTTTCTGGCCTTCCAGCATTGCCGTTTTTGGCCCCAACACCCCGAAGACAAAAACCCCACAGCATACGATTATGGAACCCAGCACGGTTTACGGCATCAGCAAGCAATCGGGCGAACGATGGTGCGAATACTATTTTGAAAAATATGGTGTCGATGTTCGCAGTATCCGGTATCCGGGGTTAGTGAGCTGGAAAACCATGCCCGGGGGCGGAACTACCGACTATGCTGTGGAAATTTATCATGAGGCCCTTTCAAAAGGCAGTTACGACTGTTTTTTAGATTCGGACACCGAGCTTCCGATGATGTTTATGGAGGATGCTATAAGGGCCACGTTAACACTAATGGACACCGCATCGGAACACATAAAAATACGTTCTTCCTATAACTTGGCTGCAATGAGCTTTACCCCTTCGGACATTGTTAAGAGCATTCAGAAAAAGCTTCCCGACTTTACCGTTTCCTATACATCCGATTCCAGGCAAAAAATTGCCGATTCCTGGCCCAATAGTATAGACGACTCCTTTGCACGAAACGATTGGGGGTGGGCCCCGGAGTACGACCTGGAACGAACGACAAAGGAAATGCTCCAAAATTTGAGATAGGCTTTTTGTTTCGATTGCCTTTCGCAACGTTGTTGTTTAAAAAATATGCCCATAAACCAGCCTTAAACCCGACCTGATACGAACCCTTGGTGAAAAAACTCTACACTCGAGGAAATATGTAATTCAATAAAACCACATTTGTAGTGTTTTTCGCAATACAATAAAAGGCATTCACAACATTTTTTTCGTTTCAACTTCACTTCGGAATACCTTTCTATCAACAACTTATAAACCTCATTTTATGTACGACACAATCTACCTAGTGGACGATATGCCGATGGTCAACCTTTTTCACGAGATTACCCTTCGAAATATTGGGATCGAAAAGGACATCAGATCCTTTACCGATCCCGAAAAGGCCTTGGACGACCTACGGTTCAAAAACTGGCACAAAAAACGTGCATTGGTACTCTTGGACATCAATATGCCCGTAATGACAGGGTTTGAGTTTTTGGAGTTCATGGTACTCGAAAAACTTTCCGAATCCATCGACGTTGTGATCGTAAGTGCCAGCAATGCTACGGAGGATAGGGAATTGGCCGGTAGCTTTCCCCAATATGTAAACGATTATCTGCCAAAACCACTTCAGAAAGCCGCTTTATCGCAAATCTTTAATACTTCTTACGCATCGTAAGCTAGCTCTTTTGTACCGCTTCCGGGTATCGCATCAAAATCGATACTAGGGCACAGGCCAAAATGGTAAAAAAAGATGAAAAAAGCAGCGCAGTAGCGTATGTACCTGTTAAGCTCGCCCATCGACACTTTGGATTGGGAGCAGGTCAAAAGCTATCCGCTTCTTTACGATTTTTTTAAAAAACACAGGAACACAGCGCTATTGAAAAAGGTATGGTCAGGCGAATAGCCATTAACATAGCAATTGGCCAAACACCATAGCAACTATGACTATACGTATATGAAGGACATCGGTTTGAAAAAACTAAAAGTTATACGGAAACCACCATCCAAAAGGAACTTGTATCCCGTTTGTAGCCCCTATTGAAAATTTGGTACTACAAAAAATAGGACTATTCGTTGTTTTTGTTGCTCCTCGCCAATGGGATCGATACCCCTATTGCCGTAGCACCGGCTATTTGCCCCACCGATGGTTGCGCGTAATAGGTGAAGCCAAAATCAACGGTATTTCTACGGCCAAGTTCTACACCTATTGAAAACGGAACATGGTAGATAACGCCATTTTTACGAATGGCATCAACAGCGTTCAATGTTTCGAACCTGCCAATGGAAGTGCCTATACCAATTTCAAAATAGGGGGCCACATAGGGTATAGGCGCCCGAACGCGTATTTTACCGCCCAAAAGAAGCGCTTTTGAACTTGCTACTTCATTGGTCGGGGCGTCATCCAAGGTTTTGCCTTTTTTGGAGGTGAGTAGCAACCCGCCATACGGTTTGAACGCGACCCATGAGGTTACTTTTAAAACGTATTCTCCCTGTAAATAGAGTCCGTCCGAAAAGGCATCGTCAACCGAATTTTCTGCAAAACTAAGGCCATATCCGATTTTGGCGTTGAGCCTACGCTCTTTAATAAATTGCGCGTTTACCCCAATCCAACATAGGGAAACGAGGAATACGATAACAGCTTTTTTGATGGACGGTGTTTGGTTGGGCATGGTTTTGGTTTTATCTCGAAAAAGCAGGGAAATTAACACAAAATCATAATTCATTTTCATCTTTTTCCAAACCGATTTTGACGGTTTTTTGCTTGAAACCTTCCAGGGCGGATGACCATTAATGGCTTAAATGCTTTGTAACGATCAAAAAAAGGCACTTTGTTTAAAGTGCCCACTGTTTTGTTCACCTATATGCACCGACTTCCGTTTTAACGTTCTTTTTAAAATACGGGGCCTCTTTTTTAGCTATATTAAAACAATCTTTAAACACCATGGTTTGACCTCCTTTTTCACCTCCAAAATATTCCCGATCCTATTGGTAAATTTTATCGGAATATTAGGGTACAGTTTGGTCATTCCCATATTGATCTTTATTGTAACGGATTTTGGGGGCAACGGCTTTGTTTATGGAATATTGGGCGCCACCTATCCTTTTTTCCAGTTTATCGGCGCGCCCATACTCGGGCGGTTGTCGGACAAGATCGGACGTAAAAAGGTACTGATCATCTCCCAAACCGGTACTTTTTTGGCGTGGTTGCTTTTTTTGCTGGCCTTTTTATTGCCGGAGACCACGCTTTGGGAACAAAACACCACATTGACCGGCAGTTATATGATGACCTTGCCCCTGATCATTATTTTTCTGGCACGTATTTTTGATGGGTTTACCGGAGGCAACGTTTCGGTAGCCAACGCCTATATGTCCGACATTTCCACGGATGAAGACCGAAACCGGAATTTTGGGCGTATGGGCGCCTCCACCAGTTTAGGGTTCGTCATCGGCCCCGCTTTTGCCGGCTTGTTGGCCAGTACCTTCATGGGAGAGGTTTTGCCGTTAATTTTAGCCGCAATAATTTCCTTGATCGCCATTTTTGTCATCAATTTTAGGTTACGGGAAAGTGTGCCCTGTATCGTAGATACGGGCGGTGTATCCATAAAAAACGTACGTCGCTTTTTTCAGGTCGAACATAAGGACTGTTTTACCGAGGGAAGCGAGACCCTGCAATCGGAAAACGGGAACGGCTGGTTGCGCGTATTAAAAATCGATGGGGTACCCCTGCTCTACCTCGTTTACTTTCTCACCTTTTTCGGTTTCAGTCTTTTTTACGCAGGGCTCCCCATTTATGCCAACAGCATTTTGGGCTGGTCCGCCATAGACCTCGGTATTTTCCTCGCCTATTCCAGTGGCATTATGATTTTGGTACAGGGGCCGTTGTTGAGCGCGGTATCCAAAAAAATATCCAGCGAAACCTTAGTGTTGCTCGGTGCCGTGCTATTGACGGTGAGCTTCTTTTTATTGTCCAGACCCGATACCACGGTACTTTACATCGCCAATACCCTGCTATCCTTGGGCAACGGATTAATGTGGCCTAGTTTCCTAACATTATTGGCAGGTATCGGCAACCAAAAAACACAGGGATCCATACAAGGCTACGGTACCTCAATGGGCAGTTTTGCAAGTATGCTAGGGCTGATCATCGGAGGGACCCTTTTTGAGACCATCACGACTACCGTATTTTTTATGGGGGCCTGTATTTTTTTGACCATTGCCATATTAATGCTCTTTCAGCGTTATCGACATGCCAGGCTTCATCGCTTACAGGGGGCATAATAGCAAGTATATAAGGGGTTTAACCTATTTTACGGAAAATGGGCAACCTTACCTTCATGGCACAAGAAAATCAACAGCCCGTTAACTTAAGAGGTTCGGTTTTACCGTGGGGCTTTAAACAACGTGGGTTCCACTTAAGAAACCCCTGTTCTGCACTAACGGATGTTCTCCTTTTCGAAAGGATAGGGAACGCTACCAATATACCGCTTAGGACCTTTCCCGCATACCTTTCGATTATCACTACATCATAATCCAACATCCAAGTTACGATCGACCATTTTCCAATTTAAATGAGTCAATGATTGAATCTCTTGCATTAAAGTGGTCAAAGCCCAATGCTTTATTTTGATGTCGTATGTTCGAAAACACTGTTTTTCGAAACCTACTCAGCAGAAAGCCCGATTGTCATGATCGGGCTTTTATCCTTTGTTCCATCTTATCAAAATAAAATGTATTTTTATCCTGCTGAGTACGTTTTGTTCCATTTGATAAGTGCCTATTTACCATCGGGTAAGCGTATTTTTAACACTTAAAGCAATGGGTATGAAAAAAAAGCTTTCGGTTACCGACACCAGTCCCCATTCCGTTGTAGTATCAATGGCCAATGCCTTAGAGGTAGACTATCGGGACAACAAGTATGAATATGTTTTAGAACTGCCCAAAGCGTTTGGGGAGGGTTTTGTAAAATCTTACGCCTTCAACGATGGTTTTGGCGTGGTACATACCAATTACAAACTGGCGAAGGACTTTTATTTTCAATTGGAAAAGGGAGCTGTTCATCCGCTCAAACTTATTTTCAATGCCGGTGATATTTACAATCATAAACTTGAAAATTCCAGTGCCTATACCGATATCAATTTTTCCGAAGTAATCATTGTATCCAGTACTCGCGAAAACAACCATCATTTTATGATTCCCGCCGGGGTGTCGTGCGACCTGTTCTCCATTGAGGTCAATAGAAAGCGCTTTGAAAACCGTATCATGGATTTTACCGAGGACATGGATATCGAGCTTGCCAGCCTTTTCAGAGATCTGAACGGTGTAATTCCCTTCTCATACAAAGGACCCTACAGTTACGATATTGGTGTAATGATCGAGGAATTTAAAAACTGTAGATTGGCCGGAATGAACGGTTATCTGTATTTGGAGGCAAAAGCTTACGAGATTTTTACAAGCTTTCTGGAACAGTATTTGGACGATACCAAAAAACCCGACAAGCGCAGTATTTTTCGGCAGAACCAAACCCGCTTTATCAAACAGACCGGAATGTTCATCCGTGAGAACCTGGAAAGTATACCGACCGTACAGGGACTCGCCCAAAAGTTCGGTTTGAGCAGCAATATCCTCCAAAACGGTTTCAGGTCCATTTACGGCATGTCCGTTAATGAATTTATTCAGAATGAACGATTGCTCATGATCAAAAAGCTTCTGACGGAGTCGGATTATTCCATATCCGAAATAACCTATATGGTGGGCTTAAATTCCAAAAGTTACCTCTCCAAAATTTTCTTTGAGCGATTTTCGATGACACCTTCGGACTTTAGGGCAAATGTGAAAAAAAAGGATGGAGGTACGCTTTAAGATCGAACGATTTACACTTACGACCATTTTTGGGCAAGGTCGGCCGCACCTTTGTTTCCCTACACAAAAAAAGAAGGCCCCGGCAATAATGCCAGAGCCTTACCAACGACCTTGTACTCGGCCGTAGTGAAACATGGGGCAGGTTCTAGTTCACGATGAGCTTTGATGTTTGACCATCGTTACTTCTTATAAGGTACACACCGGATCGAAACTGGGATACATCTATTTGGTCCACCGCATCATATGTCTTGATTTTGGCACCCAAAATATTGTAAATGACAACGGATACCTTTCTATTGAAATTCACAACGGATGTACTCGGGTTCGGAAAAATACTGAAAGCGTTTTCGCCCACTTCCGGCAGTGACGATACGTTGGCCCTTATCGCATTTCCCGATAGCAGATCGAACGTGGTCGCTTTGGCATCATAATCGTCCGTAGTCAATCCCGATATTTCATAGAACTTTTCAAAGGTTACGCCGTCGGAAGATCCCCAACATTCAAAACCACTGAAATTTCGGTTGATCGCATTCACGTTTATTTCCAGACTTGTGGGAACGCTAGGGGTATTTTCCTCCAAAGCTACCGTAAACGACTGTGGAAAATTATCGATGGGAACACCGCCATTGGTAAGCCCGTCATATATCCTAAAAGGATTGTTGGAAGGGTTGTTGTTGTCAGTAACCCTATCGGCCGTTTCGGAGGTCACCTTGGTCTTCGGATATGCCTCACCGTCAACGAACCAAGTCAGTTCCTTAAGACGGGGCAACTCGCCAACACTCCCGGTAGCTACAAATCTTAAATGGCTGAAACCTGCACTAGGTTCGGGATCCGGAGGTAGATCACCAAAAGTAAAGGTGGTACTTTTTCCATCATAGTCGGCTAAGGTCAAATCTGAAATCTCATAGAATTTCGTAAAATTGACGCCATCGGTGGAAGACCAACAAACAAAACCCTTTAAATTCCTGTCCCTCGCATTTACGGTAATATCGAGACCTTTTGGATTCTCATTGATCGGGTTCTCCAACTCCAGTATGATTTCGGTTTCCTCAGTGGCACTGATGCCCCAAGCTCCGTTAAGGATACCGTCGTATACCCTATATGCGTTCCCTTGGTTTGCCGAAGCGGTTACGGAACCCGAACCACTGGTAAGTTTGGTACCCGGGAAAACAGTGGCACCATCGAACCATTCGATTTCCCTGATACGCGGTGCCTTTTCCGCCGTTAAAGCCCCCTTGGAGGTAAATTTCAAATGTGTAATGGCACCATTTGTCGGCGGGTCTGGATCTACGGGAACATCGACTCCCCCGATTTCCCGGCGCCATACCCCCATACCACGCGTCGCGGCGGTCAAATAGGTTTTGTTCCCATCGGTAGTGATGTTCGCTTCACCAAATCGGGTATTGAACATATTACCTGTCCAATCGGTCCATTCAATGTTGATCGAATCGTTTTCGACCGGTATTATTTCACCCTTGAAAACACCTAGGCCCTTGCGCTGCTGCGGTGCGCCAAGACTTACGATAATGGTGTTGTCGACAGCGGCAATGGTGGCAAACCCTATTGAGGTAAATCCGTCTACCCAGTTCGTAGGAACACTGGTAAAAGTATCGATGGCTACACGGGTATTGATCCCGGTATCGATCCAACTTTCTGAAGTATTCCAGTCTTCGGCCAGATTGCGATTGATCAATACCCTGGTATCCTCTCGAGTACTGGTCGACAATGAGGCCAACCCCCATGTTTTACCGTCGGGCCCTAAAAAAACGGCCAGATCATCGGGAACAAATGTCGAATTCCGAACAATGTCGTTTCCGTTTAAACCGGCCCGTACCTTAAAGTCCGCAGCTTCAAATATATAGTCGCCGTTCGGTTGACGTGTCCCTTTAATGAAAGAAGTGCCGCCTTTTCTACCTCTTGCCCAAATAACGTCATCGTCCACGGGATCGGCGTATAGTTCCTGATAGTCTTCAATGTCATACGCATCGGTATCCGGGGTAATTTTTCTCCAATCCGTATTGGAGCCGATAAAGCTGCTAATGTTGTCCGTTACGTAAATTCCCGCCCGAACACTATTGGGTGCCACAATGGGTACACCGTCCTCGTCCCTGATAAGTTCATCGGTAACCGGATCCTTTACGACCCGTTTTTTTCCCTGAAGGGAAATGTATACCCTTTCACGGGTGTTCGTGGCCTGTACGACACTTCTCAAAAGTGCTCCCGGCAGCCCACGGTTGCCGGCATCGTTCGGTTTTGAAAACCGGTTGCCCCCACCAATCTTTTTCCAATCTTCCTCTTTGGTAAACTCCGTAATTTCACGCGAGTTGAATTCGTAGGCAAAGAGCGTTCCATTTTCCGGTTTTGGAATTCCGAAAGATCCCGCCCTACCATCGGCAATAAGGATCGGATTGCGTGCGTTTCCAAAAGTAAGAATGCCCACACCAGAGGAATTATCGGACTTCCCTGCCCTTTTTCCCGGTTCTTCGGGAATGATCGGACCTACGTTTTTGTTCCAAGATCTTCCATTGTCTATCGATTCTATAATACCGTTGTCCGCGGTGGCCTGAACCATATAATTCCCCAATTGTTTTACATTGTATACCACTACATTGGTAATACCCTTGTCTTCATAGGTATCTAAAGCATCGCCTGGATTATCATCGACCCTTTTGGTGTAGATCGCTTTCCAACTATCTTCCGAATAGGGAAAGCTGGCGGCTCCGTTCCGAATATTTTTCCCAATAAAAAAGTTCTGGCCACCGGTCAACGCGATCCGCTGTTGATTAAAACCTCCCACTTGCGGCGTAACCTCATAACTACGTACGATCAATGCCCTATCTTCCCAGCCAATGTCAAAATCAAATTCTACTTCTTGCGAGCCGGCACCATCCTTCACCTTATTGTTGTTCTGATCGCAAATTTTTGTCCATTCCTGACTTACCAGACCATTTCCGTTCGCGGTAAAGGAGATGTTTCCCCTCCATAGCCCTTGCCTTGCCGCATTGTTGCCCGCGTTATTGGCAATACCCAACAAAAGCTCAAAACTGTTCCCACTGGAGTTCCAGGTGTTGATAACGGGTTCGTGCCATGGGGAAAACTCTGCAATGTCGAATACATTATTGTTTCGAAGGCCTCCCGAAATGTTGACCCACTTGTTCCGCGCAAACGATGTGTTTTTAAGATCGGAGGTTTTTACACTGAATACGTCAAACGTTCTTTGTGTGCCGCCGGTCTCCGGGTCGATAACTTCTTCTCCCATATGGTAGGAGGCAAAAATCCTTGTCCCATCGGGGCTTAAACTTAAACCGGTACATCCGGCGTTTTTGTTCGTGCTGGTCACCCCGTCGGACGCGCCGATACCCAAGGGATTGTCCTTTCGTTCAAATTCGTAGCTACTGCCGTTCCAGTTACCTACATAAACTCCTGCCGAGGCGCCCAAGTAAATGGTGCCATCATCGGCCACTGCGGCATTGTACACTTGTCGATAACCCTGTTCCGTTTCATAGGAATAAGAAGCGAAAGAATTGCCCCCATCCCTAGAAATAAGGATTTCTCTCGATCCATCGGGCTCGAACGGTTCCGGGGTATTCCCGCTCTTTTTGATGACACCGTCTTTATTATGCCATGCGGGAGCGATAACGACAACCCTGTTGTTGCCCGAAACACCTGGGCCGCTTATGGCAATGGTTCCGGAGGGCATACCGCGACTCTCCTCGATAAACGACCACTCGCCGGGCTCATTGTTCGCGCCATAAGTGGTAACCTGGGCACCATAAATGGTACCGCTAAAAATTTTGTCGAATCCCTTACGCGTTTCAACGGTAAAGGAAAAGGCATGTTTGGACGTATTTGATCTACTGACAAAATCATCGTCCCCCCAATTGTCGGAGGTAAAAATTCCGTCTACATCGCTACACACCCAAATTCTACCCGGTTTGTTCTGGTCGAAGTGAATGTCCTGAAAGGCACCGCCTCCACCATTGCTCATCTGTTCCCATTGTGCATGCGCCAAAAAGGAAGTTACTATCATTGAAAATAAAAATACCGATTGTAAGATTTTGTTCATCATTCTTTTTTTATTGGTTGAGGTTGTTGCTAATACACTTTGGCAAAGAGTTTTTTCATAAATATTGATTTAATAATTTTTATACTTCTTGATAGTAAATTTTCAAAAAAAAGCGTTAAAAAATATATGAATTCGCAAATACGGATAATTAAAAATGTCAATTTATCGAAAGTGGATTCCTTTTTTTTAAAGCAATAACAGTACATCTTTTTTCAAAAAAAACACCTTATCACATCATCCAAACGTTTAGCGATGTGGCTGCACCTGAAACGTCACTTTTACATTACTCGGTTTCCACACCTTTGTGCACAACAAAAGACTTCAAATCAATTGCTTAGTGCCCGCTGCTAACTTTTTGCTGACTTTTCGGTTACTTTTTGCTGTATCGGTCTTATGGATTTTCATTGGCGATCACGTTACTTGCCAATCGCGAAACTTAAAACGGAAAAAATGAAAACACGACTACGCTATCTCATTTCAATGCTGATACTGGGAATTACCCAAACCTTATGGTGCCAAGAAAAGGAGCCATTTAAGGAAGCTTCCATCGATGCTAAGATTTTTGGCGCACCCATTCAGAACAAAATGGATATAAAGAGCCGCATTAGCGCGTTTTTATCGAAAAACAGGAACAATCAAAAAGAATGGATAACGAAAATCCAAAACGAAAAAAACGGGTCCGAAAACTATGTAATTAGGAACAATAACATCATGCTGGAGGTATATACCAGCGATAATCAAAACCCCGATGCTTTCGCGGCAGCATTGAAGGCCTTGGGGTTTGTAACCAGAAGTCAACATGATAAAATCCTTCTCGGTCGGATACCTATCGACTCTCTTGAAAGGTTATACACATTGGAAGAAGTAAGTGCGGTAATCCCGGTCACGCGCTTACTCACCAATACGACCCGGTCCCATCCAGAGGATGGTTACGTTCCCTATGGTGGACGTAGAACCGATTTCAAGGATTTCACCGGATTTGGCGTTGCCAACAATCAGGGGAGCGTAGCCATGAAAGCCGATCAAATACAAAAACGATTAAAAGTATCCGGTAAAAATGTTAAAATTGGCATCATCTCCAGTTCTTTTGATTTGCTCGGCAATGCACGCAAAGCAATCAAGAACGGCGATTTGCCCGGGCCACAAAATCCCAATGGTTTTACGCGGCCGGTAACCGTTTTGGAAGAAGGGATTTTAGAGGGTCTTTCAAGACCGAGCATTGATGAGGGAAGGGGAATGGCAGAATTGATCCATGATATCGCACCTGAGGCACAACTGTTTTTCAGCACCGGTTTTGTAGGTTCCGACCTGGCTTTCGCTGATGCCATCAAAAACTTGGCAGCTGCCGGTTGCGACATCATTGTGGATGATGTTTTTTTGGGTACGCGAAGCTCGGTCTATCAAGAAGGTTTGATCAGTGAAACAATTGAGAACGTTACCGATCGTGGAGTGTTATATTTCACTTCGGCCGGTAATTTTGGCGATGGTTCAACAAGGAATATTTTCAAATTTTACGAGTCGGCCTATGCTCCTGCCGAAGTAGATTTCCCCGGGCAGGGCACCCTCTTGTTCCATATTTTTGAAACGGGTAGCCCATTTTTACCGGTTCAGTTGAAAAAGGGGACCAGTACACTGAATATTGAAGTACAGTGGAGCGAACCCTGGGGATCGCGGTGCAAGGGCTGCGCAAAAAGTAAATATGATTTGAACATTGTGGCCTTTGACGGCAATTCGAACATCTTAGAACTGGCACAGCCAAATGTAAAAGGCGATGCCAGGGTCGGTACCAATTTTACTTTTGAATCTACCGCCGACAACGTTATCGGCATTGGCCTGATTACCTTGCAAGGTGGCGCTTTACCGGAAAGAGTGTTCATCGGTTACGATGTTATCAATTCTTCGGCCACAATACTGGAAGAGGATACCAAAATACTATTTCAAAATACGCCTACCATTTATGGCCATAACAACGCCGCCTCTGCAATAACCGTCGGAGCGTCAAGCTGGTTCAACACCCCGGAAGGGGCCATATACTGGAACGACAACATCGCCGGAACCATTTCGAACGGTCAAAGGGTAGATCGTGTGCCCGTACCGAAAATCCCCATTCTAAGCTATCCCGGGGCACCAAGTGCCATATTTTCCAGCCAAACGCTTGTTGACCCCATCACCACCAAATCATCCATTGGGGGAATAGGGCTCCTTTTCGACAACAAAGGAAATTTGATCAATGCGAACGGTAAACCCAAAATCAATAAAAAACCGGACGTTGTCGGCCCTGACGGTGTGTCGAACACCGTTAGCGGCCTTACCAACAATATCATACCCAATCGTTTCTTTTTCGGCACTTCCGCCGCGGCTCCAAATGTTGCCGCCCTTGCGGCACTTTTACTACAGGCTTCCAACTACACGTTTGACCAAGCGGAAATGCGAAAGGTCCTGAACGGCACGGCAATAGATATGGACGACCCCTATATCATGGGATTACAAAGAGGCAATAATAGTCCGCGTTTCAGCAAAGGATTCGACTTCGCATCCGGTAACGGATTTGTTGATGCCGTCGCCGCCGCCGACAAAATCATCAAAACCATTCGGACAAGGGACCTTTTGTTGACGGAAGTATGTTCGGAAGACAACGCCAACGGAAGACTATGGGAAATAAACAACCGAAACGCCTTTGCCATAGAGGCCACGGTAAGAAGTAACAAAAAAATCAAACTGCCCAACAAAACATCCTTCCAAAAAGGCCCAAAAACTTTCATGGCCGCACCCGGTATCAGTTATATAATGACCGAGGAACCCAATGCAACGCCATCGGCTACAAGATTGGGTATAAAAACTACCAGAGCCTTTAAATTCGTAATCTCAAGCGAACGGTTAAAATTGTGTAACCCCAAGAAAAACAACGTACTCTCGGTCACGTTGTCCCCTAATCCGGCAACGGCCGACAAAAATGCGATAACCGTAACCCTGAAGGGGTCAAAAGGAATTGGAACTACAATCAAACTATTTGATTTTAATGGTACATTACGGGCCTCCCGAAGCGTAAAGCCGAACACCGATCGTTTTCAAACGATGTTGGATATCAGAAACATTCCAAAAGGGAAATATGTAATAAAAGTGATTTCCAAATCGAAAACGATTTCCAAACAACTCATTAAAAAATAAGATCAAAATTGTGTTAGGTTTACTTTTTGGACCGCCATCAACTTCGGTTATGGCGGTTTTTCTTTACTCGACAATAACTACGGCGACGTAATAATTACCAGGTCGACTTTAAATACCCCATGCTTCACGGACAATAAAATTAGTGCCCCAATTCTCCGAAACACCTTCAAAAATGCTTTTATTTTAGTACCTTTTTCTCAAACAACTGTTTTTGATAGCGGCAATTCTTCACATTTTAAACCATTTACAAAATCGTGGAAAAGCGGTTGTAAGCGTAATGGTATTTTTTTTATTGCAGCCACTCCTCGCTCAGAACAATAAAAGCAAAGCTTTTCGCCTGCAGGATTCGCTGATCAAAAAAGCCATTACGTTACGAACGAGCCGACCAAATGAAGCAGTTGCCCTGGCCAAAAACGCGCTCGTAATTTCCAAAACGCTTAAAGATCCGACGGTAACAGGCTATAATACGCACGTTTTGGGAGTTTCCAGTATCGATAGCAACAAACCTGAGACGGGAATGGCGCACCTGATAGAGGCCCTTCACATTTACGACAGTATAGGTGATCTAAAAAAAATGTCGGGAGTCTACAACAGCATCGGCTATCTTTATAATACCATAGACGTTCACGAAAACGCCATTGAGGCGTATACAGCTTCTTTAAAAATAGCGGAAACCTTCAACGATAAAAGATACCATGCCGTGATTTTTAATAATCTTGGCGAAAGTTATTTGAAGTTGGACTCGCTCGAGCGGGCGATGAAGTATTTGAAAAAGTCATATGCCCTAAATACCGTACTTGGAGACTCCATTGCCGCTGCCCAAAATTTGGGAAATATAGGGCTGGTCCATTTTGATCGGGGAAATTACCAAAGGGCACTCACCATATTCGCCGACTGTAGGGTTCAATTCCAAAAGTTCGGGCAGTTGGCCAGTATGGCGGAAGCGGAACTTTATCTTGCAAAAGCCCATAGCCGCATGGGAAAGTTTTCAGAGGCTATGGCCGGTTACAATAAGGCGGATAGTGTTGCCAAAAAATTATCGGCATTTAAAATTTCTCATCAAATATATCTGGAAAAGGCAAGTTTATTTGAAAAAAAGAGCCAACCTGATTCGGCACTTCTCTATTATAAAAGGGTTCAAGAAATAGAAGGCAAACTTCCCAGCAAACAAAGTTTGGCAAACATACAGGCCATTAATACCATTTATAAGAACGGTCAGGTTCAGAAAGTGCTCAAAAAACGAACGACCATTTTTAAAACGGGCTTTTTGGTATATGTGGTGGTAACATTGGTCCTTTTAAGCTTGGGGCTCCTGTATTTTAAAAAACTAAGAAAACAACAGCTTCAAGAAAAAACCAAAAACAATAACCTGCTCCTCCTGGTCGGGAATACCAACAAAAAATTGACTACTACCAATCTTAAACTCGTTGAAAAAAACAGTCAGTTGGCGACAATTCGAAAAGAACTATTGGCTTTGGATAGACAGAAAAAACCAAAAAAGCAACAGATAAAAAAAGTAAGTCAACTAGTAAACACGAGTCTTAAAAACACAAAGAACTGGGAGGCGTTTCAGTTAATTTTTGAACAGACCAACGACCACTTTATAAAAAGACTGACGGAAACGTATTCCGAAATCGGTCCTGCCGAGCTTAAATTAGCGTCGCTCATCAAAATAGGTTTCTCTACAAAGGACATTAGTAACATTCTTAACCTCAACGAAAATAGCGTAAAGACCGCAAGATGGCGGCTCCGAAAAAAATTGCGTCTGGAACGCAAACAAAACTTGGAATCCTTTTTGACCAGATTCCCGTAACACCGCCATAGCGGTAATCCAATATTTCAATTAAGTTCTGTAGACCTTCTGTCCCATCATTTTTTTTGCAGTTGATCTCTTGTATTTCCGATTTCATAGTTTGAAGTAAAACGACAATTTTGGGATTGCCGTTTTTAGCAAGTTGTTGTCGGCAAAGACGAATTGAAACCTTTTTTTTGTATAAATGGAAGCTGAAAGTATTGAAAAAGAAAAATTCATCATATTGATAGCGATGTTCAAGCAAATCGGTTTCCTTTTTGAAAGAACGACAATGGTATTGAGTACGTAAGCGTTCTTGTCCAAATCAGGATTCCTCCCAGACCTTCAAAGCTGCTTCTCTAAGGAGTTGCTCCATATGAAACTCGGCACGCCGTAACTTGGCGTCCATATCAAAATATGACTTGGAATAGGTAAAACCGTATTTTTGGGCGTCTTCAGCAGAGGCGCCGTAATAAATTGCCTTAAATTTTGCCCAATGGCATGCGCCAAGGCACATCATACAGGGCTCACAACTCGTATATAAAATACATTCCTGTAAGGCTTTACGCCCTATTTTGGAACAGGCTACCTGTATTGCAACCAATTCCGCATGTTGTGTCAGGTCGTCCTTGCCACTCACCAAATTATGTACGGCACATACGATTTCACCGTCCCTAACGATGACCGCACCGAAAGAACCACCCTCTTTCGAGGCTTTGCCCTCTTGCGCTTTTTTAACGGCCATCCTCATAAATTTTTCGTGCATCGGTATTGTTTAAGAGAATTTTTGTAATAGCCTTTGATAGTCGCCTATATTTTAGCGTGTTGGCTGTTTTAAACGAACAGTGAATTACCTAATTGTTCTTACAATGCCATAACGGATTCTTGCCCAGCCCTATTTTCTGAACAAGATTACAGCGAAATCGTGAACCAACTAGGGCCATTACCTACCGTTGCCAAAAAAGAGGAGTTTACTTCCCATAACAACCTGCGGGGGTATTTGCTTTAAGCATCCCCTGTAAACTGAAATAATTGTTTAGCGGGTTTGTAAAAAGGTTAACTTTTTTTACCGCTTACACCTCCAACCTACCTTTCAAACGTTTGTCGATTTTTTTCTTTTTCACCGTAATCCGCTTCATCACGTCCATCAATTTTGAATCTTTTGTTTTCTTGTAGATTTCGTTAATGCCAAGGACTATTTTTTTGGCCTCTCTAGATGCTGCTACACGATCACTTGTAGTCATATGTGACATTTTCATTTTCTCAAAGTTTTCCGCTTTTACTATCCAGTCCATAGTTTCTAATTTTGTTTAATAAAATTACATTAAAGTTAAACAATATTAACTACAGTCCCATAAGAAATATCGATACTACTGTAAGTAAAAGTCATTTTAAAGGCCTCTCGACAAAACGGTCGACATACTTTCGCCCCGCCCCATCGGTTAACGTTTATATCGTGTACCTATAGACATATTATCAGAGGTTGACCACAAAAACCTAGTGGTAGACAACAATTATTTTTGCTGGCTATTCCCTCGGGCTACCTTTCCGTTTTAAGCCGAATACCGATAAAACAGTGCTACCCATGTTAAAAAAAATATTCCTTCTGGCCTTCTTACTATTCTCCTTCAAGACCATCGCGCAGTTGAGCGACCTGCACTATATGCCGCCATTGACGCAAACGGGGAATCATTTGAGCGAACAGGCAATTTATCTATCAACTCCGGAAACCACTGCATTTAACGTTGACATCTACAGGGGAACATCCGCAACCCCATTGACCACTGTTTCGGTTTCCAACGCAACACCGTTCACGTATACCTTGCCCCTAAATGACAACGGCATCACCATGTTACCCGACGCAGAGGTAGGAACGGTACAAACCAACGCCGGATTACGTTTTGAAGCTACGGGAGGGGAAAAATTCTATGTAAATTACAGGGGGAGAAACAATGCTCAAGGCGCATCGCTTACCTGTAAGGGAAGAGCTGCGCTCGGCACCCATTTTAAATGGGGAGGAGCACCCTTATTACACAATAGAAGTATTTTCAATGCTACCCTCGGCATCTTGGCCACCGAGGACGATACCACCGTTATCATATCGGACTACGACCCCGACTGCGCTTTTAGGTTAGGGGGAAACGCCAGGGGCCTTACCAGCGATGAGATTACCATCGTTTTACAACAAGGTGAAAGTTTTGTTCTAGAAAATATAGGGAACAACGTAGGAACCACCAACGACACCAACGCCAACCGTTTTGGCTGGTTGGGCGCCGATATTAAATCGGACAAAAACATAGCCATAAGCAACGGTAACGTTCTGGTAGGCTTGGTACCGGGAACCAATCTACAGGATGCCGGAATAGACCAACCCGTTCCCATCGATGTCGTTGGCCGGGAATATGTATTCATTAGGGGAGGTGGTTCCAATGTCCTTGAATTTCCCATCATTATCGGTACCGCAAATGGCACCGACATTTTTGTAAACGGATCAGCAACACCGAGCGCAACCATCAACGAAGGAGAGTACTATATCGTACCCGGATCCAATTACTCCGGAAATTCCGCCGGAAACAATTTAACCGTAGTCACCTCAAAAAACGTTTACGCGTATCAAGCGTTGGCGGGAAACACGAGCGCTGCCACCAACGGCTTAAATTTTATAGCGCCGGTAAACTGTTTGTTGCCAAACTCCCTGAGCAACATTGCGAATATTGAAAGTTTGGCGAGTACCACCATCAACGGTGGGCTTACCATTTTGGCCTCCACCACTACCGCAGATGCCAACATAGTCGTTACCGATGGCTCCGGTACCGTTACCTTACCCCCATCCAAGTTGGCCACAGGCCTTCCTTGGAAGAGTTTTTACGTCCCTAACCTATCCGGAAACGTTTCGGTACAATCCACGGGCCCAATAGCGGTCGGGGTTGTCGGCCTGGACGGCGCCCTGGGTCTGGGCGGTTATTTTTCCGGTTTTGACACGGTTCCCGTGGTAGACTATAGTATCAGCGGCCTAGGATGTTTAGGGGAGACCATCACCTTGTCCGAACCTTTCGACACCTACCAATGGTACCAGAATGGAACGCCGATCGGCGGTGCCAATGCCATTAATTATACTGTACAGGCCATTGGGGACTACTTTGTAAGGGTCTCCAAAGGAGGCTGTTTTTACGACTCCAATGTGATACCGATATTCTATTGTGATCCCGATATCAAACTGGACAAAACAGCCGATAGCAACACGTTTTCAGAGGGGGAAACGGTAACATTTACGATTACCGTTGAAAGCCTGGGTATAAATGATGTCACCAATTTGGTTATTACCGATGCGCTGCCCACGGGGCTGACCGTTTCGTCCGTTACCCCTAGCAAAGGTACTTGGTCCGCTCCCAATTGGACAATCGGAACGATGACCGAAGGAGAACGTCAGACCTTAACGATAGAAGCGGTCGCCGATGACATCGCTGCACCAACAAAAACCATAAGCATAACCAATACCGTATCAAATTCTCAAGATCAGGTAGATTCGAACGCTTCCACCGACGATACCACAGAAACCATTACCGTTGCCAACTTGGATGACGATGGGGACGGAGACCCTGACCTTACTGATACAGATCCCGAAGACCCCTGTGCCTATAGCAATGACCAAAACCCGGCAAATGCGGATCCCAGTTGGAATACCTTGGATTGCGATGGCGATGGCGAAACGAACGGTACCGAAATAACCAACGCTACCGATCCACAGGACCCATGCTCCTATACGGTAGCCAATACGCGAACCGCAACGGACGAGAACTACGCTATTTGGGCGGCCGCCGATTGTGATGGCGACGGAAATCCAAACGGGACCGACCCCAACCCCTTCACCCCAACAGCTGTAGACGACTTTACTACGGCCGACGTCGGTATTCCAAAAACTTTTAACATTCTTGCCAACGACGACTTTTTGGTAGGGAGCACCATTACCGACCTCAATACGGGAACGGCCAGCGGGACCATAATGATCGATCAGGCCACTGGTGAAATTACCTATACCGCCCTCCCTAGTGAAAATCCGTCTACCGTAACCATAGACTATCAAGTCTGCAACGGAACAATTTGCGATTCCGCTACCCTTAACATTACCATTCCCGCATGTGCGGATGCCGACGGGGACAATGTTTGCGATGTGGTCGATACGGCCATAAACGACCCTTGCCAACCGAACGGGGATCCTGCATGGCAGGCCCAGGGCACCAATGACTGTGATGGCGACGGCCTCTCCAATGATGAAGAGATTACCGCCGGCACCGACCCGGACAATGCGGACTCCGATGGCGACGGTATTGACGATGGTACCGAGGTAAATACCGACAACACGGACCCCTTGGACGATTGTAGCTCCATAGGAGGAACCCCATTGGGGACCAGCGATTGCGATAACGACGGCCTAACCAACGATGAAGAAACGACAGCGGGTACCGACCCTAACAATCCCGACTCCGACGGCGACGGGGTACAGGATGGTACGGAATTGAATTCCGACGGTACCGATCCCAACGATCCATGCGCGTTTGTGTTGACCAGCGCTACCGAAACGCCCACTGCCGCGTGGAACACTGCCGACTGCGATGGCGACGGAGTTGCCAACGGTACGGAAGTTGCCAATGGGAACGACCCTTTGGATCCCTGTGACCCATTACAAACTGCAGGGTATACCGGATACGATAATCTTAACCCTCTCTGGGGAGCAGCCGATTGCGATGGCGACGGTTTGAGCAACAACGATGAAATCAATATCGGTACCGACCCCTATAATAACGATTCCGACGGTGACGGTATCGATGATGGAACTGAAGTAAACAGTAACAATACCGACCCCTTGGATGACTGTAGTTCCGTAGGTGGAACACCACTGGGAACAAGCGATTGCGACAACGATGGCTTGAGCACAGATGAAGAGACAGCGGCCGGTACGGACCCCTATAATCCTGATTCCGACGGTGATGGAGTAGTTGACGGTACCGAGGTCAACACGGACAATACGGACCCTAATGACCTTTGCGACTTTAATTTGGCCAATGCGACCGAGACGCCCTCCGCAACATGGAACAGCGGCGACTGCGATGGCGACGGTGTTCCCAACGGTACCGAAGTGGCCAATGGGAACGATCCTTTAGATCCGTGCGACCCCTCACAGACCGCAGGATATATCGGATATGATGCCGCGAACCCTATTTGGGCCAATGCGGACTGCGACAACGACGGTAATACGAACGGAACGGACCCCAATCCGTATGCGCCCGTTGCCGTAGATGACTTTACCACTGCCGATGTTGGCATACCCAAAACCTTTAACATACTCACCAACGATGACTTTTTGGTAGGCAGTACCATAACGGATTTGACTACCGGAACGGCGGCAGGTACTATTTCAATAAACCAAGCGACAGGGGAGATCACCTATACGGCACTGCCCAGCGAAGACCCATCAACGGTTACCATCGATTATCAGGTTTGTAATGGGGCCATTTGCGACACAGCTGTTTTTTATATTGCCATACCTGCTTGCGCGGACGCCGATGGCGATAACGTTTGTGATGTAACCGACACTGCCATCAACGATCCCTGCCAACCAAACGGTGACCCATACTGGCTGCCGCAAGGAACCAATGATTGCGACAACGATGGACTAACCAACGATGAAGAAGCGCTGGCCGGGACCGATAACAACAACCCCGATTCCGATGGCGACGGGGTATTGGACGGGACGGAAGTAAACACCGATCTTACGGACCCTACTGATCCTTGCGCATTTGTACTGGCAAGCGTAACCGAAACACCTTCCATGGCCTGGACCGATGCCGACTGTGACGGTGATGGAATAACTAATGGTATTGAGGTGAGTATAGGAACTGATCCTTTAGATCCCTGTACTCCCGCACAGCCGCCCGGATATACCGGTTACGATGCAACAAATATGGTATGGACAGCCGCCGATTGTGATAACGATGGCATCGATAACGGTACGGAGGATACCAATGGTACCGACCCCTATAACAACGATACCGATGGCGACGGAGTGCTCGATGATGTGGATACCGACCCATTAGATCCTTGTATCCCCGTACAGCCTCAAGGGTATACCGGATACGATGCCTCAAATATCATATGGAGAGCGGCCGATTGTGATGGTGATGGTGTGAACAACGGTACCGAAGACAATAATGGGACAGATCCCTATAACAACGACACCGATGGCGACGGAGTACCCGATGATGTGGATACCGACCCATTAGATCCTTGTATCCCCG
Source organism: uncultured Flavobacteriaceae bacterium (assembly GCA_947500445.1). GTDB lineage: Bacteria > Bacteroidota > Bacteroidia > Flavobacteriales > Flavobacteriaceae > Pelagihabitans. The sequence continues at coordinate 50,249 of CANMSB010000020.1, read as the reverse complement.
TACAGCCTCAAGGGTATACCGGATATACGGCAACAAATACTATTTGGGCGGCGGCCGATTGCGATGGCGATAATGTAAACAATGGCACAGAAGACACCAATGGTACAGATCCCTACAACAACGACACCGATGGCGACGGAGTGCCCGATGATGTGGATACCGACCCGTTTGATCCGTGTATCCCCGTACAACCGGCAGGATATGTAGCATACGATGCCACGAATACGATATGGGCAGCAGCCGATTGTGATGGTGACGGTATCGATAACGGCACCGAAGACACCAATGGTACCGATCCTTACAATACCGATACCGATGGCGACGGTATTCCTGATGATACCGATCCCGACCCCTTAGATCCTTGTATCCCCATGCAACCGGAAGGCTATACCGGTTACGACAGCACGAATGCCCTTTGGGCAGCGGCCGATTGTGATGGTGATAATGTGGACAATGGCACGGAAGATACCAATGGTACAGATCCCTACAACAACGACACCGATGGCGACGGTATTCCGGATGATACCGATACCGACCCCTTAGATCCTTGTATCCCCGTGCAGCTGGCAGGGTATACAGCTTACAATGCTACAAATGCGATATGGGCAGCCGCTGATTGCGATGGTGACGGTGTAGATAATGGTACAGAAGATGCCAATGGCAGCGATCCATATAACGGCGACAGCGATGGCGACGGAGTACCCGATGATGTGGATACCGACCCCCTAGATCCGTGTATCCCCGTGCAGCCGGCAGGGTATACAGCTTACGATGCCACGAATACGATATGGGCAGCCGCCGATTGCGATGGTGACGGTGTAGATAATGGTACAGAAGATGCCAATGGCAGCGATCCCTACAACAACGACACCGATGGAGACGGAGTACCCGACGATGTGGATACCGACCCTCTAGATCCGTGTATCCCTGTACAACCGGCAGGATATGAGGGATACGATGCTACGAATGCGATATGGGCAGCCGCCGATTGTGATGGCGACGGTATCGATAACGGCACAGAAGACAACAACGGTACCGATCCTTATAATACCGATACCGATGGCGACGGTATTCCGGATGATACCGATACCGACCCCTTGGATCCTTGTATCCCCGTGCAACCGGCAGGGTATACCGCTTACGATGCCACAAATGCGATATGGGCAGCCGCTGATTGCGATGGTGACGGTGTAGATAATGGTACAGAAGATGCCAATGGCACCGATCCTTACAATGGCGACAGCGATGGCGATGGAATCGATGACGGGCAAGAAGCAAACGACGGCACCGACCCCTTAAATGACTGCGATTCGATCAACGGAACACCTTTAGGTGCAAGCGACTGTGATGAGGACGGACTTACCACCGATGAAGAGACTGCGCTGGGGACCGACCCTGAAAACCCCGATACGGATGGCGATGGCATTGATGACGGCCAAGAGGTCATGGACAATACCGATCCTTTGGACGACTGCGACTCCAATGGCGGAACGCCGCTCGAAACCAGTGATTGTGATCAAGATGGGCTCACCAACCAACAAGAAACGGACTTGGGTACCGACCCTAACATTGCGGATACCGATGGTGACGGTATTAACGACGGTCAAGAAATTACCGACAACACGGACCCGCTGGATGGTTGTAGTTCTAATGGCGGTACGCCGCCGGACGACCTGGTCTGCGATATCGAAATTGAAAGCGACCTGGTAGCACCGGGAACCAACGGAGGTATTTTCCGCATCATCAATATCGAGGCGTACCCGAACCACAGCGTAACAATTTACAACCGATGGGGCGTTAAGGTTTTCGAGACCACGGCCTACGACAATACCGATAACGCATTCAATGGGATATCCAATGGAAGAGCGACCATTCAACAAAACGAAGCCTTGCCGGTGGGAGTTTACTTTTACATCATCAACTATCAAGATGGAGAAAAAGGAAAGACCCGATCAGGATATCTCTATATCAATCGCTAAACCAAACCAACACAGTAATTTTTCTTAACAACGCACCATGAAAAAAATAGCAATTGGCATTTTACTGTTAATGGCCACAACAACCAGCTTGTGGGCCCAGCAAGATGCACAGTACACCCAATACATGTACAATACCGTGGCGGTCAACCCTGCTTATGCAGGATCTAGGGGCGTTTTGAGTATCGGTGCCCTATACCGATCGCAATGGGTCGGTTTGGATGGTGCCCCAACTACGCAGACGCTGAACGTTCACAGTCCGGTTTCGGAGCGAGTGGGCCTGGGGCTATCGATCGTCAACGATGAAATCGGAAACGGCACCAATCAAGACACCTATTTCGATGCGGTCTTTTCCTATACGGTGCCCGTATCCGAAACGGGTAAGCTCTCCTTTGGCGTAAAAGCCGGGGGTCACTTGCTCAACATCGATTTTAACCAACTACAAAACTACAATCCTGGAACGGACGCCTCGGCACAGCCGAACATTGACAAACGGTTTTCCCCAAATTTTGGTGCCGGGGTATATTACCATACGGACCGATTTTACGCCGGACTATCCGTTCCCAACTTTTTACAGACCGAACATTTTGACGATTCCGGGGAAAGCAACGTTTTTCTAGCACAGGAACGTATGAACTGGTACTTGATTTCCGGGTATATTTTCGAATTGAACCAAGATGTAAAGTTGAAACCGGCCGTATTGTTAAAAGCAGTTCAAGGAGCTCCTTTGCAAGCCGATCTTTCCGCCACCGCCCTGTTCAACGAAACGTTCTCCATTGGCGCCGCCTATCGTTGGGATGCTGCATTGAGCGCATTGGTAGGATTTCAATTGAACGAACAGCTCATGCTCGGTCTTGCCTATGACCGTGAAGTGACCGAACTGGGAAGTACCGCTTTTAACGCCGGTTCATTCGAGCTGTTCTTGAGGTATGAACTTTTAACGAGATACAAAAAAGTAATTACCCCAAGATTCTTTTGATGTCGAATGGTACTATTAACAGTAGGCCGTTTACCCAACTCCTTTTAGCTATGCCCTTTTAAGCGTAGTACGACAAGAAAAGGAAACCAACGACCGGTATCAAAAATAAACCGAAGCGATACGATAGACGAAGTGTTTTCCCGTTGTTAAAAAAGAGGAGGCTATAACATACTGGCCACCTCGCGATAAGAAAAAAATATAATTTTTATATAGGTTAATCGTTTAACTTTACTATTCTTATCGAAATTTTAAGATTTTTCGATATGTTTTCTGGGCTTTTTTACTGGGAAAACTTGGTTTTTCCTTGTAATAACACTCTGAACGACACCAATCGATACACTAAAGTAGCTAAATCAAACACATGTATGAACAAAGTAAGAACAGCAATGGGACGTCTAGGAGTCGCCCTTGTACTCGTATTGACCGCAATCGGTTGTAATTCCGATGACTCCGTCTTTGCCGAACCGGAAATAGTGGAATTTAATGCATTCAATGCCATTAACTCAAAATCTCAAAACACGGCACTTTACCAGGCCTTAGTGGTCGCCTAGGGCGGTTTGGACGCTACCCTATCGGGCGCAGGTCCGTTTACCGTATTCGCACCTAACGACCAAGCCTTCGAAAATTTGGCCGCCGCATTGGGCTTTGCCAGTGCAAAAGATATGATTTCAGGTGAAGGGGCCGTCAGCCCCGACCTTTTAGCAACAATTTTGACGTATCATGTAGTTGGCTCCGCTGCTTCGGCGGCATCTTTGAGCGATGCACAAGAAGTAACTACCGTACAGGGAGAGTCGTTTACCGTAAACATTACCGATGGCGGTATTTTCCTTCAGGATAAAACGGAACGCGAAGAAACCAGTAGCGAAGCGCAAGTAGTAGAAACCGATGTTATCGTTACCAACGGTATCATCCATACCATAGACAAGGTATTGTTACCACAAGCCGTAATCGATGCCGCCATGATCGACACCCGACCGACCATTACCGAATTGGCCGTGGCCAATGACGGGCTTACCATATTGGAAGCCGCTGTTATCAAAGCAGGGTTTGCCGATTTGTTGTCGAGTAAAAATGTTGATGAAGACGGAAACGAACTCGGGTATACCGTTTTTGCCCCTTCTGACGATGCCTTTGTTGCCATTTTGGATTTCCTTGGAGACGATTACAACTCGCTTGACGATTTTGATAACGGTCCGGAAATGCAACTGTTATCGGACATTTTGGCGTACCATGTGGTTCCACAGCGTGTTGAGAGCAGTGCCGTAGTCGTTGGCGAAGTTGCTACCGCATTGGAGGACGCTTCACTCGAAATTACCGCTGCCTCTGAAACCGCAGTAGCGATTACCGATGCAGTGGGCGGGGTTAGCAATAGTATCGCCCTTGATGTACAAGGTTCGAATGGGGTCATACACGTCATCGACAGAGTATTGTTGCCAGAGGCCGCTCAGGTATTCCTGGATAAATTGGTATCGGACGATTTGGCGGATATCGTCGTGGCCGAACCTACCCTGAGCATATTGGAGGCCGCCCTGATCAAAACCGAATTGGTTAGTGTATTTGTCGATGACAGCAACACCAGTTTGGCGGAAGGTGACGAAGCGCCCTCAAACTTTACCTATTTTCAAACAGCTACCGTATTGGCACCGACCGATGACGCTTTTGTAGCCTTGTTGGACTTGTTAGGTGATGACTATAACTCTTTGGACGACTTTGATACCGAGGAAGAAATTGCACTTTTGACCAATATTTTATTGTATCATGTAGTCAGTGGTTCGGTAACTTCCGAAAGCGTTGTGGCCGGAACCGTAATTAACACCCAAATAGCCGATACCATCGAAGTAATCGATGAACTTGGTTCGGATAGCGTATTACTGCAAGATACCAGCGGCAACAGTGATGCCCAGTTGCTCGCCTTAGATGTTATGGCAAGGAACGGAGTGGCGCACATTATAGATACCGTACTGCTTCCTCAGGAAGCGATCGACTTCATCAATTCACTTAATGAAGTGGTAGAAGAGCCGACCGAATAAAGAGTTCGGAGCCTTTTCCTTTACACATAGTAGTTTTTAGTAGTATTACCCATACCACTAGAGCCCGGCAAATAAATTTGCCGGGCTTTTTAAATAAAAATATCCCTTTGGCCATTGCAGTTCTCATCTAAATACCACTTTAACTTCAAAATGGTATGAGAACTCTTCTTCTAATCCGGCTAAATTTCCAACTTCCAAAATAACCTTATTTGTATCGCAACAAGGTAAGCTTCTCAATTTTACGATTTCCAGTTCATATCCAACTATAATAAGCTATATCGATATGTTTAAAATGATCGAAAATAGTTTCAACCTGGTTTCGCAAACCAATTCCACACTATTCGGAGATTAATATTAGGCCATTAATAATTAAAAATATGTTGTTTTTTTATGGCCAACGGTGACTTTTTATCAAAAAATGTGTCAACTATTAAAGAAAGATTGCATTACATCGATCAGCCCTTGTTTCACCACAACTAATCGACGAAACGCAACAATTTTAAGTTTAATGGTACTATTTGGAGTACTTTTAAACTTCGAAAGAAAAATACTACATAACTACCCCTGAAATGGGAGCTATGCTAACCAACCACCATCGATTATGAGAGATGCCATATTGAAGCAAATCACAATGTTTCATATCCAACCCATAGAAAGAATTCCTTTAAAGATTTCATCAAGGATTATCCCTATTTGTACGGTACTGTTTTTTTTCCTTGTTTCCTCTCAAGCCTTTGCACAAAACTGCTCCGTAAATGCTGGGGTACCGGAAACCATATGTGAAAACAACACTGGCTTCAGGCTCTCCGGCGCTGCCGCGGGTTCCATTCAGGGCGGAACTACTTGGTCACAGGTTGCCGGACCTTCGGTAATCATTGATGACCCAGCTGATTTAAATACCTCGCTGACCGGTCTGTTAGGCGGGAATGATTACACTTTTAGGCTGTCTGCGGACTGTACCGACGGAAGTACCCAATTTCAAGACGTCGTCATCACTGTAGCACCCATAACCGTTGCAGATGCGGGTTCTAACCTAGAGTCGTGCCCCGATAGCTCGGGATCTTTAATAATTAACGGCAACTCACCGACGAATCCCGGGGAAACAGGTACGTGGTCCATAGAAGGAGCCAATAATGCAGGAGTTACCATCAACTTTATAAATTCGCCGAGTTCCACAATAGATTTATCGGAGACAAGTGCCGGGACGTCTACTTTACGATGGACGATAACTGGTCCCGACTACGCACCTGGACAATTTTGTGAATCCTTTTCCGAGATTACGGTCACCAATTATGGCGGAGAAGCTATTGTAGATGCGGGCCCAGACCAAAGTTTGGATAACTGTTATACGGTTAATCAATCCACACTTTTGAATGCGAGTTTTGGCGGAAACAACGTCAATGGACAACAAGGTACCTGGACCTTTGTTAGTGGCCCAAGTACTCCAACGCTATCAAATCCAAATAATAACAGGTCATCTTTAGGCGCACTGATCGAAGGAACGTATGTAATGCGATGGTCGGTAAACGGGCCCTGTGTAAACGGAAGTGATACGGTTACGATTACCGTTGACCCCGCTACACAGGATATTACTACGGCAACCGTTGCGCAAAGAAGCATCAGATTCTGTGACCCCACCATTACTACGGTAACTTTAGAAGGTGCTGATCCGCAGTATGCCGGTGAAACCGTATCCTGGACGCAAACAGCCGGTCCTGGCGGAGCTACCATACTCGACGACGATAATGGCACAACCCAAGTAACGGGCTTGAACGGAAGTAGTACTTATCGTTTTCTATATACAATTACCAATAGTAATACAGGCTGCGATGATAGTGAAGAAGTAACGGTGCAATATTCGAATGACCCGATAACGATTCAGGCAAACGGTGGTAACGACATTATCGCAGATTGTGGTGTGACAAGGGTAAACGTTCCCTTTACGACCACCGGTGAAGGCGGAAACTCATATAGCATCGTTAGTGGACCGTCTGGTTCCACAGTGGTCGATCCAAGTCGTTTTCAAAATACAAACTCACCGGCCAGAATTGATTTCGACCTAGAAGGAACATATACCGTTTCATTTCGAAGGCGTGTAGCCGGCTCGGTTCAAACCGGTTGTAATGAAGGTACGGATGCTATAAACATTACCGTATCAAGAACCCCTACCGCAGCAAACGCTGGAACCGGTCAAAACTTGGCTTGTGATGTGGTGAGCACTTCAGTTACTGGAAACAGTGTTGGCGTTGGAAACTCGTTATGGAGTCAGGTCAGCGGTCCAAATACCGCAGATATCGCCTCACCTTATGCACAGACTACTACCATATCAAATTTTATACCTGGAACCTACGTATTTCGATATGCGATAACAGGTGGTAATTCCTGCACACCTCCTGCAGAATCCGATGTGCAGATTGTCGTAGCCTCCTCCGCAGCAGTTTCAGCAGACGCCGGTACCGATCAAACAATTTGTTTTGGCGCGCCAACGACTCTTGATAGCAATAGTCCGCCTTCCTCAAATTTAGCGGGCACATGGTCTGTAGACAGTGCACCTCCCGGTGCCACCATCGTTTTTGAAGATGAAAACGATCCGAACTCATTGGTTTCGGGCTTGGACTTACCCAACGAGACGTATATACTCCGCTGGACGATTGAAAATCCCAATGACAATACCTGTCCTCCACCTGGAAGCGATACTGTCACCATTTCGACTAGTGGTACCGCCGGACCGACTACTGCCAATGCCGGGACCGACCAATGCCTACCATCAGGAACAGGTACAGTTCCGTTGAGCGGAAACGCTCCTGCAGCAGATGAAAACGGTTTGTGGACCGTAGTACCGAACAACGGTGGATTGACTTTTGCCGACGACACCGTTTTCAACACTACCGCTACCATAAATACCGAAGACAGCTACATACTGACTTGGACCATCAATAAAAACGCCCCTGGTTGTCAAGCCAGTTCCGACGACGTAGAGATTACCGTTGGAGCTCCGGCCGCAGCAGATGCAGGTCCCGACCAAAGTGCCTGTTCCGATGTATTTACTATGTCAGCTACCTCCTCCACGGGAGACGGATTATGGACACTTGTAAGCGGCTCAGGGGGATTTACCATTGACGATGATACCAGTCCCACGGCACAGTTTACCTTCACCTTTTCAGGTCAATATGTTTTTGAGTGGGCTGTAGAGAACGGAAGCTGTTCTTCGGATTCTGATGAGGTAGTTCTTAACGTTGGCATACCGGCAACAGTAGCAACGGCGGGTACGGACCAAACCATTTGTAACGCAAATACCGTCGTTTTAGATGGCAATACCTTTGACAGCAATACCGAAAATGGAGTTTGGACCCTACTGTCGGGTGCGCCGAACTCTCCCTCTATTGTAAATGTAAACGACCCTGTAACGACGGTAAACAATTTGGTCTCGGGAACCTATACGTTTCGGTGGAGCATTACCGGGGACGCATCCTGTCCCTCAACATTTGATGATGTAGTAGTGGATGTTTTTGTTCCTGCAAATGCGGGTCCAGATCAACAACTTTGTGAAGCGAACAATGTGCTATTGGAAGCCACTTTTGGATCCACCGGGTCTTGGACACAAATAGCCGGACCAGGTGTCACTGAACCTGGAACAGCAGCTACAATTTCGCAAACTCCATCCAACAGCAACGTTGCCGAAGTAACCATAACACCCGGTAACACTTATGAATTTCAGTTTACCACGGATTACACCTCTTGTCCCGTGACTTCGGACGAGGTCATTGTCACCTCCTCACAAGGACCACCTATAGACCCGGATGCAGGTACGGACCAAGTAGTTTGTACTGCTGATGCAACTTCAATAACACTGGATGGAAACGATCCGATTGCGGGAGGGTTTGATACCACGCAACCCGAAAACGATGCGTTTTGGAGATTTGCCGATGTTCCCTCCGGAAGCGTGGCGAGCTTTAACGATGTCAATCAGTTCAATACCACATTGGATAACCTTACCGTTCCCGGAATCTACATTTTGGAATGGAACTTTGCTACGGAATTTTGTACCGATGCGGCAGACGTAGTTCGGGTCGAAGTTTTTGAAGCTCCCTCTAACGCCGATGCCGGTACGGCCCAACCTAACGCTTGTCAGTTGGATGCACAGTTGAATGCGACGGCACCAACTATTGGAATTGGGCTTTGGACGATAACTACCGATCCCTCCGGTGGGGATATAGTTATAGACAGTCCAAACAATCCAACAAGTACATTGTCGAATATCACCACCTTGGGGACGTATACCTTTACTTGGACCGTAACCAACGGTACTACTTTTACATCACCTTCGGGATGCGCCCCCCAAACCGATACGGTGGACATCACCTTCACCGATGTACCACCATCCGAACCTAATGCCGGTCCAGACCAGTTGTTTTGCGATGCCACACAAACTAATATGGATGCCACTCCTTTGGCAGAAGGTACTGGAACATGGTCACAGACGTCAGGCCCTGGGATTACCGATCCCGGATCAGCGGCGACCATTACGGCCCCAAACAATCCCCAAGCATTAATTTTAGATTTGGAGCCGGGCACTTACGAATTTACCTGGACCAGTTCAAACGGTGGATGTTCGCTGACGGATACCATGGAAATCCAAATTGAATCCCAACCGGTCACCGCAGATGCCGGACCTGACCAGCGATTGCAGGAGTTTGCACCCGTAAATCTAGCCGCGGTGCCTCCCACCCTCGGTACCGGGGTGTGGTCCCAAGTTTCGGGACCCTCAATTGCCAATTTTACAGATCCTACAGATGCCAACACCTCCGTAAGCGGTGTACAAATTGGAACTTATGTTTTTGAATGGACCGTAACCAATGGTAGCTGCTCCGAAGTATCCGATACCGTCGAGATAGAAATTGTTGGAATCGCGGACTTGGAACTTGTAAAAAGTGTATCCCCTTCTTCGGTCAGTACCGGAGATACGGTAACGTTTACTATTGCCCTGTTCAATAATGGTGCGAACGGAACCTCAGATGCTACCGGTGTAACCGTATTGGACGTCATACCGTCTGGATATAGCTTAATTCCTGGAACGGTAAGCAACGGCGGAGTATATAATCTGGGAGACTTATCGGTAACTTGGTCCGACTTAAGCGTCTCGAACGGAGCTACGGTAAACCTTACTTTTGATGCTACCGTAAATACTACCGGACCCTATGACAATACCGCGGAAATCACTGCCAGCGATCAGTTCGATCCAGATTCTACACCGGATAATGGGGTCGACACCGAGGACGACCAAAGTACTACTGCCGTAGTCATTCAGCCAAATGATCCCCCCACAGCGGTAAACGATGAAAGCCTGGCCAATACTTTAGGTGCCGCTGTTGATTTGGATATTCTTGCTAATGATACAGATCCTGAGGGAAATCTTGACCCAAATACAGTAGACTTGACTGTTCCTTCCGGTGCTACCAATATACTTACCGATGTAGATGGAGATACCATAGGTTTTGAAGTTCCGGGTGAAGGAACATGGGAATATAGCCCCGCTACCGGTCTATTGGAATTCATCCCCGAGCCTGGCTTTACCGGTAACCCTACCGACATTACCTACACCGTGGACGATACCGATGGCAATACCTCCAATGTCGCGAACGTGAACGTGGAATATACCTTTGATCCACCGGTAGCCAACGACGATACCAACCCGACCGCTTCAGAAGTTGGTACGGACACAGTAGTCGATCTTTTGGCCAACGATGTACTTCCAGATGGGAGTACCCCGGCACCAAGTGATGTAACAATTGATTTGAATCCCGCAAACCCGGGAATAGATACCACATTGAACGTTCCCGGCGAGGGAACATGGACATACGACCCCGCCACGGGCGAGGTCACCTTTGATCCGGAGCCCACCTTTACCGGTAGCCCGACACCCATTACGTACGAGCTTACCGATACCGACACCGGACTGAGCGATACCGCCAACGTTTCGGTAAGCTACCAGTCACCGCCTGTTGCGGTAGATGACCAAAACCTTGGTAATTCCTTGGGCGATGTCGTCACCTTGGATATCCTCGATAATGACACGGATGCTAATGGAAACATCGACCCCAATGCCGTGGACCTTGCCGTTCCGGCAGGCGCAACCGATATAGTGACCGATATTGACGGGGACGTCATAGGCTTCACCGTACCCGGTGAAGGAACATGGGAGTATAATCCGATTACCGGGCTGCTTGAGTTTGTCCCGGAACCCGGCTTTACCGGTAACCCTACCGACATCACCTATACCGTAGACGATACCGATGGAAATACCTCCAATGTCGCGAACGTGAACGTGGAGTATACCTTTGATCCACCGGTGGCCAACGACGATTCCAACCCCGTACCGACCGATGTCGGGGCGAACACCACATTGGACCTCTTGGCGAACGACATCCTGCCGGACGGCAGTACGCCATTGCCGACGGACGTAACGGTGGACCTGGATCCCGCGAACCCGGGAGTGGACACCACATTGAACGTTCCCGGGGAGGGAACATGGACATACGACCCCGCTACGGGCGAGGTCACCTTTGATCCGGAGCCCACCTTTACCGGTAGCCCGACACCCATAACGTACGAACTTACCGATACCGACACCGGACTGAGCGATACCGCCAACGTTTCGGTAAGCTACCAGTCACCGCCCGTGGCCAACGACGACGACGACCTGGGCAACCAGCTCGGGGACACCGTGGCAGTGGATATCCTTGCCAACGATAACGACCCCGATGCCAACATCGACCCCAATGCCGTCGACCTTGACGTTCCGGCGGGCGCAACCGATACAGTGACCGATATTGACGGGGACGTCATAGGCTTCACCGTACCCGGTGAGGGAACATGGGAGTATAATCCCGCAACGGGACTTTTGGAATTCACACCCGAATCAGGCTTTACCGGTAACCCTACCGACATTACCTACACCGTGGACGATACCGATGGCAATACCTCCAATGTCGCGAACGTGAACGTGGAGTATACCTTTGATCCACCGGTGGCCAACGACGATTCCAACCCCGTACCGACCGATGTCGGGGCGAACACCACATTGGACCTCTTGGCGAACGACATCCTGCCGGACGGCAGTACGCCATTGCCGACGGACGTAACGGTGGACCTGGATCCCGCGAACCCGGGAGTGGACACCACATTGAACGTTCTCGGCGAGGGAACATGGACATACGACCCCGCTACGGGCGAAATTACCTTTGATCCCGAGCCCACCTTTACCGGTAGCCCGACACCCATAACGTACGAGCTTACCGATACCGACACCGGACTGAGCGATACCGCCAACGTTTCGGTAAGCTACCAGTCACCGCCTGTGGCCAACGACGACGACGACCTGGGCAACCAGCTCGGGAACACCGTGGCAGTGGATATCCTTGCCAACGATAACGACCCCGATGCCAACATCGACCCCAATGCCGTCGACCTTGACGTTCCGGTAGGCGCAACCGATACAGTGACCGGTATTGACGGGGACGTCATTGGCTTCACCGTACCCGGTGAGGGAACATGGGAGTATAGCCCGGTCACTGGGCTACTTGAGTTTATACCTCAACCCGGCTTTACCGCTAACCCTACCGACATTACCTATACCGTGGACGATACCGATGGAAATACCTCCAATGTCGCGAACGTAAATGTGGAGTATGTACTGGACCCGCCGGTAGCGAACAATGATCAAAGTACTGGGAACACTACAAATACAAATGTAACCTTGGACCTCTTGGCGAACGACATACTGCCGGACGGCAGCACGCCATTGCCGACGGACGTAACGGTGGACCTGGATCCCGCGAACCCTGGAGTGGACACCACATTGAACGTTCCCGGGGAGGGAACATGGACATACGACCCCGCTACGGGCGAAATCACCTTTGATCCGGAACCCGGTTTCACGGCAGACCCCACACCGATCAATTACGAGCTTACGGATACCGACACCGGACTGAGCGCTACCGCTACCGTGACCATTGACTATGACATACAACTACCGGTAGCCAATCCTGATGAAGACCTGAACAATGTTCCGGAAAGTATCGTTTCGGTCACTATTTTGACCAACGATGCGGATCCCGACGGTAATCTTGACCCTAATAGTGTAAATCTTACGCCCCCGTCCGGAGCCATCAACATCACAGTTGACGGCGATGGGGATGTTATCGGTTTTGATGTGCCCGGGGAAGGAAACTGGAGCTATGATCCTGCTACGGAAGAGGTTACCTTTGACCCGGAACCCGGATTTTTAGTCGACCCTACACCTATAACCTATACCGTTGACGATAACGATGGAAATACCTCCAACATCACATCGGTAACCATTGGTTATCAAGACGTGGCGGACCTTTCCTTAGTGAAAACAGTTGTTGACAATGATCTTACTCCATTTATTGGTTCCGAAATCACCTTTGAAATACGGGTAACCAATGACGGCCCCGCAAACGCCACGGGCGTTACGGTAACCGATTTGTTGCCAAGCGGATACGACTTTGTACTCTTTAGCTCGACCACCGGGGCCTACAATGAAAACACTGGGATTTGGACGGTAGGAAACATCTTTTCCGGAGCAACGGAAATATTGTTGATCGATGTTCTGGTAAACGGTAGTGGAGACTATACCAACGGGGCCGAAGTGACGGCATCCGATATCCTTGATATTGATTCCACACCGAACAATGACGTGCTTTCGGAAGACGACCAAGATGAAGTGGACGTTGTTCCACAGATTGTTCCTGTCGTCGATGTTTCGGTGACCAAGACCGCAAATACCTTAACACCGGATATCGGGGGACAAATCGTATTCACTGTTACAGTAACCAATGACGGACCAAGTGATGCAACCGATGTAGTAGTTACGGATTTGTTGACCACTGGATATGACTTCGTGAGCGCAGTCCCCAGTGTTGGAGTGTACGAGCCTTTGAACGGGTCTTGGACCGTAGGAAATCTGCCCAACGGAATCACCGAAAACATCGTAATCACCGCCGATGTTTTACCAAACGGAGAATATACGAACACCGCGGAACTGACCGACCTGGCCGAGCGCGATATCGACTCGGAACCGGCGAACAACGATGATACCGAAGATGACCAGATGACAATTAACCCGACTCCAGTGCTGGTTTCCGATCTATCGCTTACCAAAACGGTAAACAACGCCACACCATTGGTAGGAGAAGATGTTCGTTTTACCATTAACATTACAAACGACGGGCCCAGTGATGCGGCCGGCGTGGTTATTGCCGATTTGCTCCCTACCGGATACACTTATATTTCCAGTAATGCTACAGCAGGAAACTATAATGAGACCACCGGAGTTTGGAACATCAACGGCACCTTGTTCAACAGTACTACGGAAACCCTGGTAATCACTGCCTTGGTAAATGCCACTGGAGTATATGACAACGTTGCCGAGGTCGTTGCCTCGGATAACGTTGACCCCAACGCTACCGCTGGCAATAACGTTCCCACCGAGGACGATCAAGATAATGCGAATACCGTTCCGGTGCCTATAGCGGATGTTTCGTTGACAAAAACAGTGGACAAACTGGTTCCCGATGTGGGAGAAAATGTCATATTTACACTCTCTGTTTCTAACGACGGACCCAGTGATGCTACGGGTGTTGTAATAACCGACTTATTGCCAGCGGGGTACAACTACATCTCCGACGACAGCGGCGGAACCTATGACAACGCTACCGGAGTGTGGACGGTCGGAACGGTTGCCAATGGTGCAACTACACTATTGAACATTACGGCCGATATCAACCCCAATGGAAGTTATATTAATGTTGCAGAGCTTACCGCAGTAAATGAAATAGATCCGGATTCGGCTCCAAACAACAACGATTTAAACGAGGACGATCAGGCCGAACAACCGACTACGCCTAGGGTAATAACCGACATATCGCTTACCAAGGAAGTGGACAACCTGTCCCCTTCCATCGGTGATCAGATTACCTTTACCATTACCGTGAACAATGATGGCCCTAGTGATGCGACCGATTTGGTCATCGAGGATCTCTTGGCCACAGGATACGACTTTGTAAGTGCTACCAGCTCAGCAGGTGTTTATGATGAAGTTATCGGTTCTTGGGATATTGTTTCACTGGTAGATGGTGCTACGGAAACCTTGGAAATTACGGTTACCGTACTGGCCAATGGCGACTATACCAATGTAGCGGAACTGATTTCACTGGGAACCTTCGACCCTGATTCCTCACCGGACAACAATCTAAATTCAGAGGACGATCAAGACACCGTTCTGCCGAGACCAACAGGATTGGCAGACCTGACATTGACCAAAACCGTCGACAATACCTTGGCAAACGTAGGGGACACAATAGAGTTCATAGTCAACCTCAGCAATGGGGGCGATAGTGATGCAACAGGAGTCGTGGTCTCCGACCTACTCCCAATAGGCTTCACTTATCAGTCTCACATTGTCACTGCGGGACTATATAATCCGTTTACCGGTATTTGGAACACCAATGGGGTAATACCGAACGGTACTACGGAAACACTGGTGGTTTTGGCTACTGTAAATGAACCCACCGGCGTTGAAAACGAATACTTGAATACTGCAGAAATCACGGCAAGTGATCAGGCAGATCCCAATAGTGATGCCGACAGTGGTTTTGAAGTAGACGACTTTGCCGATGGCCTACCTGACGACGATGAAGCGAGTATATTAATAGTACCACCAGTAGTAGATATCGCACTCACCAAAACGGTTAGCAATTTACTTCCAAGAATTGGCGAGCAAATTCAGTTTGAAATGACCGCCACCAACCAAGGCGACGTTACGGCAACCACAATCGGTATTGAAGAAATTCTGCCGCGAGGGTACGAACTGATTCTTGCGAATGCCAGTATAGGAACGTTTGATGCCGTCACCGGGTTCTGGAGTATCGAAGCGTTAAACGCCTCGGAAACAGCTACCTTGACTTTGACCGTTACAGTACTTGAAGTAGATGAGTACCTGAATACGATAAGCTTGGCCTTCGTTGATCAAATCGATTTGAATATGGACAACGACAGCGCTCAAGCGACCGTCACACCAAGTTGTCTAAATATTTACAGTGAGTTCTCCCCGAACGGAGATGGCAATAACGAAGTATTTCAAATCGATTGTATTTCGCGATTCCCGAACAATACTTTAAAAGTGTATAACCGTTGGGGTAATATCGTATTTGAGACAAGGGGATACACCAACGATTGGAACGGGATATCAAACGGAAGGGCTACCATTAACAAGGGAGAGAAACTACCGGTGGGCACCTACTACTATGTATTGGACCTGGGCGACGGCTCCCAGCCTATCGCTGATTGGTTATACATTAACAGATAAGCGACGCACCATGAAAACCAACCTATTTAAATTTCAGAAAATGAATTACCGACGAACATATATAGCCCTACTCTTTATCGGCATCAGTTATTTTGCCGGTTGGGGGCAACAAGACCCACAGTTCACCCAATACATGTATAATACAATGAGTGTAAATCCCGCCTATACAGGTTCCCGTGGTCACTTGACCATTATGGGGCTCCACCGTTCACAGTGGGTAGGGCTCAATGGAGCGCCGACCACTCAAAATCTTGGAATAGATGCTCCGGTAGGAAATAACCTGGGTCTAGGGCTTAATTTGATCAATGATGCCTTGGGACCGGTAAACGAATTTTTTGCGGACGTGAACGTATCGTATACCATTAGGCTTAACGATGACTCCAAAAAACTATCGTTTGGTGTAAGGGGTGGCGGGCGCCTTTTTAATGTGGACTTTTCTAAAGGAACTACAGCGACCCCCGATGTGCTGTTCGCCAATAATATCGATAGTAGATTTTTCCCGACAATAGGAGCAGGTATATATTACCATACCAATAAAAGCTATTTGGGCCTATCGGTACCAAACTTCTTTGTCCAAGATCATTTCGATGAAGTTGAACAAGCTATTGCCGTTGAACGAATGCATTACTTCTTGATCGCCGGAACCGTTTTCGACCTCGGCAGGGATGTAAAATTGAAACCGGCCGCTTTTGTGAAATGGGTCCCCGGGGCACCGATTATTGCCGATGTGTCGGCAAATGTACTCCTAAAGGAAACGTTGACCCTTGGTTTGGCCTATCGATGGGACGACTCGTTCTCCGGTCTTGTAGGGTTACAAATTACTCCTGCCCTATTTGCAGGATATTCCTATGATCTTACGACAACGGACTTAAAGAACTATAATTCCGGCACCCACGAGATATTTCTTAGATACGAGTTTAAAACCGAACAACGCAGACTTAAATCCCCTCGATTCTACTAATACCACCCAACCATGAAAAAATTTCTTATTTATAGTATCTTTTTATGTACTCTTTTGGGTTCGGCCCAGGAGAAGTACAAAAGTGCCGACAAAAATTTTGAATCCCTTTGGTATGTAAAAGCTGCGGAGCAATACGAAGGTATCATAGCAAGAGGAGATGATTCCCAAGAGGCCCTACAGCGAATTGGCGATGCTTACTATTTTAATACCGACATGAAAAATGCAAGCAAATGGTATGGCACTTTGTTTTCAAAATATGAACAAAATCTATCCCCTACATATGCGTTTCGATATATACACGCTTTGAAAGGTATTGGAGAATACAATCTTGCCAAAGGTTTGATGAAAGTATACGAAGGAAAAATGAAGGATAAATCATTTGACGTAGAGCAACTACGGAAAAATGATAAAAAAATGGACTACTTGTTAACCCAACAACCCCAGTTTTATATTACCCACTTGCCAATGAACACGAAGGTTGCCGATTTTGGAGCTATGTTTTATAAGGAGAGGGTCGTTTTCGCCTCCAGCCGCGACACACTGAAATTTAGGACCCGGATCTACAAATGGAACGAACAGCCGTTCCTAAACCTGTTTGTTGCCGACACCTTGGAAAATGGGACGGACTTCAAAAACGTAGCCATTTTTTCGAAAACGATAAACAGTAAATACCACGAAGCCATCGTTGCATTTACACCGGACGGTAAAACAATGTATTTTACCAGGAACAACTATTCCGAAAAAACGTTGGGCAAAGACGACAACGGAATAAACCACTTAAAGTTGTATAAAGCGGACCTCGAAAACGAAACATGGGGAAATATTACGGAAGTACCTTTTAACAGTGAGAATTACTCGGTGGGGCAGCCCGCAATTAGCCCGGATGGTAAGCAATTGTATTTTGTGTCCGATATGCCAGGATCAATTGGAAGTACCGATATTTTTGTTGTTGACATTTTAGAAGATGGCAACTATTCAACCCCTAAAAACCTAGGGCCGAAGATAAACACCAGTGGCAGGGAAATGTTTCCGTTTCTTACAACGAATAAACTATATTTCGCTTCCGACGGGCATCTGGGGCTAGGAGGCCTGGATGTTTTTGAAAGCGTATATCCCGATAATCAATTCTCAAATCCCGTAAATGTCGGCAGACCATTAAACAGTAGACTAGATGATTTTGCCTATATCGTCAATGAAAGGACCCAACGCGGCTATTTTTCCTCGAACCGGGAAGGTGGAACAGGCGACGATGACATCTACTCCTTTCAGCGTTTTGAGCCCGTTTGTGAACAAGATTTGGTCGGAAAAATAGTAAACGAGCAAAACGGCCTACCGATACCCAATGCAAAAGTTACGGTTGTTGACGAAGAAGGTAACAAACTGGACGAGACCACAACTGACCAAAGTGGGGACTATGATTTTGACCTTAAGTTAAAGTGTGACCAAAAATACACGGTAAAGGTTACAAAAGAAGGATTTGACCACAGTTCAAAAGTATTTGCAAGTCCGACACAAAATGGTTTTACGAACAACTTACCACTTGGGCTTAAAAAGAGAAATGAACTTATAGTAGAAGAAAACGGATTACTCAAAATTAAAATAGGAATCATCTTTTTTGATTTTGACGAATCTTACATTACCAAATCGGCAGCAAGCGAACTCAACAAAGTGGTATTTGTAATGAACGAATACCCAAACATGGTCATTAAAATCGAATCGCATACCGATTCAAGAGGGAACGACACGTACAATGAAAAGCTATCTGACCGTAGGGCCAAAGCAACACGCGAGTTTCTAATAAAACAGGGGATTGCAGCGGAACGACTGGAGAGTGCCATAGGGTATGGGGAGAAACAACTAATGAACGACTGTGATAATAATACCAAATGCTCCGATCGCCAACATGATCTCAACAGAAGGTCCGAATTTATTATTCTAAAAATGGAATGAACCCTTTTTTTTGTTTGGCTTGCTACACCGTCTAAAAAGACAAGTGGAACGGAATGGCCACCATAGTACCGTTAAGGTATCAAAAGACTATGAAAAGTATACGCCCAGTGTCAATATTTTAAGAGTTTGACCGTACCAATAAGCGTTTCTCCCTTCTTTAGCTGGACCAAATACAGACCGCTCGATAAAAAATCTACTGCAACGTCAGCTCCCGACCAGGTAGCTTCATGCACTACATTTCCTAAGACATCGAACACCCTTACATCCATTTCCTTTTCATTGCTCTTAATATTAAAGTAATCCTTTGCCGGTTGCGGATATAAGCTTGCTATGGATGTTGCTGTGGCGTAAAGGGAATCGGTCTCCGATATGTCCGTTTTAAGATTGACCACGGACGGTGGAAAAACGTTTCCGTAATGATGGTCGATATAGGAGATCAGCGAAGTGGTAAAGGAGGTTACAAAGGCTTTACGAGCATTTTCATTGAACCGAATACCTTGGTTCAGCTCTACCTGAATGGCATCTATGGTCCTATTGTTTGTTCCGGAACCATGTCGTCTAGTGTTGTAACCGCCATTAAAATATGGTTCCCCAACACTTGGCGCTGGGTCATTTGAACTGGGAACGGATGGGAATCCACTGTTCGAAAGCAAAGTTCCCAAGCTTTTTTCTCCCCGGATGAGTTCCGAGTGGGCATATCCCCGTCGGTTTCTCCCGGCCAGAGAACGGATACTACTTTTACCAACGATTGCATTTTCGTTCAACCGGGCATTGGAGCGTCTTAGCTCCTGAGCGGTCAGGGCATAAGCGAATTCTATACGCTGTATGCTGTGCGCGTGGCCATGCATGTCCAAAAACAGTCCTTTTCCAAACCGTAATACCATCTCGTCTTTCGCCTCGTTTATAAAATCATGATATCCGAACCAGGCCTGTTCGACCCTTTTATTTCCATCGGCGGCATCGCGCTTTTCCCTATTCGCATCGAATTTTGAACGATGCAATTTATTTGTAATCATATGCGGATACATCCCGGTCCGTTTAACGAACTCATCGTAAATCGCAAGGGTTATGGTTCGGGAATAGGCGTCGTTTACATATTTACAACCATCACAGTTTCTGTCCGGAAGTCCTCGAGGACGTAATCTGCCTCCATGTGGCGCTGACAAGATTATGGGCAAGTTCCCAGCATGATAGGACACATACCCGGTATCGTCGGAGTACTCCTTACCGGGGATATAATTCCTTTGGGCATTGGTACTTTCCGGGGCAAAAAGAAAAGTATTTACGACCAATAAGATTATGGTATTCTTCTTAAATATTGTGGCCGTTATTGTATTCAAATCCATTTGTCATCGTTTTGTTCGTAGGATTCGTATTGGGTCTATTTTTAGTAGGCCTGGACGATACAGGGCTTAAAAAAACACCAAAGCGGTCCTCGGTATTACACGACCGAAAAATATGGGTATTGCCGGAAAGGGGGTTGCCCATAGTTGTCGCTACTTGTCCTATTCTGATCTTTATTTTTCAAGCCATAGCCTTAAACCCGGATTATGCATTAGAACTTCGTAATGAAGCTTTTAGCTGCGATAAAATATGACATTTTATGAATGTAAGCATAGCACCGCTACGGTTACATTTAAAAATGTAGCGTAGCACCATAGTTTGAAGTAGCTGGAAGCTGTAATAGATTTTCTAATGCATAAAGCGGGTTACACCACTGTAACTTTACAGCACAAAAAAAGGCCGCCCAGTTACCTGAGCGGCCTTTTACCTTAAAAGTAAAGGTACCTGTTAGCTTATTGCTTCAGTACTTTTACCTGTGATACAATCTCTCCCTGATCGTTGGTCAACCTAAGGATGTACGTGCCCTGTGAAAGGTTCGTCATATCCAAGAACGCGTTTCCGCGATCGTTCACCTCAAAATCGAAAGTAGGCATTACCAGCTGACCCAAAAGGTTGAACAAGGTACCGTTCAGTACTTGTTGTCCGGAATCGCTCATATCAAAATTAGCAACATCGACCACTGGGTTAGGATATACCTTTGCCGCACTGGCATTGATTTCCTTGGAAGCGGCATTGGTTACCGGTAATACTTCAAATGAAATGGTAATTTCATCGGTCAGAAGACCGCCACCTCTTTTTTCCGTGTATAATCTTGCCGTAAGCACGTTTACACCAGGAGCAAAGAACGTAGGCTTATACCTACCACGACGATCACCGTTCAAGGCATATGGTGCGGCATTTTCGGTTTGATATCCTCTGATACCGTTAAAGTCGAAAAGCACACTTCCAACGCCTTCACCTTCAGTTTCTGCGATAATGCTCAGACCCGTTGTCGGATACTGGCTCAAATCCAATACGTCACCGTCACCGATGGCGCCGATTTCTTCGTTTGTATCGGCATTGACCAAAACAAGTCTCCCAATTTCAGGAGCGTCCGGACTTACCACTTCAAAACTGATGGTGTTCGCGGTTCCAGCATCACCTCTACCACCCCTTTTGGTATACGGAGTAGCGGTAATCGTGTTGGCACCTAACTCGAAAGGTACTTTACGGAAATTCCCATCTCTGCCTCCTCCGAGGGAATACGGAACTTTGTTCTGCTTTCTAAACTCCGCAACACCATTGTAATCAAAGACTACACTGCCTGCTTCGAGGGCACCTACATTGGCCACTACGCTAAAGTTAGCGGTGTCAAAAGTGCTCACGTCCAATACATCGCCATCGTTCAAAGGACCGATCGCTTCATTGGTATCGGCATTGATCAGCGTAAAGCTTTCTACTTCCGGCAATACACCTCCGATAATTTCAAAAGTGACCGTTTTCGCGATACCTGCATCACCCCTACCGCCTCTTGCGGTATATGGCGTAGCCGTAATGGTATTCACACCATCGATAAAGTCGACTCTTCTGAAATCGCCTCTTCGGTCTCCGCCAAGGGCGTATGGTGCTTCGTTCTCTCTTCGGAAACGTTCTACTCCATTGAAATCAAAAACGACACTTCTCGGTGCCAAGTCACCAATATTGGCTTCCACATTGAAATTAGCGGTATCGTAAATTCGGAAATCGATGGTATCCCCATCGTTGATTACTGCAATAGGTTCGTCGGTATCGGCATTGATCAACGTCAAGCTTACTACTTCTGGAACATCCACTACCGTAAGTTCGATAGCGGTAGTACTGAATTGCTTGTCCGGAGCGTTGCTCGAAACGGTCAATTCATCCATATAGGTACCTGGCTCCAACGTTGTGGCGTCCAAGGTTACATTTATGGTTTTGGAACCACCTGCGGCTACGACACCCGATAATGGGGTAACGTCACTGATAAAGTCGATGGTAGGTACTTGCGGACGCACAAAACGTACTGCCAAACCGTCCTTGATGTAAGGTGTGTTGAAAGCCACCTGAGCACCATCGTCACCCGCAGCGTTCTCGATACCTACGGTACCAAGGTCGTTAAAAGAAGCTCCGTCAACGTCGTCGTACAAGAACTCGATGCTACCATCGGTGAAGAGGACTACTTTGAACGTTACCGCTTCGCCTTCAACACCTAAAAAGATCGGTGCATCGGACCATTGTACCACTGCCGCATCGGCAAAAGTAGCAATATGTACACTACCGCCGTTTTGTGGCTCAATATCCACCCACATTGGAGCGATAACATTGTTTACCCCATCGGCAACAGGAATTTGTTCGTTCAGAAAAGTGAAAGGTGTGGTCGGTGCCTCAAAAGACACAAAACCGTTTGCATTTACGAACAAACTCTCATAGCTGGTTCCATAATAATTGATGGAGTAAGGAAGGGTAATTTCTACCGTTCCGTCCGCCCCAACGAATTCCGTAAGGTCGGTACCGATATCACGGATATCAAAAGCGGCATATACCGGTCCGCCTTCCTCATCACTATCGATCCAGCTGTATCCGAATTTTGTATCCGTTCCAACACTGTATCGTACTTGATGGCCTACCCTAGAATCCTTAAATCCTTTTTGAGGCTTGGCGGTCGTATTCTCGAACGTGATCAATTCCGTATTATTGAACTGAACATCTGGCCGTGCAAGTGCTCTCGCCAAAGCAAGGTCAGGGAACGAATAGGTTAACGGTGCACTACCGTCATTTCTCAAAACAACCTCTTTTGTTACGGTGGTACCGCGATCGGTAGTAACAAAAAGCTCTTGAGGATCTAAGAACGCTTTTGGAGGGTTCACTCCAATTCCGTTCACGATCACTTCAATGGCATCCGTAGCATCGGTTGCATCACTGGTTATCGAAATGATACCATTGACGTTACCCGTTGTGGTAGGTGCGAAAGTAACCGTTACTTCCAACTCCTCACCGGCATTGATCACCGCAGATGACGGCTCAACGACAAAATCTTCATTGTCGGAGGCAATTTCCGAAACGTTCAATTGGGCTAGCCCTGTATTGGTAATGGTAAACGTCTCTTGCTTACTGTTGCCGATAAATACATCGTTGAACAACAATAATTCTTCGGAAACATCGATGCCACTAACTTGACCGGAAACCTCAAAAGTGGTCGCCACTATAGCGGTCGGTGTTATGGGGTCATTGCTGCTGACAAGGATATCGGTCTCAAAAATACCGTTGGCCAATTCAGAGCCATCGAAAACGACCTCTACTTCCACAGACTCGCCTGAGGCAACACTGCCTCTTGATGGGCTTAGCGTAATATAGGAATCTCCTCCTCCGCTCAACGCCCTGGTCAAAAAGGCAAAATTGTCCAAGTTGGTGTAGGATTCACCTCCATCACTACTGAAAAAGTAGGTGTCGGGGCGAACACTGTCCGTATTGAACGATCCTTGTGGAAAGTCGATTCCCTCCGGGTATTTGTGTACGATCCAAAACGATTCGCCAGCGGCGAAAGTCTGTGACTCTTCCAAAACCTCTTCCAAGAAAATACCTTCTTCACTGGTTTGGGTAATCACTTGGGAAGTAAGCAACTCACCGGCATCCGGCGTAGCTCCTCCTCTATAGATTTCCAAAATAATAGTTGCTTCGGTAAGCGCTTCGGTACGGTATGCGTTTCGAACAGCGTTTAAGGTAAACTCTGTTTCCGCATCGAACTTAACACCGATAGCTACGGGAACACCGTCATTCAAGCCAACAAAATCGTCGGCAACGTTGACACCGGTATCATAGAAAATAGAATCGATGAAAACCGTGGAGTTCGCAAGTTGTTGTTGCGCTCTTGAAAGCTGCAATCCTTTTTTGATTCCTGCCGCTTGAAGGGTACCTCCGTTGGAGCTGCCGAGACCGTACTTTCGTAGGTCCAAAGCTGCAATGGCCTGTTCGGTTTCTCCGGTATCGGGCGCGTTGAAAACCGTTGCCCCAATTCCTGCAGCAAAGTCCAAAGCGGTGTCCCCTTCGTTAGTAATGGTGAACGTAGCGGTTTTAACAGCTGGTACATCAACCGTTACATCAACCGATTCGCTCAAAGTATCCGGAGCGATTACAATTGATGGTGGTGATACTACGGTAAGGGTAACCGGTACATCTATAGTGGGGTTCTCCGTGTCGTTACTGCTAATGTTTATAGTAGCATTGTATACGCCCGGTTCCAAAGTACGGGCATCGAACTTCACCTGCAAGGTGGCATCGTCACCATCTACTACCGTTCCGGCCGTTGGCGATACGGTTAAAAAGAAGGCGTTTTCATCACCATCGACAACCTCTACATTGTCCACATCAAAAGTGGAACCTGCAGCAACGTTATCTGAAAGCAATACTACCTGCTCGATGATTCCGGCAAAACCAAGTCCTGAAAACACCAAGGCATCGTCAAAATATACCTGTGTGGCGAAATCGTCCTTGTCCACAACGATACGCACTTCAAAGTATCCTGTTGGAACCGTTACGTTTATGGGAGTAAAACCACCAGTATTTCCGTCAAGGATATCTACGGTACCATCGCCATTAAAACGTACTCTTGTTATTACAGATCCTGCAGCTGGTGATTGTGGTATGATCTCAAAGCTAGACCCGGAACCTTGAAGGTTGACCTGGGCAGTAGCCACCATAAAGGGCTCGTTGCCCGGGGTGATGAGCGGTGAAAAGGCCAAAGCCGTTGTCGCCGAGCCATCTGTAGTACCCCTTGTGTGCAATCCACCTTCAAAGGCGTTTGCATCCGTAATGGTAAAAAAGTTTGCAGGTTGCGTGGACCATCCACCTTGACCGTTCAAATCTCCTACGGTAAAATCTTCAAAACCGGTAGCGTACAAACTGGAAATCACCTTGTTCAAAGGACCTTCCGCACGTAACGAAGAGGCTAATCCCTTATCGGACGACAAAGCCGAGGAAGATACTTGTTGGAAACCGTTGGCTTGAATAGCGGATGTCGTTTGTGCAACTCTACTATCAAAAGTTACCTGCTCTTCGTTATTAAGGGATATCTGATAAGTAAGATCGGCATCACCAACATTTTCTATGGTCAGTTCCCTAGTAACGATTTTTAACTGTTCAACAACCTCCTCAAACGAGAACGGATTAACGGCAATCGATGGTGCTTCGGTTCCATCAAGGACCCGAATATTGAAATCGATATCCAAGATTCCGTCAAAACCGATAATGTCAAAATCAACGGTCTCTTCGTATGATCCTTTGGCAACACCTGTCGTATTAAGGGTTACTGTAATCACCGATGAACCTCCTGCAGGAACTTCCAATGTTTCTGGAGTAACGCTTTCGATAAGCTCATACGCGGTGGCCGGCGCCAAAAAGGCGATAGAAACTGGATTTTCGGAACTGTTGGTAACCGTTACCTCTCTGGTAACAACCTCCCCAACGTTCAATTCTTCGGTAAAAACCGTTGGCGAAGCAATTACGGGTGCTTGTGCAGCAAGTACCCATCCCATATCGCGGAAATGGCCCCTAGTGATGGGTCCGATATCGAAGTTGGATTCGGAAGCACCTACCTGTGGGCTCATCAAGGAATTGATGTCCCCCGCAGGGAAGGCAGCCTCGTCCCAGTGAGCGATACTGGAGCCGCCTTGGAACGGGTCGGGAGCAAAAAGCTCCGGAGAAACGCCGTTCAACGCCTCTATTGCAAACTGTCCGTTTACAAAAACGTCACCGCTGGTCAAGAAATCGCCCAGTTCCGTAGAAGGGTTGGGAAGGTCCAAAACGGAATTTCCGTCACCATCTACAATAAAGGTGTCAAAAATGAAAGGATTGCCCCCTCCATTGATGTTTCCTACCCCGGTAGAGTTATTTACGTTTCCGCCGTCGATAAAACCAAGACCGTGGCCTGCTTCATGAAGCGCTACGGTAACAAAGTCGAACTGTCCGGCAGGAGTATTTCCATCGGTACCGAAATACCAAGGAATACCGTTCCCGATATTCACTACCAGATCAAATTCTTCATCCGGAGCAAGGTCTTCTCCCGCTAGGGAATTTGCCAATGCTATCGGAAAAAAAACGTCCGGCACCGGTGCGTTCGGAAAGTTGGATATTAACGTGGTCGGTCCTGCAGATGCAAGTACCCCGGTACCCAAATTCGCGAAATCGGCAAAAATACGGATCGGTTCTGATGATACGATCTCTTCCGACCAAATGTCCAATGCGAACTGAAATGCCTCTTGTACGTCGGTATTCCCTTCTGCACCGGGACCGAATGTAATCAAGAGTTCGGCCGTAGCCTGTTTTTTACCCACAAGCGCCGATGATTTTTTCGCCGCCATCTGGCTCATCGCCATTCGGGAGTGCTGATCCTCGTAGTTAGCCGGACAAACGACCGGTACACCAGGCATTCTTTGCATTCCTTTTTGGGCCTGGGACATCTGGATGCCCGCCAAAAGAAACACAAAAATAACGGTACTTAAATGATAAGAGCGGCGAAAATAATCGCGCAATTTCTTACCACTTACAATGTAATTCTGTTTCATATAAAGTGTTTTTAAATTAGTGAGGGGATGAAAATAATTCTTACATCCAATTCCTGCAAGTTTTAATGGTCTTTTGTGCATATAATCACCTCATTTATCACAAATTGACAACTGATTTCGATCCAAAAAGGAATTCCCGTGCCCTACAAAAAATAGTTAAACGTTTAATCTTTAAACAAGTACGCTAGCATGCTCATTTTCAACCCCTTTATAAACTGCCTTCGAAATACCATAATAGGCGTTGCTAGCTACCAAAAAAAATAACATTTCAGATTTATCCCGCCATTGAACCCGTCCGGAATCATCCACGGAAAAGCAAAAAAAGAAGCGCGCTTTTTTAGAGTAAATATCCCAACAAAAGATAACCCAGGGCACTTAAAAAACCGCTGAGCAAAGTATAGGGCAATTGGGTAATGGCATGTGCCACATTGTTACAGCCCGTGGCACTGGCACTGAGCACAGTGGCATCTCCATAAAAACAGGCATGCGACCCAAAGGCCCCCGCACTGATCACGGCGCCGATCGCAAGAAAGATGTCTACCCCCATACTTTGAGCAAGCGGCACGATTATGGGCAGGGAAATGGCGTACACTCCCCAAAAGGAACCCGTTGAAAAGGTGACCAAGGCCAGGGAAACAAATGCCACGACGGGCAAAAGTTCTTTGCTCAAAATAGGGGATACCGAATCGACGATATAGGTCGTCAATCCAAGGGAATCGTTGACTTCCTTTAAAACAAAGGACATTACTACAATGGCCAGGGCGTATAGCATACTTTTGAAACCTGAAAAAATACCCTCCACGGCGTCCACCAGACTACTTACTTTCCCGATCGCGAAGTACACTACGGTAAACAACAGTGCAAAAACAATCCCTTTCAACGCATCGATCTCAAAGAAGATCGTTGCCGCTATTAGCACCAGTATGGGCAATACAAAATGGAGCATCTTTGGATTTTTATGCTTCACCTCAGGGACTTCCATGGCAATCGCTTCAGAATCGGCCGGAACCAATATACCCGTTTTGGCCCTTTCTTCGGCCTTTTTCATAGCACCCAAAGGCGGAACGATACCCGTAGCCACGAAGGGTACCATAATGGCGGCGATCCAACCGTACAAAATAAAGGGGATGGCTTTCAAGTACGCCATAGTGCCCTCGCCCGCTAGTGCCACGCCCTCACTTTCTAAGAGGCCCGCCACATAAATGGCCCAGGTAGACAAGGGGATCAGCACACAGATCGGCGCTGCGGTCGAGTCTACAATGTAGGCCAACATTTCCCTGGGAACCTTAAACTTGTCGGTCACTTTTTTCATGGAAGTCCCCACCGTGAGCGCGTTCAGGTAATCGTCTATAAAAATCAACAACCCCATGGCCCAAGTGATCAAGAGCGCACTCTTACGCCCCCTAACATAGCGCAGCAAGTAATCCGAAAATGCTTTTGTACCTCCGGAAACGGTCAATAAATGTACCAAGGAACCAAAAAGGCCACACACCAAAACGATCCATGCGATGGTGGCATCTTGCAATACCGAAAGCAAGGTATCGATGAATCCGGAATAAAATTTGTTAGGGGCCAGAATAAGAAATCCGACCAGGCTTCCGCCCAAAAGGGATTCAAAGGTTCTTTTGGTAAAAAGCGCAAGAAGAACGACCACTAAAGTGGGCAGCAAGCTCCATAAACCAAAAGTTTCCATTAAAAAACGGTATTTGCGGATTCAAGGGTTTTAAGGTACGGGTATAGTTGTTTAAAAACAGCTTCTTCAACCCCATAAAAGGAGGAGTCCTTTCCGTATTTGTATTCCTTTTTGCTCCCGTTGGTAATGAATACTACACCACTCTCGGACGCCGGATCAATGTAAAGATCGCTCAACAGTCCATATGCGATTCCGGGATGGCCGATCATTTTTCGGTCGGGAAAAATAATATCTCCTTTAGGAGCATTCAAAACACAATGTATTCCCAGACCATAAGCATTGAAAAAGCCTTCCCACGTATCCCCGTTCGCTCCGGAAAATACCCATTCCCGAGCCGTCATTTTGTCGATACTTTCCGCACTCAAAATCGTATTTCCATTGTAGGTGCCCCGGTTAAAAAACAGTTTCGCAATAGCGATCAAATCGTCCGTCGACGCGCGCAAGCTTCCTTGAGGGCCGAACAGCAGGCCGTTTCGCCCAGCGTTGTACGACCCATAGCGCCTTTCTACTGGAGCTGTCTCGGTATAATCGTCCACCTGGGCGTTCCACGCACCGTTTTCATACCGATATAATGCCGCCAGCTTGTCGGTATCTTCGAGTTGTGCCACATTAAAGTTGGCCTTAAGCCCCATAGGCTCAAAAATATTTTTTTGACAGTAACGGTCGAAATGCATGCCGCTCGCCCGTTCCACAATGGAAGCGACAAGCCCCCAACTACAGTTGGTATAGGTAAAAAAATCACCTGGTTTTCTATCGTCGAACAGGTCTACGGTATAATAGTCCCCGTCTTCGGTAAAAAGGGATTCGATGGGCAGCTCTTGAGCCACCATTTCCCTTGAAAAATTGAAATAGCCCTGACCGTCCCTGAGACTGCTGGTATGGCTCATCAGTTGCCGTAAGGTAATGGGAATTTCCGGATGGTTCGGATTGCGCAACTGCCATCCCAAGTAGGTGCCGATATCTTCATCCAAAGCCACCAGCCCTTGTTCGTACAATTGCATTAGGGCAATGGCGGTAATCGTTTTTGATATGGAGGCGATGCGATATTTGGTAGCGCCATCGATAGGGTCCTCCCTTTTTACGTTGGCCAATCCGTAGTGCCCTTCCCAAGCGACCGAACCCTTGTGGATCAGCGCGACCGACATGCCCACCAGTTCAAAATCGTCGAACACCTTCTGCATTGCGGAGGACAGGTCTGGTTGGGGCTCCGGAGCCGCTACTGGTTCTTCGACCGGTGCTTCGGTTTCTTTACAACTGCCAAAAATACCAACGGAAACCAAAAAAAATAGGGCGATTACATAGCGTGTTCCTTTCATTGGGCATGATGTTTTGGTTGATGGATCGAAATACAGTGCACCCCACCTCCGCCAAGGTTGACGGCAAGGGCATCGACCATGTGGACCGCTCTTTCGGGAAACACTTTCTGAAGGATACTTTTTGCAATACTGTCCAGAGCCACCGCTCTCCCCGTTTCCATGTCATCGGCATATTTTTGGCCGATAACGAGCTTGTTCGTAATAATGAAATTCAGGTAGCTTGCCGCCGCGATCACCTGTACTTTTTTTCCTTTTGGAAAAGGGGCGGTACCCTTGCTATAATCCAAGGTTTCAATATAGTCGTATACCTCGTCCCCGGGTTCCATACTGGCATATATGGGGTCGGGCATCGGGAAACGAACAATGGTAAAAGACCTGCCATCTACATCCGTGGCCCGTTTTAATATATTAAAATTCTCTTCCAATCGCCGATGGTTCTCCAAGGCGATAGGGTCGCCCGACTGTAATTGAATGCTATCCACTTCAGCCAACAATAGTGTGGAATCGTTTACGAAACGGGCAAATTCATCTACATGTCCGTTCGTGGTCACCACCGTATAGGCATCAAAACCGGCATTGGTCTTTATCGGTCCTAAAAAGGTATGTTCATCCTCTTTGAGGCCCTCCTTTAGCCAAATGGTCTTTTTTACACCGAGCATCCGTTGAAACTCGGCTTCCATTTCTGGTTTGGAAAGCGATGGATTTCTTCCCTGTTCCACCGTTTCCACGGTTACTAATACCCCCTTGCCGTTTACTTCCCTGTTTCCGCCCTCACTGATCATTTTGGAGCGAACAATGGGGAGGCCTAGCTGTTTCGCAGCCAACCTGTCGAAGGCCTCCTCTATCTGATTATCGGCATCGTCTACCGTTGCGTACCCCCACGAGTTAAAATTGAAATCGGCCACCGCAAGCGTTCCATCCTTTAGGTTTACAAAGGAGGGGCCCATATCCCGGGTCCAGAATTGTACGGAAGGGACAAATGCAAAGGCCACATTGGGATGTTCCCGAATGCTTGGTAAAAGATGGGAAACGGCATCCTTGTAAACGGTAGAATCGGCAACGGCCAACACCACTTTTTGATGCTCCTTTACCAAATCGACCAATTGTTGTACAACCGATGCATTGGATGCTCCTTTTTTATGGTCATAGGGGTTCCAAATAAGCCAAAGGGCCTCTTGCGCCTCAAATTCGGCCGCTTGGCGCACAACGTTCGCCGACTCTGCGGGTTCCGTGTCGTTTTCAGCCTTGGATGGTGTTGGCGACACCTCTTTGCAGCTATGATTGAAAACACAACCTACAACCACCGCTAAGAACGGAAAAAATCGATTTTTGACAGTGTTCATACCGAACGTTCTTTTAATTCGTCCAACACCTTTTCAATGGCTTTGGAGAGGATTTCCACCATCCGATCAATCGCTTTTCTATCGAAGGTCAATGGTGGTGACAATACCACTATAGGTCCTACGGGACGCACAATGGCCCCCAACTGTTTACAATGGCTGAAAATTCGGTCGGTTACATCGTATTGGTCGGGATCAAAGGAAGCCTTTGTCATCTTATCGGATACAAACTCGATTCCCAACATGAAATGACTTCCGCGCACTTCGCCCACTATCGGGTATTTTTCCAATTCCCGCAACCGTTGTTCAAAATAAGGACCATGTTCCCGAACATGTTCACATCGCTCGGTACGTTCCATAATCGCTATATTCTTTAACCCTACTGCACAGGCCAGGGCATGGCCAGAGTAGGTAAAACCATGCGAAAAGTATGGATTGGCATCTTTGGGGATACTGATTACATCGTAAATTTCATCGGTAATCATGGTAGCGCCCAACGGCACATAGCCCGAAGAAATTCCTTTTGCCAACACCAATATATCGGGCTGCACGCCAAACACGGCCTCCGAAGCGAACATGTGCCCCAAACGCCCAAAGGCGGTAACCACCTCATCGGCGATATACAATATTTCGTATTTCTTACAGAGTTCCCATGTACGCCGGTTGTATTCCTTTGGCGGTACGATCACCCCTCCGGCACCCATTATCGGTTCAGCGATAAAGGCTGCAATGGTATCGGCACCGAGCTCCATTATGGTACGCTCAAGGTCTTCCAAGAGGTAGTCACAAAAATCCATGTCCTCGGCATCGGCAGGTTTTCGATATTCATAGGGAGCGGTAACATGGTGTACAAGGCCATCGATGGGAAGGTCAAAACCGATATGGGTCGACGCTATTCCCGTAAGGGCATGCGCCAAATACGTACTCCCATGGTACCCCAGATCCCTGGAGATGATTTTCTTTTTGTGTGGTTTGCCCATGATGTTAAAGTAATAATGGGCAATCTTTACCGCAGTATCGTTCGCCATGGACCCCCCTGTTCCAAAAAACGTTTTGTTCAGGGTACCCGGGGCCAGTTCGGCCAATTTTGCCGCCAGTTGGGCGGCCGGTGGCGAAGAGGCGCCGCCAAAGGTATTATAGTAAGCAAGTTTTGCGGCCTGTTCGGCCATCAAATCGGCCATTTCCCGATTTCCATGACCAATGTTTACACACCAAAGTCCGGCGATACCGTCCAAATATTCGTTGCCGGTCTCATCATAGATAAAATGATCGCGACCACTGGCATAAATGGTGGAGCCTTGCTCATCGAACGTTTTGAAGTTGGTGTAGGGATGAAAGAAATGGTCTTTATCCTTTTTCCAAAGGGTGGTTTTGTTGGCTATGGCGGTATCTGATCCCATAATGGTCGTTTAGGTTTGGCTTTTACGCAATTTGCACTTCACATTTCAAAAGCATTTTCCAAGGTACGAATTAAATCAAAAATATTTCAAAATACAGTTCATTTTAAAAAAAATCATAATATTTCATTTATTTTTCGATAGAATTTGCAATTTTTATTCTTTTTTTCGAAAAAAAGCAAATCTGTTATTCGAATTTGCTATTTTCCACACCCACTAAACAATGGACAAAAAATTATGGGATCTACAGGTATCGATAAAGATCGGCTTTGGCAGCGGATAGCGGATATGGCAAAAATAGGCGCTACCCCCAAGGGCGGTGTTCGCCGATTGGCATTGACCAAGGAAGATAAAGCGAGTAGGGAGCTTTTTATCGATTGGTGCAAGGCGTTGGGCTGTACCATACGTATCGATGCGATGGGCAATATTTTTGCCAGACGGGCGGGAATTCGGAACGATTTGCCCGCGGTACTGATCGGAAGCCATTTGGACAGTCAACCTACCGGAGGAAAGTATGATGGCGCCTACGGGGTTTTGGCCGGCTTAGAAGTTTTTGAAACATTGAACGACCTTAACCTTACAACGACCTTTCCGTTGGAACTGGTTTCTTGGACGAACGAAGAAGGGGCCCGTTTTGCTCCCGCCATGCTCGCTTCAGGTGTTTTTGCAGGCGTTTTTTCCTTGGAGTATGCCTACACCAGAGCGGACAAGAACGGTATTACGCTTGGCCACGCCCTAGAAGATATCGGGTACAAGGGGCCTATTGCTGCAGAGGAACCGCAGTATTATGCTGCCCTGGAATTGCATATAGAACAGGGACCGATCTTGGAAAATATAGGCAAATCCGTTGGTATTGTCACCGGAGTACAAGGTATCCGCTGGTACGACCTAACGATAACGGGAGAAGAGACACATGCCGGACCCTGTCCTATGGAACTGCGCAAGGACCCCGTTCAAAAGGCACTGCAGGTATTACAGCAAATTTATACCTCCATACGGGAACATGGCCCTGAGGCAAGGGTGACCGTTGGTACTATAAATACGGTTCCCGGAGTTCGCAATACCGTTCCCAACAAAGTAACGGCGACCGTGGACATTCGTCATCCTGATGGGGAAACATTGGATAACATGCATCAGATATTGCGCGCCCTGGTCAACGATAATAACGACACTGATGGGATACACGTACAACTCGATGAAATATGGCATGCACCTCCCGTCCGCTTTAACGAGAAATGTATCGAAGCGGTACGCAACGCAACGCAAACCTTGAACATCCCTGCGTTGGAAATGGTCAGCGGTGCCGGCCATGATGCCGTATACCTGTCGCGGGTAATGCCCACGAGCATGATTTTCATCCCTTGTAAGGACGGGATAAGCCATAACGAAAACGAATCGATACGCATACAGGATGCCGCCGACGGTACCAATGTGTTGCTTCATGCCATACTACATCTTAATACTACTTTTAACTCCTAACACCATATTATGAGCACATCGGAAAACCCTACATTACAACCACGGACCCAAGCCTTTTTAAAGGGGCCACAAAAAATGTTGATCGATGGGGAATGGGCCGTTTCCGAAAGTGAAGCGGTGTTTGAAAGTATCGACCCGGGCACTGGAAAGGTGTTGACCCATATTCCTTTGGCAGGAGCCAAAGATATTGACAAAACAGTGCTGGCCGCACAAAAAGCCTTTAGCGGAACGTGGAAAAGCAGTCCCCCGGCCCAACGCTCTTTGCTCATGTGGAAGTTGGCCGATCTGATTGAAAGGGATATCCAAATCTTCATGGAACTGGAAACCTTGGATAACGGGAAACCCATAGGTAAGGCCGAGTACGATGTAAAATCGACCATCGCGCATTTTCGTTACTATGCGGGATGGGCCACCAAAATTACCGGTAGCACACTTCCCTCGGCAGAAAACCAATTGGTATATACCAAGCGGGAACCTTTGGGCGTGGTCGGGCTGATCGTTCCGTGGAACTTCCCCCTAATGATGTGCGCCTGGAAATTGGCACCCGCCCTCGCCTGCGGCAATTGCTGTATTTTAAAACCTGCCGAACAAACCTCGTTGACGGCACTGTACCTCGGCAAATTAATCATTGAAGCCGGTTTCCCAAAAGGGGTGGTCAATATCGTTACGGGACCCGGCGACCCGACCGGGGAGGCATTGGTGCGCCACCCGGGCATTCATAAAATCAGTTTTACCGGTTCTACCGCCGTGGGAAAAAACATTATGCAAAAAGCCGCACAGAGTAATCTCAAGAACGTTTCCCTGGAACTGGGGGGCAAGTCGCCCAATGTTATTTTTGCAGATGCGCCTATGGACAAGGTCTCCAAGGCCCTCCACTGGACCAGTTTTTACAACTCCGGGCAAGAATGCACCCTGGGATCTCGCATCTACATCCAAAAGGAAGCTTTTCAACAAGTGGTCGACGGGCTGATCGAAGAAACCAAAAAATTACAAATGGACATCGGCCTAAAAGATCCCGATCTGGGGCCCCTGATCAGCCAACAGCAGCTTGATCGGGTCACCAAGGCCATAAAAACAGGGAACGAAGAGGGTGGCGACCTCGTACTCGGAGGCGAACGTTTTACGTTACCACACTTGCAAAACGGTTACTTTTTGGAACCTACCATTTTTGTTCACAACAACGACAGTCTGCAATTGGTTCAAGAAGAAATTTTTGGGCCCGTAGTGGTGGTATCGGCCTTTGACAGTTTTGAGGAGGTTTTGGCAAGGGCCAACAATTCCGACTATGGGCTGGCCGCTGCGGTTTGGACTACGGATAGCTCCAAAGCCTTGCGTTTTGCCGACCAAATGGACGCGGGAACCGTTTGGATCAACGGTTATGATCAGTTCGACCCCGCCGTACCCTTTGGCGGTTTTAAGCAAAGTGGCATCGGCAAGGAAATGGGGGAAAGTGCATTACAATTATACACGAAGGAAAAGGCCGTTTGGTTCAATTATTAAAATAGAAACCATGAACGATGAACATATTAGCAATAGGGAACTGCTATCGAACGTATGGACGCACCTGACCGAAGTTAGGGCCGTACGCGGAAAGGGCATCTACATCTATGACAAGGAGGATACGGAATACATGGATTTCACCTCGGGCATAGGGGTTACCAATACCGGTCATTGCCATCCCAATATTGTGCAAGCGATTCGATCGCAGGCCGAACAGCTCCTGTTTGCACAAATGAACTGTGTACTTCCCGAACCGTCCTTGATACTAGCGGAAAAACTCGACCAGGTTACACCCGAAAACCTTTCCAGCTTTTTCTTTTCGAATAGCGGTGCCGAGGCTACCGAGGCCAGTATAAAATTGGCGCGCGCAGCTACTGGAAGGACCAACATTATCGTATTTCAGGGCAGTTTTCATGGACGAACGCACATGGCCATGGCCATGACTACCTCAAAAACCATCTACAGAGAGCGTTTTCAACCCTTACCTGCCGGAATTTTTGTGGCACCCTTTCCCTACAGTCATTTTTACGGGTGGCTCGAAGAAGATACGGTTGCCTTTTGCTTAAAACAACTGGACCTCGTTCTGTCCGGACAGACTGCTCCGCACGAAACAGCGGCAATAATCATTGAGCCCGTGCTGGGCGAGGGTGGTTACGTTCCCGCGCCGGCATCCTTTTTAAAAGCATTGCGCGAGGTATGTGATTTGCACGGTATTTTGTTGATCATCGACGAAGTACAAAGTGGCTTCGGAAGAACAGGTACGTTTTTCTGTTACGAACAGGCCAACGTAAGGGCCGATATTTTGGTGATGGCCAAGGGTCTCGGTAGTGGACTGCCGATTTCCGGTATCGCCGCATCAAAAGCGCTTATGGACCTCTGGAAACCGGGTACGCACGGAGGTACTTATGGAGGAGGGAGCATGGTCCCCGTAGCAGCGGCAATAGCCACTATCGATACCCTTCGAGAGGAAAACCTGGTTGAAAATGCCGCCCAACAAGGGAAGCTTCTAATGGAAGCCTTACAAGTATTGCAATCAAAATATCCGATAATTACCGACGTCCGTGGCAAAGGACTCATGATCGGTGTTGAATTCGATAACGCCCTGAACACCTCAAAAACGCTTTCAAATTGCCTGGAACAACGATTGCTACTACTCAGTTGTGGCACCTATAAAAATGTAATCCGTTGGATACCGCCCTTGACCGTTTCCGAACGCCAACTTCGACAAGCGCTGCTCATTTTTGAAAAGGCGTTGGACAAGGCCAGCAACTAAAAAAACACCCTTTTTTATCGATTACGATCTAGGCGCAAAAACGAAGTTCTAAAAAATAGCCTAGGTAAACTAACGATATACAATTGAAACAAGCTGTTTTTTGAGAAAATCGGAGAAAACGATAAATTTTTCAAATTTAATATGGTTTTTAACAAATTTTTTAGGTTATTGGGCCGTAATCCCAATTTTTTCTAAAAATGGCTTTAAGCGATTTCGATTATAAACTGGTCAACCTTTTAAAAAAAGATGGCCGATCCTCCTTTACCGAAGTTGCTTCCAAGCTCGGGGTTTCGGTATCGACCGTAAGCAATCGGTACAACAAATTAGTAGAGGAAGGGGTATTGCATATATTGGGCTGGGTAGATCCTACCAAAACGGGATTTAATGCCTACAACAGGGTAACGATCGAGGTGCGTCCCTCCAGTTTATTGGACGATGTGGTGGCGGCACTTTCCAAAATAGAGGAAGTTTCTTTTCTGGCGCTCACTTCCGGTCGCAACGATTTGGAAGTGAATTTGATCTGTAGGAACAACAGCCACCTTTTGGAGGTCATGAGAGAGAAAATATTTACCATAAAAGGTGTCGACAATACCAGTTCCACAATTTATTACAGTGTTTACAAATGGGCTTCCCACGATGTAAACGCCCTAAAACCAAAGCAACCTAAACCATAGTTTCAACAGAACGAACAAACGGCTAAATCATCTCATGTTATAGTAGTAAAGAACACTTTATAAATTGAATACTAACTCTTAATTATAGTGCTATGCTAAAATTTTTACCAAAGTTTCTTTTGCATGCCCTATTGCTCCTTTTTACCGCAATAGGTTATGCACAGCAGGTATCCGGAACGGTTTCGGATAGTGACGGCCTTCCCTTGCCCGGGGTAAATGTTGTCGTTAAAGGTACCACGGTAGGTACCCAAACCGATTTTGACGGGAATTACGCCATTAATGCCGAAGAGGGCAATGCGTTGATCTTTTCCTATATCGGACAAAAAACGGTAGAGGTCGCCGTTGGTGCGTCCGCTACTATCAATATTACCATGGAACCGGATGCCCAAGCCTTGGAAGAGGTAGTGGTAGTGGGTTATGGTAGTCAAAAGAAACGTGATCTTACCGGTTCGGTATCGAGTGTCAAAGGAAGCGAAATTGCCCGTTTACCGGTCGCCAGTGTCGACAATGCGCTTCAAGGTAGAGCTGCCGGAGCCTTGATCAGTTCCCCTTCAGGGACGCCTGGTGCGGGAATGAGCATTCAAATCCGTGGAAATTCTTCCCTTACGGCAAGCAGTCAACCGTTATATGTTATCGATGGTATTCCATTGATTCCGGAAGATTTGTCGGATCTGTTCAGTGGTGGACAGAGTACGAACTCGATCGCCGACATTAATCCTGCGGATATCGAATCCATAGAGATTTTAAAAGATGCCTCCGCTACCGCAATATACGGGTCAAGAGGTGCCAATGGCGTAGTGTTGATTACCACAAAACGGGGAAAGACCGGCGACCCCAAAGTGGAGGTGAACTCTTATTATGGATTTCAGAACATCACCAATTCCATCGATATGTTAAGTTCCAAAGAACAATTGGAACTGATGAACGATGCGGCCCGGCAGGATAATAGGGACCTCGGAACGGACTATCCGGACAATTATGTTTCGGACCTTTGGGGCTTCGACCCCAACGACCCGGAACTCCGAAATACGGATTGGTACGATGCCATTTTCCGGACCGCGGCGATACAAAGCCATGATGTTTCCATCTCCGGCGGTAATGAACGTACCCAATACTATACTTCCCTTTCCTATTTTGATCAAGAGGGCGTGCAGATCGGAACCGGTTTTGAACGGGTGAGCGGTCGAATCAATTTGGACACCCAGGTAAAGGATTGGCTAAAGGTAGGGGCCAACATTTCGGTAAACAGAACGATCCAGAATCGTACCATTAACGATAAC
Organism: uncultured Flavobacteriaceae bacterium; assembly: GCA_947500445.1. GTDB lineage: Bacteria > Bacteroidota > Bacteroidia > Flavobacteriales > Flavobacteriaceae > Pelagihabitans. The sequence goes on along the minus strand of CANMSB010000020.1, from coordinate 11,111 downwards.
TCGCTGTACGGCGTAGTCATCAACACCATTGCCGGCGACCCTTTAATGCCGGTACGGGAAGAAGACGGCACCTATGCCGATCCCTTTAATTATTTTGGATGGTGGATGCTCGACAATCCGGTACTTATCGCCAACGAGTACGACAGGTTTACACGCACCACAAGAGGACTCGGTAGTATTTTTGCCGATGTAAAGTTCTCGAATGCGCTTTCCTTTAGAACGGCTACCTCCATTGACTACACCAGCTTAACGGACGAATCGTACACCCCTATCATATCGCGAGAATCCGCAAATGCCAACGCCAACGGATTAGGCGTTTATGGCAGTACGGAGGATTTCACTTGGATTACGGAAAACTATTTTACCTATAATCCCGATTTAGGGGAAAACAATAACCTGAATTTAGTATTGGGTACTTCATATCAAGCGTCAAGCAGAAATTTTAGTAGTATCAACGCCCAAGGTTTTCCAAACGATAGTTTTACCAAATTGGATGTTGCGGCAGAGGTTACCAGTGCCAGTACAAGCGGCACCGAATGGGGGCTTGCCTCGTATTACTTTAGAGCCAATTACGGTCTTGCGGACAAGTATTTGTTAACCCTTACCGGCAGGGCAGATGGCTCTTCCCGTTTTGGAAGTGACAAACGCTTTGGATTTTTCCCATCCGGTTCTATTGCATGGAGGGTAAGTCAAGAAAACTTTTTAAAGGAAGTGGATAACCTTTCCGATCTTAAATTCAGGGCCAGTTATGGTATTACCGGAAATCAAGACGGTATCGGAAACTTTGCTTCCCGTGGACTTTTTGGAGTTGAGGATTATCGTACAGGAGCGACACTTGTTCCATCGCAATTGGCGAATCCAAATTTGAGCTGGGAGAACACCTCACAGTTCAACGTAGGGGTCGATTTGGGCCTTTGGAACAACAGGTTGACCCTTACCGCCGACTACTTTGTGAAACAGACCGATGACCTATTGTTGAACCGAGTTATTCCGGGTATTTCCGGTTTCCCTACGGTAATCGATAATATCGGGGAGGTAGAGAACAAAGGGTTTGAATTTTCAGTGAACGGTGCGGTCTTGACCGGCGAGGTAAAATGGAATTCTTCGTTCAATATTTCTTTCATCGAAAACGAGGTTAAGAAATTGGCCGTGGACCGACAGGTTATTTCCGATTCCCATATTTTAGCGGAGGGCAATCCGATCGGCACCTTTTTCTTGATCGACCAAGACGGTGTAGACCCCGAAACGGGAAACATCATTTGGGACGACCTTAACGAGGATGGTGTAATCAATTCCGGGGACCGACAAATCGTAGGAAATGCCCAACCCGATTTTTTTGGAGGCTGGAACAACAGCTTTAGCTACAAAGGCTTTGATCTTGGATTCCTGTTCCAATTTTCCATTGGAAACGAGATATTCAACCACAGTAGGGCGTCCTATGAAAACTTGGGATGGAGCCGTATCGGTACCGGTTTTCCATTACCTGACGGAAACAACCATGCCCTTGCGAACAACCGCTGGAAAGAGCCAGGGGACATTACCGATATTCCTAGGGCCTCCCTGGAAAATGGAAACTGGAGGGAATACTCTTCCCGTTGGCTGGAGGACGGTTCCTTTGTTCGTTTAAAGACGCTGAACATCGGCTACACTTTTAGCGACAAGGTCACCGACCTTATGGGCCTTTATAAACTACGCTTATATGTACAGGCGCAAAACCTGCTGACCTTTACCGATTATACCGGATTAGACCCCGAGGTAAGCCAAAATTCCAGGGACCCCAGACAAGCGGGGAGCGACTTTGGAACCTTACCGCAATCGAGAAGCCTTACGCTCGGAATAAACATTGGACTTTAAAAAATGAACATTATGAAAAAAAGATATTTTATACCACTGTTCGCCTCCCTGCTCATTACATCTTGCGATGTTCTTGAGCCGGAACCACAAACTTCATTGGACACGGACCAGGCACTCATTGACGGGGCCTCCGCGCAAGGGGTACTTTCTGGAACCTACTCCCTGCTGCAGGACGAGGACTATTATGGACTGGAATACACCCTTAATCCAGATTTACTGGCGGACAATTCCGTTTTCGAAGGATTTTTTGACAGCCAGTTGGAAATGGATCAGAACGCCGTACCCATTACCAACGGATGGATCAGATCTTGTTGGCCCGATATCTATGTGGTCATCAGCAGCGCCAACTTGCTCATTACCGGAGTAGAAGCCATTGAGGACGAAAATCTGGATAAAAACGCGATACTTGCCGAAGCGCATGCCATTCGTGCCCTTGCCTATTTTGATCTGCTACGTATTTTTGGGGAGTTTTATGACGAGTCCTCACAATTTGGTCTGCCATTGTTTCTGGAACCGATTCCGAACAACGATTTCAATCAGATTCCCGACCTAACGCGGAGTACGGTAGCCCAAACATACGATCAAATTTTGGCCGATCTGGATACGGCCATTCAACTGTCGGACGGGAACGCCGATCCAGAGAGAATGAATTTTTTTGCCACCCTAAGCCTAAGGGCAAGGGTCAACCTGTACCGTAAAAACTATGCTGCCGCCTTTGCCGATGCCGACCGCGTGATTACCGAAGGGGGCTATATTTTGGAGGAAGACCTCAATGATGTTTATGATACCACCGACCCCTCTGGAGAGTCTATTTTTGAAGTAGTTTTTACCAATCAGGACCAAAGTTCCTATAACAGTTTTACCATTCGAAGGGACGAATACAATGTTGATGCAACGTTATTGGAATTCTTTGAGGAAGGTGACGCAAGAAGCGCGCTTTTTACCGTAGCCCGTGGCCGTGACCGTACCGCCAAATATCCCGACAATACCAATGCCAACAACGCCAAGGTATTTCGTTTGCCCGAACTCTATCTCATTCGTTCAGAGGCTGCGGTATTTGCCAATAACGACCCAGATGCGGGAACCGCTGACCTGAACATCCTAAGGACCAGGGCCGGACTTGCGGATTTGGGAACCTTTGCCGACACCGAGGCCTATTTGGATGCCTTATTGTACGAAAGAAGGGCGGAACTCAATTTTGAAGGACATCGTTTCTTTGATCTGATACGGACCGATAGATCCGCGACCGTATTGGGGCTAGAAGATTTTAGAAGGGTCCTTCCCATACCAAGGGCCGAGCTACAAGTTTCCGATAATTTAGAACAGAATCCGGGATACCCAAGGGAATAACAACCCTCCCGAAACCAGCAAAAAAGGCTCTATACCCAAGTATGGAGCCTTTTTCGTTTTTCTCTGGCCAATACCCAAAACTTATATCATTTTAAAGGTAAATTGGTATTACTCCCTTATCAAGCCCGTGGGTTCGGATAGTTATCGGTCTGGTCCTCTACGGACTCGTCCATACAAACAAAATCTTTTTCCAGCAACAAGGTCAATTCCCTTCCATCGCCCAAAGGCATGGTGTGCCTGAACCCCACCTGTGCACTATCGGCCCACCCAAGGCGTTCTTTTTCATTTAAAAACAGCGTAATCGTCGTATCTTCAAAAGTCGCCTGCAGCAGTTCTTCCCCTTCGCCCGTTGCAATGGCGTAGGTAAACGTTCGCGTCCCAAAATCGGTCGTCTCCTTAAAAAAGCCGGTTTCACAAAATGTTTGCACCTCACTTTTTGTTAAGCGATAGCGCATCGAATTTCCTTTTATCCTAATTTTCATCTTCTGCCTTTTTATTGACCAAGCCTTTGGTAAACTCGTTCAAGGTTTCTACTTTCTCTTCAAAATCCCCTTTGATCGTTTTTCGGAATTCGTTCAGGTTTTTTACCAGATCATCGATGTTTTCGGGAATCACATCCTCAAAAAACTGCCGCAATCGTTTTGCTGTAGTGGGCGATTTCCCATTGGTGGAAATGGCCACTTTTACATTACCCTTCGTTACGATCCCGCCCATATAAAAATCACAGAAAGGCGGGTTATCGGCTACATTGACCAAAATATTCCTTGCCCTGCAATCGTGATACACCTGTTCGTTTACGGGAACATTGTCCGTTGTTGCCACCACCATATGCCTGCCCTTTAAATAATCGACATGGTACATATCGTGATGCATGGTGATACCGAACTTTTCGGCAAGTGCTACCGTGGCCTCCCGAAACATGGGAGAGACCATGGTAACCGTAGCGTTCGGACTCGATTTTAATAGAAAAGTCAGCTTTTCTTCGGCTACGTTTCCACCGCCTACGATCAAAATATCCAATTGCGATACTTTTAAAAAAACGGGATACAGTTCGTTACGTTCCATATACTTCCTCTTGATTGTTTGTTTTATAATTGATGGTTACACGGGTCCCTTTTCCCGGTCGGGAGTTAATGAACAGGCGCCCGTTGATATAGCTGATCCGTTCTTTCATAAAAAACAGGCCCATTCCGCCTTCGCTATTGTTTTTGGGAACGGTATCCAAAAGGTTCGGATCAAAGCCCTTTCCATCGTCGTCCACTACGATACTCAGCATGTCGTCCTTGAAGTTGATGCTGATCAGAATGTAATTCGCCTGGGAATACTTGATGGCATTGTTCACCGCTTCTTGGGTGACCCTATAAATGTTGGTCTCGGCAAGTGAGGACAACCGTACTTGTGCTTCGGCCTTGTTTTCGTACAAAATGTTTTTCCCGGTAAGCTTGGAAAGCTCGGTACTCATTTTATGTAGGGCCGGAAAAATGCCGTGATCTGTCAATTCCGGCGGGGTAAGGTTGAAGGTGGCGGTACGTACCCCTTTGATCAAGTCGGCGGTCAACGATTTCAAATAGGCTATTTTTTCGGCGGTCTTCGCCGTATTTTCAATATCGATCGATTCGATATTGAACCGCAATGCCGTAAGCATTTGCCCGATACCGTCGTGAATGTCCTTCGCGATCCTTTTTCGTTCTTCTTCCTGACCTTCCACAATCTGACTGGCCTGCATCTTTTTTTGAAGCATACGTTCCTCAAAATGCTCCCGGGTCAATTGCTCCACTTTCAAGGCATTTCGTTTCCGTTCGGAAATATCGGAACAGAGGATCAGAATACTTTGTTGTTTGCTCGCCTGATGCATCGGAACTATGGAAATATCCAACCAGATACGAATGCCCTCCCCGGTCGTAATCTGTATTTCCTCGTTACGGATGTTGTTCTTTCGATTGCTTTTCAACACCTCTTTCAAATACTGTTGTTGGCCTTCGTCACTGGTTAAAAGCTCGGAAAGTGGGGTGTTCAGCTGTTCCTTTTCGGCCCCCAACAGTTTCAAAAACTTTTTGCTCATAAAAACGATACTCCCGTCTTTTCGGGCACTTGCGAACAGGGCGGCGTTATCGATTACAAAATTCAGTTCCTGAAGTTCCTGTAGTGATTTTTCCTTTTCGGAAAACAGTTCCTGTACCTCCCGGGCGTGGGCGTCCGAGTTCGACCTGCTTCTTACCAGATCGGAAATGGTGTTGCGAATTTGAATGGATAGGGGCCGAAAAATAAAAAGCATTTCCAACAGCAACAAAAGCAGGGAAAATGCCAATAACCAGTACTCTTTTTGCTTTAAATTCTGTAGTTGAGCCTTGCTACGTTTGTCGTATTCGTTAACGATGGTATCCATAAGCTCTAAAAAAGGACGCTCATTCTCCAAGAGTATTGAGACATCGGCATCCATTGCAGTTTTGCTGCCATTTTTACCAGCTTTTCCTGTTTTCAAAATATGCTCTCCAGACATGACCATTGCGGAATGATGGGGCTGTAACTTTTGGAACAACGATAAGATCGCCGGATCGTCTTCCATGGGAATATTCAGGCTATCGGCCCCTAACTGAAGTGCGAGATGGGAAGTTTTCCATACCTCCAATGTTTTTTGAATTTCTTTGATTACCGTATGCTCCTGAGTCTTGTCCGTTGTTCTGGTCAATAGCAACACGGCTTTTACCAATTTTTGGCTATAGGCCCGTTGGCGTCCCGCAACGTTGATCACACGGGAATCGTTCAACTGTGAGTTCAGGTGTAATTGGATCAGCACCTGTGCAATGATAATGGTGAGCGCTATTGCGGCCAATGCCCACAGATACCATTTCCGGATCCTAAGAAAGGTGGTCGTGTCCAGTGATTTATGGTGCTTGCCTTTGGTCATTGATACTGCCTGGATGGTTAATTAGGCCGACAACGCTTGTTTTATAAGGTTGGAGGCCTTGTCCGACAAGGGAAGTGACAGGGCCGCTTGTTGTCCCTTTTCCGACATTTTTCGCCACGTTTTTTGCAAAATAGCAATGGTTTTGTCCTCTGGATGTTTTTCGGCGAAAGCTTCAAAATAATGCTCCAAGAAAACCAAACAGATAACGTCTTCCAAAGTTTGGGTGTCGGCGTTTTTTTTCAGTTGTTTTTTACCGAGCAAGAAAGCGACCTGTGCAATGGTTTCTTCGTCATAACCTACCGCCGAAAGAATTTCGGCCGCTTTTTTCGCATGAAACTTTTTCAAATCCTGCCGCCATCGCAGATAGCCCTCCCGATTCATTTCGTACGAATCACGTGGAATTTCCCAACGGCAAATATGTTGGCAACGCGCGGTCAGTTGCAATGCTACGGAGGCTTCGGGTGCGAACGCATTCAGCTGTTCGGTCATGCGTTGGGCATAGAGCAATTCTTTTGGGTACGTTTTCCCCTGATACCGTTCCGTGTTCGGATCTTGCTCATTGGCCATATCAAAGCGATAAAACGCTTCTTGGTGGAGTTCTTTGGCTGTCATACGACTTGTTTCTTTTTTCAAAGATACTGAACTCGTCTTGAGCTGTTCACCAAGAAACCGTTCGGAACCTACAATGCATCCTTGTTTTCAATCCGAAAAGCCGACCCATACGTACCCATCCGCTATTTTTACCGGAAAGGTGGTTATGGCGTCGCATGCTCCCGTAATGGATTCTCCGGTTTCCAGGGAAAAAGTGTTTTTGTGCAAAGGGCACGCCACTTTTGGTATCCCGTTTTCTTCCCCGATCATTCCTCGGGACAATACCATCTCCATTTTATGCGGACATAAGTTTTGACAGGCATACCATTTGTTCTCACGGGTAAAGTTGAACACGGCGATCTGTTGATCCTTGTATTTGATACAGGCACCGGCATTTTTGGGAAACTTTTCGATCGGCGCTGCCTTGAACCATGTTTTTACGGCTGTGTCGGCAATGGATTCTTGGGTGTTCATATGCGTTGCGCTTTTACAATTTTGTTTTCAAAGGCCGGTAGCTGTCCTAAAGGGCTCGACCTTACAATTCTTAAACGATACTAGCCGATTATGGACACTGACTACCATCGTTTTCTATTTTCTTTAGTCTATCTTCTTTTATCCAATTTCTTGTGGCCTACCCACATTATGCCCATTCTTTTGGCATTTTTTGCTCGCGAAGGGAAACAAACTCAATAGAATCGTCGGTAGCGTCGGAATTTACAAAATGAGTGTATCTGGCCCGTATTTCAGGATTTTCCACGGCTTCTTTCCACTCGCACTTATAGGAATCGACCAAGGCCTGCATTTCGGCATCCAGATCGGCCGCAATGCCCAGCGAGTCGTTGATCACTACGTTTTGCAAATAGGTAATGCCCCCTTCCAATTTTTCCAACCATGCCGCCGTTCGCGTCAGCGGCTGTGCGGTTTTGATATAATACATGATAAAGCGGTCCACGTATCGGATAGCGGTCTCCTTGTCCACTTTTTCGGCAAGCAGTTCCGCGTGTTTTGGGTTCGCTCCACCGTTCCCCGCAACATAAACGTTCCACCCTCCTTCGACGGCGATAAAACCAAAGTCCTTGCAGCGTGCTTCGGCACATTCGCGAATGCAACCGGAAACCCCACCTTTAAATTTATGGGGAGAGCGGATGCCCTTATATCGATGTTCGATTTCTACGGCAAAGCTGACACTTTCGTCCATTCCATAGCGACACCAGGTAGAACCGACACAACTTTTCACCGTCCGTAACGACTTTCCATAGGCCTGTCCGGTTTCAAAACCTTCCGCAATCAACTCCTCCCATATTAACGGAAGCTCATGCAATTGCGCCCCGAACATATCAATGCGCTGTCCACCGGTGATTTTGGTATACAAATCGAACTTTTGGGCGATGCGCCCCAAGGTCATCAGTTGTTTGGGGGTAATTTCCCCTCCGGCGACCCTTGGTACTACCGAATAGGTACCGTTACGCTGTATGTTTGCAAGAAACCGATCATTAGTGTCTTGAATGGCCGGCTGTACATTGGCCGTTTCATTATAGATACTGGCAAAAATTGCCGCTACTGCCGGCTTGCACACCTCGCAACCATGTCCTTTTCCGACCAGATCGAGCAAAGTATCATAATCTTGGATGTTTTTTAATTTAACGATGTCGAACAACTCTTGTCGCGAGTATTCAAAATGTTCGCACAACTGCACTTTTACCGTTTTTCCAAGACTTTTCAGACTTTCGGTAACCAAATCGACGACCATCGGTTTGCAACCGCCACAACCAGTAGTGGCTTTTGTCGCCTTGGCAACTGCTTTTACGCTTTCATTTCCATCATCGAGCACGGAGCAACAGATAGCGCCTTTGGTAACGGCTTCACAGGAACATACGACCGCGGTATCTGGCAGGTCCATGGCGCTACCGAACGCACTGGGGCCTCCCCCGCGACTTCCCAAGATAAGATCTTCCGGATTTTCGGGCAAGGCCATTTCATTTTGATAAAGCTGCAATAGCATATTGTAATCGGCAGCGTCGCCCACCAAAATACCGCCCAATAACTTTTTACCGTCATGGGTAACGTTGATTCTTTTGTACAGGCTCTCGGTCTTGTTTTCAAAGATGATGGAATGTCCCTTATCCGCAGGCATAAATGGTATTCCAAAGCTGGCCACATCCACCCCAATAAGTTTCAGTTTGGTAGACATATCGATTTCCGCGGCCATTCTGGCTTCCGATCTGCCCAGAATTTGATCGACCGCCACTTGCGCCATCTCGTAACCGGGAGCGACCAAACCGTATATCATCTGGTTGTACAGCGCCACCTCCCCAATGGCCAAAATATCGGGGTCCGAGGTCTGCATCCGATCATTGACCACAATCCCTCCCCGGGTGCCCATATCCAGGCCGGCGTTTTTGCCGAGTTCGTCCCTTGGGCGTATCCCGGCCGAAACCACCAACATATCCACATCGAGCACGTCGTCCTCCCCGAATTCCATTCCCGTAATGGAACCATTTCCTAAAATTTGGTTGGTGGCCTTGCTAAGGTGGACATGGATACCCATCGACTCTAGCTTTACCTGAAGCACTTTACTGCTCCTTGTATCCAATTGCCGGGGCATCAACTTGGGGGCAAACTCTACTACATGAGGTTCCAAGCCCATATCCATAACTGCTTTTGCGGCTTCTAAGCCCAAAAGGCCACCGCCCAATATGGCCGCTTTACCGCCCTTTACCGTTTCGGCATAGGCCAAGGTCTCTTCCAAATCTTCAATGGTCCTATAAACGAAGACACCTTTCTTTTCGACCCCACGGATCGGCGGCACAAAGGGAACGGACCCTGTGGCCATCACCAAGGTGTCATAACTGTATCGGTCTCCCTTGGAAGTGCCCAGGGTTTTATCTTTTCTATTGATTTCGGTCACTTGTTCATTAATGTGCAAGTGAATGCCATGCTCTTCATACCAGGTTTTAGGGGCCAGTGCAAGTCGTTCGGCATCCCCATCCTCAAAAAATTCGCTTAAATGCACGCGATCGTACGCTACCCTGGGTTCCTCACCGAATACGACAAGTTGATAGTCTTCCTTAGTAGCTTGGGCGACGAACTTTTCACAGAACTTATAGCCCACCATCCCATTTCCTACAACAACAATTGTTTTCATATGCTTCGCTTAAATCTACATCACAATAATACGTATTAATACGTATTTTAATAGTGATTATATCGGAATAATTACGTACTCTTGTTGTGGATATGGCAAAATTTCACCTTTAGTATTTTAATTTATGGAAGCAATAATAGAACCAAAAGTAACCTTGGTAGGAGCCGGACCAGGAAGCCACGACCTTATAACTGTTCGAGGTTTGCAGGCCTTACAACAATCAAAAGCCATTCTTTACGATGCCTTGGTCAGTCCGGAATTACTAAAAGAAGTCGACACGGCGATTCCAAAGATATACGTAGGGAAACGGTGCAATAGTCATTCCCGCACGCAGGACGAAATCAATCGCCTTTTGGTTGAAACCGCTTTTCAATACGGATCCGTTGTCCGCTTAAAGGGAGGTGATCCTTTTGTATTCGGAAGGGCTTCGGAAGAAATCGACTATGTAACATCTTTTGGCATTCCCGTAACCGTTGTCCCCGGAGTATCCAGCGCCATAGCGGTGCCAGCGAGCCAGGGAATCCCTTTGACCAGTCGTGGGGTCAGCAGTAGTTTTTGGGTAATGACCGCTACAAAAAGGGATGGAACCTTTTCAGAAGACCTGGAATATGCAGCAAAATCGACCGCTACCCTTGTTATTTTGATGGGCGTTCGAAAACTGAACGAAATTGCAGTAGAAGTCAGTAAATATCGAGGTTCCCACACACCCATCGCCCTCATCCAAAATGGCACCATGACCAATGAAACCTGCACCGTTTCAACATTGAACGGTATTGGCGAAGCTGCCCACAAAGTCGACCTTGCACAACCGGGAATCATTGTTATCGGAAATGTGGTCGCCGAACACCCTGCCTTTTTTGAAGAGGCCGTACAACGTGTGGTACACTCGTATCTCTAGGATGTGGAAAAGGGAAGTTCAAGCGTAAGTGTCAAGTTCAAGTTCAAGTGTCAAGTTCAAACGCAAATGTCAAACGCAAACTCAAAATTAGAGGAGTACCCGGTAACCACATTTTACGCACCACTTATTACTGCCAACTACTAACTGCCACTGCGTACTGATAATTGTTCATTGTCCATTGAGCAAAGACCGCTTTTCAAAAATCAAATTCAAACACAAGCGCAAAGCCATCCGCTCGCGACCCTTTCCTGACCACTAACCACTTTATACCAATTACTTTTTACTCACTACTCAATAGTGTCCGGTTGTAACTAAAAGATTTTCAATTGGTTGCAATTGTCGTTCTTTGAAATTTGAAATTCGTT
>CANMSB010000019.1 GCA_947500445.1 uncultured Flavobacteriaceae bacterium | reverse complement strand
GAACGAATTTCAAATTTCAAAGAACGACAATTGCAACCAATTGAAAATCTTTTAGTTACAACCGGACACTATTGAGTGGTTAGTAAAAAGTAATTGGTAAAAAGTGGTTAGGAGCAATTCTAGTTTTGAATTTAATATTTGAGCTTGAATTTGATTTTTGTATTTGTATTTGACACTTGAACTTGTCTTTTCTCCTTGTTCCTTCAGCGAAGCAGTCTTTTTTCAATGAACAATGAACAATTAGTAATTAACAATGGTTAGTGGTTAGTGGTTAGTAGTTGGTAAAAAGTGGTTAGTGGCAATTCTAGTTTTGAAGTTGATATTTGAGCTTGAATTTGATATTTGAGCTTGAATTTGTATTTGTGTTTGACACTTGAGCTTGTACTTCAACTTCCCCTATTCCCTAGGCTCAAATTTCACCGGTACACTTTCGGGCTTTAGGGAAATCAATGGATTTAGCACCACTTCGTCCAAGGAGGTGGAGAGCCGAAACTTTTTCACCAAAATGGCTACGGTCATGATCATTTCGTACATCGCAAAATTGTTGCCCACGCACATGCGCGGTCCGGCACCGAACGGAAAATAGTAATCCGAAAAGTCCTTTTTATTGGATACGTGGAAGCGCTCCGGTCGAAAATCATCAGGATTTTCCCAAAATTCGGCATGCCGGTGCAGCTCGTAAATACTCATCAACCAAACGGTCCGTTTTTTAAAATGATGTCCGTCAATGGTGTCATCATCCAAACTTACCCTGTCGATTACATATACCGGCGGATACAGTCGCATCGATTCCTCGATGCATTGTTTGGTAAAGGGCAACGCCCCTAAACTGGCCATCAGGTCTCCATTTTCAAAGTCCGTTTCCTTGGCCTCGTTATACAGTTTTTCTTGGATTTCGGGATGTTTGGCCAACAAAAACAGGGTAAAACTTAAGGTATTTGCAGTGGTTTCGTGCCCCGCGGTAAATAAGATCAATACTTCATCGATCAACTGTTTTCGGGGCATGGGCGTACCATCTTCGTAACGCGCTTGCAACAACATATCCAGCAGGTCGTCTTTCTCCGTATCGGAATCGACACGTTCCTGTATGATCTCGTTCAATAGATGCTGCGCATCCTTGGAAAGTTCCAAATGATGATTGATCGCTCCCGTTAGTTGAAACCACCATTTCAGATAGGGTTGCCGCATCTCCTTGATCAACATTTTTTGATTGGTGGTGGTAATGTCCTGTAGTTTACGCATTCGCGCGCGAATGTCCCCGGCACTAAAAAGCGATTTTGCCACTACTTGAAATGCCAGATCGCCCATAAGCGGAAATACGTTTATCGGTTTTCCGGTAGGCACTTCGGACAATTCTTCCGTTATGGCTTCCAGCATCATTCCCAACAGCCCTTTCAACTTTTTTTTGTGAAATGCGGGTTGTACCATTCTGCGGTGTACCCGCCAGAATTCTCCGTTAGAGGTCAAGAGTCCCCTACCGATATATTTGGCCAGGTCTTTCGTCTGTAAGGAAGACTTATGATAGTTCTTTTGGTTTTTCTGTAAAATGTGTTTGATGGTGGTCGCGTTGCGGGTAAAAACCACCTTGCTGCCCATTCCGATGTTTACCATAAAGGTGTCCCCGTACTTCTCAAAATTCTCATTGTGAAAGGGCAACGGATTAGATAAAATGCGTTTCCGGTTTTTGAAAACCGTTAATTGGGATACCGAAACCAAGGGTTTTTGCATAGTGGGGGATATTTTGGTAGGTGTTGTTTTAAAAGTGGACAACTTTTTCATAAACTACCTTTATATATTGAAGCGATATTAAAAAAGTCCGGGTTGGGTTCCTCCCTTGATCCTGCCCAAATGTTTGTAGGCCAACTCGGTCACTTCCCGACCCCTAGGGGTGCGCATGATAAACCCTTGTTGGATCAAAAAGGGTTCGTACACTTCCTCTATGGTTTCCGAACTTTCCGAAACGGCAGTGGCCAAGGTGGTAATGCCGACCGGGCCTCCTTTAAATTTGTCGATAATGGTGGTCAAAATCTTATTGTCCATTTCGTCCAGACCGTGCGCATCAACATTCAACGCCTTCAGACTAAATTTTGAAATGGCCATATCAATATTTCCATCTCCCTTGATCTGTGCAAAATCGCGTACCCTTCGCAACAACGCGTTGCAAATTCGCGGTGTACCCCGGCTCCGCCCAGCGATTTCAATAGCCGCCTCATTGGTAATGGGCACTTTTAATATTTCGGCACTACGTTCCACAATGGTGGACAGCAATTCGGTAGAATAGTACTGCAAACGGCTTTGAATCCCAAAACGGGCCCGCATGGGGGCCGTAAGCAACCCGGAGCGCGTGGTGGCACCGATCAACGTAAAAGGATGTAGGTTGATCTGCACGGAGCGCGCATTGGGTCCCGTTTCGATCATAATATCAATTTTATAGTCCTCCATAGCGGAATACAAATACTCTTCTACGACCGGACTCAAACGGTGGATCTCGTCGATAAACAATACATCACGTTCGTCAAGGTTGGTCAACAGCCCGGCAAGATCACCGGGCTTGTCCAACACCGGACCCGAAGTGATTTTTATGCCCACGCCCAGTTCGTTGGCCAAAATGTGGGCCAAGGTGGTCTTTCCCAAGCCCGGAGGTCCGTGGAACAAGGTATGGTCCAAGGCCTCACCACGTTGGTTGGCCGCCTGAACAAAAACCTTTAAGTTTTCCAACACCTGTTCTTGACCGGTAAAGTCGTCAAACGTTATTGGTCTCAACGCTCTTTCGATATCGAATTCTTCGTTGGAAAAGCCTTCCGTAGTCGGGTCTAAATGTTCGTTCATCCTTACAAAGATACTGGAAATAGCAATAGTTATAAAGGGGCATTGTATACCAAGTTCCGCTGCCGAATGTTGTAAAGTACGGGTACCTTGCTTATGCATAAAATTCGTAAATTCAGACAGGGCAAGACCAACACTGATTTTACCGGTAAACCCCTCTGAAAAACGGAAACCTGCCATTCACATAAAACACACGAATGAAAAAAAGTACTTACTCTCCCGGCGTTTTACAATACATCCCTTTTTTCTATGTGATATGGTCCGATAACCTGGTATCGGCCTCGGAACTGAACGTAGTTCAAAAAGCCATAGACGAGGACAGCTCCCTTGACCCGGCGGACCGTAAAACCTTGAACGGACTGCTGGACGTAAACCGGCCACCGTCCGATACGGAACAAAAGCAATGGAAACAACTGATAAGCAATTCCAAAGTGCATTTGGTAGAGCGTGATACCTATCCCTTGGCCACTTTTAGCCAAAACGTGGTCTGCCATTACGAAGCACAGTGCCCGTTTAACGAACAGCTTAAACATATAGAGGTCAACTTGGGCATACAACCCAATCACTATAATCATTTGTTCGATGTGGCGGTAACCCATGAGGTCACTTCCGATTTCTATGACGCGAAAGAAATCGACACCCTCTTGAAAGGGAAGCATGCAAATGTAATCGATACCTTCCGTGCCGTGCTTGACGACCCTATTTTTAAATGGGACATTCATCGGACCAAGGAGGAGTTTCGGGAAGTCGTATTAAAACAGGTGCAATTTTTGGCCGACAAAGGATATGGGGCCATGGCCTACCCCGAAGCTTACGGCGGTGCCATGGACATGAAAGGTTATGCCACCATTTTTGAAAATATGATGTATGTTGATGGTAGCCTCACCATCAAATTTGGTGTTCAGTTCGGACTGTTTGGCGGCAGTATACAGAAGTTGGGGACCAAGAAACACCACGACCGGTATTTACAAAAAACCGGGGAAGCCAAGTTATTGGGCTGTTTTGCCATGACCGAAACGGGACACGGTTCCAATGTTCGCGGAATTAAAACGACCGCCGTTTACGATAAGGCCACTGACAGTATTATTATCCATACCCCAGGAAAAAATGATAATAAGGAGTATATCGGCAATGCGCTGCATTCCAAAATGGCATCGGTATTTGCGCAATTGATCGTAGACGGAAAAAATGAAGGCGTGCATGCCATATTGGTACCCTTGCGGGATGCCGATCACCAACTGCTCCCCGGTGTCAGGGTCGAGGACAACGGATACAAACTCGGACTTAACGGAGTGGACAATGGTAAAATATGGTTCGATCAGGTTTCGGTACCGCGAGAAAACCTGTTGAACAAATATGGTAACATAACCGAAGCGGGGACCTACTATTCGGAAATTAAAAACCCGAACAAACGATTTTTCACCATGCTGGGTACTTTGGTCGGCGGACGCATTTGCGTGGCCAGGGCCGGTTTGGGCGGCGCTAAAATGGCCTTGGCCGTTGCCGTAAAACACGCCTTAAAAAGAAGGCAGTTCAATGACAGCATCAAGGTACAGGAAGATCTGTTGATGGATTATCCATCGCATCAGTTGCGATTGACCCCCTTGGTGGCAAGTGCCTACGTGTATCAGATTACCCTCGATAAAATGATGGCGGTCTACTGTGACGATTCCCAACCGGACAAGCGAAAGGTGGAGACCCAGGTAGCCGGTCTAAAATCGATCATTACCTGGTATGCCAACGATGCCATACAGGAATGCAGGGAGGCATGTGGCGGAAAAGGATACTTGATCGAGAACCGAATTGCCGATCTGAAGGGCGATGTCGATATTTTCACCACCTTTGAAGGGGACAATAATGTATTGCTGCAACTGGCGGCCAAAGGGGTGCTCTCCGATTTTAAGGCCGAATTCAACAGTGCCGGTTTTACGGCAGTATTAAAATTGTTGGGCAGCCGTTTGAACGACAAGTTCAATACCATGAACCCTGCCTATACCAATAAAGTGGACAAGGATCATTTGTACAATCCAAAATTTCACAAACACGCCTTTGACTACCGTACCCGTAGGCTCACCTACACCCTTGCCATGCGTATCCGCAACTACATCAAAAAAGGGATGCCCTCATACCAAGCCTTCCTAAAGGTACAGAGCCATTTATTGATGTTGGGAAAGGCGTACAGTGTTGAACTGGCCTACCAAACGTATTGCGACTTCACGGAGAACATTTCAGATGGCAAAAACAAGGAATTGTTCCAAAAGTTGGGAACCTTGTACGCCCTTTCCGAAATTCGAAAAGATGCCGAGTGGTATTTGGAACAGGGATACATTGGCGGAACCAAATCCAAGGCCGTACGCCAGCGCGTAGAACGGTTGTGTACGGAACTACGGTCCCATATCGGGGTTCTAGTGGACGGTTTTGGCATTCCGGACCATTGCATGAGCGCACCTATTGCCAAGTAAATGGTATAAAACAAGTAGGGAGCAGCCCTTGAACGGCAAGGTTGTACCATTATTACTTTGAAACGGTCTTATACCATTTTAACTTTGAAATAGTATTACTTTTCCTTATGCAGTTGTGAAGTATCCATAAATTCCAAAATTTCAATTGCGGGATTCCCGCTCAGGTAGGTCTTTGATGAACCTTTGGAAGTCAGTTCAAAATCGGTCTCCGCGTATACCCTCGCACTAGGCGAACCCTCGGCAATAACCTCTACCCCTTCCGCGTCCAGTTTTCTGGCTTTGAGGTTCGCATTGTCAAAAAGCAATGCGGAAAGAATATGGGTGGTACCGTCCAAGGTAGCGGCGGAGTTCTTCTCCATTGTTATGGTACTCCTTTGTGTAGTGGTATACATTCCTACATCCACACGATCTTTCAATTTTACATCCAAGGTATCGGCTTTAATGCTCAGGTCGGCGGCACTATTCCCCTCCATCAATACTTTTACCAGACCCGCATCCATTCCCATCTCCAACTTGGAAGATCCGTACATGGCCACTTCCACGACATCACCGGCAACAATGTCGGTAGTCTCCATTTTACCTTCACGTAGGACAATACTGTTCAGCGAAACGTAGTCGACCGAAATATCCAGTTTTTTCTTTCCCGTAATCTTATAGAAAGAGCTTACCTCCAAGGTACCGTCCTTTACTTTAAACTTGAGCACATCGATGAGATTATCGTCGGCCGTTATCGAGTATCCTTCTTCATTTGCCTTGCGTAAAACGATATCTAAATCATCGTTCAATACTATCGCCTCAAATGGCGGGAGGCTTTCGGAAACGCTAACAACACTTCTATTACCCTTAATTTTGGGCTTACGCTGGGCATATGTCTGACAACACAGCAACACCATTATTACG
The DNA here is from genome assembly GCA_947500445.1 of uncultured Flavobacteriaceae bacterium. GTDB lineage: Bacteria > Bacteroidota > Bacteroidia > Flavobacteriales > Flavobacteriaceae > Pelagihabitans. Next base: position 83,530 of record CANMSB010000019.1, on the reverse strand, counting down.
ACGACCAATCTTTTCATTTACATGTACTTTGGATTATGCCACGCTACCATATAAGGCATCTTTATAACCGTCCCGTTTCAACTCCAATCCTCTTGAGACAGTACAACGCAAAACTGTAACAGTATCCCCAAATTGGGGAAAAACATTCGATTACCTAACATTACAACTATAGCTAACGGCATTTAAAGATATTATAAATTACAATACCATTTCTAATACCACGGGGTAGCAAAAAAAGTGCCCGACTTGTTCGGTCGGGCACTTTTACTGTATATCTTCTTTACCTTAGTGGTTGAGTTCTTCCTCATCCTCCTGTAAAGGAACCGTCTGTGGTACAAAATCCTGACCGGGAATAATGTATTCCCCGTTCTCATCTACCTTACTATAGTCGTAGGCCCAACGGTGTACTTCCGGGATGGCTCCGGGCCAGTTACCATGTATGTGCTCCTGTGGGGTCGTCCATTCCAAGGTGTTGGATTTCCAAGGGTTTTGGGGCCCTTTCTTTCCGTAAAAAATACTACTTATAAAATTGTAAACGAACACTAATTGCGCCAATCCGGCGATAATCGCAAATACGGTCATTAATACCTGTACATCGGTAAGCTCGTCAAACATTGGAAAGGCAGTGTTCTGATAATACCGCCTAGGTACTCCGGCCATACCCACAAAGTGCATCGGGAAGAATACTCCATAGGCACAGATAGCGGTCACCCAAAAGTGTACATAACCCAAATTTTTATTCAACATTTTACCCTCGAACATTTTAGGGAACCAGTGGTATACCCCGGCGAACAATCCGTACAGTGCGGATATCCCCATTACCAAGTGAAAATGCGCCACAACAAAATAGGTATCGTGTACATTGATATCAAGTGTACTGTCACCAAGGATGATACCGGTAAGCCCTCCCGTAATAAAGGTGGATACCAGACCGATAGAAAACAGCATTGCCGGATTCAGCTGCAAGTTTCCTTTCCATAGGGTGGTAATATAGTTAAATGCCTTTACCGCCGAAGGTATCGCTATCAGCAAGGTGGTAAACGTAAACACCGATCCCAAAAACGGGTTCATTCCGGAAATAAACATATGGTGCCCCCAAACGATAGTAGATAAAAATGCAATTGCCAAAATAGAGGCGACCATTGCGCGGTACCCAAATATTGGTTTACGTGCATTGGTGGACATTACTTCGGAAGTAATACCCAATGCGGGCAACAACACGATATATACCTCGGGGTGGCCCAAAAACCAGAACAAATGCTCGTATAAAACCGGCGATCCTCCCTGGTAATGCAACACCTCTCCCTGTATAAAAATGTCGGAAAGGAAGAACGATGTTCCGAAACTACGGTCCATTATCAACAACAATGCTGCTGATAACAGTACCGGGAACGATATTACACCAATAATAGCAGTGACAAAAAATGCCCAAATGGTCAATGGAAGTCGGGTCATCGACATTCCCTTCGTTCTAAGATTGATTACCGTTACGATATAGTTCAGAGATCCCAATAACGAGGAAGCGATAAAAATCGCCATGGACACCAACCACAAGGTCATCCCCATTCCGGAACCGGGCTGTGCCATGGGCAATGCGCTCAAAGGAGGGTATATCGTCCAACCTGCGGCGGCAGGGCCGGCCTCGACAAAAAGAGAAATTACCATGACAACGGACGATACGAAAAACATCCAATACGAAAGCATATTCAGGAAACCTGATGCCATATCCCTTGCACCGATCTGTAACGGAATCAGCAGGTTACTGAACGTACCGCTCAATCCCGCCGTTAGCACAAAGAATACCATTATGGTACCGTGTATGGTTACCAGGGCCAAATAAATATCCGCATCCATGACGCCTTCGGGTGCCCATTTGCCAAGAACCGCCTCGAATAATGGAAAGGACTCTCCCGGCCAGGCCAATTGCATTCGAAACAATAACGACATTGCGATACCGATAAAGCCCATAATCAAACCTGTAATCAAATACTGCTTCGCGATCATCTTATGATCTTGACTGAAGATGTACTTGGTTACAAAAGTTTCTTTATGATGGTGGTGTTCATCATGGGCGTGATCGTCTACATGGGCATGTGCTGTTACCGACATAACTTTGATTTTTAATTTATAATTTTCTTTTTATAGCCTTATTTTACTGATTCCGTAGTTTGGCGAACTCAGTCTGCCACCGCTACGGTATCCTCTTCGGAGGAAGGGGCGGTTCCCGCCATGGTTTCCCCGAAGGTTTTTTGTGATGCCATCCAGGCATCGTACTCCTCCTGTGTTTCCACAATAATGCGCATTTGCATATTGTAATGTGATTTACCGCATATTTTATTACAGAGTAAAATATAATCGAATTCCCATGGGTCGGAATTGTCTTCCCCATTTGCGGCTCGCTGCGCCCTAATGGCGTTGGTGCGTTTTACCTTATCCACTACCTCGGCATCCTGACGCATTTCTTCGGTAGTTTTAATGGGCACGAACGAAAACTCCGTCGTCATTCCCGGCACACAGTTCATCTGTGCCCTAAAGTGTGGCATGTATGCGGAGTGCAGCACGTCCTGCGACCGCATTTTAAAGTTGACCTTTCTGCCTACGGGCAAGTGCAGCTCTTTTACTATAACATCGTCCGTAGCGTAGCTGTCGCCCTCATCAAGTCCCATTACGTTGGCCCGATCGATATCGATCATGCGAACATTGGCCTTACCCAGTACATTGTCCTCCCCTCCATAACGGGCGGTCCAATTAAACTGTTGTGCGTAGAGTTCAACCATTAACGGATCGTCCTCATCGTTTACGTCCATAATGTTGGTCCAAGTATATAATCCCCAAAGGATCAAACCCGCCAAAACGATTACCGGAATGATCGTCCAGATAAACTCCAAGCGGTCGTTATCGGCATAAAAAAGCGCTTTATTCCCTTCCTTGCCACGATATTTGTATCCAAAATAATGCAGTAGGGCCTGTGTTATGGTCTGTACGATAAAAATAATCACAAAGGATACCAACATGAGATAATCGTATTCATCCCCATGTTCCGATGCCGCCTCGGGAAGCAGAAACTTAGAATACTTCCAAAAACTAAAAATAGTGATACCGTAAATGAATATCAAAAAAGCAAACAACATGTAACCGTTGTTCTTGTTGTCGGTATCGTTCGCAATCTCCCCGCTCTCTGTTTTGAGTTGTGTCAACTCAAATATCTTGGTCATTTGCCAAATGGCGATGCCTACCAATACCAGAACAATAAATATCATTAATGTCGTCATCGTATGTTAAACTATTGTACGTTAATCTTATTAGTAATGAAAATGCTTACTTTCCTCAATAAACGGATTTCTTTTCGGTTCCAAGGGTTGTGTTGCCAACGCCCTGAAAATCCAAAAAATGAACAATCCGGCAAAAAACAATATACCACCGATCTCCGGTATTCCAATAAACCATTGGTCACCTACCGTGGCTGGCATGATGGCATTGAATATATCCAAATAGTGTCCGGCCAAAATTACGATACCTGCCATGATCACGAACCAGTTGATACGTTTGTAATCACTGTTCATCAACAATAATATCGGAAAGAGGAAATTCATCGCTATCATTCCAAAGAACGGCAGTTTATAGTCTGCGATACGCGTTACATAGTAGGTAACCTCTTCTGGAATATTGGAATACCATATCAACATAAATTGCGAAAACCATAAGTAGGTCCAAAAAATGCTGATCCCGAACATAAATTTTGCCAAATCGTGGATATGGCTATCGTTAACGTGCTCCAAATGCCCCTTGGATTTTAAATAAATGGTCACCATAGCGATTACCGTTATCCCCGACACGAACATGCTGGCAAAAATATACCAGCCGAACAACGTACTGAACCAGTGTGGATCGACACTCATGATCCAATCCCACGACATCATGGATTCGGATATCAAATAAAAGACCAAAAATGCCGCGGAGATTCTAAAATTCAATTTAAAGTTGGCATTATCGGAAGCTTCGTCCTGCCGTAAGGATAATTTTCTGGAATACTCCCGATACACTATCCAGCCTCCCAAAAATATAGCGGCCCGGAGCAAAAAGAACCATCCGTTCAAATATCCGGATTTTCCCTGTATCAAGGCATCGTGCTCCACCACCTCTGGATCCATCCATACGAACAGGTGGTTCCAGTGCAATACGGACATTACCAGAATCACGAACATGATGATCCCTCCAGGAACCAAATAGGAAGTAATGCCCTCCATTACCCTGAAGAGCAATGGTGACCATCCCGCCTGCGCGGCCCGCTGTATGGCGTAAAAGGCCAGTACCCCGAGTGCTATCATAAAGAAAAAGAAGGCGGCCACATACAACGCGGCCCAAGGACGATTTTGCAATTGGTGCAGTACATGTTCGCCATGTGACATTTGATGTCCACCGCCAGCATGTTCCTCACCATGTCCTACGGCCCCATGATCGGTAGCACCAGCGTGATCAGCAGCTGCGCCATGACCCTCACCATGACCGTCATCATGTGAAGCGACCATCTCCAAGGCCTCGGCTTCCGTACTAGGTGCACCGATAAACCCTATTGCCATACCCAACGCCCCAACGGCCATTAAGATAAAAGAAGCAATTTTTAATCTATTTGAAATCGTGTACATATCGTTGTTCTAGATCTTATTTTGTTAGGTCTTGTTTCAATTTCATCACATACTCCGAAACCTGCCACATTTCGTGGTTGTTCATCTGGGAAGCATAAGAGCCCATGGAATTCAATCCGTACTGTAGGGTATGATAGGTAGTTCCTACGGTAATGTTACGCGCAACATCGTCGTAACTGGGGACTCCCAAAATTTTCTCTTGCTTCACTAACCATCCTTGACCGTTTCCTTTGTTTCCATGACAGATGGCACAATATATCCCGTACAACTCCTCGCCTACTTCCAAGTTTTCAGCGCGCTGTAGCGAATCCAATGGACTGGCGTTCAAACGTGCCAGCTCCTTACCTTCGGGCGTATTCTCAAATCCATAGGGCATCCAGCCCCGGGAGATCGTACCTTCTACCGGTAGCATTGCTTCCTGTCCGTTCGGAAGGAAATCTACCTCTTGATACGTTTCATAACCTACCGACTCGTACATATTCGGCATGTATTGGTAGTTGGGCTTGCTTTTGTCGTTACAAGCCGCAAACACCACTACCAAAATGGTTATAATCCCTATTTTTTTAAAACTGTTCATAATCAATGACTGTTTTTTTCTGATATATTGATTTCTACCGCTCCGGTGTCGGCCAACAAATCCTGTAGCTCTTGCTCATTACCATGAACTTCGATTTCCATCACAAAATGATCGTCCGTAGTTCTAACATCCGGGTTTTCCGCTTCCTTAAACGGCCATAACCTACTTCGAAGGTAAAAAGTAATTACCATTAAGTGCGCTGCAAAAAACACCGTAAGCTCGAACATGATCGGTACAAAGGCGGGCATGTTCTCCAAATAACTGAAACTTGGTTTTCCACCGATATCCTGAGGCCAATCTTCGATCATAATGTAATTCATCATTACGATGGCCACCGTTAACCCAACACAACCATATAGAAAAGCGGTAATGGCTATCCGCGTTGGGGCCAATCCCATAGCCTTGTCGAGTCCGTGGACCGGAAATGGACAGTATACCTCTTCAATATGATGTTTTGCCGCCTTGACCTTTTTAACGGCCAACATCAATACATCATCGTCGGTATAATAAGCGTGTATTACTTTATTCGCTGACATCCTTATTTTTTAGCATTTAATAGTTTCGCCTGACCGGCCCAATCGTCCCTTTGTGCGCGACCGGGAAAAGCTCCGGTCAAGGAGTCCAATAAGTCGTACTCCTTTGAGGTCATTCGGCCTACTTGCACATAGGTGTATATCCCAATTTCGTTCAGGGTCTCTTCCATCTTTGGACCTACCCCTTTGATTTTTTTCAGGTCGTCAGGCGTCTCTTTGGTCGCATCAAAAGTACCGAGCGTTCCCAGAAGTTCGTTTACCCCTACCTTATCCCCTACGGTAGGCACGACCTCTCCCATCAGTACATCATCGGTAATCAAATCCTCTTTGGCGATCGGTTTTTGTTTTTCTATGGTATATAAGGGTTTCCCGGCATCCCTTAACTTTTTGTAGCGTTCACCGGATGATTTCAATATCGATTTCACCTCCGCCTGAGCGATTACAGGGAACGTTCTGGAATATAAGAGGAACAATACGAAAAAGAAACCAATGGTACCGATGAAAATACCAATATCCACGAATGTCGGCGAGAACATCGTCCAGGAAGACGGCAAGTAATCGCGGTGCAATGAGGTAACGATGATCACAAAACGTTCGAACCACATTCCAATGTTCACCACAATAGAAATAAAGAAGGAGAACATAATGCTCGTACGCAATTTTTTGAACCACATGAACTGTGGCGAGAATACGTTACAGGTCATCATCGCCCAATACGCCCACCAGTAGGGCCCGGTAGCCCGGTTAAGAAACGCATACTGTTCGTATTCGACACCGGAGTACCAGGCCACGAACAATTCCGTAATGTAGGCACAACCGACTATAGATCCAGTAATCATGATTACGATATTCATCAACTCTATATGTTGTACCGTAATATAGGCCTCCAAGCTACACACTTTACGCATGATGATCAAAAGCGTGTTCACCATGGCAAATCCGGAGAAAATTGCACCCGCAACAAAGTACGGTGGGAAAATGGTGGTATGCCAACCCGGTATTACCGAGGTAGCAAAGTCAAAAGATACGATGGTATGTACCGAAAGTACCAAGGGTGTCGCCAAACCGGCCAATACCAAGGACACTTCCTCAAAACGTTGCCAATCTTTGGCCCGACCACTCCATCCAAAGCTCAACAGACTGTAGATTTTTTTCTGAAAAGGCAGTACCGCACGATCCCGGATCATTGCAAAATCGGGGAGCAGACCGGTCCACCAAAACACCAAGGATACCGATAGATAGGTCGATATCGCAAATACGTCCCATAACAAGGGAGAATTAAAGTTTACCCATAGCGACCCAAATTGATTGGGAATCGGCAATACCCAGTATGCCAGCCATGGCCGCCCCATGTGGATGATCGGGAACAATCCCGCCTGTACGACCGAAAATATGGTCATGGCTTCGGCCGATCTGTTGATGGCCATTCTCCATTTCTGACGGAACAATAATAGTACCGCGGATATCAACGTACCGGCGTGCCCGATTCCTACCCACCATACAAAGTTGGTAATATCCCAAGCCCAGTTGACCGTTTTATTCAGTCCCCAAGTACCGATACCCGTTGAAATGGTATAGATAATACAGCCTACACCCCAAAGAAATGCCACCAAGGCAATGGAAAAAACTATCCACCAGTGCTTATTGGCCTTCCCTTCTACCGGAGCGGCAATATCGACCGTTACGTCGTGATAGCCTTTGTCTCCGACTACTAAGGGTCTTCTAATAGGTGCTTCGTAATGCGACGCCATAGATGTATATTATAATTACGTTACTTACTTTATTGTATTGGTTGTCTTTTAAGCTTCGTTGGTATTCCTCACCTTTACATGGTAGAACACGTTCGGCTGCGTACCGACATGCTCCAACAAATGGTACATCCGGTCGCTTTGGGCCAGTTCGGACACCTTGCTTTCCTTATCGTTCACATCACCAAAGACGATCGCTCCGGCACTACAGGCCGATGAACAGGCTGTTTGGAACTCCCCGTCTTTAATAACACGACCGTCCCTTTTGGCATCCAAAATGGTTTTCTGTGTTTTTTGGATACACATCGAACATTTTTCGATGACCCCTCTGGAACGTACGTTAACATCGGGATTGACGACCATCTTTCCAAGGTCGTTGTTCATATGATAATCGAACTCCTCATTGTTGTTGTAAAGGAACCAGTTAAAACGTCGCACTTTGTAAGGGCAGTTGTTCGCGCAGTATCGGGTACCGACACAACGGTTGTACGCCATATGGTTCTGTCCCTGTCGGCTATGCGATGTTGCCGCTACGGGACATACGGTTTCGCAAGGTGCGTGGTTACAGTGCTGACACATGACCGGCTGAAAGGCCACTTGAGGATTCGCGGAAGGATTCTCCAACTCTCCAAAACCACCAAGGGAGCCGTTGTCCCCGGAAAGACCGCTAAACTCGTCCTTTTTGATATTATCCGCCTCAAAACTTTCCTCGGACGAGTAATACCTATCGATACGCAACCAGTGCATATCCCGTGACTTACGGACTTCCGCCTTTCCGACAACAGGTACGTTGTTTTCCGCATGACAGGCAATGACGCATGCCCCACAACCCGTACAGGCATTTAAATCGATGGACATGTTAAAATGATGCCCTATGGAACGGTCGAAGCTGTCCCAAAGATCTACCGACGTAGCGGGCACTTCTTGATGATCCAGTGAAACCACTGGCTGAACGTTCCACTCTGCATGGTCTTTGGTATTGAATATCTCCAAGGTCGTTTCCTTGATGATATCACCACGCCCCATAAGCGTTTTATGCAATTGGATGCATGCAAACTCATGCATTCCCGCAGCCTTTTCGATACTTACCGATTGAACGGATTTGAAATCCTGATACAAGGGGTATGCATTCACACCGGTCTGCATTTCCGTTTTCATTCCTGTTTTTCGGCCATATCCCAAGGAGAGCCCCACGGTTCCCTTTGCCTGACCCGGCTGTATGATTACCGGCACATTGTTGACGGTAACACCATTAACGGTAACGTTGGCATAACTACCGTCCAAACCGCCGTTGGCCACATTCTCGTTCTCAAAACCTTTTGCAACGGCATCCGCTTTTGAAACGGTAATATAGTTGTCCCAAGAAACCCTTGTAATAGGATCCGGGAATTCTTGCAACCAGGGATTACCGGCCTGTTGGCCATCTCCCATGCCCACCTTGGAATACAAAGTAAGCTCCATATCCGCCGGACTGGTGTTCGCCAATGCCCTTGCGGCACTATCGGCACTTATCCTAGGAGCCGCAACAACCTCTTCGACCACCGGTTCCGCTTCGATATCGGACACTTCCGCAGCATCGATCTCCGTTTCCTCAATGGGAACGATCACATTGTCCTGCGCTACTATATCCACCTGTTCCCCAGGAACGAATACACCATCGTGCAACGCCACGTTCCAATCGGTACCGTTCAGTAAAAAGGTCGTCCAGGTCTGTTTTACGTAGTCGTAATAAGTAGCTTCGCTACCCATCCATTTTAATAGGCAACCTTGAAATTGACGGGTATCGAAAAGCTCCCGAATGGTAGGCTGCACTAAGCTATAATGTCCTTTTTTTATCTGGACATCGCCCCATGATTCCAAGAAATGGTTTCCAGCGGCGGCATATTGCACTACTTCGGCCGTTTCGTTATAATTGGTCGTACACAGTACGGATAGCCCAACATTTTTAATGCCCTCCGCAAAATCGGCACTGTTCGGAAGGGTAAACATCGGATTGACCCCGTCCATGATCAAAGCTCCTACTTTGCCTGCCCTCATATCGGCGACAAGCGTATTTACCTGCTTGGCATTTCCCTGGCGCACATAACGTGGTGCGACGGCATCAAATGCCTTACTGCCCAACATTTCGTTAATGGCCAAAACCACGGCTTGCACATTATCATCGTCAATACCACTGACGACAACGGCGCCGCTTTTATTTTTTCGTATTTGGGCGACTACGGAGTCCAACGCTTTTTCCACATCGGCACTCAATTCGCCCCCTACATTTGTTCCGTTCAGCTTGGCATACAATTTTGCCAGAGCGATTTTCTGCATGGATGGGGACAATGGCACACGCTTATCGGCATTGGCACCGGTCAACGACATATTCGCCTCGAACTGCACGTGGCGCGACATTTTTCCGTTTTTTGGAACCCTACCCTTGGCATAGCTACTATCATAACCGCCACCTTGCCAATCACTGAGAAAGTCGGCACTAAAAGAAACGATCAATTCCGCTTTTTCAAAATCATAATCGGCCAAAGCGCGTTCCCCATATCGTGATTCAAATGCGGTAAGTGCCGCATCCTCGGATATTGCATCGTACACCACATGCCTTACATTTCCATATTTGGCACGAAACTCGGCGACCAAACGTTCCGTGGAAGGACTGGCATAGGTCTGCGTCAACAACACGATCTGTTTTCCACCGCCCTGCAACGACCCTAGCTTGGAACGTACGGAAGCATCCAACACATCCCATTCCACTGGCTCACCATTGGCCAACGGCCCTTGCAATCGCGTACTATCGTATAAACCGAGCACGGACGCCTGAACACGCGCATTGGCACCTCCGCCGATCTTGGCATCGGTATTGTTCTCTACTTTAATGGGTCGACCTTCCCTGGTCTTTATCAGAATACTGGCAAAGTCGAAACCATTGGCGATCGTTGTGGCGTAATAATCCGCAACACCGGGAACGATACGGTCCGGTTGCACCACGTAGGGAATGGACTTTACCACAGGTCCCTCACAGGCCGCAAGCGTAGCCGCCGCGGTACTAAAGCCCACATACTTCAAAAAATCCCTCCGATTGGTATTCGTAGCCGATAAATTTTCTTTATCACCCAAGAATTCATCCACGGGAATCTCCTCCACAAATTCGTTCTGCTTTAGCGTCTCAACAATGGAATCGTTCGGATCGAGCTCCGCTTCGTTTTTCCAATATACTTTGTTTGATGCCATACGTTTAGTTCTGTATTTAGCTACTTGTTCTGATTAATAGTGACACTTTCCACATTCCAGACCACCCATTTGGGCCGCCGTCAAATTCTCCACACCATATTTTTTGGAAAGTTCCGCATGTATTTTTGTGTAATATTCATTGCCCTCGACCTTCACGTTGGTCTCGCGGTGGCAATTGATACACCATCCCATGGTCAAAGGGGAATATTGGTACATAATCTCCATTTCCTCCACGGGGCCATGACAGGTCTGACATTGGATACCGGCAACGGAAACGTGCTGCGAGTGATTAAAATAGGCAAAGTCGGGAAGGTTATGGATACGTACCCACTCTACCGGTTGGCTCTTCCCGGTATATTTTTGGTTTTCCTCGTCCCAACCCACTGCCTTGTACAATTTCTTGATTTCGCCGGTGTAAAACTCATTGGTATACCCGTTGGCCAAATCCTCCTGGCTCGGGCCTTCGGCGGTACCCTTGTATTCGTATATGGATTTATGGCAGTTCATACACACGTTCAAGGAAGGTATTCCGGAATGTTTGGATACCCGGGCGGAAGAGTGACAGTATTTACACTCTATCTTATTGGTACCCGCATGTATTTTATGGGAATAATGTATGGGTTGAATGGGGGCATACCCCTGATCGACACCGACCTGCATCATCCATCCATAAGCAAAATAGGCACTGCCCAGTAATAGGAAAATGACCGACACCAAAACCAAAAACTGATTTTGTGCAAAGGCCTTCCAAATAGGCGTACGCTTCTTGGTCTCCTCTTTGGCAACCGCTACACCATTGGCCTCCATCACCCTTCGCAGGGTTTTGTTGACGGAGTACAACATTACGATCAACATGGCGAACACTAACGCAAGCGCGCCTAGTATGAGATTGTTAGATACACCGGAAACGTCTTCGGAACTTCCTCCGCCCCCGTTTCCGCCACAACCAGGACCTCCCGGATTAGCAATACAAGGGTCGACTGGTTTTTTATCCCCCTCGGCGGTATATGCCAAAATATTATCGATATCGGCGTTGGAAAGTGTTGGAAAAGCGGTCATTGCCGCTTGGTTATATTCGTTGTAGATTCTTACGGCATATGCGTCACCGGACTTGATCATGCCCGGACTGTTCTTGATCCACGCATACAACCACTCCCGATCCAAACCTTCGTTTTCGGCCAATCGCGCCTCCACGTTCGCCAAGGCGGGACCGGTCATTTTCCGGTTCAGTGCGTGACAGGCGGCACAATTTTGATTAAACAACGTTTTGCCTTTTGCGGCATCGCCACCACCGGCATCCGCTTCGGGCGCCGCTGCAGCTTCTTCTACAACTGCCTCCGCGGTCTCTTCAACCGCTTCCTGACCGTTAACGGCCAAAGAGAAAAACAAAGAAACGATGACACTAAGACCGAATGGCCTTACTACTTGGTGGAGGTACTGAACCTTTCTCATAAATTGCATATTTCAACCTACTTTTGGCACGATTTTCCCAGTAATTACGTTGTTCGTGTAACTTGGTTTTATCAACACCCAAATTGCTTGCAAAAATACGACATAGACTTTATTTGAAAAATGTTAACGGTTCTATAATAAGTAATTTATAACTGTTCTAAATAAGTATTTTTGTTTCTGTTTGATCTTTAAAAATCTACTTTTGTCACCACTAGTTTTACATCTTCATAGCAATCCCATGAAAAGCCTGATATCCCTTAGCATTGCAGCATTTGCCACACTCACCTTGTCCGCACAGAAGGGCGAGGTAAACATTCAACAGGACCAAAAGATAGAAGCGTTGCTCAAAGTATACAAATCCTTTAATTCGAACGCGGAGTATTATCGAATACAGGTGGGATTTGGCTCGTACGCCAAGGCAAGTCGACTTAAAACAAAAGTGGAGACGGACTTCCCCCTTATGCCCTCCAAAATCGATTTTGACTCCCCCACCTACAGGGTGCGGCTGGGACGGTTCAAAACACGTTTGGAAGCGGAACGAAAGTTTAAGGAAGTGCGCCAAAAGTATCCGGACGCCATGTTATTGAAACCAAAAAAATCGACCCGTTAAGGTCGATTTTTTTATTACTTCTGTTCTTCCATCCGCTTTTAAAAGCGATGTTATCCGTAAAACTTACAAGGTCTTCTTCACAGCGACTTCCTGGAAGGCCTCTACGATATCCCCCTCGTGTATGTCGTTGTAGTTCTTGATCTGCAGCCCACAGTCATATCCTTTCGAAACTTCCTTCACATCGTCCTTAAATCGCTTCAGGGAGGTCAATGTTCCCGTATAGACCACTACGCCATCGCGAATCAAGCGAATGCTGGAGTTCCGGAATATTTTACCACTGGTGACCATACATCCCGCAATGGTACCGATCTTCGATATCTTGAACGTTTCCCTGATTTCGGCATTTCCGGTAATCTCTTCCTTGATCTCTGGGGAGAGCATTCCTTCCATTGCATCTTTCAGGTCATTGATCGCATCATAGATGATCGAGTACATACGGATATCGATTTCCTCTTTATCAGCAATATCCCTGGCATTGCCCATAGGACGTACGTTAAACCCGATAATGATGGCATCGGAGGCCGAAGCCAACAACACGTCCGATTCGGTAATCGCACCTACTCCTTTGTGGATGATGTTCACTTGTATCTCTTCGGTAGAAAGTTTTTGGAACGAGTCGGTCAATGCCTCCACGGAACCATCCACATCCCCTTTCAAGATAATATTGAGCTCTTTAAAGTCGCCCAGGGCGATACGTCTGCCAATTTCATCAAGCGTAATATGACGCTGCGTACGCACGGACTGTTCCCGGAACAACTGCGCCCGTTTGGAGGCAATCTGTTTCGCTTCGCGTTCGTCGGCCAATACGTTGAATTTATCGCCTGCTTGTGGCGCGCCGTCCAAACCTAAAATGGACACCGGAGTGGCCGGACCTGCTTTTTTGATATCTTTTCCACGCTCGTCCTGCATGGCCTTTACCTTTCCACTATGGGTACCCGCAAGTACGTAGTCCCCAATTTCAAGGGTTCCGCCCTGCACCAGAATAGTGGATACATACCCCCTACCCTTATCTAAAAATGCTTCTACAACGGTACCGAGGGCCAATTTGTCCGGATTCGATTTCAACTCCAACAATTCCGCCTCCAAAAGCACCTTCTCGAGCAATTCCTTGATCCCTTCACCAGTTTTTGCAGAAATATCGTGCGACTGTATCTTACCGCCCCAATCCTCTACCAAAAGGTTCATTTGCGCAAGGCCTTCCTTAATTTTATCCGGGTTTGCCGTAGGTCTATCGATCTTATTAATCGCAAATACCATGGGCACCCCTGCCGCTTGGGCATGGCTGATGGCCTCCTTGGTCTGTGGCATGATATCGTCATCGGCAGCGATTACGATGACCGCAATATCGGTCACCTGTGCACCCCTGGCCCGCATTGCGGTAAACGCTTCGTGACCGGGTGTATCCAAAAAGGTAATCTTCTGACCATCATCCAAGGTAACGCCATACGCGCCGATGTGCTGGGTAATTCCCCCGCTCTCTCCGGCAATAACGTTTGCCTCCCTTACATAATCCAAGAAGGAGGTTTTACCATGATCGACGTGTCCCATTACCGTTACAATGGGCGCTCTTGCCTTCAAATCTTCGGGAGCGTCTTCCACTTCCACGATAGACTCATCGATTTCCGCCGTTACGAATTCCACTTCGTATCCAAATTCGTCGGCTACAATGGAAAGGGTCTCCGCGTCCAATCGCTGGTTCATGGTTACCATCATCCCCAAGGACATACATGCCGATATGATTTCGGTTGTGGAAACGTTCATCATCGTCGCTACTTCACTTGCCGTAACGAACTCGGTAACCTTTAATATTTTGTTTTCAAGTTCTTGTTTCTCAAGGTCTTTCTCGGTCTGCTGACGGTGTTGGTCCCGCTTATCGCGCCGGTACTTGGCCCCTTTTCCTTTTTTGGATTTCCCTTGGAGTTTCTCCAAGGTTTCGCGTACTTGTTTTTGTACGTCTTCCTCCGTAGGCTCTACCTTGGGAGCACCAAAACGCTGCCCTCCCTTTCGGTTACCTCCACGGGCCCTATCGTTTCCGGAACTTCCGGTATTGCTAACGATACGTTTTCTTCTCTTTTTCCTGTCCGGACCGGTTTTACCATCCGATTTGGCGTCTTCTTTTTTCTTTTTGGGACGCTCGAACTTTGCCAAATCGATTTTGGCACCCATTATTTTTGGCCCAGAAAGCTTTTGATATTGTGTCGTCAACTTTTCGGGAGCCCCTGTAGTCGCAGGTGTTTCCGTCTCGGTTTCGGCTTCTGTCTTGGCTTCCGCTTCGGCCTCCGGTTTTTTCTCCTCGGTCGGCGCTTCTTTCTGCTCCGTTACCGGAACTTCCGCTTTCGGCGTTTCCTCTTCTGTCACAGGTTCGGTTTCGGCAACCGTTTCCTCTTTTGGCTTTTGGGTATTGTCAAGATCGATCTTACCGACCGTTTTGGGCCCCGCAAGCTCGGCTTTTGCCTTGATGACCTTCTCGGAAGCGGCAGCTCTCTTTTCACGCAGTATGCGCTTGTCCTCTTGCTCTTGCTCCAATCGAATACGTATGGCCTCCTTCTCCTTACGTTTTTCCTCGCCCACCTCTTTCGATGCAACTTTTTTGCTCATGTCGGTCTGGAACTCGTCTTGGAGTACCTGATATACCTCATCGGATATCTTGGTGGTCGGCCTGGCCTCGATCGTATGACCTTTGGAGGCAAGGTAATCCACAGCCCGATCCAACGAAATATTCAGTTCCCTGAGGACCTTGTTAAGCCTTATTTTTGCATTTTCTGCCATAAACTGTAATCCCTAAAATTCTTTTATTGCCGCTAATATAGCTAATCTTCCAATTCTTCCTTAAGTATGCGCACAACTTCAATGATGGTTTCCTCTTCCAAATCGGTACGTTTGACCAATTCATTGACATCTTGCTCTAGAATACTTCTTGCGGTATCCATACCGATTTTCTTGAATTCCTCAATGATCCATGCATCGATTTCATCTGAAAATTCGGTCAGCTCCACATCTTCTTCAACACCTTCACGGAACACATCGATCTCGTAACCGGTAAGTTGACCGGCCAAACGGATATTATGACCGCCACGACCGATGGCCTTGGAAACCTCCTCCGGTTTCAAATATACTTGCGCCGTCATTTTTTCGTCGTTCAGCTTCACCGACGACACGCGCGCCGGGCTCAACGCCCTAGTGACCATCAATTGGGGATTTCCAGTCCAATTGATCACATCGATGTTCTCATTGCCCAACTCCCTTACGATACCATGGATACGGGAACCTTTCATTCCCACACAGGCGCCCACGGGATCGATACGATCGTCATAGGAATCTACCGCAACTTTGGCTTTTTCCCCCGGTATGCGTACCACTTTTTTGACAGTAATCAAGCCATCAAAAACCTCGGGGATTTCCTGAAAAAACAATTGCTCCAAGAATTTGGGCGAGCTACGCGACATAATGATCGCCGGCTTGCTGCCCTTCAACTCTACACTTTCGATAATACCTCTTACGTTATCGCCCTTTCTGAAAAAGTCCGACGGAATCTGGCGATCTTTGGGCAAGATAATTTCATTACCCTCATCGTCCAGCAAAATAATGGCCTTGTGTCTTATATGATGCACTTCAGCCGTATAAATTTCCCCTTCAAGGTCTTTAAACTGCTTGTAAATGGTAGTATTGTCGTGCTCGTGTATTTTCGAAATCAGGTTTTGGCGCAAGGCCAAAATGGCACGTCTCCCCAAATCGATCAATTTCACTTCTTCAGAAACATCTTCACCAACTTCAAAATCGGGTTCTATTTTCCGGGCCTCCGATAACGAAATTTCCTCATTGGGATCTTCTACCTCCCCATTTTCCACCACGATACGATTACGCCAAATTTCCAAATCTCCTTTGTCGGGATTGATAATGATATCGAAGTTATCGTCGGAACCAAATTTCTTTTTAAGGGCGCTTCTAAAAACGTCCTCCAAAATGGCCATTAAGGTTACCCTATCAATAAACTTGTCGTCTTTAAATTCCGAGAAAGACTCGATCAACGCAATATTTTCCATGGTACTTCTATTAAAATTTCAATATTACTTTTGCTTCTTTAATATCGGAAAAATCAATTTCCTTCTTTTTCTTTACGGTCACTTTTCCCTTACCGATGGGTTTTGGCTCCCTTGCTTTCCACTCCAACACAATGCCGGCATCAGTAACGGCGGTAAGGTTTCCCTCTACACTTTCCCCGGCCGTGGTACGCACCGCAAGTTTACGCCCCACGTTTTTGGCATATTGCCTTGGCAACACCATAGGCGTAGTAGCCCCTGCAGAGGCCACTTCCAAGGAAAAATCTTCTTCCTCGCGATCTAAATTGTGCTCAATGGCCCTACTTACCTTTATACAATCTTGCAGGGTAACACCCTGATCCCCATCCAAAACCACATTGATCTTGTTGTCGAGGTCGATGGTAAAATCGACCAAAAACAATGAGGGATCCTCTTGTAAGGCCGCTTCTAAAAGTTCCGTAACCTTCTTCTTGAACATTGTCATTCGGTATTGGGTATTCGCATTATGGAAACGACTTCAGCCCATTTTTTTGTCGAGAAAAATCGACTCCCATCACAACAGATCGATGGTTCTCCAAGGAAACCTTAAAATAAAAAAGAGGACTTAATGTCCCCTCTTGAATACTTTAGATATCCTTTTCGGTGGTGCAAATATACATATTTTTTGGATTTCAACCGTATTTGCCACTCGGATTTTAACCCCATAGAAAGTACAGTGTCGATATCCCTTATCGGCCGGCATAGGGCGGTAGGCTAACACCTTCTGGATTATTAACGGTACCGCTTCGCTTTCAATTCAGTTTTTAATGTGAGTTCGACCTAAAAAAGGGTCTCCATCATAAAAAGACGGTGGTTGATCAGCCCTCTATCTTTTCATTTGGTATTCCGTTCATTTCTTTTGCCTGTCCAAAAGAAATGAACGGAAGAAAAAAAACACTTTTTCGGAGGGGTTTTTCAGTCTTCGGCCGAAAACCGAGTTGCAAACTCCACAGCCCCCGGCCTGAATTGCGGAGCTTTATAGTGACTATCTTTTGGAAAAATAAAAACTTCCGTTAACGTAAAACATGGATATTTTAAGTCGAACTAACATTATTTAGTGGTAATTTAGTCCTACAACCAATCGCTAACTACTTCTATGGAAATCCTTTCATCTTATAATTTGATCATCGAGGCCTCGGTCATCGTCATTCTATCCTTTTGGTTCAACGGGCTTTCAAAAAAGACCAATATCCCATCGGTACTGATGCTCATCGCATTGGGAATCATTTTACAGTTCGTTCTGGGCTATTTCGTTCCCGAAAAACTGGACCTTTCGGGAGGATTGGAAATTCTCGGTATCGTAGGATTGATCATGATAGTACTCGAAGCCGCCCTGGAACTGGAGCTTAAACGGGAAAAGCTCGTCCCCATCCTCAAGGCGACGGCCATTGCCCTGATCGGTCTGGTAGCATCGGCATGGGTGGCGGCCCTCATCCTAAACCAGTTCGTTCCTGGTATGGACATGCAATCGGCCTTGCTGTACGCAACGCCCTTATCCATATTGTCGTCGGCCATTATTATTCCCAGTGTTAGTTCGCTCGCAGCGCACAAAAAGGAATTTCACATTTACGAAAGTACTTTTTCCGACATTATGGGAATTATGATGTTCTACTTTCTGGTGGGAAGGCTCAACCCCGTAGAAGATGCGGGAGTGGCGGGATTTGCCGGCAACCTGGTATTGACCGTGGTCATAGCCCTGGTTGCGAGCTACGCCATCATCCTTATTTTTCAGCGGATAAAGAGCCAGGCAAAACAATTTTTACTGATTGCCGTATTGCTCTTGCTCTACGCGATAGGAAAGAAAATGCACCTCTCTTCCCTCATCATCATACTGA
The DNA here is from genome assembly GCA_947500445.1 of uncultured Flavobacteriaceae bacterium. Taxonomy (GTDB): domain Bacteria; phylum Bacteroidota; class Bacteroidia; order Flavobacteriales; family Flavobacteriaceae; genus Pelagihabitans. The sequence goes on along the minus strand of CANMSB010000019.1, from coordinate 64,825 downwards.
TATTCGGATTGGTAATCGCCAATGTAAAACTATTTTTCCCGGGGAAGACGGCCATTTTTCTGGAAAACGACAAAATCAAGCAAATCTATCACGAACTGCATATCATTACATTGGAAACCGCCTTTATCGTCCGGACCTTTTTCTTCGTCATTTTTGGGATGACCATCGTAATCTCGTCGCTCTTTAGTACGAGTGTGGCCCTGATCAGCTTATTGATCATTGCATCGATCTATCTTATTCGCTGGGTGGTACTCCGCCTTTTTATCGGGAAGGATATCCTACCCCAACTTTTTATAGCGCCAAGGGGATTGATCACCGTGCTATTGTTCTATGCGATACCAAAAGAAGCTCAAGTTGCCGGTTTCGAATCGGGGATCCTATTGTTCGTAATCATCGCCACCAGTTTGGTAATGACCTGGGCAATGATTAAGGATAAACGAAAAATGGGTACGATGCTGGACGAAATCGATGAGGAACTCGTGGCCCGAAACCAGGCTGAGGATGCATTGCCCGAAAACAATAAAGAGGACCGGTCGGAGGAAGATGCCGCAGAAGAAACTACCGGCCTGGAAAGCACTACGGACATAAAGGAAAAAGACGCAGAAACGGATGAAGGGCCGGCAGAAAACAATGGGGACGACACTACTTTGGACGAAACCTTCCCAAAACCCTCTTAAACAAACCGGCGGTATCTAGCCACTATCATAACAATACGGACCACATGGCACAACGGACAGGATTTGGAAACTTTTTACGATGCCTCTGCTTGGTTTGGCTAGTAACGGCCTGTAATTTCAACCAAAACAGTACGCCGAAACTGGAATCCCCAAAAGATGCGGTAATCGCTGCAAATACAGCAATTGTGAGCGGTGATGTTCAAAAATTGACAAGACTGCTGTATGTGGACCCGGAAACCACGCCCGAAATGGCGTCAGCCTTGGCAGCGCTACTTGTCGAAATAAAATCAGGAACATATACCGCCTTCATGGAAGCCCATGAGCCCACCTGGAAAACACTACAATTGGAGTTCCCCACTAAAAGTAACGGTATTCTATTTAGTCTTTTTTCCTTGCCCTCCTTTGCCGATTTTGCCAACTCGGGAACGTATATGAAAGAGAAGCACGTCATGCGCTTTAGCTATCCCGAGCAGGACAACGGTCTTTCCGTGGCACCTTTTGAACTGGAATTCAAGGAATCCGAGGAAGGGTGGCGTTTTTGGCCCGTGGGCATACCAAAGGACCGATCGTTACTTTACACGGCCCAAATTATAAAGGGACTGTCCGGCATCACCAAAATATTGGACACCGCCGAACAAAAAAAGGCGTTGCGACAGTTGTACATCGATACCGTAAAACCTACCTCCTTGGAATATGCAAACAATACGGCGGAAGGACGTTTAGAGGGCAGGGACTGGAGATTGGTCGACGGTGTAGCCTATACTGGAACCTTTGTAGAAGACTATTCGTACCTGATCCAATTGACCGACATGGCGTTCGACACAGAAGACACTTGCGAAATAACCGGTACCGAAGCCGCTTTTTTTCAATTACAAATCAAAAAACCTGGAGCTTTTGATTTGGCCTATTCGGATTGCATCCTCACCATTCGGCCGAAACAGCAAGCGGGAACGGCCGAGGTAAGCCTCAACACCATCACCGAGGGCAAGGTACTGATCGAAATGGACCGTGAAAAACAAATCATGTACGGAAAAATAGTAGCGGTTTCCGGAGACGACTTACGGATCAATGGCAATTTTGAAGTTCCGCTATGCCCAGGATATAATTGAGCCGCTCCCCTACGGATACTTTTAATCGGTGGTTTTTTTATGCTAAACGGGCCAATACGGCTTGTTTCATCGCCCTCCATGACAACAGCACCTTTTCAAGGCCACTGTGCCGTGCTACCAGGACTCTCTTCGGCTGAGCTCAGGATACCCCGACGCTTCGGGACTCGCCCCATAAGGGATTCAAAACAAAAATCCCGATGTTTTACCAACATCGGGACTTTCCAAAACTTTTCGTTGGCCCACTAGGACTCCCTTCGACTGCTCAGGGTACCCCGACGCTTCGGGGCTCGTCCCATCAGGGATTCAAAACAAAAATCCCGACGTTTTACCAACATCGGGACTTTCCAAAACTTTTCGTTGGCCCACTAGGACTCGAACCTAGAACGACTGGACCAAAACCAGCTGTGTTGCCAATTACACCATGGGCCACCATGATTATCCTAAACTGCAAGTCAGCCTAAGAGCGTGCAAATTTAAAACAAAGTTTGGTTTGGACAAATATTTTATGATAGATTCCTTGAAAAAGTATAGAATAAAAGCTGTTAAAGCTTTATCAAAAATCATGTCGGGTATCTTATATAATTAGTAAATTCGCCCCATTGGTAAAATAAGATACTTCATGTTTGCAAAAGACTTCGAAAAATGGGACCGTATTCTCGGCTGGTCCGCCTTTCTTTTGGCACTTATCGTTTATATGATTACGGTAGAGCCCACCAATAGTTTTTGGGATGCGGGGGAGTACATCGCCACCTCGGCCAAGTTGCAGGTAGGTCACCCACCAGGGGCACCCCTTTTGCAAATGATAGGCGCCTTTTTTGCCATGTTCGCTTTTGGCGATGAGCAATTGGTCGCACGAATGGTCAATTACGTTTCCGGAGTTTCCAGTGCATTTACCATTTTGTTCATGTTCTGGACGATTACCAACCTTACCCGAAAATTGATCGCAAAATCGGAAGCCATTACCAACAGTAAGGCTATCGCCATATTGGGCAGCGCATTGGTAGGCAGTATGGCCTTTACCTTTTCCGATAGTTTTTGGTTCAATGCCGTAGAGACCGAAGTCTATTCCATGGCAAGTTTTATTATGGCCCTCTTGTTATGGCTGGGCCTTAAATGGACGGACACTTTGGACGACCCACGAGGAAACCGATGGATCATTTTGATCTCCTTTGTCGTCGGTCTTACTTTCGGTATCCAATTTATGGGCTTTTTGGCCATACCTTCCATTGGGCTGTTGTATTATTTCAAACGCTACAAGCACACGACCGTACCCAATTTTCTGATTGCCAATATTGCCGTAATCGGTATTTTGATGCTCGTATACAAATTCTCGTTGACCTATGTACTAAAACTATTTGGTTGGAGCGAGGTATTTTTCATCAATAATATAGGGCTGCCGTTCAACTCGGGCACCATAATCATGGGCCTAATTTTTATCGGCGCTTTCTACTTTGGATTACGATACACAAGAAAAAACGAGTTCAGAACGGCAAACACCATTATTCTCTGTTTAATGTTCCTTTTCCTGGGCTTTTCATCATGGCTCATGCTACCGATACGGGCAAACGCACAGGTGGTGATCAATGAGAACAATCCGGAGGATGCCAGAGCCTTGTTGGCCTATTACAATAGGGAGCAATACCCCGGGGTCGACAGTCCGGTATACGGCACCTATTACTCCGATATGTTCGCTGGATCCGGAGAGGACAGGGACGAAAAACCCAAATACGAAAAAGACGAAAAAGCGGGTAAATATGTTATTGTAAATTATTACAAGGATGCCCTTCCCGGACCTAGCGAAAAACATGTGGGTTTATTGCCCCGAATGTGGAGCGGTCAACATGCAGAGAACTACATGAAATATTTTGGGCGACTTGATTTTAAAATGACCCAGAATAACGAAGAACTCCGAAAAGCCGTAAACCAGGTAAAGAGTGGTTTTGACAATGGAGAGATCGACGCGGAACAGTACATCAGCTTTGTACGGCGCTTCGGAGAATACTTGGAGGTAGAACCTCCTTCCGTTTGGGACAACATCCAATACATGCTCGAGTTTCAATTTGGGTATATGTACTGGCGGTATTTTATGTGGAACTTTACCGGAAAACAGAACGATGTGCAAGGTCGGTATAATGGCGATGGCAACTGGTTGAGCGGCATCGGTTTTATCGATAGCATTCGTTTGGGCAACCAGGACAACCTTCCGGATGAAGTACGGTTGAACAAGGCCAGGAACACCTATTACTTTTTACCCTTTTTACTGGGCTTGATCGGTCTTGTTTTTCAGATCACTAAAAATCCGAAACAGTTTTGGGTGCTTTTTGTGTTCTTTCTGTTTACGGGGCTTGCCATACAGTTTTACACCAATCCCTATATTTTTCAGCCTCGGGAAAGGGATTATTCCCTAGTGGGCTCTTTCTATGTTTTTGCGCTGTGGATCGGATTGGGCGTTTACGGCCTGTTCGATGGGCTCAAACCTTATTTGACCCCAAAACTATTGGCCCCTGCCATAACTGCTATCTGTTTGTTGGCCGTACCGTCGGTAATGGCCTATCAAAACTGGGACGATCATGACCGCTCCAACCGTTACACGGCAAACTCCTCTGCCAAGGCTTATTTGGACTCGTGCCAAAAAGACGCCGGCTCCATTTTATTCACCATTGGAGACAACGACACCTTTCCCCTATGGTATGCCCAGGAAATCGAAGGCCACCGCACCGACGTGCGTATCGTATGTACCAGCCTATTTGAAACGGATTGGTATATCGACCAAATGAAAAGGCAGGCCTATGAGAGCGACCCCATTCCCTCGCAAATAGCACATGACAAATACCGCTGGGGATCTAGGGACGTACTGTACTACCAAAATGTAGACCCCCTCTTCAATAAAGAGCTGTCCAAAAGTCGTTGGATGATCAACGATTTTATCAATTGGGTCGATAGTGATAACCCACAAACCAAATTAAAGTACATTTTTCAAAAACAAAATTCCGATACGGATGCCTATTCGGAAAGCACTCAAAATATTGTTTATTATCCTACGAACCTAATTCGCATACCTGTAAATAAGAGGAATGTACTGGATTATAACATTGTGAAGCAAGAGGATGCCGACCTTATTGTAGATTACATCGACATCGAACTACCGAAAAGTGCCATTACCAAGAAAAGCATGATGATGTTGGACATTATCGCCAACAACGATTGGAAGCGGCCCATCTATTTTTCCGGTGGAAGTTTTGACGATGCCGAGTTCATTTGGATGAAAGATTACCTGCAATTGGATGGCATGACCTATAAGTTGGTCCCTATTAAGACCGAACGCAAAAACGGTTTTGAAATGGGACGTATCGATTCGGAACTCATGTACGATATCGTTACCAAATGGGATTGGGGCAACTCTGGAAGTCCGGATATTTATCACGATCCCCAAACCCGTATCCAGGGACTCTCGTATCGAGGCAACCTTGCCCGTCTTATGGAGCAATTGCTCAGCGAAAACAAAACGGACAAGGCCAAGGAAATCATCGATCTTGCCATGGCCAAAATGCCCGTGGAATATTTTGGCTATTATACTTTTGTAGAGCCCTTTGTAGACGGCTATTATAAAGTAGGGGAAACCGAAAAGGCCAAAGCGCTTTTTAATAAGTTAAAAACGGTCTATCAACAACGGCTTGCCTACCACGCCGGCAATAGCCTGGATGCCCAGTATGCCAAAATAGACGAGATCATTGCCGACATGGAGGCCTATCGGAGGAATATCGATATTCTCATCAATAATAACGATCGCGATCTGGCCGAAAAAGAGACCTTGATCTTTAACGAATACATTGATAAGTTCAGCCATTTTTACAAAGACGACCTCATCGAGGAAGAACCACCTTTGCGTGGTCGCAATCCTGATTTAAAGGATACCGTACCCGTTTCGGACAGTGCTACCACGGATGGCGTGGAAACGGATATAAACGAAGTAGAATCTGCTATTTTGGATTCCGCAAGCAATTGAAACGGAATTGAATTACCAAGAAGCTGGTAAACATCATTAAGGCCTAACCCCAAAGTGAAAACGGGGAATTCCGATTAAGGAGCTCTTTTTGTTTATGTGAAGCGCTATGGCTATACGATTGGGACCATAGCTACGGTATGCTATCAACATCCAAATTCCGCTATAACCCTTTTTGTCTTGCTAAAATTATTCTGTTTAAAATCGTAATTGGGATAAAAAGATTTTTTGGTATTCCGGTATAGATAACCAGCGAGCGCACCTATTCGAAAACAAGATTCTCCTATTTCCAGGCATATTGAAAATGCGATACGTTTTATCGGTATTACGTCAAGGAAGTTTTCAAGGAATTGTGAGAGCCGTTACAGGTACTCGTTCAAAATACCGATCAAGGTGTTGGCATCTTGCTCTCCGCTCTGGCGCCATACCATCTCCCCTTTTTTGTAGATCATAAGGGTAGGCAGACCTTTTACGCGGAGCGCCTGGGAAAGCTCTTTATTTTTATCGACATCGATCTTAATAATCTTGCCCTTGTCGCCCAAGGCCGCCGCAACATCTCTCAATACGGGGTGCATTGCCGTAGACTGCTCGTTCCATTCTGCATAAAAATCCAAAAGTACGGGTACTTTGGCATCTATAAGCTCACCAAACTTTGACATATGACTAACATTGGGTTACCCCTCAAAAGTAGTAAAAAATGTTAAATTTATAGTTATACCCACTGTTTTACGGGATTACAAGCGAGTTAAAATCATGTTAAGGATTTTTTTCGAAGGGTAATCACGGTTATTTCCGGCCATATTCCAACACGGCCCGGGTATCCCAAAAAACCAAAACCACGGTTTACGTTGATGTAATGTCCCATCTGCTCATAAATACCCGCCCATTGCTTATAACGCCATTTTACGGGGCTCCACTTGAACCATCCCGGTATTTCGATCCCGAACTGCATTCCGTGCGTATGACCGCTAAGGGTCAAATGGTAATGATATGGATGCGGCAGTACTTCTTCCTCCCAGTGCGAAGGGTCATGGCTCATCAATATTTTAAAATCGTCCTTCGAAACATTTGCGGATGCCCTGTTCAGATCTCCCGCCTTTTTAAAGCCGCCTTTACCCCAGTTTTCGACACCTACCAAAGCAATACGGTCGTCACCCCTTTTTAAAAACCGACTTTCGTTCAACAACAGATCAAAACCCATGTCCTGTTGTAAGCATTTTAACTCGGACAGGTTTTCTTTTTTGGCCGCTGCATTTTCCCAATCCACATAATCCCCGTAGTCATGGTTGCCCAACACCGAAAAGACGCCGTCCTTGGCCGTTAGCGTAGCAAAAAGATCCTTCCAAGGGTGCATTTCCGATGCTTTGTTGTTCACCATATCCCCGGTAAACAAGATGGCATCGCTCCCTTGTTTGTTCACCAGATCCACTGCGTACTCCACCGCTTTTCTATTGTCAAAACTACCGCTATGAATATCGGAAAGCTGGGTTATCCGGTACCCATCGAATGCTTCGGGAAGGTCGTCGAAATCCATTTCGTAGGTCAATACTTTGTAGTTGTATTTGCCCTTATACATCCCGTACAGCAAGGCGCCAAAAGGGATTGCCGCAACCCCGGTCGCCAATAAGCTCAAAAAACGTCGTCTTTGGGGGATGGTAAACGTCCCCTGGTCTCCGGAGAATTTTCGATATGCCCCTTCCACCAAACGAAAGATATCTTCTGACAACAAAAACAGTATGGTTACGAGATTAAAGGCGATTACGGTCAATAAAAAACCGAAAGCATAACTTTTTGCCCTTCCCAAAACCCGAGACTGTTCGTCACCTGTTGTAAATTGATATATAAAATTGGCCAAAACCAAAAATGACAAGGCAATAAAAAGGTAGTACGCCCAACTGGCCTTGGTTGCCGTTTTAATGGCCTGCAAGGCATAGAAACCCAAAAACAGGTACAATAAAATAAAGAAGATCCAACGCATGGTCATTTTTTTGCAAAGGTATTTTTTTGCCAATGCCGGCCGGTGCTTTTTTGGATTATTTAACGCTGGCGACCACTTTGCGGATAATGTCCCCATCGGTTCGCAGGAGTTGTCCATCAGAAAGTGTAGCATCCGAACGCATGGGCACTTGAGGCACTTCGGCCAAGGTATCCACAATAGCGGCCCCGGAAAGATGTAGGGCCTCAAAACCATTTTGTTTGAACAACCCGGCATTCGAAGATCGGATTCCGCATCCTGGCATTACCGTACAACTACCCGATCTGCTCTCCAAAGTTTTCAAGAGTGGCATCCCTTCTTCTGCGGTGCGCGCCTGCCCGGAAGTCAATACGGTATCGACCCCAAGTGCGCCCAAACGATCAAAAGTGCCCAAAGGGTCGGGAACCCAATCAAATGCGCGGTGAAAGGTAAACGCCAAGGGACCGGCGACCGACAACAAGGAAATCAATCGCCCTTCATCCAGGGTAAGATCCTTTTGCAATACCCCGGCGACCACCCCATCAAAATGGAGCTCGGCGCAGTGCGCAATATTTTGTTTCATTATTTCGAACTCCTGATGGGAATACGTAAAATCGCCCGCCCGTGGCCGGATCAATACCCGAACGGGAATGGAAACCTGTTTTTTTACCGCCTGCAAAAGCCCATACGAGGGGGTAAGCCCCCCAAGTTCCAAGGCAACACAAAGTTCAAGGCGATCGGCGCCCGCCCTTTCGGCGATCAGCGCGGATTCCAATGAATTGGCACATACTTCAACCAACATTTACATATCTTTAAAGCGTTAAAAATAAACATCCCCGTGCCATGAAACGAAGAAAGTTCCTTAAAAGATCCGGTGCACTAACCACCGGTTTGGCAACAGTACCCTTGGCCGCCATGCCGCTTTCATCGCAAAGCCTACCGAACTCCTTGCCCAGCGGTGACGATCCGGTACGTCCCATTGTCATATGCACTTGGGATTTTGGAAATGCCACGGCCAAGGCCTGGGAAGTTTTGGCCAATGACGGGAACGCATTGGATGCCGTGGAACAAGGTGTTATGATCGAAGAGGCCGATGAGGACAACCAGACCGTAGGCATGGGCGGTAGGCCCGACAGGGACGGAAGGGTAAGCCTGGACGCCTGCATTATGGATGCCAAGGGCAACTGTGGTGCCGTATTGGCAATGGAAAATATCGTTCATCCCATTTCGGTGGCTAGAGCCGTAATGGAACGAACGCCGCATGTGATGTTGGCCGGAAAGGGAGCGGAACGCTTCGGATATGAACTAGGCTTTAAAAAAACCGATCTGCTGACCAAAAAATCAAAAAAAGAGTGGGTGGAATGGCAAAAAACGGCCCAATATAAACCCGTTATCAATATTGAAAATCATGACACTATCGGTATGCTCGCCATAGACGCAACCGGTGATATTTCCGGAGCATGTACCACCAGTGGAATGGCCTATAAAATGGCCGGCCGTGTGGGGGACTCCCCCATTATCGGGGCAGGACTCTTTGTAGATAACGAAGTAGGTGCCGCCACGGCCACCGGCGTCGGAGAGGAAGTGGTGCGTACGGTAGGTAGTTTTTTGATCGTTGAGCTGATGCGCCAAGGCAAATCGCCCCAAGAAGCCTGCGAAGAAGGGGTACGCCGTATTTTGAAAAAAAATGACGATAAAGCCGACTTCCAAATAGGCTTTATCGCAATCAACAAAAAAGGGGACACCGGCAGCTATTGCATCCATCCAGGGTTTTCGTACCGTTCGTACACCAAGGAAGGACATCGAAATACCCCTTCGGATTCCTATATTAAAGTCTAAAAATTTAGCAGTAGTAGATAATCTTTGTAGTTTTGGAACCCTTCAAGAATTTATGAAAATGGCAGACCAAAAACGACTTTTTTTACTAGACGCCTATGCCCTTATTTTTCGCGGGTATTATGCACTGATCAAAAACCCTAGAATCAACTCCAAAGGAATGGACACCTCCGCGATCATGGGTTTTATGAATTCCCTTTTTGACGTCATCAAAAGGGAGCGACCGGACCATTTGGCCGTCTGTTTCGATAAAGGGGGAAGTACCGAACGTACCGAACTTTTTCCGGAATACAAAGCAAATAGAAACGAGACCCCCGATGCCATAAGAATTGCGATACCCTATATTCAAAATATACTGAACGCAATGCACATACCCGTTGTGGTAAAAGAAGGCTGGGAAGCCGACGATATTATCGGCACCTTGGCCAAACAGGCCGAAAAGGAAGACTATAAAGTGTTTATGGTAACCCCCGACAAGGATTTTGGACAGTTGGTTTCCGAAAACATTTTTATGTACCGCCCGGCGCGCATGGGCAATGGAATCGAAATTTGGGGCATCCCGGAAATCCAAAAACGATTTGGCGTAGAAAAACCGGAACAAGTGATCGACTATTTGGGAATGATGGGAGATGCCAGTGACAATATTCCCGGTCTTCCGGGCGTAGGGGACAAAACGGCAAAAAAGTTTCTGGAAGAATTCGGTTCCCTAGAAAATCTTTTGGCCAACACGGATAAGTTGAAGGGCAAAATGAAGGAGAAGGTGGAGGCAAACGGTGAGTTGGGGCTGCTTTCAAAAAAGTTGGCCACCATTAGTTTGGATGTTGATGTCACCTTTGATGCGAAAGACTATGAAATGTGCGAACCCGATAACGAAAAAGTACAGGTCATTTTTGAAGAGCTGGAGTTCCGGCGGCTCAAGGACCAGTTCATTAAGATTTTTTCGGATACCGAAGAAACGCCCACCGTTCCGGCGGGAAAAGCCTCCCCTAAGGCAAAAGCATCCGAAGAAGCGGGCAGTGGACAATTTTCATTATTCGGCGGTGCCGCATCGGAAAGTCCGGGTACGCTCAAAGACCACAACAGCCGTAAGACCATTGCAGATGTACCACACGTATACCAGAGTATCGCACCAGGTATGGCCATGAAGTTGTTTTTACAAAACCTGATGAAACAGTCCTCCGTGTGTTTTGATACCGAAACTACCGGGCTAAACCCGTTGACCGCCGAATTGGTGGGCATCGCCTTTTCTTGGGAAGCGACCAAAGGTTTTTATATTGCCTTTCCAGAGGACAAAGCCGGGGCACAGGAACTTATTGAAGCATTACGCCCATTTTTTGAATCGGAAAACATTGAAAAAATCGGTCAGAACTTAAAGTACGATATTAAGGTACTTCACAAATACGGGCTCAAGGTAAAGGGTAAATTTTTCGATACCATGCTCGCACATTACCTGATCAACCCCGACATGCGCCATAATATGGATGTATTGGCGGAAACCTACTTGAACTATACCCCGGTTTCCATAACACAACTGATCGGAAAAAAAGGTAAGAACCAACTGAGCATGCGCGATGTTCCTTTGGACAAACAAACGGAGTATGCCGTAGAAGATGCCGACATCACCCTTCAGCTTGCCGCACATTTTAGACCGGAACTCAAAGCGGCCAATACCGAGGCCCTGTTCAACGATATCGAAATTCCGCTCTTGCACGTTTTGGCCGATATGGAATTGGAGGGCATCAACCTGGACGAGGCATTTTTAAAATCCCTTTCGGAGGACCTCAACAAGGACATTGCCACCTTGGAACAAAAAATATACGAGGCCGCGGAAACAACGTTCAATATTGGGTCGCCCAAGCAACTGGGAGAAATCCTTTTTGATAAAATGAAATTGGTGGACAAACCTAAAAAGACCAAGACCGGTCAATATTCCACTGCGGAGGACGTGCTTTCCTATTTGGCAAAGGACCATGAAATTATTCAAAACGTGTTGGATTACCGCGGGCTCTCCAAGTTAAAGAGCACCTATGTGGACGCCCTGCCGTTGCAGGTAGAGGCCAGCACGGGACGGGTACACACCGATTATATGCAAACGGTGGCCGCTACGGGAAGGCTCAGCAGTAACAATCCCAACCTTCAGAACATTCCCATACGAACGGAGCGAGGCCGGCAAGTACGTAAGGCCTTTGTTCCAAAAAACGAGGACTACACCCTGCTTGCCGCGGATTACTCACAGATCGAACTCCGGATCATTGCGGCATTGAGCGAGGAGACCACCATGATCGAAGCCTTCAAAAATGGTGAGGACATTCATGCATCTACCGCTGCAAAGGTATTTGACGTTCCCATATCGGAAGTGACCCGGGAACAACGAAGCAATGCCAAAACGGTCAATTTTGGGATTATTTACGGCGTATCTGCCTTTGGGCTGAGCAATCAGACGGATCTATCCCGATCGGAAGCCAAGGAACTGATCGAAACCTATTATGCCACGTATCCGAAACTCAGGAACTATATGGGCGAACAGGTCGATTTTGCCCGGGACAACGGGTATGTACAGACCGTATTGGGAAGGCGCAGGTATTTAAAGGCCATTAACGGCAGTAATGCCATAGTGCGCGGCGCCGCGGAGCGTAATGCCGTAAACGCACCCATTCAGGGAAGTGCCGCCGATATTATAAAACTCGCCATGATCAATATCCATCGAAAGCTTGGCGAGAGCAATTTTAAGAGTAAAATGTTATTACAGGTTCATGATGAATTGGTTTTCGATGCATATAAACCCGAATTGGAGGCCTTAAAGAACATGGTGAAATCTGAAATGGAAAACGCCTATACCCTTTCCGTGCCACTGGATGTAGAGATTGGCCTGGGAAGTGATTGGCTGGAAGCGCATTGACCCACAGGAATTCCGGTTTCACAACATTTTTTTGAATTCGGAACAGCTACCGACTAGTTTAGCATACTTATTGCAGTATTGCTTGTTATGAAATGAGCCATAACAATTATTGATACCAACCGAAATGATTATTGGCGAATTACATCTGACCATTAAAAACAATAAATATAAGCAGATGAAAAAAACACTGTTTATCGTTTTTGCCTGCCTGGCTTTCTCCGGTAACGCACTGGGACAAGGGCAGCAGGAACCTACTGGAAGGGAAACCGCTAAGGTAAGGGTATTCCCGAATCCCGCTACCAGCGTAATCACGGTGTTGGGGCTCAAAAATAGCGCAAGCGCCGCCATTTCCATTTCGGACAGTTACGGCAATGTATTGCTGCAATACCAATGGTCGATAACGAACAAGGCCGTCAATATTCCGGTTTCCGATTTAAACCCGGGAATTTATACCATTGCCATCCGCTCAAAAGAACAACAGCTCCAAACCCGGTTTTACAAACAATAGCGCAAACAAAAAATCCCCTTGACGCATCAAAGGGATTTTCGCGTTTCGTGCTATATGTAGGTTTCCTTATTGCCTTTCAAAAATCGCTTTGGCACCTGCAAGGTTATCCTCATCCACAATTTCGGCAGGTACGATCATCTGGGTCGCCGTTAATTCGATAGTGACCGTTTCTTCGGTAAGATCTCCGTTAACAAAGGTCAACTGATCACCTTCCAAAGACCAAACAGAGGTAGTTGATATTACTTCTTCAGGGCATTCGATAAGCAAACCGCTTCCATCGGGATTAACGTCCCTACCGGTCTCTGTAAAATCCCTATAATCGGCCGTAACCGTTTGGTCATCGGCAAAGGTAAACGTCAGAATGTCGCAATTTTGCTGGATCAACACTTCAATGACATCCTCGGCCAATAAAATTTGTTGTTCATCGACACCTGTGGCGTCCAAGGCCACAAAATCCCAGGTACCGACCAAAGAGGCTTCCTGCGGTGTTTCTTCCCCATCATTTCCATCATCATCGGAGCAGGATACCGCCAGTAGCGATAGCATGCCGAACATATAAGCTATGCGTTTCATAATTCGAATATTTTTAGTTATCATTTAGAACGTAAAAAGCATGGCAATATTTTAAATGTAGGCCCCTTTCGCTATTCCTGATCAAAAATCAACTTCTAAGCAGACCATATCATTTTGACTTTGAAATGGTATTACAGTACAAAACGGTAGGTAGCCTTTATCAGAAAAATGTTTTGCGCTTCCTGTCCAAAAATATTGTCTCCCAAACTTTGGAACAATTGTTCTTGCGGATTTCCCGATCGTGAAATGTCCTGTGACCATACCAAGAAAATCTCCGATCCCGGAATGTACTCCCAACGGACGACCAGGTTGGACCGAAACTGCACAAAGGAAAAATCGGGATCGTCAAACGTAAAATCGGTAACGCCATCAAGGTCTTCGTCCACCCGGTATTCCTCTTCTTCCAAACTGATCTGGTCGGTATCGTACAACGTAAAACGATTTTCAAAACGTTTGGCAGTAGCCGCGGTCACGTGTTTGAAATTGGAATAACGCCCTCTGGAAATAAAAGGTTGCCCCCAATATTGAATGGTAAAGTTTGGGTTTATGGTATAATTCAAGCGAAGCGACATGCTTAGGGTCTCTTGATCAATGGTCCCGTTAAGGTAGCGCGTATCCCCGTCTACCGCTATATTGTCGATAAATTGAAGCTGGTCCTTGTTGATACTATAATTCGGCCTCGCCGAAATACTGAGGGCGTTCAGTGGTTGATAGGTCACTCCAAAACCTAGACTATAGGTCTGGTAGGAATTGTCCACACCTTTTCTTCCATTATGGAACACATTGAAACGCACCTTCTTTCGGTTGTCGGTATTGATGCTGTTCCAAAAACCGATTTCTGGGGATAGGCGCAACCTGGGACCGCCACGCAGGGCAAAATTGGAATATTGGATGGGTTCATAGTTCAACCCCAGGTTCGTAAACCAATTTCCTTTCCAATTTTGCCAGCTGTTCGTATTAAAACGGAGGCTATTGTGGTTGCCCCCAAAATCCCAAACACTCCAATGGTTGTAATTGATACCGACCCTTCTAAAGGTACTATCGGGCTTTATGGTCTGGTAGCCTATCCAGGTATAGTGGCGTATATCATCGGCCTGGCGTTGAAAACCGATATCGTTCAGTTCCAACTCCGGGGAACGCCAGGTACCACCGGTTTCAAATTTCCAATTTCCGTTTCCGATCTTCCCCAGTTGCACATTGCCACCCGTTCCGGTTAGGGAAGTAGCATCGGGGTCTACCGATACGTGATCGGCATCCACCCTTTGGAACAAGTGGGTTATGGTTTCCTGTGTGTTTTGAATGGCGCTCGTATCGCCCTCCACATGGCTCCAGATCATGTTGCCCCCAAAATACCAATCCCGATCGTTCCACTGATGTTTAAAATCGAAACCCCCTGAATATGCCGATCGATGCAAAAAATCCAGCTCTGGGGTAAGGGCGTCCCGGTTTACCGCTGTCAATATACCCCCTACAAAGGTGTTCCCGTCATTAAAATCCTTTTGGAGCCGTCCGACGAAATAGTTGGTCAACGGCTCCACCACTTCCTCGCGGCGATCTCCGTTGTTATCGATGATGGCATACTTTTTTGCCGTAACACTTTCCAACGCCCCAATGGACCAACCATCCTTAGTTTTACCGCTGAATTTTGCAGCACCCAAAATAGTGGTATTCTCGGGTTGATCTACAAACTCACCATCGGCGGTCGACGGAAAACCCTGCGGACTTCTTCCGATCCTACGGGAGTAAAAAACGTTATCAAATCCAAAGGTATTCCCCGCTTCCGATCTGGAAACGCCGTAATCGAAAATGTTTTTGTTCTCCACAAAGAAAGGGCGTTGTTCCCGGAAGAAAATCTGAAAACCGTCCAATGCAATGGCAGATGGATCGGCCTCTACCTGTCCGAAATCGGGATTAATGGTCAAATCCAAGGTAAGATCGTTGGTAATTCCGATTTTGGCGTCCAGGCCACCGGTCAGATCGCCGTCCCTACCCTCTCGAAAAGGGTTGCCTTCTTCCGCTTCATAGGTCTCCAACTTGGCTACGGTGTAGGGCTGTATTTCCAACTGGTGTTGGGGTTCTAGATCGACCAGCCCATGAATTTCGCCGAACTCGCTTACCCAACCCGGGGTGTCCAAGGGTTTGCGCTGCCATAACGAGCGTTCCTCTGCCCTAAAGAACCTTCGTGTGGACTGTAACCCCCAAACCTGATTTTTGTCCCTTCTGAATTTCAACTGGCTCAACGGAATTTTCAGTTCGGCGGTCCATCCCTCACCATCAATATTGGTTTTGGTATACCAAATGGGATTCCAGCTACTGTCCCAATCGTTCCCATTGTTGGAAACGAACTCATCGCCCTTTACACCCGCCGCTGTCACCGTAAAAGAGAAAGCCGTCCGATAATCGTGGTAACTGTCAATATTGAATTCTACCCAGTCGCCGGAAAACCCATCGCGACGCGAAAGCCGCTTTTCTATTTTATCCGGTTCGGGGTCGTAGCAGCGCACCCCTATATAGAGAAACTTTTTGTCATAGACCAGTTTAAACTTTGTTTGAACGCTTGGCGCGGTATTTTCATCGGGCTGATTTTCGATGTAATCTCCGGACCAAGCTACAGTGTTCCATGCGGTATCGTCCAACATGCCGTCGATACTGGGTGGTTTTTGGGCAAGTAATGGTTTGGTTTCATAAATTCTTTTCGGGACCGTTGTTGTAGAATCCTGTGCATTACCGAGTATCGGTAGTAATAAAAGTGCACACACCCCAATAAAGATGGTTTTCATACTGTTCGTTTCTTGATTGTGATTTGATTGATGTGGTAAAGACATCCCCTTTCTAAAACTGTTACACTTCCGTCCGACTTTCTTTGGATTTTAACATTTAAGCGCGCATCCTTTATCAAATTCACCCTTCTTTTTCGGACTTAAAGCGGTAGCTTTGTTTTTTCGGAAAATAATCGGAAATATGCATTTGTATTTCAACTTAATAGTTGTACATTTGCAGCCCTCTTTGAGGGATTGAAGTGTTTAATCAATAAAATTATAGTAGTGGATACATTAAGCTACAAGACTATTTCGGCAAATCGCAAAACAGTGACCAAACAGTGGTTATTGGTGGATGCCGAAGGAGAAACATTAGGCCGTCTTGCCTCAAAAGTTGCCAAGTTGTTAAGGGGAAAACACAAACCTGACTTTACGCCACATGTGGACTGTGGAGACAACGTTGTTGTAATCAATGCCGAAAAAATACATTTGAGCGGTAACAAATGGGAGGACAAAACCTATTTGCGTTACACGGGTTTTCCCGGAGGACAACGCGCCGCTACCGCTAAAGAGGTTTTGGAAAAAAGACCGACAAGCGTTGTAGAGCGTGCCATAAAAGGAATGCTTCCCAAAAACAAGTTGGGAGCGGAACTTTTCAGGAACGTTAAGGTGTACGAGGGATCGGAACACCAGCAAGAAGCGCAAAAGCCAGTTGTATTCAATTTAAAAGAATTTAAGTAATGGAGGTCATACACAAAATCGGTAGAAGAAAAACGGCTGTAGCACGTGTTTACGTTTCCGAAGGAAAAGGAAACATTACGATCAACCAGAGAGATTTAAACGATTATTTTCCAACGGCTACCCTTCAGTACAAGGTAAAGCAACCTTTTGCATTGACCGAAAGTACCGACAACTACGACGTAAAGGTAAATGTTTACGGTGGTGGGATTACAGGACAGGCAGAAGCCATCCGTTTGGCCCTTTCAAGGGTAATGTGCGAGATCGATGCGGAAAACCGATTGGCGCTTAAACCGGAAGGTTTGTTGACCAGAGACCCGAGAATGGTCGAGAGAAAGAAATTTGGACAGAAAAAAGCTCGGAAGAAATTCCAGTTCTCCAAACGTTAAAAGAATTTTCAGGTGCTTCGAAAGAGGCACCTTCGTTTTATATTCATTAATTAGTTCATTGAAAGTTTTCGCATTGTCGAGAACACTTACAAATCCCGTTTTGCTTTTCCAAAAGAGCAACATACGTTTTGGGTCCTCCGGTTCAAAATAGTTCGGGTAAATTAGTTTAGCATCTAAATGGTGAAGGCTCCGTTGCATAACGGTACCACTTTACCATTGCTATTTCAAAAGAACGTAAACTACATTTAAAAATGGCTCAAAAAGTCGAAGTAAAAGATTTATTGGAAGCAGGTGTGCATTTCGGACACCTTACAAGAAAGTGGAACCCCAACATGGCGCCCTACATCTACATGGAGCGCAACGGAATCCACGTTATCAACCTTTACAAAACTGTTGCAAAAATGGACGAGGCCAACGAGGCCTTGAAAAAAATTGCGGCATCCGGAAGAAAAATTCTTTTCGTAGCTACCAAAAAACAGGCAAAGGATATCGTTGCCGAAAAGGTGGCCAACGTAAACATGCCCTATATCACGGAACGATGGCCGGGCGGTATGTTGACCAACTTTGTTACCATCCGTAAAGCGGTAAAGAAAATGGCCTCTATCGACCGTATGAAAAAGGACGGAACCTTTCTTACCCTATCTAAAAAAGAACGCTTACAGGTAGACCGTCTTCGGGCGAAGTTGGAAAAAAACCTTGGTTCCATTTCTGAAATGACCCGTCTGCCAGGTGCAATATTCATCGTAGATACCATGCGCGAGCACATTGCAGTTAAAGAGGCCCAAAAATTGAACATTCCAATTTTTGCTATGGTAGATACCAATTCCGACCCTAGGGATATCGATTATCTGATACCTTCGAACGATGATGCTTCCAAATCCATTGAAATCATCATGCAACAAGTAACCAACGCGGTAGCGGAAGGTCTTGCCGAAAGAAAATCGGAAAAGCAAGCTGAGAAAGAAGGTGCGGATGCCGCCCCTAAGAAAGAAAAAGCCCCCGCTCCCGCAGCTGAAAAGGCTCCTGCCCCGGCACCGGTAGAAGAAAAGAAAGAAGAAGCTCCAGCGGTTGCCGAAGTAAAGGAAGAAGTAAAAGAAGCGGCGCCGGCCAAAGAGGAAAAGGCGAAAGCCGATGATCTGACCAAGGTAGAAGGTGTTGGACCAAAAGCTGCCGAAGCTTTGGTAAACGCGGGCCTTGACACTTTTGCAAAACTTGCGGAAGCCGATGCAGAGAAAATCAAAGAAATCCTTACCGAAGCCAGCTCTAGAATGGCGCATTTAGATCCTACTTCTTGGGCAAAACAGTCCAAAATGGCCGCTGAAGGCAAATGGGACGAGCTTAAAGAATGGCAGGACAGCGTTAAAGGAGGCGTAGAATAAAGTACTGGAACACAACAATTAAATACATACCGGTTTCCCATGAAAACGGGAAATCACAAATAATAAAGGATATGGCAAAAATATCAGCCGCAGAAGTAAATAAATTGAGAAAGGCCACTGGGGCCGGGATGATGGATTGTAAAAATGCTTTGGTAGAAGCCGAAGGCGATTTTGACAAGGCCATTGCCGTTCTTCGTAAAAAAGGACAAAAGGTAGCAGCAAAAAGGGCCGATCGAGATTCTTCGGAAGGTGCCGCAATCGCCAAGGTAAATGCCGATAACACTTCCGGTGTCGCAATCGTTTTAGGTTGTGAAACCGATTTTGTCGGTAAAAACGAGAACTTTGTGGCCTTGGCCAATAGCATCGCGGACATCGCATTGACAGTAGACAGTAAAGACGCCTTATTGGCCGCCGATTTCGGTGGGATTACCGTTGCTGAGAAGTTGATCGAGCAAACCGGTGTCATCGGGGAAAAGTTGGAAATCAACGCTTTTGAAAAAGTGGAGGCCCCTTACGTTAGTTCCTATGTACACATCAATAAGATTGCTGCATTGGTCGGTTTTTCGGCGAAGGTAGACACTGCAGAGGAACTTGGTAAAGATGTTGCTATGCAAGTAGCTTCCATGGGAGCCACTACGTTATCCTATAAAGATTTCGATCCAGCTTATGTAACTTCGGAAACCGAAGCCCGTATTGCCGCGATTGAAAAGGACAATGAAGAATTGGGCCGTTTGGGAAAAACACTTAAAAACGTACCACAGTATATTTCAATGGGCCAATTGAGCGATGCTGTTTTGGAAAAGGCAGAAGCCGATGCGAAAGCGGAATTGGCAGCTGAAGGAAAGCCCGAGAAAATCTGGGATAAAATTCTTCCTGGTAAAATGGAGCGTTTTATTTCCGATAATACAACTTTGGATCAAGAACAGTGTCTGTTGGACCAAAATTTCATCAAAAATGAAAAAATCAACGTTGCCACATATGTTGAGTCCCACGGAGCGGTAGAAGTAACCGGCTTCAAAAGGGTTACCGTAGGGTAAACTTATATAATAAACTCATTTTAAACCGCCTTGATGTTCCATCTTGGCGGTTTTTTTATGCGACCTGTACACCTTTCCGAATCCTACAAAACACCTATACCAGAGGCGAATACTATTTTATACCATTTCCGGTATTAGCTTTGAAGTGGTATAAGGTAGCATCAACACTTTGCCCGAATTTGTAAAAGGCTTCTAAAACTCGATGCGATAGTTTAAAAAAGGAATCAACTCCAACTGTAGGCTGGTCCGTATTTCCCCCTCGTCATTAAAAAACACCTCATCGATATTCTCCCTATTGGTAAGGTTCTGAATATCCAAAGAAATACGATGCGACGCCTTTGGCCGGTTCAGGCGGTAGTACACACTGGCATCCAATCTAAAATAGGAATCGAGTTCAATGGTATTGCGCAACTGTTCATCGATACGTGTTTCCCCGGTCGCATCAAAAAATTCCTGATCTAGCGGACTGGCACGTTTACCACCGTTAAATAAGGTTTTGGCATTTACACCAATAATATTGTTCTGGGTCTTCCCCACGGTAAACTCTTTGCCCCCAACAAGGTTAAAGGTATAACTATAGTTATAAGCACTATCGTACCAGTTCCCATCGGCAGCGCGGTATTGCGTATTATATAAGGATGCCGTTGCCAAAAAGTAATACTGCCGTGAAAAGAACTTTTCAAACGTAAACTCCAGACCATAGTTGCGCCCTACCCCGGCATCGGTAAATGCTGCGGGAATAAAACGTCCATTTAAATAAGAAGCCGTAAAATCGGGGTTGCTTGTTACCGCAACCTTGTTCAGATCTTGATAATACGCCTCTACCTTTATGTGTCCATCCCTAATAATGCGCCAATCGTGCCCGATGATGTAGTGTACTGCCTGCATCAGGTCCACCTCCGTATTCGGTGTGGTAAAACCTGTGCCATCGGGAATTTTAATAAAGTACTGGTTCAAGGGCATTCGACGGGAATGCACGCCAAAACCCGCAGAAAGCGTGTGGTTCGCGTTTACCTTCCACTCCATACCAAAGCGCGGTTCCACTACGAAATCATCATTCACTGAAAAATAGGTGCCGTGCACCCCTAAGGTGGTGGAAAAATCGCTGTTAAAACGGTACTTGCCCTGCACATAGGCCTGCCCCATGGTGCCATTGCCCTTTTCATTGACCACCTCTCGCGACCGGTCGTTTTCGAAGGTGGCGGTACGTACGTTATAGTTCAACAAACTGAGTACTCCGCCGGCATTGATGGTCATTCTCGCACTTATTTTTTTGGTATAATCGGTACTGACCCTAAAAGCGCTATTTCTTAAAATATCGCTATCTCCAAAAACATCGTTCGATGCGGTGTTGCGGCCCTCAAAAATATAATCGCTGGCGTTTCCCGAATACGATATCCGGCCTTCTAGCTTGCTTCCACCTTCAAAAAAATATGATAGCGTCAGTCCGCTCAAATAGGTTTTGGATTCGAATACCTCCTCGCTGCTGAAATTACCGTTTACCTCCGGGTCCTCGTCTTCATCACTAATGCCCCCGATTCCCCATAGGGACAATTTGGTCCGATCACCCAATGGGAGGTGCAATTTTATCGACACATCCTGATAGGTAGGGGTACTTCCTGGGGTAACATCTACGATCTGGTTTAAAATGGCGATCGTAGAATACCGATAGTTGATCAAATAGGAGCCCTTGTACCCTTTTTTAAACGGTCCTTCTGCGGTAAGGTCCGTTCCCAATACGCCAAATTGAAATGCGTACTCCCCTTTCTCGTTATTCCCGTTTCTTAAATTGATATCGAATACCCCTGAAAGCGCATTTCCATAGGTGGCCGGAAAGGCCCCGGTAAAAAAATCGGATTTTCCCAAGAGGTTGCTACTGATCAAACTCACGTTACCCGGAGCGTATCCTTCCTCGGAAAAATGATTTGGTTCGGGCACTTCAATACCTTCAACCCTCCATAACAACTGATTCGGTGCATTTCCCCTTATAATGATTTCATTACTGGTATCGTCACCATTGGTGACCCCAGCAAAGGAAAGCGCCATACGGCCGGGATCGCTAACGCTGGCAGGAAAACGTTTGGTTTCCTCAACGCTAAAGGATCGTGCGCTTACCGTTGCCAGTTTGTTGTTGGGTTTGCCCGTGCCGGTAGGTGCGACCAATACCACTTCATCAAGCGCGTTTAAGGCTTCGGTAAGGGAAACTTTTAAAGCTACTTCCTTTGCGGAGCCAATCAAAATTTCGGAGACTACAAAATCCTCGTACCCGAGATAAGTAAACTGGAACGAGGCCCTACCAACGGGAACGCCCTCCAATCTGAAATAACCCGCTTCGTCGGTAATCGCCCCTTTGGCGGGTTCCGCATTTAGGAGTATCACATTCGCACCCAACAAAGGTGCCCCCGTTTCCGAATCCAGCACGGTGCCCTTGACCGTTTGGGTAAGGGTTTGGGCTTGACACAGCGCAAAGCAAAAAACGAAAAAGATAAAAAGCGAATACGTTGTTCCCGACATGTTCATTTTTTGATTGAAGTTATACCATTTTATTTTTTTGATCAAATTATAAAAATGCTATCGAATGCTACCGGGCACCTACTGGGTTTTCAACGGATAGGTTACCCTTAAAGACACTATGGTCATGCAAAAGGTTGCACCAAGTCCAAATTTTTTATCCCTTGTATGCATTTTGGAACTGCAATGATAGGGGACACTCTTATCAACATTTGAGAAAAATCCAACAAAAAAGCGGCCATAACATGCACCGCTTTTTTGTATCTGATCCGTAAAGGTCGTAAGGCCAGATCGGTATCACAACGACACCCTGAACCCCCTTTTTCGCCATTTTAGTTTTTCAACCAAGCTTGACGCAGCTCTTGCTGCGCTTCGCTAGCCGTGGGCGTTGGAAGCAACGAAACCACGTTTACGGTAGGGGTCCCTACCGGACCGGTCAGCGTCAATTCTTCCCCATCACGTTCGACCACCATTTCTATCTCGGTTTCGGGTGTCCAACCAAAACTCTGCCCGATTATCGGACGTATGGCATCAAGGTTTATCGGTGTACCGTTTATTTTTTTGATAACGTCGCCCCCTTGTGTTCCGAGCGTCTGTAAAAAGCTGTTCAATTCGATGCCTTTTCGGATGAAGATCGCGTTTTCGTTCTCTTGGTCAACATCGATAAAAGGAATATCCCCCTTCAAAAAATACCCCGACTGTTCTTGGTTTGTGCTTTTCTCCAAACCTACCTTTGCGAAAATCGCGTCATAATCGATAGGCGTATTCCCGATGACGTGCGTATCGAAAAAAGTACGTACTTCAGGAAAGGTCATCGCTACGATTTCATCAATCAGCACATCGTCTTTAAAAGGGGTCATGTCGCCATATTTACCGGAAAGTTCTTTCATAAGCCATAATACCCCTTTCTCACCATTGCTCCATTCCCGCAACATAATGTCGAGTCCCATATTGATCAACGTACCCTTTTCATATACATTGGCATAATTGTCCTTATAGGGGTCGTCCAAAATATTCTTGCTCATTTCGGTAAAGGACATGGCGTCGTCGTACGACTTCGAATTTGAAATTTTGGTCATGATCCTTTTATAAAATTCCGTTTCATCGATCAATCCCTGCTGTATTTGGAACAAGTTGGCAAAATACTCGGTGGTGCCTTCGTACATCCAAAGGTGTTGCGACATTTTGGGGTCGTTAAAATCGAAATACTGGATTTCCTCGGAATGCACGCTCAGGGGCGTCACAATATGGAAAAACTCGTGCGACACTACATCAATCATGGCCTGCTCCAATGCCTCTTTTTGCATTACTTCGGGGAGCACCACCACCGTAGAGGTATGGTGTTCCAAGGCACCGAAACCTCCGGCATCGTTTTCAAGGGTAGAGAGGTACAACAAAATGTTATATTCCTTTGTACTATTGATGTCGCCCAAAAAGGCTTTTTGCGCGGTCATCATCTTTTCCATAGATTCTTTTATACTTGCGGCCGTGTACGTTCCATTTGGCGAGTACACACTTAACGTCACCGTAATATCGTTTATCTGAAATGTTTCGATATTGGGTTCCGCATACATGATCGGACTATCGATCACCTCAAAGTACCGGCTGGCCAAAAACACCTGCTCGGAAGCTTTGGCATCGGCCACGGCCTTTTCGCTGAGCGAAGTGGTGGCGACCAAGTTTTCTGGTCTTGTGATCTTTATTTCATAGGGTACTTCTTGCAGGTCATCAAAATAACCTACAAACCCGTGGAGGTTCAGCATATAATTATTGCCCTTATCAATGTTTGTCCCGGAAGGGGAAAACACGGCATCTTTGACCTCTTTTTCAGTATCGTAGGTATCGTTTACCCAATAAGATACCTTATCCAATTTTTTGGCTTCAGTAATGGTCCAGGTATTATCGTCCTTTTTTGCGACGGACAGTTCTTTCCCGTCATAATCGATGGCCTTGAAGCCCTCAATGTATTTTCCGTAGTTGTCCGAGCTATACGTGCCCGGCACTGTCTTGGGTATAAAAAAGGACACTTCGTCCTTTAAAAATGCTCCCGGATCGACACTGACCATCACTTTATCATCGGTCACGTTCACCAAGTCCAAGGTTGCGACTACGGGGGATTTACTGGCGGGAATCGCCGTTTTGCTCGCGGTACATCCCACCATTAAAATACAAAGGAATGCTTTACATACTTTTCTCATGAGGCTAAAAATCAATTTAATAGGCCGCAAGATGGCTAAAATTAATCGTTTGAACACCATTATTTTACAATAAATTAAGAAAGAACGCACAAAAAAATCGCCCGTTTTGGCATAACTTTTTTTGATTATTTTTGTTGGAATTAAAAACGATACATGCACTATAAACGAATACTTCTTAAACTTAGCGGCGAAGCCCTAATGGGTGAAAAACAATATGGAATAGACTCCAATAGGCTTTCGGAGTATGCGGAGGAAATCCAACAGGTCGTCGAGAAGGGAATTGAAGTAGCCATCGTTATAGGTGGAGGAAACATCTTTCGCGGCCTTACCGGTGCCGCTACGGGCATGGATCGCGTTCAAGGAGACCATATGGGCATGCTGGCCACCGTGATCAACGGACTGGCCTTGCAAAGTGCCCTGGAATTGAAAGGAATACAGACCCGTTTACAATCGGCCATTAAAATAAACGAAGTTGCGGAACCCTTTATACGACGCAGGGCCATGCGCCATTTGGAAAAAGGCAGGGTAGTTATATTCGGGGGCGGAACGGGAAACCCCTATTTCACCACTGATTCGGCCGCTGTACTGCGGGCCATCGAAATAGAGGCCGATGTTATTTTAAAAGGGACCCGGGTCGACGGAATTTATACCTCCGATCCCGAAAAAGACAAGACCGCCACAAAATTCGATTCCATTTCCTTTCAAGATGTGCTCAACAAGGGGTTGAAAGTAATGGATACCACCGCCTTTACCCTGAGCCAAGAAAACGACTTGCCGATCGTGGTGTTCGATATGAACAAAAAGGGAAACCTGCTCAAGATCGTAGACGGGCAGAACATCGGTACCGTTGTGAACACCTGATGTTCGCATCACCTAAAAGAAACAGCAGCAAGAACACACCAATACCTTTTAAAACACTCATGTAAAATGAACGAAGAAATTGATTTTATACTTGATTCGACCAAGGAAGCAATGGATGCCGCAATCGTACATTTGGAAAAGGAATTCATGAAAATTCGTGCCGGCAAGGCCAGCCCGGCCATGTTGTCTTCCGTTCTGGTAGAATACTACGGATCGCAAACACCGCTATCACAGGTGGCCAATGTCAATACTCCGGACGGACGGACCATTACCGTACAGCCTTGGGAAAAAAGCATGTTGACCGAAATAGAAAAAGCGATAATGAACGCGAATCTCGGTTTTAACCCCATGAACAACGGTGAAACGATAATTATAAACGTGCCCCCTTTAACGGAAGAACGCAGGCGCGATCTGGCCAAACAGGCCAAGGCCGAGGCCGAGCATGCCAAAGTAGGGGTGCGCAACGCCCGTCAAGAAGCCAATAAGGAGGTTCGCAACCTCGAAGATGCTTCGGAAGACCTTAAAAAAAATACGGAAACCGACGTTCAGGCACTCACCGATACGTATAGCAAAAAAATAGACGATTTCTTGGTTGCCAAAGAGGCCGAGATCATGAAGGTATAAGTTTGAGGAAACGGGTGTACACCGTCTTAAAAATCGGAAATCCCGTAGCATGCTTTACGACCAACATTTTATAATTCTCCCCATTCATTCCATTCCCGGACCGTATATTAGGGGAGGTTACACACCTAGTTTCGCTTGACTTCCGCCTTCCCGGCAGATTGTTTTCCCTGATTATAATGAGGCAACAGGTCTGTTGTGAAAACCTGCGGTATCGAGGATTGGCGTAGTCGGAATAACGGGATTTTTCTGGACAATAAGAACCCTAAAAAGTTGCTATCCCATCTTTCGCAAAACGCTGATGTGCCAATCGCTTTCCTCTAAATTTCCCCAAGGAAAATTGGCTTCGAACTTTTAGCATAAATGACCGAAACGAACAGTTTCTCATTGCTTCTGGGACACCGCTCGTTTTGAACACACCACTTCATGCGACAAAGCACTACGGATACCGCTCACGCTCTCTTATTAAGGAACAATCACTTTTTGGATTTTCGAACGGCCGGTATCTACATCTGTCATCTGCACAATGTAAATTCCGCTGTTCAAGGATTTTAGATTTAGCTTGTGCTCTCCCTGCAGTGAACGAGCCATAAAAACTTGCCTGCCCGAAAAATCGAATATGACAACACGATAGCTATCCGGACCCAAAAGATGCAATTGTTTTGAACGTAACGGGTTATGCAATACCGAAAAGACCTTGGAATCCACTGAAACCATTTCTTCGGTCAAACCTGCCATTAATCGTGCACTTGAACTACAAGTTCCGGACCCAAAATCAAAGTACCCACCACCTACGAGCCTTTCGCCAGACCCATTTCCTGACCGGGTAGCTTTCACTTCCGTATTGAGGGTATTCCCCCCTAAAACAATTTTGTCGACCGAAAGCGCTTCTTGAGATTTAGCATTAACAAATCTGACTTTGATATTGTTCAAGTCGATGTTTGGATTTACTTCAAATGAAAAATTATTCCAGGAGGTACCAATACCTGTCCAGCGTTTGACCCAATCATAATTGATTGCCAAAACCATCTCTTCGCTTCCCACACTTCCCTTGGCCCTAATGGTAATCTTACAGCTATTGGGGTTGTTTTGAACGGATATATTGTTCTTCGTCTTGGCGTCGTATCGATCTTTCGACCATCCTTCATTGGGTTTTACCAAATAGGAAAACAAGTAATAGCCATTTTGAGGGCTGGCATTGGAGGGAACATTTATAGTAAACGTATGACTCCCGGATCCTTTGGTCAAGCGTACCTTTTGAGTGTCATAAACGGTACTCCCTTTTTTGAAACTGAGGTGCAGATCTCGATTGGCAGACGTTTGGTAGCCAATGGTAACGGCAAAACTGGTGCCGGCGCGAACCGAACTGGCCGCGCTGATACGATCAATGCGATCATTGTCGGTACTTTTGGGCAGCACATCCCTGTTCTGTTTTTCAATATTGTCCTTGGCTCCCCTCCAATCCCCGTTTCGATCGGTAATGTATGTTTGAAATTGATATGCGTTATCGGCCACCGGCACATTGTTGGGTATGGTCAATTTTACCCATAAGGTACCGCTTCCCTTAACTACTTTGCGCACTGCACCCGTATAATATTTGTAATCGCCACTATCTTTTTGAAAGGTTACTATAACATCCCTGTCCCCTGATGCGCTATAATCTATCCGCACGGAAACCTCTTGTCCTTGACGCACCTGATTTGGGGCGGATACGGCAATAATATCATCATCAAATGTATTTTGACCATTGGGATACCAATCTTGTTTTTTATTGGGATTGCCACCCGGGTTTTGCGTTATGGCCAGCCCCCTATAATTGGTATTTTTACCAACGTTTGAAATGGTATTATTGTGCACGTACACTGGGAGAAAGGCTTCGCCCCAGTTGTTCAACTGCAGTCCATAAACATTCTGATTCCTATTTATCGAAGTAGTTTTTACGTCCCGTACCGAGTTGTTCTTGATGTTATTGCCCAACCCAGCGCTGTAAATTCCTGAAATTCTATTATTTGCACCTGCCCTCACCTTATAAATAGTATTGTTTTCCACCCAATTCTCGCGGCGTTTATTTTTTTGATAGATATTTCCGTTATAGACCGCGTAATGACCAAGCGATACGGCAGCCTCGTTTGTTTGTCCAAAATTGGGATCGCCCAGTGTAATATCGTGCACCGTATTGTTTCGTATGGTATTCGCAAATGCCCCACCTTTCACGTCTATTCCTTCCGCGGCACCGCAACGGTATATCTCACAGCCTTCTATCCAAACATTTTTCGTCAGATCGGGCCAATTGGCATTCGTATGGCTCCCTCCTCGCCCAATATAAATCCCTTCCCCATAACGCCGATTACCGGGCCCGTTGGAACCGGTATCATGAATCTTGGTTTTAAGTATATCGACATAACTAGATCCTAATGCCACTTTTATGCCGGCCTGCCCGGATTGCGAGACCTCGCAATTACGAACTATAACGTGTTCGCTTCGCTCGATCAAGACCCCTTCGTATAGTGATTTTCTAAAATGGATTCCCTCAAAAACCACGTACTTGCTGTTGGTCAGGTAGAGCGCTCGGTTCGCATTGGTGCCATCCACAACCACGTTGGCCCCAGGTTTCGCCTTAATGACCAATGGTCTTGTCTCGGAAAACAGAAGACCATTCAATTCCAAAGGGCTATATGTGCCAGATTCGACCAGTATCACGTCTCCACCGGAAGCACTCTTAATTGTCGACTCCAAATTTTGGCCCGGTGTTACCGTTTGCCCATATATCGATGGGAGCATCAAGTAAAATATGGCGATGGTAGGTAAAATATATTTCATAGTATCATTCTTTTGATTAACATAGGTTTCAGTACTTTTTTAGTTTGTTTGAATGTATTACGCCACAGACTTTTTGGGAACGACAGCTTAGACCACCGAACTTTGAGCAAATTATTTCGTCCTAACAAGGCCTAAAATCTGGAATGTCCGTTTTGAAAGATATCAAATCGAAAGGCTTTTACCATGCCGGACATATCAGGCCAGTACAGTCAAATCGCCCTGTTTTAAGGCTTGGACCCGTGAGATTAGAACTCTCGTAAACGCTGATGGACATCTTATTTTCACGGTAAATGATTCGTGAGCCATTACGCTTTTGGTCGTGGGATCGATCTGATGGCAAAACCATGATAACAGGACCCGGTAACTTTAGAATTAAAGCGTTTGAAATCGACTTAAAAACGCATTTATTTATGAGTTCCCCTTAGGAACACAACCCATCATTTTCTACCTTTGCCGCATTTTAAAAGTAATGAAGCGGAACGCGGTGAAGCGATACTATCACCCGTCTCTTTTCAACAGCTAACCAAATAGTTGTAATCAGGAAGTCACGTTAACATGGTAGCGAAAATCACAAAAGGCTTTTGGGCAAAAACGGCAAGGATCATCCTTCGCAACAGAATGCTGATCTTGTTATTGGTCATTGCATTTACGGTATTTCTTGGTTTTCAATGGGAGAACATGCGCTTTTCCAACTCCCAGGCAAACCTATTGCCCGATGACCACCCCATAAACATTGAATACCAATCGTTTTTAAAACAATTTGGCGAAGAAGGGAACGCCATCGTTTTTGGCATTCGGGACAGCGCGTTGTTCACCCCTGATAATTTCAACCGTTGGAACAAGTTCAGCAAACAGTTATTGGCCTTCCCGGAAATCGATTTTGTCATTTCGACCGACAATTTAAAGGAACTGGTAAAGGACCAGGAACGGCAGGAGTTTGTACTTCGCCCTTTGATTACCTCCGCGGTTCGGACCAAAAGCGAGGTGGACAGCATCAAAAACCATTTGTTCAACGAACTTCCGTTCTATGATAACCTACTGTTCAACAAGGAAAGCGGAACCATTCGTACCGTCGCAAATTTGGACAAGGATATTGTAAACACTTCGGTGCGGAAAGATTTTATCCTTAAGGAACTCCAGAACGCCGTACTACGTTTTGAAGAGGAAACGGGCATGGAGGTGCATGTTTCGGGCATGCCGTACATCCGGACGATGAATTCACAGAACATTATCGACGAGATCGGAACGTTCATTCTGGCCGCCCTTGGGGTTACCTCCTTGATTTTCTTCTTCTTTTTCAGGAGTTTCAGGGCCACCTTTATCTCCATGTGCGTGGTCATCGTAGGAGTGATGTGGGCCTTTGGTATTTTAGGCCTATTGCAATATGAGATTACGGTATTGACGGCCTTGATCCCACCTTTGATTATCGTAATCGGGATTCCAAACTGTATCTTTTTGATCAACAAATACCAACAGGAGGTTAAAAAACATGGCAATCAGGCGCTATCCCTGCAACGGGTGATCACCAAAATCGGGAACGCTACGCTAATGACCAATGTCACCACGGCTTCCGGGTTCGCCACTTTTATCATTACCGATAGCAAATTGCTAAAGGAATTCGGTATCGTCGCTTCCATTAATATCATTGGAATATTTGTGCTTTCGTTGCTGATCATACCCATCGTTTATAGCTTTATGTCGCTACCGAAGACCAAACACCTAAAGCATTTGAACAAACGGTGGATCGACACCTTTGTCAACTGGATGGAACGTATTGTTCGGGAAAGACGTATTTCCGTATATGTAGTCTCCCTGATCTTATTGATCACCAGTATCATCGGAATTTATCAGATCCGCATTTCGGGGAGTATCATCGAGGACATGCCCAAAAAGGCCGCTTTTTTTAAGGACATCCGTTTTTTCGAAAAAGAATTCGACGGCATCATGCCCGTAGAGATCGTGGTCGACACCAAAAAACCAAAGGGTGTACTGCGCTCCGCCAACTTAAAACGAATGGATCGGCTGGGTACCGTAATCGAAGAGATCCCGGAACTTTCCAAACCCGTTTCCGTGGTGAACTTGGTAAAATATTCCAAGCAGGCCTTTTACAACGGCATTCCCAAATACTACCAATTGCCCACTTCCCAGGAGAATACCTTTATTATGGATGTCGCCCGTAAATCTTCCGAGAATGGCAACATGCTGCAATCGTTTGTCGACAGTACCGGCCAAACCGCGCGCATTACCACGTTTATGCGCGATGTGGAAACGGAACGTATGGAGGCCATAGAGGCCGAACTCAAAGATAATATCGAAAAGATCTTTCCATCGGAACGCTATCGTGTGTACATGACCGGGGGCGCCCTGATCTTTTTAAAGGGAACCAAGTATTTGGTAAAGAACTTGATTTTGTCGTTGGCATTGGCCATCGGCCTTATCGCACTTTTTATGGCCTACTTGTTCCGCTCGTTCCGTATGATCATCATTTCCCTGATTCCCAATCTGCTGCCCTTGGTGGTTACCGCAGGGGTCATGGGTTTTGCCGGGGTTCCCATAAAACCCTCCACCATTTTGGTATTCAGTATCGCCTTTGGTATATCGGTGGACGATACCATTCATTTTTTGGCAAAATACCGTCAAGAGCTTACCGCGAATAAATGGCGTATCAAAACGTCGGTATATGCCGCGTTGCGGGAGACCGGTGTGAGCATGTTCTATACATCGATAGTGCTCTTTTTTGGTTTTTCGGTATTTATCATATCCAATTTTGGTGGTACGGTAGCCTTAGGCGCATTGGTATCGGCAACACTGCTGTTTGCCATGTTGGCCAATCTTATTCTACTTCCATCCCTCCTGCTTTCGTTGGAACGCAACATCGCCAACAAGGAAACCTTGAAAAAGCCCCAGATCGATATTCTACCCAAAGAGGAAATACGCCAAAATTCCGAAGACCGGTAATACGGATTATACTAAAATTATCAAGATACAAATCATAAATAGGTGCAATGATCTATCTTTGCCCTTTTAATTTTGAAGCCATTTATCATGCAATCGACCCGTATTAAAGACTTGCTAGTTACCGAACCATTATCCCAAGAAGTACAGCTCAACGGATGGGTAAAAACGTTTAGGAGCAACCGGTTTATCGCCCTGAATGACGGGTCTTCCCTAGGGAGCATCCAATGCGTCGTCGATTTTGAAAATTTTGATGAATCCCTGTTAAAACAGATAACCACGGGCGCCGCGCTGCGCATTACCGGGGTACTTGTTGAGAGTCAAGGGCGTGGCCAAAAAGTGGAAGTTCAGGTAAACTCGATTTTCGTTCATGGTGCTTCCGACCCGGAAACCTACCCTATCCAACCCAAAAAACACTCTATGGAGTTTTTGCGGGAGCAGGCACACCTTCGGGTACGCACCAATACCTTTTCCGCGGTAATGCGGTTGCGATCGTCATTGGCCTTTGCCGTACATCAGTATTTTAATCAGAACGGCTTTTATTATTTTCACGCCCCTGTTATTACGGGGTCGGACGCCGAAGGTGCGGGCGAAATGTTTCGGGTGACCACCTTGGATCAAAAACGACCGCCACTTACCGAAGACGGGGCCATCGACCATAGTCAGGACTTTTTTGGAAAGGAGACCAATTTGACCGTATCCGGTCAATTGGAAGCGGAATCCTATGCCATGGGGCTTGGAAAAGTATATACGTTCGGACCTACCTTTAGGGCCGAAAACTCCAACACCTCGCGACACTTGGCCGAGTTTTGGATGATCGAGCCCGAAATGGCGTTTTATGACTTGGACGCCAATATGGACCTTGCCGAGGATTTCATCAAAAGTGTGCTCCGTTATATCTTGGAACACTGCATGGAGGATTTGGAATTTTTGCAAAAACGACTGCTCGATGAGGAAAAAACCAAACCACAGGCCGAGCGCAGTGAAATGCCCTTGATCGAAAAACTTCGTTTTGTGGTAGACAATGGGTTTAAACGGGTTACCTATACCGAGGCCATCGATATTCTAAGGAACAGTAAACCGAACAAAAAGAAAAAATTCAAGTATCCTATTAACGAATGGGGTGCCGACCTTCAAAGCGAACACGAGCGTTTTTTGGTGGAAAAGCATTTCAAATGCCCGGTTATCCTGTTTGACTATCCCGCAAAAATAAAGGCGTTCTATATGCGTTTGAACGAGGACGGAAAAACCGTTCGGGCCATGGACATTCTTTTTCCCGGAATCGGGGAAATCGTCGGTGGATCGCAAAGAGAGGAGCGTTTGGACGTGCTCAAGGAAAAGATGGCGGCACTGGACATTCCAGAGGAAGAGCTTTGGTGGTACCTGGACCTGCGCAAATTCGGCACCGCCGTACATAGCGGTTTCGGACTCGGATTTGAAAGATTGGTCCTTTTTGCCACGGGCATGGGCAACATCCGAGATGTTATACCGTTCCCTAGAAGCCCGCAGAATGCGGAGTTTTAAATCGAATTTGGTAACTTTATAAAGAAGTGTCCAACATTTGTTATTCACAAAAAACGTAAGGCACCAAAAGAGTAGGAACAACAAACCCCAATGCTAAAACAACATCTACAGTTTAAGTTATCCCAAAAGCTATCGCCGCAGCAGATACAGCTGATGAAGTTGATCCAGCTGCCGACGCAAGCCTTTGAGCAACGGCTGAAACAAGAGCTGGAAGAAAATCCCGCTCTGGAAACCGGAAAAGAGGACAACGAACGCTTAGATGAAGATTTTGGGGACACCTACGAAGATGGGGCGGACAATGAAAGCATCAACACCGACGACATCAACATCGACGATTACCTGAGCGACGATGAAATTCCGGATTACCGTACCAAGGCCAACAATTACAGTGCCGATGATGACGAAAAAAGCGTTCCCTATGCGGCAGGCATTTCTTTTAATCAATTTCTGCTAAATCAACTCAATACGGTATACCTGAGCGATGAGGAGTGGAGCATTGCGGAGTTCCTTGTGGGCAGCGTTGACGAGAGCGGTTACATTCGAAGGCCTTTGGGCGATATTCTGGACGATTTGGCCTTTACCCAAAATATTTATACCGAAGAGGCGACCATACTGCAGGTATTAAAAATTGTGCAATCGCTCGATCCACCAGGGGTAGCGGCACGATCATTGGAAGAGTGCCTGTTACTGCAACTTGGACGTAAAGAACCAACACCTAGTGTGACCATGGCGATAGCCATTTTAGAAAAGTCATTTGATCAGTTTACCAAAAAGCACTACAAAAAGCTGCTCCAAAAACATCATATCTCCGAGGAGGAGTTAAAGGCCGCCATTTCGGAAATTGAAAAACTGAATCCAAAACCGGGAGGCTCCTATGCCGGAAACAACAAAATGATCGAGCATGTGGTACCCGATTTTTCCATACGGATCGTAGAGGGCGAACTCGAACTTTCCCTAAACGGAAGGAACGCCCCCGAACTGCATGTATCCCGGGAATACAACAATATGCTAAAAGGGTATAAGGATGCCAAAGACAAATCCAAGTCCCAAAAAGATGCGGTACTGTTCATAAAACAAAAATTGGATGCCGCAAAATGGTTTATCGATGCCATACGGCAACGACAGCAGACCCTTTTCATCACCATGAACGCCATCATGAACTATCAAAAAGAATATTTCATGACGGGGGACGAACGCAACCTGCGCCCCATGATATTGAAAGATATCGCCGATGAGATCGACATGGACGTTTCCACCGTATCTCGGGTGGCGAACAGTAAATATGTAGACACTCCCTACGGCACCAAATTGATCAAGGAGTACTTTTCCGAATCCATGAAAAACGAACAGGGCGAGGATGTTTCCACAAGGGAAATCAAAAAGATATTGGAAACCGTTATTTCGGAAGAAGTCAAGAAAAAACCCCTGACGGACGATCGTTTGGCGGCCATACTAAAAGAAAAGGGATATCCGATCGCCAGAAGAACCGTTGCCAAATACCGGGAACAGCTTGGAATACCGGTAGCCCGTTTACGAAAGCAGATATAATGACCTTGTTTTCCAAAACGATCTCTTACATTTTACATCCCATTCTTATACCGGTAGGCGGCACCATCGCCTATTTTATGATTACCCCGAAATACAGCCCTTTGGCGGTACAAAGTGGGAATGTCCTCCCTATTTTTATCCTTACCGTCGTCATACCCATCATTTCCTTTTTAATCCTGGCCAATGTGGGAATAGTGCGCTCGATATGGTTTCCGACCACCAAGGAACGGCGCTACCCGTTATACGTGGTCATCGCCCTACTGTTAATGGTGCTTTACAAGGTTATACCGAACAATTATACCCCGGAGCTGTATTACTTTTTTA
This sequence comes from uncultured Flavobacteriaceae bacterium, assembly GCA_947500445.1. Taxonomy (GTDB): domain Bacteria; phylum Bacteroidota; class Bacteroidia; order Flavobacteriales; family Flavobacteriaceae; genus Pelagihabitans. The sequence goes on along the minus strand of CANMSB010000019.1, from coordinate 29,602 downwards.
TAGGCCTCATTAGTGCGGCCGCAGCTTCGTTGCTGTTGTTATACTTAAATTTTAAAAGTAGCCTTCATGTGACCGGCATGGCCAGCCTTTGCATGTACCTTCTTAGCTTGAGCGTACATTTTGAGATCAACATCACACTGGCATTGGGCTTTTTTATTTTGGCCACGGGACTGGTCGCCACGGCCAGGTTATACCTTGAGCGACACAGCAGGGCCGAAGTGGTTATCGGTTTTGGTATTGGTGTGCTTTCCCAGTTGCTCACCGTAAAGTTCTGGCTTTAATACCATTTCAAAGCAAAAATGGTATAATACCCACGTGCCAGTAACACCCCATGTTCCTCAATAGTTCTTTTTTTTCGCTGTTTCCCATTCGCTCAACTAGCGCAACCCGTCCCCAAGAAATTATAGTTTTTAAATCCGGTTTTATTGCCGTGAAAGTGGGTTTTACTTTGAGCTATTTTAAAATTCATTTAGTATCTTCCCGCGTGAAACCGATTGCACGGTCCGTGCTTGTATTCGGAATCGATATGTTATCGTTTTTGCATCCCCCAACAACTATTTTTTCCCATCATCCCCCGTAGGAAATACATAAAATGGTATAAAAAATCATCAAAAATGAACGTTGTGAAAAAAGCTTCTTTACTTTTCGTCTTTATACTTACCTGTCTATCGGCAAATGCCCAATTGAGCGCCCATTTGATGCAGCATCCCGATGTATCGGAATCGCAGATCGCATTTGTGCATGGTGATGATATTTGGATCGCCCCAAAGGCGGGGGGCGTCGCCAATCGGTTGAGTTCCCCGGAGGGAGCGGAAGGGTACCCCAGGTTTTCGCCGGATGGAAGTATGCTCGCTTTTACGGCCAATTATCAGGGAAATAGCGATGTTTATGTCGTTTCGGTAAACGGTGGCATTCCATTGCGATTAACCTACCACGGCATGTATGATAGGGTATTGGGATGGAGCCCGGACGGTACATCGGTACTGTTCGCTTCTTCAAGGGAGAGCGGACGCCAGCGTTATAGTCAGTTTTACACGGTTCCTGCCAAAGGGGGAGCCCCCACCAAACTCCCCGTTCCCTATGGCGAGTACGGCTCGTTTTCGCCGGACGGCTTAAAATTGGCCTATACCGATCGATCACGGGTAAACAGAAACTGGAAAAGGTATCGCGGCGGTACGGCTCCCGACATCACCATTTTTGACCTCACCTCCTACACCAGCGAGAATATCACCAACAACAACGCGAACGACGAATTGCCCATGTGGGTCGGGAATGCGGTTTACTACATGTCGGACCAAGGGCCGAACAAACGAAACAATTTGTGGAAATATGATGTTGACACGAAACGCAATTCGCAACTGACCTCTTTTAAGGATTATGACATCACCTTTCCTGAGAGCGGACCTTCCGATATTGTTTTCGAGGCAGGGGGCAAATTATACCTGTATGATATCGCTTCGGGCACCACAGATGAAGTGGCCGTTCAATTGATCTCAGATCAGATCGGGCGCATTCCACAACAAAAGAACGTTTCTGCCTATATCCAAAATGCCACTATATCGCCGAATGGCAATAGAGTAGTCGTTCAGGCAAGGGGAGAATTGTTCGATCTGCCCGCAACGGAAGGGTTTGTAGCAAACATATCGGGTACGGCAGGTGTGGCCGAACGCAGTCCCGCTTGGTCGCCCGATGGCAAAACCCTGGCATATTGGAGCGATACCAGTGGGGAATACCAGCTGGTATTGCACGATATGACCGGCAAACGTAAACCAAAAACGATTACCTCGTTTACGAGTGGGTTTAATTATAGCATTTATTGGTCGCCGAACAGTAAAAAACTCGCTTATGTAGATCAGGCTATGAACATCAACTATGTGAACGTTAGTACCGGCGAAATTATCAAGGCCGATAAGGGCAAATACATGTTCGAGGGCGGTCTCCGAGGTTTTAGTGTTTCATGGTCCCCCGACAGCAAATGGTTCGCCTATGACCGGGACACCGACAATCCAGCGACAAGCGCCATTTTCGTTTACGATACGGAAAAAAGAAAAGCCTCCCAACTTACTTCGGGCTACTATTCCGACAGCGCTCCTGCCTTTAGTGCGGACGGAAAACACCTTTTCTTTGCAACCAATAGAACATTCCTACCAGTGTATTCCGATGTAGACAATACCTTTGTCTACCCCAACACCACATCCATTGCGGTCGGCACCCTAAACACTTCCGGGGAATCATTGTTGTCGGTAAAAAACGATGCGGTAAAAAACGAGAAGGAGGGCGATGAAACAGATACCAAATCCAAGAAGAAGAATAAAGGAAAAGACAAGCCCGAAAAAGCCAAGGTAGCAGAAACGAAGATCGATATCGTTGGTTTTGAGAATCGCGTTGAAATGTTGGATGTCGCTGCCGGAAACCTGGGCAACTTATCCGCCGTAACGGGCAAACTGTTGTTCTCGCGCTATCCAAACTCGGGTTCATCGGAAGAAGCCAGTCCTACGGTCGATTATTACGATATTGAAGAGCGAAAAGTTAAAACGATCATCAAGGATGTCGAAAGCTTTAGTGTTGCTCCGAAAGGTGAAAAAATTCTTGTTTGGAAAGACGAAAAGTTGGCCGTTATTAAAATCGACGCCGATCAGAAAATCGAGAAGACCGTTCCTACCGAAAAAATGATGATGACGGTAATTCCCATTGAAGAGTGGAAACAATTGTTCAATGATGTTTGGAGGTTTGAACGCGATTATTTTTATGATCCCGGAATGCATGGCGTAGATTGGAACCTGATGAAATCGCGATATGGAAGTCTGATCGACCAAGCCAATTCAAGAAGCGACGTAAACATTATTATCGGCGATCTGATCGCCGAACTGAACGCATCGCATACCTATACGGGCGGTGGGGATATCACACGCGCCAAAACGATCGATGTAGGTTATTTGGGTGCGGACATCGTTTTGGAAAACGGTGGGTACCGTATCAAAAAAATCATATCCGGAGCCCCTTGGGACGTGAAAAGTCGTTCGCCCCTATCTGCCGTCGGTATAGGAGTAAGGGAAGGGGATTATATTCTTGCCGTAAATGGCCTAAAGGTCGACACCAGTAAGCCCATATCCGCTTCTTTCCAGGGCTTGGCCGATACACCGGTACAACTTACGATCGGTAAGGAGCCTACCGACACTGGCCAAAAGGTGATCGTAAAACCAATGCGCTCGGAAAACAGGTTGCGTCATTTGGCCTGGATCGAAAACAATCGGAAAAGGGTCGAAAAAATATCAAATGGGAGGATTGGCTACATCTATGTTCGCAGTACCGGATTGGATGGCCAAAACGAATTGGTACGACAGTTTTATGGACAAATGAACAAGGAGGGTCTTATCATCGATGAGCGCTTCAACAGTGGAGGGCAGATACCGGATAGATTTATCGAGCTATTGGACCGTGATCCTTTGGCGTTTTGGGCAGTACGGGACGGAAAGGACTGGGCATGGCCACCATCCGGTAACTTTGGACCAAAAGTAATGCTGATCAACGGCTTTAGCGGCTCCGGCGGCGATGCTTTTCCCGACTATTTTAAAAAGAAAAAAATCGGGCCGTTAATAGGCACACGAACATGGGGCGGACTTATCGGAATTACCGGAGCACCACCATTGATCGATAACGGGGGCATTACCATGCCTACCTTTAGAATGTACGACCCCAATGGGGAATGGTTCAAAGAGGGGCACGGTGTCGATGCCGATATCGAAGTGGTAGAGGACTTTCAAAAGCTTGCCAATGGAATTGATATGCAACTGGAAGTTGGCATCAAAGAGGTCATCAAACTATTGGACAGTCCCAACAACTTTAAAAAACCAAAAAGACCGGCATACGAAAAGCGAAATTAGCGCCCATTTTTATCTTTTTCAGCTTTGCAGCTGAGATGATGGGGTACGGGACATTGACCGCTCCAAGCTTTTGTTGTCACCGGTAAAAGGCAACTTCGGTATGCTATAGTTCATTTTGAGGATAATACCATTTTAACTTTGAAATGGTATAAATTCATTTCAAATTCGTAAACGCATCGCCCTCATAGGTGGTATGGTTTATTTTGAGCATTCCTACTTGCCGCAATTCCCGTTTGATATCGTTTACCAATCCCATATTGGCCTTACGGTCTACCTTTAAGGCTACGGTAACATAGGGATGCAGTTGCTCCGGTATGTGGGTCAACCTTCCCAGTACATACGGGGCCACATCGGACAGCTTGGCGAATTTATCGCCCAATTGTATTCGGGACTCCGTTCCCAGTACTTTGGAGTATTCGTTTGTAGGCCGTCCCACATGTATGGTAATCACACGGTCCTTTTTCTCCAGTTTCTTTACTTCGGTAGCATTGGGCAATTCGTTCTCGACTTTTAACGAATCGTCTTTCATGACGGTAACGGTCATAAAGAAGAACAACAGCATGAATACAATATCGGGCAAGGAGGCCGTGGATATCTGTGGTTTCTTTTCTAGGTGTTTATTGAATTTTGACATATCTCAGCGTGTTTCATTGTAAGGGTTCTATAATATTCAAAGGGTACATTTCCCGAAGGTGCATAATCTGTTTTCGCAAAAGTGTCTTTTCCGCTTCTGTTGTTTCCGAAGCTTCGTAAGCGATTTCCATATCGGTATAATCCAAACCATAAAGCCGTTGTCCTTCACGATTCCGAAGCGTATTGTAAGCGGCCACCACCTCGTTCTGCACGGTAATGTAAAAACCGTATTCGGTTTCCCTTCCCGAACGCATTGTAATCGTCGCCATTAGCGGATTGTCCGAAGATGAGGACAGCTCCTTACCCGAACAATACGCACAATGATCGGAACTATCGCTTGGAGCGCCGCCATTATCCAAAAAAGCCATTACAGTCTCTCGTAAATCGGTTAGCGCCGTGATCTGATCCTGCACCAAAAGCTGCCCCTTACCATCCAACAGCACGGAAAGAACGTTCTTCTTTTTACGGGTCACCTCCGTTATATCGTCCGGAGGAGGCAGCTTTCTATCGATACCCGAATCGGTTTCGATAGTAGTGGTCACTAGGAAAAAAATAAGTAGTAAAAACGCAATGTCGGCCATGGAACCGGCATTTACTTCGGGCACAGGTAGTCGTCTTCCCATTTTGAAAAATTTAAATTAGACAATGGTATAACGTTTACGGTACGCATGCGGTACCGTCGTTATTTTTGGGAGTATACTTATAAACCTGGCCGTTGCTCCGGCCTTATCAATACCGCTTAAAGAGTGTAACGGTATGGTAATACCATTTCTAATGTTAAATTACCCATTAAAAATTGTTCTTTTTCGTGTATGCTTCAAAATAAAAGCTAACCATAGCTACTGCTATGCTTGGATTTTCTTTTTCGCCTACCCAAAAAATCCCTGGTTTTTATTTGCGTAAGTTAAAATGGTAGAACACCAGAAATGGTATAAATGTTGGTGTTAAAGAAATATCAAAATTCGTGCCAACCGAAAGAAAAAACACCGTAAAACAGCTTGAAAAAAATAACGGTGGTTATAAAATGTAGAAGATAAAACCGATACGAAGCGGTCTAAGGCCTATATCGCTGTCATTTACTTGAACACCTTCATTAAAAAGCGTGTTGAGCATGTAATAGGCATGTATGTTAAAGCTGTCGTACCCTACATTTAAGGTAAGTCCGTATTGGAGCCTTCGGATATCGTCATTGGAAAAAGCTTCTTTTCCCATATCGGAAACAAACTTAGACCGCGCAGAAAAGGCATAGGCCAACTTTAACCCGGTATAAATGCGATAAAACCGATATTCGTCCTTGGTTGAGTTACGCCACCGAAATTCCAATGGCATTTCTACCGTATGGGTCTCTACCTTGCTACGATCAAAACCTTCCCGGGAACCATCGATTTCGTACACCGGTCCGTCAGGGGTGTTGGTCGCGATCAAATCCGAATAATAGGAATTGACCCCATAGCCCAACCCTATACCCAGGCCCACCGTTCGGTCCTTGTTCAATGGAATATCCTTGATGATGCCCCCTTGTAAGCCATACGAAAGACTTCGTTGACTTAATTCCGACGGTCGTTGAAATATGAAATTATAGGTAACCCCAAGGTAGAATTGGTCTTCAAAATACCGCTCATCAAAGTTGACCGTGTCGGTGGCCATCTGCCCAAAAACCGAAACGGAACCAAGAAAACCCAAAAGCAGGAAAATTGATCTCATCGAACAAAAATGGTATGGCATGGAAATACTATCGCCCTATATACTATACTCCACCGTACACCTCGAAACCAAATGTGGGCCACTAGTATGGTCTCAAAGGTACACATTACAAAAAACGCCCCAAACTTTCATTTGGAGCGTTCTAACTAAGTTTGAAAACTATTATTTGACGTTGTTGAAAGCATCGCCATCATAGGTCGTATAATTGACCTTTAGGGCATTTACTTTTCGCAACTCTTGTTTGATATCACTCACCAATCCCATGTTCGCGTTTTTATCCACTTTTAAACTAGTGGTCAAAACGTTTTGAAGTTCCTGTGGCTTTTTTGCCCGTTCCATCAAAATGTAATCGCCAACCTCTGTTGGTCCTGCGAACTTGTCGTTCAGCTGTATTTTAGATTCCGTACCGAACAACTTTTGATATTCCTGGGTCGGTGGTCCCACATAAATGGTGATGACCCTATCCTTCTTTTCAAGCTTTTTAATTTCGCTTGCGTTCGGAAGCACGTTCTCGACCTTTAGGCTATTGTCCTTCATTACCGTTACGGTCATGAAAAAGAACAGTAGCATGAAAACGATATCCGGAAGGGAAGCAGTAGATACCGCAGGTAAATCACCACTTTTTTTCTTTGCAAATTTAGACATAATACGAATTAAAAATTTGTGTTCTTTTAGCTACCCGACGTAGAGGTCTCCGCTTCGGAAAGTTTCTGTGGAAACATTTCCTGGATTGCGGTAATCTTCTCTTTCAACTCCTCCTTAACACTTGCAGGGGTCTCTTGTTTGATATATTCCGCTTCCATTTCGGTAAACTCTCTTTTATAGAGTCGTTTTGCCTCACGGTTTCGCAAATCGTTATAGGCACCTACCAATTCGTTCTGAACCGTGATATAGGTTCCGTATTTGGTTTCCCTATCGTTTTTCAAGGAAATAATGGCCTTGGTAGGATTATCCGAAGAGCTCGCATCTTTTTTGCCACCACTACAGTAGTTACAAGATCCGTCTCCGTTATTTTCCAAAAAGCCCATTGCCTTCGCCCTGAGGTCCGTCAAATTGATCAACTCCCCATCGGCCAACAACTGTCCGTTTTTGTTGATATTGACCTGAAAGATGTTTTTCTGTTTGATCACAACATCCGTTTCCGGTGGTTCGATCGGTGGCAACATACGATCCAGTCCCGCATCTGTTTCAATGGTAGTAGTTACCAAGAAAAAGATAAGCAGTAGGAAGGCGATGTCGGCCATGGAACCTGCGTTCACTTCTGGTGCTCCTGCTCTTCTAGCCATAATTTATTTTTTATTTACCAACTAGTTTTTTAACGGAAGGCACTATCATCAAAATGACAGCTACCGCAGCGAGAATAAAAAACACGTTCAAGCCCATTCCAATTTTTTTGACAGTGGCCTCGTCCGACATCTCCATATATTGCGGCCCTACGTCGGTACCACTTGAAATCACATAAGAGATTATCGCTATCAAGGCGAAACCGCCTACGGCAAACAAGGTTTTCTTCAACCCCTGAGGATTGGAAAACATATTCTTGAGTGCAAATCCCAGGCTAAAGATGATGGCGACCGCCAATAACAAATACGTTATCATAAACATTGCGGCCATTGCCCCGTTTTGCGCAGCCCCTGCAGGATCCGCTTCGGACTCCGCCCTTGAGGGCAGCATGAACCATAATATGGCACCGATCAACCCTATCGCTACTAAAGCTATTTTTACAATTTTATTCATTGCTATATGTTTAGGGTGTACGATTTATTTTTTGTGGTCTACCAACATATCGATCAAGGAGATGGAAGAATCTTCCATGTCGTTTACGATACCATCAATTTTAGCAATGATATAGTTGTAGAAAATCTGGAGGATAATTGCCGTAATCAGACCGAATACCGTGGTCAATAACGCCACCTGGATATCTCCTGCGATTAACGAGGCACTCAAGTTACCTACCGCAGCAATTTTCTGGAAGGCCTGGATCATACCGATTACCGTTCCCATAAATCCTAGCATGGGTGCAATAGCGATAAATAAGGACAACCAAGAAACGTTTTTCTCCAACTGTCCCATTTGTACACCACCATAGGAAACGACCGCTTTTTCTGCCGATTCGATGCTCTCACCAGCTCTGTCCAATCCCTGATAGTATATAGAGGCAACAGGGCCTTTTGTATTTCTGCACACTTCCTTGGCCGCTTCTACACCACCGGAAGCCAATGCATCCTCTACTTGTTGTTTCAATTTGGAAGTATTGGTACTGGCCATATTTAAGTATATGATCCTTTCGATGGCAACCGCAAGGCCCAAGATCAAACAAAGCAAAACGATACCCATAAAACCGGCACCACCCTGAATAAATTGCTCTTTTAAAACTTGAGTAAATCCTGCCGAAGCTTCTTCCGTTCCTTCCTGAAACATTGCTGCTGTCGTTGTCATGGCACTCATCGTATTCGTTCCCATGATAAACAAGCCGCTAACGGCCAGAGTAGAGAATAATTTTTTCATTTTTTCAAACTTAAATTAGTTAGTTAATAATGCTAAAGATAAAAAAATTTCGCAATAATAAAAGCAAAACCTTTGCAGAGAGGAAGGGATTCGAACCCTCGATACACTTTTGGTGTATACACACTTTCCAGGCGTGCGCCTTCGACCACTCGGCCACCTCTCTAGTCTATAATTTTAAAGGTTGGCCAAATAACGAAAAAAATATTAGTTGAGGAAATTAAACAGGTAAATTTTATGACATCTCTCCCCTTAGGGAGGTTTCGAACACGCTTTTGAACGTTTTATCCGACGTTCCCACCCCTAGGAGGTACATGAGTTTGGTTATAGCGGCCTCGGTAGTGATGTCGCCCCCATTGATGATCTTCATTTTTTTAAGGTGGACACTGGTTTCATATTGCCCTGGAATTACCCCTCCACCGGCGCATTGCGTCACGTTTACGATCTTCAGCCCGCTGGCCGTCGCCTTTTTCAACATTTCGGTCCACCAGGTTTCCGTAGGCGCATTTCCCGATCCGTAGGTTTCCAGCACCAAGCCCTTGAGTCCGGGTGTACTTAAGATGCTTTGCAACAGGTTTTGACCGAGTCCCGGGAACAATTTTAAAATCCCCACGTTGGAATCCAAGCTTTTATGGACCTTTAGTTTCTTTTGTCTTTTTCGGGGCAATAATGCCTCCTTGTGCACTTTTAAATGCACCCCGGACGACACCAGAGGCGTGTAGTTCATGGACTGAAAGGCCTCGAAATGCTCGGCATTGATCTTTGTGGTGCGATTGGCACGAAGCAACTTATACTCAAAATACAAACCTACCTCCTGCACTACCGCCTTGCCTTTTTCCGTTAATGCCGCGATCTGGACACTGGTTATCAAGTTTTCCTTCGCATCGGTCCGCAAATCGCCGATCGGCAACTGGCTCCCGGTAAAAATGACCGGCTTGGAAAGGTTTTCCAACATAAAACTAAGGGCCGAAGCGGTGTAGCTCATGGTATCGCTACCATGCAATACCACGAAGCCGTCATAACGGTCATAATTTTCCGCTATGATTTCGGCGATCTGCACCCAATGGACCGTATTCATATTGGAGGAGTCGATAGGCTCCTTAAAAGAAACGGAATCGATAGCACAATCCAACTGGTTCAGCTCGGGAATGCGTTGCAGCAACTTTTTAAAATTAAACGCTTTTAGGGAATCCGACGCATAATCTTTTACCATACCAATGGTACCGCCGGTATATATAAGTAGAATATTGCTTTTGGCCATATGTGCTTTTCCTTTTTATCGGTTTTTATATCCCAAATACCTGTTTAGAATTTGCGGTGGTCACCGCCGCGATTTCGGAGATGTCCTTTCCATATATGGTAGCGACTTTCTCGGCGACCTGTCGCAAATAGGAGCTTTCGTTCCGTTTTCCACGATAAGGCACCGGGGCCAAGTAAGGGGCGTCGGTTTCCAATACTATATGCTGGAGGTCGATGGTATCCAAAAAAGTATCGATCTTGCCGTTCTTAAATGTCGCTACGCCACCGATACCCAGTTTCAGTCCAAAGGATATGGCCCGTTCCGCTTGCTCCAAGGTTCCTGTAAAGCAATGGAATATCCCAAAAAGGGCGTCGTCGTTCTTCTCTTCCAAAATGGCGAATACCTCATCAAAAGCATCGCGACAATGGATGACTATGGGCAAGCCATACGCTTTTGCCCAGTCGATCTGTGTTCGAAAGGCCTCTTGCTGTTGCAGCAGGGTCGTTTTGTCCCAATACAGGTCGATTCCGATTTCCCCAACGGCATAAAACTTTCGTTCGGCCAACATATCCTGCACATGGCGTAATTCGGCCTTATAACCTTCCTTTACATGTGTAGGATGCAAACCCATCATCAGGAACATATGCGCTGGATAGGCCTTTTCCAATGCCAACATGGCTTCGGTGTACGTAGCGTCTATGGCAGGTATGAAAAAACGGGATACCCCGCATTTGAGCGCTCTTTCCACAACTTCATGGCGGTCTTCGTCGAAGGCTTCGCCGTATAAATGGGTATGGGTATCGGTCAATATCATGACGCAAAAATAGGGTTATCTTTGCGATAACAAAACTGTTCGGAGAAATGGTATTATGACAAAATTGAAACGCTTTTTAAGGAAAAAGAACTACGTAAAAATTCCGTTGAAATTGACCGCCACCAACCATTTTGAAGTGGTTGCGAGCATCAATGGAATTCGCGGACGGTTTATTTTGGACACCGGAGCATCCAACACCTGTGTCGGTTTTGATAAGATGGATTTTTTTCAACTCAGTTCCCAAGCTTCCGAAATAAAGGCGGCGGGTGCCGGTGCTACGGATATGGAAACCCTGATTTCCAAAAAAAACAAGATAGCAGTGGGCGATTGGCGTCAAAAGAAACTCAAAATCGTGCTATTCGATCTCGTTCACGTCAACGAGGCCCTAACCGCCCACAACGCCATGCCCGTTGATGGAATTATAGGCGCCGATCTTCTAAAAAAAGGAAAGGCGGTCATCGATTATGATACCAAAGACGTTTACTTAAAATTGAAAAAGAAAAAGCGCGACTTTAAGCGTTGACCCCTTGTGCAATTTGGATTAAGACGCAAAAAAAGTCCGATGTTACCAGAAGCTATCGCGGCATCGATCGGCCAAACAAAAAAATCCCGACAATCAAAGCGTGTCGGGATTTTTTTGAATTTATTTTTGTAAGGACACTGCTACATTTCCAATGCCTTTTTAACATCGTTATCCATAAGCAGCTCCTCCGGATTTTCCAGCGCTTCCTTGACCGCGACCAAAAAGCCAACGGATTCCTTGCCATCAATGATACGATGATCGTAGGACAGGGCCACGTACATGATCGGGGCAATGGCGATGGCACCATCCCTGGCAATCGGACGCTCCACAATATTATGCATTCCTAAGATCGCGCTCTGCGGAGGATTAATGATCGGTGTACTCAGCAAGGAACCGAAAACACCGCCATTGGTAATCGTAAAGGTACCTCCGGTCATTTCATCAACGGTAATCTCCCCTTCTCTGGCCCGAATCGCCAAACGCTTCACCTCGGACTCCACGCCCCTAAAGGTCAAGTTCTCCGCATTTCGGATGACGGGAACCATAAGCCCTTTCGGACCCGATACTGCAATACTGATGTCGCAAAAGTCATAGCTGATCATTTCCTTTCCATCGATCATGGCGTTCACGGAAGGATACATTTGAAGTGCCCGGACCACCGCTTTTGTAAAAAAGCTCATAAACCCTAGGCCTACTCCGTGTTTTGCCTTGAACGCTTGCTTATATTGTTTTCGCAATTCAAAAATTGGCGACATGTCCACCTCGTTAAAGGTCGTCAGCATGGCCGTTTCATTTTTAACGGATACCAGGCGTTCGGCCACTTTCCTACGTAACATGGACAGCTTCGAACGGGACTCCCCTCGAGAACCTCCGCTTGGGGTGCCCATGGAAGGTACCGCTTTTACTGCATCGTCCTTGGTGATGCGGCCATCACGACCGGAACCTTTTACGGCACTGGCGGAAATCCCTTTTTCGTCCAATATCTTTTTGGCCGCCGGGGAAGCCGTCCCAGAGGCATAGGTGTCTTTTGCCTGTGCGGGTTGCGGTGCCTTTTCGCTATCTGCATTGGTTTTGGTATCTTCTTTCTGCTGTTGCAGATCCTTCTCGGCATTACTGCCGGAACCTTCATTGCCACCGCCCATGGTACTGGACGCCCCGGCACTCGCACCTCCGGGCTTTTCGGCACTGGTATCGATCAAACAGACAATCGCACCCACCTCCACGGCATCACCCACCTCGGCCTTAAGGGTAATGGTACCGCTAGCTTCCGCAGGCAGCTCCAAGGTCGCCTTATCGGAATCTACTTCGGCTATGGCCTGATCTTTTTCTACGTAGTCACCATCTTCAACCAACCATTCCGCAATTTCTACCTCGGTAATCGATTCACCCGGTGAAGGGACTTTCATTTCTAAAATCATTCTTGTACTGTTTGCTTTGTTATTTTTCTATTTGAATTGTCTTTTTCGGCATCAAAAACGTATTCGATCACCTGTTGGTGCCTGTTTTTAGATCGCACCGCACTTCCCGCCGCCGGAGAGGCATAAAAGCGTCTTGAAGCCACCCTAAACCGATGTGCTCCCTCAAAATGCATCATCATATGGCTCCAGGCTCCCATATTACGGGGTTCTTCCTGCGCCCAAACCAGGTCCTTTGCATTTTTATATTTGGAAATCAATGCGTTCATTTGCTCGGATGGCAATGGAAACAATTGCTCTACGCGTACCAGTGCCACGTCCTTTCGATCATTGGCCTCTTTCGCAGCCAACAGATCATAGTAAAACTTTCCTGTACAAAAGACCAAACTTTTGACCTCTTTTACCGTAGCCGCATCATCGTCGATCACTTCCTTAAATGCCCCGTTGGCCAAATCGTCCGAAGAGGAAACGGCCCTTGGGTGCCGCAATAGGCTCTTTGGAGTAAAGATAATCAAAGGTTTTCTGAAACCGGCCTTCATTTGCCTGCGCAAAATATGGAACATTTGTGCCGGGGTGGTAACGTCGGCAATGTACATATTGTCCCGCGCGCAAAGTTGTAGGTAGCGCTCCATGCGGGCCGAGGAATGTTCGGCACCCTGGCCTTCGTAACCGTGGGGCAACAACATTACGAGTCCGTTCTGAAGCTTCCATTTGTCCTCGGCGGCAGAAATATACTGATCGATCATGATCTGGGCACCGTTACTAAAGTCACCGAACTGCGCCTCCCAAATGGTCAGGGTATTCGGACTCGCCATGGCATAGCCATAATCGAAGCCGACCACACCATACTCGGAGAGCAGGGAATTGTATATCTGAAAATCGCCCTGTTTTTCCGAAACATGGTTCAGCAGCAGCACCTCTTCCTCACTTTCCTCTACCTTCATGACTGCATGCCGATGTGAAAAGGTACCCCGCTCTACGTCCTGCCCAGACATGCGCACTCCGAAACCTTCTTCCAAAAGAGACCCATAGGCGAGCAGTTCGCCCATGGCCCAATCGAGCTTGTCCGTTTCAAAAAACATCTTTTTACGATCGCGCACCAGTTTTTCGACCTTTCTTAAAAACTTTTTGTTTTCGGGAAGTTCCGTCAATACCTTGGCCACTTGGGTCAACTTCTTTTTGGGGTACTTGGTGTTCACACCTTCCATCATTTCCCATTCCCTTACGTTCTGAAAACCTTTCCATTCATCGGCCATGAACGGGGTAATTACGGTTTTGTCCTCTTTTCGGGAATCTTCCAGTTCTTCTTCCAAGGAAGCCTTATACTCCGCCTCCAATTTTTTCACATGTCCTTCATCGATAATGCCTTGGGAAAGCAACTTCTCGGCATAAATATCGCGCGGATTCTTATGTTTGGCAATGGCCTTGTAGAGTTTTGGCTGGGTGAACCGGGGTTCGTCCCCTTCATTATGCCCATATTTCCGATATCCCAACAAATCGATAAAAACATCCCTTTTGAAACGCATGCGATATTCCAAAGCAAACAGTGCCGCATGTACCACGGCCTCGGGATCGTCGGCATTGACATGCAATACGGGACTAAGTGTCACCTTGCCAACATCGGTACAATAGGTAGACGAACGGGCATCTAAATAATTGGTGGTAAAACCGATCTGATTATTGACCACGATATGAATGGTACCACCGGTCTTGTATCCGTCCAAATTTGCCATTTGCACCACCTCGTACACCAATCCCTGTCCGGCAATGGCGGCATCGCCATGTACTACGATCGGGAGTACTTTTGAAAAATCGTCCGAGAAGTGGGCATCTTGTTTTGCCCTCGTGATCCCCTCCACTACGGCACCGACCGTTTCAAGATGGGACGGGTTGGGGGCGATATTCATTTTTATCTTATTGCCGTTGTCCGACATGCGATCGCTGGTCCACCCGAGGTGATACTTTACATCGCCATCGAATATTTCCTGCTCATAATCCTTGCCATCGAACTCGCTAAAAATATCTTTTGCCGCTTTGCCAAAAATATTGGTGAGCACGTTCAAGCGCCCCCGGTGGGCCATACCCATTACAAATTGCTTCACGCCCATTTCCGCGGCCTGTTCCACTATGGCGTCCAATGCCGGGATCAACGATTCGTTCCCTTCCAAGGAGAACCGCTTTTGACCGACGTACTTGGTGTGTAAAAACGTTTCGAACGAAACGGCCTGGTTCAGTTTTTTTAGAATATGCTTTTTGCGGTCGTTGGAAAAGTCGGGGTGGTTGTCGTTTACGTTCAACCATTCCTGTATCCATTGTAAACGTTCCGGCTTACGGATGTACATATATTCCACACCAATGGAATCGCAATAGATCCGTTTTAAATGGCCAATGATATTTCTGAGGCTGGACGTTCCGATACCGATGATCTCGCCGGCACTGAAGGTACTGTCCAAATCGGCCTCCGTAAGGCCAAAATTTTCGATATCCAAGGTGGGAACATACTTTCTACGCTCCCGAACGGGATTGGTTTCCGTGAACAGGTGTCCCCTACTGCGATACCCATCGATCAGCCGTATGACCTGGAACTCCTTTTGTAACGATTGGGGCACCTCCGCCTTTTTTCCGTTCGCGGTGGTGACCGATGCAACACCATCCACAAGGTCCAAATCGTCCAAAGCACTTTCGGTTCCGAAGTCGAAACCCTGAAAAAAGGCCCGCCAACTGGGCTCTATGCTATCCGGATTGGCTAAATATTTGTCGTATGTTTCGGCAAAAAAAGAAGTGTGTGCTGCGTTTAAAAAGGAGTACTTATCCATGCAAGGCTTGCTCTAGTTATTGATACCGTTGAAATGTTCATAAAGGTCATTTGACCTCTTTTTCCCGAACGGAACCTTCTCTATATTATTTTATCAAAAATACAATATTTCCCTTTTATCGGGGTATCTTAGGGGTATTAATGTAATGCAAAAGCTACCCGACCAATGCGACCTTCTCCATACCTGAAAAAAATCCAGCTCCTATTTTTCCTACTGACCTTATCATCCGCTGCCCTGGCCCAAAATGCGCCTCCGGTGAACACCTTTTGGGAAAGGGTCCGTTTTGGCGGTGGTGTGGGCGTTGGGTTCAACAACGCCGGCTTCAACGGCTCACTGGCGCCAAGTGCCATTTATCAAGTATCGGACAAATTTGCTACCGGGATCGGGTTGAGCATTATCTATTCGAAAGTGAACGACAGCAAACTAACGGCCTATGGCGGTAGTATCATCAACCTTTACAACCCGGTAGACTTTTTACAACTTTCTGCAGAATTGGAACAGTTACGGGTCAACCAAAGCCTGGGCGATTTGAACGATAACTTTTGGTCTCCCGCACTTTTTCTGGGTGTGGGCTATACCAACCGTTTTACCACCGTTGGCATTCGCTACAACGTCCTTTTTAATAATGACGACAGCATCTATCTAAATGCCTGGGCGCCCTTTATCCGTTTTTATTTTTAGTGATCGTTTACTTTGGCCTTTATGGTCCGCAGCTCCCGTCAAAATAGGAGCATCTAGTTCGGGTACCAAGCCGCAACAAAATTCAATTGCTATACAGTTCCTTTAATTTCACTTTTTGAAACTCCCTTTTTAATATCAAGAACGAAACCTGTTCCGCTACCTCAACTACATCGGTAACCTGTATTTCCTTGAAGGCACTTTCCGGTACGTCGATTACATAGAGTAAATTAAGATAGGCCGAAAACTTTTCCATAATCAAATGGTATACTTTTTCGTGTAAGGTGGACCCTAAATCTTCGGGAAACATGCCCAAACCGATATCGATCTGAAGGTTCGACAATAAAAAGTCCTTCTCCAATTGGGCGATCAACGGTTGGTATAACCCTACGGAAATGGCATTTTGCAACAATGCGGTACTGTTCGTAAAAGTAGCTTGCATATTGGAAGATACGGAACAACTTCGCTATTTGGTTGTTAAAGGCTACTTAAATACCAATACGAACATTTCGGCAAAAGCCATTTGTTGATAGCGCAATGGACGCTAGTTGCAGGACCCATTCCCGACCTTTTTTGAAACATCGGCTACCACAACACTACGTCTAAGAAATGAAGCCTGGCGCAACCTAGGGTCAATAAGCATCCGAATAGGCTTCCAACACAAAAAAAGAACAGCCTGAACCTACTCATCCGCAGTTTATTTTTTAGGTAGTACCAATCCAAAAGTTCTACTATAACGCCCATAGTATAAAACACGTTTACCGCCGTCGCCCAAAGTAAAACCCCAATAGTATCAATTGCGGTCCAAGCATACGTTTTTCCGGAACATCCGGCAAGTATTCCATACAGCCCAAAAGCGCCGACCATCACGTTGTATAACCATCTTTTGGATTCCCACCATTTCATTCTTGACCTTAAGGTGTTTTCATTCATCAGAGAGCGTTCTTGGGTCAATATTCATATGAAAAAAGGTAAAGTGCATATTAAGATGCTTTTAGGGACATCATGGCTGATAATCCCTGTCACCAATAAGTATCCTTGGCTCATTTAAAGGAAAGCATTTGGAGAATAGCACATTTTCCAAGGTAAGTACATCATCTATCTCGGGAAGGTTACCATTGAGCTTATCAAATTTTCTAATTCCTTGGTTGTAAGATAAAAATACTGCGTTTTCAAACTTTTCGGCCACAAAGTTAATGACCTTCTTCATCGTTTTCAAGTATAGCCTTTCCATTGGGGAAACCACCAAGGTGTCCACCCCAGTACCCACACTGGATATCCACTTTGCCTCTTGACAGTAAATATTCATTTTTGGGTTAAGGATTACGATTCTGACACGATAACATTGTAGTGTTAGCCCAACATCCAAATACAACTCGGCAAAAAAATCCTTTTGGTAGCTTCCAAGTGGTATTTTGGCGCTATAGGCCGGTATGGGACCACCAGTAGGGGCTAAAACTGTTAGGCCCAATTTTTTTTCTAGTTCACGACAAAAACCATTTACCCAGAATTTCCTGAAGCTTTGCTGATCCATCAGCAAAGTATCTATAAGATTTCCTAACCCTTTAAGCTTATTTTCCTTTATTTCATGCTTAGGTTTTCTTATTTCAAAACATTGTGGATAATATAGTTGTAAATTGCTTACTATATTAGAATCAAGTGAGTTAATATTCGCTAACTCTATCAAACTCTATAAACTAATTATCTTTTTTCTTAGATAAAGAAGAAAGCTTGAAACACCGTAAAAGAAGAAAAAAAGAAAAAGACCTACAATTACCAGTTGACCAGTGTCTAAAGTAAAGTAGATATCCAAAATATTAAAGTCAACTTCCATGATTATATTCTTAAGGGTAACAAAAAAAATTATCCAAAAAAAACGCATTAAAATAGGTCATCTCTCCAAATTCAATATTATTCTTGGAGATATTCGGAATTACTTCATTCACTAGTTCTTTAGGAAACTCTTTGTAGTTTGAAAATTTACGTATTACTTCCTTGATAATATCGTAAACTACAGCGTAATTAGCGTTATCTTGCCAGTTAATTATAGGGCCATAAATTCTATCCCATCTATATTTAAAGGCATTTGAACTATGATCCTCAACTAAATTAATTTCCATCATATAGCCATGATAATAAGGAGCCAAAGTACTAAATACGAAGCATATGGGTTTAAATATTTTGTCTTGTTCATTATAAAATCCACTATGCTGCAAGCATGTGGCCCTATCTTCCTGACATACTCTTGAAACATCCCTAATTTCTAACTTTTTACTAACTTCATTTAGAATTTTTGTAGTGGTCACTCTTAAGGCATTATTGTTTTGTTTACAAAGCTCTGTCAACCTTGTTGTGATATTCTGATGTTCCTTTGATTCTAAATATTTGTTATTAATATTTCTTGTGCCATCTAAAAAGCCAATGTGTTTAGGATAATAATTATATACAGTTTTTAAAATTGAATCTTCCATATTTTGATTTAATCCTCACAGTCATCCTCAAAAAACCATGAAGCCTTATACTCGGTAACCTCCGGAACTTTTAGTTCCCTAGGCCTTATTTGTACTCGTCCACCAGGAATGTGATTGGGATAGATTCTACTAAGTTTATCCTCAAAATACTTTTTTATTCTATATTCCCCAATATCGGTGGGTATAGATTTAGTATACTGGAAAGTACTTTCCATCGCCTCGTTGAGTGCCCGAGCACTAGCTTCAGCTATTGTTGCATTGTCATAAACATTCCCGAATCTATCTTCATATGGAGTAGAAAATTCTATTGGATTATCATATTTAGCATACTCTGTAGAACCACTGGACTCTACAAATAAAAAGCGAATTCCTTTTACATACGCGAATTGCGCATTTCCAACTTTTGAAAATTTAAAACTTTTACAACTCGGAGGTAATATAACTTCATCACCGGGAGCATTGGGATTAATCCAATTTGTATTAGACGAATTATTACCGCTCCCTCCGCTTGGAAGATTGTAATAATTGGGAGAATCAGGACTATTATTTGACACGAAATTGGTTACATTAGCCCAATTTATGTATGTAAATGCATTTCGAGTATTCAATGAGGGATTTTGAAACGCAACAACCGTAACGTTTGCCAAGACGTAGGCCCCAACAGTAGAATTCCAAACAAATCCCTGAGGAGATCCTCCTCCGGAGCCACCACCACCATCTTCACCATAATTTCCATTGGCCGTCAAGCGTCCCTTTTTCAAGAGTACCTGAAAACTGTCCATAGTAGGATTTTTACTATATAAAATATCACCATTTAAACTGACGGCTATCGTAGTTTTTGATAGGTTCCCCTCTGTATCGAGGCCTGCTTCAATATAGAAATATACAACCGCCTTGTACTCACCGTTCAAATATGCTACTTCTAGTTCGAATTCTGTCTGGTCAGCCGATGCATTTTTGGACTTTACAGTAATAACATTATCATCTTTTCGCTGCAGACCCTCCCAATCCCACTGAATCTGGTTTCGATATATACGGTTCTCATTAGATTCGGGGATAGCCGTACTTAACCATGCCTCAACTAAATCTACGCTTAAAGGGTCCTGCTCGATGGCCACAACCTCTTTTTCGCACGACAAAAAGAGAACAAAAACCGTTAACAAACCGCCAAATATATAATTTTTCATTTTTTTATAGTTTTATTTCCGTAGATGAATGTAGCTATTTCCTTTCTAATTTCCAAAATAGCGGGGCTAATTGTTTTCGCTTTTTGATTTAATATCTTATTGCCAATCCGCCGTGCGTTTTGTTGCTCTCCGGCCCGCAAATAAAAATGGAACAGATGGTATTTTGGAATTATTAAATGTGGCACTATCTGAGTAGAAAGTTCCAAATGATATTTGGCTCTTTCCTTTTCTCCTAGAGCCTCTTGGCACAGCCCCGTGTAAACATATATGTCTGAACTTGGTATCTGTGCAACACCTTTTTCCAATAAGGGAAGCGCATCGCTGTACTTTTGATATTTAAACAATAATGCCCCTAAACTATGATTGAATTCCGGATTACCGGAAAAACTCTCTTCCAAGTCTTGATAAAGCTCCATTGCTATACCTGGAGAACCCAACCTCAAATTTTCAGATGTTTGCCAACTTTTCAATTTCTTCAACTGTCCTATTTCAATAATCAATAATATCGTCAGTGTGAGTCCCGTACATCCAGGAACAATCAGGCTCCCTTTTTTACTTACGTTTTTAAACATAGCACTTTGTTCATTGGCCGCAACTCCCATAAGAACAAACAACAAAAATGAATTTTTAATGTCTGCCAAAGGGTATGAAAATAGAGCGAACACCAAGAATGCTCCCAGCAACGCCTTTTCGATGAAATCAATTTTCAATCTGGCATAAAGAAAAAGCAAAAAAAGTAAAAGCAAAAAACCAAAAACGCCTAACTCTACAAGTACTCTCAACAGCTCGTTAAACGCAAAATAATTGTTTGCCGCCAGTAGGCGTCCACTTTCTAAATCTTGATTCTTCTCAAAAAAAAGTCCTTGATAAGTATTGTATTCAGCTTGAAATCTATTGAACCCGACACCTGTCCAAAGGTTTTCAGCAATAATTTCGGTACTGACCCTCCAAATTAATAACCTACCCTCGATGGAATCCTTCTTATAAAAAAGAAACGGTGCTATTATCAGCAAAGAAAGAACCAGAATATACTTTATCCTAACTCGAAACAA
The DNA here is from genome assembly GCA_947500445.1 of uncultured Flavobacteriaceae bacterium. Lineage (GTDB taxonomy): Bacteria > Bacteroidota > Bacteroidia > Flavobacteriales > Flavobacteriaceae > Pelagihabitans. The sequence continues at coordinate 8,680 of CANMSB010000019.1, read as the reverse complement.
CAACAAAACACCAAACAAGCACATCAACAACGCAGCTCTTGATAAGGTAATAAGTAGTAAAAGAGCTAATAAGACCACCCCTATAACCATAACTATCCGAAGTATCTTAGAAGTGGAACATTTGGATAGGTGAATTCCGCACAAAATACCTAACGCTAGTATACAGGCAAGCATAGAAGAGTTATAATACCCTCCTTTCATTGAAATACTTATTACGTTAAAGGAGAGAAACTTAGTTTCAAGAAATGGCAAGATCTGTAAGAACGACCAAAAACCATGAACCACAGCAACAAGAAAGATACTCGCCCAAATTACTGTTTTTCCAATATTAACAGCCATAAATTTTCCAAAAATGAAACTTGTACCATAAAGTACCGCCCATTTCAAATTATAACTTGCATATGGAATTTCAAAACGAAGCAGCAGAAATATAGCGGAATAGATAAATAGAGCCAATAGAACAAAATCGATTACCGAAAAATTATACGCTATTTCAGCCTTAAATAGTGCTATTATAATAAAACAAAAACAGGCTGTAGCAACTACTGCTATAGCAATGGAAAGAAATGTTTGTTTTCCAATTGCCTCGGAGTACGGCGGATAAAACAAAATCACAATAATTGGAACAACAGCCAATAAGCAGGTAAATATTTGAAAAAATCTTTGGTTTTGTAACTTTTTAAACGACAAAATATTAGTATCTTCTTACAAGTAAATATATTAGTAATTTTGGCAATGATAAAGATTTTTCTTAAGACCAGGTCCATTGTTTTACAATTTACACTATGCTTTGCAGTATTGTTACTATCATGTAACGACACCCCGTTTTGCCAAAAAAACGACCTGGAAACGGAATTTACGAACTGCGAAGTTTATTCTAAGATTTTAGATTCGTTATGTCGGGAAAAAAGTTTAAATCTTCAGTACCGTAGCTTGCAATTCCTCCTAAAAAAACTTAACAAGAAGGGCTATTACGATAATGGCGGAAGATATAGCGAAGCTTTTGTAAGGGTACAAAAAGAAAGGACAAAATTTAAGGATTCGATAACCGAATATTCGATTCATGATGTTACCCAGCATTCCCTTTCCATTTTTAAACTTTGCTTAGATTCTATTGACCAATCTACGACACCTGTTCAAAATCATTGGAAAGTAGATTCCGAGTTCATCTTGCCAAAAGACTTACTTCAAAACATAGAATTGGCAATAATAGCCAAGGAAAAGAATCCGCTTCAAGATTACTATTCAGAGAAAGATTTTTTAAACTTTGTTCTTCCCCATAGAGTTGGCAACGAACCTTTTGAGCCAAAAAAAAGGAGAGAGTTTTTAAACCAATACCAATGGGTCTTCGATAGCCTTAAAACCACGCCTTTAGATACGGTGGTAAAAAAAATTTATAATAAACTCGAAATGATGGCAGTTTGGGGAGCTAACAATCCATTCAAAACCACTCCCTCAATGTCGCAAATAGAAGACACTCGTTTTGCTTCCTGCTCGGCGCTTTCCAGCTATCTGGTCAATATCCTTAGAGCTGTAGGTATTCCCTCGGGAATAGATTTTTGCCCCCGATTTGGAAACTGGCATAAATCCGAGGGACACTCTTGGGTCTTTTATCTCACCAAAACAGGTTTTAAATCGATTAATATTGGCTTGGATAGGTATGAGACTGTAAATGAAATTTATAAAAAATCAAGCCTGCCGAAGGTTTTTAGAGAACTGTACGACAAAAATATTGATGTAACCCATCTGTACAAGGAAACAGTGAATTTTACCATACCCTTAAAATGGAATACAGCTAAAACAAAAGCATCCGAGGTACATCTAGCAGTATTTGACAAATATTTGGATTGGGATATAGTATTAAGCGCTTCCAAAGTCAACAGACAAGAAGCGCAATTTAATAATGTAGGGGCAAACATTATATACTTGCCGGTAACAGTTTTTAAAGATTCCATCTATCCGTTAAATTATCCTTTTAAAGTTGATACTAAAGGTAAAATACATTGTTATAACGGACCTAGTAAAGCTGAATACCAAAATGCGCTTATTGAACGAAAATTTACTCCATTTCTTGTAAGAAACAGAAAAGAAAAAATAAGGAGAATAAGGTCTATTAATGGTTTAGTGCTTCAAGGAGCGAATTTAGATAAACCTGAATATTATGAAAACATCGATACTATTCAGAAAATATCTTCTTCAAGAATGGAAAGGTATACCCTTAATAAAATTGCTTGCAAAAGATACTTCAGATTGATTGGCCCCAAAGAGAAAATTACAAGCATTTCTGAACTATACCTTTTAAATGATGAACTTGAAGAGATCAATGACTGGAAACATGCCGCTTTGAATAATAATCCCATTGGTAATAATTCAGAATTAACTGACCACGACCCTCTAACGTTTACAGACAAAACTAATTTTCAATTTAAATACGCTTTTCTAAAGAAAAAATGTGTTTCCGGCATTGGAATTCAATCAAGAACTGACGACAACAATATTAATCTCGGTGATGAATACGAACTTTTGTTCTGGGATGAGAAATGGGTCTCTTTAGGAATTCAAAAGGCCAAAACCATATATTTAACCTATAATAAAGTACCTAAAAACTCACTGTTCTGGTTAAGAAACCATTCGAATGGAGAAGAAGAGTTTATTTTTACCATTAATGAAAATGGGGAGCAGCACTGGGTAGGCTCTTCAGAATACAAAAAAGATGACACAATGATGTTGCCGCATTGACTCCGTTGAATCTTTTTTTAAAGAACAAGTGGAAACCTTTCACTACTTATACACCACCCCGTTTTTCATCACAAAAACGGTTTGTTCCAGCGTTTTTACATTTTTAATGGGATCTTCCGCAACAGCGATGATATCGGCGAAGAAACCGGGCTGCAAGCGCCCGATCTGGTCTTCCATTCCCAAAAGTTTGGCATTGACCACGGTAGCCGCCTTTAACGACTCGCCCACCGGGATTCCCGCTTCTTTGAGATACCCGAACTCTATCGCGTTCAAGCCATGGGGAAACACACCGGCATCCGTACCGAAGCCCATCGGCACCCCTTTTTTGTATGCCCTTGCCATTGCCGCCTGATGTTTGGGGCCGATATCAAGTGCTTTTTTCGCGACCACATCGGGAAAGAAACCTGGTATTTTTGCTTTTTCGGCAACTTGCTTTCCGGCACTGATCGTCGGAATCAGATAACACTTTTTCTGTATCATGAGTTCCATGGTCTCTTCGCTCATCAACGTTCCGTGCTCTATGGTATTTACCCCTCCTAAAATGGCCAAACGCATTCCTTCGTCACCATGCGCATGTGCCGCCACGGAAAATCCATAATCTTTGGCCGTATCCGTAATGGCCTTTATTTCCTCAAGGGTAAACTGTGGGTTCTGACCGCTTTTCGCCACGCTCAACACCCCTCCGGTAGCGGTTATTTTTATCACATCGGCGCCATTTTTATAACGTTGCCGAACGGCTTTTCGGGCATCTTCCGGTGAGTTGACCACCCCTTCCTTTGGTCCGGGATCTCCCATAAGGCTTTTCCGCATACCATTGGTAGGATCGGCATGCCCACCGGTACTCGCAAGTGCCTTGCCGGCGGTAAGGATCCTCGGGCCTCGCACCAACCCTTTGTTTATCGCATTTCGTAGGGCAATGTTCACTCCGGAGCCCCCGAGGTCGCGCACGGTAGTAAAACCGGCCATCAATGTTCGCTCCGCATATACCGCGGCCTCAAAGGCCACATCCACATCATTACCGGTAAACCTTTTAATGTAGGTTTTAGGGTCGAACTCCGACTCCAAATGCACGTGCATATCGATCAATCCGGGCAATACTACCTTATCCTTTAAATCGACCAACAGATCTTCGGCACCCCCTGCCACAAAACCGTCCTTGATCTCTTTTATCCTATTACCGGATACTACGATCGTTTTCTTGGAAAGAGACTTTCCCGTTTCGGTATCGAACAGGGTACCACATTGCAGATAGCTATCCTGTGCATTGGAAACAATGGAAATACCGAGCACCAAAAGTGTAAAAAGATTTTTCATTTGTGTTTTGGTTTTATCATATGTACCGGTCCATTAATGAACCTTAGGGCGTTGCGCTACTGGATCGGTATGCTCCCAAGACCGCTTTCCCTGCCTTTTTGTTGAAGCGCTTGGAAAATGTAAACAAGTCCCAAAACCATACCCTTCGCGAAATGTTAAGTGAAAAATTTCGTCCCATACCATTTTAACTTTGAAATAGCACTAATAAATCGTTTCTTTTTCAGCTGTTCTTCGTTAAAAAATATAACCGTAGCTAAGGCTATGCTTCTATTTTTTGCCTTGAACCACTAAAAAATAATTCAATTTCTATACGCGCCATTTCAAAGTTAAAATGGTATTACCGTACTGTCGTTAACGGTCTCATCGAACCGAAAGTAATACTTTTCCGGAACAACTACCGGCATTTGGCCCAAGGTGAGCATTGTCGGCAGCATCGGAGTAGCGCAGGCAACATTTTGCTTCAAGGGATATAGGGTAATGTGCAAATCGGCGGAACTGCTGTCCGTCACTATTACGAATAGTTCCGAGGCTTCCAGTATTTTAAGCGCTTTCTTCAAGCTATCGTTACGCACGTAAGCGTTCTGCCTTACCCGCTGATTGGTATAGTGCCAATACTTTTTAGGATATAGCTTATAGGAATAACAGGAGGTACAGAGCAAAATACCCAAGAACGCCAGTACTATGGATGACCGCTTCATGCCACTTATGATTGGTTGTTGTAATGTTCTTTTCTAAAACAGCGATACGGCGCGCCTATTGCAACAAGCTCCGGACTAACTCCTGACCTTTTGTTCCCATTCCCAAGCCGATCGCATGGCTTCGTCCAAACTCGATTGCGCTTTCCAACCCAACACCTCATTGGCCTTGGTGGTATCGGCAAAAGCCTCTATAACATCGCCGGGCCTACGGTCCACTATTTTGTAGTTCAGGTTTTTTCCGGATACCCGTTCAAAACTGCGGATGACTTCCATGACCGAACTGCCTTTTCCCGTACCCACATTGAACACTTCATAGTTCTTTTCGTTTTTACCGTGCAGCAAGCGTTGGAGCGCTACCACATGTGCCTTGGCCAAATCTACCACATGAATGTAGTCGCGCACGCACGTACCGTCCTCTGTTGGATAATCGTTACCGAAAACGGACAACCCTTCTCGAATTCCGATACCGGTCTGTGTAATGAACGGCACCAAATTTTGTGGCACCCCTACCGGCAATTCCCCTATTTCAACACTGGGGTGCGCTCCCATGGGATTAAAATAACGTAGCGCGATCGCTTGAAGGTTAGGGCTTACCTTACAGGTGTCCGAAATGACCTCTTCGCCCATTTGCTTTGTTTTCCCATAAGGCGATTCAGCAGGTTTGATCGGGGCATTTTCGGTAATCGGCATCGCATCTGCCTGGCCGTAAACGGTACAGGAAGAACTGAAGATAAAGCTTGCCTTTTCTTTTTTGACCAAAGCCTTTAACACATATACCAGCGATCCGATATTGTTTTCGTAATACAACAGGGGCTTCTCAACACTCTCCCCTACCGCTTTTGAAGCTGCAAAGTGGATGACTCCGGCGATATCGGAATGGCGTTCGAACAGTGCACCTACCGCCTCTTTTTCCCGTAAATCGATTTTTTCGAATACCGGCTCCTTTCCTGTAATGGCGGTAATTCCCGCTAGTACTTTTTCATCGGCATTGGAACAATCATCGACGATAACGACCTGATATCCTTCCTTCTGCAGCTCAACGACCGTATGGGACCCTATAAAACCCAAACCGCCCGTGACTAAAATTTTCATCTGTTTAAAATTTTGTAGTTCACTGAAAATGAAGAAACTAAAAATTTCTACACATTCAGTAATTCGCATAAACTTATTTTAATCATCTCGGTAGGGTATGCTTAAAAAAGTTTATGCTCATTTCATATATTTCTTTTAATGGTTGGTGTTTGCACCCAAAACTAACGACTTGCCCGGCTATCCATTTAAAAAACCGATGACCGTAGCGGTAATATAGTCGATTTGCTCATCGTCCAGCTCCGTATGCATCGGCAGGGAAACTACTTGTTCGGAAAGCAGATTGGTTATTTCGAAATCAGATTCGTTATATCGGGCATCGGCATATGCTTTTTGCCGGTGCAAGGGTATGGGATAATAGACCCCACAAGGTATACCCTTCTCACCCAAATGCTTTACCAGTGCATCGCGCTTTCCGCTGGTTATCTTTAAGGTATACTGATGAAAAACATGACAGTCGCAAACATCGCAAATGCCCTCGCAACCGTTTACGGTCTTTGGAACCACAATATCGGGATGGACCGAAAAAGCGGCACTATATTTTCGGGCGGCCGCTCGTCTGTTATCGCAATACATGTCGAGTTTGGGAAGCTTTGCGCGCAGTACCGCGGCCTGCATGGAATCCAATCGAGAGTTTACCCCGACCACATCATGATGGTACCGCTGGTACATTCCGTGGTTTACGATTCCCCGCAACGTATGCGCCAAGGCATCGTCATTTGTGAAAATGGCTCCCCCATCACCATAGGCCCCTAAATTCTTGGAAGGAAAAAAGGAGGTCGCCCCAACATGACCGATGGTACCGGCTTTTCTTTTTGTTCCATTTTTTGAAGTATGGTTCGCTCCAATGGCCTGCGCATTGTCCTCTATTACAAAAAGCTTGTGCTTTTCCGCCAAATCCATAATGGCATCCATGTCGGCACATTGGCCAAAAAGGTGAACCGGTACGATCGCCTTTGTTTTTGGGGTGATCGCCCTTTCTATTGCCGCGATGTCGATATTAAAGGTATCGGGATCTACATCCACCAGTACGGGGGTCAGCTGCAACAGCGCAATGACCTCCACCGTGGCGGCAAACGTAAAGTCGGCCGTAATGACCTCGTCGCTGGGCTGCAGTCCCAAGCCCATCATGGCAATTTGCAGGGCATCGGTTCCGTTGGCGCAGGGAATAACATGTTTGACCCCCAAATACGTTTCCAAATCTTTTTGAAAGGCATGTACCTCCGGACCGTTGATAAAGGCCGAAGTTTCCATAATGTTGGCGATCGCGGCATTCACCTGCTCTTTGATGCCCTTGTATTGCCCTCCAAGATCGACCATTTGGATTTTCTTCATGCCCTTTGTTTTTTCAAGATTTCACACAAAAATACGAAACAGGCATCAATGAACTCTGGAAAGAAATGTAATTTAGCCGGCAAATTGATTTTCCGTGTTTTCCATTTATAATAGCATTGTTCATTTGGCTTGGGCCGGGCTTCGGTTTGTTGCGCTTTTTAAACCAAAAATCCGCCTTTTTGTAGCTGGTAGAAAAAAAACCTGGGGGCAACTGAACGAGCTTCTTTCGGAGAACGACCGCACCCTATGGATGCATGCCGCATCCCTGGGGGAATACGAGCAAGGGCTCCCGGTGATCGAACGGCTAAAGACCGCTTTTCCGTCCCATAAAATTGTAGTCACCTTCTTTTCCCCTTCCGGATATGAGGTAAAAAAGAACAGTACGGTCGCCGATGTAATCGTTTACCTGCCCATGGACACCAAAGCCAATGTTTCCCGGTTTTTGGACATGGTGCGACCGGAACTTGCGATTTTTGTGAAGTACGAAGTATGGCCCAATTACCTAAGGGAGCTGCACCGGCGTAAAATTCCCGCCTTGTTAATTTCCGCATTGTTCAAAAAACACCAAGTCTATTTTAAGCCCTATGGCGGATTCATGCGATCGGCCCTAAAAAAATTCTCCCATATTTTTGTCCAGAACAAGGATTCGCAAGAGTTATTGGTAAAAGCCGGAATCAACCGGGTTACGGTTAGCGGGGACACCCGCCTTGATCGGGTAAGCGAAATTTTGGAACGTGACCAACGCCTTGATTTTATGGACGCGTTCAAAAAAGATCGGCAGTGTTTTGTAGCGGGCAGCACTTGGCCGGAAGACGAAGCAATTTTGATCGACTACATCAACCACGCACCGTCGTCATCGCTTAAATATGTGTTCGCCCCACATACCATTACCCCCGAAAGGGTTTTGGGACTGGCCGGCTCCCTCAACAAAAAAACCGTTCTGTACTCGAAAATGGATCCGGAGACCATAGGCAACTATGAGGTGTTGCTGATCGACACCATCGGCCTACTGACCAAAATTTATAGTTATGCGGATATCGCCTATGTCGGGGGCGGTTTTGCAACGGGGCTCCATAATACCATGGAACCTGCCGTTTTTGGTATCCCGGTCATCATTGGTCCACAATACAAAGGTTTTAAAGAGGCCGAGGAGCTGGTGGCCGAAAAAGGTATCTTGTCCGTAACCGATGGTTGGGGTTTCGGTGAGCTTATGAAAAGATTGTTGGACAATCCCGATTTTCAGAAAAAAACAGGCGCCATAAACGCCCGCTATATCGCTAAAAATAAAGGCGCTAGCATCCAAATCGTAGCACACATACGTACATTATTATAGTTTAATGCCAATTGCCACTTAAAGTCAGCCATTGGCATAACCTACTACGAAATGGCACGTTCCCCCCTCATCTTATGTATTTTTACCTTGCTTTTAACTAGGGCGTGTTAACACTAATTGCATCGAAAATCAGGGCGATATAGATAAAGGCCGTGAACATGACGTCGAGTTT
>CANMSB010000018.1 GCA_947500445.1 uncultured Flavobacteriaceae bacterium | reverse complement strand
TGAGAGCTGATCGTTTCAAATTGGGTATCCGTCAATTCCATTTAACAAAGATACCTATTTTGTGTTAACACGCCCTAATGCCTTTTAAATACCATTTCTACCTTAAAATCACCCAAATAAAAATGGTATACCTTTGAAATCGCACTCATAAATCGTTTCTTTTTCAGCTCTTTCAAAGTCCAAATGGCAAGCGTTATCGTTTCCACTTCTTGGGAACAAAATTACCAATGAACGGAGCGTTTCCCATCACGGAATACAGCTAAATTTCCCTACTTATTTTGTTTGGCCCCTAAAAGCTCAAAATACTGGAGATCGTATTTATTCTGTAGTGCTTTCCCGACCTTAAAGCGCTCCGAAAACATGGAAGCATATACAGCATCCAAGGTGATGAACGCATTGTCGGGACCTATTTTTTCCCGAATCAAATCCTTGATTTCTTCCTCGGACAACCCTTCCCGTTGAAAATAGGGCGTAAAATTATGGGAACGTATCTTATTATAAAAAGACATGTTGCACCGAAATACCAGTTGGGACCCATGCAACACATAGCCCCGTAAGGGAAGTGTATTATTGGTTTCCGCATTTCGGAGGTAGTGGGTAGCCCCATCTTTTTTCAGCACCAACAAGGGTTCGGGTTGTGTGCTGTTGGCGGCATTGGTACCCATACTATGCCTTTCAAGGGTGGAAAGCCCATTGGCGATCCTTTGCGCAAAGGCTTGCCCATATGCCAAAGCATCAAATACAGTGTCTTTTTCCGAAACTAAAATCGGTGGACAATGTAGCGTAAACCGATAGTCATAGGCATCCTTTGGTACTTCGCTGGCCCGGGAGATGAAAATATCGGACCTTTTCTCCAAGGAATCTTTTTGTTGGAGGTAACGGGCCTTCGGCACATAAATGGATTTCAGCGTTACCGGGCGTCCATATTCCCGCAAATTTCCGACCTGGAATGTTTTGAAACTTCTCGCCAACCTGGCATGCACCAGCCTATCGTCCTTAAAAACCCTTATTCCGCTGGCGCCGTCCCCCTCTCCGGGCAAGTAACTCAGCCAACTGACATCGGTCTTTATCCTATCTAAATTGTCCGATAATATTTGGGAATCGTCTATCAACACCGGCGGTCCGTCCTTATCGACAATAAAGGCATAACTTCCATCGGACAGATCAAGATTTTTGAAGAACGCCTTTTCCGTTTTGGAACTACCATTGTTGTTAAGGGTGTCGGACACCCTTTCTTTAATATCGGAAATGCAGGCCTTTACCATGACAAAAAGGAGGACTACCACCACGGAGACTATGAGCAGTGTTTTTTTCATTTCCCCTTATTTGTCCATCTGGGTCTTTATCTCCTCCAAAATAGTAATCAAATGCGCTTCGTTGCCACCGTTGCTATTGTGCCAGTATACATTTCCTTCCGCTAACGATAGCCCGTTACCGCTATTCGCCCTTTCTTTGGAGCCAAGGTAAAGCGTGTGGTTTTGATCGGCCCGTATGATCAATTCGATATACGCTTTCTTCTGTACTTCATCCTCCAACAGCAAGCCCCGCTGATCACCGGTACCCAAATACACATCAAAACCACTAAAACGATAATGGGGATTGTGGTTATCAAAATTTCGAAACGTTTTTCTGTCCCCATTTTTAAAGATAAAATTTCGTATTCTCTTAAAATCCTTTGCTGAAAACCGTTCTTGCATGGGGATAAACCTAGCGGCCCGTAGTTGCTTGTACGCTTCCAATAAACTATACATTCCTTCAAAAAGGTATTCTTTTCGTTCCATGGTAAAATGGAGGTCTTCCTCGGGGGAGAACCGAACGTACCGCTCATCCCGGCTACCTGTTTTAAGCGAATACCCATACTCCTCCAAGTAGGGATAACTCCAATTTCCGATTGAATCGGCATATATTGAAATGTTGCGCAAATCCTTATCGTTCTTATAATCGAGGTACAGAATGGCGTTCAACTTACCATCATCTTCATAAAACGTTTTAGAGGTCATTCGTATCGGGGACAATTGGGGTACCAATTGTGTGGTTCGCATGAGGGTATCCAAGGCCGTTTTGGCCCGGTCCCGATACTGTTCCAGACTATACAGGTCGTACTGGTACAGACGAATCTGTTTTGTTTGCCTGTTTACATAGATTTCGGCCGATTTTGCGCCAATCGGATGGTCCTCCTGTGAGAGGAACGAAACCAATGCGAATACTAAAATTTTTATTTGTTCCATGGTATCTATCAATGAACTTATTTAGACTTTTTGGACTAACGGTACTTTCTTTTTCCGTTGTACCTACAACATTCCAATACCTTCCGGTTTCGTTCCTGCCACCTCCCCTTTTATTGTACCTCGATTTGTTCCGAAAACAGTTTGTAATAGCTATCGTTATAACAGTGCATACCGATGCGATCGAACTGTTTGAATTTTAAGAAGGTTAGCTTCCCGACATCGACCACCAGCCGTTCTGGATATCCAAAAATACCCGTACTCAAACTAGGGATGCCGATCGTTGTTGCCCCCAACATAAAGGCTTTCTCCAAAAGATTGGTATAGAAACGTTCGAGCTGTTTCTCGGGCTCCACTTCCGACGCCATGGCCAATACCGCATAAAGCAGATCTGGTAGCTGTGGCCGTTCATTGGCAACAACAAAAGTGTCGCCCGATTGGATTATCGGATTTTCATCCCTGATCTTTCGTTGCTGTCCCAGCAGGTATCGGTGTTCCGAGATGACCATAGGTATCGCGGAATGGATACCCGAAACGGCCAAGGTCTGGTTGCAAGGGGCCACCACCAGGTCGTAACCAGCGGTCGTAATCGGTACGGACCGATCTAAAACTTTTACATGTTCCATAGTATCAGAGGTATTTTCGCGACTTCAAGAATTTCACCATTTTAGGTTGCATCTCATGTCGTTTTAACTTTCGTATCGGTTTTGTCTTTGCGCCTTTTTTTGCTAAAAAGGAGACCATTTCCGTATCGTTGTTCCAAACTGCGGCACAGATAGGGGTTTCCCCACGGCCCATCCAACTGCCCGATCGAATTTCGATATGGGCACCTCGTTCGAGCAAAAAATCGACCGTTTCGGTATTTCCGGTATTGACCGCAACTTGCAGCACACTTTCGCCATTTCCGCTCACAACGTTTACCAAGGCACCCAAATCGATCAAATACTGCATCATCGCATGGTTCGAGTCCTTGCAGGCGACCATTAAGGGGAACTTGTCCATCATGCTATCGGAATCGGAAAAATTTAGGTCGGCGCCGTACCGCAGTAACAATTCGATAAGCGTTATGTTGTTTCGCATTACGGCCATGGACAATGGCGATCCGCCCAACCCCACGTAGTTCGGATCAACGCCTTGGGCCAATAATGTTCCCGCGGTATCGAGATCTACCTCCAGGCATGCCCTGGCCAATTCCTTTTGTAGCCGTTCCCGCGTTTCTTTGGAAACTTCCTTTTGCGCTACTTCCTTCGCTTCACCGATACGCTCCAAGGTTTGTTCCGCCGCAGTTTGTTGGGATCGTTGCCAAAATAGCGAAGGGTCTTTTTCGTTCTCTCCGGATTGCAGAAAAGCTAAGCTTTGCTCAAAATAGTTGCGAACCGACTTATCCAATTGGTTTAGGTAAGGGTGCTCCTGTTCCTTTTTTTTAAGGCATAAGCTTGCCATGGCGTAAGCGCTGATCTGTTCCGGCAAATAGCCCTGACTTTTCATTTGCCACCCAAAACCATTATCCCCACCGGCCGAAAACTGAAATTTGGCATTTGCAATAAAAATCCCAAACCCGTAGACAATGGCCGTAAGGTCCGTCAGGTACTCGTCGTTCTGGATAATGCGACCTTCTCCCAGCAGTTTTTCATGGGACAGTTCATGGGCAATGGTGGCAACGAGCGTTTCCGTATGTTTCAATTGTCCCCGTTCGATACGGATAATGGCCTTCCCCTTTTGTTTTTGATAGGTGCCCGCAGCTCCGGCGGACTTACCAAAAATATCCGCCGAGGAGCTCAAAAGGGTACCATCGTCCAAATACCTATTTTCTTCGGAGTAGTATTCCAAAAGTACTTTTCCTTCCGGAATGTCCATCAATGCCATACACTGTTGAAGAATATGCTGCGCATCGGCTTCCGTACCGTCAAATTCCCTAGGGAAAAAGTCGGCGGAAAGCACTACGGTCGGTATTTCCAAAAGGGATGTTTCGCCCAGGCGCTCTTTTAAAAAAGAGAGGGATTCTTCCACCCAAATCTGATCTTCCGCCGTTATCGGCAGTTTCGGTTTCTTTTTGAACAACATACTTTTCTATTGTGATGGGCACCGGGTTTTACGAATGTTTGGCAAACCGATGTCCTGAGTCGTTTTAACTTTGAATTGGCACTAACAATTAGAACGGCTTTTTTTGGTCCTAAATTGCCATTGCGAAGACCTAATTTGGATTCAAACCATCGGAACTATCGTGTTTTCCAAGACATTTTTAAAGATGGATGTTCCGATAGTATCTTGGACGGTCAATAAAATGATAAAACCAGATTCGCGGATCATTCCACTATTCCGCAAAAAACGACCACTCGCCCTCGCATTGCATTTGATAGGCTTTGGCGTTTTCTTCCATATCGATATACCAATAATTCCATCCCTTTTGAAAACCGGGGCCAACAACTACCGAAGTTATCATAATGTTCAGGGTCGTAAAGGCCAGCAGCAGTACCACAACGATACGATAACCGATCCACCATGCTTTTTTTGCATTAAGATGTTGGGTATAACGGTGTATTGCAAACAGGGGAATGCTCCATACCAATACGTTCAGAACAATTCCCGAAACGCTATAGTAGTATTCCATAGAAGTGACCAATGACTTTTGCTTGAATACAAACGGGCTACCGTAGTATTTGGGCAATAGCTCATCTCCCACACAGGTATACTCGACCCCTATTGTCAGTGACAATACTAGGCCCAAAGCGATATATGGTATTAGAACGTACTTCATCATATTACATTTACGATAGGTCCGACAACAGTTGGTTTTAATGCGCTATGGCAACTACCGTATCCTTTGCCGTTTTGCACGAACCGAGCAGACATACCGTTACACCTATAAAAAGGGACTTTTTTGCAAAAAGCACTAGTTGTTTCAACTGGACCATACTTCAAAAATAATGGTTGCAATGTCTTGGAACATCCCCAAAAACAGGGTTCTTCCGTAGCCAAAAGGCGGTATTCCAAAGGGAACATTTCGTGGCACCCGTCTTACGGGACTTCATTTTGCCGACCTATAAAGGCCTTATGAAAACGGTAGGTATACCCAGTGGCGTCGGTGCTGATTCCCGTAATCATCCGACGCACATAGATTGCAGTGCTATCGGGAAGGGGTCCCGTACTGGTATACGTTTTCAAAGGTGTTCGTCTTTTTTCGTCATCCTCATAATAATAGGTTCCCAAACTGGTGGCATTCCCCTTTACCCGAAATTGCGTTTTTAAAACACCGCCCTTAGGTATCCGGTAGATGCGTTTGCTCCCTTCAAATTCTTTTTCAGCTCCTTCTTTTTGCCCATAAATGACCGTTATGTTTCCCCGATAATCCTGTGGAACGATAAAAACGTCCTCCGATGGTTCGTTTATATACAGATAGCCGCAGAATGCTATAATCGGTGAGACCCCTATGAGGAACTGCCAAAAAGTAGCATACGGTAGCCGTTGTGTGAAACCGTTACCTACCAAAAAGAGGATACCGATGCCGATGGCATAGAAATACAATAAGGTAGGATACCATTGTCCTAAAAACATCCCGATAGTCATTACCAGCCCGAAGATGAAGTAGCACAATCCTATAATACCCAGTGTTGTTTTCAGGTTTTTCATCGTAATTGGATTTGTTCACTTGGTTTCAAAACATTTACAAACGGTTTTATAACACATTACGGCCCCGTCATGTGCTATTGGTATTTTTTTCCCAAACCGATCCATTCATGGTCAATGTCCTTCATCAATAGGGCGTTGTCAAAGGTTACGGAACCTTTTGGAAAGATAGCTTGGTCCTCAAAAAAACTGGAATACACCGCTGTTACTTCCAAAAGCGACACCTTCCAGTTATGGGCCTTTAACTCCAGACCATCAAAGTGGTCCTTGTTCGGTGAATATCCAACGGAACCGTTCTCAAAAAAATCGGAAAGGCATTCCAAATTTTCAAAAACACTTTGGGTATTCCAGTAGTTGGTCTCCTTGGCCTTTATGGATAACGAAGTTTCGTCATCGCTCTTAAAAGCGACTTCATACTTCCCGTCTTTTTCAGATACCGAGAAATCAGCCAAATGATGTACTCCCGGAAAAAGAGAGCCCCCTGCCCAAGCGTTCAGTTTTGAGGAAGTATCCCTTCTAGGGATGTAGACCCCTTCCCTACGTTTGCCATTCTCCGTCCACTCCACGGCGATCCTATGGGCACCATTTTCCGATGCTATCCCGAGTTGCTCTGGTAATCCCTTGGGCCGTATTCCTTTTAACCGGATCAAACAAATACCGGCGACACCCTTACCCCCGACCAGTTTTGGAACAAAGGGCTCGGGCAAATAGGTTTCCAAGACTTCTTTATCCACAGTATAATTGATAAGGATCCTACGGTCTATGATTCCCTGCATTACGGGTATTTTTAACATGGAACAACTTTTAGGATTTTTAACCGATGTAAGGACTACCCTTTTTTACGTTTATCGAACCAGATCACCACCAAGGCGGAACAGCTGACGATAATGACTTGACCAACCAGATACCCGAAACCAGCGACGAGCTGTGTCTGTACGGTGACGTCTGCAAACAACACCACCCATAGTACCAAAAGGATCATGGTCAAGAGCAGTAATTTTGAAAGCGGCTTTTTAAGGAACATTTTTTTCATTGTACGAACACATCAATGCCATTGGTCTCGTTCAAAGGTAACGCAGCTCGTATATGCCAGTATCCCCTAAAACAGGGAAATGTCCGTTACTTCGGAAACTTGGTCAACACCACTTTTTCGTTCATGGTCATTGTCTTTCGTTTTCGGAACCGCGTAATTTCCTCTTTTATAACGGCCGCGCATTTGTTTTGTTTCACCAATTGGTCGGCCAGCCCCAATCCGGCGATCCGTTGGTCCCTGTTTTTAGATCGCATTAGAAACCGGAGCGCTTTCCCCTGATTGCTTTCGGACTGTTTTAAAAGGGACAACATGGCCAATTGATACAATGTATTGCCCCTTCGGGTAAACAGATCCATTACTTTTTGTAGCTCTTGTTCGTCCAGTTCCAAATATGGGGCGCTCTCATCATCGGTACTGTCGAGTACACTGTCCATCAAAAGGATTTCGTCCACCGGTATTTTTTTCCGCTTTAAGTAGGCATTGGCTTCCCTATCCACAAATTCAAGGCAACGTTCCTTTTGCTTTAAAATGCCCAATAGCTCCAATGCACCCAACCGTCGCGCCGGTATAGTACTATAAAGGTCTTTTTCCAACATGTTCGTCAACTTACCATCGTCCTGTTTTAGAATGATGGTAAGGGCGAACAGCCTTATTTCGGCATCGTTACTTTCCAACAAACGGGCCAACACGTCGGTATCCTCCTCATTCAACTGGGAATGGAACAAAGCGAGCAAGGCCGTAGCCACTACATCTTCTTCCGTGTCCGCCAACGCCCGGTGCAAAACCGAACGCTGCCATTTGTTTTCATCAAGGTGCAACCCCTTATGCCTATTATGTTGGCTAAGAAATCGATATCCTTCCGGTACGGCCCAAGTGCTACTGTAGAAGTCGGGAAACAGGCGTTTCATCAAAAAACTTCGTTGTTCCGGCGGAATCAAAGCCAAATCGTTCGCTACCAACAGGAACTGTTCCCCTGCTGCGGCGGTAATCAGATATTCGTAAAAGGAGGCCACAATGGGAACTTTTGTATCCACGGGTTCCCGATTTTCTTGAAGTAAGGCATCCGCCGTTTCTTTTATCCGTAGCAATAGTCCATCCGGCAAGGGAACGAAGGCCGCATTTTTAAGTATCCAATAATCCAATTCCACATCCTCGCCCCAGTTCTTTTCCAAATAAGGGACCAACCCGTCCATTTTCACCTCGGTATCGGAGGCAAAGGAAAGGGCCAACCGTTTCCTTGATTTTGAAAGGGTAGCATCGGATACCATTTTAAGCACGTTTTGGTGTGCCAAGCCCACATCATTGACGGCCATGACCCATAGGGCCACATAGGCCGCCATATCATCATCTTGCAATAGGGCGGCGTCCCTTTTTTCGGTATGCTTCAGGAACTCGGAAGCATGGTTTAAAAAAGCGTCGACAGTCTCTCTTTTGGACGTTCCCTTGTCGAAACCAAACCAGGAATCGACCGTTTTCACCACCGATGGCCGCTCGGTCAGTCGGTGGTCGATAATGGCTTCGATAAAATATTGGAGTACCATTATCGGCGAACGTTCCAACTCGTTCAAAACAACCTGATGCACCGAATCCTTTTCTGCTGCTCCTAGCAACAGCTCTTTTACCAGTTCCCAATTTGTTACGTTTCCGCTTCGCAACAATCCCCTTAGGTGCTGTTGTGCCGTTTTGCCGATCGGGTCTGATCCTTTTACGATGTTGATCAGGGTTTCCTGCAATTCGGTATGGCCCTGTTGTAGTACGGTTCCAAAGAAATAGCCCATGACCACATCGTTGGTATAACCGCACAGTTGTGCCTGTTCCTTCATGGACATATCGGAAAACCCCTTGGAATACGACATTGCCAACAGGCAAAAAATGGTGAGTTTATAGTCCAGATGTCCCGCAGTAACAGCACTCCTAAAGGGCTTGTTGTTTTCGTTTCTTTGATAAATTTCATCATCTAGGTCGTTCCAGAGTTTTTGGATGTAGGGCATGCGCACGGCGCCATAGACCAAAGTACCCAGCTTTTGTCCTTCTTCGCCCGACCAGGGATCGTGGCGTAGGTCATTCCCGAAGAGTTCTTGATACACCTCAACATTGGATCGTTTTTTTAGGTTTTCGGGCAAATCGAAAAACAACATCCTGCCCAACAAGCGGTATTCCCTGGAAAACCCCTTAAGGTCTTTTCTGGTCAACGGTCGCTTTCCCCTGGAAAGTAACATGATTTCTATTTCTTTCTTCATTTTTGTTGTTTTTGCTCCAATGTATTCTTGTAACTACCAGTACGTCCCGGATAAAAAAGTCATCCGGATAAAACTTACGACACTCTGTTCCGACAACCGTATCGGCGCATCCAGATCGGTGATTTCCTCATCATCGATAAAAACTAGATAGAGTCCATCTTTAAAAGCGATCAACGCATTTTCGATCGCTTCTTTTTCCACTGCCAAGGTGTTGTTCGGGCTATCGCCAAAAGCAATCTTTCCTGTTTGTCCTTGCGCTTCAATTTCGGCCGGACCTAAAAAGGGAAGTATGGAAACACCTTCCCGTTTTTCATTATACTTTTTTACTTCATGGCGTACACAGGCCATCACCAACGCTTTAAGGGTTTCCGGTTTAACGGCAAAGGTGATATGAAGTTGTTTTATCTTTCTTTTTCCGAGACGTTTGAAGCCTATAGTCAATTCGTTCATAGTTGGTTCAAAGTAAATTGTGTTTTTTAGAGGTGTATTGAACTCCCATACAAAAATGCCTTTTTACACCAGGTCGACCACATTTAACGCTCATCATTTTCAAAAGACTTGGATAGGTCAAAAAATGCCAATCATTTCTTTTTATCGATCGGTTTATTCGCCATGAAGCGTTTTTAAAGGGGCTTGGTTTTTCACCGAAATTAAAATATTCGTAAAAACCTACTGGGTCGATCTGTTCGTAATAGCCGTTCAACGCCTTTGTCATCGTATTACTGTTTATGGATTTGCCCTAAAACGGTAGGATCTTGAATTTTATGGTCTTCGGCCAATAATTTCATTTTTGAGATCAATTCGGCCGTTTTGGGGTCGTCATCTACGAAGGGAAGGAACATGCGGCCCCGATGCTGACTATGTACCGGAACAATATTTAGGGCCAAGCCCCGCATACTCACGTTGGCACTTCCCAGGTGAATGTTGTATTCCCCCAGTTTTCCGGTGATGACAAGGTGTCTTTGCTTTACCGTTACATTGTCGAGCTTGAACAAGCGCGCGGATTCCCTGGCCAACACGCCCCGCATTTCCATGGTACTATGGCTCGCTTCGGGATCGACGCCCCCTACATGGGCCACACTGACCACTAGGTCTACGTCGCGCATGACCTCGCTGAACACTACCGGAGGTATCTCCGCCATTGGAAGTGGCTTGTAATCCTTTAGGGAATGGAAACAGACATATTCCAAGGTCGGCGCTTCCACATCGGCCGGTGAGAACCAATCGGCCATGGCATACATGGTGGCCATAAAACCATGCCTGTGAAATACTTTTTGAAGTCCCTCGTCGCGGTTGACCGTCCACCCCCTAGTGCGCAACAAGGCCACTGTTTTTTTGGGCTGTATCTGATGGCCTTGGTATCTTTCGGAACGAAAACTACGCTCGCGTTCATCGTCGGTAATCACATAGAGCTCACGAAACACTTGTTTAAAGGGCTGTACGATGCGGTTTTCGAAAAGGTACTTTTGATACAGATCCCATTGTACGGCATCGTACAAATGTGAAGCATGGGCGATAACCAGACCGTCCGAAGATTTTAGGGAATGTTGTACACCATCGGCATCGACCAAATGGCCTTCCCGATAAAATCCGGACGCTTTGGTCTCGGGGTTAAAGAGCACCAGTTTCCCCAGCATGGCCTTTACTACCGGATGGCGCATGATCTTTTCAAGTTCCTCGGGTCGGAAGGCATCTTCACGGACCATCGCATGCGCTAAGGAATTTCGGGTACGGGAATACTGTTTGGCCAAATAACTTTTACCTTCTTTTAAAAGTGCGATCTTTTTATCCTTTTTGTACTTGGCAGGAATGGTCTTTTGTGTTTTCTCCCCTTTAAACACCTTGATCTCGGCCTTGCCCATATCGTCAACGACCAGTTTTACGGTAACATCGTCGAAGGTGACGGTATCGTTTTCCATAATTTTTTCGGTGGCCTTGCCTTCCATTGCCCAACCGAAACGAATACGGTCCTCAAAACCGGCATTCCTGGAAAGGTTGTCCAAGGCGATTTCGGCGGCGTTTCGCTCGCTCTCTTGTCGTTGCGCCCCGAACTGTTTGCTTTCCTTAATATAGTTTTGAATAAGGTTATAACGGTTCAAAAGGTCCTTTTCCGCATTCGTCTTGCTCAAGGGTATTAGTCCCAAGGCGCGTAAATAATCCTTGTCCCGTTTTTCGTTTATTTTTTTAAGCGTGGCGGTAATTTTCACTTCTCCCAGCATTACACCGGAATACAGTTTTACGCGGCGGTGGCCATTGCCCTGTGAAATGTATTTGGCGGCATCGTGCAATAGCTTCCAATTGCTTTTTCCCAAACTGGCATACACCCGATTGAACCAATCGATATCAATGGCGCCCTTGGCGAAGTCGTTTTTTTCGATATTGGAATATCTTGCGATGGTCGTTTCTTTTTGTGCGCTCATATAATGATCGGCGGCATGGGCATGAAACCACCATACGGCATGCTCCAAATCGTCAATCTTAAGATAACGGCCGATCCATTCCGCCCATTGCGTGGCATAACAGGCCAACTCCATGAGTCTTTTTTTCGTGATCTTGGCATTTTTGACCCCTTCCGCAAATACTTCGTAGGTATCCGTTTCGGAGGGTTCGCTGATGCTCAAAATCGTACTGAAATTGGCTTTTTTACTATATCGGTCATAGCTGTATCCGCGATCCAGGTTCTCCTTGCCCAAGCGTTCCAATACTTCAAATACATAGCGTACCCCTTGTACGTTTACAAAACTACCAATGTACTCGGAGGCTTCGGTAGGCAGGTCGCCCCGTTCTACCTCTACCTTGAGCATATTCGTCTTTAACGGCGGCATACCGGTGGCCGTTATGTCATACTCTTTATAGCGTCTGGTGTTGTATCTAATGCCCCCATCGAGCAACCGCAATAGATCGGGATGGTAAAATGCCTGAAAAAGCAGGTTCTCCTCCGGTAATAGGCCTTTTTGAAAAAGGGTCAGCAGTATATGCAGCTGTGGAGGCTTTAGCTGCCGGTCTTCTTTTTTTGCCTGGGTCACCGCTTTTACATCGGTAACTTTTTTTGGAAATCCGAGCCGCTGGACAAAAAGATACTGCTGAAGATCATAATATCGCTTTAGGATATCGCTGTTTTTTTCGGCCAGCATATCAATTTCGTGGTCCGCGATCCAAAAACCGGCCTCCAGTATCATTTGCGTCCATATCAGCCCTTGTTGGTAGTGGTACTTTGGTGTTTTTAAATGTCTGCCCTTAAATGTTTCCGGACAATTGGCAATCATATCCTCCAGAATATCCAGCTTAAAATGGATCAATGTTATCACGTCGCGGTGCACATTGTTCAGGGCGGCCAAAATTGCGCCGACCTTTCGGTTGATGCTGTTGTAATTTCCGGCACTATCGATCTGTAAGCCATCCAAATCCGGATAGTAGGACTTGATAAAATCGGTCATTTCGCTGTAACGGGCAAAAGGATCCCGGTAGGCGTTCAAAAAAAACAGGGCGTAGAATACCTCAAAATCGTTCAGTTTGCTTTGGGCGTACCATTTTTTCCAAACATCGGCCAACGGCAGGTCGTTTAGATACTGCTCCGCGCTAAAATCCTTTCGATCACGGGACTTGGCACGAAACACATTGCCCAGCAAGACGGTTTCTACGGCGCCTTGGTAGCCCTCGTACCGGTATTCGTAATTTCGATTTTCTTCGAAAAGGGCAATCAATTTGTTGATTTCGGTGACGGTCTTTTTCTCGTCCACTATTCCCTTGATACGGAATTTTGATTCCGGCTTCAAGAAGCCTAACAGTCCTTTTTTCTCTTTGAACCTGGCTTGTGGCGTAATCAAAGGTGTGATCTTGGAATAGTCGATCACCCCAAAACCGTTGGAAAAGGTATAATCGCTGGTAGGTGCTTTTGAAAATTTGGCCAAAAAGACCGATTCGTTTTTACCGAGACTTTTTCGTTGTTGATAGGCTTCCACCTGGGTCGCCACAAACTCGGGGTACTTATTTTCCCCATCGAGTACCGTCAAAATTTCGAGTCCGGCCAATCGTTGCTCCACTTTGTTGGAGGCTACCAAATTTAAGGTGCTCGCCTTCAACTTCTCCTCGGGTTGTTTTACCAACAATTGTATGGTATGCTTTCGAAGGTCTTTCCCTTTTCGGGAGAGCAGTCCCTCCAAAATTTCCAACTCCTCCTTTTCCAGATCCATATGACCGAACCCTTTTAAACCGGTCGCCATTACGGAAAGGTTCCGGTCGGTGGCCGCTTGCCGTAACAAAACGCGTTGCCAAGCATCTTTTTTCAAGGTCAATCGGGGCGATTCCTGTTTTTTGTTTTGATAACGGCCACTGTTCAACGAATAGGTATAATGCTTGGGAAATATTTTTCTGATGAACGCTTCCCGTGCATGGTTCGGCAGCTTGGCCAAATCTTGTGCCAATAGTATCATTTGTTCTTCCTTGGCATAACGGATCAGATAGTCATAAAAATAGAAAGGGGTAATGTCGTACTGCTTCCATTCAAAAACGGTACCGCCAAAACGCTTGCCCTCCGTTGGTAACGCATCCGCGGTTTCCTTTACCTTCAAAAAGAAATCGTTGGTCCAATCCAAGGCGGGCGCATTGCGCAACATCCAGTAATCCAGCTCCACATCCTTGCCCCAATGTTCCAACATATAGGGAGTGAGTTCATGTTTGGTCCGCACGGTCTCGTAAACAAAGAAAAGTGCCAAAAGCTTTTTCGTTTTGGGCGTATGGTTATCGAACACTAGCTCAAAGGCTTTGGTATTTGCTAGGGTCACATCCTTTATGCCGGTCGCCCATAACGCCACATAACTTGCCAAATGGTCCTTTCCTTTAAGGGTTTCGTCTACCTTTTCCGGTGCGTCCATAAAGGTTGCGGCGAGTTCCAATGTTCTTTTGATGGTCGCTTTTTTTGGTGCGTCCCATCCAAAACCGAACCAAGTATCCACGGCCCTTACCACACTGCTAAAACGGGACAGGTCGTGTTCGAGCACCGTATCGATCAAATACCGCAGGGCACCAATGCTGGTCTCATCCAAAGATTCCAAAATGGTCTGCCGCAGCCCCTCCTGCCGCTGGGCGGCCAACAATAACTTTTCTACCAGCTGCCAGTTTTCTTTTTTATCGGTCAGCAACAGGGCCTTTATAATGTCCCTGGAGACGACCCCTACCTCATCCTCGCCATTGACAATATCGGTAACGGCCCCTAACAGTTCTTGGTTTCCCTCCGACAGCACCACGCCAAAAAGATAGGCATTGCCCATGTTTTGAAAGTATCCTGAAAGCTGCGCCTGTTCGGTAAAGGAGCAATCGGCAAAACCGTAACAACTGGTGTTGCAAAGGACACGTAGTTGCTTTAATACCAAATTGATGTGCTTGGTGTTGGCCGTCATACGGAACGGTCGTCTATTATAGCCCGATTGATAGGGCAGCTGCATGAACAACGTCCAAATTTTTGAAATATAAGGTGCGCGCAGATCCCCGTAGATCAGTTGCGCCAACCGAAGTCCCTCCTTACCGTCCCATGGATTGGTTTTTAAATCCTTACCGAAGGCCTCCTTGTAGTACGTCAATATCGGCTTTGTATCCCGATACTCTGGAAGATGGGCCACAATGAGTTTCCCCAAAATTTGATAGGGTTTTGAAAAACTGGAAAAGGTTTCTTTTTTGAAATCTAACTTCCTTTTGTTTTTGAGGAGGGCCGTTACTTGTTCTTTTGCAATCATAAGGTTCTACCAGTTTAATTTTGAAATAGCACTAATAAATGGTTTTTTTCGTTATTCTTCGTTAAAAAGCCTGTCCCCAGCTTGACTAGGGACCTAACGGTAGCTAAGGCTATACTTAGGTTTTTCGCCTTGAATACCTAAAAAACAATTCAATTTCCATACATACCATTTCAAAATTAAAATGGTATTCCTATTTTATCCTACCAACGCCTTTACTTTCCAGAAGGCAATGGCATTTTCCAACTCCTTATAGCGTTTGTCGAAGGATGGTTTTTGAGTGATTCCGTGTGCTCTAAAATGGGATTTCCGTTCTCCCAAAGCATACTCCAAAAAGTACACCACGCTTTTCATTTGCGCCTTGTTCAACAATGAAAATCGCTCACGGGAAAAATCCGATTCTAAATTATACGTCAATGCGAACTGCACTTCCGGTGGTGAAAGATCGAAGTCCTCGTTTTCGTGCAAAGCTTCCTCCTCTTCCCAAAATACCTCCAATGCGAACAGGAGGTACAGCCCTAAATGGAAACGCATGCCCTTGGCATCCAAAAAGGATATGGAACTACTGCAATAATATAGGTCCAAAATGGGGATTTTTTGCCAGTCTTCACGCTCGTCCTTACCCTTTAGACGGTAGTACTCCTTCGTATTTTCCAAACGCTCGTCCAATGCATACCCTTCCCAAAGGCCAATACCCTCCTCAAGGGTCACTCCCTCAAAGGCCTTGTAGATAACTCCTATAAGTTGGGCTTTTGTTCGTCGCATGATCTTTACGTTCAAGTGCTGTTTCCATCCGTTATTTTTTATCCGCAATGGTGGGGAACGCTCCATTACGCATACCATTTCATATTTCGTTATCTAATTTTGGGATCATTCCCCATTTTTTGCTTATTTGACATCGGATACTTTCAGCGTTCTAAAAATAATGTCCCCATCTTTTTTGCATACCCCTCTTTTCAGTGAAATGCATTTTTCGCACCGACCGTACGGAAGAAACTATTCCCAGCCAAAGGCAAAACGTACTCTGGGCCTCCTTATACCATTTCTAGTTTTAAATTACCCATTAAAAGTTTGGCCATAAACTTTGTATGAACTCCAAGGACGCCTATTCCATGAAACCGCAACCGTAGGTGCCGGTTTCCGTTCTTTTGCCGGTTTTTACATTGAACCGTATTTGCTCCGTTGGAACATAGTTGGCATAAAATTCCGTGTTCCTATGTTCGGGGCAAATGGTGTCTTTATCGAGTTCTTTTTCCGAATATTCCCAAAAGGTGGCCACGGTACCGTCAAAAGAGAGCAGGCCTTCCGCGGTGGTCGCAAGTTTGGCGATCAAAACGTTTTTCTCAATATCGATAATGGTCACGAGCTCTCCACCATCGGCACGTTCACCAATACATAAGTACTGCCCGACCAGGTTACTGAAGTAGGACATGTCCATCTCGTACCGTGCTTCGGTAATGGTATACAGCGCACTGGAAAGATCAAGCTGTATCTCATTTGTCAATTCCGTTGGCCGATCAAAAATGTAGTAGGCATTTTGTGGCCACTCTTTTGTGGCATCGGCATACTCCAAAACACCATAGCGATCATTACAAACAAAGGAAAGGAATTCGGATTCTTCGTTGCTAACATATTTGGTCAGCTGTTGTTTTTTGGCATCCCAACCGGTGACTTTCCGGAGCACAAATTGCGTTCGTTTTATGGTATCCCCAGCAACCGTTACCTCATTTTTTGATACTTCCTTTGCTCCTTCCGATAGGTTTCCCGTTAATACTTTCGCTTCTTGACCTTTACAATTAAAAAGGAGTACGTTGACCATCAAAAACCACACTATCGTTTTCATCTTGCTTACTTTTCTACTCTTGGTCAATATGGTTTCAACTTGATAATCCATCGTTTTTGATTTTTGGTTTTGGGACCCTCACATGGACCCGCTTACACATGCGATTTCCGTAACAAAGAAACGATTACCATGATGTTTCCCTCTCACTGGATTCCGTTATTCATCAATAACGGGATACCTTTATCTTCAGCTTGCGCAATTCGGAGATCAAGTGTTTGGGGAAATTCATATCGTTCGTTGCTTTTAAATTAGGCAGGTATTTGATATCGGAAATGGAACCGACATCGAACTGACGGTCTTCCCCGTCCCAAAAAGGAATGATCTGGCGATAAATAGCATCTCCACCGTCGGATTTCAATTCCTTGATATCGATCAGCAGATCCATCGGTATTTTTAATTTTCTGAAATAGGCCTCCGCTTCGGGAATGCGTTCATAGCCTTCTTTTTCAATATCGATGTTGCGGTCGGGATGGTTTTTTGCAAATTTCCAAATATCGAACTTGGGCAGCAGCACCTCGTCAACATACATAAGCTCATTGATGACCATCAGTTTCAGATTAAAATCGGTTTCAAAGGCACAATCGCCTTTCGGGTAAGTAGCCATTTTGGCCTTTGCTTTTGCATCGTACAGGGCCGCGTTCCGAAGTTCAATCTCCACCACCCTTTTGGGGAATTGGAGCAGGCATTTCGGTAGCAGTTGAAAAGGATTTTTTTTGAGTTTGAGTGTCTTAAGATTTTTCAATCGGACTATGGTGTCGGGCAAACTGGTCAGACCCGTTTGGGTAAGCTCCAACACTTCTAGACTTTCCATTTCTCCGATCCATTCGGGTAGTTCGGACAAGGGATTTCCGTCCAAACGCAAAGTTTTTAAATTTTTAAGCCGTTTTAGGCCGGTCGGTAGTTCTTGGATTTTATTGGCGTTCAAATACAGTTCTTCCAAATGTTCCAGTTGATGGATAGTTGCCGCAATGGTCGTAAGTCCGCAATTTACCAGGGACAGTCGCCTGATATTGACAAGTTGCACCACCTGGTCCCAGTTTTCAAACGGATGACCGCTAAAGTCGAAGTATCTCAGGTTTTTCAGCTTTTCGATACCTAAAGGAATCCGTTGCAATACCGTTCTTGAAAAGGTATCGGTATTGGTCAGTTCCAGCGCTACCAAATAGGGCAGCTCCTGAATGTGATCCATGGTATTTTGGGGAAGGCCGTTCAAATTTCTCAAGGCAAGGGCGTTCAAATTTTTGAGCTGTAGCAAACGATCATCCAATTGTTTTGCCGTATGGTTCCAAATGGCCAGTACTTTTAGGTTGATACAGTTGAAAAGTTGGTCGGGAATGTCGAACCCGTGACCGTAATACTTTTTTTCGACCAAGGGACCATAGGTATCCTTGCCGGCCAAATCATAAATATCGCTATAGTACGCTCTAGGAAATCGGTGAAGGTGTTCCAATATTTTCTCCCAATAGACCTCATTTTGCAGTACTGTAGCATGCATGGGTTCCTTAGTGTTGTAGAAGGTATAGGAGTGTGCAAATACCTCGTTAGGCCCCAATTTTCCCAATTTATTTTTAAGCCGCTCCCTTAGCCCGTTCCGCGTTGCTATGGCATCGTACTTTTTGGCAAAATCGGGCGATCGCAACAATTTGAACGGTGTGTTCAGCCTAGCCTTTATATAATGCCCCATTACCGATTTTTTGTCGGTGATGTGTATTACCTCAAACCGAAAAAGCCCCATATGGTCCGGAGAAACGGGGACCTCCTTTCGGGTGCTTATTTTTAACACCGAAAATAACGTGCCCCCATAACCATCGGGTTCCGAGAAAAACAGATCACCAAAACTGGAATGCCCCAGCAGGGAACGTGTTTTATTGTCCTGTATGATGGTGTTCAGTAAATTTTCCGGAAGGCCCATATTGGGAATGGTTCTAAAAAGTTATTCCATTTCATTTTGGTATCCCGGATAATATGCCTTAAACGCATCATACTCCCCCGTAACGTAATACCGTTTCAGTTCGTCATCATAAAATCCCATTACCTCTCGGTCATCTCCTTCCAACACATGCGGATATAACTTTTTGTTCGTTCCGGTGGCATAGTATTGCCCGTCTTCGGACCACACACAGTAGTATCTT
The DNA here is from genome assembly GCA_947500445.1 of uncultured Flavobacteriaceae bacterium. Lineage (GTDB taxonomy): Bacteria > Bacteroidota > Bacteroidia > Flavobacteriales > Flavobacteriaceae > Pelagihabitans. Next base: position 76,915 of record CANMSB010000018.1, on the reverse strand, counting down.
TTTTCTTCATTTTTCAGTTTTGGGGTGGCGGTGTCCAAACGATCGACAAACGCCATCCGCTGTTCATCGGTGTAGGGATGGATATCACCTTCGGTATAAGCTACCACAAGGGCCTTATTTCCGTTTCGATAGATCTTGCTTAGGACGGTCAACGTATCGCCCTCCTTTTGGGGCGGAAGGAATTTCATGTCGTTTCCCGGTGCAATACTGTCCTGTTTCCAGGCATGATACGCCGTTACAACGGCATAGGATTGGTTACCAAAGAGTATCCGTTTTGCTTCCGGAACAAATTCGGGATAGGTGTGCATCAATAACTGTATGGCCTCTTGGTACTTATATGCCATCAGCTCGTACAGCGTTCTGTCCATCTTCTCCAGTTGTTCAAAATAGGGTTTAAAAATGCGGTATCCCCGACTACCACGGAATACTACCGAATCGGTTCTTTCCGTGTTGGTAACGATATCGTAATACAACCGATCGAGTTGCCCTTCATTCTCCAACCATCTTCGCCGAAGTTTAAAAAACGGCATTAAGGTCTTCACCTCATACTCTTTTGAAAACATATTCCGCAACGCGCCCAATTCATGGTCAATAAGCCCAATATCATTTTTCTTGACGGACTCAATGGTACCGATAAGTCCTTGGTGGTATTGTTGGAACTCCGCTACCGTATATGGCTGGTGTTCTACCGTATCACGGGTATGGTTTAAAGTGAGTTTGGCAACACTTTCGTTCCACCACGGTATCAGGTTCTGGAGTTGTTCGTACTCGAATTTCACGTGCCAATACAGACTTTTAATCGCTTCCTTTTTGGCTGTAGCAGCCGCGTGCTCACGAGCATTGGTTTTCCGATAATCGATTCCTGCCAAGACCAACAAGGCGATACCGATGATGGTCAAAATCACCAATAAAGTTACAATCTGAGTATGTCGTTTTTGTTTTTCTACCATCATTTTTTGGTTTAACTGCTTTCTACCGTTACAAATATGTTGCTAAAGTCGCCTTTTGCCAAATCGCTTTTGTGAATTACAAAAAAGAGGTCACCGGCATCGCTCCATTGCATATCGCCAGCGGAGGTTACCGTAAGCAGTACCATCCAATCCTCCGGATTTCCTTTCAGCACCAACGAGGCCTGTAATTCGGGAGCTTCATGTTGTGTAAACCCGTGCCCGTTCACCTCGTACTCGTATTGGTCCTTGCCGTTTATAGGGGCTTCAAAGGTGTCGTACAGACTTTCCAACAAATCGTCGTCCTCCTTTAGCTTTTCGGCTCCCCTTCTAAAAAGATGTTCGTTTACGTGGCTAGCATAAAATGAAGGTGCGCTATTCATTTTTTCGGCGGAAACGGTATACCCTTGGTATCCCCCATCGACCATTTCGGAGTAATCGTCCTCGGTAAACTGAAACCGCTTCCCCGACGCCAGTTCATCGTTATTTTGAACATGAACCACCTTGGCTGGGGCATTCCTGCCCCCATAAATACTGTGTATCGTTTCCAAAAAGAAGAACAAGGTCCCCGTTCTGGGAAGGTATTCCTGTAAATGCGCTATTTCCCCACAATTGATCTGTGCTATAAATTCATATACATAGTCATCCTTATCTTCTCTCCAATTTTCACCAAAACGTGGGTAGGGCATACTTTTGGGCAAATCGGGCATACCGCCGAAACGATGGTTCCCTACCTTCTCGTAGGTTTCTTCGGCAACATGCCTAAAGCCGATACTTTTTTTCACGATAGCCCTTAGGGCGACTTTATATTCCTCTAGGTCGTTTTCCGTCAATACGGCATCTATTCGTGGTAACAAGGACGCATCGTTTTCGGACCAGTATATGGTATCGTCCCAGGCTACGGTTCCTTTGCCGTCGGCTCCTTTGTATTCGTAATCGAGCAACCGTTTTTTATCCTCCATGGAAAGGGTCACTTCCGATATGGCGTTGAATGCTTCCGGTAACGTCTCAAGCGGATTGTGCTCTAAATTCACACGTCTTAGTTTGGGTTGCAGTGCTAGGGAAGCGGGTACCGATGTTAACTTATTATGGTCAAGAAGGATGTTACCGACCAAGGGAAGGTCGATGTTTTCAGGTATGCGATCAATATCATTTTTGAAAAACGACATATAGGCCAGTTTGGGTAACTGCCAAACTGAATCGGGCAAGGTCCGCAACAGGCAATTGTTGATCGATAGCTGCTCCAAGTTTTTTAAGGCACCGATACCTTCCGGCAATTTTTTTATAGCGGCCCCATTGATCTGTAGTTTTTTGAGCTTGTCCAAATTTCCGATATCCTCGGGGATATTCGAAAAAGGTGATTTTTCGCCATCCCAATTTTGCATTTTATTAACAATGATCAGCTCTTCCAGGTTCTTAAATTCTAATATTTCCTCGGGAAAAACGGTCAAATTTGGATCTCTGAGCTGTAAAAAGCGAACGTCCTCTTTATTTACACTCCGCGTTTCCGCTATCGAGGTAAACCGATAGTGTTTCCAATCCAGCCCCTCCACATCGAATTTTTTGTATAGTCTAATGGGAAAACTATGATCGTGATAGCTTTTGGTCATTTCGCCTTCTAGTAGCACCCAGCCTTCCTTTAGAATCAGCGTTCCGTTGAGATCGATACGATAATCGAACCCTTCTATTTTAGCGTTCAGAAACAATGGGGCGTTGGTTTTGCCGTCCTCAAAAAACAGACTTCCGGTAGGCACCCCATTCTTGTGGATCCCTACGGCAGGGATGGTAATGGTCACTGCACCATCGCCGGGATAGTCGTCCAATACCTTTGCGGCAATGCCTTGTTTTACCTTTTTGGTTTTTGCCTTTATGGTAATCAAAAGTTCCCTTGAAAAGGTAGTGATATGCATCTCGGTAGCCTCCGGGACGAACTCGAAGGAAAAATCACCTACGGAAAAATATTCGGTTCCATTTTTTGGTATTGCAATATCGGTGGGGCGTTCCGCCTCTTTGGGTGCTTCTTTTTTCTGTGGACGGTCGCCTAACAACCGATTCAATCTTTTGTCGTAATCCGACAGGGCCTTTGCCCGAAGTTGGGTATCGCCCAGAACTTCCAACGAATATAGCACTTCCATCATCCAATCCTGCATCGTTCCGTCCGCGGTAATTTCATGTACCCCTAAGAAAGAGATAAAGTGTACCTCGTCCAAAAGGACCGCCGCAAATAGGTAGTGCAGGTGGTATTCCTTTTCCAGTACCACGGAACTGATCTTTGCCGATAGGCCAAGGGTTCTAAATCCATTGACCGATAGCTCTTGTACTTCGCTTCTATCGCCCTGGCTGTCCTCTGCCAAATAGTAATGTACCACTTTCTCGGCCAAGGTATTCCCGGTGATTTCGTCGCGGTCCAGATCTTCGAGTTCTTCAAGATTCCAACGTACAAAAGGTGGCTGTACCTTATATGGAATGTTCGAACTTCGCACAAGGGCAATGGTTTCCGAAAGCAGTTGCTGGTCGAACCCCTCGGGAACCTCGAAACTAAAAAGGGAATGTTCGATTTTTTTCATATCCATTGCACTGTTTATTGATCTCATTTATGGGCCGTTTCAATTTAATGGCTCCTTTTCCGGTCCCATTTGTTCCGTATTACCAGCTACTCGATAACGTATAACTTGGCGGACACCGTTACTTTGGCATCGCTATTCATATCCGTAATTTCCGCTGTCAATCGTAAGGAGGCTTGTGAATCGAAGTTTGGATTGTCGGCTTCTCCCAAATTAAAACTGCAAGCAACGGGAACGGTCTTCATTTCAAAGGGGTCACCGCTTTTTATGGTATATCCCGATCGCTCCAAGACCACGGCACCGGAAGCTTCCGTAACGGTATAATCCATACGTAAATTGACCTTTCCGTCTTTTACAAGGTAACCCGATACTTCTTTTAAACTAAGACTTACCATTTCATTTTTATAGATGACATTATTGGTTACGATACGATTTCGGTCGTTCGACTCCAAAAATACATCGGCATAGTCCAACCCTTCGGGTATAGCAGTGATATCGGGATTTTGAACAACATTAAAATCCAGCAAAAATTCCATTTCGTTAGAACTTTTGGTATCCCTTACGGTACCGTACATGGTATAGGCCCCGTTGGATGTCACCTTGTTGCTGAGCTGTATGGAAAATTCAAAAGAGGCATCCGGTATACCGGCAACACTATTATCGGGACCGTATAAATTTTGTGCCGAAAAAAGGGTATCGCCCTGTTTGGATACCAAGGTGATATCAAGATTGGGGTGCATTTGATCATTTTCCCGAACAAGCCCTTCCAGTTCCTCAAAAACGATATAAAGCTGTTGCCCATATTGGTAGTAGGGTTTTTGCAGTATACGATCTCCATTGGAAACATGAACACTTTTAGCGGTTATGCCCCGCTCCTGAACCTGTATGGACCGTGGTCCGGTTTCCGTTTGGGCGGTCATCCCAAAAACGGAACATAACAAGGGTGCCGCCAACAACAAATGGCTTAACACTCTTTTTATCATTTTGGCGCAATATACCATATCAATTTTCGATGGATACCTTAGCGGTCAAGCGAACGGTGGCATCGCTATTTTTGTCCCAAATCTTGACCGTCCAAACGACATCTTCCGTTGTGGCGCCTTTATTCACTTTTAAGGTAGCGCCCAAGCCCCTTTTTATATCAGCCTCCTTTAGCGGCCTATTTTCGAAAAGATCGTCCATATTTAAAATGGTACGGCCCTTTTTATCGGTAACGTTCAACGACATGCCAAGGTTCGGTTTGCCGTCGACCATACGGTAACCTTCTAATCCCTGTACATCGAGCAATACATTATTATCAAAACCTATGGTACCATTGACGCGTACTTTCTTGGTGTCCTGATCAAATATGTAGGCTTCTTTTACCGTCAATCCCTTTTCTTCGCGTTTGATAACGGGGTCGCTTTTCAGGTCCAGTTCAAATTCGGAGGTGAACACCCCATCTCCCTTGGTATCGGTAATGGTGTACAAAACCGTATAGCTGTCTCCCGACTGTATCGGTGTGGCCAAGGTTACGTTCCCCGTTAAGGTCCTTAGGGCGGCATCCAGTCCCTTGCCCCCAAGGATGTGTTCGTTTTTTAGTACGGTATCGCCCTGTTTCGATATCACGGCTACCCCCATCTCGGGATAATACTTCCCGTTTTCTACCAAAAAACCGTCCATTCCCTCAAAATTGGTGAAGATTTTTTGACCGTAGAGAAAGGTGTTGTCCATTACGTCGGTATCCCCATCGGTAACGGAAACCGTATTTGCGGAAAGTCCGTTTCCCCTGGTCTCCAAACCGGTCATCAAATCTTTCGCGACGGATTGATTGAAGTTGCAGGCGGTCAGCAGCCCGACACCAAAAATGACTGTTACTTTAGCAGTTGTCTTCATATGGGTTATTTTAATCCCGGTCCGCCCATGGTCCCTTTGGCGAACAGGTGAAATTGCTTTTGAAACTGTTTTTTATCCAACCTATTTTTTTCGGCACAGGCGGAGACCTGTTTTTTTAAGTTCCGTACCGTTTTAAAAAATACTACCCCTAAAATAAGCAACGCTACCACAAAAACGCTCAAAACCGAAACCATAATGGTCTTGATCGTGTTGAGTTCATCCAAGGGGAACCGTTTTCCCGCTACAAAAATGTTATAGCCCAAAATGACCGCTACAAAACCTAAGGTGATAAAGCGGAAGTACTTGTATTTTGACAGATAACCAAGATACCCCTCGACCAAAACCGTCAATTCGCCTTTGGGGACTTTTTTCAACAATTCAAATTCATCGTTTGTCGTGACCTTTTCGTCCATATCCTTCATTTATACCATTTCTGTTGCAAAGTTGCTGTATTAACGTAAACCGCACACCCCTTATTTCAGGGGTTTTGTATAGCGTTCCTTTGGGCATTTATTTTGAGCTGGCCTTGTCGAGAAAGGACGAAGCGATCCATTTGAAATTCAAGATGCTCAAAAAAAAAACCAATAACAGTATATAAAGCCCGTTTGCCTTGGTAACGAACAGCTCCCAAAAGACCTCCGAAGGCAGCCACGTAGCGCCAAACTCGCTTCGCACTTCGGTTGCGACCTGAAAAGCAATAGCCGTATACGCTACACTAAAAAAAATCAGGGACCACAATAGAGCTAATACCATTTTAACTTTGAAACAGCCCTAATAAATTGTTTCTTTTTGAGTTGTTCTTCGTTAAAAAATATAACCGTAGCTAAGGCTATGCCTAGATTTTTTGCCTCGAACAACTAAAGAATAATTCAATTTCTATACGCGCCATTTCAAAATTAAAATGGTATAACCGTTTTTTACGAAATCTACCGACCCATAAAAATACAAGTACAATGTACACTATGGTCACCATAATTATTGGAACCAAGAGGTACGCCTTAAAATTGTAAAACGCAATGGAAACCAGTAGCCCCTTTGCAAAGACCAACAAACACAAGAACAACACCACTCCGCTGGTTATCGAAAATAGGATACGTGTTGCGCACTTCATTTAATGAACTCGTCTTGCGTTTTTATAATACCAATTGCTACTTAAAAAAGTCTTCATCGGGGCATATAATCTTGGTTTTTCGGGCGAACTAAAAAACTCCGGAAGGGTTCAATTTTTCAAAGTATTCCGAAACCTTCCCAGAAAAAAATTATCCAATGCTTCGAACTCGCTTTGTACTTCCGGCCGGATCTGTAACTCAAAACCCAGCTGCAAATGCCCATGATGGTTCCAACCGAGATATTCGCTTCCCACAAAACGGACTTTTGCCATCTTGTTCCCGTACGCCACAATACAAAAACCCGAAGGACTAAATACAATACCGTGCTCGGGGCCGAAAAATTCAAGTACATCGGCGAAACTTGTGATGGTGTTGACGTTCAAATGGCTTTCCTTGGCCCGCTGTACTACCCAAGCATCTTTTTTAAAAGCGGACACTACGGCCTGTTCGGTAAAATACTTTAATATGGAAACCTCTTCTCCGGAATGGACCGCTACAGTTTTCACACCTGCCAAAACACCTGCATGCCCACAGGCCGAAGCCGATACGCTACTGAACTCGTAACTATAGCTGCTGCCGACCAAGGATAACGGACGGTACTCGGCAGAAAATTCCGGGGGACAGTCGGAACCCGGAACGGCCTCTTTTTTTATAAAGGCTTCGTGTTCCGCTTTGGCATCATAGATCGTTCGGTCGTTCCCCAGGGCACGATCCGTAAAAACCGAAAAACCGTCTTTCTCGAACAACGGTACCTTTCCCATTTGTTTTTGTATGCTATTGCTCACCGCACTGGCTTTTCGCAGATCGAAACCGGAGAGGTTGAACATTCCATTGGGAATGGGCATGGCTATCATCGCCTTACTGATCAATTTACCGTTCAATAAAAGCGCTCCTTCGATCGGATGGTTCTCCTGCGTAAAATTTTTGAACTTTTCCGTACCGGTATCGTTCAACTCGAACACCAAATTGAAACCACCTCCGAAAGCGTCTGGTTGCGGTTGTACCGCTTCTATATCCCCTAAAGTTAAAATGGGAGTAGGCACCACATAGAAATCCGTTTTATTGTCCAATTCCCGTACCAGGGTTCCTTCGTAGCTATCGTCTACCTGATAAAAACCGGTTGGCAATTGTTGCCCGTTGGCCATGAAATGCATCATACCAAGGATTACAATAAAAAAGGGACGAATGTCATACGGAAAACCCATAGCTGCTATTTCTCGTAATAGGACACATACAGCACGGCCATCTTCAAATAGTAAGGCCCGTTTTTAATACCACTGGTATGAGCGTATTGCTTGAATTTTTTATAGACATCCTGATATTTTTGTTCGTCGGTATTGTAGGTATATGCCCCCGCCAAAAGATATTGGTTTGCGGCGACCATCCAGTCCTCCCCACCTTCCTCGAGCTGTAGACCAAATTCCAAATAAGGTTCGGATTGCATGTATTTGCCCAACTGGTTGTAAAGCAATCCCAACATAATATTGGCCCTTCCGTGTTTTGAAAACAAGGCGATTGCACCCAAATATGCTTGTTCCGCTTCGTTGGCGATCTGATGCCCCCCATCGGATAACGGGTTCTCCGTCGCGGTGGCCAAACCGGGCTGTAAGGCCGTGGTCAGGCTCAAACCATAGTTGAAAATGGAATTGGAGTCCTCCAAATTCTTTAGGGCCAGCCCGTGGTTCCCATATAGGTTGGGAACAGCGTTTGCATTTACCTCGGAGGTTGCCTTGGCCGTTGTCAGCCAAGTATCGAGCTGTGTTTTTGCTACTGGCGTAAAGGATGTTTGTGCGAATAGTGTTTGACAGACTAAAAGTAAAAATAGGGTTAAGGGTCTCATAGATTTACAGTTGCTCTAAAAGTTGTTGTTTTTTGGCCCGAAACTCTTCTTCCGAAATCAGGTCGTCCTCAAAAAGTGCTTTTAACTCTTTTAATTTGGAACGAACATCGGGTTGTGCCGGTTCCGTTTTTTCTTCCGATGCAGGTTGTCCCATGGTATTTCCCATTTGCATGCCGGCGAACATTCCCATGCCCGCTCCCGCGGCACCCTCGTTTTTGGCCATATCGCGCATGGCCTTTAATTTCTGCAATTCCGCAAAGTCCACTCCCGCAATATTTGCCGAATGTACCTCTGCCTGCACGTCGCTGATTTCGTTGATGCGATCATTGGTTTCCTGATCAAAAGAGTTCCCCTCGATCCGGAAATCCAATAATTGAAAGCCCAATTCCTCAAAAACCGAAATAGTCTTGTTTTTGACTTCTCCGGCAACATTTTCCATATTGGCGTCGATTTCGGCGTAGGAGAATTTTGCATTGGCCAGATAATTGGATATCGGTTGAGTAATCCGTGATAAAAAGACTTCCTGTAGCTCGTCAACAAAATAGTCCTGCTGACCGGCAAGAATGTTGCGAAAAAAGTTTTCGGGCCTGCTGATCCGTAGTGAATAGTTCCCGTAAGCGCGCAGTTTTACCGGGAAGGCGTATACCGGGTCGTTATAGGTAATAGGAATGCGGGTGCCCCAGCGAATGTTGACCATATCGGCCTTTCTATAAAACCAGATTCCTGTTTTGTGTTCGCTTTCAAAAGCGTTCATAAACTTCCTCATGGTAGTCAAAAAAGGTTTGTTCCCCGTTGCCAGATCATAAAGCCCCTCTTCTTCGAAAACACCTTCTACTTTTCCCTCGTAGGTGAAAATACACCCTTGCCCCGGTTGCAAAATAAGTTTGGATGCATTTTTGAGTTCGTCCCCTTGATCGGTGAACTTGAAAAAAAGTTGGTATTCCTTGGGATGCTCCCATTGGATTACCGAACGCATTTGTTTTTTAATATCCATACCTTATTTTTTTGAATTGACGCTGATGCGTTGTTTAAAAATCGATATCTCCACCGAGGTCTACCGCGTCATTTTTATATTGTTCCCTAAAAAGCGTTTCCCACTTTTTTCGCAAGGCCTCCATTTCATTATGACGTTCGCCCCAGCCTTCGGATCCGTTTTGTATATAAGCGTGATACCAGTCGGAGTAATGCATATTCAACTGTCCCCAATTTTGGAGATTCAATCCGTAACTTTCGATAATCGCCGTTGGGTCTACCCCGTGCTCCGATGCTACGGTCTGGTGGATGGAAACTTTTAAATAGGAATCGTAATCGGGAAACTTGGCCAAGAGTTCGTCCAAGGATGGTGTTTGCGCTCCCGCTCCGGCGAACTTGCCTACTTTGGGATTTGTAAAAAATCCGCTATAGGTCGTCATCACTTCCATATCCTCAGCGGCAAGGTCGCCCAGTTTTCCACCCCAGGCCTCGTTGGTCTTTTGCCATACGGGAAGTTCAATGCCCAATACTTGGCATACTTCTTCTTCCGACATGCCTTGTGCCAGGTTGCCGCAGGCAGCGCCCCAGTCTTCAAATGTTACTCCGTTGATTGCTTCCATAATGCTATTATTTTGTTTGTATTTCCTTATAGTTTTCAAATTCTTTTCGCTTGCGTTCCATAACGGCCACGTACCGTTCCTGTGCATCCGCATTCAAAACAATACGCTCTTGAAAATACTTTTCCCAATAATGGTAATAGGCATTTTCGTAGGATGCCCACTCTGCTACTCCCCTTTCCGACTTTCGAAGCGCGTGTAACGCGGACAATGCATTTTCCATTGCGGCATACTCCTTTTGGCAATTCATAGCGGCAATGTTATCGATGATGCCCCAGCCCAGTTTCATGAATTTTGTGTCGGGTTCAATGGTATTGACCGTGTTGCAGTACGGACAGCTAATGTATTGTGCCCTAAAAATATCTTTTCGTATCGCAAGTTTGGCGTCGCATTGCGTACAAAACGATTTCTTATCGGCACTTTGGATGGCGTGGTCGTAATATGCTCGCGACAGTTTTCCTTCAAGTTGGCGTTCGAAGCTGAAAAGGGTTTCGGTCAGACTATCGTTCAATTGTGATCCTTTTGCGGCCTCATCGGTATAAAAATCGCCCATTGCCCGCATCTCGGGCATTACCTTGCCATCCCAAACCGTATCTATTTTGCGAATCAATTCATGTATCTGGGCCTTCATACCCTGCCAGGATCGAAACACCGTTTCATATTCATAGTCCGTTTCCACCAACTGCTCGGAACAGGCGGTTTCGGCATGTTTCAAGGACTCTTGAAATCGCGTATTTATTTTTTCGAGAAAGGTATCCCAACGGACGATCAAGTAAGTTTGCGTGTTCATATCAGGTATCGCTTTTGATTGAAGGAACATCGTTCATATATGGCTGTCGACAATAGTCGCAGCGTACCAAATTTGTATGCTTCGGGCGCGGTGCACCACAGCTATCGCAACTTTTAACGCTCACTTTGGCAACGGTCCGATCTTCCTGCACGTACATGGTGCTTTTGGAAGTTTCGGCATTTTTGACAATCTTCTTAAAGGGGTTCGACATCTTATCCGTTTTTACACACCGCAAGCTAACGACCGGGCTTCATACCTTTCACCCCTTTTTCAGGGAAATGCATGTACCTACATTTTAGGGTGTTGGGACATTTAGAAAACTACAAATTCCGACAATTATTGTTGCGCGCCCAAAGCGGGCATGTAGTAGTTAATATCAGTATTGCGATAACCGCAATGCATCGTAAAAATCCGATCATGGGCGGCATCCAAACCGTAATTTGGGTTACGCAGCAGCAATCTGTCATTATCTTTTGGTGCAGTACAAATCGTTCAGGAAACCTTCGTCTTTTTGCTTAGGGAGGAAGTTGGCCATATGACAACATCAAAAAATAACTTTCAATAATTTTTGAAAGTTTAAAAATATTAATATATTTGTACCATGGAAATGCAACAAGCAAAAGAAAAATTCATTAGCACCTGGGGGAGCTTGGGTACACTTTGGGGCATTAACAAGGCAATGGCACAGATACAGGCGTTACTCTTCGTGTCGACCAAACCGCTATCCACGGAAGAAATTATGGAGGAGCTCAAAATCTCAAGAGGGAATACCAGCATGAACGTTAGGCAGCTAATCGATTGGGGCATTGTCAGTAAAGAATTGGTTCCCGGAGAGCGACGGGAGTACTTTAGTACGGAAAAGGATGTACAGGAATTGGCACGGATCATTGCACAGGAAAGAAGCAGAAGGGAAATTCAGCCCGTAATCAAAACCTTGGAAGAGGTCAGCAGTATTAAAGATGATGGCACGGCCGCTACCAAAGAATTTATAAAACAGACCAAAGCCTTACATGATCTTGCACATACAGCAGATAGTATGTTGGGTAAACTTGTGAACCAAAAACAAAATTGGTTGACCAAATCGTTATTTAAATTCATAAAATAAAAAAATTTAAATATTACTTTCAATATTTTCTGAAAGTTTAAAATAACTGAAACATGAAAACCATACACTACGGCAACGCCCTACTTTACATTACATGCGTGATCTTTACGATAATGGTGGACGGTACCATAAACATTATTTTGGGGTTCGTACAAATACTGCTATCCCTCCAAGTTTTCAACCGTACAAAAAGTCAAGAAATTGTAAAACTGTTACTTTTCTATTGGCTGTTCTCTTTTATCAGTGTCGTTGTGGCTACAACGTATTTTAAGTTTACGGATTTACAGTATCACCTAATGCCGTTAATGACCGCCACCTACTTCGTGTACTTGACCTTTCGTGCCAAAAACAAAACAAAAAAGATAATATTATGAACTACAATGTACCACAATGGCTTATCATTACCGGAGGCTTGGGCCAAATATTCACTGCCCTTATTTACCCATATATCCGGCACCGGGTATTCGATTGGTATACCGATGTAAAGCAATTACGACCATTGAACCAAGAAATTGCGAAAACCTATGGCCGTTACATTCAGGGATTGAACTTTTCCTTTGGGCTCATTGCATTGCTTTTGCCCATGGAACTTCAAAACGGCACCGCACTTGCCGTTGCACTTTCGGGTTTGATCGCTGCTTATTGGGTAGGTAAGGTCGCCACACAAATTGCCTACTATCCGATGTATGAAATCCCAAAAAAAATGTTGTTCAAAATCGGCAGTTACTTTATGAACGCCCTATTTACCCTTTTTGCCTTAGTGTACACATGGCTTTTGATCTTGAACCTTAGCCTATATATAAACCTTTAAAATCGATGATCATGAAAACGTTATCCGTATATGCATCCGATCAAATAAACCTCCAACAGGACAGTAAGAACACCTTGGATATTATCGACTTTTACAATGAGGCAACGGAAGACTACGCCTTTTGGAGCAAGGATTTTAACATGCATTTTGGCTATTTCCATGGTGGGCGAACCTCCATTTTTAAAAGGGATAGCATGCTAAACGAAATGAACCGCCAGGTACTGCTACGACTCGGGCTACAAAAGAAAAAAGGGACATTGATCGATCTTGGCTGTGGCATGGGGGGCACCATGCGTTATGTACTGGGCCAAAATTCAAAGCTCAGTGCATTCGGGGTTACCCTTTCCGAATTTCAGCAATTGGAAGGCAACAAACTCCTAAAGGGCTTAAAGGGTAGTATTTTGAAAGAAAATTTCAACCGTACTTCATTCGCCTCGAACAGTTTTGACGGCGCCCTCGCCATTGAAAGTTTTTGCCATTGCGGACATGGCAAAAACGCCTTTGAAGAAGCATATCGCATTCTCAAACCTGGAGGTCGGTTGGTCGTCGCCGATGCGTTTCTTAAAAAGGAACCAGATGAATTTTGTTTTGGGAGCCGTTTGTCCTATCGGAAGTTATGTGATCATTGGAGTCTTGAACAGTTGGGAACCATCCAAAGGGTTACCGAACAGCTGAAGGAAATCGGTTTTACCGATGTTTCCGTGGAAGATGTTTCTTTCCGGGTAGCCCCCTCGGTATTGCATGTTCCTTTCGCCATCTCCGGATTTATACTGAAAAAATTGCTGGGGAACGGTACCCTAAAAAAAGAAAGCCTTCATAATTTAAAAGGTTCGTTTTACGCCTTGTTATCGGGATTACATATGAAAAGCTTTGGCTATTATATGATCACCTGCAAAAAATAACATTATGAAATGAGCAGAAACGTTTAGTTTCTTCATTTTCCGTAGACTGCAAAAATTTAAACAAATGAAAAAGCTCGTCATCGCCGGAGGTACCGGTTACTTGGGAAAAGCGTGTGTTGCATATTTCAGCACCAAATATGATACTATTGTCGTCTTGAGCCGTAAAAAACGGCCGACCCTTGGAAACGTTCACTATGTACAATGGGACGCTGAGCAGCTCGGTCCATGGCGTGCACATTTGAACGACTGTCATACTCTCATTAATATGACGGGGCGTTCCGTGGACTGCCGTTATACCGAAACCAATAAAAAAATCATCCTAAATTCTAGGATCAACAGCACAAAAGTTTTGGGTGCGGCCATTGGCATGGCAAAAAATCCGCCCCAAGTATGGCTTAATTCCTCGACCGCGACAATTTACCGTCATTCCCTAAACATGGAGATGGACGAACGTTCCGGCGAAATAGGAGAAGGTTTCTCCGTTGAAGTGGCAAAGGCCTGGGAGAAAGCTTTTTTTTCGCAACAAACACCACGGACCAGAAAAGTGGCCCTCCGCACCAGTATTGTTCTAGGCGGCAACGGTGGTGCCCTTGTCCCCATCAAGAACCTGGCAAAAATTGGTTTTGGAGGCAAGCAAGGCCCTGGAAATCAAAAATTCAGTTGGATCCATATCCACGACTTTGTTCGGGGTCTCGAATTCTTGATCGATACCCCAAACCTCAGCGGACCGGTAAACATCGTATCCCCAAAACCGGTAACCAATGCCGAGTTGATGCGAAAAGTTCGAAAAGCGGTCGGTTTCCCATTTGGTTTTCCATTACCCAAACTTTTATTGGAAATCGGCGCCCGTATCATACGTACGGAAACGGAACTGGTATTGAAAAGTAGGAACGTAATCCCCGGGCTCTTACTGGAACATGGTTTTGTGTTCCATCACGACACCTTGGAAACTGCCTTGAAAAGCAGTGTGTAAACCACGACTATTCTAATCAAAAGCCACCTATATTCAAATGCTATCATGGTTAGTCGGGAACATAATCCCCTTTCAAAAACAGCGATATCATAGTAAGAAGTCAATATCGTAAACCCCATAGGCGTTTGGGAATCACCGTTCAGCTATTTTTTTGACGTTTAAAAGTTTGGACCATCGAATTTGATAGGAATAATATTATTTTTGACCCACCAAACTCGATTTCAATTCAAGGGTGTGTTTCCTATTAATTTACGTTAGTATGAACCATTTCCGTTTCCTTGTACAAATTTGGCGCTAGTGCCCGATCCAAATGACCGAACAAAGCAAACAGCAATGCGTTTACCAGACTTTATGGCAAAGGATTTGGCGCTTTTTGTTGATGTTCATTTTGGTGATTTCCTGCACCAAAGAAGTAACCGTTTTTACGGAAGTCGAGTTTGAACTATCCAAGCAACATGCTTCCGAAGGGTTCGTTAACGAACCTTTGAACACGGTAATCACCATTGTTCCGGAAGCGATGTTGGACGATTTGGAATATACCCTACGCTACTCGTCCGATCAAGGCAGCGGTCGCTTTGAAACTTCCGATAACGTTTTGTTCGATCCCGGAGAGGCAATACCGGTAGAAGAATTATCGGTGTCCCTGAACTATATTGGAACGGACCTCGGCGAACATGCGGTGACCATAACGATAACGGACAGTTTTGGCTTTTCAGAAGAAATAGAAATCAATTACGCCTTAGAAAATGTCCCTGTCACTTGGACGGTAACAAGTGGAGAAACCCAAATTGAACTTGAGGAGATTACCCCTTTGACCGTAACCCTAAATACTAACGGGCTGGATACCGGGACTACTTATGAAGCGCTATACCGAATAACCGAAGGGGAAGGATCTCTTTCTCGATTACCGGAAAACGAAACGCTCTTGCTTGACGAGTATACCACCATACTACCCGGCACTTATGACTTTTCTTTACTTCCCACGGCACTGGGACCTTTTACTTTAGAAGCGCTGTTACGGGACAGTAACGGTCAAGAGCTTACCGCCACCCTCTCCTTGCAGGTCGTAGAAACCATACCGGTAACCGCTCTTGACTTGGACAAGGAAGAAGGAATTGAAATGCAGGTCGGCGAAACCTTGGAATGCCCGGTCATTTTTGAACCATCCAATGCTACCGACCAAGCGGTGAATTGGAGTTCTGAGGACGATACCATACTATCTGTCGACCCTAATGGCGTTTTTACGGCAAATGCTGAAGGTACCGCTCTGGTTACGGTCACTTCAATTGACAATCCTGAGGCCATTGCCACCGTTTTGGTCACCGTAGTCCCCGCCCCGACTATAGCGGTAACATCGATTAGTGTCGCCCAAGAAGATGCCACGGCTTCCGGCATTACACGGCAACTCGTAGCCACTGTACTGCCGACCGACGCCACCGATAACACCGTGGTATGGTCCTCCGGTGATACGGATATTGCTACCGTTGACGAAAACGGTTTGGTCACCAGCGTTGCCATGGGTGTTGTGATAATCACCGCAACTTCCGTTTCCGACCCCACCGTTTCGGACAATATTGAACTGCTGATTCCACCAATAGGTCAGAATGGAAATGACATTACCACATTTTCCTTAACGGGCCAGAACGGTTCGGACATCAACGAGGCCGAGCATACCGTAATCGTCAATGTACCCGACGGTACCGAACTTAATGTGGCGCCAAACGTATTGACCGTTTCTCCGGGCGCAACGATCGACCCTGCTGAAAACACAGTGCAGGATTTTGCTGAAGTGGTCGAATATATAGTTACCGCAGAAAATGGCGAGGAACAAATTTGGACGGTAAGCGTTGTTGTGGCAGCAAATCAGGCGCCAACAGCTTCGGACGATACGGGAATCGTACAACAGGGAGCGTCGACCGAAATTGACGTTTTGGGCAATGACACGGATGCTGATACCCCAGATGAAGAATTAAGCATTATCACTATTGGAGACATTTCCCCTACCGCTGCCGGAAATGCAGAAATCGTCGGAAACCAAATACGATTTACCGCAGCCACGGATTTTGAGGGAACGGCCTCTTTTTCCTACACCATTAACGACGGTATTCCCGGAAACAATGCTACCGCCACGGTTACCGTAACCATAAATACGCAACCCAATGCAGACCCGACGGCACAAGACGACGTATTTACGGTTGCCGAAAACGGAACGCTTACCGAAAATGTTTTGGTAGATAACGGCAACGGCCCCGACAACGATACGGATGGAAACCCACTCATAGTGGATAGGGTAAACGGAAACGCAACGAATATAGGAAACCCCGTAAACGGCTCGGAAGGCGGCCTATTTACTTTAGCGGCCAATGGCGCCCTGACCTTTGATCCAAATGATGCTTTTGATGACCTGCTGGATGGGGAAACACGACAAACCAACACCACCTATCGTATCAACGATAATAATGGTGGAGTGGCCACTGCGACCATTTTTGTTACCGTCACTGGAATATCACCTGCGAACCAAGCCCCTGATGCCGATGCCGGGGAAGACATCACGATAACCCTACCTACCGACGAAGCGCAATTGAACGGAAGCAACTCGGATGATTCCGACGGAACCGTTGAAAGTTACTTATGGGAACAGGTTTCAGGACCCAATACTGCCGTTATCGTTACTCCCACGGCACTGATAACGACGGTTAACGGTCTTGTACAAGGCAATTATGTGTTCATGCTTACCGTACGGGACAATGATAATGCTTCCGCTACGGATTTGGTGGAAGTACTTGTGAACGGTGCGCTGAATACAACGCCGGTAGCGGTTAACGACACATTCACAATAAATGAGAATGGTTCGCTTACGGGCAATAACGTATTGGCCGACAATGGAAACGGGGTGGACTCCGACGCTGATGGCGACCCCTTGACTGTAGATAGAGTCGATGGCACCGCCTTAGCGGTAGGTGTTACAACGCCAGGAAACAATGGTGGGTCTTTCATTATTGAAAGTGATGGTACCTTAAATTTTGAGACCGGTGGGGAGTTTGATGGCCTGATCGAGGGAGAATCCGTCCAGACCGAACTGAGTTACCGTATCAGCGATGGAAATGGCGGAACCGGAACGGCCTTGGTCATCATTACCATTAATGGCCTTAGCCCCGCCAATCAAGTTCCTACCGCAGATGCCGGTGATAACATTACGGTAAACTTACCGGAAAATACAGCAACCTTGGATGGTTCGGGTTCCCAAGACAACGACGGTGACATAACGAACTATTTATGGGAGCAGGTTTCAGGGCCGAATACGCCGACAATAGCGGATCAGGGTGCAGCAATCACGCAAATTAGCGGTTTGGTCGAAGGTACCTATATTTTTATGTTGACAGTTACCGACGATGCGACGGACGAGGCCACCGATACTGTGGAAGTCCGGGTCAACGCAGCGGCAAACACTGCGCCCATAGCCCAGGACGATATATTTACCGTAGCGGAAAACAATGTATTGGCAAGAGGCGTTTTCAATGATAACGGCAATGGTCCCGATAGCGATGCCGAAGACGATCCATTGACGGTAGACCGGGTAAACAACAATCCCGCCAATGTGGACGTTTCCGTTAACGGAAGTACCGGAGGAGTTTTCACCATTAATGCCGGGGGCAGTCTGACCTTTGATCCGAACGGCAATTTTGATGTATTGAATGCAGGCGAGAGCCAAGAAACTACCGTTACCTATCGGATTACCGATGGCAATGGAGGCACCGATGTCGCGACCGTAACGGTAACGGTAACCGGAGTGTCCGCTGCCAACGATCCTCCCACGGCGCAAGATGATGCCTTTACCGTAGCGGAAAATGCAACGGCAAGTGGTAATGTCCTGGGCAATAATGGAAATGGTACCGATACCGATCCAGAGGGAGCGACCTTGACGGTAAACCAGGTAAACGGAAACGCCGGAAATGTCGCAACCAATGTCGCCGGCACCAATGGGGGAGTATTCAACCTGGCCGCCAACGGAAGCCTAAGCTTTGATCCAAATGGGGAGTTCGATGGACTCAATACCGGAGAAACCCAAACAACTTCTGTCAATTATACCATTACCGATGGTACGAATACTTCCAATTTGGCGACTGTAACCCTAACGGTAACCGGAGTGTCCGCTGCCAACGATCCCCCAACGGCACAAGACGATGCCTTTACCGTAGCGGAAAATGCAACGGCAAGCGGTAATGTTCTGGGCAATAATGGAAATGGGGCCGATACCGATCCCGAGGGTGCGACTTTGACCGTAAACCAAGTAAACGGAAGTGCAAGCAACATCGGAGCCAGTATTGGAGGGACGCAAGGCGGAAGGTTTACCATAGCCGCTAATGGCACGTACAGTTTTGATCCAAATGGAGAGTTCGATGGACTTAATACCGGAGAAACCCAAACAACTTCTGTCAATTATACCATTACCGACGGTACGAATACTTCCAACTTGGCGACCGTAACCGTAACCGTCACGGGAGTAACGCCCATCAATGATCCGCCCATAGCACGGGACGATATCTTTATCGTCGCAGAGAATGCTACGGTAACCGGTAATGTTCTGGGCAATAACGGAAACGGGGCCGATAATGATCCTGAGGGTGCGACCTTGACCGTAGTCCAAGTAAACGGAAA
Source organism: uncultured Flavobacteriaceae bacterium (assembly GCA_947500445.1). Lineage (GTDB taxonomy): Bacteria > Bacteroidota > Bacteroidia > Flavobacteriales > Flavobacteriaceae > Pelagihabitans. The sequence continues at coordinate 57,751 of CANMSB010000018.1, read as the reverse complement.
TTCCGGAAATGTTGGAACAAATGTTGCCGGCACCAATGGAGGGCTATTCATTGTGGCCGCTAACGGAAGCCTTAGCTTTGACCCGAACGGTGAATTCGACGCACTAAACGACGGAGAAACACAAAATACGACCATCAATTATACCATTAGTGACGGTAGCAACACTTCGAACCTTGCAACCGTTACCGTTACGGTTACGGGTGTGAGTCCGGCCAACATCGTTCCAAATGCCGTGAACGATAACTATGATGTCGATATCAATACGGGACTCATCGCCACGGTATTGGAAAACGATGAAGATCTGGACGGAGACACCTTAACCATCACCGCCGTCACACAACCGACCAATGGTACCGCTACGATTTTGGGAGGCAATACCACGGTTAGTTATAATCCTAGTACCAACTATACCGGTCCCGATTCTTTTACCTATACCATCAGCGACGGAAACGGGGGGGTTGATACGGCTACCGTGAACATCACCGTAAATGCGGTTAACTCAATAGTGTTTAGTGATGAAACATCATACAACGATGGTAATGGCAATCCTTTCTTTACCGTTAGTGGTACAGTCACCATTGTTGGAAGCGCAGCTACTTTTACAGTGAACTCATTCTTAATCATTGTATCAGAGCCAGGAGCACCTGCCACTTTAGACAATATCGTATTTACTAGATTTACTATTGATGGCGACAACTACGAGGCCGTTGCAACAGAAGCCAATACAATTGTAAACGAGGAAACCCCTTCTTATTCCGCAGGCACTTATAATTATTCATTCGAAGTCCAGGCGGAGGTTATGGATAGTGATGCCGGTTGGGGAGGCAGAGTAACAGGGTCTCAAGATTAATTAAGTAAAAAATCTTTAGGCTACCTATAAAATTTTATTCTTTCCTGAAAAATTCGTAAGAAGCGTAGCCTCCTTCCAGGTTCACCACATGAGTATACCCCAACGCTTTTAATTTTTCTTGGGCCTTGGCGCTACGGCCACCCATTTTGCAGTACAAGTAAATGGTTTCTTCCTTATCAATGGTCGCCATTTGGGCGGCAAAATCAGCATCGTACCAATTGATGTTCCTGGCGTGTTCCAAATGGCCCGCCGCAAACTCCTCGGGAGTGCGCACATCGATCAAAACAACACTTTCGAGTTCTTTTTGTGAAACTTCTGTGATAGGTTTTGACGAAATTTGTGCAACAACAGTGGTTCCAAACATCAGTAAGAACGATATGCAAAAAGCTCTCATGGCGACCGCGAGTTTCATTCAAAAGTAACGATATTCATGAAAATTCCATTACATTTGATTCCAGGAAAAACAACTATGGTTCCACACGAACTACATCCCGACAATTGGGTCGATAATTATGCCGACTACCTCTTCAATTATGCCGTGGGCCGCGTAAGCGACGCGGAAATTGCAAAAGATCTGGTACAGGAAACGTTTTTTGCCGGACTCAACTCTGCCAAAAATTACAAAGGCGATGCCGCCGAAAGGACCTGGCTGATCGCTATCTTAAAACGTAAGGTAATCGATTATTACCGAAAGATCAATTCAAAAAAAGGCAAGGCAGAGGTACGCATGAGTTACGGCGGGAACAACGATTCCAAAGGGGATTGGTTGGAAGAGCAAGTGGCGGACCCCTTTAGTACCCTGGAAAACGACACCATTGAAAACGAGGAATTGGGCAATGCCATTCAAGATTGTATCGGCAAACTTCCCAAAAAACAGGCCCTGGTATTTAAAATGAAAACCATACAGGGTATCGGTACGGAAGATATCTGTAAGGAACTTGGTATCAATCCGTCAAACTTGTGGGTAATGATCCATAGGGCCAGAACGGCTTTGATGGGCTGCCTCAACCAAAACTGGTTCAATTTATGATTTCCTGTGAAAAAGCTGCGATAATTTGCAACAAAACCCAATACCGCGAAGCCACTTTTGTAGAAAAACTACAATTGCGATACCATCTATTCATGTGTAAAAATTGTTCGGAGTTTACCAAAAAAAATACCGAACTGACTTCGCTTTGCGATAAGGCACAACTCAACGGCCTTTCCAATAACGATAAAGAACAGATGAAAGCCGCCATCAAGGAAAAAAGCTAGCCTAAAAAATAGTTCGCTCCCCTAAGTACCAAGTACCAACAAATCGGAACCGCTTCAACAAAGAAAGCGGCAAAATACCGATGCTGCGTTTTTCTCGTGGCCAACAGACAGCACAGTAACATTAGGGTCAGGGCCGCTGTCCCAAAAATGGCGACTTGCGACACGGTATCTTTTCCGAACAAAAGTAAGACCAGTAAAAAAGCCCCGATAAAACCCAACCTTTTGGCACCCCGAACCCCATAACGTTGGGGCAATGTCCTCAGTTCCGTACCATCATACGCAAGGTCGCGTATTTCAAAAGGGACCAACAATACGAAAACCAATAAGAAACGCTGTACAACGCTAATGCTGGCGTCCCATGACCAAGCTATGTAGCTCTCCATAATCGGTAGCACAACCGTAGCGCCCGCCCATACCAAGGCTACCAAAAAAACTTTGATGCCGCCCCAACTTCTCAGGTTCTTGGTTCCCGGTAATATGGGTATGGCATACAGTCCAGTAAGGGCAAGTAATACCAGTAGCCCCAGCCAGGTTTCCCGCTCAAGATAAAAACAGAAATATGTGGCTATCCCCAAACAAAACAGACTAAATATCTGAATACTCCGGTGGTATCGATTTACGAGCTTATAGTACTTTTCGGCCTCTACACCATACTTCATGAAATTGTAACAGGCTATCGACCCAAAAAACAAAAAAAAAGCAAGGGCCTTTGGCAGTGGAATGTTGAACAAAACGCAAGTACAGCCTACCAATGAAAAAACTGCCAAAGCCACGTGTATACTGGCATCAAGATAGAAATCGAAAACACGTTGCAGCCACTTCATTAAACAAAAATAGCCAAACTGTTTATAACCCTCCGGTTTGGTTAAAAACTTTGATGCAGTTGGTCGATAATCGGTTTATTTAAAGCCAATTAATGCCTAATTTTGCACAACAAATTAAAAGCTCGCTTTATGAAAACTGACGTGTTTGCATTGCGCCATATCGGTATTAGGGAAGAAGACCATCGACATATGCTCGATGCCATACAGGTGGCGGATCTGGAACAACTGATCCACGAGACCATTCCGGAAGAAATTCGCTTGCAACGACCATTGCAATTGGACGCTCCTATGAGCGAGCATTCCTTTTTGAACCACCTTCAAGGATTATCGGAAAAGAACGCGGTTTTTAAAAGTTATATCGGCTTGGGATATCATGAAGCGCTGACGCCCTCGGTGATCAAAAGAAACATTTTGGAAAACCCGGGCTGGTACACCGCTTACACTCCTTACCAGGCAGAAATTGCACAAGGCCGTTTGGAGGCACTGCTCAATTTTCAAACGGTGGTAACCGACCTTACGGGTATGGAACTGGCCAATGCCTCCCTGTTGGACGAAAGTACGGCCGCGGCCGAAGCGATGACCATGCTGTTCGATGTGCGTTCGCGACCACAAAAAAAGAATGGTGTAACGAAGTTTTTTGTTTCGGAAGAAATTTTGCCGCAGACCTTGGCATTGCTCCGAACAAGATCCAAGCCCATAGGTATCGAATTGGTTATCGGCGACCATAGGGAGTTCGATTTCAATGATGAATTTTATGGCGCGCTCTTACAGTATCCGGGCAAATACGGACAGGTCCATGATTACGAAAGCTTTGTTGCCAAAGCAAAGGAACAGGACATCAAGGTTGCCGTTGCCGCGGACATCTTGAGCTTGGTACTCCTAACCCCTCCCGGGGAATTCGGCGTCGATGTTGTTGTGGGAACTACACAGCGTTTTGGAATACCTTTGGGATACGGAGGACCGCATGCGGCTTTCTTTGCCACAAAAGAAGCGTACAAACGGAATATTCCCGGACGCATCATCGGGATAACCAAAGATACCGATGGCAAACCCGCCTTGCGCATGGCCCTACAAACAAGGGAACAGCACATTAAAAGGGACAAGGCTACTTCAAACATTTGTACCGCCCAGGTGTTGTTGGCGGTTATGGCGGGCATGTATGCGGTGTACCATGGTCCAAGAGGCCTAAAGTATATTGCTTTAAAAGTACACGCCAGCGCATGTACCCTTGCCGACGCCCTTGAAAAAACGGGCGTCTATCAAATGAACAGCTCCTATTTCGATACCATTTTGGTGAAAGCCGATGCGAAAAAAGTGAAACCGATAGCGTTGGCAAAAAAAATCAACTTCCTCTATGTGGATGAAGATACCGTAAGCATTTCGGTAAACGAGGCGACCACCTTGGAAGATTTGCAGCAGATCGTCGCCGTTTTTTCGGAGGCGTTACAAAAACCCACACACCACATAACGGCGCTATTGAACGAAACCGCGATTGAAAAAACATTACAACGTGCTGCCCCTTTCATGGAAAACGAGGTATTCAATTCCTACCATTCCGAAACCGAATTGATGCGATACATCAAAAAATTGGAACGAAAAGATCTTGCGCTCAACCATTCCATGATCTCTTTGGGCAGCTGCACCATGAAATTGAATGCCGCTACGGAAATGCTTCCGCTAAGCTGGTCGCAGTGGGGCAACATTCACCCTTTTGTTCCCCTAGAGCAGGCCGAGGGATATCAAATCGTTTTACGGGAACTGGAAAAAGACCTCAACGAAATAACCGGTTTTGCCGGGACCTCCCTACAACCCAATTCCGGGGCCCAAGGGGAATACGCAGGACTGATGACCATTCGTGCCTACCATGAATCCCGAAACGAAGCACACCGAAACATCTGTATCATTCCCGCATCGGCCCATGGTACCAACCCGGCATCTGCCGTTATGGCCGGTATGAAAGTGGTGGTCACCAAAACGGACGAAAAGGGAAATATCGATTTGGCCAATCTTGAGGAAAAGGTACAATTACATTCGAGCAATTTGGCTGCGCTTATGGTCACCTACCCCTCTACACATGGTGTTTTCGAATCTTCCATAAAAAAGATTACCCAATTGATTCACGACCACGGTGGCCAGGTATATATGGACGGTGCGAACATGAACGCCCAGGTAGGTCTTACCAACCCTGCCACCATCGGTGCCGATGTATGCCATTTGAACCTACATAAGACTTTTGCCATTCCCCATGGAGGCGGAGGACCCGGTGTAGGTCCCATTTGTGTGGCACCCCAACTGGTACCCTTTTTACCGGGCAACCCGATTATCAAAACTGGAGGGGAACAAGCCATTTCCGCCATTTCCGCAGCTCCCTGGGGAAGCTCCCTTGCCTGCCTGATTTCCTACGGATACATTAAAATGCTAGGAGAGCAAGGTTTGCGCCATAGTACCGAAATCGCTATTTTGAACGCCAATTACATCAAACATCGTCTGAACGGCCACTATGAGGTATTGTATACCGGTGAAAAAGGAAGGGCGGCGCACGAAATGATCTTGGATTGCAGGCCTTTTAAACAGCATGGTATTGAAGTTACGGACATCGCAAAACGGCTTATGGATTACGGATTTCATGCCCCGACCGTTTCCTTTCCCGTAGCCGGAACCGTGATGATCGAACCCACGGAAAGTGAAAATTTAGCGGAACTCGACCGTTTTTGTGATGCCATGATTTCCATAAGAAGCGAAATTGAAGCGACAAATGCCAGTGACCCGGACAATGTATTAAAGAACGCACCACACACCTTGGCCATGGCTACGAACGACAAATGGAAGTTTCCATATAGCAGGGAAAAAGCCATTTTTCCCTTGCCCTTTGTGGCCGACAATAAGTTTTGGCCTACGGTACGACGCGTAGACGACGCTTATGGCGATCGTAATTTAATCTGTACCTGTGCTCCCATAGAAGCATATGTAGAAGCTTAAAAAAGAAGCATTTACACCTATTTAAAGGCCTTTGCGCGAACATGCAGGGGCCTTTCCCATTTATTGAGTGCTTAAAAATAAGCGCTGGGCATCGTAGTATTTTATTATGCATGCATAATATGATAGGGATAAGCTGGTATATTGCGATAATACTAACCATTCCCTCTTTATGAAAACGACCATAACCGGAACCGGATCCTATATCCCCACCGTTACCGTTCAGAACAACGCCTTTACCAACCATCGGTTCCTTAACTCGGACGGCAGTGGTTTTAAACATCCCAATGGAACGATAATCGAAAAATTCGAGGCCATTACGGGTATTGTCGAACGACGGTACGCCGAAAAACACCTTAACGCCTCCGACCTTGCTTTTTTGGCGGGTGAAAAGGCCATTGCGGATGCCGGTCTGGATAAAGAAACGCTGGACTACATCATCGTGGCACATAACTTTGGGGACGTAGCCGACGATGTATCCCAATCCGATACCCTGCCCAGCCTGGCCTCTAGGGTAAAGCATCTGATGCGCATCCAAAATCCAAAGTGTGTGGCATACGACCTGCTCTTCGGATGTCCCGGATGGATTCAAGGGCTTATTCAAGCACGGTCGTTCATTAACAGTGGTATTGCCAAAAAATGTTTGGTGATCGGGGCGGAAACCTTATCCCGCGTAATAGATCCGCACGACCGTGACAGTATGATCTATTCCGATGGCGCTGGCGCGGCGGTCCTAGAAGCAAATACAGGTCAAAGTGGTGAAATACTGGCACAGGAAATGGCCACTTTCGCCAAAGAGGAAGCATACTTCCTATTTTCCGATGTATCGTATTCCAAAAATGCCGACCCGACGAAATATATTAAAATGTACGGGCGGAAAATTTATGAATTTGCCGTAACCCATGTTCCCCGTGCCATGAAAGCCTGTTTGGATAAAAGCGGGTATGGGATAGAAGCCGTTAAAAAAATATTCATCCACCAAGCGAACGAGAAAATGGACATCGCCATCTTAAAGCGCTTTTATGAGTGTTATGGGGCTACACCACCTGATAATGTGATGCCTATGAACATCCATGAACTCGGCAATAGCTCCGTGGCCACAGTACCGACACTTTTCGATATGGTACGCAAAGGAAAATTGGCCGATCAGTCCGTCTCCAAGGGAGATGTTGTTATCTTTGCCAGTGTAGGGGCGGGAATGAACGTAAATGCCATCGTATATAAGGTATGACGTAAAAAAAGCCGTTCCTGTTTTTCAAATTTTTAATTTCAGGACCAAAATAACGTCAAGCGGCATCTATCCATGTACGAACAAACCTATCCGAGCAAGCGTTTTCATAATACCCTGTCTTTTCTAAAAAAACACGTTGGAACCGAAGAAGCTATCCTAGATCTTGGAGTACCCAACCCCTTTTCCAAAATTATGACGGCCGAAGGGTTTCAAGTAACCAATACCAACGGGGAAGACCTAGACCTCACCTTCGAAAGCGTTCAAAACTCCGCGGCGGACGTAACGACGGCCTTCGAAATTTTTGAACATTTGGTAGCACCCTTTAATGTATTGCGAAACATCCCTTCTAAAAAATTAGTGGCGAGCATTCCCTTAAAGCTTTGGTTTTCTTCGGCCTATAGGAGCAAAACCGATCCTTGGGACCGGCACTACCACGAATTTGAAGATTGGCAGTTCGATTGGCTCTTGGAAAAAGCGGGATGGGAAATCAAAGATCGAATGAAATGGACCAACCCGGTGCGAAAAATTGGAATTCGCCCCTTGTTGCGCAGCATTACCCCCAGATACTATATCGTTTATGCAGAGAAAAAGTAGGGGTAAGGCCGTTCCAAAACGCAGCTATCCCGTTAACGATGGCATCACAAGGTCAGCTAGGAAAGAAATCTATGAATTACGGACAATATGAACTATTACGTGGTCATACCCGCCCATAACGAACAACAGTTTCTTTCGTTTACCTTGGATAGCTTATTGCGGCAAACCCTGCTACCCAAAAGGGTAATCATAGTCAATGACAATTCTACCGATGAAACCGAAAACATCATTGACTCCTATACATCCGAACATTCCCTTTTCACAAAACTGAATACGACTTCCGACACCCTGCACATGCCCGGCAGTAAAGTGGTCAATGCCTTTAAAAAAGGGCTGGCCCTACTGGATGAAGACTACGATTTTTTGGTAAAGCTCGATGCCGACATTGTTTTGCCCGACCCTTACTTTGAAAAAATAGCCCTCGCGTTTAGGGCCAACCCCAATATTGGTATCGCCGGCGGTTTTGCTTACGAGGAAGACGCCAAAGGAATATGGAAACGGAACCATCCCATGAACAGCGACCATGTGCGCGGAGCCTTTAAGGCCTATTCCAAACGATGTTTTAAGGACATTGGCGGGTTAAAATCGGCAATGGGGTGGGACACGGTAGATGAACTGCTGGCGCGGTACCACGGCTACGAAATACATACGGACGAAAACCTTCATGCAAAGCACCTTAGGCCCGTTGGCAACGCGTACAATAAAAAAGCCAAACTGCTACAGGGCAAGGCCATGTATGGCATGCGATATGGGTATCTGATAACACTGATCGCTTCGTTAAAGATGGCTTTGAAACAACGCAAAAAAAATGCTTTTTTCGATAATATGGAAGGCTACCTGGAAGCCGAACGGAACAACGCAGCGTTTTTGGTCTCTGAGGCAGAAGGGAAATATATCCGCAAATTGCGGTGGACCAATATGAGAAAAAAACTACTGCCATTTTAACGGTGAAATGGGATAATTTGATTTTTTTGGGATATGACGGTATCCCAAAAGCTCGCAAACACGTTCGAATAAATGAGACCGATCTTGATCCTTTTTTTCAGCTTAACGCTTCTTATCAATTGCAAAGCAAAGAACGAAGGGCAGGAAAACATTACAACTCCACCAACAAATGTCAAAGGTCCGGGGCATCGCCTGAAAGCCTCTTGCTTTTTTAAGCTCGATGACAAATATTCCACCCATCGGGACAGCGCTCAGATCGAAGAATGGTTGACCGAAAAATCAAAAGTACTTTTGAACACCGATAGCATACCCAACATTTTTCATCGGAACGGCGGGGGGCCAAACGGAGCACAATGGAACCCGGGTACAGATCTGTATCTGGCCGTGCTTGCCAAAGGCTCTTCCATGGACAAGGAAACACCATCTATCTACATTAACGGGTCGCTTTATGATCAAAAGGCAAATCAAAAAGAAATCGGCCTTTTTTGGTACGCCATACCGCTTGACTATTGGGAAAAACAACTTACAAATATCGACTCCGAAGCTATCGGGAACCTATATTCACCTGAACTACTGGCCGGTGTTGAAAATGGTACTTTTGATCTTTCCGCACCTCTTGATGAAGGGCAAATTCTAAAGTTCGATATCTACTATAAAAAAGAAACAATAACCCGATATTTTCACGTCGCTTTTGGGGAATAATGCTGTTGACAGAAGTCGGTGGCCGTCAAGTTCCCAGGAGTGACGCCAATTTAAGTTTTGGTTTTCTGCTTTCTTTTTGGTCTTAGGAGCATTTTAGCGTTTTTATCCAAAACAAATCCTTACCGTGGCAATACACCAAAATCCCCGTTGTAACGTTAGATAAACATATCCAAACCAAAATATCCCATGAAAAACCAAACCACCCGTATGAAAATCGGCGAAGGCAGGATTAGTGGAGCCATTTCCATTTTTCTTGGTTGCCTTACCTTAGGGGCCTTGTTGTGCTTCAAGTTTCCAGAGCTGCTGACCACTCCGGAATTTCGAGAAGTATACACCGCCGAAATGGCCGAAAACCTCATGTTGGGGGGCATCATTGCCACCTTTCTTTTTGCATTGTTAAGCCTGCTGTTCAACAAAAACAAAAAAAATGCCGTTATCGGGGTCTCTCTCGGCGTACTTACCGTTGTATTGGGTGGAGTAATGGTCGAAGGGCGCGCCGTGGACAAGGTAAACTGGAGTATTGGATTGGACTGGCTCATTCTGGACCTGTTGATCATGGCGATCTTGTTCGTCCCGATCGAACTCGTATTTCCCAAGAACAAACTGCAGACCAAGTTTCACGAAGAATGGCGTACCGACCTCATTTATTTTGGAATAAGCCATTTGGCCATTCAGCTCTTTGGGGTATTGACCAAAAAACCGGCAGTGGCCTTCTTTGGATGGATGAATCTGGATCAGGTACATATCTGGGTTTCGGGACTTCCCTTCATCGTAGAGTTGTTTTTGGCACTGTTGATCACGGACGTGTTTCAATATTGGGCACATCGGTTCTTTCACTCGCACCACTACCTATGGCGTTTTCACTCCATACACCACTCTACCGAAAACATGGATTGGTTGGCCGGTTCGCGCACCCATTTTATTGACATCTTTTTTACCCGAAGCGTATCGTACATTCCGTTATACGTTATGGGTTTCTCCACCTTGACTTTTAACGTATATATTATTTTTATCGCCATACACGCGGTGTTGATCCATGCCAATACCCGAATCAATTTCGGGTTCTTAAAATACATTATTACCACTCCGCAGTACCACCACTGGCACCATTGCGAAGAGCCGGAGCACTACGGAAACAATTTTGCAGTGGTATTCCCGTTCATCGATAAAATTTTTGGCACCTACTATCTACCGGGCAACAAATGGCCCAAAGGTACCGGTTTGGTCGATGCATCCTTCCCAAAAGGGTTTCTAAAACAGCTCATTTTTCCGTTTACCAAAAACCCGTTTAAAAACGATCTGTTACCGGAGGAGCGTAGCAAACGTTAAGTAGGCACCTACTCGCCGGGATAGGAATCTATAGCGTTCTTACACAGTACTGTTGCCGTTATCCCTGTAAAGAAGACTTCTTAACCGCCCAGGAACTTCCAGCGGACCATATCACAACAAAAAAGGGACAAGATCAAAAAGTCTTGCCCCCTAAAATCCTGTTTCAAAAGATTTTAAAACAACGCGGTGCAGTCAACACCGAGAAGCTTCCTTACTATTTTGAGATAATAAGTTTAAATGCCGTACCGCTATTTCTAGCCTGCACCAAATAAACTCCGGCCGGTAAATGCGATGCATCTATTTCTTCCCCTTTGGTGTTCGCTATCTTGGTTTCATAAACCCTAACGCCCGAAAACGTTTCTATGGTGAGTATCTCGCCTTCGTTAAGACCTTCAATTTTGAAGACACCCTTTGAAGGATTTGGATACAATAGCGGTGCTTTTTCGTCCGATACCTCAACATTCGAGACCACAGCCGCTGTATTCCCCACTGTTTTTAGGATAAGAACAGGGCCCTTATCACCCTCTTTGGAACCATATTCCAACCATTTTCCATTTTCCCCTGAAATTTTTAGGGAAACAAAGCGTCCCTTTGAGGCCTCTATGGCCGCGGTAACATCAACATCTATATAGGCGGCAATCTTTTTAGGTGTGAAAGTACCCACAACGGAACCCGCAGCAGGGGCGTTTTTGGCTGTAATCGTCGTTTCGGACCACGAGTGGTCGTTGATCTGCGCGACGGTCATTGTATTGTTTCCCGAATTTCTGTTGACATAGAGCCTGAGCTTCGCATTTTCAATAGTGCCGGGCAGCTTGCCCACATCAAATTTTAAATACGACTCCCTGCTCCAGACCGAGGCGTCGCGTACCACCAATTTGTCTTCCTCTCCAAAATTGGTATCGGTATAGTTTCCAAAACGGACATAGGCATCATCTTTGGGCGCCAACCGTAACGTACCATTTTCTCCACCACCCGCAGAAGCGCCCGATTGCGATACCTTAATTTCGCGTCGGACCCCATCCCCGGAAATGAAGATGCTGCCCGAGCGGTCCCCTTTTCCCAAATTAGGTTCGGCAGTAACGGTGATAGTACCATTGCCGCTACCATTTTTTGGAGATACGCGCATAAATCCCCGATTATCAAAAAGGGTCCAATCGATATTGGAAGTAATCGATACCTGTTGCTCACCTCCTTTGGCATCAAAGCTTAGCGCAGTAGTTCCGGCGGTTAAAATAGTATCCGTTTCGGTTTCCCCATCGGCATCGTTAGTGGTACCTACCCAAGTTCCTGCTCCGGCAGATCCAATGTAAAACTGTCCGTAGATATAAGGGTCCGCAGTAAAAATCGCTCGTCCTTTAGTAATGCCGAAGGGATAAAGTTCCCCCACTTTTACGAAGGTCTCGCCCTCATTTAGAGAACGGTGCACGCCATACTCACCATTTACCTTTCCGTAAACATACCATGTCATGCTCGTAGTCCCAGGTTTTGGGGCACCAAAGGAAATATCGATAACCTTCTCCGTACCATTTACTTCCGTCCAACTTGCACCGCCATCCGTTGATTCTTGCAAAGGCCCCATGTTCCTATCAGAATTTTGATATGCACTGAAACCAGGGGTGAAAAAAAGGTGTCCCCCATTGGAAGGGTGCGTTCGTAGTTTGCACGAAGTATCCGATTCATTGGGCAAGGTACTTTGATACGTAAAATTTTGCCCATAATCGGTTGACCGATACAGTTTATTGCTGGTATGGTTGTAGGCATAAAAAACATTTCCATCGACCGGGTCGGCAGCGAGTACACTTTTGTAAAAATAATAATGATCGTTCCAGGATTCACCAGGTTCAGGTGAATTGACATCGTACCAATCGGCACCACGATTTGGAGAATACAGAAATTTGCCTGGAACCCTTTTACTAGGATCTGCATCCCATTTTGCTAGTTTTTCGGTACACCAAATGAGCTTGTTCTTATCTTTGGAGGAAACCATAATATTTCCATACACGTTTCGTTTTGCATCACCGCTGGTCGCTTCCGTATTAAAAGGGAAGGTATCAAACCTAAACGGGGTCCATGTTCTCCCGGCATCTTCACTATAACCCGAGTATTTCACTGCGGTATGCTTATTGTTATCCTGGGCTTCGAATATGCCATAAACTATGTCGGTATTTCCTGGAAACACCGCAAAGTCCCAAGCGGCATTAAATTCCGGGGTAGGCCCATAATTATTGGGAAAAGTATCTAAATCTTCCATTTTTATAGAAGCACGATCCCAGTTACCGATCAATGGCTTACCTGCTTCGGGAACTACAATTTTATTTACGATCAGTTCTGAAATTCCGCGACTTTGCGAATTCCACGTCAACCCTTCCTGTGCGGGGTCGTTATAATTATCAAAGTACCATACCCCAACTCCGTTCGCCATCCAGATCCTTTCCCGATTAGGGTCCCAGGCAAATTCCGCAAAAGAGGAGGATTCTATTGTATTCAAATAGGGAATATCATTTCGCGTACTCAAATTTTTGGGGAATATCTTTTTCCAAGTAGCACCACCATCATTGGTAATAAAACTTCGGGGAGAATCATTATCAATAAAACCATTACGGTTAAAAAGAACCATTTGTTGGCTATCGGTAGGATTGATCAATACCTCCCTAAAGAAACTTTCGAAAGGAGGGGTCAACTCGGACCAATTGCCATTTTTGAATAGATATACCTTTTTATTTTTTTCCTCACATACCAGATAAGTGCCATCATCTGCGATTTCCGCATCTTCTACCTTCGTATAATCAGCCATTTTACTCCAGCTGTTTCCCGCATTGTCGGTTCGAAAAATTCCTTCTCCCCAAACCGATACATAGATCCGTTTTGTGCTTCCTTGACCATTGGTCCCGGAAGATTTATCAAAAACGATTGTCCCGATTCCCGGGAAATCGTTACGTCCCCTTCCGATGGGTTCCGGAGCCCCCACGGGAACACCGTTCAACACCGTCCAATTTTTGCCCCCATTATTGGAAACCAAAAGCCCATCCTTATTGCTTCCATAGTACACCACATCTTTATTATTGGGATCTACCGCCAAACGTTCCCCCTGTAACCGGCCCGCTCTGGCATTTGGCTCCATATGAATGGCCCCTTTCGAAGTAGCACCGACTTTCCAGTTATCCCCCTGATCATCACTGTAAAACAAACGGTCTACAAAAGCCATATACAAACGGTTCCCATCCGATGGGGCCGATACAATACTGGCCACCCCGTCGTATTCAAAAAATCCAAGTTCATAATCCTTTAGGGATTGTTGCGTTACGATGTTTATCCACTTGTCCTCACGATTACTCCAACGATAGGCTCCCCCAACATCGGTTCGGCAAAGCATTGGCGCTCCGGTCGGGTGAATGTCCAAACCGGTAACGAACCCTCCCGACCCCTGGGCTATGGTCCGGTACTCTGTTGATATCTGTTGGGACGAACCAACATACATACCGAGCATCAGCATGCAGTACGTGCTTACTTCTAAAATCAATTTAATGGTAGCTTTCATCATGTTACATTTTTATTAGAGGTTATGTATGCCGTTGAGCAGAAAAAAGACGTTAAAGGAATTGGCTTGAGCAGGGAAGAGAAACGCTTCCTTGTCAAACCTTGTTAAGTAACCCGTCTTGTATATGTAGTATGGTCTACCGTATAGTATGTGATAATCACCTAAAACGGTAAGGGTAAAGCTAAAGGTTTCTTAGGGGCAGGAATTCACTAAAAGTGATGGCTTTTGTTGAAAAATGACAATTCTTTTTAAAGCCAAAAAAAGAAGAATATGGAGTTTTTGTCTTTAATTGGTTTGGGCCTAATACTAACGCTACTTTTTATCGATTTGAAAAATAACATTCATAACTAGAAACATGGGCTGGGTATTAGAAAATTCCTTGTCCTGAAGAAGTAAGAACAAAAGCAGCATTGCGGTCCTTGCCTTTTTATCTTCATTCTTTTTTGATGCACTGGATGCATTATAAGATTATCCTAGTATATTATCCCTTGTTCAAACACGGCAAAGCAAGCACAATCGATTCAAACCGCTTTTAGCATAAGTTCAGAATGAAAGGTGAGCGGTACGTGATGGAGATTTAATTTAACAGCAATAATGAATTGGTTATGGGTTCAACATCCAAATCAGCTGGAGAAAACTTTAAGGAGATATTTTGTTTCTGTTCTCGTACTTCATTAGGGAATCCATTAAAATCATAGCCCATTTCTTCGAAAACCCTTCCCAGGTTTTCATGTTTTCTTTAGAGGTTTCCAGCCAAAAATCAATAGCGGCAGAATGTCTTTGGCAACCATAAAAATTTACCGCTACGCCACCTACCATCGGCATTCGCACACCACGCCTATTGGCCAGCTCGAGAAATTGATCAACGTCTTTTTTCCATTGTTGCATTAATCGTTGGTTTTGATTTTAACCTTGAAACTGTTCTTGTCCAGTTTTTTTGCCTTGGTGGGAAGCCTCTTGCCATGTTGTATCAACTCAATAAAACGATAGCACCTTTCGCTTCCGGATAAAGCAAGGAAATCTCTTTCCTGCTCCATATTTGCCTCGTCCTTTGTTCTGAAAGCTATTTTCATCTGTTAATATTTATTGCTTTTTAATGGTCAGATGTAATTCGCCAATAATCATCTCGGTTGGTATCAAGAATTGTTATAGCTCATTTCATAATATGAGATTTTAAGTCTCTAAGTTAAGCGTTTATAGACTCAAGGTCGTCAGCCATCAATTGAGGTTTATAGATGTCTTTTACGATCAATTGCCCAACCGCCAATACTTTGATTAGCCAAAGTAATAAACGTTCGAACCGAAAAAGCTATGATACTCGATACTTTAAATTAGATTGTTCGTTTTAGGTGACACTTTGGGATTCAAACTTATTAAATAATGATATCCTGTAATTTACCGTTGCATAATACTCAAAACCTCTTGGGAGAATAGTTTGAATGAATTCAACGCGTATAATTGAATATCAACAAAATAAAAATAAACAAACATAATGTTTATCTCTTTTTATGACCACGGAGGGATTGCATATCCCTATTGCGCTCCCCTTTGCAAATTGCGAACCAGGGGCTATCGCCCTAGTTTTGTGTTTTTCTCCTAAACTTCAAGGCTACTGCCTTAGTTTTTCCAAAAAACAAAAAACCACGCCTAAAAGACGTGGTTCTTGATTGTAGTGACCGCGGAGGGATTCAAACCCCCAACCCTCAGAGCCGAAATCTGATGCGCTATTCAGTTGCGCCACGCGGCCTACGCTATGGCTATGCCAATTTCTGTTTTACTATCGTAGAGATGGTTTTTCCATCGGCCTGCCCGGCCAACTGTTTTGATACCATTCCCATTACTTTTCCCATATCCTTCATTCCGGAAGCACCCGTTTTCTGGATGACATCCGCAACTACATTTTCTATGGCCGCTTCGTCCAGTTGCTCTGGAAGAAACTGTTCGATTACCGCTACCTGCTCCAACTCCGGGGCAGCAAGGTCCTCACGGCCTTGCTCCTGAAATATAGCGGCGCTGTCCTTCCGTTGTTTTACCAACTTCTGAACCAACTTCACTTCTTCCTCCTCGGTAAGTCCGTCATTGGAATTACCACTCGTTTGAGCCAACAACAAAGCTGATTTTATGGCGCGCAACGACTCCAATGCTACCTTGTCCTTCGACTTCATAGCGACCTTCATCTGCTCCATTACTTTTTGTTGTAAACCCATCTTTTGTAATTGGTCTGCGAAGATAAAAAATAAACCCGAAAAACAAATTGCTTTTCGGGTCCAAAGTGTAATTGAAATTTTTGATCTTAATCTACATTGTCGTGCAAAAAGGAATTGTTGGACCGCAATTGCGCATCGTCATTACTATCTTCGCTCAACGTAGTACGCGATACCTTGTTTTCCCGAGGTTTCTCCGTTAGGTCGATTCCTTGTCGCTTATAGGCAGGTTCCTTTTCGATTTCTTCTATATTGTTCACATTGTTCTGAAACTTATAGTTGAAATCCTTTAGTTTTTTTCTGCGCTCGTCGGCCCGTTCCTTAAGCAATGCTTCTATTGGGCTGTCCATAGGGTCGATTTCAGAAACTTCCTTGGTCTCTACCGCCTTGGCTTCCGTTTCGGTCTTCTTTTCGAACACCAGCTCGTCCTCCACGATTTTTGGCTCGTATTCTTCGGCCTTGGATTTGGCACCTGTCAGCTTGTTCTCCAGCTCCATATAGTCGTCCAAACTATAGCGTGTTTCCCCATTTTTATTATACTCCAAAACTGGGATCACCTCCACGTGGTCCTCCACTTTAATGTCCTTTACTTCTTCCTCCAAATTGAACATCACCACATTTTCCTCATCCTTTTCCGAGTCATTGTCCGTGGCCAAAGGCATATCAAAACTTATGGCAAATTGATCGTCGTTCTCGGGAGCTACTACTTCTTCCGCATCGATAACCTCAATATTGTTCAATGTTTCGTTTGCATCGATAATAATGAAGTCATCTTCCTTTACTTCCTGCTTTGCCACCTGCTCCACCACCTCTTCATAAAAAACATTGAAGTTTTTAATGTAATTGGTCGTCGGTATCAGATCCATACCGATTTCCTCTTCTTCCAAAACATACTTTACCGTAGGTTCCTCTTTAACGGTCTCCTCCGGTTCTTCGATCAATTGGTGTACGACCGTTTTGGGCTCGCTCAAATTGCGGACCGCTCGTTGCTCGTCCTCCAACGTATGAATGATTTTTTTGGATTCGGTATTCACAATGTCGTCCTGCTGGTCTACATCAAAACCGGTAGCGATAACGGTTACGGAAATGGCCTCTCCCAATTCCTCATCTTCACCGACCCCCATAATGATGTTTGCACCATGCCCGGCCTCTACCTGAATATGGTCGTTAATTTCACCGATTTCATCAATGGTGATTTCCTGCGAACCGGAAACGATAAGCAACAACACATTCTTGGCCCCGGTAATTTTATTATCGTTCAACAAAGGAGAATCCAACGCTTTCATAATGGCTTCATTGGCCCTTGCCGAACCAGTGGCAACTGCGGACCCCATAATAGCGGTACCGCTATTGGAAAGCACTGTTTTGGCGTCCCGAAGGTCAATATTTTGCGTATAGTGATGGGTAATCACCTCTGCAATGCCCCTTGCGGCGGTGGACAACACTTCATCCGCCTTGGAAAAACCGGCCTTAAAGCCTAAGTTCCCATACACCTCACGCAACTTATTGTTGTTGATGACGATAAGGGAGTCCACATTGGAGCGTAATTTTTCTATACCCAATTGTGCCTGTTGGCAACGCATTTTTCCTTCAAACTGAAACGGCATGGTAACGATCCCCACGGTAAGGATATCCATTTCCTTTGCTTGCTTGGCAATGACGGGAGCAGCACCAGTTCCTGTTCCTCCGCCCATACCTGCGGTTATAAATACCATTTTTGTAGTGGTATCCAACATTCCTTTAATATCTTCCATACTTTCCAAAGCTGCCTGTTCGCCCACTTCGGGATTGGCACCTGCACCGAGCCCTTCGGTCAAGGATACTCCCAACTGTATTTTATTGGGTACCGAACTATTTTGCAGTGCTTGAGAATCGGTGTTCAAAATCACAAAATCAACGCCATTGATTCCCGACTGGAACATGTGGTTGATGGCATTGCTTCCACCGCCACCAACGCCGATTACTTTAATTACATTGCTTTGATGCTTGGGCAGGTCAAAGGCAATTCCTTCAAATTCCGTGTTGTTACTCATAGTACTTTTTTACTGGTTCTTATTGTTAACTGATGCTATGCATGTTCTTCTTTTACCGATCATTCGGCATTATCCAAAAAGTCTTTCAACTTCTCGGACCATTTGTCAAAAACGGATTTCCGCTCCCGTTTTGGGCGTAGCTGTTTTTCTTGTTCCGCCGGTTCTCCGGCCATGACCAACTCGCCTTCCTCGTTGGCCGATTCCCTTGCGTTTTCTTTAGCCGCGGCAACATTCTTTTGTGCGGCCAAAGGTGTTTCGGTTTCCTGCATTTTTTCTTTCACACCGTTTTGAACGGCATTCATCAACAGTCCGACCGCAGTAGCGTATAGCGGACTGGCGATTTCGGAATCGGAATCGCCCGCGAGGTGTTCGTTCGGAAATCCGATTCGAGTATCCATTCCGGTAATGTACTCCACCAATTGCTTCAAGTGCTTTAATTGACTACCACCGCCCGTAAGTACGATACCCGCGATGAGTTTCTTTTTTTGCTCTTCGTGTCCGTAGTTTTTAATTTCAACGTACACCTGTTCGATAATTTCCACCACTCGGGCATGAATGATCTTGGACAGGTTTTTTAAGGTAATCTCCTTGGGCTCCCTACCGCGGAGTCCGGGAATGGAAACGATTTCGTTGTCCTTATTTTCCCCGGGCCAGGCCGAACCAAATTTGATTTTCAATAACTCCGCCTGTTTTTCTATAATGGAACATCCCTCTTTAATATCCTCGGTGATGATACCACCACCAAAGGGAATGACCGCTGTATGGCGAATGATACCATCCTTAAAAATGGCGAGGTCGGTGGTACCGCCACCGATATCGATCAAGGCCACACCGGCCTCTTTTTCTTCCTTGCTTAAAACGGCCTCGGACGATGCCAAGGGTTCTAGGGTAATGTTGCCCAAATCCAGACCGGCACTTTTAATACACCTGCCTACGTTTTTAATGGACGAAACTTGGCCTACCACTACATGAAAATTTGCCTCAAGACGGCCTCCGTACATTCCAATCGGCTCTTTGATCTCTGCCTGACCGTCCACCTTATACTCTTGGGGAAGAACATGTATGATTTCTTCGCCGGGAAGCATTACCAATTTATACACCTGGTTGCACAGTTTGTCCAGATCATCTTCATTGATCACCTCTTCCGAATCGGCCCGGGTAATGTAATCACTATGGTGTAGGCTTCGGATATGTTGTCCTGCGATACCAACGACGACGGAACCAATTTTAAGCCCAGAGTTCATCTCGGCCTCCTCTACCGCTTGCTGTATGGATTTTATGGTCTGTGTAATATTGTTGACCACACCCCGGTGCACGCCCAAGCTTTTGGATTTGCCGATTCCCAGTACTTCAATTTTTCCGTACTCGTTCTGCTTACCGATTATGGCAACAATTTTGGTTGTTCCGATGTCTAAACCGACCGAATAATTTCCTATTTCCATAATTTATATTTTGGTGCACACCACTTGATTGTTAAACTCTAAATTCACCATGGCAAATTTCCCTAAGGTCTCATCTTTTCGGGCCTTTGCGTAAAAGGCCTTGAAGTTGTCGAACTTTTCTTTTAAATGTTGCACATCGCCGAGGTGCACCACAAAATTTTCCATTCGAAATTTCAACTGATAACTATGAAGCTCTTCCACGTGAATGCCGATGACATTTTTGCGTAAAAACTCGTCCTCATTAATAAACTTCAATATCTCATAAACGTCCTCCAGACTATCGCCAGTAACTTTTCCGGTAATAATCGGCACCCGCGCGGAGTACACCCGCGATAATGGCATGCGTACCCCTTCGTCATCCAAATAATATTTAGATGACCCCTCTACTCGTCCTATTGGTTTTCGCTGAACAATTCTGGACGTAAGTTCACCGTTTACAGTAAGATAAACTTGGGCGTTTTTTACCATTTCATTGGCCTCAACGGCCTTCTCCATAGTATTCAAAACTAATTTTTCTTTGGGCAGGTTTTCGAGGCTCCCGAATTTTTGTATTAACAATTTATTAACCATGTCCTGCGTGATATACAGGTTTTGATCTCCCGTAAACTCTACCTTAAGTCCTTGCACTTTCTTTTGTTTGTTCCGGTGCGCGGAGAAAGCATAAAGCCCGGTGACGACCACCAACAATCCCATTAATTTTACAAGGTTCCAATTAATACGCATATTCCAATTCTCTTTTAATTTTTGGTACTTCCAATCCAATATCTCCGGCCCCTAAGGTTACCAAAACCTCTGGTCCTTGTTGTTTGATTTCGGCGACAAGTTCTTTTTTCGCCATTACTTTTTTATTCGGGTTCGTTATCCTTTCCAATAACCATTCAGAGGTCACTCCGGGCATGGGCCGTTCCCTTGCCGGATAAATATCGAGCAATATGATGCTACCAAAGCGGGAAAGGCTTTCGGCGAAGGCATCGACAAAATCATTGGTCCTGGAAAACAGGTGCGGCTGAAAAATGGCAAGGACCTTTTTTTCGGGATGCATTTCCGAAATGGCCTCAAATACGGCATCGATTTCCGTAGGATGATGGGCATAGTCGTCGATGAAAATAAAATGTTCCGATTTCATTTGATAGGAGAACCGTCGCTTCACCCCTTTAAAGGCATCCAAAGCCTTTGCAAGATGGTCCGGTTCCACGCCGGTTTGAACTGCCATGGCGAAGGCCACCAGAGCGTTCAGCAAATTGTGCCTTCCCGGTTTGCCGAACCGAACGCCTTTAATGGTTGTTTCCGGAGTTTCCAGATCGAACCGATAGGCCCCCTCTTCTATTTTTACATTTCGGATACAATAGTCCGAATTGTCCTCGATACCATAGGTAATTCCTGGGATGGGCAGTCCGTTGCGCACGAAAAGCACCCCTCCCGGCTTGATGCGTTCCTTAAAATCCCGGAACGACTTGTGCAGTTCCGATACATCGCCATAAATATCCAGATGGTCGGCATCCATGGACGTAATACAGGCCACGTTGGGCGAAAGGCTTAAGAAGGAACGATCGAACTCATCGGCCTCCACTACCGAAACTTCATTTCCCCTAAAGTGAAAATTACTGTTAAAATCCTCTGAAATCCCACCTAAAAATGCGGTCATGGACGTATTCGTTTCGGAGAGCAAATGTGCCAGAATACAGGAGGTCGTCGTTTTCCCATGGGTACCCGCGACGGCCAAACAAAAGGTACTTTCGGTAATAAGGCCCAATACCGCCGATCGTTTTAACACCTCAAATCCCATAGATACAAAATACCGGTATTCGGTATGCGTTTCCGGCACTGCCGGGGTGTAAACGACCAAGGTATCCGCCTTATTTAAAAAGGGCGCCGCAATGTGCTCCAAGTCGTCCGTATAGTGGATATCGATACCCAATGCTGTCAACTCGGCCGTCAGCGGCGTGGCAGTTTTGTCATATCCGGCCACATTTTTGCCTATAAACTTGAAATAACGGGCCAAAGCGGACATGCCGATACCTCCGATACCGATAAAATATACGTTATGTACGTTGTTCAAGTTCATTGCAATACGATGCTGCGCTAACTATTTTAAAGTTCCCTCGGGAACCATATAGATCATTCGTTTTCTAATAATTTTTCAATTTCGTCCACAATATGCCGTGTGGCATCGGGCAATGCCAATGCTTTGATGTTGTTGCCCAAGGCGTTTCGCTTTTCTTCGGACTGGTGCAATGCCGAAAAAACCGTTTCAAATTCGGTATCCAATTGCGATTCTTTCAGAAGAAGGGCCGCATTTTCCTTTTCCAATGCCTGTGCATTTTTGGTCTGATGGTCTTCCGCCACATTGGGCGAGGGAATAAAAATGACAGGCTTCCCAACGATACACAATTCGGAAACCGAACCCGCTCCCGCACGCGAAATAATACTATCCGCAGCGGTATAGGCATAATCCATACGGTTTAAAAAAGCGGTTACTTTTACGCTATCCGAATGGTACTTTTTATACTCCCCGTAATATAGCTTTCCACATTGCCAAAGCAACTGAATGCCCAACGACTCCAAAAAGCCCAGTTCTTTTTCGATCAACTGGTTGATTCTTCTGGCCCCTAAACTCCCCCCTAGCACCACTAAGGTAGTTTTGCTTTCCTGCAACCCAAAGTGCTCGAGCGCCTCCTTTTTTCCTGCTTTGATATCGACCAGGTCGCCACGTACCGGATTTCCTGTTTTTACAATTTTTTCTTTTGGAAAAAAACGCTCCATTCCATCATAGGCAACACATATTTTGGCAACACGATCTTTCAATAATTTATTGGTTATTCCCGCATAGGAATTTTGTTCCTGCAACACACAGGGGATGTTTCTGCCAGATGCGACCCGCAGCAACGGACCACTGGCAAAACCACCGGTACCGACAACGGCATGGGGCCTAAACTTTGAAACAATTTTTCGCGCTTGTACCAAACTACTGATCAATTTAAATGGAAACATCAGGTTCTTAAGCGTCAGCTTCCGTTGTATCCCCGTAATCCACAGTCCTTTTATAGGATACCCGGCTTGTGGCACTTTCTCCATCTCCATACGATCCTTTGCCCCTACGAACAACAGTTCGGCATCAGGGTAACGCCGTTTTAACTCATCGGCAATTGCAATTGCCGGGTAAATATGTCCTCCGGTACCCCCCCCGGACAGTATGAACCTAAACTTGCCCACTGAGTACTTCTAAAGGGTTGCTATCGCTCACTTTTGATTTCTTACCGCCAACGGAGGTTACCGAAAAATCCTTTACGCTGGCGCTCAATACGATTCCGATGGCCATACAGGTCATCCAGCTCGAAGTACCCCCGCTACTGATCAACGGCAGGGTCTGCCCCGTTACCGGAAACAGCTCCACCGCCACCGCCATATTGATCATGGCCTGGAACACGATGGGCAGACCTACCCCCAATGCCAACAATTTTCCGAAAATGGTAGGGTTGGCATTTGCCACCACCACGATCCGAAAGAGCAGCAAGAGGTAAAAAAACATTAAGGCGAAGCCGCCTACCAGCCCATATTCCTCGATGATGATCGCATAGATAAAATCGGACGAACTCTGGGGCAAAAAATTCTTTTGGACGCTCTTTCCCGCGCCCTTGCCTACCAATCCCCCGGTAGCGATGGCAATCTTGGCCTTTTCGATTTGGTAACCCGCTTCCGCATCCTCACCCCCAAAAAAACTTTCCACCCTGCGCTCCCATGTGTCCACACGGTTGTTGAACAGTTCCGGTGCCGCTTTTGCCACCACAATGAACAGGGTAAGGCCCAATAGCCCGGTACCGATGATACTTAAAAGGTACTTTATGGGATAGCCACCCAAGAAGCATAACAACAGCACCATGGAGAAAATGATCGCCGCCGTGGAAAAATTTGCGGGTAAAATCAATACCAATACTAAAAACACGGGCAGCCATAAGGGCAGTATGCTCTCCTTAAAACCGATCGTTCGATCTTTGATTTTGGTCAGATATCGGGCCACATAGATCATCAGCACCACAGCGGCCAAATTCGATGTCTGAAAACTGATGCCCACAAAAGGCACACTGATCCACCGACTTGCATTGGCACCACCGATCGTGGTACCCTGGGCAAGCGTAAAGGCCAACAGTACAATGACCACGGGCATCGCAATTAGCGACAGCCCCTTAAAATAATGGGTGGGAATACGGTGGATCCCATAGATGATCCCAAAACCCAAAACAAGCAACAAGGCATGTTTGAACAGGTGTCCCGTTGTGGTACCATTACCTACCACGTAAACGAGATTACTGCTCGCACTATAAACCGGCAAAAAGGAAAACAGGGCAAGCAGGGCCACAACCGCCCAAATCGCCTTATCCCCTTTTATATTTTTTACCAAGTTGCGCATTGTTACAAACTTTTAATCGCTTTAATGAATTGATCGCCACGATCTTCATAATTCTCAAATAAATCAAAACTGGCACAGGCGGGAGAAAGCAATACGGTATCTCCCCGTTCCGCAATCTTATAGGCCACCTTTACGGCCTCTTCCATAGCAAACGTCTCTACCAAAAGATCCACTACATTACCAAAGGTTTCCTTGATCTTGGTATTGTCGGAACCCAAGCAAATAACGGCCTTTACCTTTTCCCGAACCAATGGCATCAATTGCCTATAATCGTTTCCCTTGTCGACCCCCCCAACGATCCAAATGGTGGGTGCGGACATACTATCGAGCGCGTAGTAGGTAGCATTTACATTGGTCGCCTTGGAATCGTTTATGTATTGGACGTGATGTATTTTCAATACTTTTTCCAGTCGATGCGAAGCCCCCTGAAAGTTTTGTACACTCTCTCTGATGGTCTGTTTGCGAATGTTCACCAATTTGGCTGCCGTCGCGGCCGCCATGGTATTCTTTACATTGTGTTTTCCTTCTAAGGCAAGGGAATTGGTCATAATCGTAATGGTATTATTAGCTGTTGTTATTTGTATTTCGTTGTTTTTGATACAGGCCCCTTCGTCCACCATCTTTTCCAGTGAAAAAGGGAGCAATTGTGATTTGACGGGGTTACGGGCCAACCAATCGACGATTACGGTATCATCGGCATCGTAAATAAGGTAATCCTCCGAGGTCTGGTTTTGTGCTATCCTAAATTTGGAGGCTACGTACTTTTCAAACTGATACTCGTAGCGGTCCAGGTGATCCGGTGTTATGTTGGTGATTATGGCGATATGCGGTCTAAAATCCGTTACACCGTCCAGTTGAAAACTACTGATCTCGAGCACATAATGGTCGAAAGAACGTTCCGCCACCATTTTGGCAAAACTGTCGCCTATATTTCCAGCCATTCCCACATTGGCGCCCCCTTCCTTAAGGATATGGTTCGTCAATAAGGTAGTGGTGGTCTTTCCATTGCTGCCCGTTATCCCAATAATCGTTGCATCGGTATAGCGCGCGGCGAACTCGATCTCGGAAATTACCGGCACCCCCTTTTCCTTCAACCGTACCACCAATGGAACGGTATCGGGTATGCCCGGACTTTTCATCACCACATCTGCGGTAAGTATTCGGTTTTCGCTGTGTTGGGATGCTTCCCAGTCAATCTCAAAATATTCAAGAACGTTTTTATAGTTTTCCTTTATTTTTCCGCTATCGGATACAAATACCTCGTATCCTTTTTGTTTTCCCAAAATGGCGGTACCCACTCCGCTTTCACCTGCACCTAAAACCACTAAACGCCGCATCTATCGGATTTTCAGGGTTACAATGGTCAAAATGGCCAAAATGATGCCCACGATCCAAAAGCGCGTTACGATCTTGCTCTCGTGGTATCCTTTTTTCTGATAGTGATGATGCAATGGGGCCATTAAAAAAATGCGTTTGCCTACCCCGGATTTCTTCTTGGAATATTTGAAGTATCCCACCTGAAGCATGACGGAGAGCGATTCCGCAAAAAAGATCCCGCAAAGCAAAGGGATCAACAGTTCTTTTCTAATGATGATGGCGATTACCGCAATGACACCGCCAATGGTCAAACTACCCGTATCGCCCATAAAAACCTGTGCCGGAAAAGCGTTGTACCATAAAAAACCGACCAAGGCGCCTAAAAAAGCGGCAATAAAAACGACCAGCTCGGCCACATTGGGGATAAACATAATATCGAGATAGTCGGAGAATATGTAATTCCCCGAAACCCATGTGAGCAGGCCAAGTGCAAAAACAATGATCGCCGATGTACCCCCGGCAAGCCCATCGATACCATCGGTAAGGTTGGCCCCATTGGATACCGCCGTAATGATCAAAATGATGACGGGAATGAAAATCAACCAGGCATAGTCCACAGCACCTTCTCCCGCCCAAGAGATGAAATTCGCATAGTCAAATTCATTGTTCTTAAAAAACGGCACTGTGGTACGGGTCGATTTTACCATTGCCCCCTCTACTGTTTCCACGGTAAAACTTTCGGTAATCCTAGAGGTGTTGCGTTCGCGCATGGTCACATCGTCATGAAAATAGAGCGTTGCGCCCACCATTAAACCAAGGACCAGCTGTCCTAAAACCTTAAAACGTCCCTTTAACCCTGCCTTATCCTTTTTAAAAACCTTAATGTAATCATCGGTAAAACCGATCAGCCCCATCCAAAGGGTGGTCACCAACAACAAGATGATATACAGGTTGTCCAACTTGCACAACAATAGCACCGGTATCACTGTAGCCATGATAATGATCAGCCCCCCCATGGTAGGCGTACCCGCCTTTTGCTGCTGTCCTTCCAGACCAAGGTCCCGTATGGTTTCCCCGATCTGCTTTTTCTGTAGAAAAAGAATGATCCGTTTCCCATAAGCGGCGGCGATTACCAAAGAAAACAATACCGCCATTGCCGCCCTGAAGGTGTAAAAACTGAACAGGCTTGCACCGGGCACTTGATATTCTTTTTCTAAATAATCAAATAAGTAGTACAGCATTTGTTTGGGTTACTTGTTGATCGTATTCGCACGACCTGCTTTTTTCTAATTGTTTTATCGTATCCGTTGTTGAAAACTACTTCTCCAACACCTTTAAAAACTCCTTTACTATTTTAAAATCATCAAAATCGATCCGCTCTCCGTTGGTCTCCTGATAGGTTTCATGCCCTTTACCCGCCACCAAAATAATATCGTTGGCCATTGCCATTTGGCAAGCGGTACGGATGGCCTGTTTGCGATCCGTGATGGACAATACCTTTTTGTGGTGCTGTGGTTCCACTCCGTTTTCCATTTCGGCAATAATGGCCTCTGGCGATTCGGAACGGGGATTGTCGGAGGTAAAGATCACCTTGTTGCTCATCTCTGCGGCGATATGGCCCATAACCGGACGCTTAGACCTGTCTCGGTCGCCACCACACCCCACAACGGTGATGACGCTTTCATTTCCAGTTCTCAATGTACCGATGGTCTCGAGCACATTTTTTAACGCATCCGGCGTATGGGCATAATCGACAATAGCGGTAATTCGTTCTTCGGACATATAATATTGAAAGCGTCCATCCACATTATCCAATTCGCTCATAAACCGAAGCGTTTCCAACTTTTCCAGTCCCAAAAGATCGGCAGTCGCATAAATGGCCAGCATGTTGTAGGCATTAAAATGGCCTATCAACTTCGACCACAGCTCTTGCTCGTTAATTTTCAACAATTGCCCGTCCAATTGGTTTTCCAATATCTGGGAACGATAATCGGCATAACTTTTTAGGGCGTAGGTATATTTTTTTGCCTGTGTATTCTGCAACATGACCATCCCGTTTTTATCATCGATGTTCGTTAATGCGAAGGCTTTCTTGGGCAGTTCGTTGAACAGGATCTTTTTGGTGTCGCGATAGGCGGCAAAGGTTTTGTGATAGTCCAAATGGTCGTGGGAAAGGTTGGTGAAAATAGCACCTTCGAATACTAATCCTTTTGTTCTTTTCTGATGGATACCATGGGAACTCACCTCCATAAAACAAAAAGCCACTCCCGCGTCCACCATTAGGCTTAGGTAGCGGTTGATGGTCAGTGCATCCGGAGTTGTATGTTGGGTGGAATGGGCCACATCATCGACCATGATCTTGATGGTAGAGATCAAACCCACGGTATATCCCGCTTTTTTAAACAGTTGGTACAACAAGCTGCTTATTGTCGTTTTACCGTTTGTTCCGGTCACCCCTACCAATTTTAAATTCTTGGAAGGATTATCATAGAAATTTGCTGCCATTACGGCCAAGGCCGTATGTCCGTTGCGAACCTCGATATAGGTCAATTCGTTTACCAAGGTTTCTGGCAATGTTTCGCATACAATGGCCTTTGCTCCTTGAGAAATGGCCTGGGCGATATATTCGTGCCCATCGACCAAGGTTCCCCTTAAGGCAACAAACACATCGTCCATTCCCACCTTTCGGGAATCGAAACAGATTTCGTTTACGAGTACAGCGGTGCTTCCGGTTACACCGGTAAGTCCTACCCCGTATAATATGTCCTTTAACGACTTCATGAAAGTTCCAATACGATTTTATCCGCCTTTTCCAAATCGGTGCCCTGCGAAACCGATTGTTTTTTTACCGTTCCATTTCCGCGTACCTCCACTTGCAACCCTAAATTCTCCAATATCGAAATGGCGTCCATACCACTCATTCCCTTTACATTGGGTACTTGCCGGTACGCTTTCTCTACTTCGGCATAATACTTTTGAAAATGATCTTTTAAGGCAGGATCGATTTCCTTTGGCAGTTCTACCTCATCGATCAGGGGAGAGTTGGCATATATTTTTTGGGCTACCGATTTGAAAACGGGTCCGGATACATCGGCACCGTAGTACCCTACCTCAACGTCGGGATCGTGAATGACCACCACACAGGAATATTTAGGGTTGTCGGCAGGGAAATAACCGGCAAAACTAGAAACGTATTTCAATCGATCACGATCTTTGGTAGCGTAGTTCTTTTGTGCCGTTCCCGTTTTTCCGGCCATTGAAAAATTGGGCGAGTACAGTCCGTGACCGGTACCATGTTTCTTTTCCACCACATTTTTCATCAAAGCCTTTACCTTTGAAGCGGTTTCCTTGGAACAGATGGCGGAGTTGATCACTTCCTTCTCGAATCGATATACGCTTCGGTCCCACTCCCGTACTTCCTTGATCAAACGCGGTTTCACCATTTCCCCATCGTTGGCAATGGCATTATAAAAGGTTAGCACTTGAAGGGGGGTCATGGCCACTTCATAACCGTATGCCATTTGCGCCAAGGACAGTCCGGACCATCCTTTGTCGCCCGGGTAACGCAATACCGGTTTCCCCTCGCCCTTTATCGGTAGGCCGAGCTCCTTGTGCAGGCCCATTCCCATTAAGCGGTTCACATATTTTTCCGGCGCGTCCTTATAACCGTTATGTATGGTTTTGGCAAAAGCGGTATTGGAGGACACTTCAAATGCCTTGGCCATGGAAATTTTTCCATATCCGCCCCATTTGGAATCCCTTACCCGGTGCTTATAAATTCGCCAAATCCCTTTTTCTGTATCAACGACACTACTGGTATCGATGATTTTATCTTCCAGTGCGGCCACCAGATTCATCAGTTTAAACGTAGACCCCGGTTCGTGTGATTCGCCGATAGCGTAGTTCAACCGTTCGTAGTACTTCCCTTCGGAGGTTCTTCCCAGATTTGAGATGGCCTTGATCTCCCCGGTCTTTGTTTCCATTACGATTACCGAACCGTGTTCCGCCTTGTAATGCTCCAACTGCCGCAACAGTGCATGATGGGCAATATCCTGAATGTTGATATCGATTGTGGAAACCACATCGTAACCGTCCTTTGGCTCTACGATATTATCTTGCCCGATGGGCTTCCATTGGCCTTTTGCGATACGCTGTTTCAGTCGTTTGCCCTGGGTTCCCCTTAAATAGTCCCCAAAAGCACCTTCCAGGCCGACCCGGGTAAAGTAACCGTTCTCGTCCACACGTTCGTACCCGACGCTACGCTCGGCAATTTTTCCCAACGGATGCTCCCGTACCGTTTTTTGCTCTACGATCAGGCCGCCCTTATACGGCCCTAAACGAAATAAAGGGAAGGCCTTGGCCTCCATGTACTCCGAATAATCCAAGTTTCTTGCGATCAGGGCATAACGGTTCTTATGTTGTCTGGCCTTGCGCAACCGTTGTTGGTAATAGGACGATGATTGTCCCAAAAGCTTGGAAAGAGCGTCGGACAGAGGAACCACGTTGTCCTTAAAGTCATCGCTATCCACCGTAACGGCATCGAAACGTATGGTATAACGGGATACGGAGGTTGCCAAAAGACTACCATCATCGGAATAGAGGTTTCCGCGATTTGGAGCGATCGTAAACATTTTGGTCGTCCGCTCTTCGGCCAGATCGCGATACTTTTCGCCATCTACCCATTGAATGCTGACCAGTTTCACCATTACCGCAATCGCGAACAGAAACAGGCAGCCCGCCACCAAGTATAATCGTCGTAGTATGTGTTTTTCGGTTACCGCCACTTTATTCGGTTTCTTCTTTAGATTTTACCCTGATCTTTCTGGGCGGCTCCTCTGAGGGGTACAGGGCATTGGCCGCCACCGTTTCGGTGATGGTAGACTCCAGTTTTAGGCGTTGTACATCTTTATGGATATCTACAAACTGACTGCGCAGCTCTTTTACTTCCTCGTTCAGTGCCGCGATACGGTGTACTTTTTTATCGGCGCTATGGCTGCTCCCGATCATCACGGTGGCCAAAAAGGAAACAAAAATGATGAACAACCAATTTTTAGGCGCGTCGCCGCTTACCAAAAATTTACCCTTTAAAATGTCTAGAATTCCTTTTTTCACCATGGTCGTACTTGTTTGGGACGTATCTATTTTGTCGGGATTAAAGCCGTTCCGCTATTCTTAACTTGGCGCTTCTGGCCCGATTGTTCTGTTTTAATTCTTCTTTGGAGGGAACTACCAAGGGTCCAACTTTTTTAAAGGGGACATCGATATTTCCATAAAAATCCTTTTCCGGTTCGCCTTCAAAACGGCCTGCCCTGATATATCTTTTTACCAACCGATCTTCCAGGGAATGGTAACTGATGATACTGAGCCTACCTCCCGTTTTGATTACATCTTGGGTCTGCATCAGAAACTCCTTTATCGAAACGATTTCCTGATTTACCTCGATTCGGATGGCCTGATATATCTGGGCCAAGATCTTATGCGCTTTCGCTTGGGGCAAAAACCGTTTCAATACCGCTTTTAGGTCCGAGGTAGTATCGATACTACCGTTATCCCGGAACCCTGTTATTTCGGTAGCAATGGCATTTGCGTTTCGCAGCTCACCATAATCGAACAACACCTTTCGCAGGGCATCATAGGAATACGTATTCACAACATCATGGGCCGAAATTGGATTGCGACCGCTCATCCGCATGTCCAAGGTCGCATCAAAACGGGTTGAAAACCCGCGCTCCGCGGTATCGAACTGATGGGAGGAAACCCCAAAGTCGCCCAGTATACCATCGGCCTCCTTAACGCCATAGAACTTTAAAAACTGTTTCACATAGCGATAGTTCTCGTTGATCAGCGTAAACCGGGGGTCGTCAATGGTGTTTTCCAAAGCGTCCTCGTCCTGATCGAAGGCGAACAACCTTCCGTTTTCGCCCAACTGTCGCAATATTTCTTTTGAATGTCCCCCGCCACCGAAAGTGACGTCGACATACGTTCCATTAGCCTTTATTTGAAGCCCCGCTACGGAAGCCTCGAGCAATACGGGATTATGATACATCTTCAGGTCCTCCTTCTTCCGTTCCCATAACCTCTTCGGTAAGTGCTTCAAAATCGACCGCGGTCTCGTCCAACACGCTCTCATAGCCCGTTTTGTCCCAAATCTCCACCATATCGATCGCACTGCTCAACACCACTTCTTTTTTGATGCCGGCCACGGCAATCAGATTTTTGGGAATCAACAGGCGCCCAGTACTGTCGATCTCGACCACCTTTACCCCGGCGGTGAACCTTCGGATAAAATCACTGTTCTTTTTCAAAAAGCGATTTTTACGGTTCATCTTTTCCATCATAGCGTTGTACACCTCCATAGGGTACAGTTCCAGGCAATCCCTAAAAACGGCCCTTTTGATCACAAAACCATTTTTCAATAAAGGTGACATCTGATTTTTTAGCGCAACAGGTAGCATTATTCTACCTTTGGCATCAGCTTTACAATCGTATGACCCAATGAAATTGATCACCTTAAATGGTTGGTTTTTTGTTTAATAACTCAAAACTACAAATTTTATTACCACATTTTACCACAAATTACCACTTTGTTGATAATTTGTGTCGTATTTTGATGCCTGAAGACGTCTTGAAAACCAAGAACCGCTTTCGACGGTCCCTTTGAACCGTATCTTTAATGTGTCGCATTTCAGTGTTAAATACCTATATTTGCGCAATAAGCCAAGACGATTCCTAAATGGAAGAAAAATTGATTTCTGAAGGTAAGTACCGGTATATTGAAGTGGGGGAAGGCGCTCCCATCATAATACTGCACGGACTGATGGGAGGGCTGAGCAACTTTCATGGGGTTACCCAACATTTTCCACCAAAAGGATACAAGGTCTTAATTCCGGAATTACCGATCTACGATATGCCGGTGCTAAAGACCAACGTAAAGCAATTCGCCAAGTTTTTGGAAAAATTCATCGAATTCAAAGGACTAAAGGACGTTATTTTGCTGGGCAACTCGTTAGGCGGCCATATCGGTCTTTTGCATACCAAAATGTATCCCGAAATGGTGAAGGCGCTCGTCATTACCGGCAGCTCCGGTTTGTATGAAAGTGCAATGGGTGACGGGTATCCACGAAGGGGCGATTATGATTTTATCAAAAAAAAGGCCGAGGATGTGTTTTATGACCCGGCGGTCGCCACCAAGGAAATCGTGGACGAGGTTTTTGAGACGGTAAACGACCGTAACAAGGTCATTCGGACATTGGCCATTGCCAAAAGTGCCATACGCCACAACATGGCCAAGGACCTTCCAAAGATGAAGACCCCTACCTGTATCATTTGGGGCGAAAACGACGGCGTTACCCCGCCCGATGTGGCCGAACTATTTCATGAACTACTGCCGGATTCTAATCTCTTTTGGGTAAAAAAATGTGGCCATGCGCCAATGATGGAACACCCTGAGGAATTCAATGAAATTCTTGATGCCTGGCTGGAAAAAAGAGGGTTCTAATAACATTGCCCTTCTTGCCGATTTACGGAGGTATTTTTGCCCCGACGATGGTCTATCTAAAATTACATACCTTTTCAAACATCCCTATTCTAAACACCAACGGAAGCAGTGAAAATAAAATCGGCCCATTTTGTAATGAGCAACTCCAAAGTGGAGTATTGCCCCAATGAAAAAATACCGGAATATGCCTTTATCGGGCGGTCCAACGTGGGGAAATCGTCGCTCATCAATATGCTTACGGACCGAAAGGGTCTCGCCAAAACCTCTGGAAAACCTGGAAAAACACAGCTTATCAATCATTTTAAAATCAATGATAACTGGTTTTTGGTAGATTTACCGGGATATGGATATGCACGGGTCTCTAAAAAGGACAAAAAGACCTTTCAGCGCTACATCACCGACTATTTTGAAGCACGCGAACAATTGGTCTGTTCCTTCGTTTTGGTAGATGTACGCCATGAACCACAAAAAATAGATTTGGAATTCATGGAATGGTTGGGTGAAAACGGAATTCCATTCTGTATCGTATTCACTAAAGCCGACAAATTGAAACCAAAGGCGATCGAACGCCAGGTATCGGCTTATATCGCACAACTTCTGGAAAGTGTTTGGGAAGAGGCTCCGCAATACTTTGTTACCTCTTCTTCTAAAAAAATGGGCAAGGAAACGTTGTTACATTTTATAGACCAGATCAATTCCGATTTTTTTACCGCACAAAACTCTTAAAAATAGCATTCTCAAAGGCGTTCCTCGATAGTGGTGGTCAGTGCTTCAAGGTCTTCCATGGCATTGAGTTCCTCGGTACCGATAAAAACATCCAAGCCTTGGAGCGTTGCCAATAGTACGATCGGAAACGTGAACTTGTGTCCAAACTTTGAACGATAGGTTTTCGCAAACTCGTCCTTATGCAAAAACTCCATCTCGATCTTGCTTTTTTCCCGGAACGCCTTCCACTTTTGGTTTTCCGTGAAAAACCCGTAGGTGATATCGCATAATCGACATGCGTAGGTGGAGGGACTAAAAATTTTATGTGCCGTGTCCAGCATCGCGTTGCGAAGTCCGGCATCGGCATTGTAAACAAATATCAATTTTTCATTGGGGCCACTATTCATTCTTGAAAGGTAATACCACTTTAACCTTGAAATGGTATAATGTTTTAAATTTAACGTACGAATACCTTTTTAACTTTGAAATGGTATAAAAAGCATCCAATATGCGCCACGGCAAACACTTTCTATTGCTCACCTGCACCATGTTCATGACAATGCTATGTAGGTCACAAAAACAAACGATAGCTTACAATTCCGATTCCTTAAAAATCATAGCGCTATCCGAAAATAGCTTTGTGCATGTTTCGTACTTACAGACCGAAGATTTTGGAAAGGTGGCCTGCAACGGTTACATCTACTTAAAAAACGGTGAGGCAGTTGTGGTGGACACCCCTACGGAAGATGCGGTATCCGAGGCACTGCTCGCATGGGTCACCAAAGAAAAACGGCACATGCTTCGGGCGGTGGTCATCAACCATTTTCACAGCGATTGTCTGGGGGGCCTGCAACCTTTTCATGATGCCGGTATTGCCTCCTACGCCAATATACGAACGATTGCGTTGGCCACACCGTCTGGATCGGCGGTTCCGCTACATGGATTTTCGGACGTACTATGGCTCAACATCGGCGGATCCATGGTCGAAAACCGTTTTTTGGGCGCTGCCCATACCAGCGATAACGTTTGCACTTATGTCAGCGATGAGGCTCTGTTGTTTGGCGGTTGCATGGTGAAGTCGATGAACGCGACCAAGGGTTTTCTAGGAGATGCCGATACCGATGCGTGGAGCGAAACGATAGCAAAAATACAGCACACCTATCCCGATCTGAAGACGGTAATCCCCGGGCATGGGGAATCGGGCGGAACGGAATTGCTACAATATACCGAACAATTATTTCTCAAAAAATAGCCCCATGATCATGAAACCATATCTGTTTGTTCTCCTTGCGGTTATTCTCTTTAATTGTTCAGAGCAAAATAAAACTTCCGGCAACTACGTTATCGCTCCATTTTCAAAGGTGGACACCTTGGCCATAAACGATTGGTGGAATCGCGGGAAAAACCCGATTATCGAACTGAAGGTCGATCGGGACAGTGTAATCGCTTTTGGTCTTTATACCGTATCAAACAATACGCTCAAGCTAAGCGCGCAACTTTATCCACTTTACCCGGACGAGACGCGGGAAACGACCCTTGAAATAGAGGAAGACGGAAAATGGAAAGCGATACAAACCAGAAAAGTGAACGAGTTGGGATGGTCGGCCCTTTTTCGGGTGGGAAACTGGGACGATTCCAAGGATGTAAACTATCGTTTGCGCCATGGCCCAAATGCCGTTTATACGGGACGTATCCGGAAAAATCCAAAGGCGAAAAACGAAATCGCACTGGCCGCGTTATCTTGCAATTCCAATAAAGATCGTGGATTGCGCGAAAATTATGTTCGAAATATCGACTACCAGGACCCTGACCTAATTTTTTTTGCCGGAGACCAATCGTACGACCATACTGAACATACGGCAGCCTGGTTAAAGTTCGGGCTTCAGTTTCGGGAAACCTTTAGAAATAGGCCATGCATCACCATCCCGGACGACCATGATATCGGGCAGGGCAATTTATGGGGCGAAAACGGAAAGGTTTCTAAAAGCCCCGGAGGTCCGGACGGTGGTTACCGCTATCACCCCGAATACGTAAAAATGGTAGAACGCTGTCAAACGGCCCATTTACCGGATCCGTTCGACCCTACCCCTATCGAACGGGGCATTGGCGCATACTACACCAACTTGGTATTGGGCGATATCGATTTTGCCATTGTGGAAGATCGCAAATTTAAGTCCGGTCCGGAGGGAAAAATTCCACAGCAAGGCCCTAGGCCAGATCATATCCGAAATCCTGCATACGATCCCGCATCCATTGACCTGCAAGGGCTACAATTGTTGGGCGACCGGCAACTCCGTTTTTTGGAAACTTGGGGCAAGGAACGTACCGAAATGCTCAAAGTGGTTTTGTCGCAGACCGGATTTTGTGGAGGTGCCCACATCCATGGTGGCACCGAAAATCGACTGCATGCCGACCTCGACAGCAATGGCTGGCCCCAAACGGGAAGAAACAAAGCGCTCAAACTGATACAGCGGGCCAATGCCGTTCACATTGCGGGGGACCAGCATTTGGCGACCATCGTCAAACACGGAACGGAGGCCTTTGGGGATGGCCCTTGGGCTTTTGTAGTGCCCGCGATCGTAAACGATTATTACAGTCGCTGGTGGTGGCCCGAAGATGAAAAAGCGGGCGCACATCCGAACCCGGATACCACGCTTCCCTGGACGGGCGATTACTTAGACGGGTTTCACAATAAAATATCGATGATGGCCTATGCCAATCCGGAAAGTCGTTCACAAGGGAGCGGTTATGGTCTTATTCGGTTTAATAAAGAATCGGCTACCGTTACTTTTGAATGTTGGCCGCGGTACGAAGATGTTACCAAAACAGGTGCCCGCCAATTCGAGGGATGGCCCTTTACCATTTCCCGACCATAACTGTGAGGTACTATTTTTTTCGATACTCGTTGGGCGAATTGCCCATATGTCGTTTAAAAAAGCGTATGAAATAAGATACATCTTCAAAACCCAAACGAAATGCAATCTCCCCAACTTGCAAGGCCGTATAGCGCAATAGACGTTGCGCCTGCAATATCCTGCGTTCAGAAACTATTTTGGAAGGGGACTTTCCCCCTTCTGCATTGCAGATCGTGACCAACGTTTTGGTGGAGATATTCAAGGCATTCGCATATTCCTTCATCGTATATTGCTTTGCATAATTTGATTCCACCAGTTCCCTAAATCGATAAAACTGTAACGCGTAGGCGTTGCTTATAGTCAGGGCCTCGTCAGTTGTTTCCCGATGCATCCGTTCCAAATTGATCAAAAACGATTTTAATAAAAAGCGTATGATCTCCCCGTAACCAAAGCGTCCTTTATTGAAAAGCTCTTCCCTAATCATTGCTACAAAGTTGGATGCCGCGGTACCAGTGGCCCCATCCATTACATAAAAGGAATTTTTACCCGTATTAAAAATGGTATACTTTAAAAATATATCAACATCGGAATGCATAAAAAAACCCTCGTTAAAGTGGATTAACCATCCGTTTACGTTCAAGTTCTCATCAAAGGCATGAATTTGGTCCTTACCGATAAACAATACGGTGTTCGATTGTATTTGATATGTTCTGAAATCTACGACATGTGTTCCCCCGGCGTCAAAAAACCATATGATTTGATAGTAACTATGTGAATGCGGTACAGCGGCCATAGTCCCACTTTTTTTTCGGTACGTTTTTAAATCGTACAACTCAAACTGCAATTTTTCGGGTCTTGCTTTATGTAGATGGTATTGTGTTATTCGCTTTTTCACCTTCATTCTTGTCGATGTTCCAAAAGTTGTTTTGCCGCTCGAATTCCGCTCGAGATGGCACCATCCATATATCCACCATAACTACTGGCTGTTTCCGTACCTGAAAAAACAAGGGAATTGTTCAAGTATCCCCTTTGAAACAAGACATTGCCATAGGAAAGACTATCATACCCGGTTTGCCCAGTTTCTTCGGAAGTATGCCGATCTTGGGACCAATCTTTTTCTTCGTAAGTAGTGTACGTATTGACCTCTTCTCCAAGATATGTGGCTAAATAATGTAATATGCGTTTTTTACGTTCGGTTTCGGAAAAAACCCGCAACCCTTCATTGATAAACCCCATTAGCGCATAATA
This sequence comes from uncultured Flavobacteriaceae bacterium, assembly GCA_947500445.1. Taxonomy (GTDB): domain Bacteria; phylum Bacteroidota; class Bacteroidia; order Flavobacteriales; family Flavobacteriaceae; genus Pelagihabitans. Next base: position 19,798 of record CANMSB010000018.1, on the reverse strand, counting down.
CCGATTACTTGCGTCTGAATGGTCATATAGTTCCGTAACCGCCCCAGTCTGTCCAATGAGTGTTCCAGAAAGACCTTTGGCCCTCCAAAACGGTCGTTGAAACGTTAATCCTACTTTCATTGAATTGCTCATCCAAGTATGGGTTTTCGCCATAACCAAGCGAAGGGCCTTGGGCAGTTCAGGTTCAAATAGTATTCGGTCCGTAATTTTTGGCGGAACCGTTACTACGACCTTCTCACTTTTAAACGACCCCTGATCGGTCTCCACCAAAAACAACTTACCTTCTTGTCGTAATCCCCGTACCGTAACCCCTGGCATCAAATGCTCCCTTCCTCCATTTGCCAAACTATTGACCAAGGCCATCGACCCTCCCACAATACGATAAGCGGAAGGAGTGTTGGGGTCGCTCTCAAAGTACCGCTCCGGAACTCCATTTCGGTATACCAAAACACTTTTCCCCTTTACGTACTGATGAAATTTTGCTATTCCCAATTCATTCAATAAACGGAGTACATTTAGGTGATGGGATTGAAACCATGTACCTCCAAAATCTATCCGATCTTGCTCAAAAATCCTCCCTCCGATACGCTTTCGCGATTCCAAGACCATCATATCGGTCTCTCCCGCTTTGCGCAATACATAGGCGGTAGTAAGCCCGGAAAGGCCAGCCCCTATGATCATGTATTTTGTAAATGGGATGGACATACGTAATTGTTATCGATATTCAAATCCTTATTGGATGGGACCAAAAATAAGACTCCTTCTATGATATGTCGCCAACTATCGGAAATCCTTAGCCAATATTCAGAAAGCGACCTAACGACCGATCAAATGTACCTGCTAGTTTCTACCGGACATTACACCTCCATCGGTATCCCAAATGGCTCCAGTTACCCATGAAGCATTTTCGGAAAGTAAAAAGCATATGGTGTTGGCAACATCATCGGGAGTACCATATCGGCCTATCGGATGAAACCCGTGAAAACCCTGTAACGCCTCATGTGCCGCTTCCCTATTGCCAAAAACGCCATCATAAACCGGGGTTTCCACTACCGCAGGGGAAACGGCATTTACGCGTATTCCATATTCTGCCAACTCCATGGCCAAATGTTGCGTGAGGGAATGTAAACCGGCTTTCTGCATAGAATAGGCCGAAGAAGGCGTAGCCCTTATCGCTTGTTTTGCCCACATGGACCCGACATTTACAATAGCGCCCCCATTTTGTTCCGCCATTTTTTTTGATGCGGCCTGTATAATAAAAAAGAACCCCCTATTTAAATTCATATACGAATCGTAGTCCTCTAAGGAATGGTCCAAAAAAGGCTTTGGCAAAAAGATACCAGAAGCGTTTACCAAGAAATCCAGATTATCCCAAGTTCCTATTTTTTCATTGAAAGCACTTACATCATCGATGTTGGTAATATCTACTTGATGCGTTTCCAAACCGTCGTTTACTTCGTTCTTAAAACGTAACAATTTATCATAGTTGGTACCCACCACATGTACAGTGATGCCTTGCTTTAATAAGTTTTCCGCAGTAGCTTTCCCGATTCCACTACTCCCCCCGATAATCAATGCCTTTTTTTCCATTTCATTTTTTTAAGTCATATAAACACAAAAGTATTTTGAAATCAAATTAGGTGATAGTGCATACGGGAAAAAGAACGGTACTTTTGGGAAGGATGCAATAGCTACAATTTTAGTTGTTAGGTTTATTTTTTTTAATCGACAAATGGAAGAACATTGGTTTATATATAGGTATCATACCGTAGACCTTGTACGTTTTTGACATAAAACCCAAATCAATTTATGCACCGAATCGCACTATTACCGATGCTTGCCATGCTTTTTTTGGTAAGCTCCTGCAAAACGGACCCAAATAAAGAACAATCGGAAACCGCTCCCGAAGACAGGGCGAAGATAGAAACGTCCAAACCGCGACTATCGGAAGAGGCCCAATTGTTACATGATGTTGTTGCGGCACATGGCGGTGAACGTTACAAAAACGCGTTTTATCAATTTACTTTCAGAAACCGGAACTATACGTTCAAAAACGGTCCGGAAGGATATACCTATACCGCCAAAGACACCAAGGACGGAATCGAAATTTACGATACCTTAAAAAATGGAGTACTTACCCGTACCGTAAACGGGTCGTTAACCTCCTTTTCCGATAAGGACGTGGCTAAATATTCGGAGGCGCTGAACTCGGTAATCTACTTTGCTACGCTCCCCGATAAACTGCAGGACAAGGCGGTACAAAAATCCTTCGAGGGCAGCACCCGAATAAAAGGAATCCCCTATCAAATTCTCGGCGTACGTTTTACGGAAGAAGACGGAGGTACCGATTTTGACGATATCTTCCATTATTGGATAAACGAAAAAACAAAAACCATCGATTATCTGGCCTATAGCTATAATACCAATGGTGGGGGCGTTCGCTTTAGAAGCGCGTACCATCCGAGAACGGTGAACGGCATTCGCTTTCAGGACTATGTAAACTACAAAGCCCCTATAGGTACCCCATTAAAAAAGCTGCCCGCTCTTTTTGAAGAAGGAAATTTGGAGGTACTTTCAAAAATTGTGACCGAAAACGTGATTTCCTTAAATGGCGACTAGCGTAGTACAACATGCCAAGCATACCACCGGCAATGATCACCATGGAACCTTAGCCTTTTAACTCCATTTTTTCCTCAAAATAGGCACAGAAGTCCTTCATGGTGGCAGTCATCTTTTCATCTTGCGTGGCCTTCATAAAGGTATCGGAAAGCGATACCAAGGTTTGATGAAAGAAAATTTTCATTTCATCGACGGGCATGTCCTTGGTCCACAGGTCGATTTTAAGGGATTCCTTGTTCTTACTGTCCCAAACCGATAAAAGCATGGCCTTGGCCTCCTCGTTGTCGATGCCGCCATCCTGAGCGGACCAGGTAAGTACCTCCGGTACCCGATTTTCGTCCAAACCGACTTTTAACGTAATTTCCGAAGTGTGAAGCGCTGCCATTATTTTTTGGGTTTGTAGTTGCTTTTCTTAAAAAGATCATCTGCAGAAAGGGTCAACAACTGTTGTAGGGTAATGTTATTTTTTTCCATGAAGGAACGAACGATCTGCCAACCGATAAAGCGACCTATGCGGCCCGGGGACTCGTTATCCAGTTCAAGACCGAATTTGGAAAACGGGGCGGGCTCCAAAAACCGCGGTGTCAATTTACTTTCCGTACTATACAAATATTCGTTCGCTATAAAATTGCGCCATATCGGCGCTTCGTTTTCCAATGCCCATTCCAGCTCCGCCTCGGTATACCGTATTTTCTGGGCATCGGTGGCCAAGGGCATCCACAGGTCTTTTATGTAAAGGAGTTTTCCGTAGAACACCATACGCGCCAAAAAGCTACGGTCCCGCAGTCGCGGAAGGGTTTTGTTCGCAAAAGCGGATGCCACATCGGAAACCAAAAAATCCTTGTCCAACTCCGCGGCGATATAGGCCGACATTCCTTCATAAAACTTATGATCGGGACCCAAGTAATTGTCCAAACTCAATAGCAACAGGGAATCCGTTGCGATTACCCTATTTTCATAATCTACATTATTGGTGACCGTAACCACTTTTGGCACGGTATATTGCGGAAAGTAATGGGTAATGTGTTTGAACAAAAGGGTCAGCCCCTCCTCCTCTTCCGCAAAATCGGGAAAGGCGTTTGCCACCTCGGCCCGGATAACTCGTTGTAAAGAGTCCGAAAGCATGCCGCGCCATACGCTGTCCGGGAATTGTTTCGGAAAGAGATAGGGATACTTTTTCTTTAAAACGGCGATATCCTGAGGTCTGGCCGCTGCAAATTCCTGATCGAACCGCGATACTTCCAAATTAATATCGATTTTTTCGACAGCTTCCAGCACTTTTGGCGACCGATTACAAGAACCCATTAAAAATAAGAGCATTAGCGCACCAAAAAAGTGGCGTATCGCCATAAGAAAAGTGTCTTTCGTTTTCGTATTCGGCATCTACGGTTTATTTTTACCGCTGCAAAGTTAATTGTTTTTAAATCAATCGGTAGCCCTATGCAAACAGAAAAAGTAACCGAACATATTGTGGCCTGGCTCAAGGAGTATGCCACCAATGCGAACATGAAAGGTTTTGTAATCGGAATTTCCGGCGGTATCGATTCCGCGGTGACCTCTACCCTTTGCGCCAAAACCGGATTGGAGCTATTGTGCCTGGAAATGCCGATACACCAAGCAGACAATCAAGTTACCCGGGCCGACAGGCATATCGATTGGTTACAACGGAATTTTAAAAACGTTTCGCGCCAACCGGTAAACCTAACACCGGTTTTCGACAGCTTGGTCGCTGCGCTACCACCCGTTGAGAACGAAGAAGACCGTTTTATGTCATTAGCAAATACGAGGGCACGTTTGCGCATGACAACGCTCTATTACTTTGCCGCCCTTCAAAAATACCTCGTTGCCGGTACCGGAAACAAGGTGGAGGACTTTGGTGTCGGCTTTTATACCAAATACGGAGATGGCGGGGTAGACCTAAGCCCCATCGCGGATCTTTTAAAAACACAGGTATACGCTATCGGAAAATTCCTCAACCTTAATGAGGATATTATTAAGGCCGCTCCTACGGACGGACTATGGGGAGATAATCGGACCGATGAAGATCAGATCGGCGCCAGCTATCCCGAACTGGAGTGGGCCATGAAAATGAAAGACGCCGGAAAAACGCCAAATGACTTTGTGGGAAGGGAAAAGGAAGTATTTCTGATATTTAACCGTTTCCATATCGCAAACCAACATAAGATGGTTTCCATCCCTGTTTGTAAGATTCCGATGTCATTATTTTGACATCTTAACCTAAAATGTTGTGTTATAGTCGAATAAAATATTAAAATTGGCGAAATGTGCAAAAAAAATCGCATTTTTGAATAAGAGTTAAAGCATTATGCCTTACATTGCGTGTCAGTATATTTGGACACGCCACCAATATACCAAATAGATATAAACCTGTATTATGATTAAAGTTCTGATTGCCGACAACCATCCGATTATTCGTATGGGCGTAAAACACGTGCTAGAAACGGCTTCTGGCATAGAAGTAATGGATGATGTCGCTACCACAAACGAATTGTTCGAGAAGTTGGAAAAAGTAACTCCGGACGTTGTCATGTTGGAAATGGATATTCCCGAAATTAACGGAATCGCTGCATTACGGAAAATAAAGAAAGAGTTCCCTGATGTAAAAGTTTTGATGTACAGCGGTCAATCCGAAGACGTATACGCATTGAGCACGATCCGTGCAGGTGCCTTTGGTTACCTATCCAAAGCATCCGATATCGATTATCTGATTTCAGCGGTACGAAAAGTGGCGGAAGGAAACATGTTCATCACCAATGAACTGGCGCAACGACTCGCCTTTGATGAAGGCACCCAACGACCAAGAAGGTTCTTTAGAAAACTTTCCTCAAGAGAAGTGGAAGTATTGAAACTATTGGCCAGCGGTAAACGAAACAAGGATGTAGCCCTAGGGCTCAACCTAAACGAAAAAACGGTAAGTACCTATAAAGCGCGTTTGATGAAAAAATTGAACGTGGACAATATGGTAGACCTATTACAGCAAGCAAAAGCACTTGAGCTTTATTAATTTATTGCTTTGTAAAAAATAAAAAAAGCCTCCAATGGAGGCTTTTTTTGTACCGATACGCCACCTATCAATCGGTATCGAGTTCTATTGATATGGACGGAAAAACGTACGATAGACCCTCTGCCGCGCTGTTTGATCGACCCCAGAAGCGTGGAGCTATATCTTCCTGTACACCGCGCTGTGTTCGACCTATTTCTTCTTAGGTAGCGCTTCCCATTTTCCGGACAAAAAAGCTTTATCCGTAGCAACGACCATATTTTGGTTACCAGTTTTTTCGAAAAACTTCCTCAAATCCCAATAGCAATAAAAATTAATCCAATAGCCATAGCTATATTTTTCCCGTAAGGACTTGGGTTGCTTGTAAAACGCGTACCAGGCGGTGTTGAGTCCAAAGCCTTCCAAAGTGGCCAATGCCCTTTGGCCTTTGTCCCATATGGCATCGCCCATTTTTTGGTACAACTCGGAAAGCTCCTTATAATCAACGGTTTGCATCGATATAATTTCGTTAATGTCATCAATGCCCAAGGCCTTAAAGGAAAGGGTATGTTCGAAAAGGGTATCTCCGTTCAAATCGTACTCCAACAGATCGATAAAACCATTTCCATCGGTATCGGAATATTTTACCGTACCAAAGCGCGGTGCTTTCAACTGGCTGCGCACATAGCCCGATCTATCATATAACCCACCGTACCCCTGATAGGAGTACGCATCTTGGTCGATACGCCATGCGCCCCACTCCGCACCGTATAAATGCATTCTTCCGTCAAAAGGGGCGATGTAAAGATTTCCTTTTCCGGAGTTGTCCAGATCGAACTCCCCACGATCCCCGATCTCATCGGCCTGGGGGTTATGGTCCAATCCTTCGTTTCGCATCCCGGTTTTAAAGAGTTCCTTGGGCTGTAATAGTTCCACTCGTTCCCAACGGGCACAATCATCATCCTCATCAAAGACAAACCAGCACGCTTCCCAATTGCCATCCTTAAAAAGAATATCCCAAGATGCATCGCGCGTGGGGTACACCAGCTCGCTGAGATGTCTCCAACGGGAGTCGAACATAAGGGTATCGGCCGCTTTAAGGCCATCAATGGAGCTAAATGGTCGCTTCATGTGATTGTAATCATAACCGTGTTCCCCATTGAACTGTAGGCTCATATCGAAATCGAATTCGTTGGAGGGGGCATTATCGTTGTCCAGATCAAAGGAAATGTACCCTTTGTCCAATACTCCGATGAACGTTACGTCGATAGCTTCGTCCAAATCCTTAAAAAGGGAATTGTCCACCCTACCGTTTATGCCTTCGGGCTTGTTCTTAAAAACGGGGGTATCTTCCAACCGTATGGCCATTTCGCTATGGGTGTCGCCATCCATATCAAAAAAATAGAACGGGTTCTCCCAGCTATATCTAAAATCGTGCATTCTAAAACTGGAAACGTTCATTTTGGTAAAGGTCGTCTGACCATGATAATCTGCATAAAAATTGGCATGCCCATAGTGTTCCCAGCATTTTAGGTCTATTTTATTCCAGTCGACATAGGCGAAGTTGGCATCCTGTTCCCCATCGTCGATAAACCACATGATATCGGCGGCCCAGTCCCATTCGTTCCGTACGGCGCTATCACCATTGCCGACGACCAACTGTACATCCGCTACTCCATCACTGTTTTCGTCCCCGTAATCGACGGAAAAGTCCCAAGGTCCGGCAAAGGTGCCATCCTTATCCCGGTCGATCAGCACACAATCGTTATCGATATCCCCTTCCCAATCGTTCGCTTTCATATCATCGTCATCGTCGACCCACATGACGGGAATGCCCCCGTGTATGGTATACCGGATCGCGTCCGGGTCCCCGTCCTTATCAAAATCCAATCGTTCCACTTTATCCATATCATCGGGAAAGGGAAACCGAAACGGGAGCAGCACCTCCCCTTCCTGTCCGTATATCGGCACAAAGGCCGTGACCGCATACAATAGCGTAATCCAAAGAAAATTATTGGCTGTTTTGTATTCGTACATTGCTTGTTTCTTTTTGTTGAAAGCTATTCGTCTTTTTCAATTTTAGATAATACCATTTTAATTTTGAAATGGCATAACGTATCTGATCAAGAAAGCACACGATTTAACTTTTGGTTGAGCAATTTGTTCAGCTGTAGGTAACTCATGATCTCCTCCATGACCTCCCTGTTATCGGTTTCGCTCTGTTCGGTACGTTTTTGCAGGGAGCCCATTCGTTTTTTGATCAAAAAACAACGCAGGGTCAATATCGTTTCCCCTACCAATTGGGCAACGCCCATATGTTTTTCTTTTGGAAAAATATCCTTTCGCTCCCAGTTGTGTAGCGTATACTTTTCCTCTTCCATTAAAATAGAGGAAATCTGTGATACCATTTCCTGATCCAGTTCGGCCATAAAACTGTTCACGGAGAAGGCCTCATTTTCATTCAGTTCTTTGATCAGGTGGGAATAGATATCCCTAAACTTTTCATTGGCCAGTTCTATTTCATCTTCCTGAAGGTCCAAATATATTTTCTCGTACACTTTTACGTTCGCCGATTCGGGTTCCAATTCCAGATCGCCATTGTCGTTTTCCTTCAACACCAAATCTTCAAAAGATTCCTCTTTTTGGCCGTACAATAATAGTATTTCTATGATCTTGCGCTCTAGTTCGTATTGTACGTCCACCTTTTCAATGGTAGGTTCGTTCTTGACCACCTCAAACGCTTTCGGCTCCTGCTTGGCTTTTTTAGAGGCGTCGGCAAGCTCTTTTTTACCAATCTGTGCCAAGGTACTGAACAATACGTTTTCGGAAACGTTCATGATCTGGGCACATTCCTGAACATAGATCTCCCGTTTAATGGCATCGGGTATTTTGGAAATACTGTTCACGATATCCCTAACCGTATCGGCCCTTTTAATGGGATCGTTGGCTGCTTCTTCGGCCAATAGGTTGGCCTTGAACTGAATAAAATCCTTGCTGGCAGCTTTCAGGTAATCGGTAACTTCCTCCAAGCTATTGTTCTTGGCAAAACTATCGGGATCTTCCCCTTCGGGAAACGAACAGACCTTTACGTTCATTCCTTGCTCCAAAATGAGGTCGATACCCCGAAGCGAAGCCCGAAGCCCTGCCGCATCGCCATCGAACAGTACCGTAATGTTTTTTGTCAAACGGTTGATCAACCGTATCTGTTCCGGGGTCAGTGCCGTACCGCTGGACGAAACCACATTGGCGATGCCACGTTGCTGAAATTGGATTACATCGGTATAGCCTTCCACCAGATAACAATTATCTTCCTTGGCAATGGCCTGCTTGGCATGATAGATCCCATAGAGTACCTTGCTCTTGTGGTAGATGTCGCTTTCGGGAGAGTTCAGGTACTTGGCCGCTTTTTTATCATTGGTTAGTATACGCCCTCCGAAACCCAATACCCTACCGCTCATGGAACGGATCGGAAACATGACCCTACCCTTGAAACGATCAAAGGTCCTGCGCTCGTTCGGACTGTTCTTGTCTTCCTTTACTATGGTAAGACCGGTTTTTTCAAGATAATTCAACTGATACCCCTTGTCCAAGGCCGCCTTGGTAAAACCGTCCCATTGGTCCAGACAATATCCCAAGCCAAATTTCTCAATGGTAGCGTCGGTAAAACCGCGTTCCTTAAAATAACTCAGGCCTATGGCTTTTCCAAGCTCGGTATCCTTCAGTATGCTACTAAAATATTGTTGGGCGTATTCCGATACCAGGTACATGCTTTCGCGTTCGTTGGCCTGCTGTTTTTGCTCGTCGGTACGCTCGGTCTCCTCTATTTCAATGTTGTATTTTTTGGCGAGATACTTTATGGCTTCTGGATAAGTGAAATGTTCGTGTTCCATTAAAAAGGCCACCACATTGCCCCCCTTACCGCTACTAAAATCCTTCCATATCTGTTTTACGGGAGAGACCATAAAACTAGGGGTGCGTTCGTCGCTGAACGGACTGAGCCCCTTAAAATTGGAACCTGATTTTTTTAAGGTCACAAAATCACCGATAACCTCCTCTAGTCGAGCGGTTTCGTATACTTGATCGATGGTGGTCTTTGCTATCAAAGGAGGAATACTTTAGGATATGGTCGAGCGTGGCAAGTTCGTAAAACATTCTGAATTATGGAAATGGAATCCATAAAGGGACTCGGTCTTTAAAAACCCCGCGCCCACTATTAAAAAGGTATGCTACGGCACTTTTTGAAAATCCCGTCAGAGAAACCTCAAAAATTTAAGCACCGACAAAAACCCTTGGCACTACACCGAACATTCCTGGTATATCCCCGTATTCAGGGTGCTCATTTTAGCTAGTGAAAGGGTGAAAAAACGCGGAGCCGGGAGGCATCTTTGTATCAGAAAAACAAAACGGTTGAAATCAATTTCAACACCTCCTATTATTAACCTTAAAAAACAAACGTATGTTCTGGGGAATTTCATTAGTACTATTAAGCATTATCGCAGTACCATCATTGATCCTATCCAAAAAACCCAATGCCAAAGAGCTCTTGGAAAAAATAGAGCCCTACCAAGGATGGATCGGCATGGCCTTTTGTATTTGGGGCCTATGGGGAATTGTACAGGCCATACTCCATATCGGTTGGTTGTCGAGTGCGCCAATCTGGTGGGTCACTTTTTTGGCCGGTAACATCATTTCAGCCATTCTGGGCTTTATGCTCGGCTTGGGCCTGATGAACAAATTGTTCCTATCCAAAAACGAGACGGCGCGGGCAAAAGCTGAAGAACTGCGCGGCAAAATAGCTCCGAAACTGGGGAAACTCGGTATTGTGGGTATCGCCGTAGGAACATGGATGATCGTGGCCTCATTGATCTATACCATTTCCTAAATGCTAAAACCAAATACCACTTCAACGCTTTAACATCAGAAATCATGAAAAAACTAACGTTCCACCTTTTCTTTATTTTAATCACAACAAGCATGATCGCACAAACCGAGCGTGACCAAATTTCTGTTACCGGAAAGCACCAATATGCTATTGCCCCAGAGTTCTCGGCCAAAATGATCTTGAGTATGGTAAATGTCTATTATGATGCCCAAACGACCAATATTTCCGAATTAAAGTCGACCTATATGGAAAAACTGGCCAAAGCGGGTATACCGACCGAACAAGTGGTGGAAAAGCCATTTCACTATGCAATGTTGGGGTATGACAAAGAAGGTACAGTTTACGAATTCAAGACCAAATCCATTGAAACACTTCAGAAATTCTTAATGGTAAAGGCTATCGGTGTTCAAAAAAACGACACCAATTTAAAAACGACCCTTACCGATCAACAAATGGCCGAGTATGCGACGGCGGCATATGAAGATGCCAAGGAAAAGGCTTCTATGCTGGCAAAAAAAATAGGCCGGAAAATCGGAAAAGCTACGTTTATCAACGATTCCAACCGTAACGAAATTGTAGAATCACTCTATTATGGCAGTTCGGCCGACACTAGGGATTATCAAATCTCCGTGACCTTTGAACTGCTGTAGACCGCATTAGTTGGTTGTTTTTAACACCCTGTTCCTCCCAGAAATAACAACACCGTTTCTGGTATTAAGGAACAGGGTGTTATACCTTTGTCGCAACGCCTTTACCATGACCGCATACCTAAAATTCATCAGTTGTATCCTACCGCTTTTTTTGGCCTGCAAACCAAAGCGTTCGCCGTCGGTGCCCCAAACTGCGGTAAACCATTCCACAACGATAACGATAGACACCGTGCAAACTTCAAAAAACACTATTTTTTCACGGTTTACGGTACCGGAAGGCTTTAAAAGGACCCCAAGGGACACCAATTCATTCGCATTCTTTTTAAGTAACCTGCCCCTGAAAAAACCGCAGGCCCGGGTCACGTACTTTGATGGCACTACAAAACCCAATGCCAATGTTTATGCGGCAGTGGTGGATCTCCCCATCGGTAAAAGGGACCTACACCAATGTGCCGACGCGGTAATGCGCCTGCGTGCCGACTATTTGTTCGAGCAGGGACTGTTCGATAGTATCCATTTCAATTTCACCAATGGCTTTAAGGCCGAATACAGTAAATGGCGCAAAGGAAAGCGTATCGTAGTGGACGGGAATCGGGTATATTGGAAACAGCGAACAGCGCCTTCCGATGACCCGGACGATTTTTGGCGTTATCTTGAAATGGTCTTTAGCTATGCCGGTACGGCATCCTTATCCAAAGAAATGAAACCGGTGCCCTATGCTTCGCTACAGATCGGAGACGTGTTCATAAAAGGTGGTTTTCCGGGCCATGCCGTAATCGTTGTCGATATGGCAATACACGTAAAGACTGGTAAAAAAGCTTTTTTATTGGCCCAAAGTTATATGCCCGCACAGGAAATACAGGTGCTTTTGAACCCCGATAGCGAAGGTTCCGGGGCTTGGTATTTTGAAAACGAAAAAGCGCCGCTGCAAACGCCCGAATGGGTTTTTAAGACCAAAGCACTAAAACGGTTCTGATCGACATTACCGTAGTCGGTGCTCCTATCGATGACGACGCGGTACGGAAAGAACGTTATAAATCAAATCTTGATCTTTTCGTAGGGGTTTTTTGATGGTAGCTCCAAAACCATATCGTAAACTACGCGCTTCAGCTCATTTCCAGAGGCGCTCCCCGTGCAAAACTTACAAAGAAGTTATTTTAAAGGTGCCGGACGGCGGGGGATTTAGTAAAGTCCTCAGTCAAAAGACACCATCTTTTGTTCCTAGGAGTTCCGATAAAATGACCTTGAGGGGTACCGATCGGCAGGGCAATTGCCCATAACGTTACGCGTTATCTTAAAACAGAATCCAAATCATAATCTTTTTAAGAAGGAGCACTAATCCCATCCTATTCCATTTTTTTTAGAAGACGACCGCATCATGTGGGAAAAAGTAGTTGCACTCCTATCCGAACAAGAAAATACGACTATGGGAGGTTTCCTTGAAATTCCCAAACCATGAAAAGCCGGTATCGGAATAGTCTCCAAAGGTTATGTCAACGAATATTCCGGGCAACACAACGGATCTAAAATCCAGAGCGCTATGTCGGTACGTACAAAATGACATAAGTAAAAAACCTACAAAACCTACAATCCAAAACATAACACCATAATATGAAACGGTGTAAGGACGTCGGGAATTTTCCGCGTTCGCCAGCACGTTTATATGGCCAAACACAGAAGAACATGAAAGACCGATCGCTCCTTTTTTCCGCTTTTTTTAGTATCACGATGGCACTGTTCGCCCAGCAGCCCTTGACCCCCGTGGCCGTTAGCGCCACGGAAGAGGACCGTACCAACATTGTCGACAACCTTTTTGACGGGGATCTTAACACCCGATGGAGCGCCAATCTGGACCCGGTCTATGCGACGATCGACCTGGGGGAGGTAAAACGTTTTGCCGAGGTACGCATCGCCTACTACAAGGGCGATCAGCGCCGTGCGTATTTCGATCTGCAACGCTCCGACGATGGGATCAACTGGACCGATATCCGCACGGGCTTCCAGAGCAGCGGTACCACCCTGGAACTGGAACCCTTCCCCTTCGAGGCGCAGGAGGCCCGTTACATCCGCTATGTGGGCCGGGGCAATTCGGCGAGCGACTGGAGCAGCCTTACAGAAATGACAATACTTGGCGGCGACGCCACTTCAAGGGGCGACGTCCTACACGTACCGATCGCCTCCACTGCGAGCGATCAGGACCGTACCAACGGTCCCGCCAATCTGTACGACGGTAGGCTCGATACCCGTTGGGCCGCCTTCGGGAATCCCCAATACGCGGTGTTGGACCTTGGAAGTAAAAAACCCGTTCACAAGATCAAGATCGCCTTTTCCAAGGGCGACCTGCGCAACGCCTATTTTGACATACAGGCCTCGGACAACGGTACCGATTGGACCGATTGGGAGACCGGTATGGCATCCGGTGGCAATTCACTGGCACTGGAGCAGTTTGCGCTTCCCTTGCGAGAGACCCGTTACCTGCGCTATATGGGCAGGGGCAATTCCCTGAACGAATGGAACAGCCTTCAGGAACTGGAGATCTATGGTCCCGAACCGGGGAACGAGACGTTCCATACGCCGGTATTCGTGGAGACCTCTACCAAGGACAGGGGCAATATAGGGGACAATATGTTCGACGGCGACCTTGGTACCCGATGGAGCGCCTTTGCGAACCCGGCCACGGCGACCATCGACCTTGGGAGCACCAAAAGTTTTAACGAACTGCGTATCGCCTATTACAAGGGCGATACAAGACAGGCGTATTTCGACCTGCAACGTTCGGACAACGGTACCGATTGGACCACCTTCGCCACCGGTATGGCCAGTAGCGGCACCACCTTGGGTTTCGAACCCTATCCCTTTTCCCGGCAGACCGCCCGTTACCTGCGCTATGTGGGCAGGGGCAATTCGCTCAACGACTGGAACAGCCTTACCGAGATGCAGATCATCGATTTTGACAACGGGGAGGGCCCCGGGCCGGGGACGGCAAAGGTCACCGAACTGGTGTTCCTTTTCGATGCGGCGGGCAACCAGATCGTGCGCAGGCCACCGGAAACGGCCACTGCCCTAAAGGCGAAGCTGCCCCCCTTGGCGGCAATGGAAGAAGGCCCCGAAACGGTGGACGAACCGGACCCCTTCGACGATAGCATCGTACTGCTGCCCAACCCTACCAAGGGCGAACTGGCGGTCACCTGGGCCGCGGAACATGATGGGCTGATCGAGAACATTACCGTTACCGACCTTGCCGGAAAACAGATCCCGATCGCTCAGGACACGGACAGTTTCCGGGCCAGCGTGGACCTGCGCGACCGTCCCACCGGGGTATACCTGATCACCTTCAGGCTCAAGAGCGGACGCACCGTGGGCAAAAAAATAATCAAGGACTGATACCGATACAAAAAAACACCACATGAAAGCATTCATCCATAGCACCAAAACAGCGGGCAACGCCCTTGCCCTATTGTTCGCCCTGGCCTTCTCCGCTTTGGCCAGCGCACAGACCGATTATAAGGAGGTCCCCTTAAAAGGGACACCGATCAATGTGACCGATATCCGGAAAGATATCGGCTCCGGGCCGGCGACGGCCGAAGGGACCTCGACCGCGGACCGCAGCGCAAACAGCAGCGGTGGAAACGGTACGGGCTTCTCGGAGACCATAGGCGTATTTTCGGTTTCGTCCACAGGGGCCGCGGAGTACCGGGTCCCCATAGCGGTACCTTCCGGAATCAACGGTGTGGTCCCAGAGCTTGCCCTCCACTACAATAGTCAGGCAGGGAACGGTATCGCAGGATGGGGTTGGAACGTCTCCGGGCTTTCCACCATTTCACGTATCCCGTCCACCGAATACCACGACGGTGTGATCGATCCGGTCGATTTCGATGCGCTCGACCGCTTTGCCCTCGACGGACAGCGTTTGGTTTTGAAATCGGGTACCTATGGCGCCGCCGGGGCCGTGTACGAAACGGAAACCTATTCAAATCTCAAAATAACTTCCGTAGGAACCTCCCCCTATGGAAGTAACTACGGACCGTTTCGTTTCAAGGTGGAATACCCCGACGGTTCCGTGGCCCACTATGGCACCAATTCCGGCACCAGGTCAAAACAAGAGTACGCCATAACCTATTGGGAGAACCAGCAGGGACTGCGCATCGATTACTTTTACACGACAAGGAACAACACCCTCGACATTGCCTATATCACCTACGGCCATAAGTCCGGTGGTACCGCGCCCAACCGCATCGATTTTATCTACGATGACCGAAAACGTCCGGAGCACGCCTATATCGGAGGGCAGGACTTTGGTAAGACGAAAATACTTTCCAAAATTGAAGTATCCTCTGATAACAAAAGATATCGAAGTTATGCACTCCAACATAATTCGACCTCCCTGGGTTATCAAAGGGTGACAAGAATAACGGAAACCTGCGGGGACGGTACCGAAAGTTATGACCCCATCACTTTTGGATATCAGGATACCGGGAACGATGCGAATACCGTTAAATTGACCACCGACCTGAGCGTCAGCGGTATAGAACAGCGCAGTGCGGGGGCGTTGCCCTTGGACTTCTCCGGTGACGGGAGAATGGACTTTATCATCTATCCCCGGGACAGGGCAGAACGGGACAAATATTGGATATTCCAGGATTATCATTCCGGGGGTACCAATATCGGCAGCCAAATCAATACGGCCCCCTTCGATCAGATGTTCGCGGTCAACTTTCTGGATGCCAATGAAAAAATGGGCAAGGCGCAGGGCTATACGACCTTGACCAAGTCCGGCGATAAGCTCAAGATCGGTGTGCACGCACAGGGCGGTTCAACGGTAGCGACACGATTGTACGAAAAGACCTGGACCCTGCCGAGTTATACCAAGGTCGACTATTGCGGCGGGCCCGATGTAAAAGTCCCCTTGACGATGAAATACCTCTCCGGGGATTTCGACGGGGACGGGCTTATCGATGTATTGGCCGTGGCAAGGCCCTATAACTATAACACCTGTGAACAGGCCTTTCCCCCTCCGGGACGGGACTGCGATGGCAATGTTGACGGTGGCGGTGGCGGCCCACAAAGGATCCTCTCCCAGGGAACGGACGCGCTGACCGGCGATACCATCTGCTGCGAGTGCTTCAACAGTAACCAGCCCGGTTCGGGCACCTACCTGATCGATCTGGACCGGAGAAAGGGCACCGGGTTCGCCAATAGTACGGGTTTTTTGTCCCGACCGCTAGCTTCTTCCGACAACCTGTATGCGGGCGATGTCGACGGTGACGGAAAAGCGGACATCCTTCAGTTTTCGGAAGGGGAGGTAAACGTATATACGCTTTCGGACGATAACAGGATAACGCTGCTATGGTCCCTTTCGGACAACCGTATCAAACTGGAATTCAACCCTATGTTCGGGGATTATAACGGTGACGGCAAAACGGACTTCATGATGCCGACCGCGGACGGGAGCAGCTTTTTTTCCCTGTTCCGATCTACCGGAACCGCTTTTGTCAAAACCGAGAATAGCCAACCCTTTATCTATCGCTATTCCATAGTCGCCAGTAATCCGGTAAATACCTATAACCTGCTCGCCGCCGATATGAACGGCGACGGGAAGACCGACATCCTCGAATACAATACCTATACCCAGAACGATGGAAAAAACGGGTCGCAGACCCTAAAGATCTACAGTAATTATAGAAACCCGGACGGTAACGGGGTCCCCGTGTTCGACTTGGTATTGAACAAGACCCAAAGAAGTGATCTAAATCATTTTCCCATTCCCATACTTTTACGATCCTCCGACAAAAAGAACGAGAACCTGGACTTTGCTACCATAAGCAACAGGCAAGTCTTCCAATGGACCTATAAAAATGATCACAGGAGGGACATGGTGCTTCGATCGATAAGCAACAGTGGCGTAAAGCACGATATCAAATACAGCGATATCGACCCTGTAAAGCGAAACGATGAAGGGTATTTAATATACGAACCGGGAGCGGACCAGGTATACCCATATGTAGATATCGGGGTTTCCAGGGGCTCGAGAATCGTGACCGAGGTCACAAGGAGCGTGAGCTACAACGGGTATTCACCGATCAAGCGTTCGTTCCATTATCAGGGTGCCGTGGTACATGCCGAAGGTATGGGCTTTAGGGGATTTACGGGCCTGGTGCGTTCCAATTGGTATTCCGATAGCGGCGATCGCATCTGGAACGTTGCCAAAAAGGATATTGCCCTACGAGGTGCGACCACCCAGGCATATGCCATTACCTATACCGGAAATTTTTATCAGCCCCCTTCCGACTACGTTACCCGTGCGGACCATCGATATGAATACGAACTTTCGGGCAATAAGGTGTTCAAGCGCTGGAAGACAGGGACAACGGTACAGGACCAGTTGGAAAACACCGTTACGGTAACCGGTTACCTCTACGACGACTACAACAATCCGGAACGGATCACGGTGGACTATTCCGGTGAAGCGACCAAGCGGACCGAGATGGCCTATATCAATAGTGGCGACAGCCCGTACTATCGAGGTAGATTACGCTACAGAAAAGAGACCATGACCATAGATGGCGACAGCTTTGGCAGCGAGGAGGAATATACTTATGCCAATGGACTCGTTTCGATAAAAAAGAGCAGGGGCGATAATACCGAAACCATTACGGACCGCTATAGTTACGATGGTTATGGAAACCTGGAACGTGCGGTCACCGATCCTGAAGGGGAAACGGCCCGAGAACTCCGGTACGAATATGATAACTCTGGCAGGTTCATGACCAAGAGCACCGACGTGCTGGGGCTCACCACGGAATACCGGTTCAATACAGAAAGGGGTACCATTGCCACTGAGATAGACCCCTTCGGAAAGCGTACCGAGATCGACTATGATGTATGGGACCGTCCCAAGACCGTAACCGATTACCGGGGCAAGGTCACTACCATACGCTATGACGCCAACGAACCATTTTCGGTGAGCCAGACCCTTGCGGACGAAGGTAGGGTACAGACCGATTATGACCATTTGAAAAGGCCGATCAGGGAAAGCTACAGGAACGTTATGGGGGAATTGGTACATACCGATTATGAGTACGACGCCCTGGACAGGATCTCCCGCATAAGCGAGCCCCATACCGGCGACGCCGCGGAACAATGGAACACGATCACCTATGATCGCTATGGGAGAAGGAAAAGCGTAACGGAGCATACGGGAAGGGTGAACAATATAGAATATCCCGGTCGGTCCGTCAAGACCGATAACGGGACCAAGACCGTGACCGTTACAAAGAACGCCATCGGCCTTGTAAAAAGCATGACGGACCCTGGTGGTACGATCGACTATACCTATTTTGGGAACGGTGGAATGCGTACTTCGAACTTTGGCGACCGCACCATTGTAATCGAACAGGACGGCTGGGGAAGAAAGACGAAGCTTACCGACCCCTCCGCGGGCATATATACTTACACTTACAATGGGTTTGGCCAATTGGTACAAGAAACGACCCCAAAAGGGACCACCGATAACACCTATAACGATAGGGGGCAGCTCCAGAGTACCTCTATAGAAGGGGACGGTGATACGGACATGGTAACCGAGTACACCTATGACGGGACCACCAAGCTGCTGACGGACATCGACCTGGTCAATGCCGATGGGAACGATGCCAACACCCATTTCGATTACGATTCCTATCAGCAAATGATAACCCGGACCGAGACCAATTCCAGTGCCAAGTTCACCAAACGGTTCTCGTACGATGAATTCGGCAGAATTTCCACCGAGCGGAGCGAGGGCCAGCTACTGGCCAATGGCCGCAGCGATGCATCCACAACGGTCAACACCTATGCCTATGGAATTCTAAAAACGGTAAGGGACCAGTCCAGTGGGGAGATCCTCTGGAACATTACCCAGGTGAACGCACGTAACCAGGTGCTGTCCTCGGAAATGGGGAACGGTATGGTAAGCACTGCCGAGTATGACGCGTACGGATATCTAAAGAATTCCGTGGCAACGGTGGAACAGGCTTCCGAGGCTACGGATATACTGCGGTTCGATTTTGATTTTGATGCACGGCGTGGTACCCTAAATCAGCGCAGCAGTAGCCTTTTTGGAACCGAGGAGCGCTTCGAATATGATGAACTGGACCGGTTGGAAGTTATGGAGGACGGAGAAGGTGCCCACACACAGAGTTACGATGGGCTCGGCCGTATCGAAAAAAACAGCGCCCTGGGTACCTATACCTATGGGCCCACCGGTTTTGCACAGGTAGGCCTTGACCTTAACAAGGCGGGGGAGGCCCATTATACGGGTAGGCCCGCACAGAACATATCCTACAATGCGTTCAAGAGCCCGGTCGACCTTCGGGAAACGGGCAGGGAGCGTTATGGCTTCCAATACAACGCCCTTCAGGGCCGTTCCGCCATGTATTATGGCGGGGAAGCCGAGAACGTTGCCGAGCGAAGGTATCGCAGGCATTATTCGGAGGACGGCGGAATGGAGATCTTTTGGGACCGGGAGACCGACCGTACGGTGTTTACCACTTATATCGGGGGCGATGCCTATACCTCTCCCGTGATACGATCCAAGGAATTCACCGCGGCACAGGGCGAGGGCGATGGGGAATACCTGTACCTGCACCGGGACTATCTGGGCAGTAT
>CANMSB010000017.1 GCA_947500445.1 uncultured Flavobacteriaceae bacterium | reverse complement strand
GCTTCGGTAAATCTGCTTTTCTTCATAATCTAAAAATAGTTGATTTTTAAACTGTACGAAAAACAGGGAAGCCTTCACTAGATACTTTTCCTTATTTTCTTCATCAATCAAGTCCGTAATGGAATCCAGTAGTTCATCTATTATCTCTTCCGTAATTCTTCTGTAATAGGCAAATGCTCCAATACCATATCCCTGGGATTCGCAAACTAATCCTTTGCGAAAAGTTGCTGCATGTTTGCCTAAAGTTTTTTCTAAGACCTTGTCTATTTTGATTTCCCATTCGGGATACTGACCAAATTTATAGATGTAGTCTCTATCCGGACTAACATACATATGGAACTCTCTTCGGAAGAGTCTACAAGATTGACAGGTATATTGTACAGATAGTTTTAAATCATCTGTCTCGACAGGATGATAGTGAAAATATTCATCAGGCATATTAAAAGTCTGTACAGATTTACACCTAAGGCATTTCATGTTTATTGGTGGTTTATCCAATAAATTAGCTGTTTTGGGTATTTCGATTTTATATTTTCTGAAAAGTGAATATTCTTCTAAGAATTCTTTAAATGGCATATTTATTTTTTAATTCCGACTAACGCCTAAATTTAGTATTATTTTCCTACATGGAATTTGAATTGATAGTTTAAGAAAACGATAGGGTTATTTGTGTAGATAATTGTGCACAACGGTTCGGCTAAAGTTCGTTGCTGTGATTCGTCCGAAGGACAATCCGGCCGAACCTAAAGATAGCTTTTTGCGCGTGATTTCCGTTTAGGAAATCGGCAGGCAATAAATTTAGGCGATATTGACACCAGTTTTATGTATCCGTTGTTATTTCGTCCCATTCTTCAACATAATAGGTAACCCAGTTTATTGCATAATGTCTTTCCATTACAATGCTCGGATTAAAACTCACGGATGTGTCGTTATTCAATTCCGAATTTCTAGTTGCCCAATGTATTCTGTAAGTCAAGTCCGAAAAGTCTAAAATCTCTGATATGGTTCTGGTTATTGCCGTATTTTTAAAGTCCATTGGGTCTGACATGAATTCGGGAAGTTTAGAAACTATATCCATAATCTGCACTTCCTCGAACGGAAGTTTAATGTTGTCCACTTTGTTTATTACCCAAAGTAAGACCCAAATTGCTTCTGAACGCCAAGAGATGTTAATATGTTCCTGCTTCGTCAATTCTTCACTTTCGAAAAGTTTTTTTTCGTCAGGAGAGACTTTGTCCCAAAGCCCACTATCTTTTATAAAGTGAATTACATTAGTTTTGGATTCGGGTTCTTCTACAACATAATTCAAATATGTCAATATTAGAATGCGTTCGGCAATTTCATTAGGTTTTCTAATGCGCACTTCATATTCCTCCTCAATCATTGGAAGGTGTTCAATTATGGGAACATTGATTGATTTTAGAAATTTTTCTGTTTCCTTTTTTCTTTTCAGAGCGGTTTTTGGACGCGACTTGTTGGATTTGAATATGTTTAAAATACCCATTATTCTATGAATGCTTTTTCCATTGGTGTTTACGGTTGCGCTAGCAACAATAGGTGGGCAAACTAATGTCAGTTTTCCGCCATGCACATAACAGAGTCTTTTTGTTTTGGTTTACTTTTTCCTGTCCAAAAGGAAAATCCAAAAGATTTTCCGCACTTCGTAAAAATACGCAAAGCTTTCGTTTAAGCCCGAGGCCCGCATTGAAGATGGGTTGGGTTAAGCAACGTTTTTTATGTTCCACTATGCAAAAGCCCTTAAAAAAAGAGAAGTTGGCGCAATGATTATTCCAATGTAGAAAATATACTTACCGTGTTTTCTATCATTTTCAGAATAGGAGTATACTCTTTGTCCATTCGGAAGCGTTTTTTTCGCTGTCCATAAAAAGTAGCCAATAATTAGTCCTAAAAACCCACCTAGAATGGCAAATACATAACCGGTAAAAATCCATGGTTTTTGATTTTCCTCGGGTTTTGCCAAGTCTTTTAAACGTTCATTTTTAAGGGAATTCAACAAATCCTTATCAATAGGTTTCCCTCGCTCAGTAAGTATTTTTTGAGCGAGAGCATAATCAAATGGATTCCATTCATCCGCTTTTAGCAAGATTTCATAAAGTTCTTGGTCGGTAAATTCAAATAGATAATAGTCAGGGTCAATTTCGTTAAGTATGTTTTCGGCATCTTTCTCCAATATTTCCTCTGCTTTTTTAAAGTCAGACTGCTTAATTCGAAGTTCGATTTCGTTTGATAACGTACTTCCAGAGAAGGTAATATCAACAGGCATAACATTATCGGCAAGTTCCGAATCAATACCGTTTTTAAGAAGTAATTCCCTTAATTCTGTGGCCTGTTCCAGGTTTGAGAATTTTCTAAATATCGAATATGTTTCTGCCATCTATAAATTTGTAAATGATGTTTATATATCGTACACGATGTTGAACCACTGTCGAGCTCGTATGTTTGTTTCTTTAGTTGAAGATAAGATATTTACTAAAGAAAAAGGGATTCAGAAATATATAAAACCGAAAAGTAAAAGGACTTTTCCAATTTTAGATAAAATGGTCATTTCAACTTAAATTTTTCTCCATCTTTGTAACCAATAGGTAAGTTTGGACTTTTTATCCCAAATGGTCCCGAGCCATTTTCATTGTAATAAAACTCTTTTTTATCATCGGAATATCGTCCTGAGCATAACAAATTAAACGTAGTACTTTTTCTACTTGATTTTAGAACGTTGATGTCTATCCAAACCGGAATTTTATTTTTCCGGTAAAGTAGTTCAACAACTTCATCGTCTTTCAGGTCCAGTTTTATAATCCCGTTGTAGGGAAGGCTACAAAACGGGTAAGGCTACAATAACGGTTAGTATATGAAAAGTAGGCGATTTAGAAGCAATAAACTTTCAGTACAGCACAAAATTTGATGCGAGCCAAAACCCTCGGTTTTATTACTGTTCCGCCTATTTTTTATATAAATTGTTATGGGCTTTTATTTTTTTATCATTATTTCGATAGGATACTTTTTATAATCAAAAATGTTAATTTGTTTATCTAAGTCCTCATATCTTTCCTCAAATCTTTCAAAATTTTCAGAGTAACCAAATGAGCCTGTTTTTTTGAGTCCGTCAATTATGTTTACTGAACCTACTTTCTCAAAAGAGTCTTTAAATTTTAGTAAATCTTTATGCTCAACAGCATCAATTACAAACCCAAAAAAGAACTTAGGATTCCCGCCAGCATAATCCCAAATAATTTCAATTCCTGGTTGTTCTTTTCTAGTTGTTTCTTTATCATAACCAGAGCCAATAGTTCTTCCTAAAATCATTTCCTTGGTTATTGATTTTTCTGTTGGTTTTTCGAAACTTTTATAAATAGTCGGTACAAACCAATAATTACAATTACCTCTATATTGGTCTATTTTCATACAGATTAAGCTTCTGTAGCTGTTATCTTTAAGATTAAATGACAAAATATCATTTTCATTAAATATAAAATTAGAAATCTTACGATATTTTTTTGGCTTCCTTATTTTAGTGTTTTCTTTTTTGATTTTATTTAAAAATCGTGTTAAAGCACTTTTTCTTGATTTGCCTTCTTTCTCGGACAACTTTGTCCATTCATTTACACAAGCATTTTTTGATATAATGTTTTCAATATATTTAACTCGCTCAGCTGTCATTAGTCCGATTTCCCAGTATGCAAGTCCGCAACTTGTTACATAAATCTCATTGTCGAAAGCGTCAAAATAATCAGGTTGTTCTAGTGGGAATTCATTAAGTATCATTTCTGATTTGGCTTCACTATCATACAAGTCCATAATTCCCCAATAAGTATCGTGAGCTGTATCTCCGTCAATTATTTTAGTTCCATCCGTTGCCATTCAGTTTTTTTGTTGCCTAACGGTCTTGTGTATGAAACGTAGCGTGCAAAAAGACACTAACTTTTCGGATTAACACAGAGCCGAATTTTATATTTTGTTTTTAACTTATCTCTCTTTAATAGCCAAATTAAAAATTTGGCTGTTTTGGTAAATAAACACAAATCTTTCGGCTAGGCACTTATTAGCTATGTTTTATAAACCGTGTTACCATTTCGTTGTTTTTTAAGAGTTTAATTAATTGGTTAAATTCATTTCCCCATTTCTGCGTTTGTGTAAACCTAGTCAGCGTTTTATTTTCAAATCTGATTGAGCGAACAATCTCAAAACTTGCTAAATTTCGTATTCTCATTTTAGCAGTTGCTTGTTGTTTATTTTCGCTTCTTTAACCATTCAGCCGATGCCCCATTATTTATAATTTTTTTTACCGAAGAACCATCTTTATTCATGATATATATACTCCAATTATCATCCGTTTCCGTTATTGATTGAAATATTAGTTGAGAGCCATCAGGTGACCATGATGGATGAGAAACATGAATATCACTGGAAGTTAATCGTTTTTGATTTGAACCATCTATATTCATACTATGAATTTCCTGATTACCCTTTTTAGACACATAAGCTATTTGCGTACCATCTGGTGAAACCTCAGGATGCCAGTCTTCAACATCGTTATTGGTTAATTGAATCAGATTGCTGCCATCTATATCAGCTATACTGATTTCACTTTTTTTGTCTTTGTATTCTGAGTAAAAGACTATTCTACCATCTGGAGTAAAACAAGGGCCACCACCGCTTAGTGATTTTATTTGAGTTTGTAGACTACCATCTGAATTCATAATCCAGATTTCGTTATTTCCCATTCCTGTCGAATCTTTATAAAATCTTGCAAAAGCAATTTTTTTTCCATCAGGTGACCAAGTAGGTGAACTATCCCATTTAGCATCTGCATGAGTCAATCTCTTCCAATTTGTACCATCACTATTTATTGTATGAATGGACCATGTTTTCTTGTTATCGTATTTTCCATAAAAAGCAATGCGTTTTCCATCAGGAGACCATGCTAAATAGCCACCACCACTTTTAGATGGATTTGTAATTTTAACTTTTGATGTGTCTTCGATATTGGTTAAATAAATTTCCCATTTACCTGATTCACTTGCGGCATAAACAATTTCATAGGAAGTTGATTTAGGATTTCTACTGTCCTGACAAGAAGTAATAATGATAAGTAGGGGAATTAAAATGAGTAAGACTTTTATCTGTTTCAAATTTTTAATTTTTATTGAATTTCGACTTTCCGTTTCCAAACGAGTGTCAATGAATGGTAACGGTTCGGCTAAGCGTAGTGCGGTGGTAAGGAAACGTTGAGTTTCCGTCTGCGCACGAAGCTAAAGCTTTTGGTTTTGCTTTTTCTTTTTTTCGTTCAAAGCTACCCCGAAGGGTCGGGACATAAGATTTACCGACCTTATAAATATACACAGACCTTTCGATTTAGCCACAAAGTCCGCATTAAGTTTAGGCTTTGTTAGCTTGCAGTATTATTCCGCTAACCTAAGGCGTATAGGGTATTCCATAAAAGTATTCACAGCCTTATTATCGCAGAATCCACTTGTCCATTTCGTCTCCGTTATCACTTTCAGAATTATCTTTTCAAGTCCATTTAATGGTGATTCCAGAATTATTCTTTCTCCAGTAACTTGTCCATCTGCGCAAACTATGAATCCAACAATTAGTTTTTCTTCAGGACTCCCTTCAATATTAGCTGTAGTTTCCATTTTAA
Organism: uncultured Flavobacteriaceae bacterium; assembly: GCA_947500445.1. GTDB lineage: Bacteria > Bacteroidota > Bacteroidia > Flavobacteriales > Flavobacteriaceae > Pelagihabitans. Next base: position 97,929 of record CANMSB010000017.1, on the reverse strand, counting down.
TTTGTTTGATGAACTCTTTTATCAAACTATTTTTTCCATTTTTCGGTTCAGGTAACGCTTCAGGGTTTTTGTATACTTTTTCATTGGTTAGCAAATCCATAAATACTTCACAATTCGAACTTTCTTGTCCCCAAATAAGTGTTGAGAATAGAAATATTATTATATGAAATTTCTTTTTCATTTATAAAGCTGGGAAATGCAAGCTAACTTGTTTACATAGCTGTAAAATACATCTTTATACCCCCATTTCGGTGCAAAACCGACGAAAAGTATTGTTTTTATATCAAATCGTAAAGTTGTCGAAGGGGTTTGTTATTCTATCCAAACAAGTGCTGCTTACATGGGTGTAAATCATTGCAGTCTTGGGAGTATTATGTCCTAAAAGTTCCCTTATATACCGGTACCCTCTCAAGTAAAAGTGCATTTCAATACAAAAAGACAAAAGAGAGCTCGGATCGCTTTTACAACAAGGTGGACAATCAACTAAAATTAAGCCGCAGCTTACTTAAATAATACAATAAGGGGTGCAAGGTGACCATAAGTGTACGGGTTTTATTGAAATTGGGGTTCGATCTGAACTTCTTTACCCATTCTTGGAAAACCCAAAAAGGGGACGGCTATCTATTCGTTTATGAGTATGGTTTTTTAACAAAGAACGAAAACGTGAAAGAAAAATTTGTGTTGGTAACTTGGCAGGATTATATGGAAAAATAGTTGCAATGGTGCTTACAACCATTTGATATGGAATACATTCAAATACCGATTGCTTTTGAAAAAATCAGTTCGTTGTACCGCTGTTGTACCTGAGAAAAAAAAAGGGTCCCCAACTTGTGAAGACCCTTCGTTTGTTTGTAGCGAGAGAGGGACTTGAACCCTCGGCCTCCGGGTTATGAATCCGACGCTCTAACCAGCTGAGCTACCTCGCCATCGGTTTTTAAACGGCTGCAAATATAAAGTTTAATTTCATCCCCATCAACATAAGAACGCTAAAAATATTCTTTGGGTTTTATTTTTTTATCTTTTGGAAATCTATATATTGCCCATACTAACTTGAACACCTCGCAATGGACGATAAAATAAAATTTGAATTGGAATTTGTCATACAATCCTCACCACAGCTTTTGTACCAATACCTTTCCACACCATCGGGACTTTCCGAGTGGTTTGCCGATAACGTAAATTCAAGGGGCGAGTTGTTTAGTTTTATTTGGGACGGGTCGGAAGAGGAGGCCAAATTGCTAAAAAAGAAAAGTGACGAGTTCGTCAAGTTTGCCTGGGAAGAAAACGATGATGATTCGTTTTTTGAGATGAAGATCATTGTGGACGAAATTACTTCGGATGTTTCGTTGTTCATTACGGATTTTGCGGAGGATGACGAAATTGAGGAAGCCAAAATGCTCTGGGAAAACCAGGTAGCCAGTCTAAAACAGGTATTGGGATCAAAATAGGCCCCAATGCCGTTTACTCACTACCCATACCTTTTCTTATCGCGGTAGGCTACCACGGCTGTTAGGAAGTTTTCACGGTATTGGGAAATGCTTCGATTTTCCAATTTTAAATAAACCATATCCGGTAGGGGCACAAAGCCAATATTACGCGCTTGTGAAGGGCCCATAACCCAATATCGGGAGCGGTACGCTGTTTCCGGTAACTCTACTTTTTACCCTGTCATGGACCTTTTAATCCCCATAACGACGTATCTTTGCCGATTATATTAAGCAAAGCACAGCTATGATCGATTTCAACGGAAAATTGCTCCCCGACGATACCCCTTTGGTAACCTATACCAACCGTGGATTGCGTTATGGGGATTCCGTATTTGAAACCTTGCGCGCAGTGAACGGCACCTTGTTTTTTTGGGAAGACCATTACCTGCGGCTAATGGCATCGATGCGGATACTCCGTATGGAGATACCGATGCATTTTACCATGGAAGCCCTAGAGGCGCGAATGTTGGCAGTATTGCAAGAAAATGGATTGGAAGGGTCGGCGGCGCGGATCCGGTTGACCGTTTTTAGGAACGAGGGCGGCCTATACCTTCCGCAAACCAATACGGTTTCACTGCTGATCGAGGCCACGGCAATAAATGCTCCCTTTTATCAAATAGAGGCGGGGACCTACGAAGTAGAGCTGTTCAAGGATTACTATGTCAATCCCGATATGCTGTCGAACCTAAAGACCAACAATAAAATGCTGAACGTAGTGGGCAGCATTTTTGCCAAGGAAAACGGATATCAAAATTGTTTGTTGCTCAACACGGACAAAAAGGTGGTGGAGGCGCTTAACGGAAATCTTTTTTTGGTAAAGGGAAAAACGGTGGTTACCCCGCCCTTGGCCGATGGTTGTCTTAAGGGCATTATCAGGGAAAAACTGATAACGATCCTTCAAAAATGGGACGGGGTCGAATTTAATGAGGCTTCTATTTCCCCGTTCGAGCTGCAAAAAGCGGATGAACTATGGGTAACCAATACTATTATGGGCATTAAACCGGTGACCAAGTATCGAAAACGGGAGTATGGGAACGTTTTGGCCCAAGAACTAGTGGGTAAGCTCAATGCGGCGGCCCGATTGGCCGTTTAGTTAAGGCTGGGGTTTTCAGGGGCATTGGACCATATCAGATAGTCTCCCCCCAATTCGATCATTTTTTCTTTCCAGAAGGCGGAAGCCGCTTTTTTGATTATGGCACTTTCATACCTGTTTTTTACCAAGATCCAGGATTTAGAGGTAAGTTCTTGATCCAATTGTAACGAGGACCAACCGGTATATCCTAAAAAGAAACGGATATCGTCCTCCGATATCAATTTTTGGTTGATCAATACAATGGTTTTTTCAAAATCGCCGCCCCAATAAATACCGTCGGATATTTCAATACTATTGTCGATCAAGTGCGGAACCTTATGTATAAAATAAAGATTGTCCTGCTCCACCGGCCCTCCGTTATACACTTGAAAAGGAATGTCGATTTCCGTTACCAGATCATTGATACTGTACTCCAGGGGCTTGTTGAGTATAAACCCTATGGACCCTTCGTCATTATGTTCTGCCAAAAGTACTACCGAACGGTTGAAGGATACGTCGCCGGTAAGGCTCGGCTCGGCGATCAATAACTTTCCCTTCTGGGGTTTCGGTCGGGTCATGGTCAGTATACTTGTTGTACCTAAAATAAGACAAATAGTAGAAACGGCAAAGGCGATTAAAAAAAAAGCACCCCACAATGTGGGATGCTTTTCAATATAACGAATACATCTTAGTTTACTGCACTGCCCAAATCGGCTCCTGCTTTAAACTTTACAACATTTTTAGCAGCAATTTGGATAGTTTTTCCAGTAGATGGGTTTCTTCCTTCTCGCGCATTTCTTTTGGATACGGACCAAGAACCGAAACCTACCAAAGAGACACGATTTCCTTTCTTAAGAGAACCTTCAACGTTTCCTAGAAAAGATTCCAATGCTTTCTTAGCCGCAGCCTTAGTGATGCCAGCATCAGCAGCCATAGCATCGATTAATTCTGTTTTGTTCATAATGTACTTAAATTAATTGTTGTTAAATATTTTACTCGTTGGACAAATTTATACGGATTTGGTGTCAACGCAAGTAAAACCGGGGTAAATCGCCCTTTTTGTTGATAACTAAGGCCCTTTGTTGATAAAGTCGCACGTTTTCGGGCCTTCTCCCAGCCCAATAGAAACGGGGCTTTAGCTAACATGCGCATTTTTTTCCAAACTAAGGCCGTTCAACAAATCTTTGGTTGCCATGCGTTTTCTGCCCTCCAACTGTACCTCGTTCAAGTGTAGATAACCCTTCTTCACCGCTACTTTTAAGGCCGTTTTATTTGCTATAAGAAACCCGGTGTCATGATCGTGAGGTACAATTTCGGTAGTACTCCGGTATATTTTTAAGGTCGATTTTTGGCTTCCGTTTACCAAATAGCACCAGGCAACAGGGTAGGGGCTCAACCCGCGAACGTGGTTTTGTATCGTATCCAAAGGGGCGTCCCAATCAATTTTACAGCTATCCTTAAAAAGTTTGTGCGCCGTTTTAAGCCCTGCGTCGGAAGCCTGTTTTTGTGTTGTGGCCTTTCCCTCCGCCAAAAGGGCCAAGGTACGTACGACCAATCCTGCGCCCAATTGCATCAGTTTGTCGTGAAGGGTACCGGCAGTATCCGTAGGGGCAATGGCTATCGGTTCCTGTAAGATGATCTCCCCCGTGTCAATTTTATCGTCGATAAAAAAAGTAGTCGCCCCGGTACGTTTTTCCCCGTTCATAATGGCCCAATTGATCGGGGCGGCACCGCGGTATTCGGGCAATAGGGAGGCATGTAAATTAAAGGTGCCCAATGGCGGAAGGCTCCATACCACCTTTGGTAGCATTCGAAAAGCCACCACTACCTGCACGTCTCCGTCAAGGGCCTTGAGCGCCGCTATAAATTCCGGACGTTTTAGATTGGTGGGCTGCAGTACCGGAATGGCATGCTCCGTTGCGTATTGTTTAACGGCCGAGGCCCGCAACTTACGGCCCCTTCCCGCAGGCCGGTCCGGTGCCGTGACCACACCGGTTACCAAATGCCCGGCTTCGGTGATGGCATGCAAACTGGCGACCGCAAAATCCGGGGTGCCCATAAATACTACTTTTAGTTTTTTCATAACAAATGATACTCGTTTATAGCGTTTATGGCGATCGAACCTTCCTCCAATAAGCTTTGAAGTAGACGAAGCAGTTGTGCCTGGCCTACCTTTAATTCCGATAGCAGCGTTCGGGAATCCTTTTCGCGCTCCGCCAGCGAGGCCATAATTTTCTTTTTTATTAGAATGTCCGCGTTTTCCGATGGCCGTTTTCTTCCAAGGCAAACGTCACATTGCCCGCAGTCCTCCGTTGCCCGCTCGCCAAAATAACGGAGCAACTGGCGTTTTCTACAGATGTCGCCTGTACGGACATAGGCCAGCATATACCGTAAGTTGGAAATTTTGAGCTGGCGGCGCTCGTTCACTTCCTTTCCGAACCAGTGTAACGTGCGTTCATCCTCACGGGGTACCAAAAAAGTAATGGAAAGGTCGTTTTCCCTGGCTTGGTATGCGATAATTTCGTCGGTCTGTAACTTTTTTAATAGGGCAAAAAGACGCTGTTCCGAAATACCGGCTTTTTGCCCTATTAAAAAAGGGTTGATCTTGGTTTCAAAATCGAAAACACCGCCATAGGTGCGAAGTACGGTCTTTAGTATCGGTTCCAGTTCCCTTTGGGAATCCATATAGTCAAAAAGCGCCTGTTTTCCAACGATGATCTGGATCCAGGTTTTTTGATTGAACGCCTCGTTCAGGGCAATGACCGAATATTGGTCCAAAATGCGCAATGCGTTGTAAGCGAGTCGTGGCGGCAGTCCGTAACGATCGCAAAAGGCATTAAAGTTCAAGTGGTGTTCCGTATCGTTACCTTCCCCATAAGCAATTTGAAAGCCGTTGTTCAAATGCCTATAGAGCGTTTTCACAAAACCCATATCGGGCAGTACCCGAATAAACTGATCGTATACCTGTTCCATATCGGAGGGGTTGGTCAAAAGTACCGCCTTGGACGGGCTTCCGTCCCTACCGGCCCTACCGGCCTCCTGAAAGTAATTTTCGATGGTGTCGGGAATCTGGTAATGTACCACAACGCCCACATCGGGCTTGTCGATGCCCATACCAAAGGCATTGGTGGCCACCATAATACGTTGTTCGTTCGAAAGCCATGATCGTAACCGTTTTTGTTTTTCCGTTTGCGAAATACCGCCGTGGTAAAAGGTGGCCGTAAACCCTTTGGCCTTTAGGTAATCGGAAATGGCCAAGGTAGCACGTCGGGTACGGACATAAACAATGGCGCTCTTGTCGTTTTTGGCGAGCAATTGCTTTAGCTGATAGGACTTGTCCTCGGTATGCACCACTTCAAAGGCAATATTGTCCCTGGCGAACGAATCTTTTACGATCAAAGGACGGTCGAGATCCAGAAGCGATACAATATCCTCCGAAACCGATTTGGTGGCCGTGGCGGTCAGGGCGATCATGGGCACCTTTGGAAAAAGAGCCCGAAGTTGGTTGCACTCCAAGTAGGCAGGCCGAAAATCGTGTCCCCATTGCGAAATGCAGTGGGCCTCGTCAATAGCGCAAAGGTTGACCTCTAATTGTTTTAAGCGTTCCCGCACCATTTCTTGCCGCAAGCGTTCCGGCGATAGGTATAAAAACTTGTAATTGCCGAACCTGCAGTTGTCGAGCAGTTGTAGCACTTCGTTTTGGGGAATACCGCCCGTAAGGGCGATCGCTTTTATACCGACTTCCTTTAACCGGGCAACCTGATCTTGTATCAATGCGATCAATGGGGACACCACAATGCAGATTCCCGCTTTGGCCATGGCCGGTATTTGAAAACACAACGATTTTCCACCGCCCGTTGGCAACAGGGCAAGTACGTCCCGATCATCCAACAACGTGCTAATGATCCGTTCCTGGGAGCCTCGGAAACTTGTGTACCCCCAATACTTCTGCAAGAGCGCTATGGAATCGTTATGTTTCACGAATACAAGGTATCAAGAACAAAAGCGGTCCTATTGGCAATGCTGTCTTTTGGCACCGTGATCACATCGTAACCGAATTCGGTATAGGTGCGGTATAGGTGGTCGTGTATGGCCTTGGCGTCCGCTATAGGCTCAAAACGTTCGCCGTCCATCACATAAATGGCTTCCCATATGGGTAAAAGGAATACCTGGTCATAACGATGTTCGCGCATGGGTTTTGTAAACGCGTTCCCATAGGGCTGTCCAAAAAAATCCATATACGCGATAACGTCCGGCATTCCACGATCAAAAAAGATTACCGGCTCCGGCCGTTTTTGCGCCGCAATGTAATGCTGTTCCCTAGCATTCAAAATTTTAGTGTTGAACGCTATGGGGTCCGTTACCGTTGCGATCGGATTGGTGGCCATATCGGTCAGACTACCATCTTTTTTGGCGGCGTCGGTCATTGAACGGATCACTTCATGAAAACAGGGATAGCCCAAGCGTTCCAAGGCATGGATCAAGGACGTTTTTCCCGTACTGGGCCCTCCGGTGATGATGATTTTTTTTTGTTCCAATACGTTCCGATTTGGTTACAAAAGTAATGAATACGGGAACCATAGAAAACGGGTGTTTTACGTTATCTTTGTAAAAAGAAACGGATGGATACCGAAAAATCGGAAGAATTCTACAACAGGCTTAAGCAGCAGCTTGCGGACAGTACCGTTTGGCCCTCGAACTACCTTTATAAATTTATCGTGCCCACCGAAGGAGGGAAAATAGAACAGATCCAACGTATTTTCGATAATACGGGTGCGGTCATCGAATCGAAACAATCCAAAAAAGGGAACTACACCAGCATCTCCATAACGGTCAATCGAAAGAATCCCGAAGCGGTAATAGAAAAGTATCGGGAAGTGGGCGCCATCAAAGGGGTAATATCCCTATAAAATAGGTTGTATCGCATAATTTTGTTAATTTGCCGACGTTGTTGTAAGAACTACGACACTTTCCGAAAGTACCACTCAAAAAACATAGCCTTTTGAATTTAGTAGAAAACCTAGAATACAATACCGAACGTGCCCATTTGATCATTCCGGAATATGGCAGACATTTCCAAAAAATGGTAGACCATGCCGTATCCATCGAGGACCGGGAAGAACGGAACAAAGTGGCAAAGTCCATCATAAGCGTAATGGGCAACTTACAGCCCCATTTGCGCGATGTTCCCGATTTTCAGCATAAGCTGTGGGACCAATTGTTCATCATGTCCGACTTTAAACTGGACGTGGACTCCCCGTTTCCCATTACCAGCAAAGAGGTATTGCAAAAACGGCCAGAACCGTTGGCCTATCCGCAAAACCACCCGAAATACCGTTTTTATGGGAACAACATCAAAAGAATGATCGATGTGGCCGTAAAATGGGAGAAGGGCGATATGCGCGACGGTCTGGAATACGCCATTGCCAACCACATGAAAAAATGTTACCTGAACTGGAACAAGGATACGGTGGACGATACCGCAATATTTCAACATCTTTTGGAACTCAGCGACGGACAGATCGACCTCACTGGTGAAAACCTTACCGATAGCGGCCAGTTCCTCAAGAACAGGGTGGCAAAAACCCCGCGCTACGGCAACAACAATAACAAAAAGACCCAAAGAAATAACAACAACCGCGGTAAAAAACGGTATTAATAGCCTCATCCTACAATGGGAACATTTAAAATTGAGGGCGGCCACCGACTTTCGGGGGAAATTACGCCCCAAGGTGCCAAAAACGAAGCCCTCCAAATCCTTTGTGCCGTATTGCTGACCGGCGAAGAAGTAGTGATCGATAATATTCCGAACATTGTCGATGTCAACAAGCTTATTTCCCTATTGGAGGACCTAGGGGTCAAAATCCAGAAAAAAGGAAAAGGTTCGTACGCGTTCAAGGCGGACGATATCAACATCGATTACCTGCAGTCCGATCAGTTTAAAGAGGACGGAAGGGGACTGCGCGGTTCCATTATGCTGGTAGGTCCGTTATTGGCACGTTTTGGTAAGGGATATATTCCAAAACCGGGCGGCGATAAGATCGGTCGCAGACGTTTGGATACCCATTTTGAAGGTTTTATCAATTTGGGCGCAAAATTCCGTTACAATAAGGAAGAGCATTTTTATGGTGTGGAGGCCAAGCGCCTAAAAGGCACCTATATGCTTTTGGACGAAGCCTCCGTGACCGGAACCGCCAATATTGTAATGGCAGCCGTACTTGCCGAAGGCAAAACCACCATTTATAATGCCGCCTGTGAGCCTTACTTACAGCAACTCTGTAAAATGCTCAACAGAATGGGGGCGAAAATAAGCGGTGTCGGTTCCAATTTGTTGGAAATTGAAGGGGTGACCGCACTCGGGGGAACCGACCATCGCATGCTTCCCGATATGATAGAGATCGGAAGCTGGATCGGTTTGGCGGCGATGACAAAAAGCGAGCTGACCATAAAAAACGTAAGCTGGAACGATCTGGGGCAGATCCCCAGTGTGTTCGGAAAACTTGGCATCCAGATCGAACGCAAGGGCGACGATATTTTTATTCCCGAACACAAAAACGGATATCAGATCCAAAACTATATCGATGGTTCCATACTTACTATTGCCGATGCCCCATGGCCGGGAATGACACCCGACCTTTTAAGCATTTTATTGGTAGTGGCCACCCAGGCCAAAGGGGAGGTATTGGTACATCAAAAAATGTTCGAAAGCCGTTTGTTTTTTGTAGATAAGTTGATCGATATGGGGGCGAAGATCATTCTTTGCGATCCCCACAGGGCCACGGTGATCGGACACGATTTTAAATCCACCCTAAAGGCTACCACCATGGTTTCCCCGGATATCAGGGCGGGAGTTTCCCTGCTGATCGCCGCACTTTCGGCAAAGGGCACCTCTACCATCCACAATATCGAACAGATCGATAGGGGCTATGAAGACATCGATAACCGATTGCGGGCGATCGGTGCTAAAATAGTGCGGTTGTAATCGGCACGCTACCATCTAAACCGGTGACCGATAGCTAACCTATTTAGCAGTATGTTCCAATAGATAGGCTGCGCTCATCTTTACTCTTTAAACCGCTTTCATGGTCGAAATCGCGGTCTAAGAGGTTTCAGCTATACTTGGGGCGAATAAACGGATATAAGCTGGCTTGAAAAGTGCGTTCATGTGCTTGAAAACGACGGTTTCTAAATTTTTTATAACATTTCCTTCACATTTTGCGTGTTGCAATACGCAAGTGTTTCGTGTATTTTTAACCAATGGAAGTTACCCCAAAACACCTTAGGGATGTACCCGCGATATCAGAAGTGCCGAACGACCAATTGCAATGGCTGATCGACCGTTCCCGAACGGTAACCTTGGCGGTCGGTGATTATCTTTTTTCCCGGGGCGATGCCATAGACCAGCTGTTTATTGTTCTAAAAGGGGAAGCGGAGATAAAAGTGGAGCAAAACGGTAACTATAAACATGTTGCCAAGATCATGGAAAACGAGATATCCGGCGCTTTGCCGTACTCCCGCGCCACCACCTCCCTGGGTTTTGGAGAGATCGTAAAAGATGCCGTGGTATTGGTTTTGCCAAAAAGCGAGTTTAAGGAACTGACCCGAAACCATTTTGAACTGACCGAAGCCTTGGTACATGTCATGACTTCCCGTACGAGGGAGTTTGCCAAGCGCAACGTACAAGAAGAAAAAATGATGGCCTTGGGAAAACTATCGGCAGGGCTTGCCCATGAGCTCAATAACCCGGCCTCGGCCATGGGACGTAGCGCCATCGAATTAAAAAAACACTTGGGCAATGTTCCCGAAAAGTTCAAACGCATCATTTCGGTCAGGGCAAGTCCGGAACAGATTGATATGATCAATACCATTCTTTTCGAGAAACTGAGCGAGCGCCCCGAAAACAGTATGGGGCTCATGGAACGTACCGAGAAGGAAGAAGATCTGGAAATGTGGTTGGAAGAACATGAGGTTACCAATGCCTACGAGCTTACCGAGACCTTTATCGATTTCTGTATGGACGTTTCGGCCATGGAAAAAATATACAATGCCATCGGAGCGACCAACTTTCCTACCGCTATCGAATGGATTGAAAATGTATTGACCACCGAAAAAATGGTCGACGAAATACAGGAAGCAGCGGAACGCATATCAAAATTGGTGAGCTCGGTAAAAAGTTACACCCATATGGATAGTGCTCCCGAACGGATTCCCACCGATATCCGAACGGGCATCAAAAGCACGCTGACGATGATGAACCACAAGCTCAAACAAAAAAATATCGCGGTCGATACCTTTTTTGGGGAAAACTTGGCCATGGCCCCGATAATGGTCAGCGAAATGAACCAAGTATGGACCAATTTGATCGATAATGCCATTGACGCCATGCATGAAAAAGGGACATTGACCATTCGTGTCCAAAACGATGGTGCTTTTGTTAAAACGGAAATCATCGATGATGGTGAAGGGATTCCCGAAGCAAACCTATCCACCATATTTGACCCTTTTTATACGACAAAAGCCGTTGGGGAAGGCACCGGAATGGGGCTTGAGGTGGTACAACGTATCGTAAAACAACATCGTGGGGAGATCAAGGTCAGCTCCGAACCCGGTGAGACCGTTTTCACCATATGCCTGCCGACAAGTTGATTTTGAGCGCTTTGGAAGCAAACGGGGGAATGAAAAATGGAAATTCCCGACCTCGGAAAATACCGGTCGAACGGCCGATCGCAATAACAGACGTTATACATGAACGAATATGAAAAAACCAATTTTATTTGCTCTGGACGATGACCCTCAGGTACTGCGTGCCGTTACAAGGGATTTAAAGTCCAAATATCAGAAAGAGTACCGCATTCTCCGGACAAGTTCGCCCAAAGAAGGGTTGGAAGTTTTGGTTGAGCTAAAAAAGAAAGGAGAGACCATCGCGCTTTTTTTGGTGGACCAACGGATGCCCGAAATGTTGGGGGTCGCTTTTTTGGAAGAAGCCAAAAAGCACTTTCCCGATGCAAAAAAAGTACTCTTGACCGCGTACTCGGATACCGATGCGGCCATCAAGGCCATCAATGACGTGCAATTAGACTACTACCTGTCCAAGCCATGGAACCCTCCAGAGGAAAAACTATACCCGGTACTTGACGATCTTTTGGACATTTGGCAATTGAACTATAGCCCCGAATTTGACGGGATTAAGGTATTGGGATATCAATACAACCCACATACCCATGACATCAAGGACTTTCTGTCCAGCAACCTGTTCCCTTTTCAATGGTTGGATATCGAAACCAGTAACGATGCCAAGGAAATAGCCACATTACACAACGTTTCGGCAAAGGACATGCCGGTGGTCTCCTTTCCGAACGGGGAGTGCCTAAAAAATCCCTCGATCACGGAATTGGCCGAACGGCTCGGACTTAATGTGACCGCGAAGGAAACGTTATATGATGTGGTGATCATCGGTGCCGGACCATCCGGACTTGCCGCTGCCGTATATGGTGGGTCCGAAGGGCTTAAAACATTGCTTATCGAACGCAAGGCACCCGGGGGACAGGCAGGTACCAGCTCGCGTATCGAAAATTACCTCGGTTTTCCCAACGGGTTGAGCGGTCAGGAACTGACCCATCGTGCCATTACACAGGCAAAACGTTTTGGTATCGAGTTTTTATCGCCCAAAGAGGTGATGTCCATTCAAACACAGGACAACTACAAGTATATCGCCCTGGACGATGGCAGTGAAGTACGTACCAAAAGCATCGTGGTCGCCACGGGGGTCAACTATCGCAAGTTACCGGCGGAAGGCGTGGAACAATATACTGGTGCGGGAATTTATTACGGATCGTCGATGACCGAGGCGCAGGCCTGCCAAAACCAAGAAGTGTATATCGTGGGGGGCGGAAACTCCGCAGGGCAGTCCGCGGTATACCTTTCCAATTTTGCCAAGAACGTCTATATAACCATTCGCAGGGATGATCTCTCCAGTAGCATGTCGCAGTACCTGATCGATCAGATAAAGGCCATAGACAATATTACGCTACTTGCCAATACCACCATTACCAAAGTAAATGGGGACGGTGAGCGCCTTTCCCATTTGGAGCTTGAAAATACCAAAACAGCGGAAGTGACCACGGTGCCCGCACGTGCGCTCTTTATTTTTATAGGCTCAAGACCCTATACCGACTGGATTACCCTTGACATCCTTAAAAATGAAAGGGGATTTTTAGAGACCGGTCGGGATTTGTTGAAATACAACAATTTCACCAAAATATGGAAACAAAAGCGCGAGCCTTTTTTGTTGGAGACCTGTAGTCCCGGAATTTTTGCCTCTGGCGATGTACGGGCCGGGGCAATGAACCGAGTGGCATCGGCAGTAGGGGAAGGTTCTATGGCGATAAAATTTGTACATGAATATTTAGCGGAAATCTAATGGCTTTAAAAAACAAGACCTGTGAACACCTGACCACATTTGAACCGGAGCATAAAATGGCACCCAAGGGATATGAATGTGAAGAATGTATAAAAACGGGGGACCAATGGGTACATTTGCGCACCTGTCAACAATGTGGCACCACCCTTTGCTGTGATTCCTCGACCAATAAACATGCCAGCACACATTCCCGAACCTACGCCCACCCAACGGTAATTTCGGCGGAACCGAACGAAAACTGGGCCTGGTGTTACGAGCATCGAACTTTTTTACGTTTTTAATATGGACAAACAAGACTTGCAGCAGCTCCTTTTGGTCGATAATGACAAAGGTGAAAAAAAACGTTTCGAACTTGATATAGAAGGGAAAATCGCATTTGTCGATTATATGATTTCCAAACAACAGATTATATACCTTACCCATACCGAAGTTCCCGTAGGATTGGAAGGAAAGGGGGTAGGGAGCGTTCTTGTTAAAAAGGTGTTGGAGCATGTGGCGGCCAGCAACCTGAAAATGGCCCCGCTCTGTCCTTTTGTGGCGGCCTATCTTAAAAGACACCCTGAAATGGCCAAGGGATTGTTGGCGCCGGGCTTTTCCGTCGGATAACCATTTTATACCATTTCTACCTTGAAATTACCCATTAAAAATTGCCCTTTTCCGCTTACACTTCAAAATAAAAAACAATCGTAGCTACTGTTATACCATTTCTGATGTTAAATCACCCATTAAAAATTGTTCTTTTACGTGTATGCTTCAAAATAAAATCCAACCATAGCTACTACTATGCTTGGATTTTCTTTTTCGCCTACCCAAAAAATCCCTGGTTTTTATTTGCGTAATTTAACATCAGAAATGGTATTATGCTTGATTTTTCTTTTTCGTCCAAGCAAAAAATGACGGCTTTTTATTTGGGTAATTTCAAAGCAAAAATGGTATTATTGGTCACGGGCGTTAGTTTAAAGGATACCCTATAAAGAAAGGCATTCCTTCGAATACCCTTAGCTCTTAACCTTCAACAATTCGTCGATTTCACATGGTAGTTTAGTTGATCTTCGGGAGCGGTAGATTTCCAGTTTGTGTACAAAAAAGGACCGTAAACAATCAGTTGCAATAGCTCATTTGAATCCGGTACGAAAAGCCCAAAACAGCAATAATGGATGTATGGCCAACAGACGGAACCAAGCAATCCAAGGCGCGACACACAACCCGTCCGTTACGCATGATTCTTGTTGAATAAAAAAGATATGCGAGGGGATAAACAACAATAAGAGTATAATTATACCATAGCTGCCCCATTTTCTGGTCTTTGGGAAAAGGACCATCGTTCCAAAAGAAATTTCCAGAAAACCACTACTATAGTTTATAACATCTGGAAAGGGCAGCCAGTCGGGAATCAGACCGTCATAAAAACCGGGATGTATAAAATGGTTCGCACCGGCAATGACATAAAAGAGGAAAAATCCAAGTTGCAATGGTTTCATACCGGAGATGGTATACTTAGTTTTTTTGGGTATCGGTCAGGCGCCATCGTTGTTTCGTATGTACCTGTTTTAAAATCATAAAAAACGGAATCCACCAAATAAAATCATTGGTGATAAGGGTATAGCTGAATTCGAACGGGACAATATCTTGTAGGTAGTTGAAAACAAAGCCCAATGGCCCAAAAATTTTCCCTAAAAACCCCACGGCCACTATGGGCCAATGCCGCATGGCATCGTAGGAGGCCCACCAATACCCTAGGCCGTATACCCCGATGACCATTCCCATACCCTGCCAAACCATGGGGTGGTTCAATGCGGCCATCCCCACAAGTTCAAAAAAATGGTTCGGGAACAGCACCACCCAAGTTCCCCAAAGTACGTTATATACTGCCGCTAGGCGTAAAGTGGTCCGGTGCAAGTTCATAAATGGCTTTTTTTATTTTTACGCGTTTAAAGTAAGGAGGGTAGTATAACAGCTATTTTTCTTCCAGTCTTCCATCCGGATATAAGGCGAACCGCCCCTTTTCCTTTGGATGGACAACGTCATGTTTCTTCCATGGCCACCCGCCGAATGCCGTCATACGATAATCGTCCATGGCCTCCTGTATTTCCGTTTCGTTGTTCATTACAAAAGGGCCATACTGTGCCACAGGTTCCGCTATCGGTTTTCCTTGGAGCAATAGCAGCCGTACCGTTTTTGTACCCGCCTCGATCAAGGTATCTTCAGGTCCGTTCAACGCCGCACCAAATCCGCTCCGCAATTCCGTTTCCCCGATTGTCAGGCTTTCGCCTTCGTAGAAATAGAGGTTCCGTGTGGTGCCCGCGCTAACCTTTGGCAGAACGATGCTACCATTGGGCCGAATCGTGATCATCCAGACGGCTACCTCATTATTTTCGTCGTTTGCCCAGGAACCGGGGGTCGGTTCCGGTGCTGCATGTCCTTCATAGGCACCGGTAATAATTTTTATTTTGGCCGTTTCTTTTTCGATAACGGGGATGTTCTCCTGCCACAACATTTTAAAATGCGGTGGCGTAAACTTACTTTTTTTGGGAAGGTTCAACCATATTTGAAACAGTTCCAACGTATTTTCATGTTCCATGTCCAATAACGGAAACATTTCGGCATGCTGTACCCCGCTGCCCGCCGTCATCCATTGTACGTCGCCCTGACCAAAACGGCCAGCTGCCCCTAAGGAGTCGGTATGATCACAATATCCTTTTTGCGCAATAGTGATTGTTTCAAAACCGCGATGGGGATGCGCCGGAAAACCCGGAACGGTACGGCCGTGGTACATTCGCCAAGGGTTGTCTTCCGAAAAATCATTGCCCAGGCTCCGGCCTTCCAACGAAACGGCAGGACCCATAGTCTCGTTCCCCTCCGGATAATGGTCCAAGTGGTATACGCAAAAAAGAAAAGGATCCTGTGTTTTCCATGGAAAACCCAAGGGAAATATGGTGGGTGTGGTAGTGTTCATCATAGCTTAAAAATAGCTGTTTTTCCGTTGCAATAGGGGTGATTTCAAAGCAAAATGGTATGAAGAGAGGTTAAATGACCTAGTTCCCATGTTTGGCGGTATTGACTTCGATCCAGTTTTCTTCGGGATCCTTTAAATAGATCTGTTGAACCCCATCGGCCCTTAGGGTTATCGCACTTTCTTCTCCTGGCCAGTCCCAAAAGGGAACTTCGTTTTTCTTTAAATGAGCTACAACACCTTCCAAATTATTGGTAGCCAAGCACAGATGTACACTTTTGCTATGCCGCATGGGAACGCTATCTTTTCCGATCAAGTGCAGTTGGGAAGCCCCGTTTACCTGAAACCAGCGAAAACCTAATTTTCCGGCCGGATGTGGAATCTCCTCTAAACCGAGCACCTGCGCATAAAAATCACCGACCTTTTCCAAATCTTTTACAATAAAGGAATAGTGATCGTACCGAAAGTCAAAATCTTGTGCGGTCAAAGAAAGACACTGTCCGCAAAGAAATAGTAGCAGGATAAATTTTTTCATAGTTCTCTAGTTTCGTTTAATGAAGTGGTTTAAACTTTTCACATTTAAGTGAAAATTAGCAATTTTTTGCCCAGTTGAAGGTTTTTTTGAGTTGCATAGCAGGGCTACGGAAGGAAAAAAAGGCGAAAATTGGGTCAAAAAGGGCAATTTTTTAACGAATGGGAAAAGTTTAAACCACTTCAATTAAAAAAAACCGACACCTGTTCCCTTGTATGACCTACGGGTACTCTTGTCTAAAAGAAGGGTTTGGTATGTGGGGTTTCGGTGGGTGGGCGTTTGCCCGCCTCAAGATGTAAAATTATGGAGAAATAAACACAAAAAAAGGTATTATACCATTTTAGCTTTGAAATAGTACGTATAGAAATTGAATTATTTTTTAGGTATTCAAGGCAAAAAACGGAAGCATAGCCGTAGCTATGGTTATTTTTTTTAACGAAGAATAACTGAAAAAGAAACTATTTATTAGTACGATTTCAAAGTTAAAAAGGTATTTATCCATAGTTCCGATCGTGTGCACCGATACCTTCCAAAACAACTAGAATATCCTCGGCACACTTCATGCTCAAATAGTCCCTGCGGTAGGGAAACCTTCATGCTTTGAGGATATTTTGGAGTAGGGGAATGCTGTTTTTTACAGGGATTGGGCAATATATAGGGTTGATTATCAGTTACTAGTAAACAAACTTTGGAACAGCTTTTTTTTGGACCATTTGTGGAAGAATAGTAACGACAAACCCAGTTTTATGAAAAATCGAATAAAACTAATAGGAGTATCGGTAATGCTATGGGCCTTGGTAGGCTGTAGTGCCACCAACCGTATGACCATGGGAGTAACCGAACCCGCCCATATCAATATTCCCGGCGATGTGGCCCGGATAGGGTTAATCAATAGGAGCGTACCCTCCGAAGGTAACGAGTCGCTCGATAAAATTGATAAGCTCCTTTCGTTGGAAGGGTTAAAATTGGACCAAGAAGGTGCCGAGTCGGCCCTGAACGGCTTAAAGGCCGAGTTGGAACGCACTGGCAGATATGAAAGTGTGGTCAATATCACCGAAATTGAGTCGCAGCGAAAGGGGTTGGGAGTATTTCCCGCACAAATGAGTTGGGACGCCATTGAGGAAATCTGTAATGCGAATCAAGTAGACGTGTTGTTCTCCTTGGAGTTTTATGATACGAATACCAGCGTTGATTATGTGCAGCAAATGGTGAACCTTCCCAATCCGTTGGGTATAAAAACACAGGTGCCGGGGCATAAGGTGACCTTACGGACCGAGCTTAAAAATGGTTGGAGGGTGTACGACCCGTACAACAAACAGATTTTGGACGAGGCCAGTACACGCAACCAATTGGTATCGGTAGGGGAGGGCATCAATCCTTTTAAGGCCGTGGAGGCCGTGGTCGGTAGAAAGGAAGCCGTTTTACAGACGAGCCATGATGTCGGCAGCGGATATGCGCTAAAAAGTAGACCGCTCAAACGAAGGGTATCCCGAAATTACTTTATTAAGGGAACCTCTAATTTTGAAATAGGGAACAGAAGGGCACAGGCAGGCGATTGGGACGGTGCAGCGGCACTTTGGGCGTTGGAATTGCAACATCCCGATGCTAAAATAGCCGGTCGCGCCAACTACAATATGGCCATCAGTAATGAAATCAATGGCGATTTGGACAAGGCGTTGGAGTTTGCATCCCGGGCCTATACCGATTATGCCCTACGCGATGCGTTGGGATACATCAATATCCTAAGAAATAGAATGGTCCAACAAGATCGCTTAAGGGAGCAAACGTCCCGCTAAGATCATACGTCCTCGTCCATGGAGTCCCATACCGGTCGTCCGGGCAGGGTATGTTTTGCCAGAATACGCTGTCCCTCCGATCGCACCGAGCTTGCATTTTTTAGGTCGTAGAGAACGGAGCTTGCAAAACGCCTCATCTTTACGATATCTACGATAGGAAACGGATAGTCCCTGCCCAGTTCGAAATTTAGGAACTGTTGTTCCATAGGGGGGATTTTCCAAGGTTCGTGCAGATAGTTCAGGGGAAGTACCGACAGTTCGGGAATCCATTGTTTGATAAATCGACCTTCCGGATCGTGCTCTTTTCCATTTTTGACCGGATTGTAAATGCGGATCGTATGTATTCCGGTCTCTCCCGATTGCATGTTCAGTTGCGGAAAGTGTATTCCCGGCTCAAAATCCAAAAAATGCTGTGCCAAATGTTCCGTACAATCCTGCCAAGGTTGCCATAACAAATGAGTGAAAAAAGAGGCCAATAGCGCCCGTAGCCTAAAATTGACGAACCCGGTAGTTACCAGACAGCGCATGGCCGCATCCACCATGGGCACTCCGGTATTCCCGTCACGCCAGGCCTTTTGCAATTTCGGCCGCACGGCTTTCTGCAGCCCGTGATAGCCGGTGTTGATGCTCCGGAACTCCATTTCGGGTTCCATTTCGAACTTTTGGATGAAATGCGCCTGCCAGCGCATACGCGATAAGAAGGAAGAAAGGTCCCTTTTGCTTCCGATGGTATTTTTATGGGAGGCCACATACTGACACACCTGTCTTGTGGACAAATTCCCCCAGGCCAAATACGGAGACAGCCGACTGCTGTGCAATCGCGATTTTTCCGGACTCGAATAACAACGGTTGTACCCCTTTACCCGATCGAAAACAAAGCTCTTAAGGTATTTAATGCCTTGTGAAGTACCTCCGTTCTGAACATTTTTACCAGGGGTCGTATCCAATTCTACTTTGGGCAAATTGGACATAAACTGCTCGGAAAGCACCTTTACATTAAAAAAATGGCTAGGGTACAATTGGGTAACAGGTATCTTTTGGTTGATGAAATCGACCCAATCGTTCTTCCATTTTTTTCGGTTTTTGCGACCTCGAAAAACACCATTGCAAACGCTCTCTTTCCAATACGTTCCATGGTCCCTGCACCATTTGGCTACGGCCTTATCACGGTCGTAAGTGATGTCCATTCCCGTTTCTTGATGCGAAAAGATCCCACTGATGGGGTGCAGTTGGTGTAGATATGAAAATAGGGCGACCATTTTCATTTCCGTAAGGAGCATTTGGGTATCAAAACCGGCCAACTGCCGTTGCATATCGGCCAGGCTTTGTTTTATAAAACCAATGTGCCGATCGCTATAGTGGGCATCTTTCGTCCAAAGCGGTTCAAAATTGAAAAGAAGCAATACCTTCTCGCCCGTAGCAATGGCGTTATGCAAGGGCTCGTGGTCTGTAAGCCGTAAATCTCTTTTGAACCAGACTACAACCATTAGGAGACCGCTTCCTTATAGGTTTTTAAGCAACGCTCCCTTGCCATTTTGTGATCGACCATTTTTTGGGGATATGTAAGTTCCTGCAAGTCGGGTACCCATTGCCTAATGTACTCCTTTTGTTTATCGAACTTATCAATTTGCGTCATCGGGTTAAAGATCCGAAAGTAAGGGGCGGCATCGACACCGCTACCTGCGGCCCATTGCCAATTACCGACATTGGCACTTTGGTCGTAATCCAGTAACTTTTCGGCAAAATAGGCCTCTCCCCAGCGCCAGTCGATCAACAGGTGTTTGCATAAAAAACTGGCCACCAACATACGTACCCTATTGTGCATGTACCCGGTCTGGTTCAGTTCGCGCATTCCAGCATCGACCAAGGCATAACCGGTTTCACCGTTTTTCCATTTTTCGAATTCATTTTCGTTATTCCGCCATTCGATACGGTCATATTTTGATCGGAACGCCTTTTTGGCGGTATGCGGAAAATGCCATAAAATCTGCATAAAAAATTCGCGCCAGATCAACTCGCTCCAAAAAACCTCGTTGTCTTCCGCAATCGCCTTTTTCATCATTTTTCGGATGGATACCGTTCCAAAACGAAGATGCGGCCCCAAACGTGACGTCCCGTTCTCTTTAGCGGGAAAATTACGGGTAGCCTCATAATTCTCGATAAGGGACGGTGTAACGGTAAACTCGGGTACTTTAATGCTTGCCGTTCGGAAACCTATATCCGATAAAGAAAGGTTGGGCAAACGGGAATGCTTTACCAAATTACCAAAATGGGCTTCCGTATCATAGGATACCAAGTGCTCCTTTTTATCAAAAAGACTTTTCCATTTGTTTTTATAAGGGGTGTATACCACATAGGGTTCGCCATCATCTTTCACCACTTCGTCCTTTTCAAAGATTACCTGATCCTTAAAGGAGGTAAACGGTATGGAACGTTCTTGCAGGAGTGCTGCTATTTTTTTGTCCCTTTCCTTGGCGTAGGGTTCGTAATCGTGATTGGTATACACTTGTTGCACTTCGTAGTTTTGTAGGAGTTCCTTAAAAATGTCCTCCGGGCGGCCATGGTACATTGCTATGGAACTACCAAATTTGTCCTGAAGCCGATCTCGCATGCGCTGGAGGGTTTCGTGAATAAAGGTTACCCGGGCATCGTGCTGGGGAAGTTCCTCTAAAATATCGGAGTCAAAGATGAATAGGGGAAGTACGGGACAATCGCCTTTTAGGGCGTGGGAGAAACCCGCGTTGTCATCTAGTCTAAGGTCCCTGCGAAACCAAAAAAGTGCAATTTTATTTTCCATAAATGTTGTGGATTGGTATGATGTAACGGATTGTAATAGTGATTGTGTGGTATTAGCTGATGTTCAAACTTCCCATTCCGCCATCGACACCAACAACTTGTCCGGTCATCCAACTGCTTTGTTCGCTCAATAAAAATACCCCGATGTGGGCAATGTCCTCCGCTTCGCCCACACGTTTTAAAGGATGTCGTTCCGCCATCATATCCCTTTTTCGATCGTTATTGAGCAAACGGCCCGCTAAGGGGGTATCGACCAAAGAAGGAGCGACAACGTTCACCCTAAGTTTTGGGGCATACTCCGCGGCCAACGATTTGGCAAAACCTTCTATGGCACCCTTTGCCGCGGCCACACTGGTATGGAACGGCATTCCCGTACCTACGGCGACGGTGCTAAAGAAAACCATGCTGGACCCCTCCGCCATAATCGCGATAATTTCTTTGACCACGCGCACCAGGCCAAAGAAATTTAACTGCATATCCTCTTCAAAGGTACTGGCGGCCATCATTTTAAACGGTTTTAAATTGATGCTGCCCGGGCAATAGGCAAAACCATGAAGTGCGTCGGGCAATAGACCGGTGTCCAAAGTGTCCGTGGTAACATCGAATGGAATGTGCGTGACGTTAAGTCCGTCCAATGCATCCGCCGTGCGCGATGCGATAAAAACGTTATGGTCCTTTGCAAGGGTTTTGGCCATAGCAAAACCGATACCGTGGCTACCGCCGATAAGAAGTATGTTTTTCATATAATAGGGTTAAATGGATGTTATGATTAAAAAGGGTGAATGCCCGGGAAGCGTTCCAAAAAGTTGCTGCAATTTTTCTTCCCTGAAAGCAAATATTTGTTGCAATTGTTTTTTTACGATCAAAGGATGCGCAAGGCGGCCCAACACACCGAACGGTATTTTATAATCGATCAAGTCTTCCATAATAACGCCCCCGTCGGTTTCATGAATAAAATGTTTATGGTGCCATAACGCATACGGGCCGAACAGCTGCTGGTCCACAAAATAATTGCCCTCTTTGATGTTCGTTATTTCACTGACCCATTTAGTGGTAATGCCCGCGATAGGGCTTACTTTATACTGGATGATCTGCCCTTCGAACAGGGGCCTGTCGGCACCGTTGAGAATTTGAAAACCCATTTTTTCGGGTGTAATCACCTTTAGGTTTTCGGGATTGGACAAAAAATCCCATGCCGTTTTACGGTCAATGGGGACCGCTTGCTTGGCATGGAGTTGATACAGTTGCATATTGTGGTTTTCCACAAAGATACCTTCAATTTCTGTTTAAAGAAAAATACATATAGTTAAACAAATAATAAAACGTTTTTTTGCGACCCTTGAGGGGATGCATCCAACAGTTTATGAGTCTTAATTTTGGTCCA
The DNA here is from genome assembly GCA_947500445.1 of uncultured Flavobacteriaceae bacterium. Lineage (GTDB taxonomy): Bacteria > Bacteroidota > Bacteroidia > Flavobacteriales > Flavobacteriaceae > Pelagihabitans. The sequence continues at coordinate 75,489 of CANMSB010000017.1, read as the reverse complement.
TTCGTGTAAAGTTCCAGCTATTTTGTACTTTGCCAGATTACTTTTTGTAAGCGATGCGCAGAGCGATACTTTGTTTATTAGGTTTGTTGGTATTCGGACCCTTGTACGGGCAGCCGCCGATCCGCGTGCTCGGGAGTCTTTCCGACGGTGTTTCGGAAACATCGGGGCTGCTGTTTTACAAGGATAAGCTCCTTACGCACAACGATTCAGGAAATGCGCCCCAGTTGTTCGTGATCGATACGCTTTCGCGACGGGTGGAAAGAGTGGTGCAAATAGAAAATGCCGTAAATATCGATTGGGAAGCGATGGCCCAGGACAACGATTATATGTATATCGGGGATTTAGGTAATGTTTCAGGATTGCGGACCGATTTGACGGTGTACCGAATAGCCAAAAACGATTTCGACAATGCCGATGCCGTTAACGCGGAGACCATTATCTTTTCCTATCCGGATCAAGTGGCACCAGAACCGAATGTAAATAGTGATTTTGATGCGGAAGCCATGTTCGTACTGCATGATAAGTTGGTAGTACTGACCAAGCAATGGCAGCAAAATGGCACCACTGCCTATACGATACCCAAAATTCCCGGACGCTACACGGCAGAAAGATGGGACTCCCTGTCCTCCATAGGCCTGGTTACGGGGGCAACCTATAATGAAGCCACGCAATTACTTTATTTTACGGGATATTCACGACAGTTGAGCCCTTTTATTTACCGTGTGGAAGGTGTTTTGGAAAACACCGTTTTCGGAGGGGAAGTTACCAGACTTGCCATAAATATCGGCTTCGCACAGGTTGAAGGAATTACCGACGTGGATGCGAATACCTATATGCTTTCCTCTGAGTTTTTCGAAAGGCAAAGCCCTTCCATTACGTTTTCACCAACCTTGTACTCCCTTACCACCGAGGATATGGAAGTGTCCCAAGAGCTCCCCCAACCGATTACGGAACCGGAACCCGATGTGATGGAGCTTGTAGTGTATCAACCCGTTGGCCGTACGCAATTGTCCTATGTTCTGCCCAACGAGCATCCGCGACCCGTTGCGCGAGCAATTTTTAGCCTTGAGGGGCAACTGCTCCGATACCAAACCGGGGACCTGCTGTTATCCGACACTATTTTTACTGCGGACCTGCCCAATGGAACATACGCATTGACACTATATTTTGGGGAATTCAAATTGACCCGTGCATTCGTACTGTATTAGGGTAGCGAAAACCCAAAGCCTAGCTCTTGGACATTTAGGATTCTCTTAACAAGGCCCCTATCCCTTTATACCTAGTTTTGCAAAAACTTAAATCCAATACAAAATGAAAAAAATGATTCTCTTTTTTTGTGCCGCTATGGTTTCCTTGGCGACCGAAGCACAGATAAAAACACCACAGCCGAGTCCCATGGCGAAGGTAACGCAGGTAGTAGGTTTGACCGATGTTACTTTGGAATATTCACGTCCGGCAATGCGCGGCAGAACGGTTTTTGGCGATTTGGTTCCCTTTGATCAACTTTGGAGAACAGGTGCCAACAAAAATAGCATCATCACCTTCAGCGAAGACGTCAAAATTTCAGGTAAAGCTTTAAAAGCCGGTTCTTACGCCATTTTTACCAAACCCGGTGAAACCGTTTGGGAAGTCAATTTTTACACTGACACCGAAAACTGGGGAACACCACGTAATTGGGACGCTACCAAAGTAGCTGCTGTAGTTAAGGCCAATGCTGCCAAAACTACGGACATGGCCGAATCGTTCACGATCAGTGTGGACCACGTATCCGAAACCGGCGCACATCTTGTGATTTCTTGGGCCGATACCAAAGTGGCCATTCCTTTTGAAGTACCGACCGACAGTGCGGTTACCGCTAATATCGATAAGGTAATGGGAGGCCCCGATGCAGGGGATTATTATGCCGCTGCCGTGTACTATTTGAAAGCGGACAAGGACATCAATAAAGCCAAAGAATGGATGGATAAGGCCATGGCAATGACCGAAAAACCGGCATTTTGGCAAATGCGACAGCAATCGTTGATCTATGCGAAGGCGGGAGACAAAAAAGCGGCCATTGAAACCGCAAAAAAATCGTTGGCCGCTGCGGAAGTTGCCGGTAACGGTGATTATGTTAAAATGAACAAGGACTCCTTAAAGGAGTGGGGAGCAATGTAATCCTTGATATAAGCTAAAAGTAAAAGACCCGGCTCCTGGCCGGGTCTTTTGTTATACCATTTTACCATTTGAAATGGTACCATATACCCACTAATTGATTATGCGAACGGTTTACCTTTGTATCGTCCGTCGCCCGAAAGGAGGTGTTACACCATCCTCCACATAAGCTTTTGAAATAACGGGAACGGTTTAATTCGTTTTGTTTTGATCGTTCGCCAAAACCTGGTGTACTGCCTTCAACATGACGGGAGCCGAATCATTGATCGTAATCAAATAGTAGGTTTGCCCCTTTACGATTATTTTCCCAATATCACGGGCCGGTCCGGCAACATCAAAGGAAGCGGTATCGGAAAGGAAAAACCCGCCTTTTTTATCATTGAGCAACAACTGGCCATGTGAGGCGTCCATACGGCCCAATTGAGTGTTTATTTGATGGTCGTTACCCACCAAAAGTACATCTTCCCAACCGTCGCCGTTCACATCGTCGACCAACATATCCTTTATGACCGAAGCGTTCACCAAAAGCGGTAAGGTCTTGATACGAAAACGTCCGTTACCCGTATTTTCAAAATATAACGTCCGTAGTTCGAATACCGACTTTTTTACAACGCTTTCCAAATTACGTTTCGGAAACAGTTCTGCAAAGCGCGCCCCGGCAAAAGCTTTATAGCTTAAGTAGCCTTTCTTTAGTACAGGCATCTGTTGTACTAGGGCATCCCTAGAGGAGAAAGGGGTTTCCGTACCGTCGTGGACATGGGTAATCACAGTTTCCATGTGACCGTTACCGTCAAAGTCGCTCCGGTAAAGATGTACGGGTGCTTTCATGGAGGCCCTTATTCTGCTGTTGCTCCCCCAGTTGCCGGCAATGAGATCCAAATCGCCATCTTTATCAAAGTCACATGCCTTCACATTGTTCCACCAGCCATGGGTGTTTCCCAGACCGGTATCTTTTTGAATGGAAACCGATTTGCCATCGTTCAAAAAGATCGTTACGGGCATCCAATGTCCTACGGTAATAAGATCCAGGTAGCCATTGTTGTCCATGTCCGCCCAAAGGGCATCCTTAACCATACCCACATCCTTAAAATCGGGAGCGAAACTGTCCGTAATATCGGTAAACCCTGCGCTGCCATCGTTTTCAAAAACATATTGCCTTGAAGTTTCCCCAAAAGACAACGGCACTTCATCGGAGCAAACGGTAAGGTCAAGGTCGCCATCCGAATCGATGTCCGCAGCGATCACTTTTGTGGCATTAATGGCAAGGGCCTCGAATTGGGTCGTATCCTTCGTGAAAATCCCTTTATGATTTCTGTAAAAACGCGGTTTCAGCCGTTTGGCCAAACGAGTTTCGCTACTTCCGGAAACCACCGCCAAATCCAGATCCCCATCCCCGTCCGCATCAAAAAAAGTCTGCGCAACGTCCTCGCTCGGGGCATCCTGGATAAACCTTTCGTTTTGGGCCATGGTAAAGGTGCCGGATGAATCCTGTAAAAACAATTGGGAAGGCTGGGTCCGTGCACCCGATAAAAAAAGGTCGTCGGAACCATTGCCGTCAATATCCGCGACGGCCACCGCGGGCCCGTTATTGGTATTTGCAAAGGGGAGCAAGGGGTTTCGATCAAAGGCGTTGGTCGGCTTTTCCGTATGCTTGTATGCCAATCCGATGGAGTCATTGACGATAAGCAGGGAATCTTTTGTTTTTATCTCGGTTTTGGAAGGGGTAACAGCTTTATGTTGATACAGACGAAGGGTTTGGCGTGCCGCGATGTTTTGGAGTCTTTGTTGTTTTCCATCGGGCCAGACGACTTCCAACGTTCGTATGATGCTATCTTTCCCGATTCCGAGGTGCATTTGCTGAGGAACCGCCGAAAGATACCCTCGCGATACATAATGTTCCTGTACAATGGTATGGTTATCGGTAGTCGCCGTAACCTTGGTACCGATGCCAAAGGTATTTTTCGTATTCCCTTCAAAAGATAGTTTTAGGTAGTTCGACCTATCGGAGAGCGTATTCTGTAAAAGATGGGCGGTATCATTGGCGTTGTTGACGACCAGGTCCAGATCGCCATCATTGTCCAGGTCGGCGTAAACCGAACCGTTGCTAAATGTTTCGGCACCGTTGTCCCATTCGGAAGAAGTATCCGAAAAGGTGAGGTCGCCATTGTTCTTGAAAAAAACATTGGCACGCTTGTTTTGGGGAATGTTCTCGATGAGTTTGAGGTTCCTTTCCCCGGAATCGGAGGCGTCCGAATTTTGGAGAAGCGTGTTGGATAAATAGTTGATAAAGTCAAGATCATTGGTAGCCCTCATAATGCCGTTGGAAACAAAAATATCCTTATATCCATCATTATCATAATCGGCCACTAGGGCGCTCCACGACCAATCGGTCGCTTCGATACCGGATAGATGGGCAATTTCGCTAAAGTTGAGCCCGCCTAAATTTAGGTGAAGGGTATTTTGCATGTATTGCGGTGCATAGGAGTTGTTCAGGTAGTTTTGGTATACGGGGAAGGGCGACTCCACTCCGGAGCGTTTGTACGTTTCGAGTTTTTGGGGAAGCATATCCAAGGAAACGATATCCATACGTCCATCATTGTTAATGTCGGCAATGTCATTGCCCATGGAAAGATGCGAGGTATGGCCCAGTTTTAATTCGTTTCGGGTGATCAAATCGGAGAATGTACCGTTCTTTTGATTGACGTACAGGTAGTCGTTTTCGTAAAAATCATTACCTACATAAATGTCCGGATATCCGTCATCGTTCAGATCGCTTACCGCTAGTCCCAGACCATAACCGATCTTTCCCTGAAAAATACCGGCGTTTAGGCTGACATCTACAAAAATGCCGTTTTGGTTTTCGTACAAGCGATCTCCCGAATACGCGTTATATACCTTTCTTCGGTCACCGTTGCCATAACTATCGTTGGGTTGCGTGGAATGGTTGAGCAGGTAAACATCCAAATCGCCATCGCGATCATAATCAAAAAACGAAGCCTGTGTTGCCAAACCCGAAAAATCGAGGCCATAAGCGGCGGCCATTTCCTTGAATATTGGAATGCCCGAAGGTGAGATACCCTGATTTATATAGAGAAGATTGGTTCCCGAAAGGCCCAATTCGGGAAGCGACACTTTACAAACGTAAAGATCCAAAAGTCCATCCGCATTAATGTCGACATGCGTTACACCGGTGGTCCATCCACTGTCGTTGGCAATACCGGATATTTCGGTCACTTCTTCAAATCGGAAATTCCCCTGGTTTAGGTAGAGCGCATCGGCTTTTTGATTGGCGGTAAAGTAAAGATCGATCAATCCGTCCATATTGAAATCGGCCGCGGCGACACCGGCACCGTTATAAAAATACAGGTACTCCAATACGTTCAGTTCGGTACTGGGCGAAAGGGTGTTTTCAAATGTAAGTTGAGATACGGATGGAGCTATGCGCTCAAAAAGGGGCGGAGGTACATCCTTACAGGCCGTGGTGAACAAAAGACCGCTCAGAAAAAGGATGGTCACCGATAGGGAAGGCATAGTGTTATGGCGTATGATCATTTTCCAGTATCGTTTACCATTATGTTTTCAAATACATAATCCAGGGCGTTATACTAGGGTACGGTACATTTTATTTGGTATGCCCCAAAACATTAAGACGTCTTCTAATTGAACGGACTGACGGACGCAAAAATAACGATTTATTACAATCGATTGTATTCATGTTGAAAATTGATGTGCCGTATGCTTCAAAAAGGACAGGTTGGTCTAGCTTGTTCTTGGCTCGTTTCACGGTTACTTTTTTTAAGGAAAAAGAACAATTTAAAACGAATGGAATGCCTCTTTTTTCCATCAGCCGCCTTCATGTTCCGTTTTGGCCCCCAGCCTAGGGTAAGAAGGAAATCAACATTACTTGAAAAAGTTAAACGATAAAATAAGGACATTTTTAAGACAATGAAGTAACGATTGTATGAAAAATGACCGTTAAACAAAAAAGTTTAAATAACTTGGTCCCTAACGGTCGGGCTTCAAAAGCCTTTCCCTTAATGTAATGAGTACCTAAGAGCACAACCAAACGCTACCATACCAGTCGCTAAAATGAAGAACGGAAAACCTACCATTCACGAAATAGCCAGAGAATTGAACTTGGATAGTTCTACGGTCTCCAGGGCACTTAACAATAGTGATCGGGTAACAAAAAAGACAATAGATAGGGTAACTAGAAAAGCCGAAGAAATGGGCTATCGACGAAACTTGATGGCCTCTAACCTGAGAAAGAAAAAATCCAATACCATTGGTGTAATAGTCCCCAGAATATCACGATACTTTTTTTCCTCTACCATCGCGGGAATAGATGAAGCGGCTTTTGCGGCCGGATACAATGTAATTATCTGCCAATCCCTTGAAGAGCTTGAAAGGGAGCAGGGTATTATCAGTAATTTGATGGCGAACCAAGTTGACGGTGTGTTGATATCGGTGTCAATGGAAACCAAGAATGGAAGGCACTTAAAACAACTGCGCGATAGTGGTATCCCCCTAATCTTTTTTGACAGACATTTAAAGGAACTTGAAGGAAGCGGCAAGGTGCTCATCGACGACGAAGATGCAGCTGCAAAGGCCACGGGCCATCTGATAGAAATTGGCTGCAAAAAAATAGCACACTTTACCGGGCCGAGTACCCTTCAAATCTACAAAAGCCGTTTGAAAGGCTATCGGTCCGCCCTACGGAAATACCAACTTCCTTATGACCCTGATTTGGTGGTCAGCTCTAGATTGTCGGAAAAGGATGGAATCATGTCCGTAAAAAAGATATTGGAGAAGAATTCGGAGATCGATGGTATTTTTTCGGCCAATGACGTTGCCGCCATTGGAGCCATGAAGTACTTGAAAAACATTGGGAAAAAAATTCCCGACGACATCGCTTTGGTCGGTTTTAGTAACGAACCAATTTCCGAAGTGATAGAGCCTGCGTTGACGACCATCGATCAATCTCCTTATGAAATCGGTAAAATAGCCTGCAGTCTGTTGATAGAACAGATCGGAAACAAGACTTCCGACGCAAACAGCAGGACTATCATTTTGGAGTCTACCTTGTTGGAACGGGATTCAACAAAGAGGTAAAACCAGTACTCCGCTTCAGAAGCAGCGCAATAGGGCGGACGGCCTTACTTGGCCTTGCACGTGCCGGCAAACGTTCTTCAACGTCGGCATGGTGGTTTCCGATGTATTCGGATAGCTTATTTTTTCGGATGGTAAAGCGCCTGAATATATGATAATCGAAAATTTCAGATCATTTTTTTGATAAAACAATAATACAATCGATTGTATTTTAAAAAATCCTTTCGTATCCTTGTAGCGATAATTAACCAATTTTTAACACAGGAACATGAAAGAAAGAATGAAACGTAAGAAATGGATCATGCCGTTTACGGTACTGTTTTTCGGGATGTGCATGTCGGTTGCCAACGCATTTTCCACCACAGCCCTTACCAGTAACGTTCAAGCTATGGTAACCGGAAATGTTGTGGCCGATGACGGTGTGGCACTCCCCGGCGTATCGGTCTCGATCAAAGGAACCGATAAAGGGGTAGTGGCCGATTTCGATGGGAACTTTGAGATAATGGTTCCCGACGGGGACGCAGTTTTGGTCTTCAGTTATATCGGATACACTACCAAAGAGGTTAGCGTAGGAAATCAATCTGTAATCAATGTCGTTTTACAGGAAGATGTTTCAAAACTCGATGAGGTGGTGGTAATCGGATATGGTACACAAAAGAAAAGTGATGTCACCGGTGCCGTGGCCTCTGTAAGGACGGAGGAACTTACCGCTTTTCCGATTCAAAGTGCCGAGCAGGCCCTGCAAGGGAGGGCTGCCGGTGTAAATATATCCGCCAACAACGGGGGAGAACCGGGCGGGGAGCTAAAAATACGCGTACGTGGGGCTACCTCGATCAATGCGAATAGTTCCCCTTTGATAGTAGTGGACGGTTTTGTCGATGGGGTAATACCGCCACCGGAGGATATTGCTTCCATAGACATCCTTAAAGATGCTTCGGCAGCGGCAATTTATGGATCTCGAGCGGCCAGTGGTGTGGTATTGGTAACCACTAAAAAAGGTAAAAAAGGCAAGATAACCGTTGAAGTGAACTCCTCCTTATCCGCACAGGAAGTCATCAACCGATTGGATCTAATGAATGCCGATCAGTTCGGGCAATATGTATCCCAGTTGACCAATGCCCCGTACGAGCAAGGTCCCGTAAATACCGATTGGCAAGATCTTATTTTTCAAACAGGATTTTTTTCCAATCAACAGGCATCGGTTTCCGGCGGGTCCGAAAATATCGACTTTTATATTTCAGGAACGTATTTGGACCAGAAAGGGGCCGTTATCAACTCTGATTTCGAGCGTTTTTCTTTTTTGAGCAGCGTAAATTTCAAGGCATCCGACAAGTTTAAGGGAGGTATGAACCTTTTTGGAAGGTTTTCCAGTACCAACGGTATTTCGACGCAGACCGGATCCGGTGGTGCCGGTGGCGCGGACGCAATTTCCTCTGCCCACAGGTTCGCTCCCGATCGATCCATCTTTAATGAGCAAGGCGGTTTTCAGGTAAACACCGTTGGAGACCCTATCGATAACCCCTTCGCCATCGCTACCGAGCGGGTAAATGAGACCATCAACGATTTGATGCGGGCCAATTTATTTGGGGAATATCAGTTTTTCGATGGACTTCGTTTTCGTTCGACCTTGGGTTATCGCACGATAAACCAACGCACGGGAATCTTTATCCCCAGTACCTTGGTGGGCGCCAGTGGTTTTGGCGGGGAAGCAAGGATCGAAACATCCAGAAATACGAACTTGTTGAACGAAAATTATTTTACCTACGATACGTCGTTGGGTGAACTGAGCTCGTTAACGCTTACAGCAGGTTTTTCCTATCAAAATGAGGTGAACGAAAACCTTTTTACGGGCGCGAGGGATTTTGTGTCCGAGAGCGTCTCTTTCCGGAACTTATCAACCGGAAATACGCAGTTGGTACCTCGGTCCTCGATAACTGAAATAGAGCGGGAGTCCGTCTACGGACGATTGCAATTAAATCTTTCCGAAAAGTATTTGTTTACCGCGACCGCCAGGTACGACGGGTCCTCTAACTTTAGTCGAAACAACAAATGGGCCTTTTTTCCATCTGCCGCATTGGCATGGAATATGGGCAAGGAAGATTTTTTATCGGAAAGCAACACCATCTCCAATTGGAAATGGCGGGTGAGCTATGGGGTACTTGGAAATCCGACCTCTCCGGCCTATGGTACGTTGGCACGTTATGATGGTCGCTATTATGCCATAGGGGCAAGTACTTCCAACGCGGTGGCCCCGGCCAACCTCGCCAACGACGACCTTAAGTGGGAATCATCGTATCAACTGAATGTGGGGATGGATGTCGGTCTCTTGGACAATCGCATTAATCTTTCGCTGGAGTATTATAACATCGATACGGAAGACCTTATCTTCGACCAGCCCATCAATCCCTTGGCAGGTATCGAGGGAGGTACACAAACACGGAACATAGGTGAAATGAACAACACCGGGGTCGAGTTTAGTTTGAACAGTACGAACATTGCCACCGACGATTTTACCTGGAATACCGATTTTAACATCTCTACGAACATCAACGAAGTGGTTTCCCTGAACGAGGGACAGGACGTGTTTTATAGTTCCGCTCCCGCACACTTGCTCATCGATCAAACGCAGGTGCTAAGGGAAGGTGAGGCCGTGGGTTCTTTTTGGGGCTTTATATACGACGGGGTGTACCAAGGCGGTGCGGTTCCCGAAGGATCCGTCGTAATTCCAAGGGATCGCGATGCCGGGCCGCAGGCAGGGGATATCCTGTACCGGGATACCAATGGCCGTGACGACAACGGGGACCTTACCGGGCAGCCCGACGGACAATTGAATACCGATGATCGTACCGTAATCGGAGATCCCAACCCCGATTTCATAATGGGACTCAATAACAGTATTACATACAAGGGACTGGACCTTAATTTCTTTTTTCAGGCTGCGGTAGGCGGCGATATACTAAACTACACGTTTATGGAACTGGCTTCCGGCTCGGCAAACGGTACCACCGATCTACTGAATGCCTGGACACCTACCAATACCGATACCGATATTCCGGCAGCGGCATTTCGACCCGCGGAAGTAAGTGATCGCTTTGTCTATGATGGAAGTTATGTGCGTTTGAAAAACCTTTCTTTGGGATATTCCTTCCCGGAGCGGCTGCTGGAGAACGTAGGCCTACAAAAGCTTAGGGTATTTATCAGTGGTCAGAACTTGCTCACCTTTACCGATTATCCCGGTGGCGATCCCGAAACCAACTATAGAAGTAGTGGCAGTGGTTCGCAAAGCAATACCAATCTCGGACTCGATTATGGGGTTTACCCCAACGTAAAGTCATATACATTAGGTGTAAACTTAAAATTCTAAAAAACTATGAAAAAGTTTAATGTAATAGTCATACTGAGTGCCCTATTGATAGGGTGCACCGATCTAGAAGAAAATCCAGAGGGAATATTGGCCCCGGAACTGCTCAGTTCAACTGTGGCCGATGTTCAGGCTGCGGTGAACGGCGCTTATGCCAATTTGGCCCATGAAAACTATTGGGGAAGGAAAATAAGCCTTTCCATATTATTGCGTAGCGATATGTGCGATATTGGAAACCCCAGTACCGCCGGAAGAAGACAGGATGTCAACAATTTTAACATGTTAGCCAATAATGGCATGACAGAGGCGTTTTGGCCAAGATCTTATATTGTTATCGGTGCGGCCAACCAAGCGATAGGAATTGCCAATGGATTGGATGTCGATGAAGCCGAGATCAATCCGATAATAGCGGAAGCATATTTCGTAAGGGCCTTTGCCTACTATCACTTGGTCCGATTGTTTGGTGATGTGCCGTATCTAGAGGATGCTGTATCGGATGCCACAACCTTGGATGTATTGGAACGTACGCCCGAGGACGAGGTTTACGCAAACATTATTTCCGACCTACAATTTTGTAAGGAATGGTTACCAATGGAGCAGCCCGATAGGGGCAAACCTTTTTCGGCGACCGCAATGGCGTATTTGGCCTCGGTTTATTTGACCATCGGAGAGTACCAAAATGCCTATAACGAGGCGAAGGCCATCATCGACAACGAGAGCGGATTCAACCTTGGCTTGGAGACGGATTTTCAAAACCTGTTTTTGGGCGACAGCGAAATCATAGAATCCTTGCGAGAACCCCTTTTCACGCTCGATTTTATATCTCAGGAAAATTCTGGATTGTTCGGTGACGACCTTTTACCGCCACTTACGGGAATATCGGGTGATCAGACCGAGGGCCGCGGCGCGGGAGGTGGTTGGAGCGTAGCGGTACCGAACATCAATGTTTATGACAGGTGGAACGGTCGCGATTATCGAAAAAGGGTTAGTTTTGATACGGTGGCTACCATTGCCGGACAAAATGTTCGTTTTACGGAATTTAAGGCCGCAGACCCTGGTAACGGAGCCGTTGTAGACCGTCCGCACATCGCAAAATATACAAGACAGATAAATGCTGCAGGAAGCGGCCGCTTTTCCGATAACGACTATGTAATGATGCGGTATGCCGAAGTATTGTTTATTGCGGCGGAAGCGCTGAACGAGATTACACCGGGAGCACAAGAGGCCACGGATTATATCAATCGCATCAGGGAGCGTGCACGTAACTTTGGCGGTACGGTATCGGACTACCCACCAGATCTTCCCGCAAACCTTTCCAAAGATCAAATGAGGGATTCCATTATAGAGGAAAGGCGGTTGGAACTGGCATTTGAAATGAAGCGTTGGTACGATATCAAAAGACTTCAGTTGGGCCCCGAAGTTTTTGGTCCCCAAGGTTTGGAACCACATGCTAATTTTGATGCCGGCCGGGATTATTTGATGCCGTTGACAACAACCCAATTGAATATCAATCCCGAGTTGGGTCAAAACCCCGGTTATTGATAATAACCGTAGGTTGGTGACATAGCGTTCGCCAATGTTATATTGGGTATTCGGAAAAGCGAAAACACCATTAATTTTACTCGATAATCGAGATTTAAAATGCTCCGGCGCTTGCGTCGAAATCAATATTAATTTTCCTTCTAATGCCTCCTGGGCTTGCCCCGAGGTTATTTACCTGTAGGAAGCATAAAGAAATGTTTTTATAGCACTATTGGAATAAACACAATGAAATGGGAATAAGAATCAGTTACGTCTTTTTTGCAATCGGGTTTGTATGCATCTGCTATTCGTGTCGGGAAGGTTCGTCCAAAAAAGAGCGGGGAGGCACCCAAGAAAACGTATCGTTATTGCAAGCTCGGTTTTCAAAACTGTTGGAATATCCATTGGATGCTAATGCCATTCCAAGAAGTTTTACAAAGGAAATTGGTAAAACGCGAAAAGTGACATCTGCCGATTGGACAAGCGGTTTTTTTCCAGGTAACTTGTGGCTGCTGTACCGGTTGACCCAAGATAGTGCGTATTTGGAGAGGGCGGAAAAATGGACCGCCTTTATCCAAAAGGAACAATTTAACGACAACACCCATGATACGGGATTTATGATCAATTGTAGTTTTGGGAACGGTTTGCAGTTTGCCGAAAAAAAGGAATATGAAGCCGTCGTTTTGCAGACCGCAAAAACGCTGTCAACACGATATAGGGACCGCGTAGGATGTATACGTTCATGGGACTTTAATGCGGATGAATGGGATTTTCCGGTGATTATCGATAATATGATGAACCTAGAACTCCTGTTCAAGGCAACGGCCTTGAGCGGTGATAGTACGTATTATAAAATAGCGGATACCCATGCCAGAACAACAATGGCCAACCACTTCAGGGCAGATTTTAGCACCTATCATGTAGTGGACTATGATACGATTACGGGAGCGGTACGAAAAAAGCAGACCCACCAGGGGCATGATGATGGGTCTTCCTGGGCAAGAGGGCAGTCTTGGGCGATATACGGGTACACCATGGCATATCGGTTTACTCAAAATAAAGCCTATTTGGAAAGGGCCAAGGCTGCGGCCGACTATTTTTTAACATCGGGGAAATTGCCTGCGGACGGGGTACCCTACTGGGATTTTAAAGATCCAAAAATACCGGATGCGCCACGGGATGTTTCCGCTGCGGCCATTACGGCATCGGCACTTTATGACTTACATCGCTATACCGATAGGGACGATTATAGCGATTATGCCGATGCAGTGGTAACGGTTCTTGAAGAAGAATATCTATTGCAAGAAGAAAACAATAGCCCCTTCCTATTGGACCATAGCACAGGAAACAAACCGAAATCGGACGAAATCGATGAACCCATCGTCTATGCTGATTATTACTTTTTAGAGGCACTTGTAAAGAAAAGGAAGCTTCTTGTACCATAATGTTTTGATCGAACATTATTTTGCACATACCCTTTGATGTCAGGTATGTGTTTCTTACCGCCAAACCAACTACCATGATATGTTTGTGGACATTGGATGTTCTTTTGACATCCGATCGTCCACCGAACGCCAACGTTGTTTACGACGTATTTACATATCGGATGGGGTAGGTGCACCTATGTCTATGACCGATTCTGATTTTTGACCTTTCCGTAGCTACGGATCGGATTCACTGAGCGTAACGCTGCTCTTTTGAAAAAGGGGGCGGTATCGATTTGCAGGACATTTCGTAATCGGTAGTTGCCATAATGTATAATTACCTTAAGGGAAATTAAAAATTTTAAACATGAAAAGGAATTACATAATAGGGCTGGTACTGCTATTTTCCAGCGTGGTACAGGCACAAGAATTGATTTTTAGGTCCGGGTTTGAACCTGGTACGACGGTTGTTGATCAAACTTCGGCAGGTGCCGATATCATAGGGACCGATACTTCGGTCGCTTCGCCCAATATTTGGACCACCGATTTGGAGGACCATCCGAACATTGGCAAGTTTAACTTACAATATCAAGATAAGGATGCGAACCAACAGGAAAAACGGCGTGCGGAGATTATAAACGACCCAACGGGCAGGGGACAGGGAAAAGTGTTGAACTTTTGGGCGACCGGTGACAATGCTTCGGAGAGCCGCGCCCGGGTACAGGCAAACTGCTATGGTTCGGAAAACGGTATTTTCGAGTATTATCAGCGGGTGAAACTGTATCTTCCATCGGCCTCTTTTGAACCATTGCGTGCCGATGCCGGAGGGTTCGACTTTTTGACCATTTTGGAAATCTGGAACGATAATAATTTTGACCCTCCCTTTGGTACCCCCAATACCTATCCCTTTCGAATGAAAGTCAATATTACCAAACAAGAGGGGAGCGGTGAGGCACTTCGGCTGACCGCTACCGGGGAAGAGCAGAGTAGGGCCTGTTGCTGGGGGGAAGGTCCGGATCAGAAATGGTCCTATGAATCCGATTTTATAGTACCCTTTGATAAGTGGTTGGATATTGAGGTATATATCAAGGAAGGAAACGCTACCGACGGACGTTTTCGAATGGCCGTCACTCCGGAAGGAGGTGCGCGGGAACTGGTTTTCGATGTTACCGGGTGGACGCACCATTCCAGTGACCCAGATCCCGATGGAATCAAATTTTTCAATCCGCTAAAACTATATACGCTGGATTATCTTACTATCGACAAGGCTACCGCGGTAGGGGAACGGTTGGAGTATTATTGGGACGATTTGGAGCTGTGGAAGAACAAACAAATAAATCTTCCAGTTCCTGCAAACCCACCTGGAACACCCGTCCCACCTAGTCCGGTGTTTCAAGGTGTGGTGTGGTGCAACGTACCCTTTAACGATGAGTCCGGTACATTTACGGCAAAATGGGATATGATACCCGATAGCGATAACATGGATGGTGTAACCGCATTGGCTGCCGGCGATGCCGATTCGTATAGTGAATTGGCCTGTATCGTCAGGTGCAACAGTGATGGAACCATCGATGCCAGAAATGGAAACGATTATGCTGCCGATACAGTGCTTTCCTATAGCGGCGGGGCCAGCTATGCGGTTGAAATGGAGGTAGACATCAATACCAAAAAGTACAGCGTGTTCGTGACCCCGCCGAACGGGAACAAGGTTACTATCGGTTCGAATTTTGATTTTCGCTCGGATCAGGCCTCTGTTGCATTGCTCAACCGTTTGGTAATCAATACTGAGGATGTCCCCATTGTAACCAGCAATTTTGGAATCACCCGATCGTCAACCCCAAATTCCGGTAACCCCTTGGGTAATGGTACGACCACTTTATTACCGGTGGCCGATGCCTTTGCCAACAGTAAATCGGCAGATACGAACTATGGGGAAGAAACGGAGTTTGTAATACAACCCAAACAATCGGAAAATAGGGTGGGGTACCTGAAATTCGACCTGTCCGATATTTCGGGTAATGTGGAAGAAGCCACATTGCGCATCTATAATACCGAATGGAACAATAGCGTTACGGATGTTTCCATAGCGGTGCAGGCGGTAAATTCCGATGCCTGGTCCGAGGATACCCTAACATGGTCCAACAGACCGGATGCTTCCGGTAGCGATTTGGCCTTGGCTGCCGAGGCCAATGGCGGTTATACCGAACTGGATGTTACCGATGTTGTTGCCCAAGAAATCAATGGTGATGGCGAAGTCTCTTTTTACCTCTATATCAATATGCCTTGGGCACCCCCTTATGATATGCGGGCCAATATTTTTTCCAGGGAAAGCGATGTGAACAAGCCACAACTGCTGGTAACCACTGATGCCGAAGGGGTCGATCTGACCCCGCCCAGCAAGCCCCGTGAACTTACCGCTATCAGTATAAAGGAAAATAGTGTTACCCTATGTTGGAACGCTTCGGTCGACGATGTCGGGATCGATAAGTACGAAGTATTGGTGGATACCCAATTCAATAAGGCGGTATTGGGCGATCCACCGACAACGATTACCGTTATAGATGGCTTAGATCCCGGCACCACCTATCTCATTTACGTCAAGGCCGCCGATGCGGCCGGAAACTTTTCCGAAAATAGCGTCGCTATCAATGTTACCACTTTGGACCATCAGGGGGTAGGAAATGCCGATACCGACACAGCGACCTTAGTGCCAATCGCCGATGCATTCACCAATAGCAAATCGCCCGGTACCAACTATGGGGCCATTACCGATTTTACCATACAACCAAAACGGTCGGAGAATCGCGCCGCTTTTCTCAAATTCGATGTTTCCGATGTTCCGGGCACAGTAGAGAATGCTGTTTTACGGGTTTTTAATACCGAATGGAATGCCAGTGTTACCAACGTTTCAATGGCGGTACAAGGGATGAACGATGATTCTTGGACGGAGGAAGGACTCCATTGGACCAACAGGCCGTCGGCCTCCGGTGTCGATCTGGATGTTGCCGGGGAGGCCATTGGTGGCTATACGGAGTTCGATGTAACCGATTTTGTAATTCAAGAAGCCAATGGAGATGGTGCGGTTTCCCTTTATTTGTACATAAACATGATATGGCAGTCGCCATGGGACATGCGTGCCAATATCTTTTCAAGGGAAAGTGAGAAAACTCCGCAATTAGTGGTTACTTATCGGAGCGAAGCTAGCTTGAAATCCGATATAGGAATGCCGGAGTCCCAAAATGACGGGGCCTGGGCATATCCGAATCCTGTAACCGAAAACATCTTTTACGTACAGGTCGATGATGACGACGCGGCCACCACACTGTTGTTAACGGATTTGCTGGGGCGTAGCATACCCGTTTCGGTGACCAAAGAGACGCCGGGCACCTTGAGGGTAAGACCTGGCATATCCCTTGAAAAGGGCGTGTATTTGCTATCGGTACGGAACAGTAGCGGTTCGCGATCCCAAAAGCTGGTTTTTTGGTAGCATGGTATCCGTGGGCATACACTTTTTTTAACTCGAAAAGTACAGGGAGCGACTTCAATAAAAGTTGCTCCCTTTTTTGTAGGTGTATTACCAATTGCTGGTTAAAAATAACCATTCCAACGAAACCCGGACTGCCAGGATAAAAGATCTCGATACACTATCGGACACATTTTTGATGAAAACATCATCAAGCGTTGTGCACCGAAGAATTTTTCAATAAGCGATCGAACAATTCAAAAACAACGGCCAAAAACATTACCAATAATGCTCCCACGAAGTTTAACAGGAGATAGCTTAGTTTTTCCTGTCCGGGGGGATAAATGTGAATGAGGTAGTAATAACATACGATAACGATGATTTGCGTCAACACAGCGGCAAAAAACACGGCATTTCCTTTTACAAACTTTAGAAAGAAAGCCAATAGAAAAATACCTAAAACATTGCCGTAAAAAATGGAGCCGATAATATTGACCAGTTGGATGAGGTTGTCGAACAGATTGGCCACACAGGCCACCAAAATAGCGATAACGCCCCATACCAGAGTAAAAACTTTGGATGCGTTTACATAATGCCGTTCGGAAAAGTTGCCCGTTTTGTTTCGCTTGTAAAGGTCCAGCGCAGTAATGGTGCCCAAGGCATTTAATTCCGAGGCGGTGGAGGACATCGCGGCCGATAGGATAACCGCCAACAACAACCCGATCAAGCCCCGGGGCAGGTTGGTTAGTATAAAGTGAATGAATACGTAATCCTTGTCGTTGGTCTCTACGGACGCATCGGCTTGTTTGATCAGGTTGCGCGCGGTCGCCCGGTTGGCCTGATCCTTCGTATTGATGGCGATTATTTTGGTCTTTGCCTCCGATATGGCGCTATATTCTTTTAGTTCCAAGGCTTTTGAAAAATTGTTCTGGGCAATTTTCTTTTGGACTTCCAGTTCCAGGTGCGCTTCTTCCAGGTTTTTATAGTCTTCCGCAAAAGGGGATTGTAATATGGCCTCGGTGGCGGAAGGATTAAAGTTTAAGGGAGAGGCATTATATTGATAAAAAACGAAGACCATCACCCCTACGAGTAAAATAAAAAACTGCATCGGTATTTTAAGGATACCGTTAAAAATGAGCCCTAGTTGGCTTTCCCGTATCGATTTTCCGGACAAATAACGTTGTACCTGGCTTTGATCGGTACCAAAATAGGCCAGCATTAAAAAGAACCCGCCCGTAACACCGTTCCAAAAATTATAACGGTTCGTAAAATCAAACTTAAAATCGAGAATGTTCAGTTTGTCGTTGGCTCCGGCTATTTTTAAGGCCTTGGTAAAGGTAATATCGTTTGGAAGGTACCCCAAGATAAAAAAGAAGGTTACGAACATCCCGAACATAATAACGAACATCTGCTGTTTTTGCGTAACGCTTACCGCTTTGGTTCCCCCCGATACGGTGTAGATGATGACCAAGAGGCCAAGGATAACGTTCAAGGTTCGCAGGTCCCAGCCCAAAATAGCAGAAAGAATGATCGAGGGCGCAAAAATGGTGATACCGGCACCCAATCCCCTTTGAATCAAAAAAAGAACGGCCGCCAGGGACCGGGTCTTTAGGTCGAAACGATTTTCCAAAAACTCATAGGCGGTGTACACCTTTAGTTTATGATAGATGGGGATGAATACGAGGCATATGACAATCATGGCCAAGGGCAGTCCAAAGTAGAACTGTACAAAGCCCATACCGTCATGGAATGCCTGACCCGGTGTCGATAAAAAGGTAATGGCACTGGCTTGGGTCGCCATAACGGAAAGACCGATGGTCCACCATTTGGCGTCCTTTCCACCGCCGACATAGTCCGCGACACTTTGGCGTCCCCTAGTTTTCCATACTCCGTAGACTACGATGAAAAGGAGGGTTCCGGAGAGTACATACCAATCTAATGTTTCCATTTAGCTAAAACTGGTCATTAAGTAATTGAAAATCAATAGGTATATAACATTTAGCGCCAATACCAAGGTATACTCCTTTTTCCAAACAAACTTGTCGTGCATGTTATCCTTTTACGTTCTTTGGTTTGGAAACATTGGTCTTGCCCAAGGAAAGCATATTGGCGAACAATTTATATGCGCCGGGTACGCCGGCCGGAAGTTCTCTAAAGAAACTCAGCCCGGTGTAAATGTAGTTGCCCTTACCGTAAGGCGCTACTAGCAAACTCCCATTTTTAGCGGTTTCGCCGGAGTCTTTCATTGAAAATAATGGGGTGAACGCCGAATCCCACTCGTTGGGGAAATAAAGGCCGCGTTCCTGGACCCAGCCATCAAAATCGGTCTCGGCGATGGTATTGGGAAACTGGAGCATGGGATGTTTTTTGTCCAGAATGCGCACTTCTGAAAGCTCATCGGTTACCCGGTCCCTCGATAAGGTCAAGGGATAGGGGGCGATGTTCTCGAACTGTTTGTTCCAGCGGCCTGCCGTGTTGTATTGTACGATCAGGTTACCGCCCTTGTTTACATACTCCAATAAATACCGTTGTTTGAACTGCAGCTCCGGAACCACGTTGTACGCGCGAATTCCGGTAACGATCGCATCAAACCCGTCCAAGCTACCGGCCACGATATCTTCCGGTGCGATCACTTGTACATCGTAACCGATCTGTTCCAAGCTCTTCGGTACGGCGTCTCCCGCCCCGACGATATACCCGATCCGTTTTCCGATTTTTTGAATGTTTAATCGTACGATTTTAGCTTGGGCCGGCAACAGTACGGATTGTTTGGGCACGTGGTCATAAGCAATTTCTACCAATTCCTTGGATATTTGCGCTCCCGCTATTTCCAATATGGGAACCAAATAATCCTCGTTTTCATCGGAAGGCGGTGTCAGTTGAAACATGATAATTTGTTTATCGCCCTTTTTTTCGATTTGGAACGGTTTGCTTTCCGCATCCGATTGCCAACCATCGGAATGGATTAGCCTAACGGTACCCTTGGCGTTGTCCTTGTGCGCCTGAACGATGACAGGTATGGTTTTGGAACGTCCATCGGCAAAAATCATCACCTTGTCCTCAAACCCAACAGTGGCCGCGGGAACAATTTCAAAAGGTTGCGTCAATTCCCCCTTGTCGGGACGGGCGAACCGGTAAACCACCGGTTTAACGATCTTGATCGTTTTTCCATTAAAATCAAGATCGAATGCCGCATAAAACTTTCTAGGGGTCTCCGGTTTTCCGATCAATTGACGATTTTGGACGGTGTACATGCCCAAACTGCCCGTTTCGTTCAGCCAATACGGACTGGTGTACCCCGTAGTCTTGGGGACCATAAAATTGGCCTCTACATTGATTTTTACATTGTTGGCCAGCTGGTTCGGTCCATTTGTAACAATGGTGTCACCAATGCTTACCGATTGCAGGGCAATGGGATAGTCGCTCCTGTTGATGGCTTCCACATTTACCGTTACCGTTCCTCCGGGGTAGCTATGGCCATCCGTTGCAGAGGCCTCCAGATAAAGCCCGGATATGGCAACAATAATGTTTTGTAGCTCCTGTAGTTTAATGGTTTTCCAATGGTCGTCGTCAATATCGGACAAAAGGGAATATGCTTCCAAAAGTTGGGGCAAGTGAACACTGGGGTCCTTAAAATTAAAGCTTTCCTCAACGGGATACAGTAAATCCCCGATGGCCTTTCCATTGGCCAACCGCGACCAAGAGGTATCGATACCATCAAAAAGATCGGTCTTGTCTTCCGGTAACGATCCTTTTAGCAGTTCTACATATTCTTTTTGGGAGCCCCTTCTGAGCCGCCGGCCAAACCCTTGGCATAAGTGCTGACTGCTCGCCAAGGAGGCAATTTCGTTGTTCGACATCCCCAATGTGGGGTAGTAGGTGCCGATATCAAAGGATAGCATCTTACTTTTGTCCGCTGCCGCAAACTTTTCTTCACTGCCATAAAACCACCAAGAGGTGTTGAAAAAGAGCCGTTCGGGCTTCCAAGTATCCATACGGTCCAGTTGTTCGGGATAGGCAGTTGCATCGCCGACCAGATCAAACGCTTCCATGCTCAACATGGCGGAAGCGGTATGGTGTCCATGGGTGCTTCCGGGGGAGCGATGGTCGAATCTATTGATAATAACATCGGGCTTAAATTGTCGGATCAGTTGCACCACATCGCGCAACACCTCTTTCTTGTTCCAGATGCGCAATGTTTCGTCGGGGTGTTTGGAGTATCCAAAATCGTTTGCCCGGGTAAAAAACTGCTGTCCGCCATCCACCCTTCGAGCCGCCAAAAGCTCTTGGGTACGCAATACGCCCAACAGTTCCCGAAGTTCGGGACCGATGAGGTTTTGCCCGCCATCGCCTCTGGTCATCGACAAATAGGCCGTTCTCGCCTTGTCGTGATTGGACAGATAGGAGATCAGCCGGGTATTTTCATCATCGGGATGTGCAGCTACGTATAGCGCGGAGCCCAAAAAGTTGAGTTTTTGAAGCGCATGATAAATATCGGAGGGGTTCGTTTTGTGATCCTCTTGGGCAATAGTTTGTAATTGCCCGAAAATGAGGTGAAAAAGAAATAAAAACGTGAGACGCATAAGTTGTATTTGGTTGAAAATCAAAGATAGAAAGATAAAAAGCGGAGGATGTCCTTTTAAATTTTCTTTAACACTACGGCATGTTGGTATCGGTAGTGTCGTCGCAAAGGAGGGTAACGGCTTTTTGAAGCATCATATTATTGGGATAGGTGATCAGTTGCCCGGAATCGCTTCGAAGCCGCACATGATATGCCTTAATGTCCTCGATACGGAAACTTTCCTGAGCGCCCGAACCCTCGGTTTGCAGGTCCTTGTCCATAATTTGGATGCGGTCCCCGATTTTAAAGGGAAAGGCAAAAAATAGGATGACCCCTGCGGTAACGTTGCTCAATATGGACCATTGCGCAAAAAGCGCTACACCGATTACGGCAAAAACAGAAGAAAACAGCAGCCCCAGTTCCTTAAAATTGATGCCCCATACCAAAGAGAGGGCGACAACGGCCAAAAAGGTATACAACAACGACAGGTACTTGGATATCCGGAGTACCCGTACCTGTTCGATATTTCCGACACGCCCGATTTTACGTACCGTTTGGGAGCCAACGAACCGTATTACCGTCAGCAACACTAGAATAATGACCGACCAAAGGATTTCCCCTTGATGCCCTTGAAAAAAATGCTCCATACGCTAGAGTCCTAAACTATCGCGCAACGAAACAAAACGGTTGCTGTTTTTTTGCCAATAGGGGCTTTTGATGCGTTCGATTTTTGTGCCTTTGGATGTCAGTTCCTTGGCATTGGCCCCATAGCCGCTGATAAACGTTTCCGACCAGCTTTCAATGGTGTGGGGAAAGGCTTCGGTAAAGTTGATTTTCAGGCTGCGCTTCAATTCCGGGTAGGTAATCGAATAACTGGAGATGCCTTCCGAAGTTGTTAAAGTGGTAGTTGCCTCATAGCTTTTTAAAGGTTTGTGGGACAGTCGAATATACTCCAAAGAAGGTACGGCGGTAATACTGCCCAAAGGAAGCTTTTCGGGGCTGATCCTTATTTTGTTCCATAATTCATTTTCAAGCACGGCTTTCTCCAAAGTTAAGCGTTCGTCCGCTTCGGTCTCAAAATAACTGTGCGAGCTTATTTCAAATTGTTCACGGTTGTTGAGTTGTGCGTAAACCTGACCGCACCATTCCTGCGATGAAAAGGATAATTTTAGGGCATGGGTGTTATCATGTACGGGATAAAAACTGCTGCTCATAATGGAGTAGGGGTATATTCCCGTAAGGTAGTTTTTTGTACTGTTGAGTTTTAGTACGGGTATGTTATCGGGGTTGGAACCGTCCGCCTTTACCTGTTTGTCGGCCAAAAATGGTTCGGTAACGTAAATGAGCACCGAGCTGCCGGTCCTCATTTCCCCGTAACGGGCCTGTTCTAGCTTGTATGAGGTGATTTCGGCAGTGCCCGAATACCAATATTTTTTAAAATCGTTGCTTATTTCGTGCCGGGGGCTGTTGTTCTGGCTTTCCGATAACGGTGTTTCGGCCATCGCTACGTTTTGTTCCCCTGTTTTTTTGGTTTGGCATGCGGTCAACAAAAGCAGGAATGCGAAAATTGTTACGCGTGCGATGTTTCGGTGTCGGATATTGTTCATAGGTGCTATTTTTTTGTTTTCGTATTTATTGTTCAAAGGGTCGGGACCGATGCGGTCATTTGCGTCAGCGTTTTATACAGCAGCTGTGTCGGCAGTCCCATTACATTGTTATGGGTACCCTTGATCTGTTCGATGCCAATATGACCGAGCCATTCTTGAATGCCATAGGCACCGGCCTTGTCAAAAGGACTATAATTATTGATGTAATGGGCTATTTCCGTTTCGGTCAACGCCCTAAATTTAACCGCTGTCGTTTCATGGACCGTGCGCTGTGCCGTAGCCGTGGTAAAACAGATCGATGTAATTACCTGATGCCAATCACCGGAAAGGGTCCGTAGCATTTGAGCCGCTTCTTGGGCATCGGCAGCTTTGGCGAGCGATACCCCTTTGTGCCAAACCACGGTATCCGAGGTGATCACAATTTCGTTGGGCGCGATATTCCCCTCAAAAGGAGCGGCTTTAAGCTCGGCCAGATAATCCGAAATTTCTGCTCCCTTTAAGGTGTCGGGATAAACTTCGTCCACCGGATTCAGCCGTATCTCGAACGGTATTTCCAGGTCCTTAAAAAACTGGTGGCGCCTTGGTGATCCCGAAGCGAGTATGACGGTAATGTTTTCTAATGATTTTTGAAGCATGGTTCAAGCATTTTGCGCGTCAAAATTATCGAGCCAATCCCCCCGAACTTTTAACACTTGGGTGATAACGTCGCGCACACAGGAATCTCCACCATTTTTATGCGAGATGTAATTGCAGACGTCCTTTACTTCTGGCACCGCATCTTGCGGGCAAGTAGCTAGGGCTACCATTTGCAAGGGAGGGATGTCGGGAATATCGTCACCCATATAAAGTATTTCTTTTGCCGTGATATTGTTTTCTTTCATATAGGCCTTTAACGGAACCGTTTTTTGATGAGCGCCCAAAAAGATATCGCTTACACCAAGCCCCTTCAGGCGATTGCGAACCCCTTCGTTGGTGCCTCCGGAAATGATACAGACGTTGTAACCCTTGTCCAGTGCCGTTTTTAAGGCATACCCATCTTTAACGCTCATTTTTCGGAGCATTTCGCCCTCTGAGGTAATTAAAAGCGAACCGTCCGTAAACACCCCGTCCACATCGAAAACAAAGGTAGTAATGTCCTTTAAAATTTTTTTATAGCTCTTTTCCACACATTTTATTTTTGGGTGACTAGGTGATTTGTAGTCCGGTCGTATACAATTTTATAGTTCAATTAAAAATTACGGTTATCGATTATAAGTATTTGAAATAGATTTACTTATTATTCGATATGTTTCTTTTAGTTCTAAATTTTGCAATGCTCCCAGATGCCCGTTCAATATGGCGGTATCGTTTCGCCGTGCAGGTCCGGTCTGCATGTCCAAAGGAAGCCCGTCTTCAATTTTTTGTGCGGTCTCCAAAATCAATGGTTTTAAAAGGTCGAAGGAAACCCCCCGTTCCTTACAGATTTCATTCGCCAAATGGTACATATGGTTGGTGAAATTATTGGCGAATACGGCCGCCAGATGTAGCCCTTTTCGTTGTTGCGTGTCAATAGGGTGTATCTCTTTGGTGAGGCCCGAAGCCAGGTTGCCCAATAGGCGTTGATTTTCTGGGGTATTCGCTTCAATACAGATCGGAATGTTATCAAAGGCTACCTTACGGGCTTTACTGAACGTTTGCAAGGGATAAAAGACACCATGGTTCGGATGGGCTTTCAATACCTCCATTGGTACGCTGCCCGCCGTGTGCGCAATCAGACCCTTTTTGCCCTTCAGTCTGTCGGAAACCGCCGAAATTTGACCATCGGATACTGCTATCAAAAAGATGTCCACATCCGGCATGACGGATTCCGTTCCAAAAACGAGCACCCCTTCATCAAAATGGTCGCGAGCCTCCTCGTTTCTGGCCAATACCTGTAACTTTCGGATGATAGGGCACTCCAACAAATGATCTTGCAGCTGTTTCGCAACATTTCCCGTTCCAACGATTACAATATTCAACATGGTCCAAAAATACGATAAAAACGGCCCTTATTTTCTATGATGAACCCGTATCCGCTTATTGTTTTGAACAAGGGCCCAAAAACAGTGCAAACCAAAGGTTGGGAGCAATGGTACCGGTATATCTCCGATACCGATTCCATCTTTAAAAAATAGCTTTGGAGGGTAAATAGGCCGCCACTTCAAAATATGGAAATAATTAACAGTTTTGTTCAACCTTATTTCCTTTTTAAAGACGGTCGTTACGGCAAAAAGGTAGTATTTTTGCCATCAAATTTCAACCCTACCTCCGATGAAGGAATCGCTAAAGAACATCCTGTTTTCCACCCGTTTAATGGCCTTGCTTTTTATCGTTTTTGCCATTGCCATGGGAATCGGCACTTTTGTCGAGACTAAGTACAGCACGGAAACCGCACGTATTTGGATTTACAATGCTACTTGGTTCGAAGCGATCATGGTGTTTTTTGTGATCAATTTTTCGGGAAATATTTATCGTTATCGGCTGTTACGGTGGGAAAAATGGCCGGTTTTGCTGCTGCACCTGTCTTGGATATTGATTATTGTAGGGGCTTTTGTTACCCGGTATATTAGTTTCGAGGGCATGATGCCCATACGTGAAGGCGCTTCGGAAAAGGTATTTTATTCCGATAAGACCTATTTGACCGTTTATGTAGACGGTACGATCGACGGTGTAGGCCAGCGTAAAATATTGCAGGAGGACCTTATCGTGACTCCAGAGGCAAAAAAAACGAACCTGCCATGGTCATCGGACTATGGAGGTGCGCCATTTACGATTTCCTATGTCGATTTTATTGATGGTGTCAAGGAAGGAATGGTTCCCGATCCCAACGGGAAGGCATTTCTGAAGATAGTGGAGGCGGGCGATGGTCAGCGACATGAGCATTTTTTGGAGGACGGTCAGGTCTCTAGCATTCACAACGTGCTTTTCTCCCTCAACAAACGTACCGATGGGGCCATTAATATCATCGTTACCGACAGTACCTATTTACTTCAAACGCCTTTTGAGGGAGATTTTATGCGAATGGCCGATCAGTTTCAAGGACAGGTGGTGAAGGACAGTGTTCAAGAACTACAGTTGCGTTCGCTCTATAACATGGCGGGCATGCAGTTCGTATTTCCCGAGCCCGTGGTAAAAGGGTCCTATGGAATCGTAAAAGTGCCCAAAACGGAACAAACGAAAGCAACACTCGATGCTTTGGTCGTTGCGGTAACGGCCAATGGAGAAAGGGTTGAAAAAAAGATATTGGGGGGCAAAGGGTCGGCGGAATTCACCAAAAAGTTTAAAGTGGGCGGACTCGATTTTATGCTCAGCTATGGATCTAAGGTACATGAGCTTCCGTTCAGTATTAAATTGAACGATTTTATCGCTGAAAAATATCCTGGAACCGAAAAAGGCTATGCTTCCTTTATGAGTAAAATTTCGGTAGAGGACGACCGACCGTTCGACTATGATGTGTATATGAACAACATTCTCGACCATAAGGGCTACCGGTTTTTCCAATCCAGTTTTAGCCCTGACGAAAAGGGTACCGTTCTTTCGGTAAACCATGATCAGTGGGGAACGGGGATAACCTATGTCGGTTATTTTTTGTTGTACATCGGTTTGTTGGGCATTATGTTTTTTGGCAAGACCAGGTTCAAGGATCTGTCGCGATCGCTGAAAAAATTGAACGATAAAAAAAGGACGCTGACCACACTCTTTCTACTGGGAAGTGCACTATGGGCCACGGCACAGGAACACACTCCGGACGATGGCCACGATCATAGCAAGGACGCACCGACCGCGGAACAAGTAGATTCGCTAATTCGGGCGACCATCGTTTCCGAAGCGCATGCCGAAAAATTTGGGAAGCTCGTCATTCAGGACGATGCGGGCCGTATGAAACCCATTAATACGTTTTCTTCCGAACTGTTGCGCAAATTGAGTTTGAAAGACAAATTCAAGGAAATGAATTCCGATCAGGTATTCCTTTCCATGATGGGCAACCCGGCGTTATGGTACAACGCACAATTTATAGCGGTCGATAAAAAAGGAAAGAACGACAGTATCCGAAAAGTAATCGGGATACCAAAAGGGCAGAAATACGTTCGGGCCGTTGATTTTTTTGACGAAAAGGGCAGGTACAAGCTGGAACCTTTTTTAAGGGAGGCTACGACCACCAATATTCCCAATATGTTCGATCAGGATTATAAGGATGCAAACATCCGATTGAGTTTGTTGGACCAAGCCCTTCAGGGCAGTATCGTAAAAATATTCCCATTGTTGAACGATGAGAACAACAAATGGATATCGGCCCTGGAATTTCGGGGCGGACAGTATCAGATCGGCGATACCTTATATGCCAATTTTGTTAAGAATGCCCTTCCGTACTATCTGATGTCCTTAAAAAAGGCACAACAGAGTGGGGACTACACGGAAGCGGACAAGTTATTGGAAGCTTTCAAACAAAACCAGCTGAACCATGGTAAGGAAGTATTGCCCTCCGATGCGAAAATAAAGACCGAGGTGGTCTACAACAAATTGGGTATTTTTCAGGAGCTTTGGCGCTTGTATCCCGTAGCGGGCTTGCTCATGTTCATCATATTGGTCCTTCAAATCTTTAAAGATCGCGGGATATGGCGTATCGGGGTCTATGCATTAAAAGGGACCATTATCATTCTTTTTCTTTGGCATACCGCTGGCCTGGCATTGCGTTGGTACATTTCCGGACACGCCCCTTGGAGCAATGCCTATGAAAGTATCCTATACGTCGCGTGGGCGACTATGGGGATGGGGTTCGCTTTGGGCAAAAAAAGCGATATGACCATTGCCTCATCGGCCTTTGTAGCCGGGATGCTCCTGTGGATCGCGCATCAAAATTGGGTAGATCCTTCCATAGGGAACTTGGTACCGGTATTGGACAGTTATTGGTTAATGATACATGTAGCGGTCATTGTCGGGAGCTACGGCCCATTAACGGTTGGTATGATATTGGGCTTGGTAGCGCTGATCTTGATCATGCTCACGACCAAAAAGAATAAAAAGCGCATGGAGCTCAATTTAAAGGAACTGACCATTATCAATGAGGTTACCCTTACCGTAGGGCTCATTATGCTTACCATAGGAAATTTTCTTGGCGGGCAGTGGGCCAATGAAAGTTGGGGCCGCTATTGGGGTTGGGACCCTAAGGAGACCTGGGCCTTAATTTCCATTATGGTTTACGCCTTTGCCATCCATACCCGACTAATACCGGGATTACGGGGTAAATGGACGTTCAATTTTTTGAGTGTCGCTGCCTATGGAAGCATTATGATGACCTATTTTGGCGTAAATTATTACCTCGTAGGGTTGCACAGTTATGGGCAAAGTGGTGCTGCCGCCATAACCCCGGATTACATCTGGTATATCATATTGGTCGTGCTTCTTTTGGGAGGCGTCAGTCTGTGGCGATACCGGGCCAATTATGTTAAATCTGCGAACGAAAAGTAGAAGGTTCAACAAAATGTTGCACTTTTGTACCATCATGAAGTTATAAGAATCCTTACATCGACGCCTAAGAAACCGATTTTACAGCTAGGTTTCTTTCCATTTTTCTTCCATTACCGGTGGCGTCCCTACTGTAATTTTTTCATTTTAATTCTTATGGCGCATGACGACCTCAAATAGTAATATACGCAATTTTTTTACACATTTTAGAAATGCCGTTTTAGGCAAAACATCCGATTTTACCTCTGGGAGCATACGAAAAGCCATTTTTATGTTATCGGTGCCGATGATTTTGGAAATGATGATGGAATCCATTTTTGCCATCGTCGATATCGCCTATGTTTCCCAAGTAAGTATCAATGCCGTAGCCACCATCGGGCTTACCGAGTCGGTAGTTACCTTGGTATATGCCATCGCCATAGGCCTGAGTATGGCCGCAACGGCGATCGTGGCGCGGAGGATCGGGGAAAAGAATATTCAAGGAGCAAAAGAAGCAGCGGTCCAGGCCATTGCACTTGGTGTTGTGGTCGCCCTAATCATTGGAATATTCGGCTATCATTATGCAGAGGATATTCTGGCCCTGATGGGCGCGGCGCCCGATCTCATTTCGGAAGGGGTAGGGTATACCCGCCTTCTTTTGGGTGGGAACATCACCATTTTATTATTGTTTTTGATCAACGCTATTTTTAGGGGAGCGGGCGACGCGGCCATTGCCATGTGGGCGTTGGTGCTTTCCAATACGTTGAACATTATTTTAGATCCCATATTTATTTTTGGTTGGGGTCCGGTTCCCGAATTTGGTGTTACCGGAGCGGCGATCGCCACTACTATCGGTAGGGGTACAGCTGTTTTGTTTCAGCTAGCGGTATTGTTTTTCGGATGGAGCAAAATAAAAATTGGCCTTTCCGATCTGGTATTCCGCATAAAGGTCATGTGGAACTTGATCCAGGTATCCGCAGGCGGTATTGCCCAATTTTTGATCGGCACTTCCTCCTGGGTGTTTTTAATGCGGATCATGTCCGAATTTGGTAGTGAGGTCCTGGCCGGGTATACCATAGCCATTCGTATTATGCTCTTTTCATTGATGCCCTCTTGGGGCATGAGCAATGCCGCCGCGACCATGGTAGGGCAAAACTTGGGGGCAAATAAACCCCAAAGGGCAGAGGCCTCCGTATGGAAAACGGGAAAGTACAATGCTTTTTTTATGGGCGGTGTTTCCCTTATCTATTTGTTATTTGCAAAAACGATGGTAGGCTGGTTCCATACTGATCCGATAGTCGTTACCAATGGGGCGCTATGCCTACGTGTCATTGCCATGGGCTATATTTTTTATGCCTATGGCATGGTGGTTACCCAGGCGTTCAACGGTGCCGGGGATACCGGTACACCGACCAAAATTAATCTGTTGGCCTTCTGGTTGTTCCAATTGCCATTGGCATACCTCGCTTCCTTCTACTGGGATTTAGGCCCTTTGGGCGTTTTTATGGCCATTACCTCGGCGGAGGTGTTGTTGGCGGTGATTTCCCTTTACTGGTTTAAAAAGGGGCGTTGGAAGCAGGTGCGGGTATGACCCTAATTTTGTAACTTTATCCATCAAAAATTTGGAATAGCATGAAGCTGCATAAAAAAGGATTGAATACTATTTGTACCCATGTAGGGGAGGTTGTCGATGAAAAATATAAAGGTGCCATTTCACCCTTGTATATGAGTACTTCCTATGCTTTTGATGATGTGGATGTGAAACGGTATCCAAGGTATTTTAATACGCCCAACCAAGAAGGGCTATGCAAAAAAATAGCCGCTTTGGAACACGCCGAGGCCGCTTTGATCTTTGGAAGCGGTATGGCCGCCGTAAGTACTGCGGTACTGGCATTTTTACGGGCCGGAGATCACATTGTGCTACAAAAAACGCTGTATGGGGGAACCTACAATTTCGTTACGGAAGAATTGGAGAAATTCGGAATCTCCTATTCCTTTACGGAAGGGTTACGGCCTGCCGATTTTGAGGCCCAGGTGCGGGAAAATACCAAGGTAGTCTATATTGAAACCCCTTCCAATCCGTTATTGACCATAACCGATTTGGAAGCAATCGGTACCTTGTGTAAAAAGCATGGGATGGTATCCATGATCGATAATACCTTTGCGAGTCCCGTTAACCAAAATCCGATCGATTTTGGTATCGATGTGGTCATCCACAGCGCAACAAAATATATGGGTGGCCATTCCGATATTTGTGCGGGTGCCGTGGCATCGACCAAGGAACATATGGATCGTATTTTTCAATTGGCCAAAAATTTTGGTGGGAGTTTGAGCGATCAAACGGTGTGGCTGTTGGAACGTAGCTTAAAAACCATGGGATTACGGGTAAAGGCCCAAAATGGAAACGCCCAATACATGGCGGAGTATTTGAACGGACATGAGGCCATAGCCAAAGTGTACTATCCGGGACTGCCGGAGCATCCCGATCATGAACTTGCCAAAAAACAGATGCACGGTTTTGGCGGCATGCTTTCTTTTGAACTGAATGCACAATACGATGCCGCTGCATTTCAAAAGGCCCTGCAACTTATCAAATCTTCCATGAGTTTGGCCGGAGTGGAAAGTACCGTATTGTCGCCGACCCAAACCTCACATTCGCTGTTATCGGCCTCCGAACGCCAGAAACAGGGCATTAAGGACGAACTGATCCGTTTTTCGGTGGGAATCGAAGAACCTGAGGATTTGATAGCCGATATAGAACAGGCTTTAAAAAAAATCGCAACCACTCCGATCACTGCGGCATATTAATATAGAGAATGCACTTTGGACAAGTTTCCCAAGGACCGTTGTAACAAGGGGCGTTAAAAAGTTTTCGCGGACCATAACAATCAAATCGATAAAATTACTTTCCTATGAAGTTGGATATATTGGCTTTCGGAGCACATCCGGACGATGTTGAATTAGGTGCCGGTGCTACATTGGCAAAAGAAATTGCACAGGGTAAAAAAGTAGGCATCATCGATTTGACCCGTGGAGAGCTCGGAACCCGGGGCACAGCTGAAATAAGGGATAAGGAAGCCGCTGCCGCTGCGGATATCCTTGGCGCCACAGTACGTGAAAATATGGGGTTCTCCGATGGTTTTTTCATCAATGATAAGACCCACCAATTGGAAATTATCAAAATGATACGGAAGTACCGCCCCGAAAGGGTGCTTTGCAATGCCATTGACGATAGGCATATCGATCACGGTAAAGGCAGTCGTTTGGTAAGTGATGCCTGCTTTTTAAGCGGATTGGTCAAAATAGAGACCATTGCCGAAAATGGCCAGGATGTTCAAGAGCCTTGGCGTCCCAAACAAGTATACCATTATATCCAATGGAAAAATTTGGAGCCCGATTTTGTCGTGGACGTAAGCGGGTACATACAAACGAAAAAAGAGGCGATAATGGCTTATGGGTCCCAGTTTTACGATCCTAAGAGCGACGAACCGGAAACGCCGATCAGTAGCAAAAATTTTATCGATAGTGTGGTGTACCGTGCCAGAGATCTCGGTAGGTTGGTGGGTGTTCGCTATGCGGAAGGCTTTACCGTAGAACGCTATGTTGCGGTAAATTCGTTGGACGATTTGGTTTAACTGGCCTGTTGGTAGCGTTTGTGCGCTTTTGGTACCGTGAAGAAGAAACAAGTACCCTGTTTTAGTTCACTTTCTACCCAGATCATCCCGTTATTTTTCTCTACCATTTCCTTGCAGAGCGACAGTCCTAGCCCCGTACCTTTTTCGTTTGCGGTGCCATAGGTGGTAATGTTCGCATTTTGATCGAAGATCCGCGCTTGGGTCTCCTCATCCATACCAATGCCGGTATCGCGGATGGCAACCTCCCAATGGTCGTCATTTTCGCGGGAGGCTATGGTAACCATGCCGTTGTTCGGTGTAAACTTTATCGCGTTGCTGATTAGGTTACGGATAACGATATCGGTTTGGTCCCCATCGCCCCATGCCATGGTGTTTTCCGGAATGGTACTGATGAGTTTAATGGATTTGGTTGTTGCGGTTTCGGACAAGAGGTTGATGTTTTCTTTGACCAAATTATCCAAGGAAATAACGGTGGGCTTGGTGATAAGGCCGTTCATTTGTGCCTGTCCCCAAGAGAGTAGATTGTTCAACGTAAACGAAATATGGTCGATATCGTTCCCTAATTTCGGTATGAACCCCATAAACTCATCCTTATGGATCTCCCCATTTTTAAACAGGTTCAATAATCCCTGGAATGCGCCGATCGGTCCGCGAAGGTCGTGGGCCACGATCGAGAATAGTTTGTCCTTTGTTAGATTGATATTTTTGAGCTCCTTCTCGTTTTCCTCGAGCGTCGCGGTTTTTATCCGAAGTTCCTCATTTAGGTTTTTTTGTATTTTTTCGCTTCGGTGTACCAAAAAGGTAACGACGATAAAGATCATTAAAATGACCAAGGCAGCATTTACATAGTTCCGTTGGGTGGCCAATTGTTTCTCGTTTTCGATAATCAGTTCGGCCTTTTGTTTTTCGTATTGCGACTTGGTCTTGAGCAGGGAAAGGCTTTTCTTGTTTTCGGTACGCGATATGGTATCCGATAGTTCTTGGAACAGTTCATGATAGTTCAGGGCAGTGGCGTAGTCTTCCTTGTTTTTATGGATTCGGTAGAGCGTTTTGGCGCATTTTTGTTTCCCTTCCTTAAAGTTGATCTTTCCGGATATTTCAAATGCCTTTATGGCGTACTGTTCCGAAATACTGTCTTTGCCCATGCCAAGGTAGGTTTCCGCCATTCCGTTCAACAGGTCTATTTCGGCCCGGTCGTCTTCCAACGATTTGTGGAGCATTTCACTTTGATTATACCAAAACAGGGCCCAGTCATACTTTTTCTGCTTCAAATAGATTTTACCTTTCACTTCATAGGCGTATGCCAACCAAGCCGTGATATTATGCTTTTCAAATACCGAAATACTACTGTTCACGTTGTACATGGCGTACTCAAGCTTGCCCATGTCCGCGTATATGGAACCCATATTGGCATAAGTTTCAGCGGAACTTATGGGTTTTTTTAACCCTTCGTTTATTTTTTTGACCTGCTTGTAGAAGAAAAGTGCTTGCTCAAAATCATTTTGCGATGCATAAAGATGGGCTATGTTTTCCGTTATGATGGAACGCATTAGGTCATTTTCATTTTTTTCCGCGACTTCCAAGCCATCCAAATACCCTTCCAAGGCATTGGAATAATCCCCTTTGTAACTATACTCCCCGGCAAGATTGTTTTGGGCGGACAGCATTAAATCGGAATCATTTATCGATTTGGCGATATCCAGTGCGGCTTTGAATTTTGAGATGGCCGCTTTAAATTTCCCCTTATCGGAATAATAGTAGCCCAGATTGATCAGTGCTTTGGTCTTTCCTTCGTCATATGCTGCGGAAGCACTATACATTTTTGCTTCTTTGGAAATGATTAACAGCCTTTCCGGTTTATAAAACCGCTGTGAATACGCCAACTTGTTCAAAAGGTCGATATAGGTGCTGTCTTTGACCGAAAAACCTTTTTCGCGCTGTTTTTGTTTTACGAGCGCTTCCAAACTATCCCGTTCTTTCTGTTGTGAAAACAGGGTAAGGGAAAAAATACAGCAAAATAATAGCATGAGCGCCCGCATCCGTATGTGGAAGGGGTAGGTTATCGTAGTTCCCTGGGCCATGCTAGGTTTCATTCTGGCGACTAAAATATACGATGCGTGGTCTGCAGCGTAATAAATGTTGTGTATGCGCATTTTTTGTGTGTTTGAACAAACAAAAGATGTAGTTTGCCGATGATTTCCCGATATCGCTCTCCTGGTGGTCGATGTTCCCTTTGAAAACGACGAAGCGGTACGGACCGATTTCTAGTGTAGGTCCACCGATTATGGCAAACACCCAAAAAAAGGGAAATCAAAAATTACTTTGCTACCTCCCGGATGCTAAAGATAAAATTTTGACATCGAACGGTAACCCTCCGAACGGGAGGCGCCCAGTGTCCAGGGTCGGGGCAGTTGCCCGGAAACCCCTACCTAAGGTGGTTCAATTGCTAGAGCGCTTCGCGACCGATAAAAACCTCCCCAAATATGAAGTTGGGTATTACATCAGCGTATGGAGTACCGTAAAATCGGATAAAATATGCACCTAATAATTTTGAAAGATCGTACAAAAAAAAGTACCTTTGCCATCGCTTATAAATGGTGGTTGTAGCTCAGCTGGTTAGAGCGCTAGATTGTGGTTCTAGAGGTCGCCGGTTCGAAACCGGTCTTCCACCCAAAATACATGCCCCGTTCTTTTTGGAACGGGGTTTTTTTGTTTCCGATCTGCTGCTAAGCGAAAAGGTTGAAAACGAAAACGACCGCTACGGGATGGTCCCGTAGCGGTCGTTTTCGTTTTTGTTGTTGTTCTTGTTGATTACTTGCTAGCCTTGTCGACCACCAGCTTTTCAGCTCGGTTGGCCACTTCCCAAGCCGTATGGAATACGAGTCGTGTTCTATTTTCCAAAAGGTCATAGTTGATTTTATCGGGAGTATCCCCCGGACGGTGGTAATCGTCATGGGTGCCGTTAAAATAAAAAATGATGGGAATATTGTTTTTTGCAAAATTGTAGTGGTCGCTACGGTAATAAAAGCGATTGGGGTCATTTTCATCGTTATAGGTGTAATCCAATGCAATGTTGGTATACTTTTCATTTACCTTTTCCGAAAGTTCGTGCAGTTCCGTACTGAGCTTGTCCGAACCGATCAGATAAACATAATTGCGATCGCCCGTTCTTTTTGGGTCGATTCTTCCGATCATATCGATGTTGAGGTTGGCTACGGTTTTTTCCAAGGGTACTATTGGGTCGATGTCCGTATAATATTGGGAGCCAAGCAGCCCTTTTTCTTCTCCGGTAACGTGCAGGAACACAATGGAACGTGCCGGTCCGTTTCCTTGGTCCGCTGCCTTCTTAAAGGCTTGGGCAATTTCCAATAGGGCAACCGTACCCGAACCGTCATCGTCGGCGCCATTGTTGATTTGGCCATCGGCCGTAATACCGATGTGATCTAAATGTGAGGAGATTACCACGTATTCGTCAGGTTTGGTGCTCCCTTTCAACAGGGCCACCACATTTTCCGAATCTATCTGCTCATCCGTTGCCCTAAGGTCGATACTTACGGGTGTTGCAAGCACCGACGGCATATCGTCACTGGTAATGGTCGTCAATAGGGCCTTGGCCATTGTTTCGGTAATGTACATTTGAAAAAAATCGTCTGCCGTATTTTCCTGTATGGACATTTGACCGCTATTGTTCAATTTCATATACTCAAAGTAACGTTTGAATCGCGAGAAGTTTTGAGCGTCGAAGTACAACATTCCCACAGCACCTTTGTCTTTTGCCAAGGCCGTACGTTTGTCTATTGCTTGCGACATATTGCTCCAGATGGAAGGTTCCGAACTTCCCGATAGCACATAGCTGCCGTCTTCATTTTTGGGTTCCCCCGCTTTGATCAAGACCAATTTGCCCTTTACGTCGATATCTTTATAATCCGAATACTTTTCATCCTCGATACCATAGCCCACATACACGATATCCGCAAAGTTCTTTTTGGTGGGGGTAAAAGTTAAAAAGTCGGTGCCCAAAACGTATTCGCTGTCGGCAACGGACATTGTTCCGGTTGGTAATTTCACGATTTCCAAAGGTACTTTTTGAAAATAGTCGTCACCTCCCTTTGCAGCTGCAATTCCCATTTTTTCGTATTCGGCCTTCAAATAGGCGACCGCCTTTTTCTGTCCTGGTTTTCCCGTTTCCCTTCCTTCAAAATCATCTGAGGCATAGGTGTACAAATGCGTTTTTAATTCCGCTTCGGTAATCGTGCTGGCATATACCGGGGCGTTATCTTTTTTCGCGTTGGAACTGCCGTCTTTTACCGGTTTTTGTGATGAGTTGCATCCTAATGCCAAACCGATCAAGACCAGGGCTATATTTTTCATTTCTAAAGAATTGTAGTGTTTAATTTCGTGCAAAAATAGTGAAAATTGGACTATAGGCCCGTTTTTTAATAATTGCTGATCGGGATGGTCGGACAGCTACTCGGGAAAAGATTTTTAAGGAGGAGCGTTTCGGTGCGATTACCATCGATACACAAATGAATGCTGCTCATGTAAGCACATAATAAAAGTGCGTTATGTTACTTTGTTCGTAACGACGATATGCGCATAATTTTATTGTAAATTTGAGTGTAGGTGTTGCCTAGTGCTTTTATTTGTAGATTTTTGGGAAAATGGAACTTTGTTTCAATGTTCCGGAGAATGGATTTGGGCAACTCCCTTTAAAAGAACAGCACGGGTGATGGTCGCCCCCTCTGGTAAAATCACCTTATTACTAAACAAACGAAAATGATAACGGGAAAAAACTATATCGGATTTGATCAAATGGCTTCGGGTACCGTTACGTACAGGACCTTTGACCCAATAGCGAACCGGGAAAATGAAAATCTGTTCGTAGCGGCCACTAGCGAAGAGGTGGACAAAGCGGTTCAACTTGCCGTGTCGGCATTTGCTACGTATCGAAATATGAGCGGCCAAAGGAAGGCAGCTTTTTTAAATGCGATTGCGGATGAAATCATGGCCTTGGACGAGGAATTGATCCAAAGGTATTGTTTGGAAAGTGGATTGCCGGAAGGAAGGGCAAAGGGCGAACGAGGACGGACGGTCGGACAACTGCGGGCCTTTGCCGAATTGGTTGCAGAAGGTTCATGGGTAGAGGCCATCATCGATACTGGAAAACCGGAACGGCAACCGATACCAAAACCCGATCTTCGAAAAATATCGATTCCTTTAGGTCCCGTGGCGGTATTCGGTGCCAGTAACTTTCCCTTGGCGTATTCTACCGCGGGTGGAGATACTGCGGCCGCATTGGCGGCCGGTTGCCCGGTACTGGTAAAAAGCCATCCGATGCATGCGGGCACCGGGGAGTTAGTAGCCTCCGCGGTAATAAAAGCAGCAAAGGATACCGGGATGCCGAACGGTGTATTTTCCAATCTGAATAGTAAAGGCATCGAAGTGGGAACCCAGCTTGTAAGCCATTCCGGTGTTAAAGCGGTCGGTTTCACGGGAAGTATAAAAGGCGGGCGCGCCCTCTTCGATTTGGCCGCGCAACGAGATGAACCCATACCCGTTTTTGCCGAAATGGGAAGCATAAACCCGGTGGTCGTCCTGCCATCGGCCGTGGAGGACAGTGCTTTGGATGACTGGGCCGCTAAATACGCATCCTCCATTACCTTGGGCGGTGGACAGTTTTGTACGAACCCAGGATTGTTACTGGGCTTAAAGGGAACCGCTTTGGATGGATTTATTGCGTCGTTGGATACTGAAATCAAAAAAATGACCTCCCATCATATGTTGCATCCCAACATTCATCAAAATTTTGAAAATGGGAGGGCCGAGTTGTCCGCACAAGCCGGGGTGTCGGTCGTGGGGAGTTACAATACCCTTAAGGCCCCAAATACCACTACCAATACGGTTTTGACCGTTTCCGGAAGTGATTTTTTAAAGAACCCCATATTGCATAAAGAGGTTTTCGGTCCGTTTTCAATTGTCGTCAGTTGTTCGGACAAGGAAGAGTTGAGAACGATTATCGCCCAATTGGAAGGACAACTGACCGGTACGGTCTTGGGCAGGAAGTCGGAGTTGGAAGCATACAAGGATGTGGTTGCGGCCTTGGGCGATAGGGTAGGGCGCATCATTTTCAATGGAGTGCCTACCGGTGTGGAAGTATGTCCGGCCATGTTACACGGAGGTCCCTACCCGGCCTCTACGGATAGCAGGTTTACGGCAGTGGGTGTATATTCCATTAGACGATGGGTACGCCCTTTTAGTTTTCAAGATTGGCCCGATGCCACCTTACCGGAAGCCCTTCAAAACACAAACCCCTTAAAGCTCAACAGATTGGTAGATGGAAATTGGACGACCGAACCATTGCTGTTGGAAACTAGCGAAATATAATACCAATTGCGCATTTTAATTAGCAATTGCTATGAGTTCTGGTATAGGGGAAAAACTTTTGGTTCCCCATAAAAGTGAGGATAAGCATGGCCTAAATAGGGGATTACCTTTTGCGAAGGTGTTGCTTGTCAGGCGTTCCGTGTGCGATAAAGGTACTCCTTTTGGGTAAGAGCAAATTAAAAACTGATGTGAAAGAGGTTTTGGTCATTGGCGGTGGTATTGTTGGGCTTAGTTCGGCCTATTTCCTGCACAAACAGGGTTGTAAGGTAACCGTGGTCGATAAATCGGCAATGAATTCCGGTGCCTCGTTCGTTAATGCCGGTTATCTTACGCCAAGCCATATTATTCCGCTTGCCGCACCGGGAATGATTTCCATGGGACTCCGAATGATGTTCAACGCTGCAAGCCCTTTTTATATGAAGCCGCGCTGGGACATTGACTTTTTTAAATGGGCACGGTACTTCCATAGGTCGTCCACCGAACAAAAGGTGGCCAAAGCCATTCCCGTTATCAAGGATATCAATATCCTCAGCCAACGTTTGTACCACGAAATTAGGGACTCTGGGGATCTGGGCGATTTTCAATTAGAGCAAAAAGGGTTGTTGATGCTTTATCAAAAAGAAGCATCTTTCGAACATGAAATGGAAGTGGCCCGAAAAGCGGCTTTTTTAGGACTGGAGGTCAATAATTTGGACCGTGCCGCACTTGCTGCATTGGAACCCGATATCGAAATCAATGCCAAGGGCGCGATACATTATAAATGTGACGGTCATACCACCCCAGGTGAAATCATGCCCAAACTGATCGCTTATCTAAAACGTGTAGGGGTAAGCATTCGCACGAAGGAGGAAGTGGAACATTTTGGATTCTCCAACAAAAAAATAACATCGGTTCTTACGAACAAAGGTGTATTTGCTCCGGAGGCGGTAGTGCTTGCAGCGGGTTCATGGAGCGGACTGCTCGCAAAACAATTGCGTTTGAAACTGCCTTTACAAGCTGGGAAAGGCTACCGGATCAATGTGAAAAGACCGACCGGAATTCGGTTTCCGGCAATTTTAATGGAAGCAAAAATGGCGGTTACGCCCATGGCGGGATTTACCCGCTTCGCCGGAACAATGGAATTTTCGGGAATCAACACAAAAATCAGAAAGGAACGGGTCATGGCCCTGGCAAAAGGGACGAACCGATTTTATCCACAATTACAGGTGCTTCCCGAGGAAAGGGAGGATGCCCAAACGGGAATGCGACCGGTATCGCCAGATGGACTTCCATATATCGGAAAAACCGGTACATATGACAACTTGGTAATTGCTACCGGGCATGCGATGATGGGGTGGAGCCTTGGCCCCGCTACCGGAAAAATAATAGCACAACTGGTTACCGATACACCTCCGGAAATGGATATTACCGCTTTTCATCCGGACCGTCGGTTCTAACTGGTATACCGACTCTTGGAGCAAAACACTTTAAATCGGTATTTTTAAGAAGGATATTTAAATTGGTCTAGGATGCAAATTTACAAAACAGAAAAAGGGGCGGTCATTGCCCATGAGGGGCATTGCTATTTGAAAGCAATTGACGATTGGGACGTTTTTATCAATAGGGTAGGCCTTTACGGGAACTTGCTGACGGATATCGCAACACTTCCCAAAACGGCGGACATCCCTCAAAATGTCCTAGCGCCCATCGGGAGCCAAGAAGTATGGGCTTCCGGGGTCACCTATTTTCGAAGCAAACAGGCGAGGATGGAAGAATCGAAAAAAGCGGGTGGCGGTAGTTTTTACGATTTGGTGTATGATGCCGATCGACCGGAACTTTTTTTTAAGGCCACGCCTCGGCGAACGGTGGGGCAACTTGGAACCGTACGCATTCGAAAAGACTCCCATTGGAATGTTCCGGAACCGGAACTGACCTTGTTCCTAAGCGTATCCGGAACCATAGAAGGGTATACCGTAGGGAATGATATGAGCTCCCGAAGTATCGAAGGTGAAAACCCATTGTACCTCCCGCAGGCAAAAACCTATGACGGCTGCGCAGCACTAGGGCCATGTATTTATGTTCCGGAGCGTCCCATTGCGGCAACAACATCGATAAAAATGGTCATCCGTAGAAACGGAAGTACCGTTTTTGAGGGAGAGACGACCTTGGCACAAATGAAACGAAACCCAGCTGACCTGGCCAGGTACCTTTTTAGGGAGTGTAGTTTTCCGCAAGGCTGCTTTTTAATGACGGGAACCGGTATTGTACCGCCCGATGATTTTAGCTTGAACATCGGGGATGAAGTCGATATTACTATTGACCATATCGGTACGTTGACCAATACCGTGGGATAGTCGCAAGCTTTTCCGGTTGCGCGGTATCGAAAAGGGATTAGGGTAATAGGGATTTGGGTATGCAAGGGTCTTGAGAAACGCTTCAGTGCCGTAACAATACGTTTATAGGTTTCCTGGATCTAAGGTTCCCCTTTTTTAAAACCCAAGGTCGATTTGAAATGCTTCCTTGAGAATACGGACTTCTTCCTTTTCAGAAGTGATGATATACTCCGTTTTGTCGGCCCCGCTCCTGCAGATATATTTGGAATTGAAAATGGTTTTTCTACCTTCTTTATAGGGCAGGGTAACAATCTTGTTTTTGACGAAATGGGAATCGGGGGAATGTTGTTTGTATTCGCACTGCGACGCAAACGCTGTAATGTCATGGCTATCGGTATCGAACAGGTACTTGTTTTCAAATTTGGAATCCTTGGAGCGCATTTGTAGCGACAGTTTTTTCCTATGGGTGCGCACGATCTTAAAGTACGCTCTTCCATCGTATTGCACATCAGCTGTCCCGATGCGAAGGGGGCTTACAAACAGGTCGCCAAAACCGACATCCGCTAACCAATGTTCTTTTGCTATGGTTACCAAAACTGCCATATGGTCGAATTTTGGGCCTAGTTCTTTTCCGTTGAATATCCGTGCCGAAATGAGCTTTGCGGTAAATCCTAGGTGTACTAAAAAGTCGTGAAAAAGATAATTGAGTTCGTAACAAAACCCGCCCCGATTGCGGGTTACTATTTTTTCGAACAGCGCCGATGGTTCCAACCTGATTTTAATCCCGTGTTGTACATCCAGGTTTTCAAATGGAACGTTCCAAACGTGGTGTTGGTGTAATTTTATTAGGGTGTCGACATCAACACCGGGGATCCCCGAAAACTTTATCCGCTTTAAATAGGCCTTGGCGTCCATTTTAGTTTGCTTATTCAGACCGTATGCATTTTGAAAGGCAAAACATCCTATCCATGGGATATGCGGCCCGGCGGTCAAAACGTTTCAAACGAAATTACTCTACGGGGACCTTTCGCAAACGGTACGGTTGTAGTCTTTTGGGATCTACGATCGCTTTTTTGTCCTCATCAAAATTATCCAATTGGGTATTTGCAACAAAATAAAATGCGCCGTTTGCTATGGCAAAGGTGGTGGGGATGATATCGTCTTTTTCAAAGGTGACAAGCTTTTCGGTATTTATGATTTTGGTTCCCGCTGTGTTTAGGGTGTACTTATAAAGTCCGTTTCTACCGTTTTCATTCGAAAACATGTTCACGATTCCATAGAGATTGTTCCCATAAAACTTCAAACCATCTATTCCGGTGTATTTTTCGTTGGGTCGGTTTACTATTTCTTTGCTATCCATGGCAACGATCCGTATTCCCTTGGTCGAAGCCAAATACAGGTGGTCACCATCGTCGGAAATAGCGATACCGTTGGAATTGGAAACTTCTTCGGAATCCATAAAAAGTTCGATGTTTTTGAAAGGACGTTGTATTTGGTAGATACGATTGCTTTCGGAATCGGTCATGAAAATATTGTTTTTGGGACTTATGGCCAAATCGTTCAAGTAATGGAACCCTCCATCCTTTAAGCTATAGGAGTCGATAAGATTTCCGGTAGTTAGCTGTAGGAGCAACAGTACGGAGCTGTTGCGTTTTTTGGTAAGGCTATTTCCTAGGGCATATAGGGTGTCGCCCTTTATGGTCATACCAAAGCCGGATAAATATCCGTGTTCCCTAGTGTCGATAAATGTAGCCGGGTTTTGACCGTTCACTTTGCTAAAAACAATTTTTTCCCTTTT
Organism: uncultured Flavobacteriaceae bacterium; assembly: GCA_947500445.1. Classification (GTDB taxonomy): domain Bacteria; phylum Bacteroidota; class Bacteroidia; order Flavobacteriales; family Flavobacteriaceae; genus Pelagihabitans. The sequence goes on along the minus strand of CANMSB010000017.1, from coordinate 32,697 downwards.
CAAACTGTTCAGATATACCCGATCGGTATTCCCGTCAACAGCAATTCCTTCAGGAATCAGGTCCTGTTCAAATTGAAGTTGGAATGCCTCTGATCGTTGGCCGGTACAACTTACCAACACAAAAAAAAACAAACTGCTAAATCCTAACGTTTTATTTATGAGTGTTTTCTTTAGCTTATAAAGCAGGTAGGATGTTATCATTGCACTCGTCTTGTAAAAAATGACAAAGGAAGTTACATTATTTTTGCGATATTCCTTTATTGGTTCCACTAGGGAGGAAGTTCTTTGTCTTCGGTCGTCGACTTTAGTGCTCTTTTTAGAGTAACTAAAAAACGTATCGGGATAAGGAAACCAAGAGGATGGCCAGGGTTCCAAACAAAAAGCGCATAGAAGTTCGACTAAACCAATTCAACCTTATAATAAATAGAGTGCTTCCGTTTTATCCGTAAACGCTGTTTGGAACATTGGAATTACCGCTTTATAATTTTTTTGGTCGTGGTATGGCTGTCTGAGGTAACCGTTAAAAAGTAGACTCCACTCGCAAAGTTTTCTAGGTTTATGCTCGGCTCGTAAGTGGTATACCGTTTTATGGTCTGCCCCATCACATTTGCAACGGACATGGTCGCCTTGTCGGAAGCTATCGAACCCATATCGATATTCAACACGTTTTCGGCGGGATTTGGATAGATGGTCACCCTTGGTGCCAAAACCACTTCATCCGCATCGACAATTGGCGTTGTAAATGCGAGGTCGTTGGTGTCTACGGTAGTTACAAAACCATCGAAGGTGCCCAGGTTGTTGCCCGACATATAACCTTCGGTCATTCCGCCCAAAAACAGTGAATCGTCCAATATATAGGAAAAGGCGCGGTCTTCGTGCGGTGTGCCAAATTGGATGCCGTTCGCAAGCGTAAGGTCGGTATCCAATTTCTGTACAAAAACATCCCCACTTTCTTGATTTGGATCGGCATTTGCCCCAATATAATTGCCGTAGGTATAGCCCACGGCGAACAACATATCATCCTTGATCTCCAATTTTCGAACAAGGTCGGATTTTGAAGTTCCGAATTGTACGGAAATCGGGTCGGTCAGCTGTGGGGTGTATTTCGTGACATAGGCATCGCCTTGGCCCATTGCGGCCGCACCCAGGTTTCCCGTCGTAAAACCCGCGACATAAATATTACCATTGCTGTCCACGGTATTGTCCAAAACCCAGTCGGCCCTTGCGCCTTGGGAGGCGATTACTACGGAATGGGGACGGGTAGGGGCGGCAGTATTCAAATTTTCGTAGACCGAAACAAAAGCATCGGCACCCATATTGGAAAAGTACCATCCACCAGCGATCAATCTTCCGTCTCCCGGCAGTATTCCCGGTACGTAAGTCAGTCCTCCCCAAGCTTCGGCAGAGGACACAAAATTCGTGGTGTTCGGAACATTGAGTTGTCGCCATAGGTTGCTTAAATCGGATTTACGATGTTTTGCCACCAAGTAAACGTCATCAAAATCGGCCGGACCCGAAGGCGAACCCTGTGCCGAGACAAAAATATTCCCGTTATCGTCTTGAACAATGTTTCCATACCCGTCAATTCCGGCATTTCCCCATTGGTCCATTGCTACGATTTGTCCGTCGCTCAAATTTAGTTTTAAAAGGATACCGTCCCATAGTCCGGCATTGGTGAATCCGGGCAAGCTTCCCAATGTTCGTCCACAAACGTATAGAAATTGATCATCGGCGGTGCCTCCCTTTAATATGCTTCCTTCGGTCATGGGGAGTTCGGTCGCCCATTCCTGCTCACCATCCAAGTTTATCTTAACAATAAAAATTTCGTTGTCCGCAGTCGTTTTACCATCGAGATTCCCATCCGTACATCCGAACAAATAGGAGTTCCCGAAGGGATCCACGGCCAAACCGCCTATAATTTCCTTTCCATCGGACCCTACTTGTGCAATACCATCGGAAATTGCGATGGTAGTGTCGATAGGTTCCGCATACTTGAATTGAACAGGATTGTCAAGGCTCAAAAGCGTACTGGCGTTGCAGAGGGGGTTGGGGTTGTTGGGCGGATTGCCGCTCAATGGTGGTGCTATGGCATCGCAAGGAAAGATAAAGGCAATCAAATCCAAATGATCCCCGGCAGTGTAAAAAAGATACCAACCCTCGGTCTGGCATCCCTCTGCCACCGTGCAATAAACAAGGCTATAATCGGTTGGGGCGCCTTTAAGTTGAATGCGCCCAGCCTCAAAATCAAAGTGTTGTATTACTACATAGTCGTTATCGATACCATCGCTTCCCTTCATAAAAAAGGGAGTGTCCATTTCATGGGTACCCAAGATAATCCTATCGGCATTTGCGCTGTTGTATACTTCGTTTAAATCGGTATTTGTTACGCATCGGATATATTTCACTTTATCAGCACCGGGAAAGGTGTTCGATGGGTCTACCGGCATAAAAACATCACCGCCGCTGTTTTCCCCATCCATATAGTCGGTATCTAAAATCGTAAAATCAAGATCGTTAAAAGGCGCACCGGAGGCAAACGTGGGTGGACCTTGAATAAAAGGGACCAATTCCGCAGTACCTGTCGGCATTGGCGGAAATACCTTGGCAGCGTCCACGACCTCTTGTGGCGTTTGGCAAAAGCCAAAAATACAGTTCAAAATCGTATAACAGGACAAGAAGATTTTTTTCATGGTAAGGATTGTTTCCTCATTAGACCCCGATAAAAGAGAAAGGTTTATTTTATAAATCGTTTTCTATGGTGTATCCATACCTGTTTTTGTTATCCTGAACTTAATACTTGATAGGGCGAAGATTCATAACAACGCATGAAATCACATCGCAGTGAATCTCCTAAATCCTATAGTGCTAAATCACTGGTTTGTTGCCATCCGCGGCCAAAATGAAGAGGTATTTTTCGTTTTATAAGAACGCGATCAGATCGGCTATTTCGGAAAAACCACTTTATTGCTTGTATTTAAAAAGCAAAAAGATAAAAAAGCGCGGTTATGATACTTTTGAAGTGCAAATACAGTAGTACACCAAAGTGTTTTCAAACAACGGATGTTTTATGCATTCGTCCGGTGTGCTCCTCAAACTTAGCGGACTACGGTGTTATCGGGATTTTTGGCAAGGGCCCTTGCTTTTTTCACGGCCATTTTTTTGAGCATCCATTCCGGATATGCCGTGGCGTCCTCCGCCTCGTATATTCGCAGGTGTTGATCTTCCTGAGGCGCTTTTAGCGAATCGGCATCACACCCGAGGATGATGGCTGCGGTTTCCACACCGGAATGGGAGGCACCCGCCACGCCATGGGATAGAATACTTGCACCGCAGAGGTAAAGGTCTTCGATTTCACTTTTAGATCGGTAGGAAAACGGACCGATGTGTTTTAAGCTCTTTTCGGTACCATAAACGTTTCCTCTTGTGGTGTTCACATAATATTCATTGGTTACGGGAGTGCCCAACTCTTGTTGTACAATGTGCCCACGCACCCCTGGAAGAACTTTTTCAAGGCCGCAAAGCATTTTTTCGGTAAGACGGGCCTTCAGTTCTAAATACGCTTGCGACCGTTGTTCTTTTTCGTTTTTAAACTGCTCAAAAGTGGTATAATCGATAAAGGTAATCGCTTCCAAGGTATGGTGTTTTCCATCAAAAGAAGCTGGGTCTTTCAGCGTGGTACAGCTGATGAACATGCCTTCAAAAGCTTTTCCTTTGCGAATATCGGCCTGTAGCATTTCATCATAAAAATCGTCGGCATCCCGGTTTGGCATCATCCAAATGTTTCCGGAATCGAGTCCGGCCGCCCGTACGTCCATGGTTACTGTAAGGAAGAGCATTAAAGAAGTACAGGAATACTTGGTCTTGGCCAGTTTTTTCTGCAATTTTTTGCTCAAATGCTCGGTTCCGATCAAGTCGTTATAGGTAATGCCGACATCTGCATTGGATACGATGCGGTCGGCAAACAACTGTTGGCCATTTTTTAGCTGCACCCCTACAGCTCTTTTAAGCTTACCGTTGGTTTCCAATAAAATTTTTGACACCGATGTACTCGTTCGCAATTCCCCACCATGTTTTTTAATGGCATTGGTCATCGCTTTGATCAATGCCCCACCGCCGCCCATGGGATAATAGCCTCCTTGGAAATAATGGTACATTAGCGCGCAGTGTAATACAAAAGCGGCTTTTCGGGGCTGTACCCCATGATCCCCGCATTGGATGTTCAGTATGTTTTTCAATAAGGGGTCCTTTATATGCCAGTTGATAACACGGCGCAAGGTAAAAAGACCGTATTTGCCAAAATGGCGGGTACGGTAGGGCAGTGTGAGCTTTTGCCAAAAACCTTTGATATAGGGGAGGGAGTAAAGTTCCTCACTTACTTTTCGGGTGAGGTTCAAGTATTTTGAGATGCGTTTTTTCTCTTTGGGAAAACGTTTGGAGAGCCGGGCGATCAAACCATCAAAATTAGCGGGAAAATGAAAGCGTTCTTCCCCGACCCATACATGTTCATAGGCATCCGGATTCATTCTAAAAAAAACGAGGTCATTGGCAATGCCCAAACCTCGATAAAGGTTATTGGTCGCCTGTCCTTCGCCCAAAAGCCCTACATAGTGGACACCGGGGGTAAAACGATGGCCATCGAGGTAAAAACTATGGCACCATCCGCCTGGAACGTCGTGCTGTTCCAATACGAGAACCCGTTGTCCCGCACGTGCCAAGCAAATGGCCGTCGCCAAACCGCCCGCACCGGAACCTACAATGATGGTATCATATCGTTTTTCGGAATCTTCGATCGTTGCCATGAAAATTAGTCCTTAATGATAGGGTGAAGTTACTCATTCCGTTCTCCTATTCCAAAGCGGTGGTAATGGCCTCGGTCACCAAGGGTTCCATCACACGGTAACCCTCCCCGTTAGGGTGCACACCGTCCTCCGCATACTTCTTGGGCAGTCCATTGCGATCGTCGACCAGAGCGGAAAAATAGTCCAGATACTGGCAGTCGTTCGCAAGGGCATATTCCTTGATCATCTTGTTTAAACGTATAATTTTTTCGGCAGGTTCCAGACCGGGTTTCCAAGGATAGTCGTACACCGGTAATACGGAGCAAAGGACGACCTTAATGCCGTTCGTCTTTGCCAGTTCGGCCATCGATCGGATGTTGTCCATGATCATCTTTAGGGATGAGGGACCCGTATTTCCGGCGATATCATTGGTGCCTGCCAGTAGTACCACTACTTTTGGGGAGAGGTCCAGTACATCTTGCCGAAAGCGTACAAGCATCTGTGGCGTGGTTTGCCCACTGATACCACGGTTGATATAGGGCTTGCCCTTAAAAAAGTCCGGTCGGGCCTCCAACCAACCTATGGTGATGGAATTCCCCATAAAAACAACACGGTTCTCACCCTCTTTGGGCGGGCCTATGGCCGCATTGTCCGCTTCGAACGCTTTCAGGTTGGGCCAGTCCTGCCCCATTAAATTAGTGGCCAAAGTACTTCCGAACATGGCCGAAAGCAGTAAAATTTTAAGTCTTCTCATGTTGTCTCTACTAGATGTTATCCTATAATTCGTCGGCGCTACAAATTATTTTTATTGTAATTGTTGTATTTCGTCCTTGGCCAAGTCCAAATGGGATATGACCCGCTTTAATGTAGGATGCTGAAAAACCAAATAAGTAATCAAAAACAGGGCTATGGTCAAATGCAGTGCGTTACCGTTCTGATAATAGGCAAAAAGGGCCAAAAATGCCGGTGCTTCCAAAAGGGCAAATTTGATCAACGATGCCGACTGGTACCTAGCAAGTTTCGTATTCAAGGGCTCGTTTTTTGCTATAACGGAAACCTGCTTTGTGAACAGCCATTTGCCTAAAAAATAACCTATTGCCCCGCCCAAGGGAACCAAATATGTGAAAAAGTCCTCGTTATCCATTCTGGCAATAAAACTGTTTGCTCGGTAAAAGACGAAAAGGGTAAATACTATAAGCCCCATGGTCAGTGCGCCATGAATGATTCGCAAAGTGTTCAAAACGTTTTTTAAGGGCATAGTGTTATGGTATTGCGGTAAACATTTAATACAACATAGGGAGATGAACACCAATATCACAAAAACGATCTGGGCCTAAGGTTTGGATATGGTCGACTGGGATATTCACGGTTTCCACGAAATTAAGGTTTTTGTCGCAAAAGATTTCGAAGTCGATAATTTTTATAGAAACCGATACCCGTACAGTAGGGAAATCGCAGGATTTGCGGGACCCAAACGAAGATAATACCATTTCTACCTTGAAATTACCCATTAAAAATTGCCCTTTTCCACTAATCCTTCAAAATAAAAAACAACCGTAGCTACTGCTATGCTTGATTTTTCTTTTTCGTCCAAGCAAAAAATGGCGGCTTTTTATTTGGGTAATTTCAAAGCAAAAATGGTATAAGATGGGCTTACTGTAGCAAGCTTAAATTTTAAAGCGTTGATTTTCATTGTTTTAACTTTAATTTAAATAAAAGGGTTCATTGGTTTTACACAGAATTTACGTAGTAACCATTTGGTAAAGCCGCGCTAAATGTTTAAAAATGTTACACTAACCTCTTCATAAAAGTGCTACGGTAGTTTTGGGATCATATTAAAACCTAAAAACGCTTTTATGAAAACAGTACAAAAAATACTACTCGGCGCAGGGGTGGTACTCTTTAGTTCTTGCGAGTTCGTTGATGATTTCATCGGTGATGGTCCCGGAGAGGATGAGTCCGGGACAATTTTTGAAAACAAATCGAATTTAGATCCCTTGGTCGCCCTGACCCCTCAATTTAACTATGTGGATGCGTATTCCATTTTGAGTTCTAGCGACGTATTGGAAGATGGTTTTCGATTGGTGGGCGCCCAAGACGGTGCGGGCCTGTTAAAGGATGGGGATGGCTATATTTATGTAACCAACGCCGAGGACGATTACGCGGTGTCGCGCATTAAGTTGGATAAAAATTTCAATCCCATTGGTGGCGATTGGTTGCTGAATTCAGGCGTGGCCGATTTTGCACGACAGTGCTCCGGAACCATGTGGGAAGCGGCCATACATGGTGGCTCTAGAGACCTTTTTCTATCCGCTTCCGAAAGTTTTAACTACGATGTCAAGGGAATTGACCCCTACGTGGACACGCCGACCCCCACCGCAGACTTTGGACTGGATGCCTTGGGAGAATTTGCATGGGAAAACGCCGTGCCCTTACCTGAAGGCGCCTACAACGGACGAACCGTTATTATCGGTGGCGACGATGATTCCAGCGGTTCTGAAGGACAGGTTACGCTATACTATTCCGAAAATGGGGATGCCGACCTGTACGGTGGAAAAATTTATGTACTCAAGTTCAAACAGGTATCCGATGGCCAAGGTGGGGTTGCCGAAGTTGTCCCCGGCACCATTTATAACGAAAGCAACTTGGATTATGGAGTTACCTACGACGTGGAGTTTGTAGAAATAGAAGACGGAAAACAGCTTACCAAGAGTGAAATGGAAGATGCCTGTGTAGCTGTAGGAGCCTCTGCCTTTATGCGGGTTGAAGATGTAGATTATCAAAAAGGAACCGATGCCAATGCCCGAAACGTGTTTTTTGCGGTTACCGGAAGGGGACCGGGAAGAGGTACCTATAACGACTGGGGAACGGTATATCGACTAAGTTTGGATGACCATAGTCCGTTCACTGGAAAGCTCACCCAAATTGTAAGCGGGAATACGGATACCAACAATGCCGATGGTAATGTGGCCAGTCTTCAAAGTCCCGATAACATTTGTGTGACCGAAAACTTTGTATACTATCAAGAAGATCCAAATTCTTTTGATAGGGGGCATTCGGCCTTTATCTATCAATCCGACCTAAACGGACAGAACAATAAGGTCGTCTTGGAAATGGTCGTCCGTCAAGACTTAGATCCTACAGGAAGTACGGGTCTTAGTGGTGAATATGGCGCTTTGATCGATATTTCCGACAAGGTCGGGGAACCGGATACTTTCATACTGAACCTACAACCGCATTATTGGGAAAGCGATGACTTTAAAAATGTAGACGGCCATGATATGGAAACCCGCCCCGATGCCATTGCCAACGGAGCTAGGGAAGACGATCAAGGTGGTCAGATCGTGCTTTTAAGAGGACTGCCGAGATAGTGCTTCAAGTGTTTGTTTAAGGCCCCTGTCGATATGATGGGGGCTTTTGAACTTTTTTAAAACCGGGGGAACCAGCTGTTGCTGATACCTTATCCCACATACAAAACGCTGTGGAATGAGCATTAACTTTTAGTTTATTCATTTTCAGCAAACTATAAAATTTAAAACAGATGAAAAAAACATATGTTTTGGTCCTGTGCATCTGTACAGTTTTAACCGCTTGCAAAGAGGAAAAAGTAACTACGCTCCTCAGCGGGCAAGTCGTTGATTGGAGTGCGGCGCATACGTATTACAAAGTACACATGGACGAGTGTTTGCGATTGATCGATCTGCTGTTACAAAAACCCGTTACCCATCCGGATACCAAAAAAACCTTTGCAGCACTGCGAATTGCCTTTAAAAAAGCGGAACCCTATGCTTCCTATTTGAACCCGCCCATCGGGCATCGTGCAAATGGACCGGCACTTCCGGTATATTTGGAGGATACTGGCAAGGTGTTGGAACCTTTTGGGCTTCAAAAAATAGCCGAAAGTATTTTTGATGGAGGGGTTTCCCAACAGGATTTCGAAAAGGAGGTATCGCTTACAAGGGGACTTCTGGTAAACCTTGCCACCACTGTCCGCGAGAAACCATTGAATACACAACGTTTTTTTATTGCGAGCCACCAACAGTTGTTGCGGATCATCAGTTTTGGCATATCCGGCTTCGATACCCCTGTAAGTCATTTGGGAATTGCCGAGAGTGCCGTTTCGTTGGATGCACTAAAAGAAGTATATGAAAAAAGCATTGCGTCCATTATACAGGAACGCAGACCGGAATTGGACCGCCAGTTTAAAGACCATATTGCTCGGGCGGTTCGTTTTATCGAGCGCAATACAGCGTTTGAAACGTTTGATCGGTATACTTTTATAAGGGAACACATGAATCCGATCACAAGGGATTGGGTGGCCATTCGAAAGGCTAGCGGACTTTGGGAAGGGGTAAACAACAAACCGTTCAATTTTGATGCCGTTACGTTCTTTGAGACGGATACCTGGAATACCGATTACTTTGTTCCGCCGACCCATAGAAATCCTTCAGACACCCAGATCGCTTTAGGGAAAAAGCTTTTTTTTGACCCTAAGTTATCGTCCAATGGTACGATGGCCTGTGCTAGCTGTCACCGGCCCGAAAAGGCATACGCTGACGGACTTGCCGTAAATGTCGATAATGAGGGAAGGCCGCTATCGAGGAATACACCGACATTGTTGAACTCCATTTTTCAAAGAAGTTTTTTTTGGGACGGTCGGTCCCCGACCTTGGAAAATCAGATCAGTGCGGTCTTTGAAAACGAAAAAGAGTTCAATACCAAGATCCATCAGTTTTCAGATGCCATTTTGAGCGACAGCACGTATACGGAACAGTTTAAAAAGGCATATGGCAAAATCCCCCAAAAAAATAGGGAAGTGGTACGGGCCATCTCCGCCTACGTGGCCACGTTGAACGGTTTTAACTCCAAATTTGACCGTAACATGCGTGGCGAAGAAGATACCTTTACGGCCGAGGAACAACAGGGGATGAATCTTTTTATGGGCAAGGCACTTTGCGCTACCTGCCACTTTATGCCCTTGACCAATGGTACGGTGCCCCCTTTTTATAACGAAACGGAGAAAGAGGTGATCGGCGTGGCTCAAACGGCCAAAAATAACAAACTCGATACCGATGTTGGCTTCTTTTCGCAATATCAGGAAGAGCTGCATATGGGAATGTTCAAGACCCCAACGGTTCGTAATAGTGCCCTTACCGCTCCATACATGCACAATGGTGCGTATGCCACCTTACATGAGGTGATGGATTTTTACAATAAAGGGGGAGGAGCGGGATTGGGCTTCGACCTGCCCCACCAAACCTTACCCTTCGATGAACTACAGCTTACCGACAATGAAGTGGATGCCCTGGTCGCATTCGTGAAGACGCTCTCGGATACCAAGGTAGATGAGCCACTACCGCAACTGGTGACAACCAGTATTGAACGGACAGATAACATTAAAAAAGCACCTTTACCATGAAAAGAAAGCATACTTATTTAACGATTACAAAAGCCGTAGCCTTGTCGCTTTTGTTCATTTTTTCTAATGGTTGTTCCAAAAATGATGATTCCGCACCTAGCGTTCCAGAACCGGATGGGGAGTCGTTGCGGGATATCATATCGGTAGTCGCTTCACTTCCGGAAATCGAGGTTTTTTCAGCTGCATTGGCTAACGATCCTTCCCTTACGGAGGTCATTGGAAATACCAAATCACAAACGGTTTTTGCCCCTTCCGATCGGGCATGGACAAATTTGTTTGAACGCCTGGAAGCCTTTGGCGGATTGCAAGATTTTGATACGGAAAATGAGAAAAGGTTACTTTCTGAAATTTTACGGTATCATGTGGTAACGGCGGCCCAAAAAGAAAGCGAAGCACTTACGGACGGGGCGATATTAAAAACGGCGTTATCGGATACCCTTAAGGTTGCGGTAAGCGAGGCTATTTATTTGGTTGACGAAAGCAATGAACTCGGGAAACTTACGGATTTAGATATATTGGCTTCAAACGGCATATTGCATATCGTCGACAAAGTTTTGATTCCGGAAAGGGTAGCGGAAGCGTTGTTTCCCCAAGAAACCTTGGCCAGTTTGATCGAAACTTCGGAAGAACTCTCCGGGTTCAACGATGCTTTGGTCAAAGCGGGTTTAAGAGATCGGTTCAACACTGAGGGGCCCTACACCGTTTTTGCACCATCCAATAGGGCCATTGAGCAATTATTCGAAACATTGGGGGAAGGATATGAGGATTTTGATGACTTTGATAATTTTCTGGAGGTTCAATTATTGGAGAAACTACTATTGTACCATGTGGTTGGCACGGAATATTCCCTAAACAATATCCCTAACGGCGATTTGCCCACGCTTTTGGAAGGGAACGCTTTGGCAACAGCACGGGTTGATGGCAAAACCGTCATTGTTGATGCCAGTGACACTAACGCGAATTTCGTAGCGGTCGACCGCAAAGCTGCAAACGGCAGTTTACACATTGTCGATAAAATTTTGATTCCACAAGAATTGGTCGATCTTGTCCGAAATCCTTCGGATACCAATAGGGGAACCATAGGGGAACTGATGACCAAAAAACCAGAGTTCTCCTTGTTGCAAAAAGCCTTGGAACTGACGGGTTTGGAAAACTTGCTTAGACAGGACGGAACGTATACCCTTTTTGCTCCGGAGAACAACGTGTTGACAGCATTATTCCCCTTTCTTGGGGAGGCCATTTCTAATTTGGAGGATATTGATACGGAAAGCGAAATAGCATTGTTGCGAAAAATACTCATGTATCATATCCTACCACAGTCCCTGCCTGCAGCTGAATTTAGCACTACAGCCCATGCGACCCTTTCCGAGGCCGATAGTTTGCAGCTTTTGGGGAAACCCAATGGATACGTAGTGATCGATGCCACGGGTTTGTAAACAATGATTTCAACCACCGATATCAAGGCAGATAACGGTTATGTACACCTGGTCGATAGACTTTTGATACCATTATCGGTAGTTCAGGAAATGGGGAATGGAACCCAACAACAAATACTGAACCTAATGTCCGATATGGATTTGGAGCTTCGGGAAGCACTCACCATAACCACCCTATTGGGAAGTCACTTGAGGGACATCTGGGAAAAGGAGTTTACCCTTTTTCTTCCATCGAACGAAGCGGTATCCTTTTTGTTGGAAAACATGGACGGATATTCCGGTTTACGGGATTTTAGAACAGGTGATGAGGTTTTACTTTTAGCGGAAATTTTAAAATACCATTGTATCGTTGGACAAAGAAAAACAGTTGCTTCCCTATCACGGGAACAGTCGTTGACAATGAAACAAGGGGGAAGGTTAAGCGTATCGGTAGAAACGTTCGTTAGTCTGATCGACGAAACCGGTCAAACATCAAAAACAATTAAGGGCGATATAAATATAGGACGGGGAACCATACATATTGTTGACCGTGTACTACTTCCGGTCGATTTATTGTAGGGCCTAAAATTTTTCAAAAACGCCAAGTCCAAAGAGCGCAAAATCATACTTTACCGGATCAATGGGGTCTAGTTCCCTAAGGTTGTCATCAAGTTCCCGAACGGCCTTGGCATCGTTTTGTTTGCGCTTTAAGAGTTTTAACTTTCGGGCGACATTTCCGGAATGGACGTCCAAAGGACAGGATAATCGGGAGGGCTCAATTTTTTTCCAGAGCCCAAAATCGACCCCGGTGTTGGCGTCCCTCACCATCCATCGCAAAAACATATTGATGCGTTTGGCTGCCGATCCTTTTTCCGGGTCGCTAACGTGTTTAGTGGTGCGTTGCGCATGGGGAAGTTCAAAAAAAACCTTCTTGAATTCGGCAATGGCCGGTTGCAGGGTACCTTTTTGAGGATTTTTGGAGAATATCCCTTCCAGACCATCATGGTTGTTATAGATGTTTTGTAGACTGCCCATAAAATAAATAAGATCGTCACCGTTGAACGTACGGTGCACGAACGGTCGTAACCCCTCAAGATCCTTATTGGTGTGGTTCATTACAAAATCGGTCGGCGCCTGTCCCAAATGCTCCATAAGCCTAAGGGCATTGGTGATAATACTTTTTCGATTGCCCCATGCAATGGTCGCGGTAAGGAATGCGCTTATTTCAATGTCTTCCTTCAGCGTGAACCGATGGGGAATCTGTATCGGGTCGCTTTCTAAAAATTTCGGATGGTTGTATTGGGCTACTTTTAGGTCCAAAAACGCCTTTAGTTCCTTTTTGTTCATATTCAGGTTTATCCGAGTTCAATATCAAAAAGTTGTAGGAGTACCAACGGGCCTATCAATACCAGATTGTAAGCCGCATGAAGTGCGATGGCCCATTTGAGTCCGAACCGCACCCTCAGGAATCCCAAAAAAAGACCTACGCTTAGCTGGGGGGCTACCAGTAGGGGCGACCAAAGAAAAACTTCCCTGCTCCATTCGAAATTGGTAATATGATAAAACCCGAAGACCAATGTAAGTACGTAAAAAAGAACGCCAAAAAAACGGCTGTTTTTAAAAAAGGCCATCGGTCCGCGAAAGACCAACTCTTCCAATACCGGAGCCAATACTACGGCGGCAAGCAGCAGCAACCAGGGGGAATAACGTTCCATGAAATCGTCTATGGCATGTTTTCCGAGATCGAGCCCCATCGTTTGTTTCAAACCGGCGTTTAATATACCGAATACAAAACTGAATAGCAGGGCAAGCACCAACAAGCGCCAAAAAACCGTAATCCGATAAGAAAAATCGCGATTGGGATCCTCCTCATAGACAGGTTTTTTGAGAAAAGCCAAAAATGTACCTAGCATACTATTGGTTCAAGGGTTGCGGCCCGTTTTGCCCTGAAGTAACCTCAGGGGCGACAACCTTGGTGGTGCTGCTGATGTGGCCATCGGTCATTGTAAATTTACGATCGGCCATATTTGCAAGATGTTCGTTATGGGTGACGATAACGAAGGTTTGCCCAAACTCGTCGCGCAATTTAAAAAAGAGTTGATGCAGGTTGTCGGCACTTTCCGTGTCCAGGTTACCGCTCGGTTCGTCCGCAAAAATGACCGAGGGGCCATTGATCAGTGCCCGGGCAACGGCCACTCGTTGTTGTTCACCTCCGGAAAGCTCGCTGGGTTTGTGATGATAGCGTTCCGATAGGCCCAAAAAGTCAAGAAGTTCCATGGCCCTTTTCTCGGCTTTATCTTTCGGTGTCTTTTTTATAAAAGCGGGTATGCACACATTTTCCAAAGCGGTGAACTCCGGCAATAATTGATGAAATTGGAAAATAAATCCAATATGTTCGTTTCTAAATTTAGCGAGTTCCTTATCGTTGAGATGGGTGACATCGATTCCGTTTATGCTTAACGCACTATCCTTTTTGTTGGACTGTACATCCAATGTGCCCAATATTTGTAGCAAAGTGGTCTTTCCGGCACCCGAGGCTCCCACAATAGAAACGATGGTACCCTTTTCAATATGCAGATCAACACCCTTTAGTACCTTTAAATCATTATAAAACTTTTGAATATTACTCGCTCTAATCATAAGATGGCTAAACTACTTTGATATGGTTTTTTGTGGAAAGACGATACAAAAATACCTTTTTAACCCGGTTTACGCATTAGAACTTTGTCGGGAGAGTTGAAAAATGCCATAAAAACAGGATGTTTTTTTGGTTTGGGCATGGTCCCGATGCTCCGCTAAAACTCAAAACACTATGAAAGGGATGCTTTTGTGGCAGTTTCGGTCATTAATGAATGTTCCAAGGAATAGAACGGGCCAAGAGCATGGAAACACAATTTTACTGGCTTGTGACCACATCATAATAAAAGGTTAAATTTGCCGTGAAAAGTGGAAGATCAAACTTTTTGTTTAATCTTTACTTTAAATAGATAAACAAAATTAAAAACAACTATGTCCCCGTACCGAAATTTAGAAGAATACAATCTTGAAATTACCAATGATGTTAAAGACCGTTTTGCTGGAATCATTGATGAAATCGGTGAAGATGTTTCGCGGGAGGGGTTGCTAAAGACCCCGGAACGTGCGGCAAAGGCAATGCTTTTTTTAACGCAAGGGTACAAACAGGATGCCGTGGATATTCTTAAAGGGGCGATGTTCAAGGAAGAATATGACGATATGGTCATAATCAAGGATATTGAGCTGTATTCCCTTTGTGAGCACCATATGCTCCCGTTTTTTGGGAAGGCCCACATCGCCTATATTCCAAACGGACATATTGTAGGGTTGAGCAAGATTCCAAGAGTGGTCGATGTTTTTGCAAGACGTTTGCAGGTACAAGAACGGCTGACCCATGATATTTTAGAGTGTATCAACGATACCTTGAAACCCAAGGGTGTAGCCGTAGTAATCGAGGCCTCTCATATGTGCATGATGATGCGCGGGGTGCAAAAACAAAATTCGGTAACCACCACTTCGGGATTTCGAGGACAATTTGAAAAAATAGAAACCAGAAACGAGTTCCTTAAACTTTTGGGTTCCAACCTTTCGTAACGCCGTTAGCTCGTATCGCGCGTTTTAAACCCATGGACCGTTCTTCTGTGAAGTAGTAAGGAAGGGGCTATATTTGGTTTTGGCATCTTTATTGTACTATATATCGACATAAATAGTACGTTTTATGAGTAACACAAATTCAAACAAATACAAACACTTATTCCTGGGCCTCTGTTTTGATGCCATTGGAACCTTATCCTTCGCACTACCGTTCATAGGTGATTTTGCAGACGTCATTTGGGCGCCGGTTGCCGGATGGTTAATGACCAGGATGTATAAAGGAAAAATGGGGCAGATAGCAGGTTTTGTAACCTTTATCGAAGAGATTGTTCCGGGATTGGACATCGTTCCCACCTTTACGATTATGTGGTGTTATACGTATTTATATAAGGGAGCCAAGCAAAAACCGATTGTCACAGCGGACAGATCCTAGTCTTTTTTTGACTCCCCTATAGCACATAAATCGCATTTTTAAAGCACTGTAATGCTTAATGTGTTTTTCGATATCGTTATTCGATACTTAGATCGAAACTTACCGCGATATCGGTTTCTCCTCCGGCATCGGCCAAGCTCCCGTCATTCGGTTTTTTGGGCTCATGTCGTAACGTAAATAAAACCGATCCTGAGCTCACTTCTCCCGTAGTAATGCTGAACGCTGTTCCCAAAGGGTTTTGGTCACTGTCGAAAGAGGTGTATTCGGTGGTTACGTCCAAGCCTCCGGAAACGCCATAGAAAAATTGGTGTTCGTCAGCTTTTTCCGTTACTTCCAAAGTAATGTCCTCTGCGGGAGATTCCGTTTCGTTCAGTAACACAATTGTACCAGTGTAGGTTTCCCCTGGCGTGAGTGGCCCAGAAACATTGATTTCAGGAACGTTGGGGCCATCACCGTCCAAGTCTCGGGACTGAAGGGTAACAGCTGCGCCTTCGGAAGGTGTTAAAGTGATCGTCATTGTGGTAATCACTTCTTGTTCCAGCACTTCTTCCGGGTCGTTGTCATCGCTGCTACAGCTTACTGCCATAAATGCCAAGGATGTCATAATTGCGTAAAAGGGTACTTTTTTCATAGGTGTTGTTTTAAAAGGGTTTATATTAACAAATTAAAATTCAAATGCTCCATATGAACCGCAGTGCCCAATTTCTGCCAAGGTCGTCGGCAAAAAAACGCAAGCGGTTCAGGTAATCTCTATAATCGGTATTCATTACATTGGATATACTCAGGCCTACGGTCAAATCCTTCTTTTTAAACAGGTCAAATCGCGTTTCAATATCCAGGTTTAAAAGATGGTAGGCGGGTGGGGGCGTGTTAATGTCCAAAACCACGTTTTCATTACTTTGCGGCGAGAATACGCTAATATTGGACGGAAACTCATTTTGCCGAAACACATACTTGCTATCGAGCGCAACGCGCAGGTGCTGCCATTCGGGATTTCGGTACACCAGTTGGTTTTGAATTTGGACCGGAGGCATATTAATGATTGGTCCATCCAAGGTCTCGTCTCTACCTTTAATAAAGGAAAATTGGTGCTCGCTCCTCCATTTGGGCAACCATTGTCGGTATATGGAAGCATCGACCCCTGCCATTACAACATCTGTTT
Organism: uncultured Flavobacteriaceae bacterium; assembly: GCA_947500445.1. Classification (GTDB taxonomy): domain Bacteria; phylum Bacteroidota; class Bacteroidia; order Flavobacteriales; family Flavobacteriaceae; genus Pelagihabitans. The sequence continues at coordinate 15,881 of CANMSB010000017.1, read as the reverse complement.
GACGATAGCTCCAGACCGGGAATGCGCCCCGTATGGTAAATTCGGCCCCTGTTGGCTCTATAAGCATAAAATCATTGATTTGATTGATGTAGGGCACCAGCGTGTAGCCCCAGTCGGCGACACTTTTCTCTAAGGAAATCCCTAGTTTATGGGAGGTTTCGCTTTTGATCCGTAAATCGCCCAGTTCAATGCGGGCGGCCGAATGGTGAAGCCCTTCACTGAAGAGTTCCGATGGGTTCGGTGCACGTTGCGAAAAAGCATAATTCACCCGAAGTTCGTTCTCGTTTCCGAGTTGATATCCCGCGCCAAGGGTGCCCGAAAAATTATGATAATCGAGTACCGGGTTGGTGAGTAGTTGAGACCCGAAATCTTCTATGATAATGTCTTCAAAGTCGCTATTGTACCCCTGTGCTTCCCAACGCGAAAGACGATAGAATTTTTTAGCGTCGATGCGGGTAAAGTCATACCGAAATCCCGCATCCAGTACCAGTGCATCCGAAAGGGTATACAAAGTAGTGCCAAAAAGGCCCATATCGTATTTTTCATAGTCGGGAATCAATCGGCGTACCCCGGTGGAGGGATCGGCAATATTCTGCTGATAGCGCCCCATTATTCCAAAGCGGCTTTCCCATTTTGAATTGGCGTCCGCTTTAAAATCGGCATTGAACGTATGGGTATTTAATTTTAGGTCAATGGCCGGAATGTTTCTTCTGTCCCCTCTTCTCAAATCGTATTCAAAGCGTTGGTTGCTCTGAAAATCGTATTGAAGCGTCAATCTCCCCAAGCCCTCAAAACGCCGATAATACTTTCCTTTTACCAAATGGTGGCTTACCTCTTGGCGGGGGTTGTCGATGGTATAACTGAAAGGGTCGATGACATTGGGTTGCCGACTGTTGATGGCGGTGATCAAATCGTCCACGTTTCCGATATGGGATGCCCTTAATATGGCGATGTCGGAATCGAAATAGGAATAGAACAATTCCCATCCTTCCCGAAAGGCATTTTTTCCGATTTGCAAGGACGTTCCTAACTGCGAAACGCCTGTGTTCGATAAAAGATAGTCGGGTGCTTCCAAATCGCCGAGACGTTTGTACGATCCCTGAACTTTAAAAAAGAGCCCATTATCAAAAGACTTTATCAATTCCAAAGAAGTTGTGCCGCCCCTACCGTTGGTGGCCCCGCTGGCCAAAAAAGTACCATACAGGCTGTCCTTTGCGAAAATCCTTTCCGGAGCGACCATGATGACGCCACCAATGGCATCCCCACCATACTGCAACGCGCCGGCGCCTTTTATCAGCGTTAGCCGATCGGCGGCATTGATATCGATATTTGGGGCATGTTCATCGCCCCATTCCATATCCTGCATGCGCACCCCGTTGTTCAGTATTAAAATTCTACTTCCGCTAAGCCCTTGTACGACCGGTTTTACTATGTTCGCTCCGGTGTTCAGGGAAGCTACCCCGCTAAGCTGTTTCAGTACATCGCCCAAGTTGCTCCCGGCCATACGGTCCATAGTTTCCGTACGCACCGTTTTTTCAATGGAAGAAGCGGTTTGTTTTCTTTGGGTGTCCCCGGTGACCTGAACCTCTTCCAATTCTTCTAGATGATGTTCCAGCGATAATTTAAGCGGTTTTTTTTGGTCCGCTGGCACGAACACAAACTTCGAGGTACACTCGGCATGGGAAATTTCCAGCTCCAGCGGTCCCGGACACAACATACCGATACGAAACGTACCGTTTGCATCGGTCGTAACATATTTGTCGGTGCCGGTTATGGATACCAGCGCTTCCGAAAGCGGGGTTTTATCGTGAAAATCAATGACCTCACCGCGAATACTATAATCGCATTCCTGCGCGAAAATAGGTGTCACCGACCATAGGGCCAGGAGGAACAAAAAAAAGGGTTTCATTCATGAAAAATTAGGATGACAAATCCGGAGTACCCAAAACAAGGACTCCTTTAGACGGAGTTATCCTAAAAACGGAGGAGGTCTTCCAAAAAGGGAAAAACGCGATAAGGGTGACTCACTTAAACTACAATAGCCATAGTTTACTGTAGTGACGATAGGAATATCCACAAATCGGAATTCATAAACGCTATCGCTTAGTTGATGGGGCTGCTGGTTTTCCAAGGCAACATCACAAATGGCGCACTGTTCTATGGAAGCATCGCAATCTTCCGCATGTGTGTAAACATGCAAGGAAGTTACCTTTACCAGTAAAAGGGTAAGAAGTAAAAATGAAATCTGTATGTAATAACGATTACGTTTCACGCGGCAAAAATAGCTATTCCGTTTTGCGGTCCATGTTAAATAAAACCCAATTTCATTTAAATAGGAACCCAAGTCCCATTCGGGAAAGCATTTTTTTTTCAAAATTCCAAAAGAATTTGAACTGACCGAAAAGCCACCCATATACGACGAGCAGTACTTGATAAAAGGGGAATATCAACAAAATACGGAGTGTCCAATATAAAAATCCACCTAAAATACCATCGGGAAAGGCCGCTTTAGAAAGACCTATCCATTGCAGGAAAGGCTTGGCCACATATACGGAGGATGATCCGGTAATTGCAAAAACGATACAGATAACGATGATTTGAAAGTTGGAATCTATTCCCCAACGTTGCTTTAATTTTTCCATGGTTCGATTTCGCCTGCAAAGATATTAGATTCTTGGGGTAAAGGGCCCCAAACGTTGTCTATATTTTCGCTGAAAATAGATAAAGTAGTTATATAGCTTAAAGTTGAGATCATAGCCATAGTCGATCCGGGAATCATAATCGATTTGCATTTGATACAACATCGGATCATAGCGTTGCGGCGACAAGGTCCGTTGGTTCCAGGCATTCACGTAAAATAGGTTGCGTCGCTCCAAGAAGGATTGTGAATAAAAGCCTTTTGGCCTAGCTACGCCCTGTAACCAAGTATTAAAACCGGGTTCGATTATAATGAGTTCATATTCGGTAGCGTCGCTGCTTAGCAGCACGGTGTCTTGTTGGCCGTCGCTTTGGGTGAAGGCGGTTTTTTCTTCCTCGGATATGTTCAAAGCGGTATTTTTGGTAGCGGAACACCCGGGAAATATAGCGACCAAAAGAAATACTAACGAAAAACCAAGGGCAATTTTCATATTAACGGAAGTTGTTTTGTTGTGATAAGGCCTTGTTTTCCTTCGCTTTTGCCTTTAACGATTAAAAAAATAAATAGGATGGTATTATACCCATTCTCCTTTTTTAAAGTACAAAAAAAAGCCGTTCCAAAAAAGAACGGCTTCCTATTTCAAAGTTAAAATGGTATTACTTTCCAAAAAGTCCGCCAAGAAGACTTCCAAGTCCACCGCCGCTACTTTTTCCACTACCGAGTACCATACCTGCAACATCGTCCAAAACGCTACCATCGCCATCGGAATCCAAAAAGCTTTCGATCAGCGATTGTTGTTTAACAGCAGTGTCGCCACCACCCATTAAACCTCCGAGAAGGTCGCCGATACCGTTTGCGTTCGAAACGTTCTGTTGGCTTGCCTGCTTTCCTAAAAAGCCCATTAAAATGGGTGCCGCCACTTTTAGGATGGTACCGATCGAACCGGCGTCCAAACCTGATTTTTGGCTAAGTGCATTTTGTACCTGCGGTTGTTTTTCTCCAAGCACATGGCCCAGTATACCGGCACCGTCGTTCATTACGGAATCGTCTACACCACCTCCAAAAAGACCACTGAGGTTATCCATGATACTTCCGTCGTGTTTATTGGACAATGCGTTCATAAGTCCTTGCGCACCTTCAGGGGTCGATGCATTTCTTTTCATAGCGCCCATGAGCACGGGTAAGGCCATGGTCAAAACGCTTCCCGCCTTTTCGGGCGATTGTCCGGTTTGTCCCGCCACGCCGCTAATGAGTTGTTTTCCCATTGGGCTGTCCAATAAGTCTAATAATCCTGCCATAATAGTTTAGTGTTTATTAATTTAGAGTAATGTACAAAAAAGAACAGTGGAAAAAAAGTGGTCTTTAAATTCTTGGAACTATCCCAATATCGTAATAATTTGAGCGGCAAGTTCTAGGCCGATCCGGTCCTGCGCCTCTTCTGTTGCCGCCCCGATATGTGGTGATAACGAAATGCTGGGATGCATCAAAATAGGGATTTCCGGTTTGGGCTCCGATTCGAAAACATCGAGTCCCGCAAAGCGAACGGTGCCGTCCGCTATGGCATCTATCAAAGCTACTTCATCCAGTACCCCACCTCTCGCGGCATTGACGATACCAACGCCCTTTTTCATTTGTGCGAACTCCTTTTTCCCGATAACATATTCCTTTTGTGCCGGAACGTGTACGCTTATGAAATCCGATTGTTGCAAAAGCCTGTCCTTCTCCGTAGCCTTAAGCTTAAATTCCAGCTGCTGCCCATCAAAAAAGGGAACGGTAACGGTTACTTGCGCTAAAAACGGATCTGCATAAACTACCTTCATGCCTACCCCGAGCGCTATTCTGGCAGTAGCCTGGCCGATTCTGCCAAATCCGATGATCCCAAGGGTCTTTCCCCTTAGTTCGCTCCCTTTGGCGTAGGCTTTTTTAAGTGCTTTAAACTTCGAATCTCCCTCTAACGGCATAGCGCGGTTGGCATCGTACAAAAACCGTACGCCCCCGTACAAATGGGCAAATACCAATTCGGCCACCGATTCCGAAGATGCCGCCGGGGTATTGATTACGGCAAGTCCTTTTTCTTTGGCATAGGCAACGTCAATGTTGTCCATTCCCACTCCGCCACGGCCAATAAGTTTGAGGTCGGGGCACGAATCGATGAGTTCTTTTCGAACCTGGGTGGCGCTGCGCACCAAAAGCCCAACAATGCCATTTTCTATAAGATAGGCCTGTAATTGTTCTTGGGCGACTTTTGTAAGGATTACCGTAAAACCCGCCGCCTCCAAGGCGTCGACACCGCTTTGGGAAATGCCGTCATTTGCTAATATTTTCATATTGTAGTTCTAAAAAGTAACCCAAAAAATGTTTCCGTTCATCAATAGGCACTGTTGTACGTTTGTTTAGGCTTTTCGTTCAATATCGCTCATCACATCTACCAAAATACCGACACTCTCCAAGGGGAGGGCATTGTACATGGATGCCCGATAGCCGCCCACGGAGCGATGTCCGTTCAGTCCATTGATACCCGCTTCTTTCAAAAGCTTGTCGAACGTATCCTTTAAGCGTTCGTCGGCAATGGTAAAGGTGGCGTTCATGTTCGAACGGTCCTCTTTGTTGGCATACCCATTAAACATGGGATTGAGGTCAATTTCCGAATAAAGCAGTTGTGCCTTTTTTTCATTGGTTTCTTCGATGGCGGCCACACCTCCCAGATTTTTCAGCCATTCCAAGGTCAGCATTGAGGTATATACTGCAAAAACCGATGGGGTATTGAACATGCTATCCTTTGAAATATGCACCTGATAATCCATCATGGATGGGATTTTGCGCGATACCTTGCCCAAAACGTCCTCTTTAATAACAACCAATGTGGCGCCCGCCGGTCCCATATTCTTTTGTGCCCCCGCATAAATGATGTCGAACATTGAAAAATCGAGCTCCCTAGAGAAAATATCGGAACTCATATCGCACACCAATGGGGCGTCGGTTTTCGGAAATTTTTTGATCTGGGTGCCAAAAATGGTGTTATTGGAGGTCAAATGAAGGTAATCGAGTCCCTCGGGAACTGCATACCCTTTTGGGATGTAATTGAAATTTTCGTCTTTTGAAGATCCCACTTCTACAACATCTCCGAACAGTTTGGCCTCTTTAATGGCCTTATCGCTCCAAGTTCCCGTATTCAGATATCCTGCCTTGTTTTCCAAAAGATTGTAGGCGACCATTAAAAACTCCATGCTGGCACCGCCCTGCAAAAAGAGCGCCTTGTAGCCTTTGTTTTCCAGCCCCAACAGTTCTAGCGCCAAAGCACGGGCATTTTCCATAACGGCGACAAAGTCGGGGCTCCTATGTGATATCTCGATAAGGGAAAGGCCAGACTCGTTAAAATCCATAACCGCTTGCGAAGCTTTTAAAAGTACTTCTTGGGGTAAAATGCAAGGTCCTGCGCTAAAATTGTGTTTTTTCATGTCGAACGATTGTTTATCCTATAAATTTATGTATCGGAAGTGGTTTAAACTTTTTCAATTGGCTAAAAAATGATGCTTTTTCACACTTTTTTCGACTTTTTTTCCTTCCATAGCCCTGCTATGCAACTCAAAAAAGGCTTCAAAAGAGCAAAAAATCATGTCCCGAAGCATCGGGATCGCTTCAATCCAAAAAGTTTAAATCACTTCATTGAACTCGTTTAAACTTTTCTTTTCCCTACCAATACCATTTTACGCACTTGTTTTGCCGTTTTTAGAAACCATAGCCCGGTTATAAGCACTAAAGATGACTTCACAACGGCACAAAAGCCGGTTTTCTAGGTCCCAAACAACATTGAAACAAGTTCAAAGAAAAACCGCGGTCGCCAAAAAAACCAATCATGTTGCGTCTTGCGCGGTGTTTCATTTTTTAAAGGCTAAAGATGCTAATTTTCTAAGGAAGTATTGCGGAAATCGGCCGCTAATTCCATTATATTTTCAACAGGAAATCAACAGTGTCCACACCATCTGCATAGTCGTCCAGCGAAGGTTTTTGGGTTTCGCCAAAACCGACCGACTCCATTGGAAAGCCGTCGGATACGATACATTGTAGTTGTTCCCTGTCTTGGGAAAGCCGGGTCTCCAAATCTGAGGTGTTTTCATAATACTCGTAAAACAGGCAGGCAATCGGAGAGGCATAGCCGGTATCTTCTTTCAACAACAGAAAACCATTGTCCTTTAAAAGGTACTCGGACATGAGGTATACCGCCTTGTTATAGTCGTAATTGTTCCCGTATTTCAATTCGTTGACAATGGGGTGAAACGCGTAGATCGCCTTAAAAAAGAGGTCAAAATCATAGGACTTTGGCACAAATAACTTGGATACACTTCTGCACCCCAAACCAAAATAGCGAAAAACATCCTGTCCGAGCCCTTTCAATTGCGCTGTACTTTCCTTACCGCTAAGTACGGCTACGGAATTCCGGTTTTTCCGGATAATATGGGGCACCTTGCCGAAGTAATGCTCAAAGTATCGAGCGGTGTTGTTGCTTCCCGTAGCGATAACCGCTTCGAAGCCGTTGATGGTGCCTTCCTTAAACTCGATTTTGGATTCAAGTGAAGGTTCTACATGGATAAGGTAATCCGCTATAAAAGTGATCAGTGCGCTGTCATTCGAAGAAAGTTTGCAAAGGGCTTTGTTTCCTGTAAGTAAAATGCATAGGAAGTCGTGTAGGCCCACCAACGGAATGTTCCCGGCCATGATCAAGGCCACGGTTTTAGGCGTTCCTAACGAGGGTGCCTTAGCGTCATAAGCCTGCAGCCAAGCGGTCAGTTTCGTTTCGGTCAATAGGTCACCCCAATTTTGAAGGGCAAAATGTACATTTTCCTCGGTAAACCATTTGTTTTGCTGTCGCGCCAAACGTATTCCATCCTGCAATCGCGATTTCCACTGCGATGTTTCCGCGGGATCGTTGCAAAAATCCCGTAAAAATGAACCAAGTGTTACAAATGCCTTAAATGTCGGTTGTTGGTCGATCATATACTTGTGCAAAAATGTTTTAGGGGTTACCTTTGTTCAAAAGTAAGGATTACGGCGCGATATTTTTAAGGTAAAGCGTAAGGTTGTTCTTGAACAGCGTACAAACTAAAAGATATTCGACAAGGGATGCCCGGGTTCGATATCGGTTTACAGAAAAAGACGATTATGGCTATTATCATAACAGACGAATGTATCAATTGTGGGGCTTGCGAGCCCGAATGTCCGAACACGGCCATTTATGAGGGCGCCGACGAATGGCGTTACAGCGACGGAACGTCATTGGAAGGCTCGGTAGTGCTTCCGGACGGCAAAGCGGTCGATGCGGACGAGGTACAGGAGCCCATCAGCGATGAAATTTATTATATCTCCCCGGATAAGTGTACCGAGTGCATGGGCTTTCATGAGGAGCCACAATGTGCAGCGGTATGCCCTGTTGATTGCTGTGTACCCGATGAAGATCGGGTAGAATCCGAAGAAACCCTCTTAGGGAAGCAGAAATTTATGCATCCGGAGGGGTAATCTTCATTTTAGCGATTGTTTTTGGTGATGAGCATTAGTTTGTTTTTATCCTCAGTTTACACCACCATGCTTGAACGTATTAAAAAACCTTTCAAAACGGCTCAATGCTATTTTTATGCGGCATTAGAGGTGTTGTTTCTTATCTTCGCATTTTTTTTACACATAGTAGTTACACAACCGTTCAATTTATAATACAATTCGATGAAAGCAGGTATCGTAGGATTGCCCAACGTAGGGAAATCCACATTGTTCAATTGTCTTTCCAATGCAAAGGCACAAAGTGCTAATTTTCCTTTTTGTACCATAGAACCCAACATTGGTGTCGTAAACGTGCCGGATGCGCGATTGCAAAAATTGGAAGGTCTTGTAAATCCGGAAAAGGTAATTCCTGCCACGGTCGAAATCGTAGATATTGCCGGATTGGTCAAAGGTGCCAGCAAAGGAGAGGGGTTGGGCAATCAATTTCTGGGAAACATTCGCGAAACCGATGCCATACTGCATGTACTCCGGTGTTTTGACAATGATAATATCGTACACGTCGATGGTTCCGTAGATCCTATTCGGGACAAGGAAACCATTGATATGGAACTGCAGTTGAAGGACCTGGAAACGGTAGAAAAAAAATTGGATAAGGTAAAGCGTGCGGCAAAAACCGGGAACAAGGACGCCCAAAAGGAAGAAACGATATTGTTGCGGCTTAAAGAAGGGCTGGAAGCCGGAACTTCGGTACGCGCCATTGCTGTCGATGAAGATGCCAGGGCCGAATATGTGCGTCCTTTACAGTTCATCACCGACAAACCGGTAATGTATGTCTGCAATGTGGACGAGGGTGCCGCTGTTGATGGGAACGTCTATGTTGATACGGTAAAGAAGGCGGTTGCCGGCGAAAATGCCGAAGTGGTCGTGCTTGCCGTTGGTACGGAGGCCGATATTACGGAGCTGGACACCTATGAGGAACGACAGCTGTTTCTGGAAGACCTTGGCCTTTCGGAACCCGGTTCCGCAAAACTGATCCGAGGCGCATACGCACTGTTGCAACTGGAGACCTATTTTACCGCAGGGGAAAAGGAGGTGCGAGCGTGGACCATCCCCGTGGGTGCTACAGCTCCCCAGGCGGCAGGGGTAATCCATACCGATTTTGAAAAAGGGTTTATCCGTGCCGAGGTCATTTCGTATCACGATTACGAGAACTACGGTAGTGAAACCAAGGTGAAGGAGGCAGGTAAAATGCGCGTGGAGGGAAAAGACTATGTGGTGCAGGACGGTGATGTCATGCATTTTCGATTCAACGTATAGCGCTCCCTTTTTTAAAGGTTAAAAACCACAAAAAGCGGTATTATTAATCTTAAAATACGAGACGTTGTGTAGCAACCGCTATCAACAATCTTTTCGCACGGTTTGTTAATTACTTTAACGTGAAGGGGTTTTATCTTTTTGAAAGCCGTACTATCTTTAACGACACTTTCGAAAAACCCCTCGCATGTCAGAAAAGAACCAATATACCGAAGACAATATACGTTCGCTCGATTGGAAAGAGCACATACGTTTGCGTCCGGGTATGTACATCGGGAAACTTGGGGACGGTTCTTCGGCCGACGACGGCATCTACATCCTATTAAAAGAAGTAATCGATAACTGTATCGATGAATTTGTGATGGGGTCGGGAAAAACAATAGAGATCAGCATCAAGGACCAAAGGGTAAAGGTGCGTGACTATGGTAGGGGAATTCCCTTGGGAAAAGTGGTCGATGTGGTCTCCAAAATGAATACGGGAGGGAAATACGACAGCCGGGCATTTAAAAAGTCCGTTGGACTTAACGGGGTCGGTACCAAAGCCGTTAACGCACTTTCCAGTTTTTTTGAAGTACAGTCTTCCCGGGAGAACAAAGTAAAAACGGCCCAATTTCAAAAAGGGGACCTGACCTTGGAAGAGGGCCCCATGGAAACGTCCAAGCGCAAAGGGACCAAAGTAACCTTCGTTCCCGACGAAGCCATTTTTAAAAAATTCAAATACCGTAACGAATATGTGGAGCGTATGCTCTGGAACTATGTGTACCTGAATCCGGGGCTGACCATTGTTTTTAACGGTGAAAAGTTTTATTCCGAGAACGGATTGAAAGATCTGTTGGAGAACAACAACAATGTAGAGGATATGTTGTACCCGGTCATCCATTTAAAGGGGGACGACATCGAGGTGGCCATTACCCATAGTAAGACCCAGTATAGCGAGGAATACCATTCTTTTGTAAACGGGCAGCACACCACTCAGGGCGGTACGCATCAAGCCGCTTTTCGGGAGGCCATCGTAAAGACTGTCCGGGATTTTTATGGAAAAAGCTACGATGCCTCCGATATTCGCAAATCGATCATCAGTGCCGTTTCCATAAAGGTGATGGAGCCGGTTTTTGAGAGCCAGACCAAAACCAAACTGGGCTCCACGGAAATGGGTGGCAATTTCCCCACGGTACGCAGTTATATCAACGATTTTGTCGGGAAGTATCTGGACAATTACCTTCACAAGAATCCGGAAACCGCCGAAAAGTTACAGCGCAAGATCATGATGGCCGAAAAGGAGCGTAAAGAACTTTCCGGAATACGAAAGTTGGCCAGGGACCGCGCCAAAAAATCCAACCTGCACAACAAGAAATTACGGGATTGTCGTGTGCATTTGGGCGATATGAAAAAAGACAATAGGTTGGACAGCACCCTATTTATAACGGAAGGGGATTCGGCTTCCGGATCCATTACCAAATCGAGGGACGTAAATACCCAAGCGGTATTCAGTTTGCGGGGAAAACCGTTGAACTCCTACGGAATGTCCAAAAAAATCGTTTACGAGAACGAGGAGTTCAATTTGTTGCAAGCGGCATTGAACATTGAAGAGTCTTTGGAAGATCTTCGGTACAACAACATTGTAATCGCCACTGATGCCGACGTCGACGGGATGCATATCCGCTTGTTGCTGATCACCTTTTTTCTACAGTTTTTTCCCGAACTCATCAAAGAAGGCCACCTGTACATTTTACAGACCCCCTTGTTTCGGGTCCGTAACAAAAAAGAGACCATTTATTGCTATAGCGATGAAGAACGCCGTAACGCCATCCAAAAATTAAAGGGCAAGCCGGAAATTACCCGTTTTAAGGGATTAGGGGAAATTTCTCCCGATGAGTTTCAGCATTTTATCGGGGACGATATCCGTTTGGAGCCCGTGATGCTCGACAAGGCGATGTCCATTGAGGAGCTCTTGCGTTTTTATATGGGCAAAAACACCCCGAGCAGACAGGAATTTATCATCGAAAACCTTAAAGTAGAAATAGACCTAGTCGAAGAAAACCAATACTAACCAAACTAATACGGACTTTTCCGAATGGAAGACAATGAAGATATGGGCGTACCTCCTGAAGATACCGGGAATTCCGCTGAGCATGAGGAATCTGCCGAACGTTCCGTAGACGGCGAAAACGAAACCGATACCGAACAGACCGATCAAGAGGATGCCCTTACCAGGGTTTCCGGCATGTACAAGGATTGGTTTTTGGATTATGCCTCCTATGTTATTTTAGAAAGGGCGGTACCTGCCATTGAAGATGGTTTTAAACCGGTGCAAAGGCGTATCATGCATGCCTTAAAAGAATTGGACGACGGCCGGTACAATAAAGTGGCGAACGTAGTCGGCCACACCATGCAATACCACCCGCATGGTGATGCGAGTATCGCCGATGCTATGGTGCAAATCGGTCAAAAGGATCTGTTGATCGATACCCAGGGGAACTGGGGGAATATCCTTACCGGCGATGGTGCCGCGGCAAGTCGGTATATCGAGGCGCGGCTTTCCAAATTTGCCCTTGAGGTCGTCTTTAGTCCAAAAATAACGGAATGGCAGCTCTCTTACGACGGTCGTAAAAAAGAGCCCGTGAACCTTCCCGTGAAGTTTCCGTTATTGTTGGCGCAAGGTGCGGAGGGAATCGCGGTCGGACTTTCCACCAAAGTGCTTCCACACAATTTCAATGAGTTGATCGATGCCTCCATCAAGCATCTGAAGGGGCAGCGTTTTAAACTGTATCCCGATTTTCCGACTTCGGGCATCATCGATGTCAGTAACTACAACGACGGACTTCGCGGCGGAAAGGTAAGAGTGCGGGCCAAGATGGAACAGCGTGATAAAAACACGTTGGTTATCAATGAAATACCGTACGGAACCAATACTTCTTCTTTAATCGATTCCATACTAAAGGCGAACGATAAAGGGAAGATAAAAATCAAAAAAATAGAGGACAATACGGCTGCCGATGTGGAGATTCTGGTGCATTTGCCATCCGGTATTTCGCCAGATAAAACAATAGATGCCCTGTATGCGTTCACTTCCTGTGAGTCGTCCATTTCGCCTTTGGCCTGTATTATCGAGGACAATAAGCCGCTGTTCATTGGGGTGTCCGAAATGCTAAAGCGCTCGACCGATGCCACGGTAGAACTGTTGCGCCAAGAATTGGAAATTCAGTTGAACGAACTGGAAGAACAATGGCACTACCTTTCGTTGGAACGGATATTTATAGAGAACCGTATTTACCGTGATATCGAGGAAGAAGAGACTTGGGAAGGTGTTTTAAACGCGATAGACACCGGATTAAAACCTTTTGTAAAGGACTTGAAACGAGCCGTAACAAGGGACGACATCGTGCGGTTGACCGAAATCCGGATTAAACGAATCTCAAAATTTGACCTGGACAAGGCGCAACAACAGTTGGATACCCTTGCCGAAAAAATTGCCGAGGTAAAACACCACCTGGAGCATTTGATCGCTTTTGCCATCGATTACTTTACCCGTTTGAAGGACACTTTTGGTAAAGAACGGGACCGAAAATCGGAAATAAGGATTTTCGATGATATCGAAGCTACAAAAGTGGTGATCCGGAATACAAAACTGTATGTAAACCGGGAAGAAGGGTTTATAGGAACATCATTACGTAGGGACGAATACGTGACCGATTGCAGTGATATCGACGATATTATCGTGTTTACCAAGGACGGGAAGATGATGGTGACCCGGGTAGGGGCAAAAACGTTTGTAGGCAAGAACATTTTGCATGTAGCGGTCTTTAAAAAGAAGGACAAACGCACCATTTATAATATGATCTATAAAGATGGTAGGGGTGGTGCCACCTACATTAAGCGCTTTGCGGTTACCAGTATTACAAGGGACAAGGCCTATGAGTTGGGAACGGGAAAGGCCGGTACCGATGTGCTCTATTTTTCGGCAAACCCCAACGGTGAGGCCGAGGTGGTTACCGTATTGCTCAGACAAGTGGGCAGTGTGAAAAAATTGAAATGGGATATCGATTTTGCCGATGTACTGATCAAAGGACGTGGTTCCAAGGGAAATATCGTTACCAAATACAGCGTAAAACGAATCGAATTAAAGGAGAAGGGTATTTCTACCCTCAAACCTAGAAAGCTCTGGTTCGATGAAACGGTACAGCGCTTGAATGCCGATGAAAGAGGAGAGTATTTGGGAGAATTTACCGGGGACGACCGGTTGCTCATCGTACATCAGAACGGAGCGGTAAAGACCGTAATACCGGAACTGACACTTCGTTTTGGCGATACCATGGTAGTCCTGGAAAAGTGGGACCCTAAAAAACCGCTTTCCGCCATACATTGGGAAGGGGAAAAGGAACTGTTTTACCTGAAAAGGTTTCTTATCGAACATCCGGATAAGGAGGAATCGATTATTACGGACCATCCAAAATCCCACTTGGAAACGATTTTTACCGATTATCGGCCCCAAGCTGAAGTGGTCTTTGCGAAGAAACGAGGACAAGAACGAAAAGAAAATCTCGTTATCGATGTCGCCGATTTTATTGCCGTAAAAGGAATTTCGGCCATGGGAAATCAGTTGACCAAGGACAAAGTTTTGGAAATTAATACTTTGGACCCTTTGCCTTACACTGTTCCGGAACTACCGACCCCTACCGAAATAGAAGTGGTCGATGAAGAAAATGTCGCCGATTCCCCAAATGGGGCGACTCCGGATTCGAAAACCGACAATACCGGAAGTAACGATGCATCCAAGGCATCGGATGATGACGATAACCCATTGACGTTATTCTAAGGAGATGAAAAAAATTATAAACGAGTTTAAAAACTTTGCTGTTAAGGGCAATATGATCGATATGGCCATCGGTATCATTATCGGTACGGCCTTTAATAATGTGGTGAACGTGATCGTAAAACAGATCGTAATGCCACCCTTGGCCTTTATTACGGACGGGGTATCCTTTTCCAATAGAAAATGGGTACTTCGGACGGCATCGGAAAGTGCGGACGAAATTGCCATAGGCTATGGGGAACTCTTAGAAGTGCTGGTGGATTTTGGCGTAATCGCCATGACCATTTTTATCGTTTTAAAGGGAATCAACCGGTTTAGAGATCAGGCCGACGACCCTAAGGACAAAAAAGTGAAAACACCAAAAAATATTGAATTGCTCGCAAGCATGGAACAGCTTATGAAGGAGCAAAACGCACTTTTAAAGAAATTGAAATCCTAGTTTGTTGATGGTTTTGTCTTTGTTTTATGCAGTTCCACGCCTAACTGTTCAACAACTACTTCTTTTTGAATGGAGAATCTCTATATTTAGCAAAATTTAAATTACCGGATGGATTTAACAAACCCCCTCATTTACGGAGTACCCTGTTTTATAGCTTTTATTTTATTGGAACTGACGTATAGTAAAACACACGATAACGAAGACCTGTACGTTTGGAAAGATCTAATGGCCAGTGGGGCCATGGGTATCGGCTCGGCCATTTTGGGTCCGTTGGTCAAGGTTACCGTATTGATCGTTGTCTTCAACTTCACCTACGAACTGTTCAACCCAATGGTTAACGGTGTTCGTATGAACATTATGGGATATGAATCCTTTGGTTATGCTTGGTATATCTTTCTTATTTGTCAATTGGCGGATGATTTTACCTATTACTGGTTTCATCGTGCAAACCATGAAATACGCCTGTTATGGGCGGCGCATATTGTGCACCATTCTTCCGATCACTTTAACTTGGGTACGGCTATTCGAAACGGTTGGTTTACGTTGTTGTACAAACCGTTTTTTTATATGTGGATGCCGGCCGTAGGTTTCCCTGTGGAAGTGGTGATTTTCTGTTTGGCCATAGAATCGTTTTGGCAGTTTCAGCTACATTCCAAATACGTCCCAAAAATGGGATGGATCGAAAAAATATTTAACACGCATACCATGCACCAGGTGCACCATTCGCAAAATGTGGAGTATTTGGATAAAAATCATGGGGGTTTTTTGAACATCTTCGACAAGTTGTTCGGTACCTGGAAAGAATTGGATGATGACGTGGAAGTTAAGTTTGGGGTAATCCACGCTCCGGATTCCTACAATCCCCTAGTGATTTTGACACACGAATTCAAGGATATTTGGAACGACACCAAAAAATCTCCAAAATGGTCCCATAAGTTCATGTATATTTTTGGTCCTCCGGGGTGGAGCCATGATGGTAGTACCATGACGGTCAAACAACAACAGCGACTGTTTAGGAAGCAAAAAGCTGAAAACCCAGAAATAGCCTTTAGTAGGCCGAATTAAATGGGTTTATGTATCAACTTGTTCATTAAGATTCCTAGGGTAAAACTAGGGCGTGTTAACACAAAATAGGTATCTTTGTTAAATGGAATTGACGGATACCCAATTTGAAACGATCAGCT
>CANMSB010000016.1 GCA_947500445.1 uncultured Flavobacteriaceae bacterium | reverse complement strand
CAAACTCGACGTCATGTTCACGGCCTTTATCTATATCGCCCTGATTTTCGATGCAATTAGTGTTAACACGCCCTAGTGTCAAATTAAACTTTCAAACAGGGAGATACTGTGAATATTGAAAAGTTCATTAAAACGGTTGTTTTGATTTTTTCGCTAACTATTAAGACCAAACGTGAATAAATGAACCAAATAAATTTTATATTCTACTCATATTTTTATCATTTTTGAGCCGAATAAGTATTCTAATCGGCTCATGAAATACAATTGGCAACAAAAAGACTGGCCTAATTTTCAATACAAAACCGATGTTATTGAAGATATGCTCTATGATTTTGCGAAACGTACGGGCCGTATCAGTGGCATTTTGGATGGCTTTTCAGAATCCGAGCAGACAGAGGCCACAATCAACCTTATGGTTTCTGAGGCCATAAAGACCTCTGAAATTGAAGGGGAGTACTTGAGCCGAAACGATGTGATGTCGTCCATTCGGAGAAACTTAGGAATTAATCCAGAATTGCCTTTAACAAAAGACAAAAGAGCAGAAGGGGTGGCTGAATTGATGGTGGCCGTCCGCAATGATTTTCTAAAACCCTTAACGAATCAAACGCTGTTCAATTGGCATTCCATGTTGATGAAAGGCAACACCCAAATTCAAATTCAACAATGGCGTACCCACATAGAACCTATGCAAATTGTAGCAGGAGGTATTGGCAGGGAAATAGTCCATTTTGAAGCGCTACCATCAAAAAGAGTTTCCGCAGAAATGGATGGATTTATCAAATGGTTTAATACATCTCAAACCGAAATCAAGAAACCAATTTTGAGAGCTGCCGTTGCCCATCTCTATTTCGAATCCATACACCCTTTTGAAGATGGCAATGGAAGAATCGGCCGAGCTGTTGCGGAAAAAGCACTTTCCCAAAGTATTGGCCGTCCTGTTTTGTTTAGTCTTTCCAAATCCATCGAAAGCAATAAGAACAATTATTATGATGCTCTAAAAGCCGCTCAACGTTCCAACGAAATTACCGATTGGATAAATTATTTTGTTGGAACTGTTCTCGATGCTCAAATAGATGCAGCACAAGAAATCGAGTTTACCTTAAAGAAAACCAAGTTCTTCGACCAACATAAAAGCGAACTCAACGAAAGACAACAAAAAGTAGTCCGTAGAATGTTGGAAGAAGGCTATCAAGGTTTTGAGGGAGGAATGAACGCTCGAAAATATGTTTCCATTGCCAACACATCAAAGGCTACTGCCACGAGGGATTTACAAGACTTGGTGGAGAAGGATATTTTTAGATCCATTGGAGGAGGTCGCAGTACGAAATACGAAATCAATATTTGATTTCGTATTTCCGAAGGGTGCAACGAAACTTTGCACTGTTGTAGCAAAAAAGCAGCAACCAAACCAGTAGAAAAAAGCCTTCCATTTCTTGAAGGTCTTCCATTATTTCACTTCCGGACGGCCCCGAGGCATCGGGGGAACCCGCTCTACCCTTATAAAAATCTTGTGCGGTCCAAAACGTTCGCAAACAAAAAAAGCACCCAATATGCATTGAGTGCTTTTAGCGGTCCGGACGGGACTCGAACCCGCGACCCCCTGCGTGACAGGCAGGTATTCTAACCAACTGAACTACCGAACCGTGGCGTTTAGCGGATGCAAATATACACCCCTAAATCTATTGCGCAAACTATTTCGTTCAAAAAAACGATATCGTCAGAGAAATTTTTGCCGTTCCACCAAATAGGTATTCAAAATCCTGGAAAAATCCGCTCGAACATCTACCTCAACGTATTTTATACGGTACTGGCCACATTTCTGTTTTAACGCATCAAAGTAGGCAGAAACACTTTTCTCATAGGCTTCTTTTACATTTTCCGAATACAGATCGATATGCTCTCCCGTTTCCACATCTACAAATCGCTTGGGCGTATTTTCGAAATCGAAATGCAATTCGGTTGTTTTATCCATCAAATGAAAAAGCACTACCTCATGCTTGTTGTACTTTAAATGGCGGAGCGCATCAAAAAGTTTTTCGTCATCGGTAGCGGTCTGAAACATGTCGGTAAACAAGAATACCAAACTGCGCCGTTTCATTTTTTCCGCGATCAGGTGCAAATGTTCATAGGTTTCCGTAGCCTTTGCAGGGGAAACATCGGAAGAAATCTCACTCAGTTTGGACAATAGCATCTGATGGTGGCGCTCGCTTCCTTTCTCGGAGGTATAAAAATGATAGGCATCGGAATAGACGCTAAGTCCCACCGCATCGCGTTGCCGTTTTAAAATGTTCATTAGGGCCGAAATGGCCAGCACCCCAAAACCGATCTTGTTCAAGTTATCGATTCCCTGATGCTGTAGCTCGGGATAGTACATGGAAGCGGAGCTGTCCAGAATCATATGACACCGAAGGTTGGTCTCTTCCTCATACCTTTTGGTGTACAGCTTATCCGTTTTGGCGAAAAGCTTCCAATCGATATGTTTTGTGCTCTCGCCGGGATTGTAGATCTTATGTTCGGCAAACTCGGCCGAAAAACCATGGAACGGGCTCTTATGGATACCACTGATAAAACCTTCGACCACTTGATGCGCCAAAAGTTCCAAATTTTGGAAAAGGGACGATTTGTTTAATTCTGATTGCAGATCCATATGCCAACTGTGAGCAACTAAGATAGCGAACCCCTTTTATTATACCGGTATGTAACCGGTAAAATCAGTGTTTTGGATATCACAATGGCCCCTTAAAGGCTTTTTGAAAAACAAAAAAGGTCCGACAACCAGTGCCGGACCTTTATTTGAATGAAGTGATTTAATCTTTCTGTTTGGAACCGAAAATAAAAGCTTTTGTGACCTGATGAAGCTATTTTTTAATGGCAAAGTCAGGGTGCAAAATGTGTTATTTGTAGGTAAAAGAAAAAGCTTAAAACGCTTTAATAAAATCAATGTGTTTACAACGCTGCGTCTATAGCGTCGGTATATACTTTCTTGGGAGAAACGCCGACTTGTCGGTTGATGATCTCTCCATTTTTGAAAACCAATACGGTAGGGATGTTCCGCACCCCATACTTGGCCGCAAATTCCTGATTGGCGTCCACATCTACTTTTCCGACTACGGCCTTACCTTCGTACTCATTGCTTACCTCGTCGATGATAGGTCCTACCATTCTACAAGGTCCGCACCATGCCGCCCAAAAATCTACTACTACCGGTTTATCACTTTGCAACACTACCTCGTCAAAAGTAGCATCCGTTATTTCTAATGCCATTTTATTGTCTTTTAATATTACGCAAATTTAGTCAAATATTTACCGTTTTCCTTACGCCCTGAACATACGTATTGCCTATGGCGTTATTGGCAATGACTATCTCTACAACGTACACTTCCGCTCATTCGTATATTCCGATCAAATGTGTCCTTACCTGCACGGCGGTTCCCGTGCTATCCTTCCCTACGGCGATACGCATCGATTTGGAGTCGAGCATGGGCATGTGACAGGAAATACAATCGGTGCCCATCCCTGTTTCCCGATTTTTTTTCTCGGTGCAGCCCGCTATATTTTTGTTCGCCATATGGCAGCCCATACATTTTTCGTTGAACATTGCCGTAGCACCACGTTGTGGTTTATGCGGGTCATGGCAAGTGGTACAAAGCATCGTTTCGGTTTTTTCGAAACAGGCACTGGCCTTTAACAATCCATACTGGTTGCCGTGCACATCCAGCGTACGGGGTTCTTTTAGAACCGTTTCGTCCACGATTGAAAAATGGGAAAGGGTATCGCCCGGCAAAAAAGCAAAAGCCGGTTTTTTGGGAGTTCGAATTCCGGAATGGCATAGCGCACAGGCATCCAAGCGTTGTTGTTGCGTAAAATCATCATAGGTTTTCATTGCAAAAGGGTGTCGCTCCTCCGGGTTTTCCCGATGCAAGTTCACATGCCTTTCCGAGGGACCGTGACAACGCTCGCAATCGACACCGTATAGGATTTCATCCCTTTTAAACGTATTGCCCATACCGTAAAGCGCGGTGCTCTTTGCAAAGGTTACATGGCACTCCAGACACGAACTGTTCACGGGCCTGGCATCTGCAAAACGGTCTTGGGACATCCCAGGGCTGTTGGTCCATTCATCCGTAGGGGCATAATAAGATACCTGAAGCTGGTATAACGCATCGCCATCCCATTTTAAATAGGTTTGCCCCTTGGTTCCCGAGCCGATGACCACCCCTAAGGTATCCGAAGCGATCTGTTTTTTTTCTTTGAGCAAGAACGATTGTTGATATGCCCCATTCCGATCGGAAACCAGTTCAAAACCTAGGGAATCGTTCAAACGATAGTGGTTTTTGCCCTTTTGAAAATTTCCGTGAATGTTCTTTTTATCCGCTTTGGCGGAAGTACCGTAGTGTGCCGTTTTTATATGCGTTTCATAAATATCGCTATGGCATTCCTTACAACTTTCGGACCCCACATAGCCTTGTCCGTTTTTATGATAGGTAATCGGTTCAATGGCAACATAACCCTTGTCCGGGGAGTTTTCCTTGCAGGAGTAAATACCTGTACCGACAACGACCAAGAGCACGACCAGACCATAAGCCGCTTCGGGTATCGACTTGAAAAAATACCCGATGATGCCCCTTGGTCCCATGTTCCGGTCGTGATTCTGGTTCAATTCAGCTTGTAATGGACTTCTTGCTCCTTTAAGGTGTGCAACAACTCGCTGGTAATCTGAACTTTTTGTTTTCTACTGGACAGATTCACTTTTATCTCTTCTTCCATTTCATACACTACGAAGTTAAGCGGATGGTTCCCCTTATGCATAACCAGGGTATCCTTGAGCCGATGAATGCCCGCTTCCTTCAATTTGTCGATGTTTAGTTTTATGGTCAGTTTTTTGGCGTAGGCTTCCATAACCTCCTGTAACAACATAAAACTATTGAACTGTATTCTGGGATCTCCTTTTTTACCAGTATCCCGATTCACCCAACCGTCCTTGATAAATATCTTTATGTAAGCAAAGGAGTTGATCATTAAAAAATGTCGGAATTTTAGATATTCCTCGCCAAAAATCCGAAACTCGAAAGAGTCGGTATAATCTTCCATGGTAAAGGCGGCCCACCCCTTTCCATTTTTGGAGACCCTGTGTTGCACATCGGTAATGACCCCTGCAAAGGACAGTTCGCGGTTCACGTAGTTTTCCAAAGTGTTCACATGGGAAACGGTGGCATTGCAGAAGGCTTTGATTTCGGTGGTAAAATCGTCCAATGGGTGACCGGAAATGTAAATGCCGACGACTTCTTTTTCGCGGCGCAGTTTTTCCATGGTTCCCCACGTCTCACAGGGTGGAACGATCGGTTCGGGAATCTGCGCCTCGCTGACACCGCCGAACATATCCATTTGGGAGCTGTTCTTGTTTTCTTGAAATTTGGCCGCCGATTTGATCACTTTTTCCAAAAAGGTGATGCCATCGCCCTCATCATGGAAATACTGTGCCCTATGGGTGGTCCCAAAGGAGTCGAACCCACCGGCAACGGCCAGGTTCTCAAATGCCTTTTTGTTCGCCGCCCTAAGGTCGATCCGTTTGGCCAGGTCGAATACACTGCGATAGGGACCTTCCTTTTTGCGGTTCTCCACAATGGTCTCTACCGCCGAGCGCCCTACCCCTTTAATGGCGCCCATACCAAAACGTACCGCTCCTTGTTGGTTTACCGCAAATTTATAGTACGATTCGTTTACGTCGGGCCCCAGAACTTCAAGCCCCATACGCTTACATTCCTCCATAAAAAAGGTCACCTGCTTGATATCGTTCATATTGTTGCTCAATACCGCGGCCATATATTCGGCAGGATAATGGGCCTTTAAATAGGCCGTTTGATAGGCGATATAAGCGTAACAGGTAGAATGGCTTTTATTGAACGCATAGGAGGCAAAGGCCTCCCAATCCTTCCAGATTTTTTCCAATACTTCCCTTGGATGTCCCTTCTTTTCGCCACCATCCAAAAACTGGGGTTTCAACTTTTGAAGTAGGGCGAATATCTTTTTCCCCATGGCCTTTCGAAGTACATCGGCATCACCTTTTGAAAAACCGGCCAGTTTTTGGGACAACAGCATCACCTGCTCTTGGTAAACGGTAATCCCATAGGTTTCGCTAAGGTACTCCTCCATATCGGGGAGGTCGTAGGTAATTTCCTCGCTGCCATGCTTTCGCGCGATAAAGCTTGGAATATACTCCATTGGTCCCGGTCGATATAGGGCGTTCATGGCGATCAGATCATCAAAAACGGTAGGTTTCAGATCCTTCATGTGCTTTTGCATCCCGGGAGATTCGTACTGAAAAATCCCTACCGTATCCCCACGTTGAAAGAGTTCATAAGTCTCTTCATCATCCAACGGAAAATCGTCGGGAACTAGGGTTATCCCGTGCTTGGCCTTTACAATTTTTACGGTATCCTTGATAAGGGTAAGGGTCTTCAATCCCAAAAAATCCATTTTCAGGAGCCCGGCACTTTCCACTACGGAGTTATCGAACTGGGTGACGTAAAGATCGGAATCCTTTGCCGTGGCAACGGGCACGAAGTTGGTAATGTCGTCCGGGGTAATGATAACACCGCAGGCATGTATCCCGGTATTTCGAACGGAACCCTCCAGGGTTCTGGCCATTTTAAGGGTCTGGCCCTCTAGATCGTCCCCTTCCGAAATATTGAGGAGTTGGTGCACCTTCTCCAAGTCATCGGCGCGAAATTTTTTCTTGAGGTCGGTATCCGAAACGCCAAAAATTTTCCCGAGCTTCGACATGTTCGGTATCAGTTTCGCTATGCGGTCGGCATCGCCCAAGGGCAGGTCCAATACCCGTGCCGTATCTCGTATGGAGGATTTTGCGGCCATGGTCCCGTAGGTAATGATCTGCGCTACTTGGTTGGCGCCATACTTATCGATAACATAATCCATAACCCTACCGCGGCCCTCATCATCAAAATCGATATCGATATCGGGCATGGACACCCGATCCGGATTTAAAAATCGCTCAAAAAGCAGATCGTACTTCAAGGGGTCGATATTGGTAATGGTCAGGCAATACGCCACCACGGAGCCTGCGGCCGAACCCCTTCCCGGCCCTACCGAAACATCCATATTACGTGCCTCGCGAATAAAATCCTCCACAATCAAAAAGTAGCCGGGATAGCCGGAATTTTCAATGGTTTTTAGTTCGAAGTCGATACGTTCGGTAATTTCGGGCGTTATTTCCCCATACCGTACTTTTGCCCCCTCATAGGTAATATGCCTTAAGTACGCATTTTCGCCCCGTTTGCCGCCGTCCACATCATCCTCGGCCACTTTAAAGCTGTCGGGGATATCGAATTTGGGAAGCAGTACATCCCTTGCAAGTTCATAGGGCGTTACCTTGGCGACGATCTCCTGAATCGTCAGAACGGATTCGGGCAGATCCTGAAAGAGTGCCTTCATCGCTTCTTGCGACTTAAAATAGTATTCCTGGTTCGGGAGACCATAGCGATAGCCACGCCCCCTACCGATCGGAGTGGCCTGTTTTTCGCCATCCTTTACGCACAACAGAATGTCATGGGCCTCGGCATCCTCCTTGCTACAATAATAGGTGTTGTTGGTCGCCACCATTTTTACCTGGTGCTTTTTTGAAAAATCGATAAGCACTTGGTTCACCCGATCTTCATCTTCCTGACCGTGCCGCATAATTTCGATGTACAGGTCATCGCCGAACTGGTCCTTCCACCATAATAGGGCTTCCTCTGCCTGGTGTTCCCCTACATTCAATATTTTTCCGGGTACTTCGCCATAGAGGTTTCCCGTAAGTACGATGATGTCCTCCTTATACCTTTCGACGATTCCCCTATCGATCCTGGGTACATAATAGAACCCATCGGTATAGGCAAGCGAGGACATTTTCGCAAGGTTATGATAGCCATTTTTGTTTTTGGCCAACAACACGATCTGATAACCGTAGTCCTTTACACTTTTATTGGCATGATCATCGCAAACAAAAAACTCACAACCGATGATCGGGGTAATTTCTTTGGCCGTTGCCTCCCTGCCTTCCTCTAGGGCCTCCGCATTTTCGGCACGTACTTTTTTATTGTGCGCCCCTATCTCCTTCACAAAATGGAAGGCCCCCATCATGTTGGCATGATCGGTCAGGGCCACTGCCGGCATTTGGTTCTCCGCCGCCGACTTTACCAATGCCTTAATGTTAATGGTCGACTGCAATACCGAAAATTGGGAGTGGTTGTGCAAGTGCACAAATTCGGCCTCCTCCAAGGAGGCAATATTTTTGGATATTTCTTCTTCCGAAATACCGCCCGTATCCTTATCCCATAGTTGGTCCGCAATTTTTTTGGACGCTTTTTTTAGATTGATGTGCCTTAGTCCGATCAATGCTATTTCCTGAGGATTTGCCTCGGAAAAATTTTGAAAATAGTCCGGTTGCACATCCAATTGCTCCGCTGTATAATGGCGAAGTCGGACCAGTTCCAGAAAACAACGGGTGGTGGCCTCAACATCGGCCGTGGCATTGTGTGCTTCCGCAAAAGGCTCCTTAAAAAGATGCTCGTGAAGCTCCGTCAGGGTCGGTAGTTTAAACTTTCCGCCCCGACCTCCGGGTATTTGGCACAACAAGGCCGTTTCCTCGGTACAGGTATCGAGAACGGGCAGTTCTTGCAGCGGGTTTGCAATACCCATCCGATGGAACTCCGCTCCCATAATGTTAAGATCAAAACCTACATTTTGCCCCACCACGAACTTGGTCCGTGCCATGGCCTCATTAAATTTCTCCAGCACCGTTAACAACGGCAACCCCTCCGCCTCGGCGAGCGCCGTGGAAATTCCATGGATCTGCTCGGCATCATATGGGATATTAAATCCGTCGGGGCGCACCAAATAATCTTGATGCTCCACTACGTTCCCCATACCGTCGTGCAATTGCCAAGCGATCTGGATGCATCGCGGCCAGTTGTCGGTATCGGTAATAGGGGCGTTCCATCGCTTGGGCAGGCCAGTGGTTTCTGTGTCAAAAATCAAGTACATCCGAGTCGGTTTTGTTGCTGAAAAAAGAAGCCCTTAAAAGTAAACAAACGCCCCCCTTTTCAAAAGAAGAGTTGTGAAGAGTTATCAACGCAAAAAACCGAATGCGGTGCATTCGGTTTTTTGTAGTATTGCTTGCGTGTAATTCCCTAGGAGACCAAGCTTTCAAATCGTTTTGCTTTTTCCAAGCCGGCCTGTATGGCGTCCCGCTGTTTGATCAACAAACGTTCCGTTGATTTTGGTAATAGGAGGGCATCTTCCCGTAATATTTCCTCATATGCCTCCATCGTGGCTTTTTCACCGCGCACTACTTCTTCCAACATTTGCTCTTCTTCATTGGTGGATAGTGTTGCGGTCAAATTCATCCACGTTCTATGCAAATCCCCTTTTATACTGCCGTCCCGTTCTGCCAACTGTCCAAAACTTCCAATTTCGGTCTTCAGTTCATGCCCAAAATTATAACGCTGTCGCACTCGGTCGCCGAAAAAATCCTTTAACGCAGGGTTGGTTACGTTGTCCTGCGCCAATCGATAACCTTTTTCGGCATCGTAGGCTTTCTCCAATAAATTGTTCAACTTGTTTGAAACTTTCTCAGAATACTTCATTTTATCTCTTATCATTTAAGTTAATAACGGTCATTGTTTATCAATGACAACCACTTTTAATATACAATAAAACCACGAAAAACCTAATAAATACGGGGGGTTTATAATAAACTTAACGTCCTGTGCGACAAATGTTAAAAAAATTAATATCCTACTCCGCATTATTTAAATGAACTGATGGATTGTAACATCGAAATAGAAATACTATATTTGCATCCGCTTAAAGAAAAGCGAATGTTTAGAATTAATAATCGAGGGTCGGGCACCCTACAAAATTAATGTGATATGCCAGTTAAGATTAGATTACAGCGACACGGAAAAAAAGGAAAACCATTTTACTGGATCGTTGCGGCGGACAGTCGTTCAAAAAGAGATGGGAAATTCTTGGAAAAGTTGGGAATCTACAACCCAAACACCAATCCAGCTACAATAGAACTTAACGTAGACAGTTCCGTACAGTGGTTGCACAATGGAGCGCAGCCTACCGATACCGCCAGAAACATTTTGTCGTACAAAGGGGTGATGATGAAAAAGCACTTGTTGGGCGGGGTTAAAAAAGGCGCTTTTACCGCTGAGGAAGCCGAAGAGAAGTTTAACGCCTGGTTGGAAGAGAAAGAAGGCCGAATCGCTTCAAAAGTAGGTGGTTTGGACCAAGCCAAGCAAGAAGCGCGAGCTGCTGCGTTGAAAGCTGAAAAGGAAGTTAGCGACAAGCGCGCTTTGGCGGCCGTTGGAGAAGAAGCACTCGCCGAAGAAGCAGTAGCCGAAGCGACCGACATTGTTGTTGAAGAAGCGGTACCGGCAACCGAGGAAGCACCAGCGGATAACGTTGAAGCTTCCAGCGAAGAGGAATAAATACGTTTGAAACGATGCGAAAAGAAGATTGCTTCTATCTCGGTAAAATCGTTTCGAAGTTTAGTTATAAGGGTGAGGTACTCGTGAAATTGGATACCGACGACCCCGAAGCATATGAAGAAATGGAATCGGTTTTTGTTTCAGTACGAAACAATCTGGTTCCATTTTTTATTAAACGATGCCGGCTACACAAATCGGCCCTGCTCCGTATCGATTTTGAGGAGATTCAAAACGAGGACGATGCCGACAGGATAATGGGAAGCGAGCTTTTTCTCCCACTTTCCTTTCTCCCAGCCTTAGAAGGAAACAAATTCTATTTTCATGAGGTGATCGGCTTTACGGTGACCGACACCGAACATGGAAACATTGGTACCATTACCGGTGTGAACGACACTACTTCACAAGCTCTGTTCGAAATAGAAAAAGACGGAAAACAATTGCTCGTACCCATAACCGATGCCATTATCGTTATGGTAGATCGCCAGGAAAAGACCATACGGGTAACGACCCCTGAGGGGTTGGTGGCCCTTTATCTCGAATAGATCAAAATCTGTTTCCATCGGCCTTTGAATCCACGCGTAACACAACACGCGTACGGAACGTATTGATTAATTGAAAAATGCCTGAAAAAGGAACTTGCAGCATGTTCCGTAAAACAACCCTTTTTTTATCGTTCGGCTTTCTATTATCTTTAGAACACAGAATTTTTACCGGGTAACCAATCGAACATCCATGCGCAACACCATATTGTTTTTTGCTTTCCTCTTCTTCGTTGTGTGCAAGGCGCAACAGCAAAACCTTGGGACTAAGGCTTCGGAGCGTCCGCCCAACATTGTATTGATCTTTACCGATGACCAAGGATATCGGGACGTTGGGGTTTTTGGCGCCCAGGACATTGCTACCCCAAACCTAGATCAAATGGCCGCGGACGGAATAAAGCTGACCAGCTATTA
This sequence comes from uncultured Flavobacteriaceae bacterium, assembly GCA_947500445.1. Taxonomy (GTDB): domain Bacteria; phylum Bacteroidota; class Bacteroidia; order Flavobacteriales; family Flavobacteriaceae; genus Pelagihabitans. The sequence continues at coordinate 94,568 of CANMSB010000016.1, read as the reverse complement.
CGCGGCACAAGCGGTATGTTCGGCATCCCGGGCGGGAATCCTTACCGGATGTTATCCCAATCGCATCGGCATACATAGTGCTATGATGCCCAATAGTAACAAGGGAATCCACCCGGATGAAACCACCTTGGCCGAAATGCTAAAACAAAAAGGATACCGTACCGGAATATTTGGCAAATGGCATCTTGGCGACCATCCGGATTTTCTACCGACGAAAAACGGTTTTGACGAATGGATCGGAATACCCTATTCCAACGATATGTGGCCCTTGCATCCCCAACAAGGTTCCGTTTTCGACTTTGACCCGCTTCCACTGTTCAAAAATGAGAAGGTCATCGACACGTTAACCAACCAAACACACCTGACCACGCTCATTACCGAACATAGCGTCGATTTTATTGACCGCAACAAAGCACATCCCTTTTTCCTGTACGTGCCGCACCCGCAACCCCACGTTCCCCTTTTTGTTTCCGACAAGTTCAAAGGAAAATCCGATCGGGGACGCTATGGCGACGTTATTATGGAAATTGACTGGTCCGTAGGTGAAATTCTGAACGCTTTGAGAAAAAACGGCCTTGAAGAAAATACCATTGTCATCTTTACCTCCGACAACGGACCTTGGCTTGCCTATGGGAACCATGCCGGAAGCGCTTTACCCTTCCGGGAAGGAAAGGGCACCGCCTGGGAAGGAGGACAACGCGAACCCTTTATCATGCGGTATCCGGGGCAACTACCCGAAGGAACGGTAATTGATGTACCCGTAATGGCCATCGACCTTTTACCGACCATCGCAGAAATCGTCGATGCCGAATTACCCCAAAAGATTATCGACGGGAAAAGTGTTTGGAGTATTCTAAAAGGACAACAACGCAAAAGCGCACAAGAGGCATATTTCTTTTACTACCGGGTTAACGAACTGTTCGGGGTACGGTACGGAAAATGGAAATTGTATTTTCCCCACACCTATAGAACCATGGACGGACAAGCACCTGGAAAAGATGGCATTCCGGGAAAGTACAAAATGATAGACCTTTCGGAAATTGAATTGTACGATGTAACTATAGACCCGAGTGAAACTACCAATGTGGCAAAAGAATACCCCAAAATCGTAGCGAAAATAAAGACCCTTGCCGATACCATGCGTTCCCGGCTCGGGGATTCGCTTACCGGAACGGAAGGATCCGAAACACGTGCCCCGGGCATCGTAGCAGAAAAATGATACTATTTTAACGTTGAAATGGTAAATCGTCCTGGGCTAACAAAAACTATCGTAGCACTTTTCCATGAAACCATTCGTCTTCAAACAATTTAGCATACAACAAGAGCGCTGTGCCATGAAAGTAGGTACGGACGGGGTTTTACTGGGCGCCTGGGCGACGGTAACCCAAAACCCGCTCAACATACTGGATATCGGCGCTGGCACGGGACTTATTTCCCTTATGCTCGCCCAACGCAGTACGGCCGAAAACATTGAGGCCATTGAAATAGAAGAAAATGCCTATGAACAGTGCGTAGAAAACTTTGAGGCCTCGCCATGGGCCGATCGCTTGTTCTGTTATCACGCGGGCCTGGACGAGTTTGTTGCGGAAATGGAGGACCAATACGACCTAATCGTATCGAACCCTCCGTTTTATTCCGAAACCACGGAAAACGAAAAAACGGCCAGGAACCGGGCCAGGCAGACCGCCTATCTACCGTTCGGGGAACTACTGGAAGCAGTTGGGGAACTCCTTGCGCCCAAGGGAGCTTTTGCAACGATACTGCCATACGCGGAAGAAAAAAAGTTCATCGCTTTGGCGGCATCCCACCGTCTTTTTCCAAAACGCATTATGAGGGTAAGGGGAAACCCTACTACCAAATTAAAACGCAGTCTTATCGAATTCACCAAATCCGAAAGCACCCCTACCGAAACCGAACTGACCATTGAAATAAAGCGGCACGAGTATACGTTAGCATACCAAGAACTGACTAAAGACTTTTATTTAAAAATGTAACTTTACTGCGATATACTGTTATATTTTTCTATTTATCTTTGATAAAAAATTGGCATGAAACAAGACCTCTTCGAATCTCCGGATTACTATCTTTTAGACGATTTATTGAGCGAGGAGCACCTCCTTGTCCGCGATGCTGCGCGACAATGGGTGAAGCGGGACGTTTCCCCTATCATAGAAGCGTATGCCCAAAAAGCGGAGTTTCCAAAGCAGATCGTAAGCGGTTTGGCGGAAATAGGTGCTTTTGGACCATATATTCCCGAAACCTATGGTGGAGCAGGCCTGGATCAGATCAGTTACGGCCTAATCATGCAAGAGATCGAGCGTGGCGATAGCGGCGTGCGTTCCACCGCCTCCGTACAGTCGTCATTGGTCATGTACCCAATCTACACCTATGGCAACGAAGAACAACGCCAAAAATACCTTCCCAAACTAGCTTCCGGCGAATGGATGGGATCCTTTGGACTAACGGAACCCGACCATGGATCGAACCCGGGAGGCATGACCACCAATTTTAAGGACAAGGGCGACCACTATCTTTTGAACGGTGCCAAACTATGGATATCGAACGCACCATTTTGTGATGTGGCGGTCGTATGGGCCAAAAATGAGGAAGGGCGCATACACGGTTTGATCGTTGAACGGGGCATGGAAGGCTTTTCCACACCGGAAACACATAACAAATGGTCGCTACGGGCATCGGCCACGGGAGAACTGTTGTTCGATAACGTAAAAGTACCAAAAGAAAACCTGCTCCCCAAAAAAAATGGATTGGGCGCTCCACTCGGCTGTTTGGACTCCGCACGCTACGGAATTGCTTGGGGCGCCATTGGTGCGGCCATGGACTGTTATGATACGGCACTGCGCTACGCCCAAGAACGGGTACAGTTCGGCAAACCCATAGCGGCCTTTCAGCTACAACAAAAAAAGTTGGCCGAAATGATTACCGAAATTACAAAGGCCCAATTGTTGGCCTTCCGTTTGGGGCAACTAAAAAACGAAGGAAAAGCATCGACCGCGCAAATTTCTATGGCCAAGCGCAACAATGTGGCCATGGCGCTGAACATTGCCCGAGAATCCCGTCAGATACTGGGAGGAATGGGCATTACCGGCGAGTATAGTATTATGCGCCACATGATGAACTTGGAAAGTGTGGTTACGTACGAAGGCACCCACGACATTCATCTATTGATTACCGGTGCCGATATTACCGGGCACCAAGCGTTCAAATGAGTATTCTGACGTAACGGAAAACGAGCGCTCCAAAAGTTTCAAAAACAACTGCCAAAAAGAGCAGTAGAACCTGTCATTTTTTTTCAGAAACAGCTTTGCACGCGCTTGTACCTTACTTTGCGTATTCCCGGTTATGACCGAACCATAAAAATCAATACCTTTCTAGGGATTATAATCATAGTATGCCGTATATGAAATATGTATTTGTGTTTCTGTTTGTTTGCCTTAGCTCGTGTAAAAACGATAACACCAAAACACCGCCCAAGGAAATTCCCGTACCGCAAAACGCAGAAGTGGCGAAACCGGATTTCACCACCCCCGACGTACTTTTGGGCGATCTGTTCACTGCCGTACAATTGGGAGAAATCTTTCCCGATAGCAAAACCTTTGTAGATTGCACCGCAAAATTCCCCTATGAAAAAATACGTTCCAATTATCGGCAACAAAAAGACCGAGCGGATTTCGACCTTAAACGGTTTGTGGAAGCACATTTTGATATGCCCCCTTCCATATCCTCCGATTTTAAGTACGATCCGGAGCGATCGGCCGTTGAACACGTAAATGCGCTTTGGCCAGTATTGCAGCGGGCCTCCGACAGCGTTCGCGAAGGGAGCTCCCTAATTCCGTTGCCCAACCCCTATGTAGTTCCGGGAGGCCGCTTCCGCGAAGTATATTACTGGGACAGTTATTTTACCATGCTGGGACTGGTAGAAAGTAATGCGTTCGACCTGATTACGGACATGTTGGACAATTTTGCGCATCTGATCGAAACGGTAGGCCATATTCCCAACGGAAATAGGACCTACTACACCACCCGCTCCCAACCTCCTTTTTTTTCGGAAATGGTAAAGTTGCTTGCCGCGCATCAAGGCGATTCCGTTTATACGACATACCGGGAAGCCTTAAAAAAGGAATACGCCTTTTGGATGGCCGGAAGTCAGACTGCGGATAAGCCCGTAAAGCACTGTGTCCCCACACCCCGAGGTATCATGAACCGCTATTATGATACCGGTGACGGACCGCGACAGGAATCGTATCGAGAAGATTTTTTACAGATCGAAAAAGTGAACGGCGGTAAAAAAATGTATCGCGACCTAAGATCTGGCGCGGCTTCGGGCTGGGATTATTCCTCACGATGGTTCGGGGATAAAGCCTCCATAGAGACCATAGAAACCACGGACATCATTCCCGTCGACCTTAACGCATTGCTTTACGGACTGGAAGAGGTGCTGCTGAAGTGTTATGCAGACGATAGCGCTTATATTACCACGCTAAAAAAGCGAATGAGCGATAGGGTCGTTTTCTTGGAAAACTATTGCTGGAACGCTGAAGACGGCGTATATGAGGACTTCAACTGGGTACAGCAAAAAAGGACAGGGGTTAAATCCTTGGCCATGGTATATCCGTTGTTCTTTAAAATGGCTTCTCAAGAACAGGCTGACGCCATCGCCGACTACATTAAAATACATTTTCTAAAGCCAGGCGGAGTAACCACTACCTTGAACTCTACCGGCGAACAGTGGGATGCACCCAACGGTTGGGCACCATTACAATGGATGACGGTTATCGGTTTAAAAAATTATGGCCATCAGGAACTGGCAACGACCATTGCCGAACGATGGGTGACCCTTAATGAAAAGGTGTACCGCAATACCGGAAAGTTCGTAGAAAAATATAATGTAGAGGACATGGCACTCAAAGCCGGTGGCGGAGAATATCCGGTACAAGATGGTTTTGGATGGAGCAACGGTGTTTATTTGGCGCTAAAGGCGCAAATCGCAGAAGATTAATTGCGGTCGTAGGTCAGCGTAATTTCATCATCGGACAACAAGGGATCGTCCTCGGAAACCAATGTAAGCACATCGCCGTCTATAGAGTAACGGTATTCCTCGTCATTGGAAAGGGTAATCAAATTACCGTTAACGGTATAATTGCCTCCCGCTCCAATTAAAAACTGATACGGCCCCTCATTGGTAACGATCAGGGTACTTCCCTCGAAAGCCAGTTTGTGGTTGCTGAATTCGATATCGTCCGGAAAAAAACAGAAGCAGCTGACATCGGCGAGCGCCCATTGCCCTTCCAACTCTACATTGACCACATCATCGTTGTCCTTGGAACATGACGCAAGACAAGCAATCAGTGCTACTATGATGCCTATTCGTTTCATTTTGGTGGTTACTTATAAAAGTATAACGTAAAATTAGAACATGGCGTATACAACACCCCTACTTTAATTGTTAAAACTTAAAGGAGAAATCGGTTCAGGCATCAAAAAAGGGACAACTCACCACAAGAATCATCGCTTTCACATCATTTGTTTTGGCAACAGCGCACATCGGCGTATGTTTACCATGTAAAAAAAACGAAATAAATTTTTTCATTTTCATATAGTGTTCTCGTAAAAGAGCCCATCTGATAAAGATTGGGCTCTTTTTAGTTTTGTACCAATTGCTTATTAAAATATGCTTACATCGCATACGACATCTTCAAGCACAATGGAACGCCTGGCCTGTCCATAGTCATCAAAGCCGATACAACGATCGGGTACCGTTCCAGGTTAAAAAGTGGCTTTCGCGCGCAGCAATTGTTTGGCAACATGCCAGAAGTTAATAGAGGTAGGGTTCGGTTGTAAGGGGTTCTTGGGGTTTTCTATATAGGAGCTCACCAATAACAACAAGTATTGTAATTGATGTTTGGTTCCCATAAAGTTTTCAAAGGCCATTTCCCAATCGTGGAATTCCCGGGCTTCGATATGGCCATGGGAAAGAATTTCCACATCGGTGTGCATATCGCTCTCCTTTATTTTATCGAAAAGACGAAGTACCTTTATTTGGTTCCCTTCCAGATACTGTAAAAACGTTCCCTCATAAAACAATAAACATCCTGTAATATCATTTGACCGGTTATAGGATCTGGCGGCTTCCAACATTTGCTGCACGGCATCCTGGGAGATTCCTAAACGTGCTTTTGAACGATAAACTAGATTGAACATGTAGGGCGGTGGTTAAGATGCTTTGTTTAAAGATAACAATTTGCGGTTAAACGTAATTTAAAAATGTAGTATTATTCCTTATGTTTTAGGCTTTTGATAAAATAATTCTCTGTTTGCTGTCTTCATTTCGGCATAACGCGGGTCGGTAACATAGTCTTCCTTCCTCATTTTCAACACCTCTATACTTAAAAATCCGAACTCGCTTACCACTTTACCATAAAAACGGTACACGCCCTTGCCCATAAAAAAATACTTTTTGGCCACTGGAGGAAAAAGCACCGTATCGAACACTTCGCCATACTGATCGACCAGTGTTGCAAAATGCATTTTTTTACCATTATGGGTCTTGGTGTTTTTCACTGTAACCAAATAGCCATAGATGTCGATATACTTATCCAGAAATCTTTCCAAGTCCTTGCTCCCGTTACCATTTTTTGGCACATCTTTTAAAAGCTCGAAAGGGCTACACAAACAAAATCCCAATAGTTCCAATTGTGTAAAGGCCGTCTCAAGGTCGGTGGTGTACAGTTTTGGAATTTTAAAGTCCTGTTGTCGTGCCCCGAACAGTTTCGGGTGTTCTACCTGCGTTTGTTTCCCTAAAAACAAATGGGCCTTCCACAGCAGTTCATGTTTATTGACCCCGACGGAACGAAAGGCATCGATGCGGATAAGGATGCTCAACTGTTCTATGGATATGGATACTCGATCGAGAAAATTTTCCAAGGAGTTAAAACTTCCTTTCTCGGTACGTTCGTTCAAAATGCGCTCCACTACCCGCGTTTCGCACGCTTTCAGATATCCAAAACCGAGATAAAGCTGTTTTCCATAAATACGGTTGGCGGCAAAGCTGGCATTGATACAGGGAGGGTGAACCGTGGCGCCCAACATTCTGGCCTCGTGAATATAAAATTCGGAACGGTAAAAGCCACCTCCGTTATTCAGAACGGCCACCATATACTCCAAGGGATAATACGCCCTTAAAAAAAGGGTCTGATAGCTCTCTACCGCATAGGATGCCGAATGCCCCTTTGCAAATGCGTACCCGGCAAAACTGGCCACTTGGTTCCATATCTCAAAAATGAGGGTGTCGGCATATCCTTTTTTACGGCAGTTGGAGATAAACTTTTCCCTTACTTTTTGAAATTCCTTTCGGGAGCGAAATTTACCGCTCATCCCACGCCGCAGCACATCGGCCTCCCCTAGGGTAAGATCGGCAAAGTGGTGCGCCACCTTGATCACGTCTTCCTGATATACCATTACGCCATAAGTGTCGGGCATGATATCGAGCATTACGGGATGCGCCTTTTCTTCCGCCCTACCGGCATTCCGATGCCGTAGAATGTACTCCCGCATCATTCCGCTTTTGGCCACTCCGGGACGAATAATGGAACTGGCCGCGACCAGCCCGAGGTAATTGTCGACCGCCAATTTTTTAAGTAGCATGCGCATTGCGGGCGATTCTACATAAAAACACCCCATACACTGTGCCCTTTTGATCAATTCATTGATCACGGGATCGTGTTTGAACCTATTGATATTATGGATATCCAATTGTGCAAAATCATCGGGACGGTCGCGTTCCAAAATCTCCATGGTTTCCCTGATCTTCGCCAAGCCCCGCTGTCCTAAAATATCGAATTTGTACAACCCTACGTCTTCCGCGATAACCATATCGAACTGCGTTGTAGGAAACCCTTTGGGCGGCATATACGTAGCCGAGAACCAGTGCAAGGGCTTTTCGCTTATTAAGATCCCACCGGCATGAATGCTCAAATAGTTCGGCATCCCTTCCAATAACTGGGTATATTTTACCACCAATGCGGAAACGCCATCCAAACGGGATGCTTGAAAATGACCGTCGGCCAAAGCATCTATTTCCGTTTTGGGAAGACCAAAAACCTTTCCCAATTCCCGAACCATACCCCGCCATTTGAAGGTTACATAAGTACCCAATAAGGCCACATGCTCAAAACGTTCAAAAATATACTGGGTGATAATGGGACGGTCCCGATGTGAAAAATCGATATCAAAATCGGGCGGATTGGCCCTGTAGAGGTTCATAAACCGTTCAAAATAAAGATCTAGTTCAATAGGATCCACGTCCGTAATACGCAGAAGATAGGCGACAATACTATTTGCCCCGCTTCCCCTTCCCACATAAAAGAACCCGTGTTTGCGGGCAAAGGAAACAATGTCCCAGTTGATCAAAAAATAAGAGACAAAACCCATTTCCTTGATAAGCGACAATTCTTTTTGGAGCCTTTCGGTAATAGCGGTTCCGCCGCTTGGATAGCGATAGGGAAGTCCTTCCCAACACAATTTCTCCAACAAGGCCTCATCTTCTTTTCGGGTACGGCAATACGTTTCTAAATTTTGTGGTTTTCTTCCCTCCGAAAAATCGAAATGAATGGAGCAATTATCCAGTAAATGAGCGGTATTCTCCAATATAAAAGGATATTCCGAAAAAGCCGCGGCCAAGTTCGCGACCGGGAACATGGTATCGCCCACATGGGCTTCCTCGCTTTTGTCCAATTTGCTCAACAACGTATTATTGTCGATGGCCCGCAGTAGTCTATGGGCATTAAAATCGCGCTTGTTCCGACACGTAACGGGCTGTTGCACCACTAAACGGTCTTTCAATTGCAGTAGTTTAGAAAAAGGCAAACGCCTTAGATCGGCAATAGAGACACCTATAAATTCATTGGTCGAAAAAACGCTTCTATCTTCCCCCACTATTTTTTCAAAGGGATACACCACATAGGCATTTCTAAATTCTGGAGCCGTTGCGGGAAACAGTTTATCGTGATGCAGGTGTTCGGAAAGAAAAGCGTTCAACTCCAAATACCCCTCATTGTTTTTGGCAATACCCAAAAAGCAAGGATCGACCCCATTTCGAAAATCGATGCCGAGCACGGGCCGTACATTAAATTCAGGAGCCTTTCGAATAAAGTTAAGTGCCGCGGAAGTGCTATTGATATCGGTCAGCACCAATTTGGTCACGTGGTGTTCTTGCGCCAATTGCAAGAGCTCCAACTCTGAAAAGGTCCCGTAACGAAGGCTATAATATGTGTGGCAGTTTAGATAGATAGACTAGGTGTTAGTGGTCAGTGAAAAGACAAGTTCAAGTTCAAGTTCAAGAATCAAACTCAAGTTCAAATTCAGTGTCATTCCTTCACATACTACTTTTTACTTATTGCTTTTCACTATAATTTTTTCAAACTCAAACTACCCCATACTTTTTACTCATTACTAGCGACTTTCAACTGAATCACTGCTAATTGTCAATTAAAAAGAGACCGCTGCGCTCAAAGAAAAAGGAACAAGGACAAAAGACTAAAAAAGTGCAAGTGTCAAGTTCAAACTCAAATGTCAAATTCAAGTTCAAGTTCAAACTCAAAACTAGAAAAATACCCACCAACCACTTTTCACCAATCACACATTGTTAATTACTAATTGGTCATTGTTAATTGAAAAAAGACCGCTGCGCTGAAAGAACAAGGACAAAGGACAAACTCAAGTTCAAGTTCAAGAACCAAACTCAAGTTTGGAATTATTCCTTCACACACTACTTCATACTTATTACTTATAACTAGCCACTTTCCACTAAGTTATTGCCAATCGTCCTTGTCACTGTTTACGGTGCGCCAGCACTACAGGGGGCTTCCCATTAAAGGGATTGTGCATACGCCCTATCGTCTTGGCACCCAGTCCGGAAGCACGGATAACACTTTTATCGCCATACCGTTCACGAATGGTATCCATGGCATGGTACAGGTTTACGATTTCCTCGGTATCATCAAAAAGATCGATCTGATAGTTTCCGCTTACCAAGTGACTGAAACGAATACCGACCAAGCGCACCAACAACCTTCGATTGTAGAGGTTTTTGAAAAGTTCCAAAATTTTTGGGATCAAAATATGATCGGCGCTGGTATAGGGAATACGCAATTGTTTGGAATAGGTATTAAAATCGGAATACCGGACTTTTACGGAAATACAGGCCGTTAGTTTTTGGCCCCGTCGCAGTTGATAGGCCAGGTTTTCGGTCATTGCGATCAATACCCCTTTTAAACGGTGTACATCTATGGTGTCACGGTCAAAAGTACGTTCGGTGGAAATCGATTTCCGTTCACAAAAAGGAATCACGGGACTATTGTCCACCCCGTTGGCACGTTTCCAAATAACAGTACCATTGGCACCTAAAACACGTTGCATTACCCCTATTGGCATCTGCTGAATGTTCAGTATTTGACGTAATCCCAAATGCCGCAGGGTTTGGTAGGTCTTATCGCCTACCATCGGAATTTTTCTAATGGAAAGGGGGGCCAAAAAATGCTTTTCGTACCCTTCATCTATTTTCAACTGATTGTTGGGCTTTGCCTCATTGGTGGCCACCTTGGAAACTACTTTGTTCACGGACAGCCCAAAAGAAATGGGCAAACCCGTTTCCTTTATAATCTTCTGCCGCATTTCGGTAGCATATTTATAGGCACCAAAAAAGCGATCCATCCCCGAAAGATCTGCATAAAACTCATCGATACTGGATTTCTCGAACAGGGGCACCTGCTCCTTAATAATTTCGGTGACCATATCGGAATGCTTGCTATAGGTACCGGCATTCCCACGAATGACTACCGCTTCCGGGCAAAGTTCCCTGGCCATTTTCATGGGCATTCCCGAATGCACCCCGAAACCACGGGTCTCATAACTGCATGCGGCCACCACACCGCGATCGCCCGTACCCCCCACCAACAAAGGCTTTTTTTGCAATTCACTATGCAAAAGCCGTTCTACCGACACATAAAATGTATCCAAATCGATATGTAAGATGGTTTTGGTCATGATCATCCTCAAAAGGACAGCTAATATATGGAATATTTCCTTTTTATTGGATATAATCCAATAAATAACATTTCATTCCGAAAAATAACTACCCACAGAAAGAGTATGATTCTTTGTTCTCCTCACCCTAAAGAATCCAGAGGTCAACGGTATTCAATTCGACATCCACTCCATTGAACGATAAGATCTTTACGATGTTTCCATCATTTTTAGTACATTTTTAAAAGAGTTGGTTTTCGGGACCGGGTATACAATATCATTATAGCGAAAACGAAGTGTTCGGTTTTCAAACAGTTTCAAGCCGTAATAGATTTTCCAATGCCTGAAACAGGTTCAACAGAGGCATCATTAGAACCATTAGCGCCATATCGGTAAAAGGAAACCTTCTCAATTTCCGCGATAGTAAGAAGGGCCAAAAACACCGTTTTGGGCTATTGCCAAGGGCGGTAATGAACGCTGGTATCGAAATGAGTTGTTCAGCCATAATACTGCACCGGTATTCGCATCCATCCCCATCAGGCCCACGTTATCGTCCACATCGCCATTTCCATCGATATCGTGCCCATGGAAAAATAGCCGCCCGTTGGCATATACCGGACTATGATCTACGGAAACATTATCGCGATACCATAATTGTTCCCCGTCGGACAGGGTGACGGCAAAAGGCCTTCCGGAACGATCAAAAACAAATCCCGAGGGCCTGTCATAAATGCCAAAAACAACATTTTCAATGATCAACGGACTCCATAGAAAATCGGCACCGGTATCGATCTGCCATTGTAGGCCACCGGTCGCGGCGTCCAAACAATACAAACGGGAAGAAATGGAATCGTTGGGCGGACTCGCCTGAAATACGATGCGTCCGCTCGCAAAAAATGGTGTGCCCATGGCTTCCGCATCGAACTGCCATAGGATTTCCAGGGTATTCACATCTATGGCATACAGGTTTTTAGCGGGCAAATACAAGATATCATCTTCCAAAACCGGAGTTCCCGTAATCTCGTACGGAAGCGTCACCCTTTGCAAAAGGCTTCCCGTTTCCTTATCAAGAATATGCAAATAGGGAAGCAAATCGCTAATGAACCCTTCATCCGAGAAAATATAGACCTTGTCCCCATATACGATGGGCGTACTCGCTTCGCTGAGCACATCGTCCAATTCACCTTCCAAATTAACGGTGTAGTACCATTTTATGGTACCGCTATCTTCGTCCATAGCAACGACCACACCGGTGCCGCCCACGGCGTAACAGACCCCATCCACGCAAACCGGTTCGGTAACCCCCAAACTGTTGAAATCATATTCCAATATCGGGGTGTCCCAGACCAGGGCATTCCCATTGGGATCGATGGCGTTCACCGCATTGTCATCGGTGGCGACCACTATGCGACCGTTGTCATATTCGGGCAAACCTTCTATATCGGTCAGATCGGGAAACGTGTAGATGATCTGCTCTTGACCCGTTTGCGCATCTACGGTATACATGCTTTCGTCGTTACTGGTAATCAAAAAGGTATTCAGGGCTGGATTTCCCGATACGATCCTGGTATCCCCGGGAACCGGATCCGGCACCTGGTCGGGGTTTTCAAGATCTGTTATAGGGCCATCGGTATCCTTGGAACATTGGACACCCATTAGCGAAACCAATAGCAATACGATAATTTTGGAGGAAAAAGACGTTTTCATAGCTGTATTTTAAGGTTTGAAATTCGACATCGTGACCAAGAAATCCGAAATGGCCACGGCTGGGCCCTATCCACCGAATTGATAGGTGGCGGTAAGCTGTATTACATTCAGGCGGAATACCCGACCGTTGGATTGATCGTTGGTCAAATTTGCGATACCGAGCCCCCCGGAAAGGTCCACATTAAGGGAATCGAAAAGCTTTACGCCTGCACCGATATTGATACCGGCGTCCAAGGGTTTAAAAAAGTCATTGCTCTTGGTACCGATATTCAGTTTTTGACCGTTCGCCTTTCCGGAAAAAATATAGCCCAGATACCCGCCTCCCAAAGCGTATAATTGCGCTTGGTCGCCCAAATCCACGAAATACACCTTTACGTTCAAGGGTATTTCCAAACTAAGCAACTTGTATTTGATAAAGGGGCTTGCATTGGTAGCTTCCAAGCTGAACGCCCTTTGCGTAAACAATACCGCCGGTTCAAAAGAAACGATATCACCGAGCACTATTTCATACCCCATGCCCGTACGAAAGCCAAAACCGGCATTCACCAGTTCCTGACTGACGTTAACATCGTTTTCGTTCCAGGTCCAGCTCGCTATTCCCAAGCCTGCCTTTGCGCCCAACTGCCCATAAGCCATTACACTTAAAAGGCCCATGGCCGTCAATACCATTGCCCTTACCGAATTTACCATAGTGTGTTTTTTTCTTTTCATCATAATTGTGTTCTAATTTGATGATAGCAAGGTAGTTGCAAAGGATACGTTCTGAAATACCTTCTCTTTTGTATTTTTTTCTACTGGTTTTCCGGTATATTGAATTTGCCGTACCTACCATAACCTATAGAGTTAGTATATTGGCTTTACCTAATCCCAAACAGCACGTTTAAATGCGATGGCTCTCTTTAATAGTTGTATTCATGTTTCCCTTATGGGGAGTGTGCCAAACACCTTCGATGACCTTTCGAGATAGTTTGGAACGTTCCCTACAAAAGATCAGGAACTTGGACAAAGAGCAGGGAACCCAAGGCAATATGCCCGAAAAAGTAAAAATACTCTGCCTGCTGTCAAAAGAATACGATGGTATCGATTCGGCTAAAACCTTCGATTTTGCCATGGAAGCCCTAAAGATCAGTGAAAACAATTCATACGATAGGGGCATCATAGCGGCCAACTTCACTATGGGCAGGGCATTGATGTACATTGCTCCCAAAGAAGCCCTCCGCTATTTAAAAAGCGGTAGCGATTTGGCGGATCTTGCGATTCAGGACGATGCTTCTTCGTCCCTTGCCGAAATTTGGGCCAACGGCACCTACAATCTTGGGCTTACTTATGGCTATTTGGGGCAACATAACAAGGAACTGGAACTGACCGACAAGGTAATTCCCGTGGTAAAAAAGCTGGAAGACCGCCTTTTTTTAGCGAACATTTACGCCAACCTGGGCGTCAAGCACATCAACTTACAAAACCTAGAGAGCGCCTACACCAACCTGAAACAGGCCCGCCATATCTACCGGACGTTGAACGACCCCAAAGAAACCACTTTTAGCGTCATACAACTTGCTATGGTCTACGAGAGTATGGATTCCCTAAATCGCATGCACAGTACGCTCAAAGAAGCGAAAACGTTGTTAAAAAAATATCCGAATACCTTTGATCGGTTTAGTTGTTCCTTACAGGAAAGCCAATATTTTTTACGTACGGGACAGCCCCAAAAAACCATTAACTTATTGGATACCGTCCTTCACCTAGTGGAGAACGACCTTGGTTCGGTACCCTATGGGATGATCATGCAGCGCTATGCAAAGGCCTATGCGGATTTGGGGGATTTTAAATCGGCCATTTCCTTTACCCGGAAGTATATTGAAAATGCCAAAAAGTTGGACAGCGACCTGAGCCTATATCAGGGCTTGTACAAATTGTCGGAGTACCACGCCAACCTCGGCAATTATAAGGATGCCTACACCGCTTCTGAGGAGGCATCCGAAATCTATGACCGTTTGGAGACGGCCAAAACCCTTGAAAAGTTAGAGGAGCTCGGCATGAAGTACCGAACCGTTGAAAATGAAAATGAAATACTGGCCCTTAAGGTAATCAACGAAGAAAAAAAATCGCAGGCCTATTTCTTAGGGGCCTTGGCGAGCGTTTTGGCCTTGATCCTGTTTATAGGCTTTTATGCCTATGACCGTAAACTACGACAGGCACGTAAAAAAGAGCGCAAACGGGAGGCCGAGGTATCGTTATTGAAACAGGAACAGCAAAATAAGATATTCTCGGCAATGATCGATGGCCAGGAAAAGGAAAGAAAACGATTGGCGATCGACCTGCACGACGGTTTGGGCGGAAGGCTATCGGGCATCAGCCTCAACCTGTCAAAACTCGATAAGGACCGACCGGCGGACTATCCCAAAAAACAGCTGCAAAAGGCCATGAAAGATCTGGACGATTCCCTATCGGAACTACGCGCGATAGCCCGTAACATGATGCCGGAGACCTTGGTAAAATACGGTTTGCAGGCCGCATTAAAAGACTACTGCAGCAGTATGACCCGAAAAGACACCAAGGTGACCCTACAGTTTTATGGCACCGATAAGGGAATTGACCTTCGCCAACAGGTAACCATGTACCGGGTGATACAGGAATTGATCAACAACGCCCTCAAACATGCCAATGCAAGTGAAGTATTGGTACAATATATGCGCGATAAAAATCAGGTGGACATTACCGTTGAAGATAATGGCATTGGGATGCAAAAGAAAACGCAGGAGTCCGGAAACTCGGGTATGGGACTCCATAATTTAAGAACCAGGGTCGCCTATTTAAATGGGGAGTTGGATTTCCATAGTGAAGAAAACGAGGGCACGACCGTAAACGTACACATAACAATAGATGCAGCATAATCCGATAAGCGTACTGATCGTGGACGACCACCCCATGGTGATAGAAGGCCTAAAGACCTTGTTAAGCGATGACGACCGTGTGGTGGTACAGACCCACTTTACCAACGGAAAGGATACGCTCGAATTTCTTGAGCACGAAAAGGTAGACGTGGTATTGTTGGATGTGAATTTGCCCGACATCAACGGGGTGGAAATGGTAAAATTTATTTTGGAAAAACGCGCTACCGTCCAAATATTAGGGTTGAGCACCTATAGCGAACCCAGCATTATCAATCAAATGATCAAAAACGGGGTAAAGGGCTATCTTTTAAAAAATGCCACCTCGGACGAACTGGTGAAAGCCATTACCAAAGTGTACCAAGGCGATTTTTATTTCGGCAGCGAAGTACAAAAAATATTGGCCGATTCGGTTACCCAAGAAACTATTGACATTCCCAAACTGACCCGTAGGGAAACCCATATTTTGCGCCTGATCGCAGAAGGCAAAACCACGAACACCATCGCCGAGGAACTTTTTATCAGCCCTTTGACCGTGGAAACGCACCGGAGAAACCTGATGCAAAAAATGGAGGTCTCCAACGCCGCTTCCTTGATCAAAGTGGCCGTCGAAAAAAAGTTGATATAAACCGCCCTTACCGTCATGTTGGCGATACCGGCCAAAATGGTAATTCCACGAGAGTAAGCCAAGCCTTTTGAAATAGAAAACGATCCGGTATTCCTTCTGAACAACCTCCCCCTACCCGTGTATTTTTTTCTACTAGTTTACAGGTATTTTTTCGGTGCTTTTAAAAAGGATTCCCAGTTATTGAATATCTTGTAAAAAAAAGGTGTTCCCGAACCTCCGCTTGTATCTCTTTTCAATAGTATTGGCCTTCGCGATGCCTTCGCATGCCCAAGAAAGTTCGTCCGCCGCCGTAGATAGCTTGGAACAACTGCTCCATGCAGCCGACAACGATTTTCAAAAGGCCCATACCCTTATCGAAATTGCAAAATCCGCTTCCGGTATCGATTCCGTAAAGGCCTATGATTCAGCCCATCGTGCACTGGCCTTTTTTCAAAAAAACGAAGACTCCCTAGGCTTGGGAAAAGCGTATTCGGCCCTAGGTTTTGTTGTATACGATTATAATGAGATGCAAAAGGCCGAACGCTATTACAAAAAGGCAAAACGCTTGTTCGAACGGGAAATACAACGGGATTCTTCCGAAAAATTGATCGACCTGTGGGCCGACGCCGCCTTAAATTTGGCATCGAGTATCTCCAATCAAGGCCGAAAGGACGAAGAGCTGGTCTATCTTACGGAACTGGCCCCTATTGTAAAAAAGTACAAAAACTACAAGGTATTGGGGATCATCAATTCCAACATTGGTATTACTTTTTTCAATAACAACGAGTTTTCCAAAGCCTATGGTTATTTTAATGAAAACGATACCAATTACGAACAAACGGATGCCTATTCCCAGTTTGCCGCCGACCGTCTTATTTTTTCGAGCTGTTTGATGGAAATGGATTCCCTTGACCGGGCAAAAAAAATATTGGAAAAGGCCCGTTCCATTCTGCTAAAAACCCCACAATCGCCCCGATGGCAGCTCTATTATCAACAATTGGGCGAATACCATTCCAAAAAAGGACAGTACCAAAAAGCCCTGGCACAATATGACCGTTCCCTGCAACGCATTAAGCAAAGTAAGCACCTTGCCGCACTCCCCCAACTCTACCTTCAGTATGTAGAAACCTACCAACTCATGGGCGACCATAAAAAGCAAAAGGAATACATGCTCCGGTTTTTGGAAATTTCGCAAAAGGAAAATCCACATAACGCTTTATATGCCTTGGAAGCACTCACCAAATATGAGCGTAGGGACGAAAACTACGAAGCGGCGGCCCGTTACGCCGATCGGTATTTTAAACTGAACGATAGCATAAAGATCGACGAAATAGAAAAGGAGACCGCTCGTTTGGAGCAGCGCTACCAAAAGGAAAAACGCGATCGGGAAATTTTGGCCCTGCGCAACAAAAACAATGAGACCGATCTTAGCCTGGAGCGTAAAAAATCGCAGAACTACCTGCTGTATTTTTTACTGGGATCGCTGGCCTTTATTTCCATTTCGGGCTATCTCACGTACAACAACCGCCAAAAGAAGGCGCTGCTCAAGCAAAAAGAGCAAGAACAGGAAATACAGCGACTGAAGACCGAGCAGGAACGCGAACTTTTTGGGGTAATGATGGAAGGGGTGGAACAGGAGCGCAAACGATTGGCCGCCGACCTGCACGATGGCCTGGGCGGTCGGCTCTCCGGTGTAAGTATTAAACTATCCAAACTTTCCGAAGAAAAGAAAGCCGCCGCCATAGCCCCGCAGATCGATGATATTTTGGCCAATCTTGACGATTCCCTACAGGAACTTCGTGGCGTGGCCCGAAACCTAATGCCCGAAACCTTGATCAAATATGGGCTCAAGGCCGCTTTGGAAGACTATTGCAGTACCCTAAAATATAAGGATACCGATATCGTTCTTCAGTTTTATAGTAAGGAAAAAATAAAAAACAACAATAGCCTGTTGACCATCTACCGTATTATTCAAGAACTCATCAACAATGCGGTGAAACATGCCAATGCCACCGAAATATTGGTACAGTATATTCATGAAGACGGCAAGGTGACCATTACCGTAGAGGACGATGGGGTCGGTTTTGATCCGACAGCGATACCCAAAACGAAAGGAATGGGGCTTTCGGGATTAAAAAATCGGGTCGACTATCTCAACGGGAGCATGGACATAAGTTCTGAACGAAACGAGGGCACCTCGATAAACATTCAAATCAACAATGTATGAAAGAAGTTGCAAAAGTAGTTGTAGTGGACGACCATCCCTTGGTAATCGAAGGATTAAAGGCATCCATGGGCATCGACAATACCATAGCCGTAGTGGCCTGCTTTGAAAATGCCAAGGACCTGTTTACATTTTTGAAAAGGAATACCGTACATGTGGTGGTACTCGACATCAATTTGCCCGACATGAACGGGGTCGACATCTGCAAGACCATCACCCATAAATACCCACATTTAAAAGTTTTGGGCCTAAGTACGTACAATGATCCCAGCATTATCAAACAAATGGTAAAACATGGGGCCAAGGGCTACCTGCTCAAAAACGTAACTTCCAAAGAGCTGACCGTGGCCATTCATCAGATCCGGGAAGGGCTGTCGTATTTTAGTGCGGAAATTCAAAAAATATTGGCCGACTCCATATTCGACGACAAACCCGTACCAAAACTCACCCGTAGGGAAAAAGAAATACTGACCCTGGTCGCGGAGGGGATCACCACTCCCAAAATTGCGGAACAGTTGACCATTAGCCCGCTTACCGTGGAAACCCATCGCAGAAACCTCATCCAAAAAATGGGGGTCGCCAATGCCGCCCAACTGGTTAAAATCGCCATAGAACAGCGGCTTATTTGAGGGTACGGGCCATACGCTCCCGAGTGGGGCTTACCCATACCCAAGTACTTTTTTCTACTGGTTTTCGAGTATTTTTTTGAGCTTTTTTTTTGTTTCGGATGAACGGCGTCATCTTCGTTTCAATAGCAACTACGAACACAAAAAAAATGGATATGAAAAGAGCCGACCTTTTAAACCTTGTAGCGTACCTCAGTGCAGTACTGATCTTGTTCAACGCCTGTGGATCAGACGACATGGATCCAAGCGGCGAGAATCCGCAAGGCGGTTTTCCCGAAACCGATTTAAGCGGGTATGATGCCGGTAGGATTCCGGCAAAATCAGACCCGTTGCCGAACCTGCTCCAAGACGACAGTTTTGAAGGCAATGAATGGTTTGCCTGTGGCGGGGCAAGCATTGCTACGGATGCCAACGCCTATAGCGGAAGCCAAACGGCCATTTTGGAAAACGACGCGATATGCGAAACTGCCGACGCACCGTTTTTTACCACGCGAAACGCCATTTTAATGCAGACGCTCGATATTCAGCAACTGCCGGAACTATTGACCATTTCTTTTTGGATCCGAGCGGATACCGCCCTACCGGAAGGGGCCTTAAAACTGTACATGACCAATTCACAAGAAGGGTTTTTAGGCAGTTTGGCAGGTGGCCAGGGTATTGTATCCTATTTTGACGAAAGCAAGATAGGAAGCGAGTGGCGGCAGATAAAGTTATACTATGAGAATGACGGGGACAGTTTTTTCCTGAGCAATTCCCCTCCTTTTTCGCTGGTATTTCAATTGGAAGTCGAAATTGGGTACACCCAGCCGATACGACTCTACATCGACGATGTAAAACTTTCCTCGGAAGACGAAACCTTTACACAGCCCGAACCACTTCCAGAAGGCTTACAAAACTATGCCGGATCTAGCCGTATCCTGTTCCTGAACGATAGCAACAATACCGTTTCGTCCATGGAACCGAACGGCCAAAACGTGGTCAACCATAGCCAAATACCCTTGGAATTCATCAACAGCATTCCCCAATGGTACGGTTCGCAGGAAATTACGATGGCCCAAAAAACGTTCAATCCCGCCAACCCCGGTGATCTTGAAATAGTGCCGGCATCCGGTACCGATCTATTCCGCTACAATCTCGTTACCAATGACGAGGAGGTCGTTTACCAAACCATAGGAGATCCCGGCAGGTTTACTTTTACCAATGACCCGGACAACCGGGAGGCCATTGACATAGAGGTCCGACGTACGAGTTGGGACCTACCGAACGATCGTGGTGCGCTAACGGTCTGCGGACGTTCGCGTAACCCAGGTTTTGTTTCGGACGATGTGTGTTCGATAAACATTGTGGACACCAACGATTTTTCGGTAATCAACGATGAGCTAAGGGGCTTTAACGCGGTTTGGTCGTCCCGCGGCCAATTGGCATACTATGGCTCGGACGGAATTTACGTAGCCGATGTAAACGGTGCTTCCGTAAACACGGAATTGGTACACCCACAAACCGGTATCGGTACGTTAATGCAAGAAGTGGATTGGAACCCTGCCGGTGACCAATTGGTTTTTGCCGAAAGCGCAGGGGGCGTTACCTTTTTGAACGGTGCCCTGATCAACATGTTCACCATCTCCACCCTGGACGTAAACAACGGCACCATAACCCCGTTGCTCAATGTCGATCATGGCGCATTGATCACAAATTTATCCTGGTCGCCCGACGGGGAATATATTGTATATACCCTCAGTGTTTCCGAAAACGCCTCCCAGATCTGGTGGCTGGAAGTCGCTACCGGAAAAACCGGACCATTGACCAATACGTTGAACGCACGTTATGCCTATTGGAGTAAGTAATATCATTTTAACGCTGAAATGGTATTAGACCAACATCTCGCCGTCATAGCGCTTTGGCAGCGGAAAAAATACCGTCACAACAAGCCTTGCCATCCACGATACCCTGGACGGCAAGGTTTCTTGTATGGTTTTCCCACTGTAATCCGTAAAAGGAATTTGCTTCAAGATAACAACTTGGCTACGGCCCATTGGCCCCATTGCACGGGATTTCCCGCAAACGGCCACCCCATAAAAATGGGCATTGACCGACACTAAATCCCCATTCGTCTACACTTCCCCATCAAATTTTGCGTTAATGTCCCATATTGCATGTTAATGTAACCTTTGGAAACTATGAACATTTTACTGATCGAAGACGACATGATCGAAACGATGAAACTACAACGCACCGTTTCAAAAATGAAACAGAAGCATCCTATCGTTGAAGCGAAAAACGGGGAGGAAGCGCTGGATATTCTCCGTTCGGACCAAGAGCTTCCCGATGTTATTCTATTGGACCTGAACATGCCCCGAATGAGCGGTATCGAATTTTTAAAAATCCTAAAGGCGGACGAAAGGCTAAAATACCTTCCCACGGTCATTCTTACCACCTCGGAAAATCGTGCAGACCTCTTGGAGTGCTACAAGGTCGGGATTGCCGGATACGTGATAAAACCCCTCAAATATGAAGAATACGAATCCAAATTACAGAAGGTGCTGGAATACTGGAACATCAACGAACTGGTCAAAGCCTAACAAAAAACCGCGTTTCACAACAAAAAATATGTGAAACGTGTTACTTTTCCTACTTTAATCCCAAATCTAACAAGTATGAAAGGCATCATATTTACCGAATTTCTTGAAATGGTCGAGAGCAGCTTTGGTCTCGAAACGGTCGATACCATTATCGACGAAGCACAACTGCCGTCCGAAGGAATCTATACTTCCGTGGGCACTTATGACTTTAACGAAATGTTGAGCCTTATTACCCAATTGAGCGCGGAAACCGATATCCCCATTGGCGACCTCGTTTATACCTTTGGCAGGTATTTGTTCGATGGCTTGGGAAAAGCGCACCCAGAGGTCATACAAAGCTACCAATCCCCTTTGGGGTTATTATATGCCATTGAAGACCACATTCATGTTCATGTAAAAAAACTCTATCCGGACGCCGAATTGCCCGAATTCAAAATCTTGGAAAAAACCGATACGTCCATTTCCATGGTCTATTGCTCTTCCCGCGGCCTATACCGTTTGGCACAGGGGCTAATGGAAAAGGCCTTTGAACATTTCAACCAAACCTCCGAGATCAGCTATGAACTTTTAAAGGACGATGGTACGGAAGTAAAATTCGATGTCGTTCAGCATGGAAAATAAAGAGGTCATCCTTCTTAAAAAGGCATTGGAACGACAAAAGAAAGCGAGAATCCAAGCCGAAAAAATCCTTGAGGAAAAATCGAAGGAACTTTATGATATTACCCATCATTTAAAAACCACCAATAGCAAATTGGAAAACCTGCTCAACGAAAAAACTTCGGAGCTTGACGGCGTGTTTATCAACATCATCGATCCCTATGTGGTCATGGACCTTAAGTTCAATGTCATTAACATGAACCTTTCCGCAAAGGATTTTTTGGGATACGACCACAACAAAGAATCCCTGAACCTTGCGCAGTTGGTACATCCGGAACATGTACAATACACGGCAACATCGTTCCAGTCGCTATTGGAAGTCGGGACCCTTAAAAACTATCGTGCCAAGATCATATTGCGCGACGCTACCGAAAAATGGGTGCAGATCAATGCAAGCCTCATATTCGATGCCAAAAGAAAACCGGTTGCCGCACAGGGCATTATAAGGGACATCACCCAAGAAACAGAAATACGGGAACTTTTATCGGAACAAAAAAAACAGCTCGACATTATTGTTGAAAACTCCCCATTGGGTATCGTGCTTACGGTGAAGGGGCAAATCGTAAAAGCGAACAAGGCCTTTTCCGAATTGTTGGGGCATTCGCAACAAGAACTCAAAGAAATGCATGTTGCCGATATATCGGTCCCTGAAAATTCGGAAGACAGCGTTTTACAAATGGAACAAATGAACCGGGGCGAATTGGACACCTTTTCGGTAGTCAAAAAATACATCCATAAAAACGGTTCGGAGGTGTTGGCAAAAACCACGGTGAGCGCGGTAAAGAACACCAAGGGCAAGGTCGACTATCAAGTCGCCTTGGTAGAGGACATCCGCAAGGAGCGAGAAGCGGAAGAAAAGATCAAAGCTTCGGAAAATCGCCTTTCCTCTTTGATACTGAACCTACAGACCGGAGTCCTTTTGGAGGACGAACACCGAAACATTTCATTGACCAACCAACAGTTCTGTGACCTTTTCCAGATCTCGGAGGCCCCGGAAGCCCTAAAAGGAGCCGATTGCAATGGCGCCGCCGAACGCAATAAAATACACTTTAAACATCCGGAGGCTTTTGTAGCACGCATAAATCGGGTATTGGCCGAGCGAAAAATGGTATTGAACGATGAATTGGAAATGACCGACGGCCGCATACTGGAACGGGACTACATTCCCATTTTTAACCAAGGCGTGTATAAGGGACATTTGTGGACCTACCAAGATGTCACCATCCGCAAAAACTACAAACGGAACCTAGAGGCGCAAAAAGAGAAATACGGGAGTATTATCGCCAATATGAACTTAGGCCTAATAGAAGTGGATACCGATGATATTATTCAAATGGCAAACCAAAGCTTTTGCACCATGTCGGGATTTACCGAAAAGGAATTGATCGGCAAAAAGGCCATAAAGGTACTTGGAGTGGTCGAACAGGAGCTGTTGCTCGAAAAAAATCAAAAACGGTTGCAGGGCGAATCGGACTCCTATGAAGTTCAGGTCGCCAATAAAAAAGGGGAAAGAAGACATTGGTTGATCAGTGGAGCGCCCCGGTACGACGATACGGGAAAAACGGTAGGTTCCATAGGAATCCATTTGGACATTACCGATCAAAAAAGACTGGAGCTCCAAAAAGAAAAATTACTTCAGGAACTCGAAGCGAGCAACCAAGGTTTACAGGAATACGCGCATATCGTATCGCACGATCTTAAGTCGCCATTACGATCGATCAGCGCCCTGGCCTCCTGGTTGTCGGAGGATTATAAAGATGTTCTGGACGAGACCGGGGTTTTTCAGCTGCAGCAAATGCAGGAAAAGGTGGAGAGCATGGACCGCCTCATCAGCGGCATCCTAAAATACTCCAGCATACAAGATGATAGTAGCAAACGTACGAAAGTAGATGTGAATAGCGTTATTAACGAGATTCGGGAGATAATTTTTATCCCGGAGCATGTTCAGGTGAAGGTAAAAGATACGTTACCGGTCATACGTGCCGACAGTACCAAAATACACCAGCTGTTCCAAAATTTGATTGGAAACGCCGTTGTACATATCGAAAAAGATCCGGGAAAGGTTGTGATCAGTGCGGAAGAAACCAAAACACATTGGCAGTTCCGTATTGAGGATAATGGCATCGGTATCGCAAAAGAATACCATGAAAAGATATTTAAAATATTCCAATCGATCGGAAACGGAGAACGGTCTACCGGCATCGGCCTGTCCATCGTTAAAAAGATCGTCGACCTATACGAGGGTACCATTTGGCTCGATAGCACCGTCGGCAAAGGAACAACGTTTTACTTTACCCTTAAAAAATAGAACATGAAAGAAATTCCCAACCTATCCTATGTTAGAGATCTCGCGGCAGGCGACGGTGTATTCGAACAAAAATTTATTCGCATCATCAAAGAGGAATTTCCGGAAGAGGCCCGGAAATACAAACAACATATTTCGTTGGACGAACCTAGGGCGGCGGCCGAAGTCGTGCATAAACTAAAGCACAAGTTCAATATTTTGAGCATGACCGATGCCTACGGTTTTGCCGTCAAATACGAGGAACAGTTGCAGTTGGGCGATATGGAAATGGACGAAAAGTTCAAGAGTATCCTACAAAAAATTACGCTCTATCTCAAAACCATTTGAACATGAACTGTATTATCATAGACGACGAAGCGACCGCTAGGGCGGTCGTTACACAATTATGCGAACAGCTCCCGGAAATGGACGTTATTGCCACGTTCGATAATGCTATCGACGCCATAAAATTTCTGAACCGTGAAAGTATCGACGTCATATTTTTGGACATACACATGCCGGGTTTCACAGGGTTCGATTTTGTGCAAACGCTCAAAGACCCGCCCAAAATAGTACTGATCACCTCCGATACCAATTTCGCCATTGACGCCTATGAATATGAGACCATTGTAGATTATTTGGTAAAACCGATTAGCCTGGAACGCTTTAAAAAGGCGATTCAAAAAGTAAAACACACCACGTTGCGGCCTACTGCTACGGCGAACGCCGCTTCGGAAACGGAAAACGAGCTGTACATTAATATCGACAGACGTTTGATCAAGTTAAAAATGACCGATATCCAATTGATCGAGGCAAAAGGGGACTATATCGAGGTCGTTACCGATGCCAAAACCTATAGGGTACACAACACCTTAAAAAAGATCAAGGAAAAACTACCGGAAAAAACCTTTTTGCAGATACACCGCTCCTATATCATCAACTTTACCAAAATCATCGACATTGAGGACAATAGTGTACTGATCGAGAAAAACGTTGTCCCTATAAGCCGATCCAACCGTCCCGAATTGATGCGGCGCTTGAACTTGCTGTAAGCAAAAAAAGAAATCGACATTTCGGGCCGTACCTATGGTTAGACTAATTGCTTAATACTAGAAATGGTATAACTCCCCGCGGTACCCTATTTCAAAATAACTGCTTTATTCTCTGCCTTATGGAGGTACGGGACGATACAGCGCCGTAACCAATAACATTCCCAGTATTTTTAATATTGCGCAATTTTTTTATGGAACAACGGCTGCTTGGTCATTAACCAACGTAGTTTGATCCCCAGTTCGGTAAATTCGAAGCCCGCCGCCGTAGCCGAGGCAATGTTGCTATACTTACCATAGAGGTTACCGCTAAAACGCTTTCCAAACTCATGTTTAAGTCCTGCTTCCGCCCGAAAAATTGCCGTTCTAGGGTCTTCCTCTACCTGTTGCAGTCCCGTGGCCGCACTGGCTACATAACTGGTTTTTTTAGAGAAGTTGCCCCGGAAATCGGCAAATACTTCCATGGCCCGATAGGTTTCCGGACTAAAGTAAATGGTCGGTACCTGTTCGGCAAAACTTAAGTATTGATAGTTGACGCCCATTTTTAAAGCGGGCTTTCTAAAAATGTTGTAGTACAGGGAGGTAAACAAAAGGTTTCGGGAATTGGCATCGGTCTGTTCGGTGTAGATCAACTGGGTATACCATCCCAAATTAAAATTGGTTCCCAGGTTGTAGTTCAATCCATAGTTGTTCATAACGATTTCGCGTTCGATCAGATCAGCGTTAAAACTTTGCACCTGACGTTGGTATACCAATTCCAGATTTTGCAATTTGTAGGGTTTCAATTTTAAGGAAGCATCGATTACGGGTTGCGTGTACGCGCCGTCCATTGCAGTGGAATTGTTCAGGCCAAAAACGGTTTTTAATCGGGCATTCGGGAACAATCGATACTCCAACCCGGCGGATAGGATATGCGAATCGGCCGTATTGCCGGTTACCGAGTTTTCGGTGGTTCGGTATTGGTAGGATGCCGTGGTGTTGAATTTGGTGGAAAGCGGAAGTTGCGCGGTAGTGTTGGAAAACAGGGCGATGTTGTTCCCGTTGTCAAAAGTATAACCGGCCCGTTCTTCAAGCGTGGGCGTAAAAGAGGTGTTCAACTTTTCTATAAACCCCAAGGCGTCTTTCTGATTTTCATAAATGTCCAACGTACCGTAGGCGGCGCCATAGGCCCGTTTTATCTTATCGGAGGCAAAAAAAGCGTTCGCACTGCCCAAGTTACCATCGAAAGAAGTGCTGTCCTTCTTAAGTATGCCATCGTAATTGGCCAGACTCAATTTAAAATCCCCGGTATACATACCTAAGGTAGCCCGCAGCGCCCGTACCCAATTCCGGTCGGGGTAGGCGGTTTCCAAACTATCGATCTGTTGTTTTGCCCTGCGGAACTTTCGGTTCCATATCAGCGCCTGTACATAGCGGTCATAGGTTTTTTCAGTAAGTTCTGTGTCCTCCAATTTTCCGACTTTTTTGCGTGATTTCGATGCCGTTTCCAAGGCCGCCTTGTCTTTTTCGGCAATATGCCCGGCCAAAGCAATGCCGTTCAATGCCGTAATGGAATCCTTTGCCGTGGTGGCATATCGTTTATAAGTGGCTATCGCCTTATCGGTTTCCTTCGTAATCAAATAGACGTTTGCCAAATTTAGCAGAGCATCCTTGTCTTCCGGAAAGTCCGTAAATACCGCTTGCAAGAGTTCCACACCCTTTTTATAGTCCTGTTGGTTTACAAAACTGTTCGCGTACCCCATGCGCATATACTTTTGGGATACCTTGGCGTTCGCATTTTCAGGTTGAAGTGCCAATGCTTTTTCTACCCACTTTAAGGCTTCCGGATATTCCCCCAAATTACTGAGCGTGTTGGCGTAACCCAATAGTGCTCCAAAGTTATCGGGATAGGACTTCACCAAGGAAGCGTACAAGGGCTTGGCCCTTTCATAGTTCTTGTCCCATAAAAAGGACTCGTTATAGTTGATCTGCACCTCAAAATCGCCCGGATACCGGTTCAACATGCCTGCAAACAAATTGGTAGCCTTCGAAGGGTCGCCACTCAGGCCCACGGCCCTACCGTAACATATTTGTGCCGTTTTATGTTCCGGATTTTCGGAGAGGTACGATTCAAAAAAAACCGCGGCCTCCTTAAAACTTCCTTTATCGAGCAGGCGAAATCCATTTTCTATGGGCTCTTGGGCACTGGCCGAAAAAAAGGAAAAAAACACCATAACACACCAAAAAAATACAGTACGCATATTTGTAAGATTAGTATTACATGTACAGAACGCTGGTTTTGTCAAATTATTAGCGTAACCGTCGATTATAAAGGTATTTAAGATTCGCCCGCTTTAGAAGTAGGCTTTCTACCGTTCGTCGACACGAAATGGTCAACGGTCCATAAAGCACATTTATCGCCGTCATTTCTACGAATCTTTGGACTGTAAAAACGAAGTAAAGGAATTACTTCAGTTAAAATCTTGAAATGGAAAGACCTCGAAGTAAAAAAGGAGCATTTCGCATTTTTTGGAAACAAACAAAACAAGGATGATTTCATCGATTATAGTATTTTTCTTACAATAAATGATGAAAAAAACGTTTTAGTAACAACTTAACCGCCTCATCTATTTACAATAACCCTAAATCTTTTAGTTATGGCTTTACAAATTACAGAAGTATCAGGAACGTTTTCCGTTACCGGAGAGTTGAATCACAGCACCGCCAACATTTTATATCGGCATATGGAGCGCGTAATCCCTACGCGGAACGACCGCATTGTACTCAACCTGGAAAGGGTTCGACATATCGACGAAAGTGCCGCATACCGTTTACAGGAACTTTACCTAAATGCCGTCCGTAGCAACAGCGCCCTAGCCATTATAGGACAGGAAAACAAGGTGTTACTGCCCGTAATGTCGAAAACCAAGACCGAATACATTTTAAGCCCGGACCGTATTTAAGCGCGTAATGATCAACACGATTCGTTTAAACCTACAAAAGGTATCGCCGGAACAGCTGTTTATGGCAAGCGTTATCCTCGTAAACGGGGGCAACTACATCTATAATTTGCTGTTGGGCCGTATTTTAGGGCCTTCGGCCTTTGCCGAAGCCGCGTTGTTGATCACTTTATTGTTGGTCCTTTCCTTTGTCGGTATGACCTTTCAATTGGCCACGGCCAAGTTTTCGGTTCTCTTTTCCGGTGAGCAATGGGAGCGTTTTCGCAATGGCATGTACCGTAAGGCATCGCTGTTCGGTTTGATAACGGGAGCTTTGGTGGCCGTGTTTTCCAAAACCCTACAAGAAACGTTTCACACCCAGAACGCCTATATGTTCGTTCTTTTCGGGCTTGGTATTCCCCTTTACTTTTTTATGAGCGTTAACCGAGGAAGCTTTCAGGGCAAACAGTCTTTTAAAAAGCTATCGTTGACCTATCAGGCCGAAATGTGGAGCAGGCTCCTGATTACTTTGGCCCTCCTCTATCTTGTGCCCTTACACCCCGGCACCTTGGTCGCCATCGGAATTTTGGCGTCGTTCTTTTTTGGGCTTTTCCCGTCCGACACCAAGGGATTGGCCTGGAAAACCGACCAACTGATAAACGAAGACCAAAAAAGGGTAAACCGTTTTATGCTACTTACCGCGGGTTACGAGCTCACCCAAATCATCATTAACAATAGTGATGTATTGTTGGTAAAACACTTTTTTGAAGCCAAAGAAGCCGGTTTATACGCCTCCTTGGCACTTATTGGAAGGGTGGTCTATTTTGCCGCGTGGATGTTCGTTATGCTATTGTTGCCAAAAGTTGTGGAACGCCAAAAAGAAGGGCGGCCCACCGCTCCCATACTGTTTAAGTATGTATCCTACATTGGCGTATTGTGTATGGCCATTGTAGCCGCTTGCTCCCTATTTCCACAGTTGATCATCACCCTAATGTTCGGAGAGGCCTATATTGACATGGCCCCATTGTTATGGCAATATGCCCTGGCCACTTCCCTGTTCGCCATCTCTAATATTTTCGCGTATTACTTTTTATCCTTGGACCACTATATTCCGGTAATCCTTTCCGGTATTTTGGGCATTTCGCAGATCGGGTTGATCCTATGGTTTCACGAGAGCCTACAACTTGTAGTACAGGTGCAGATAATGGCCATGATCGCATTGCTCGCATGCCAGCTACTCTATTTTTTTATCAAAAAAGATTCCGGAACTCCAATCTTACCAAAATCATAACTACCCTTAAAAAATTGAAACATGAAACTTGCAATCGTTACCGCATATCCGCCCAGTAAAGTGACCCTTACCGAATACGGATACCATTTGGTAAAACATTTTAGGCTCCATACGGACGTAACGGAAATCGTTCTTATCTGCGATCGAACAGAAGGCCAAAAGGAACTTACCTTTGAAGAGCAAGGGTGTACCATTACCGTAGAAGACTGTTGGGACTTCAACAGCTATGCCAACCTATTTCGCATCAATAGCGTACTTTCCAAAACAAAACCGGATGCGGTATTGTTCAACCTTCAATTTTTAAAATTCGGAGATCGGAAAATACCGGCGGCCATGGGGTTGCTACTGCCCTGGATATGCAAATTGAAACGGATACCTACCATTTCGCTGTTACATAACATTTTGGAACAGGTAGATCTGGAGAATGCCGGTTTTACCAAAAACAGGGTACTTCAAAAAATCTATAATTTTATCGGTAGCTCCCTCACCCGTTTCGTATTGTCGTCGGACGTTTTAGCGGTCACCATTAGCAAATACGTGACCATTCTCGAAAAAAAATACAAGGCCCGAAACATTGCCCTTATTCCGCACGGTGCTTTTGAGACACCTCCGGAACCCGATTACCTTCTTCCTACCGGACCCAAACAGGTAATGGCCTTTGGAAAGTTCGGCACCTATAAAAAAGTGGAGGTATTGATCGAGGCCGTAGAACTGATCCGAAAAAGATCCTCCGAAGACATCGAAATCGTTATCGCGGGGACCGATAGTCCCAATACGCCTGGATATCTCGATCAAATGGCCGAAAAGTATAGGCATGTAGCACAGCTTCGTTTTACGGGCTATGTGGCCGAAGAAGATGTACCCTGTATTTTCGGGGACAGTGCGGTAGTCGTTTTCCCGTACACCTCCACCACCGGAAGTTCGGGAGTACTCCATCAGGCGGGCAGTTACGGAAAGGCGGTGGCCCTTCCCGATTTAGGGGATCTGAGCATATTGGTCCGTGAAGAGGGGTACAAGGGAGCGTTTTTCGAACCGGAAAACACCGCGTCGCTCGCCAATGCCATTGAAGGTATTATCGGTAACGACGCCCATCGCGTACAACTGGGGAAAACAAATTATACAGCGGCCTGCTCGCTTCCCATGTCGGATATCGTGCACCGCTATATCGAATTCTTTAGGGCGATCCAATATGCCCAAAACAACGATTTTGACTTGGATGTTCCACAAATTGCGAAACAATTGCAAAGCGTAACATGAAGTATTTTGGTTAGTTCAGAAAAAGGGAACGGTTTCATACGCCGTTCCTTTTTTTGTTTGTGCCACTGTATACCGTTTTAACTTTGATATGGTATTCCCTTTAAAACGCGCAATAGCCATTGGATCATCCTGAAAACTACCGGTCTTCCGTATAAGCCTGGGTTCGACGTAAAATAGCGATATCCTATATCGATTGCTAATTATGGCGAAACGGAAAAAACCGTGTTCCAAAGTTCAAATAGGGTTCAAGAGCACTGTTCCTCCCGTTATTCCGATGCAGGAAAGGTTAGGTGTTCATATGCCTGTTTTGGTCGTCCTTTTTTATCCAATACCCCAAAATACTTTTGATAGGCTTTTCGCCATGGCAAACGCCCGACCACCGAGGTGGGAATGTTCTTAAAATCGTATAGTCCCCAAAAAAGAAATGGAATGCGTTTTTCCCGCAAAGCGGCCTGCATGGTTTTATAATACTCCGCTTGATCCGCCTCGGAACCGGTATATGCGTTCCATATACCGTCATAACTCGAAAGTCCGTACTCCTGAAGCACCAATTTTTTATTTGGAACGGCAGCTCGCAGCCCGGAGTACGCCGTAGCAAAATCTTCCGGTAGTCGGTAATAATGAAAGGAAACAAAGTCTACTTTATGGGCGAGCTCCGAAGCCACTTCCGGGTTGGACCAACCTATGGTCACCGGGTGTTTTTGGTCCCATTGCGCTACCTTTTCCAACATCATATCCAACCAAGAGACCACCCTATCCTTTTTTCGGGAGTTGAAATCCAAGTCGGGCTCGTTTTTAATGTCCCATGCCAATAATGCGGGATGCGTTTTTATCGCCAACACCACACTTTCAGCGTGCCGCTGGGTCAAGGTCCAATTGGAAACATCATAATCTCCGTAAAAGTCGAACAGGGTTACAATGACCTTAATTCCATTGGCTTCGGCCAGGTCCATGGTTTTTTGCAACAAGGCGATTTTTTCGGGAGATACCTGTGCTCCCCCGAAATCCTCGTATTGTATAAAAATTCGTATGGTATTCAGCCCCATCTGGGAAATACGGGCAAAGTCATTGTGCAATCGCAACGAATCGAACTTCTTTCCAAAGGTATCCCAAGGTGCATCCTGCGGGTAGTAATTGAGTCCCTTAATACTATCCAACTGCGCCAAAAAGCGTTTTTTGTCGGTTTTGATCGGCTCTTTTTTCGTTTGGTTACGCTCCAACTCCTTTAAATGACGAATGCGCCAAAAGCCATCTTCCAACAATAACATCACCTGATAGGTTGCGGTATCCTTTTTCCGAAAAAGTAGGGTTTCGTTCTCATACACCTCTTTGTACTGTTCTACGTCATGATCTGTAAAAACCACCATAGTACCGTCCTGACTGTAAAAATCCAATTCCGGATGGTGTGCCAGTGTAGTGCCCTTATACCAATTTCCATTTTTTTGGTTCAGATCGATCTGTTCGTACAATCGTATCCGTGCACTGTCGGTATAGTAATCGTCGATTCCGAACCGATCGTTCTTTTCGTATGCCACGTTCCGTACATGCCAGGCACCGAGGTAGTCCTTTTCCAATTCTCCCAAGGTCTGTTTCTCCATCGGTCTTCCGGGATTATCCATGTTTCCCCAGGTGAGCTGTGGCAGATATACCTCTTCCGTGGCCAGTTCCAAGTGGAGCATGGAGGTACGATCCGCCCCGGTATTCAGGTACGAGAGCATTGCGCTAATGCCGGAAATGAGCAAGGCGTTCATCCCTAGGAAAGAGGCAATGAGAAAGATTCGATATAAGGTTTTATTCATTTTCATCCAATTGTATTGATATGGTTTCGGTATGTCCCGCCGCCGTAATGGTTACCCGATACGTACCGGTGTTGAAGTACGCTTTTTCCAATAAAAAGATGCCCATCCCGTTTTTAGAGGTTGTCTGCCGTTCCATCATAAGTTCTCCTTCGGAGGTATTCACGGCCATTTTAATTTCAATACCGTCCGGCACGCGTTGCTCCATAAAGCTCAATATTGGCCCCACCCGAACTTCCCTACCCCCTTCGGAAAGGACAATGGGAAGGTGGGCAATGGCCGGCGCAAAAGATAAGCTTATAGTATTGCTCTTTGCAGCACCCGTCACATAGGCGGTAATTTGCCATTGTTCTTTTTTGGAAGGATGCAACATATTTGCATTGGCCATACCGTTTACGGTAGTTCCTATCGTTCGTAAGAGCGCCCCTTTGGAATCGACCACCATAAAGTCGACCAGGGTACCATCGGCAACGATATTTCCATAGCGGTCCCGAAGCTGGTCGGTAAAAAAGCGCACGATCTGGTTTCCATCCGCAAAGTTGTGGTTTCGTTCGGCACGAATTTCAAAGTCTTCGGACAGGGTAGGATGGATAATGGTGGTCAGCTCCTTGGAATCGGTTTCCATACACGAAGCCCCTACCAGTATACGCCCTGTTTTTGTTTTACTGTAAATGTTTTTCCATGCGATAAAATCCTTAGTAGGCACCTTGTTCTCTTCAATGTTATCCTGAAACTGTGCGCGAATCCGGGTTTGGGTACCATTGGGCAACGGATTGTCGTAGGCATCGGTGGGAACGACCACCAACATGGAGAAATCGGTTTCCCCGGCGATTACGCTCCGTGGACCAAAATACGTTTCTAGGTGTGGCTTTTCCGGAACGGACGGTTCGATCTGCACTACTCCTTTGGCCATTTCCCTTCCCAAATACAACAACTGCCATTCGCATCGACCGCTTGTTCTATAAAAATTTTTGGGAAAAGCATATGTTACCATTTCCCCCGAGCGCACACCATGGATCAGCGCACTACCAAAGGTGTTCGTAAGCAATAGTCGTAAGGGTGTATCAAAACCGGTTTCCAAAAAATTTAAACTGATCGGTACCCCGGCCTTATAGTTCCGCTGTTCGGTATGCAAACGTACCTGGCCCAAAGTCGGGGCAAGACGTTTTGGCGAACGCTCCGCACAACCCAGCACGATTATAAAAACCAAAAAGACCCCTATTGCCCTCATGTTATTTTGGGTTACCGATATAGCTGTTGAAATGAAACTTTAAAAAGGAAAAGCCCGCACCGGAATATTGTTGTAATTGCTCTTTTCGATGGGCCTTGTCCCTATCGGGAAAGGCTTTTTCAGAAATACCGGCATTGGGCAGCCCGTTCACAAAACAGTTCTCCAGACTGTTGGAGATCACCTGCAACCCTTCCAGGTCCATAGGGCCATATTCAAAATACTGTTTTCGCTGTACCCGCACGCCTTCCCTTAAAAACTGATGGTCGACCCAAATAAGTTCGTGATCGGTATCGTAATACGAAATGAGCAGTTGCGGAATGGTAACCTCTTGAATGCCCGAATTGAACAAGGTTCCTCGGAACATGGAATCTTTTTTCACCAAGGATTGTAACGCTACCTTTTTATACAGATCCGTATTGGCTACGTTACCGGCCGCCTGAACATCAAACTTGGTCGGAAGGCCCGAAAGCGCTATTGGCGTAAACTGGTCGGGGTCAAAGGTCGGGGGCAAGGTATCCTTTGTGGAAGACCATGCGATGCCTTCGAAATTGATGCGAAAAGGGGTCGTTTCCTTAGGCATCAGTTTATGCTTCATGTGATACTTTGCGTTGTAGTTCGCCAATCCTTCGTCCCTATCATTATATAAGGTGGCCTGGATCACCACATCGGCAGGTACGTGGTCCACGTTCTGAATTTCTCCGATAATGCTGTAATGACCCTTATAGTCCACCAATTTGGCAGAAAGAATTTCCAACACCGGCTGTTGCAATACATCTTCATGGTGTGTTTCCTGTGTGGTCATTTGCCGTCGACCATGATTGTAAAAAGTAGTACCGTTTGCCGTGAACAACTGATCGGGCGGCACATCATTATCAAAACGGGCGGGTAGCAAATGCCATTTTCCCGAGCGTTTGACCATGGCTACCGTTTCTTCCTTCTCCAGTTTTTCCAATGGGGTGATCCAACGGGTATGCACTTTTGCCCTGGCGGCTTCGGCAGTCTCTTCGATTAGCGTGACCCCTATAGAGTCCATTTTGGCATAAGAACTGAGTACACCATCGGTTACCGACACTTCCAGCATGTATTGCGCCAAGTCGATACCGGATTCTGGATCAAGATAGGAATGTGCTTCTTCGAACTTTTTAAAATCCAATGCGTTATAGTAGGCCTTTACAACGTTGACGGGGGCATATTGGGCACTGTTGTGTATATAAAACGTGTATATACTGAATAGTATACAAACTAGCACCACCATCGCCCAGATATGGGAAAACACCACCAGTTTTGATGAAAAACCGTTATAATTTATAGACTGTTTGGTATAAAAAGGAACATTTTCCTTGCGTAATTTCAGCGTTCTTATCCAAAGCATTTGAATATTGACAAAAAAGGCAATCAGCACAGTAAGCAAGGGAATGGTACCCCACATGATCTTTAAGAATACCGGCACATCCTCTTTTGGCAAGATTGCGGGCAACGGGGGTACATTTAACTTTTCCCAAACCATGATACCGTTTTCCAAATGCTGCAGGCGCTGCCATCCACAGAAGTATAAAATGGGATCGTAAAACTTATCGTTCGAAAAAATATACTTAAGGTTATATTTTTCAGGTACCGTCAAAAATTGTTGTAACGAACCGATACCGGCCACCCCCCGAAACTTTGAATTTTCCAAGCGTTCGATCGCCCGGGTCGTCAACTCCGGCAAACGACGAGCGGAATGATAGTTACCGTCAACGGTCATAGCAGCGGTCTGTGCGGAGAGCCATGCCATTTGGTCTCCAAAACCCAAAGGAAGGTACCGCCAGGAATCGTGGGAATCTTGATTGAGAAAGTTCACTATGGGCAACATTTTGATCTTTGCCGGTTGCGATGGTCTAAAATAGCCCAAGGTCATCGTAAAAATAACCATGAACAACAGGCCTCCGGCCAAAAGACCGCCCAATACCCGATGATAGACCCCTCCGAACATGCTTTGGATCCGACTTTTGATATCGCCCGCTACCATACGATAGACGAATTCGCCAAAAATAGGCAGCGCCATAATCGTGGCCCATAGGGTAAAACGGTCCAAGGTCAGAATATTGAATGCCGTTTCACCGAGCAGCGCCCTGGGAATCGGAGTAGTACCACCGGTACCCAACAGCGCCAACATGGAAAAAGAAAGGCCAAAAAACAGGTATCGCTTGCTGTAAAATCGGTAAAAGAAATAGGGCAGCAAAAACAATAGTACCCCCCACGGAATTACAAAAAACACCAAACCGGAAGAAGTGATTTCCAGAAAGTTGTCCCGTGATCCATGTGGAATGGGGACCTGGGTGATCGGATTTTTTTTAGAGTTGTACCAATAGGGAAGAATACATGTAATGATAAGGAACAAGGAGGCCATTCCAAAACCGACAATACGCCAAAACAGTTTTTTGAACGTTTTAAAGAACACTACGAACGTTACTTCCTTCATTGTGGACACTTGCTCTCGGGAAGCGTCCATGATTACCATACCGATCAACGGAAAAATAAAAAATACCATTCCAAAGATGGGGGTTACATGGTGCGAGGTTACCGTAACGGCTATCATGGAGAGGGAGGAGGCAAAATACCGGTACTTTCCCGTTTTTAGCCATAGGTAGATTTCCGGTAGGGAATGCATCAATACGGAAAGGCCGACAATGCTGGGCAGTTGGCCGAAAATGTGGAGTGTTTCCACAAAAGTGGAAGAAAACACCGCCAAGAGCGCCCCATAACCTGCTACCCTTCTATCGCCAGTCATTAAAAGTGAAAAACGATAGGCGCCTGTCACAAAGAGTACAATAGCCAATAGCCCGACGGAGAACATACCAAACTTTAACCCTCCGATATAGGATAATAACCCAATGGTCTGGTGCACCAAAGGAGGATAGGATTGCACCGTAAAACCCGTATACCAACGGTAATCCCAAGGTTCGAACCAACTTTGTGCATAATGGTCAGCAAAAAACAGATGGATCAACGCATCGTAGGTAGACTCCAGGGTAAAGAAAATGGCCGAACCGTGGAATATCAAGGCGATGATCAGCGCCAGAATAAGCAGTATGTTGGTCTTTTTCATGAACTCTTTCGGTAGGAAATTTCCCTATACTAACGCAGTAGGCAAAGGCATATTGCTACCGAGCTACAATATACATTATGATATTACGTTAAATGAAGGTATTTACTTACAATAATAATGTTGATGGGGGAATTTATCGACCAATTTCAAGAGCCACATCGTCGGTTATCCCGAATTGACCGACACTTGGCTACCATTCAGCTATAGCAATATACCCGTTGCCTTTTAAAGGCATTATTTTTACCGTATGCCCTATTAATAAAGGTTCATTTAAACCCAAATCGAATGAAAATTTTAGCCATAGACGACCAGCAACTTATCCTAATGTCCTTAAAAAAAAGGCTAATGGAGCTCGGTTACGCCGTAGCAACGGCCAGCAGTGGAAAAGAAGGAATAGATCAATTTGACGCCTTTAAGCCCGATCTTGTAATCGTTGATATCAACATGCCCGATATGTCCGGGTTGGAAGTTGTTAAATACATCCGTGGGGAGAAAAAATCCGGTACTCCCTTACTAGTAATGTCGGGAAACACCAACGAAGACGTGATCATGAACGGTTTTGATCTTGGTATCGACGACTATATGAAAAAACCGGTAAGCCTTAACGAGGTCGCCGCGCGAATCCGGAGAATATTGGGCGACGGCGCGCTAAAGGCGACGAACACCGCACAAACTTCCTCACGCATGCTACAAGAATACTGTGTCGGGG
Source organism: uncultured Flavobacteriaceae bacterium (assembly GCA_947500445.1). Taxonomy (GTDB): domain Bacteria; phylum Bacteroidota; class Bacteroidia; order Flavobacteriales; family Flavobacteriaceae; genus Pelagihabitans. The sequence goes on along the minus strand of CANMSB010000016.1, from coordinate 56,614 downwards.
TAGTAATTCCGTGTTACAACGAAGCCGAACGACTTTCCGGGGTCGACTTTAAAAACTTTGCGCACAAGAACCTGGGATATCACCTTTGTTTTGTTAACGATGGTAGTACCGACAACACCTTAGCGGTCTTAAAGGAATTACATCAGGAATATCCGGATACCATCAGTGTATACGACTGTGCCAAAAATGGCGGTAAAGCGGAAGCGGTACGCCAAGGAGTGCTCCATTTGGTAAAAGATACCCAATTGGACTATATCGGCTATTTGGATGCCGACCTGTCCACCGATTTTCGGGATTTTGACGATCTCGTGAAAACCCTGCGCGCATCGGACTTTAAAATCGTGAGCGGATCTCGAATGAGCCGTATGGGTGCGGACATTACCAAAGAATCGGCACGAAAAATCATCAGTAAGACCATCAACCTCATCATCCGTAGTATTTTGCGAATGCCCTTTAACGATACCCAATGTGGCGCAAAGGTGATGCGACGCGAATTGATCGTACCCCTGTTTACCAATACGTTTATTACCCGATGGCTTTTTGATGTTGAAATTTTTATGCGCATGCGCAAACGGTACGGCAAACAGAGCGCACAAAAAATGATCTGTGAACAACCTTTAAAAAGATGGGTCCACGCCGATGGTTCCAAACTTTCCATGAAAGACTCCGTAAAAATCGTTGGCCAGTTGGCAAAAATCGCTTTTCATTACAGCTGATCAATTGAACCCCGTTTATGCATGAGCACTTCGTCAGCTTATGTCAATACCGTAAAAAAGTATACCAAACAGCTGATCAGGGCCACTGATATGAGGTTCAGAAAAAAACCAATTTTAGCCATTTGCCCTACTTTTACATGGCCACTGGCAAACACAATGGCGTTTGGCGGTGTGGCCATCGGTAACATAAATGCGCAGCTCGATGCTATGGTTACCGGAACCACCATTTGTAAGACGGGGACATCAAAACCCATAGCGATACCTGCCACCAAAGGCAATACCACCGCAGTAAGCGCCACATTGCTCATCAGTTCGGTACAGAAAAGCACCAGTAGAATGAGCGTTACCGTAGTTCCCCAAACGGTCCAACCGCTCTGGCCGGCGACAAAGTTCCCCACCGTATCGATCAATCCTGCTTGTGCGAAACCCGAAGCCAAGGCCAAACCACCTCCAAAAAGAATAAGAATGCCCCAAGGGAGCCGCCGGGTATCTTCCCAAACGATGGTAAATTTCCGATCCTGAAACCGGTACGGTATCGTAAACATGGCAAGAGCGGCCAACACACTGATGGTGGTATCGGTCAGTTGTAATGACGGAAACCATGTGTTCAACGGACCTCTGGCGATCCAACAAAAAATAGCCATCATAAAGATAATGATCACCACCCGTTCCCCGCTTCCGATCTTTCCCAACTTGGCAAGCTCATCATCGATTATTTTTTTGGAGCCTTCCAGTTTGCCCAAGCGGTTGGGGTAAAACACGTACACCAAACATAAAAATGAAATGAACAACAGCACGATGGCGAAGGGCACCCCTAGTTTCATCCAATCAAAAAACCCGATCTCGATACCGTATCCCTTTTCCAAAAAACCGAGCATGACGGAATTTGGAGGGGTTCCGATCAAGGTGGCGATACCTCCGACGTTAGCGGCAAAGGCAATACCCAAAAGTATCGATAACGCAAAGTTTTTATCATTCTTGGTATATCCATCGGCGTCGTTCAACAAAAGGTCGATTACGGAAAGGGCAATGGGTAGCATGACCACCGTACTGGCCGTATTGGAAATCCACATGCTCATTAAGGCGGTAGCGGTCATAAAACCTAAAATTACCTTATTGGCACTGCCACCGATAACCCGCATGATGTTCAAAGCAATCCTTTTGTGCAACCCGACATTTTCAAGTGCCAAGGCCATTACGAACCCACCAAAAAACAGAAATACAATGGGGCTGGAATAATTGGAGGCCGCAGCCTTGATGTCCATGACCCCCAATAGTGGGAAAAAAGCAAGGGGCACCAATGCCGTAACCGATATGGACACGGCCTCGAATACCCACCAAACCACCATCCAAGCCGCCACGGCGACCACCTTGCCCGCCTTTTCGTCCAAATACGGGATAGGAAAAATCAAGAGGATTACAAAAATGAGCAACCCAAAAAGAAAACCAATGTTCTTAGCGTTCATATACGAGCTATTTTATGTGGGATATCGTTAATCGGAAGGGGGTTCCTTCATATGGCCGAAGCGTTAAAAAAGGGAGCAAACACCACTTTGCCCCCTTTAGCCAAACTAACTCAAACTTAAACTATTCTTTTTTCAACTTGCTAATGGCAATAGCCGTTTCTCCCTCCACCGCATACAGGAGGTATAAGGTGCCGCCATCGTTAAAAACATTGGGATCGCGAAACTGTTTTACCGGCTCAAAAATGGCCCCTCGTTTTGAAGGTAGCGTCTCCAGGTCTATTCCCTCATAGGAAGTCTCCGGGCGCAATACCACCTTTGGTGCCTCCACTTTCCAATCCTCCCAATTTTCCGTCAACCGTATTTTTGAAACGAGCATGTTTTCGGGAGCATCGCCAATTTGGGTATAAAACACCCAAAGGGTATCGTCCTCCAAATAAATATCGTTGTGGCGTACCTGCTTATCACCAGCTACCTTTAAAAAAGGGTTCGGGCCTTTTTCAAAGTCGGAAATACCATCGGTGGAACGGTAAAGCTGTCCCAAACGCGCTATGGCATACTGGTAGCCGTTCCATGGGAATACCCTAAAGTAGGATACGCCCAAGGGCTCGCTTTCCGGAACAAAGTCGATACCGTTATCGGAGGTACTCCTCAAAGTCAACTGTGCAAAATTTTGCTTGAATTTACGGTCCCCACCCAAATACTGTGGGCAATGAAAGTACATGACAAACTTTTTTTCGGCTTCATCGATCTCTACCTCGGGCGATGCGATATGCGGTACATAAGGGTCACCGGGTTTTACCCGATCGCATATGCAGTCCTCTAAACGCAAAGTTCCCGGCTCATAAATTGTATAAGGACCCTCGACCGCATCGGCATAGGCCATACGGATATATTTGCCATTATGGTGGGCAAAATACAAGTAATAGTTACCCAAGGGATTTTCTACAAAATCGGGCACCTTTACCAAGGACGGACCGTTAATGTTCGCTCCGTCATCACCGGGGAACATGGGCGCCGTAATGATCGGGTTTTCCGGCAAACGTTCCGCCTTAAAACCCGTTACGCGCTGCGAAACGCCACAAGCGGTCAAAAACAGGGCCAAAAAAAGTACCAGGTATCGCATGTAATCCTTCTTTACGAAAATACTATCGTTATCACCTACCATCGATAGTTCAAGGACATGTTCAGAAAACGCCCCTGTGTTCCGAACTGATTGGTACGACGGGAATAGATAACCTCTCCCCTAACGTTCGGTGATAGCAACATGTCCGGATATTCGTCGAACAGGTTGTTCACACCGGCCGTAAGCGATACTTTTTCGGTAAAGTTCGCGGTAACCGATAGGTCGGTAACGAACTTGGGCGCAAACTCCTGAAAACCACTTTCCGCTCCCGGATCAGGCTCCCTAGCATCGGCCACTTCCCCAAAACGCGTAAGGCGCAACAAGGTCGAGAAAATACCGAATTGGTATTCCCCACTGGCAATGATCTTACTGTTGGGTATCCCTTTCGTCAAAAACAAAATATCACGGTCGTCGATCAAATCTTCCTCCCTATCCGCGAAAGCCCCCGGAAGGTTGAACCCGTCTATCGTGGTTTCATTAAAGTTTGCAGCAAGTGAAAACCGAAGTTGGTCCTTATCGTTCACATACGTTTTATAGTTCGCCACAAAATCCAACCCTTTGGTAGTGGTGTTCACCGCGTTGGTAAATACGTTTATCTCATCATAATTGGTATTGGCAAATTCGGCAAAATCCGCCGCGGGAATACCTCCCGAAACAAGAATACGGTCATCAATGGCAATGTTATATACATCCAAGGTAAAGGACAACTTGTCGCTCAGTTTAGAGGTCAGGCCCAAAGCAATATCAAAGGAAGTTTCCGGTTTTAGTTCGGTAATGCCAAAGGCTTGCTGGGTAAGCTCGTTTCGGATGGGCAAAAACGGCGTTACTACCGTGTTGCCATCGGTATCTTGCTGAATCTTTCCGTAATTACTGTACTGAAATTGCACCAATGATGGCGCTCGGAACGATCGGTTTACGGATCCCCTGAAGGACAGTTTATCGTCCAGCAACTTATAGCGGGTGGCCATTTTGAACGACCAATCGTCACCAAAATCGGAATAGTTCTCATATCTGGCAGCGGCGGCTATTAGAAAATCCTCCGTAAAGTCCTGTTCCAATTCTGCATAGATACCGATATTGTTCCGTGTCCATTCCCCATCGGTAAGATCGGAAAAACCTGCCCTGCCCGAGGTGGTGGCATCCTTACCGCCCAAAGGTCCCGGTGCCCAGGAATAGGCATCGCCCTGTGACTGCTGAAATGATTCGAAACGAAGTTCCGAACCCAATGCCAAGGTCGTTTTTTCGCTGAAAATTTTAGCAAAATCAAGATTGAAAACGGTTTGGGTCACGTTTAACGAACCGGTATAAAACTGCGTTGGGGAGTCGGCTCCCCAGCTTGGATTTACGGTGTTTCGTGCAAAAAAATCTACATTGTTCCCGCTATAGCCCAAACTGGCATCCATATTCCAATCCTTTCCGATATCGCCCTTTATCCCAGAAGTGACCTGCCAATCGGTCAACAACGAGGGGAGTTCGGGGTTGTATCCGTTCGGAAAAATATCCAGGGCATTACGATCGTTTCGCGCCGGACTTCTGGAAAATACACTTCCAATAATTTTTTTCATGGTAAATCCACCAAAGGCATAAAAATCCACGTCTTCCGAAACCGGTCTGCCCATGTTTACGAAGAGGGCACCGTTAGTGTTTTCCGCAGTACCCAATATGGCCCGATCCAGATCGATACCGTTGATGCGTTGCAGTTCTTCGTCCGAAGCGGCACCGGCCGCGGCCACTTGCTCGTCTGTATACCATCCGGTACTGTGCGAGTAGGTCCCGGAACGGTCGGAAGGTTCGGCATGGCTAAAGGCCAATGTCGTATTTACAAACCCCTCTTCGCCCCAAGGCAATCCAAAGTTGGCCGACATATTGTATACATGGCCATCGGAAATACGCCCGCCGTAAATACTCTCTCCCTCGAGGTCGGCATTGCTGCCAAGATCATCATATTTTGGATTGGTAGAGGACACCCCGGTATAAAAGGTAACGCTTCCCCCTTCCCGGGCATCTTTCAATTGCATGTTCATTACACCGGCTATCGCATCGGAACCGTACTGAGCAGCGGCCCCGTCCCGTAATATTTCGACCCGTTTTACCGCGGCACCGGGAATGGCGTTGATATCGTTACCCAACTGGCCTTTTCCGACCCCGTCGTTCAAACTGAAAAAAGATACTTTATGACGTCGTTTACCATTGACCAATAAAAGCGTTTGGTCGGGCGCAAGACCTCTTAAAGTGGCCGGATCCACCAAGGGTGCCAAATCGTTGATCCCAAATTTCACCGCGGTGAACGAAGGGGCACTAAACTGTAATGCCTGTCCGATATCCTGCTGTCCGGTCGAGGCCAAGTCTTCCGAAGAAATGACGTCTATAGGTACGGGGCGCTCCACATTGGTACGTGGTTTTCCTCGGGAACCCACTACCACAACATCTTCCAGCTGCGCAGCGGCGGCCACTAGCTGAACGGTGATATTGTCCTGACCTGCTATGGCAACTTCTTGGGTCTTAAAACCAATATAGGAAATGACCAAGGTTTCGCTTCCCTCGGGTACTTCTATTGTAAATTTACCGTCGAAATCGGTCTGTGTACCAATGCTGGTGCCCTTGACCAAAACGTTCGCTCCCGGCAAAGGAGCGCCTTCATCATCGTTCACCTGCCCTTGAAGTTCCGTATCCTGCTCCTCCATTTTCGTTGGGGGTTCCTTTTCTTTGGTCAATACAATGAGCCTTCCCTTGAATTCGTATTGAAAGCTTCCAAGACCGGCCAACCGATCCAATACCGTTTTCACCGATTCCTGGTTCGCCCGTACCGATACTTTTTTGCGTATGGAAATTCTATTGGAATTATAGAAAAAAGAATATCCGCTCTGTTTTTGTATTTCATCCAAAACCTGTACCAATGGTACCTCCTCGTACTCAAACTGCAGTTTTTCTTGCGAAAACATGCTGTTTGCGGACAATTGGCATAGTGCGAGAAACATACAAACAAAACTTATTCTCATCTTTAGTTTTAGGCTGGCACCCAACTTTTCTGCGTGCCAATCCCTGGCACCCGACAATTTTTTCATAATTTTAAGTGTTGTAAATTGGTTATTATTCAGTTAGTAATCATAAGAAAGGGGAGGTGTTGGCGCACCTTCCCTTTTAGTTTTTAAGCGTTATCGTTTTCTGGTCGATGTGGTAGCGTATTGCCGTACTGGTCGCCAATACCTCTAAAACATCCTCTAATTTGTCGTCTTTCCTAAAGGCCCCGCGAAAGGTCTCGTTTTCCAAAAGCGTCGTTTGGTCGATAATGGTAATGTCATAAAAGCGTTCCAGGCGCTGTACCATTTGATCTAAAGTGGCATCGGTAAAAACAAGCTTGTCCTGCATCCAGGCCGTATATATATCGGTATCCACCTTAGCGGTGTCAAACGTTGTTCCGGTTTTTGTAAACCGTGCCTGTATTGTTGGCCGAATGGTAATTTTCTCGGCACTTTTCATATGCCTTAACGCCACCGAACCTTCCACCAAGGTTGTAGTAACATCGGAATCCGAGGAATAGGAAGATACGTTAAAAGCCGTTCCTAAAACCCGTACCTCAACATCGGAAGTGCGCACCAAAAAAGGCAACTGCTCATTTCGTTGTACATCAAAATAGGCTTCGCCTTCCAAGGAAACCACCCTATTGGTCCCTTTCTGATCGAACCATTCCGGGAAGGTTAAGCGCGTGCCCGCATTCAACCATACCACGGTACTATCGGAAAGTAAAAGTTTGAAGGTTTTTCCATTCGGAACCGATATCGTATGGGATTCCGCTTTTCCGGAATATTGCTCTCCTTTTTTAAAGAAGTTTAGCGTATTACCACTTTGGCTGGCGTATACCCGGCCTCCTTGCGCGGCAAAGGTAGTGTCCCGATCACTACGCAACGTTTTTATGGTTCCGTTGGCCAATTTTAAGGTAACCGTCTCCACGGAATCTCCTTTCTCCTTTATGACCAGCTGTTGTGGGACCTCTTTCGTATTGAACCCCGACCCAAACCTTTTATATCCATAGAATGCCATAAGGATACCGACGAATACCGCGGCAACCCGATACCAACGAAGTCTTATTACACGTCCTTTATGGCCATCACCTGCCCCTACTCGCGCCGCAAACGTCTCAAACGCCTTGTCCGCATCAAACGTTTCCGCTTGTTCGCGATCGTATTTACGAATGGCCTGCTTAAATGCAGCAAGGTTTTCCGGTTTTTCCGCAACCCATTTTTTTAAAGCATCCCTTTCTACCGCGGAAAGCGTTCCCTTTAAAAATTGCTGAAGTATCGATTTAAAATTATTCATTTGACAACTTATACACCTTATAGATGCTCTTATCGTAAAAAACCCCTATATATTTTTGATTTTTATTAGATTTGCTCACAACCGACCACTGATGGAACAAGAAAAATTACTACATAAACTTCGTAACGGCGATCTTAAGGCGTATGCGCTTGTGTTCGACAAACATTACGCTTGGTTGTGTAATTATGTATTCAAAATGAGTCATGATCGGGCCTTGTCGGAAGATATTGTGCAGGATGTTTTTTTAAAGATTTGGGAGCAAAAAAAGACCATTAACATCTCTTCTTCACTAAAAAATTACCTTTTTAAAAGTTGTCACAATCAATTTTTGATGCATGTTCGCCGAGAAAAAGTGCATCGGGACATGTTGGATAACATCCGTTGGGATCTTTTGTTCGATAGGTATACCGACGAGAGCGAATACAACAGCAAACGTGAAAAACTGTTCGAACTTATTGAAAAGTTACCGCCCAGGTGTCGGGAGATTTTCGTTAAAAACAAATTGGAAAATAGAAAGTACCGCGAAATTGCCACAGAGATGCAGATTTCTATAAAAACGGTAGAATCGCAAATGTCCAAGGCCCTGCATTTTTTAAAACAGCACGCCACTACCTTCCTGTTGTAAATATTGCGCCATGTTCGTCCCTTTTTTGAAGCACATCGCCCTATATGGTACGCTTTTATCTTTTCTAAAAACGTTCGGAAAACAGTAAACAACCTCGGGGCAAGCCCACGAGGCATTAGAACGAAAATTAACATTGATTTCGACGCAAGCGTCGGAGTCTTTTAAATCTCGATTATCGAGTAAAACCTCATATTTTCATGGGTGCTTTGTACTTATTTATAGATTTGGACGTAGGAACAAAGAACTTTAGTATATTTGGGGGTTAAACGTTTAATCAAATTCATTTGTCATGAACCGACCGATATGTTTTTTTATCATTTGTTTTGCTTTTGCGACCGTCATGAGCGGCCAATCGCAGCGAAGTATCGATGCGCCCATGCCCACTAGGCAGGTACATCTTGATTTTCATACCTCCGAGCATATACCCGATATCGGTAAAAAATTTAATAAAAAACAGTTTCAGGAAGCCCTAAAAACGGGCAAGGTAAACCACATCAATATTTTCAGTAAAGGACATCACGGTTGGTCGTACTACCCTACCGAGGTGGGAAAAATGCACCCTAACCTTGATTTCGACCTGTTGGGCGCGCAATTGGAGGCCTGCCATGAAATAGGGGTTACCGCTCCTTTTTACTTCACCATTGGTTGGAGCGAACTGGATGTTCGGGAACATCCGGAGTGGACAATTCGGGACGAGGACGGTTCCATAAATGCTCCCGGTTACGACCGTGAAGCACCCGGAGATACGGAACGCCCTACCTATTTATGGGAACGGCTCGACCCCAGTATCGGAACCCCATACCACGATCACATTATGAAACAGGTGACCGAAATCTGTAAAAAATATCCGGACCTCGACGGTTTTTGGTTCGATATTTATCACGTGGCGAAAAGAAACTACAATGACAACGCTAAAAAACGAATGGCCAAAGAAGGGGTCGACATTACGGATACCCTAGCCGTGGAACGCAGCCACTCCCTCGCGCTGAAAGGACATATGAAAGCCTTACGGGATCTGGTGGCCAAACACCGCCCCGAAGCAACGGTCTACTTTAATGCCGTAACCCGAATTGAGGACGCCTCCTTCTTTAAAGAACGTTTGTTCGACATGGACACCCATCAAGATCTTGAAGACTTACCGACCACTTGGGGCGGATACAATAAACTACCATTGGATGCCAAGTACCATTTGCAACAAGGCGTTCCGGCAACCGGTATGAGCGGTAAATTCCATATGGCCTGGGGCGAATTCGGAGGCTTTAAAGATCCCGATGCCATTAAGTATGAAGCGGCCGCAATGATATCGTACGGTGCTTCCTGTAATTTTGGGGACCAACTGCATCCTTCCGGGGAAATGGATATGGAAACCTATAAGAATATCGGGCATGCCTATTCGTATGTCGAAAAAATAGAGGATTACGGTCCCGGGGGAATGCCCTTATCCAAATTGGGCATGTGGCTGACCTTGGACGAAGCAGCGGACCACGGTGTGGTAAACATGTTATTGGAAACCCATAACGATTTTATCGTTGCGGACGAAAAAAACCTAAACGATCTGGAACTGCTCATCATCCCCAGTAGGGCGGTCCTCAGCCAAGAACAAGCCGATACCATAAATGCATGGGTGGCAAACGGTGGTAAATTGATCGTTTTTGCCAACGGTGCCTTAAATCGGGAGGAGAACGCCTTTCTACTGAACGTGGGCGCCGAATATCTAAAACCATCCGATTTTCAATTCGATTACACGGTAGTCAAAAAAGAATTGACCGACGGCATCGTCTCCACACCCTTCTTGAACTATGACGCAGGACTTTTATCAAAATTGACAACGGGGGAATCCTTGGCCAGTATTCGGGAGCCGTATTTCAACCGTACCTACGCCAAGTTTAACGGACATCGTGAAACACCGTACAAAACGGAAGATTCGGCCTATCCGGCAATCGTCAAAAATGGAAACGTTATCTTTTTTGCGCATCAGCTTGATCAATTGTATTATGATAAAGGGGTTCGGCTACATCGGGATATTGTAAACAATGCGATTGACCTCTTGTACCAAAAACCAATTTTAAATGTGGAGCGGCTTCCTAGCGCAGGCCGGGTGAGTCTTTTGCAACAGTCGTCGGACAAACGTTATGTGACCCATTTGTTGTACGGCCCACCGTTGTTGCGGGGCGATGTAAGCGTACTGGAGGACTTTTTACCGGTACCGGGAGTATCCCTAACGCTCGATGTACCGGAAAAAATAACGGAAGTGATACAAATACCTGAGGGCAGCAGCTTGCCCTTTACGCAAGAAGGAAGCGCCGTTAAGGTAACTGTACCCACCTTTACCATGCACACGGCAATCGTTTTCAAATACGAATGATAGTACCGATTGCTGATTATAAAATTGGGCTATTCCAAATACTACCGGTATAGCCCTTAAAAAAGCACAAAGCGCACGAAATGGTTCGTGCGCTTTGTGCTTTTGCATTATTATCCTACCGACGGTTTCCTCTCGTGCTTACCGCTTTACTACAACTATACTCTTATCCGTTTTTTTCTCTATGACCTTAAAGGTCCTTTAACGACTACGATAGTGCAGTACTACCATTTCTAACGGTAACCGATCCCTTAAAAGATTCCTTTATTCCTTATGTACGGTAATATCAGAAATAGGATAACATGCGGGAAGTAGCCCTTATGTTGGTTTATTTTAAGCGGCAGATTCATCTACTACGGCACGGGAGCGAAAACTATATATGGCTACAGCGGCCAAACAGATCAATGGAAGTATGAACGAAAACTTTACTTCGGGGATACTGCCCGCTATTTGAACATCGGAAAAACCGGGACCGCCCCAATCGAGAATGGAAGCTTGTAAGGGTGGCATCAAAGCACCCCCAACAATGGCCATCACCAGACCGGCAGATCCTAATTTTGCCTCATCGCCCATTCCTTTTAAGGCGATTCCGTAAATGGTTGGGAACATCAACGACATACAGCCGCTAACCGCTACAAGGGAATAAAGTCCCAACATTCCTGGCAACAAAATGGCGCCCGAACAGAACAACACCCCCGCAAGAGCAAAATACAGCATTAGTTTTGGTGCCTTCACAAACTTCATGAGCCAGGTACAGATCCAACGTCCTGAAAGGAAAAAGATCATTGCGGCCATATTGTACCACGTTGCCGTCAACTGCGCTCCGGCTTCACGACTTTCGTTCAAATGATCTACGTACTGGAAAATAAAGGTCCAACACATGATTTGGGCCCCAACATAGAACGCTTGGGCAATAACCCCTTCATAATAATGGCGGTTGCCCATCAGTTTACGGAAGGAGGTTTTTAGTGACATTTTGGATTCTTCCCGAAATACGGGGAATTTGGTAAACATGATGATCAACAAAATAACCACTACCAAAATACCCAGGGCAATATAAGGGTAGCTGATGACCCCAAGGTCGTTTTCACGAATGGCCGCCTTTTCCACCTGTCCCAAGGCCGCATAGGCCCCCGAAGAATAGTCATCGGAACGCAAGGATTGAATGACAAAAAGTTGCGCCACCAACATGCCCAATAAAGACCCCATCGGATTAAAGGCCTGTGAAAGGTTAAGCCTTCTGGTCGCCGTTTCCGGGTCTCCCATGGATAGGATAAAGGGATTGGAGGTCGTTTCTAAAAAGGCCAGGCCGAAAGTAAGGATATACAAGGATGCCAGAAAAAAACCGAACGCTTCATACGCCGCCGCGGGATAAAAAAGAAAGGCCCCAATTGCATAGAGCACCAACCCTAGCAGAATACCCTTTTTATAGCTATACCTGCGTATGAAAATAGCGGCCGGTATGGCCATTGTCGCATAGCCCCCGTAAAAGGCCAATTGTACCAATGCAGCTTCAAAGTTCGAAAGTTCGGGCATTACCTTTTTAAAGGCCGACACCATTGGATTGGTGAGATCGTTCGCAATACCCCACAAAAAAAATAGGGAGGTTATGGCAATGAAAGGGAACAACAGTTCTTTTCGTACCACTGGAATTTTAGTGCTTTCGGACATAATAGCTTTTTTAGTAAACGATATCGTTGGGTATTGGCAAAGTAAGTTATTACGTTATTCTACCGCATCGGCTTCACCATATTCGAGTACGATCGCGGTATGGCATTCAAATTTTGGAACGGTCACCAATATTCGACCGTCCTCAACTTCTCCTATGGACAATACCTCACCGGAGGGCACCAAATAGGCCTCTGTTATCGATTCTGGAAGGTCCAAGGTCACGTGGGTATCGTAAAGCGGCACCAAATCTTCCACTACCCTTACCGAACCCCTTTGAATAGGTGAGGCGTAAAGTAAATGTGCCACATACCGTTTTTGTTTCGGCTGGTGCAACAGGTTCAATCGGCCCATACTCGGCATTTCGGTCGTTACCATAGGTTGCATTCGTAGGAGCTGTAAACTGTTATAAAAGAGATCTCTGTGGGTCCGGGCACCTTCCCTACTGTATTGACGATCAATATCGTGCGCTATAAATATAATGTTTCCGTTTCGGATTACGGCGGGGTGTTCGGCGGCATCCAAACGGTTGGGTGTGTTGTTATGGGAACTATAATGCGTAACCGTTCTTGAGAAAAAGGGTTCGCGTATGCTCGCCAACACGGACGCTCCCTCCTTGGGTTTTACCCGTAACGCCGCGGTGTAGTTTAAAAATGGTGAGGATACCAATCCCTTCCCAATGGACGCTTCCACTACGGTATAATCGATATCGTAATCGGCTGGTCCAACATATTCCGCACCGATATCCACGATCGGTTCGTTATTCTTTAAGATCCCTTCTCCCAATCCGATGATCTTTCCACCTTTTGCCGCAAACTCCTTTACCTTGGAAACGTCCCGATCAAGGACCCCTCCGCTGGTGATGACCAATACTTCCAAGTTCGACCAATCCTGCATGGTATTGGCGACATTAAAGTTCACCTGGTTCTCCAATAGCATGGCGACCGCCCCTTCAATGGCGGTCAGGTCTTCCCCTATATATAGCCCCGTTTTGGCAACATGGTCGGCCCCGACACCATAATCCTCTATTTTTTCTACATAGTCAAAAGCATAACCGATGTTTTCATAGGTACCCATGTCCATTTCTCCCGAAGGATGCAATTGGTCGCCCATATTGCACGACGCGCCAAAAGCGACCATGGAAGCCGCTTCATACAAAAGGGCATCCTTATGTTTGAATCCGCCAAATTCACCCCAAGCTTTGTGAAACTTACCGCTCATGGCAACAATATCCTTTCCGGTATTGGCAAAATACTTGGACCTCCATGGAAAAATATCATATCCGCCCCATGCGGTAGGCAGGTCTTCCAAGTCGTGTTTGGTATTGTGTACAAAGAAACCGTGTTTGAATAACTTAATGTTCTCGGTGTTATAGGTTCGGGTAGTACCGTTATAGTAAATGGTCGCTTCCGGTTTGTACTTTTTAATGATTTCGCCCGTTTTTTCAAAAAACGTATCGTACTTCTCGTAAGTACGTTTTTTTACAGCTAGGGAGTCGTTGCTATCGATGCCCCGCTGTTTGTAATCGTTGAGGCTCCAAGGATTGAAGTTCATCTTTTCCGGTTCGTGAATGTCGTACCAGATTCCGTCCAAATCATAATTTTTGATCAGTTCCTCGGTCTGGGCATAGATCAACTCGGCATATTCCCCAGAAGGTTCCAGATACTCCCATCCACTAAAGCTATCATTCGGACCGAGGGTTTTTAGTTGTTCCCTAAAGGCGTTCGAACCATCCTTTCCGACAACGGCCCATTCCGGATGTTTTTTTACGTCGTTTGCGGACCAACCCACGGTAAAGTATGCGAAAACTTCCACGTCAATTTCCCTACAGGCCTCAATTTGTGCTTTCAACAGGTCAAAATCCAGTTTTGGATGTACCATTCCGATTTTGGTCGGATAGTAACTCCAGCTATGGTGCCCTTTTGCAAAAATATTGATGGCGTTCACCTTCCCTACCCGGAGCGCTTTTTGGAACTGTTTTTTGTCGAACTTAAATCCGATACTATCGATATACTGGGAGGTGTGAAAATCCAAGTGTATTTGCCGCGTAGGTTCTTCAAACTCCAAGGAAGCATTTTGCGATAAATCCTTTATCCGTTTTTCGGGTTCTTCTCCGGTCGTTTTGCAAGAGGCGACAAGAAAAACACTTAAAAGCAGTAGGCCGGTTTTAATGGCATGTACTGGTAAAACTATCGACTGTATCACTGATCTGTTCATTTTTTCAATTGTTAGGCAAATCCATCTATTTCGAATCCACAAAGTTGCTCAATTCCAAGTACTTTGCATAGCGTTTTTTGTAAATGACCGACCGTTCATCATTGGGACGGTAGGTTTCGTCAAAACCCTGCCCCATCTGTTTCATCGCCTGTTGTACATCAGGATAAATTCCGGCTACGGTGGCGGCGAACATTGCGGCACCATAGGCGCAGGTCTGTTCGGATTTGTGTATGCGTATCGGAAGTTCCAATACATCGGACATCATTTGCATGATGAAAGGGGCTTTTTTTGCCACCCCGCCAACACCGATAATTCCCTTTATGGGAATGCCACGGTCCGTAAAACGTTCCACGATTTTCTTGGCCCCAAAACAGGTCGCTTCGGCCAGAGCCCTAAACATATGGGGTGCATCGGAACCAAGGCTCAAGTCGGTTATAGCGGCTTTTACCGATTGATCCGCATCGGGCGTTCTACGTCCGTTCAACCAATCCAACGCCAGTTCCAATCCCTCGGTGAGTTCAATTTTCTCGGCGGATCGGTTAAGTTCTTTTAATAGCGAATCTTCTATATGCTGTAGTACTTCCAAGGTCTCCGCTTTATCGGTAGCCCCCAAGTTGTCCCTAAAGTTTTTTAGCGGCCATGCCAATACTTGCTGAAACCAGGCATACACATCGCCAAAAGCGGATTGTCCCGCTTCCATTCCTATCATACCCGGAATTACCGAACCGGTAACCTGTCCGCAGATACCGTCTACCAGCACCGAGCCGACCTCTTGCGTCGGTAGGGCCAACATATCGCAAGTAGAGGTTCCCATCACCTTGCTCATGTAATAGGGTTCAATTTGCCCTCCTACGGCTCCCATATGGGCATCCATGGCACCGATACCTATTTGGACATCAGTGCTCAACCCAAATTTCATTGCCCACGCTTCACTCAACCGCCCTGCGGGACGATCAGCGGCAAACGTATCTTGGGGCAACCGACCCGACCAGCCCTTTAGCAAGGAATCTATTCCGGTAAAGAAATCGTCCGGTGGAAATCCGTTCCATTCTTTGTCCCACAATGCTTTGTGACCGGCGGCGCAAACACCTCTTTTAATTTTTTTCACATCGGTACCCCCCGTCAGTAAAAACGGGATCCAATCACAATGTTCTACCCAGGAATGGGCCGCTTTTGCAACTTTTTCGTCTTCCCGGAGCATGCGCAACAGTTTTGCCCAAAACCATTCCGAAGAGTAAATGCCCCCTACATATTTGAGGTAATCGGTTTCTTGACGTTTCGCATGGTCGTTAATCTCCTCCGCCTCCCGTATACCAGTATGGTCCTTCCAAAGAAAGAACATTGCGTTCGGGTTGTCTTCAAAGCCCGGGGTCAACGCCAAAGGGGTACCGGTTTTATCGACCGCCACTGGGGTAGATCCGGTAGTATCCACGGAAATCGCGCGAATATTCTTTTTAACGGTATCGTCACATTGGGACAATGCCGCGGTTACCGACCGCTCCAGACCTTCGATATAGTCCAATGGGTGTTGCCGAAACTGATTTTCGGCGGCGTTACAGTACATTCCTTTTGAAAAACGCTCGTACGTGGCCACCGCGGCGGCCAGCTGTTCACCATTAGCCGTGTTCACTACAATGGAGCGTACGGAAGCGGTACCATAATCGACCCCGATTACGTAGTTGTCATGATCCGACATGTCGTCTTCTTTTTTTGATTAGTAAAGCGACCCATAGGTTTCGCAGGCGCGGTAGTCCTGACCTTCCTTATCCATTCCAAAGGCGTTCCATGCGGAGGGACGAAACACTTTTTCTTCGCTAACATTGTGCATACAAACGGGTATGCGCAACATGGCGGCCAGGGTAATCAGGTCTTTTCCGATATGTCCATAACTGATGGCACCGTGGTTGGCGCCCCAGTTGTTCATTACGGCATATACGTCGGTAAACGCCCCTTCACCAGTGAGGTTGGGCACGAACCAGGTGGTCGGCCAGGTTCTACTGGTACGGACGTCCAAGGTGTCGTGGACTTCTTCCGGCAAATCGATGCTCCACCCTTCGGCAATTTGCAATACCGGACCCAATCCCTTTACGAGATTGATGCGGCACATGGTCAAGGGCATTTCCCCTTTTGTAAGGAAGTTGGACGAATAGCCACCACCCCGGAAATAGCCTAAATCCGCTGGGTACCATGTGGTAGCGTCCAAACAGGCTTCTTTCTCTTGCTCCGAAATTTCCCAAAATGGTTTCATAACGGGCTTCCCATCGGCACGTTGTTGTCCGGAACCGTCCAAAGTGGCCGAACCGGAGTTGATCAAATGGATGAACCCTTCCTTGGCACGACCCTTAGGAGACCATCCGGTAACCCTAGTCACCGCATCAGGGCTCCAGTAGGTACGTACATCTGCAAAAATTTGTGCCGTATTGGTCAACAGGTAATTGAACAACATCGAAATTCCGTTCAACGAATCGTTTTCCGTAGCAACCATATAGGGTTTACGTATACCGTTCCAATCAAAAGAAGAATTGAGTATCGCTTCGGAAAAATCCCCGTTCGGCAAGAAATCGGTCCATTGTCGCTGTCCCTGAAAACCGGACACCAAGGCATCATGCCCCAAGGCTTCTTCACCGTATCCAATATCCGCAAGTTTAGGGTTGCCATCCATCAGGTCCTTAATCACCAAGGTCATTTTCACTACAAACTCCCAGTCCTCATCTTTCTGTTGGCGTGATCGCTGTTTCTCTTCCTCATTAAAGTCGGCGCCTTCTTTACAATGTTCCTTGGTCCATTGCAATGCTTTTTCATATTCATCGGCATCGTAAATCCGGTGTTCTATCCTTCGCAACACTTCTGAAGAATCCACATATTCGTTCCGCATTCCCAAATAGGACTGAAAAAAGTCCGATTGAATTTCAGAACCTGCGATTCCCATGGAAACTGTTCCTATGGCCAAGTATGAGCGGCCTTTCATTATGGAAACGGCCAGTCCCGCTTTTGCGAAGCCCAATAGTTTTTCACGTACATCTTCCGGAATGGCTTCATCCCCCAAATCCTGAACGTCCCTACCATATATCCCGAAAGACGGCAAACCTTTTTGGTTATGGCCGGCCAAGGTTGCGGCCAAATATACTGCACCGGGGCGTTCGGTACCATTGAAGCCCCAAATTGCCTTGGGTATGGCGGCATCCATATCCATCGTCTCCGTTCCATAGCACCAACAGGGCGTTACGGAAAGGGATACCCCTACATTTTCAGACTTAAATTTTGTAGCACAATCGGCAGCTTCCTTGACCCCTCCGATACAACTATCGGCAATAACGCATACCACTGGGGTACCGTCGGGATACTTCAAGTTTTCAGCATAAAACTTGGCCACATTTTGCGCCATTTTCATTGTAGTTTCCTCCAATGACTCTCGTACGCCGCCCAATCGGCCATCTATAATGGGGCGAATTCCAATTTTTGGATACATAAGTTATAACTTGGTTTACTTTATTCAAAAAATGATTTGTCTTCACCTAATCACAGGTCGTTCCAACATCAGAAATTACCCACATCATAAGAAAAAAACCTAAAATCAAAGATATGCTTAATCGTTTAAACTAAAAAATAATCTCTTTAAAAACCGGGCGGTAATGCACTATGCGTCTTTAGGGACCGCGCCGGAGGATTCCCTAACGATGAGCTTGGCCGGTAAACAGATCGTTTGTTGTGGAGTATCGGGATTTTTGATCCGATTGGATAATGATCGTACCGCTTCTTTGCCCATTTCCTCCAATGGCTGCCTAACATGTGTCAAGGGACAGTAATAAAAATCGAAGGCTTCCCCTTCATCAAAACTGACCACTGCAATATCTTCGGGAACTTTAATGTTTAGGCTATCCAAATGCTTCAGCCCGTAAATGGCCAAGGTATTGGTCGAAAAGAAAATAGAATCGATCGGGTTATCGGAAGCTAGCATTTTATCAATTGCTGCCTCGGTCTGCTCTTTCACCTCTTCATGGGAGATTTCTCCCAAACATTCGGGATCGGGCTCCAAACCATAGTCTTCCAAGGCCGTTCGGTATCCGCGAATACGCTCTTGCATGTGAAAAAGGCGATTGACGTAGGCCAACATTCCCACGCGGCGGTGCCCGCACCGCACCAATTGTTTTACGATGTTATAAGAAGAGTCGTAATTATCGATAATAACGAAATCCGTCGGTATTTTTGGAAAAAAACGGTCGATCAACACCACTGGAATCTGTTGCTCCTGTAGCGTTTTTATTTGTTCTTCAGAGCCTTCGGAAGGGGCGATAATAAAACCATCGACCTGACGGCTCGACAGAAAATCGATCAGCTGTTTGGATTTGGCCGCCTTTTCATCGGAACTACCAAATATCACGGTATAATTAAATTTTGCCGCCTCGTCCTCGATTACCCTTGCAAGGTTGGCAAAAAACGGGTTGGCAATGTCCGCCAATACCAACCCTATGGTATTGGTGGTACCACTTTTAAGGCTTTGGGCGATACTGTTCGGTTGATAATTGAGCCGTTTGGCTACTTCTCGAATTTTTTGGGACATCCCTTCACTGACCCTGCTGTCCTTCCCTTTCGAAAGCACGTAGGACACTGTGGCTATGGAAACGCCAACTTCTTTGGCGATGTCTTTAAGGGAAACTTGCTTTTTCTTCATGGTTTGGCGAGTTTAACAAATATAAATGAAATGCCGGAAAATATGCAAAAACGCCGAATGAAGATTGAAATAGCACCTGTTTTCCTGTGTTTTGTGTATTTTTAAAGTCGCTGATTCGAGAGAATCCGCATCGTCTTTAAACCTATAAGAATATGTTGAAAAGCAAAGTGATCCTTTTTTGTTGTCTCCTTTCACTGCTCGGCGCATCTTGCTTCGCACAGTCCAAAACGGAAAACCTGCCCCAAATTATTTTTGATACCGATATGGGTGGGGACATCGATGATCTGGGCGCATTATATGCCCTGCACACCTACGCCGATCAAAACCTTTGTACGATAGCAGCGGTAATGTCCTCATGGCCCATGGAGCATCATGTTGCCGGTATCGATGCGGTAAATACCTATTTTGGACGACCGGACATTCCTATAGGCGCGCATGAAGGGACCCCTTTTGCCAAAGAAGAATATACTTGGTTTCTTGGAAAAGAATACGAAAGCACGGTTTCCCATGCTACGGCCATGAAAACTACCCCGCTCTATCGAAAACTGTTGGCAACTGCAAAAGATACGAGTATTACCGTTGTCGTTACAGGTCGCCTGAACAACATTTATGCGCTGTTGCAATCGGCACCGGACGATTATTCCAATTTGAACGGTATGAACCTTGTTTCCCAAAAAGTGGCCCGTTTTTATATTATGGGCGGCAATTATCTGGACCCGACAAGAAATGAGGCCAACTTTAAACATGGCGGTCCGGGCGTTACCCAATATGTTGTGGAAAACTGCACCCGGCCCATGATCTTTAATGGCGGTAAAATAGGGGAGGCCAAATTTGGTTACGGCACCGGTACCAGGATAAACGAATGGCACGATGACCATATTTTAAAGGCAGGGTATGGCTATTTTTTTAAAAACCCTCCAGAGTGGACCGGTTTATCATCGGCAGAAGAAATTGCACCATGGTCGATATGGGACATCATTACGGTACAGGTTGCGGTGACGGGCACCCAAGATTATTTTGATGTGGTGACCGAAGGCTCCAATATGGTCATGGAGGACGGCACCAACCGCTGGGTTTCCGATCCGGACAAGGACCATAGGTATCTTAGGCCAAAAATGGACCCAAAAACCTATGCGGACGGGGTCATAGAGCCTTTATTGATGACCGAAGCCCTGCATCAACGGGAATAGCCGCGTCCGATCTTACATTGTTTCCGGGGGAGTACTGTCGAATACCAATCGTTCCCTTCCGGAATAGTCGATACAGGAACTAATCAGTCTTCAAAATAACTGAAAAAAAGTGGTTTCAAATTTGGATCCCGTTTTGGAACTGTACAATATTTTGTGTTTCTACCCTTAATTTGGTTTGGAAAATGGTAACGAAAACATAGGTATACCTTTAACATAAAAATCAGTATACCTATGAATCCAGAAATTGAGAATTTATTGAATGGCCTTGTCGGAAAGCTTTCCGACAAGGCCCAATTGGAGGAGGTTCGGGAAAAGCTCTTCAAACATGGTGTGGAGTCCCTGCCCCGAGCAGAGATGACGGCACACCTTGGCCATGAAAAAGGAGCTGTATCGCCTACGGGCAATGTCCGTAACGGCCATTCCCAAAAGACCTTGAAAACGGCTATGGGCAAGCAGCGCATCAACGTGCCCCGTGACCGCCAGGGCAGCTTCGAGCCTGTTACCGCGCCCAAGCACGGAACCATGGCCAAAGAGCTCCAAGACTGTATTTTGCCGCTATACGCAAAGGGAATGGGCAATGCCGACATTGTTGATTTTGTGGAGCGGACCTATAGTGTGGAATACTCTACCTCGCAAGTATCGGTCATTACCAATTCATTGCTCTCGGAGATAGCCCAATGGCGGCAACGGCCCTTGGAGGATGTATACCCCATTGTATGGATGGATGCCGTACGTTACAAGATACGCCGTGAGGGCAAGGTGGTCTCCAAGGCCTGTATGGTGACCTTGGGCGTTGACCTTTCCGGCCAGCAGGACATCCTCTAACTTGACATCGTCCAGACCGAGAAGACATCGGAATGGATGGCCATACTCGCAGGGTTGCGCCAAAGGGGCGTGGCGGACATCTTTTTCCTGTGCTCCGACAACCTAAAGGGGCTCGACAAGGCCATGGAGGCCATATACCCCAAGAGCATCGGGCATATATTCGCGTAGTGTATTGTACGGGTAGCTGATACCCTATTGCTCTTTGACCCAACTTACTGCCTGAACATAGCTCTCAAAACCTTGATAGCTATCGTTCAACCTTTTGGACAGACCAGTGTGGACAGCTTTGGTGATTTTACGCTTTTAGCCTTTCTGGGCCTTGAACCGATCAACATGGTTTCGATACCCGCTTCTTTATATGTCTTTAACCATAACTCCATTGTGCGGACATTATAACCTAAATGAGTTGCCCGATCGCATTGCTTTGCAAAGGTCTTTTCGTTTATGTGAAGCAACGATTGTAATCGCAAAACATTCTTACAACGCGATTCTTTACGTATCATAGAACGTAACTGTGATGAAGTCTCCAATACCTCAAATGATATGTGTTTTCCCATATTCAAATTACGAAATGTTATCTCGCAAATCGTATAAGACGCACTTTGTAAAACAATGCTCAGATTGATCTGGGTCTATAGCGGAGAATACACGGTTAAAGGTATCATCGGAGGGAATACCATTTGGTAGATTTAAAAATGAACGCAAAAAATCTTCTCTTGCCTTGGCACATGTTTCCATATCTTTTCAACTATCTGCCGCACAAATGACCGAAATTATACCGATAAGAAGAATGTCATCCAATCTAAGAAGCTTGTTAATATTGCTTCTAGGGTCGTCTAGACCGCTAAAAATAGACCTGGAGTTGCTGGTTGTTTCCATCGGGCATAAGTTGTTGACTATCAATACAAAATACAAAAAATAAACACAAAAACAACAAACATTTGACTGAAATTCAAATATTTAAAGCGTTTTTTATTAAAAAATGAAATCTTCAAAAAGTATGGGTTTGCACTGAGAATTTGTTAATTTTATTATGAAAATATCAAAAAAAATGTTTTCTTTGAAGCTTAAACGATTAACCTTAAATTCCTATTGGTTGTATTTAATAAGCAACTTCAAGTCATACGCCATTGTGTAAATAAAGGAATCGAAAAACGCATTAATTCATTAATACTAATTCTGTTTTACAATGACCAACAAACTACTAACTGCAAGTCTTGCCCAGTCCATTGGACGCCACAATCGGTCGTATAGGACCTTTCTAGTCGCGCTCGGTATGGCCGTCTTACTCTGTATGCCGATATCGGTCGCCGCCCGAACCGTTACCGCCCCGACCTCGGCCCTATTTCAGGACACACGGGTTTCGGGTACAATCGTCGATCAGGACGGCGTACCGTTGCCAGGGGCCAGTGTCGTGGAGATGGGTACTACAAATGGTACCCAGACCGATTTTGATGGTAATTATTCCCTTGAAGTAGGTAGCGATGCGGTACTGCTTATTTCTTACATTGGGTACGAATCCCAGGAAATCGCTGTTAACGGTCAAACCACCATTAACGCTACCCTCCAGCCAGGCACTTCGCAATTGGATGAAGTCGTGGTCGTGGCCTATGGGGTCCAAAGTAGAAGAAAAGTAACGACCGCGGTAGCGAACTTAGGAGGGGAGGAAATTGCGGAATTGCCCGTTGTCCGTGCCGAACAAGCCCTACAAGGTAGGGTGAGCGGGGTTAATGTGGTGCAAAGCGGTGTGCCGGGTGCGAACCCGACGGTTCGTATACGCGGTTTGGGTTCCGTACTAAACAGTGATCCGCTTTTTGTAATCGACGGTATTCCGGTCGGCCAAGGGGGTTTGAACGATGTAGCGCCTGATGCCATTGAAGACATCACCGTGCTCAAAGATGCGGCAAGTACAGCCATCTATGGTTCACGTGGTGCAAACGGGGTGGTACTCGTCACTACGAAAAAAGGAAAAAGAGGTCCCGGTAAATTGACCTTTAAATCCTATTATGGTATTCAGAAAGTTCCTGAAAGAAGACGTTACGATCTTTTGAATACCGATCAATACATCAATTTTACATTAAATGATTTTATTGTTGAACCAGCCCGATTTGACGACTATGATTTTGATGAGATGGATTTTCGAGTAGGGAGCCCCAGCGAAGAGTTTCGGGGAGTCGAGACCGATTGGCAAGATGCTGTTATGCCTTTAGGGGGCATTCAAGAGTATCAGTTGGGCTTTTCAGGGGGTACCGATAACGTAACCTACAATCTTGGCGGGGGGTATTTCGAGCAAGACGGTGTTATAGTGAATTCGTATTTCAAACGAATTAATTTCAATGCGAATATTCAAGCAAACTTGGGTAAATTCAAAATGGGGTCATCCATAATTTTGTCCCGCAATAGTCTAAACGAACCCGAAGGCGATGGGATCTCAATTCGTCGGTCCTTGCAGATGATGCCCTACATACCGGTTCGGGATGCCAGTAGACCGGGAGGGTTTAGAGGTACAGATAATGCTGACGGAGCCGACCCCTTTCAACCCGTACTACGCGAATCCTTGATCGATGACGAACAAACTTCGACCAAGGTTCTGGTTACCGCCTTTGGGCAATACGAAGTGGCTAATGGCCTGTTTGCTAAATTGGCCGTGGCCGGAGAAAGTGCTTTTATCCAGTCACAGTTCTTTTTACCAACTTATAATGCTGGGGAGATAGGATTTAATCAAAACCCTGTCGCTACATATCAAAGAACCAAAACTACTTTTGTCTCACCCATTCTAACCGCTACTTTGAATTATAACAAAGATTTTGGTGATCATAATCTTGATCTTTTAGGAGGTTACGAGATTCAAACCTTTCGTAACGAGCGTGTGAGAGCTGAAGCAACGGCGCTTCCGAACGAAAATATTCGAAACCCTGCCCTTTCGCCAGGAGAAGACCAGAGGGCCGAGGTCGTTCTCGAAGAAACAGGTATCATCTCTTATTTTGGAAGATTGAACTATGACTATAAAGGCAAGTATTTGCTTGGCGCTTCTATTCGTCGTGACCAATCTTCGCGTTTTGCCCCTGATGATAATGTAGGTATCTTTCCTTCAGCTTCTGCAGGTTGGACGATTTCCGAAGAAGGTTTCTTCGAAGGCTTACGGGAGACCGTTACCAATCTGAAATTGAGAGGTAGTTGGGGTATCAACGGAAACACGGCAACGGGTGCTTACACTTGGGATCCTACCGTTGTCGCCAATCTTGACTATGATTTAGGAGACGGCAGTGTGGTTACCGGTTTAACTCAAAACGCACTTTTTAATACCCGCTTGCAATGGGAAGAAGTGGAAAAAATCAACGTAGGTCTCGATGCGGAGTTCTTCGGTGGTAAATTCTATTTTAGCGGAGAGTATTTTAAAAACACGGCAAACGATTTGATTATTAGTGTACCGATACCGAATTCAACAGGTGTGGATAATCGTCCGTTGGCAAATGTGGGATCAGTCGAAAACAGCGGTTGGGATTTTTCAGCGGGCTATACGAACCAAGATAACGAATTAAAATGGTCGGTCAGTGCGGTTGCCTCGCTTGTGGATAATGAGGTAACGTCGTTAGGTGGCGATGAAAGTGCCAGTATCTTTGGGGAAAATTTTCAAAATACGGGTGCCCCTCAAACGCGGGCAGTAGTGGGCGAACCCATTGGACATTATTTTGGTTTACGAACCGATGGCATTTATCAGACACAAGCTGAAATTGATGCCGATAACGCCAGAGCTGCGCAACTTACGGGAGATTCCAATGCCACACGGCAAGGGGCGGATGTAGGCCCTGGAGATATTCGCTATCAGGATATCAACGGCGATGGTGTGGTTACCGGCGAAGACCGGGTCAATATAGGCCATTATTTGCCAGATTTTACCATTGGACTCAACACCAATATGTCGTACAAAAACTTTGATTTGGCCATGAACTGGCAAGGTTCTTTTGGTTTTGAAGTGCTACATTCAAATCGGTACTACACCGAGGGGATGACCCGTTTGTTCAACATGGGTACGGAGGTACTCAATGCTTGGACACCGGAAAATACAAATACCGATATTCCTAGAACCTTTGGGATCAACCAAGAAACGGGAGCTCGGGAGGCAAGACAAGCAAATGCCGTTCTCTCTGACCGCTGGGTCGAGAGTGGGGATTTTGTACGGTTACAATTCGTAACTTTGGGATATACATTCCCGGAATTAAAGAACAGTCCGTTTTCAAAGCTTAGATTGTACGCGCAAGCGCAAAATCTACTGACCTTTACGGGCTATTCTGGTTACAATCCAGAGGTACAGGGTCGTGTCAGTAATCCGAACGACGCTCTTTTTTCAAATGGAGTGGATGACAGTGCGATACCCGTGCCTTCAACTTTTATTTTAGGTGTAGAAGTCGCTTTTTAAAATTTTGTTATGAAAATAAAAATAGAAAAAATGAAAAAGTTAGCAACATTTAAGAGTGTGGCCATTGCGTTGTGCGCCACGATGGTCACATTTAGCTGTGATGATGAGTTTTTGGCAGAGGGCAATCCTTCTGCCCCAAGTATCTCAAATTCCTTTGAAACCGTTGAAGAGGCCCGAGCCGCTGTTTTTGCCATTTATGCCGGTTTGCAGGAAAACGAATCGGTGGCCCGGGAATGGTGGTGGTTGGTCGATACACTCGGCGATGAACTTAAATCGGCCGGACCTCAGCTAGAATCGCAACGGGCACAATTGTTGAACTACGATATCGATCCGGGCAACGGTCTTATTTCACCGGCTTGGAAAGGTTTGTATCGCATTGTGTTTCGCTCCAACCTGGTCATCAATACGCTACCCGACAAGGTTAATGACGAGTTACCGCAAAGAGAGGTTGATTTATTGGTAGCCGAAGCCAAATTTTTACGGGCATGGGCCTATTTTGAACTCATCACCTACTGGGGTAATGTGCCCTTCTCGTTGACCCCTGTCGAGGATTTTACCAGCGGGGTACCCTTGGCCGAATCAGAGCAGGTTATCCGCGATCAAATCATTGAAGATTTGACAAGAGCCGAGGAATTTTTACCCAGTGTTTCTGCATATCGCGGTACAGAAAACATGGGAAGGGTCACCAAGGGAAGCGCACAAACCTTGTTAGGGCGTGTCTATATGTACTTTGACGATTTTACCGCTGCCCGAAGCGTACTTCAAAAAGTGATCGATTCAGGTGACTATAGTTTGGCCGCTAATTACGAAGACAACCATAGGGAGGAGAACGAGAACAATATAGAGTCAATTTTTGAGGTGCAATTTCAACGTAATTTGGCCAATGTTTGGGGCGGACCTCAAAAAGCGGTACAGTACAGAACCCAAGAATATACGCCCTTTATTTGGCACAACGTGGTACCGTCGGATGAGTTGGTTGCAGCGTTTGAAGAGGGTGATCCACGATATCCGCTTTGTTTCCTTGAATACGGCGATACCCATGGCCCAGAGAACGAAGACGTTTTTGAGCCAGAGGATATTGCCCAAGGCATTGAGAATGGTGTACACTGGAAAAAATACGGTTATGATTATCAAATGTCCTCACCGGAAATGTTTTCGGGTATTAACATGCGTTTATTGCGCTATGCAGACGTTTTGTTGATGATGGCTGAAATAGAAAATGAACAAAACGGTCCAACGGCCTTGGCTTTGGGGTATGTAAATCAGGTTAGGGAACGTGCAGGGGTACCACCCTTACCAACGGCTGCGTATCCAACTGGCACCACAGATCAAATGTTCGACGCCATTGTACACGAACGTCGTATAGAGCTATGTTCTGAACAAGCACGAACTAGGGATGTCAAGCGTTGGTTCAGGGCCGGTAAAGTCGGGGCACCTAGTCCTAATTATGAGCCTAGACATGAATTTTTGCCTATTCCCTTGGATGAAATGGATAATAACCCGGCACTCACCCCCGCCGATCAAAAGCCTGGATATTAATTGAGTTAGTTGAGTTAGTTTTAGGAAACCCATGATTTTTTTCATGGGTTTCTTTTTTAATCCGCACTATGCATTGAAGCTTCGTGGTGAAGCTTCAAGATATAAGGAATACCGACTTTTTCTTAATTTTGGCATAGCCCCGAATCCTCGGGGCTACGGCGAAATGAAAAAAAGTAGTTAAGCGACGGTATTCTTGGTAGCTTGGAGCTGTAATAGATTTTCCAACGCCTATTATGGGTTTTAATAAGTATATCTTTCTTCTCACAATGTATTATTACAAATACCATGTTCTTATATGTATTGGGCTCCTTTTAGTTGGCTGCAAACAAGGCACGAAGGATTCAAAAAAGTTTGCGCTTTTAAAAGCTTCCGAAACTGGAATCGAATTTCAGAACACCATAGACGAAAATACCGTCAACGTCTTCGATTATGTAAATATGTACAATGGTGCAGGAGTCGCCGTTGCCGATTTTGATAAGGATGGCTTTGAAGATTTGTATTTTGCAGGAAACTTGGTTTCCTCAAAGTTATATCTGAACAACGGAAAGACCGAACCATTCAGCTTTTTGGATAAAACTGCCGAGGCGGGGGTCGGAACGAGTTCTTGGGTAAACGGGGTGACCGTCGTTGATATCGACCAAAATGGTTGGGACGATATTTATTGTAGCGTCTCCGGAGGCAAATCCGGAAATGATAGGGCCAATCTACTCTTTTTGAACAAAGGCTTGGATACGAATGGCGAACTGCATTTTGAGGAAAGCGCGGCCCAGTACCATCTCAATGATACCACTCATACCATACAGTCGGCATTCTTCGACTATGACGGGGATGGAGATCTTGATATATTCATGATCGTGAACTACCCCACTGGTTATATCGGGTCGGAAGCCAATCGCATTATCCGCCTCAAACCGCAAGGGAGGCCTGAGCGCACCGATCGCCTCTATCGAAACGACGGTTTGGGAAGCGACGGCCATCCAATATTTACCGATATTTCGCAAAAGGCCGGTATCACTTTGGAAGGTTTTAGTCTCGGTTTGGCGATACATGATTTCAATCAAGACGGCAAACCCGATATCTACGTAGCGAACGATTATGTCACGAACGATATTATTTATATCAATAATGGCGACGGAACCTTTACCGACCGCATCCGTCATTATGTGAACCATACGAGTTTTGCCTCCATGGGTATCGATGTCTCGGACATCAACAATGATGGCCTGCAAGATTTTATGGTCGTTGATATGCTTCCCGAAGCGGATGAGAGGATAAAAATGATGTACCCGTCTATCGATCATTTCGGATTCGATACACGGAAAAAAGTCGGATACGTAGATCAATATCAAAGAAACACCTTACAAATGAACAACGGTTTACGGGATTCCGTCCCCAGGAAGTTTAGCGAGATCGGAAGATTTTCAAATGTCTCCAATACGAACTGGAGTTGGAGTACCCTGATGCCCGATTTGGACCTTGATGGTTGGCGAGATATTTTCATTACCAATGGTTTCTTGAAGGATGTGAACGATCTGGATTTTGTCAATTACGATGATACCGATCCGTTTGGCAACCAAAGAAAACGGGATGACGCCGCCTATCTTGAGTCCCTGAAAACCCAGAAAGGCATACACCTTCCAAATCGGCTGTACCATAATCAGGGGAATCTCCTTTTTGAGGACAAAAGTGAGGAGTGGGGTTTTACCAGGCCCAGTTTTTCCAATGGAGCGGCCTATGCCGATCTTGATAACGACGGTGACTTGGACCTTATCGTAAACAACATCAACGAAGCCGCTTATATCTATGAAAACCGCACCATAACCTCAACACATCGAGATAACAATTATTTGCAAGTGATTTTGGAAGGAAATCGACCGAACGCAGCGGCGATAGGCACCAAAATCAGTTTTAAAACCTCTCAGGGCATTGTATCACATATCAATTACCCAACAAAAGGCTTTATGTCTTCCGTGAGTTCCATTGCCACCTTTGGGCTCGGTAGCGATTCGATAATAGATCAAATCGATATTACCTGGCCCGACGGAACAAACCAAATGCTCCGCGATGTTAAACCTAATCAACGAATCGTCATTTCCAAAGAGGCCGGCTCAAAGGTTCCCAAGGGCTCGGACAGGTCTTCGTTGGTTCAAAAGCTTTTCGATCCGGCCAACATAAAGGGGCTTGATTATGTTCACCAGGAAACACCATTTAATGATTTTGATTACCAGATCCTGATTCCACATAAACTCTCAAGACTAGGGCCGTCGTTGTCCGTCGGCGATGCAGATCAAGATAGCCTTGAGGATTTTTATGTCGGCGGTGCAAAGGGCTCATCCGGCAAGCTATTCTTTCAAGACAAAAGTGGCACTTTTGCAGGTCTGTTGATAGAAGATACGCCTTTATACGAAGATCAGGCTAGCTTGCTCCTCGATATCGACAACGACAACGACCTTGACGTTTATATTGTCAGTGGTGGTGTTGAGAACGGAAGACAGAGCCGATTTTACGCAGATCGTTTATTGCTGAATCTCGGCAATCGAATATTTGAGAACGCCGCTCTTGATTTTCCTAAAGTAAACGGCTCATGTGCGGTCGCTGCGGATTACGATAAGGACGGGGACCTCGATATCTTTGTCGGAGGCGCCTCTCAACCAGAGGCATACCCGTTGCCCGCCCAGAGCATGCTGCTACAAAACGACACGCAAAGACCACATGAACCTATTCTGACCAATCTTGCAGATTCGATCTTGCCAGAACTGAAGACATTGGGCATCGTTCGAAGTGCAGTATGGTCCGATTATGACAATGATGGCTGGCAAGATCTTCTAGTGGTCGGTGAATTTATGCCCCTTACTATCTTCAAAAACCGAAAGGGTAAATTGGAAAAAATAGATACGCAATCACTATCCGAAATAAAAGGGATGTGGAATAGTATTAACGGCCACGATCTGGACCAAGATGGCGATATGGATTATGTTCTGGGAAATTTTGGACTCAATTCCAGACTCCGCCCAACAGCGGAGGAACCTGTTCGAATCTATGCAAAAGACTTCGATAAAAACGGTGTCATAGATCCCATTATGACCCATTACCGTGACGGTCGTGAGGTTCCGATACATTTACGGGACGACTTGTACAAGCAACTTGTCGCGTTAAAAAAAGCGCTGCCCACCTACCGGGATTATGCTTCTGCCAGTATAACGGATATTTTACCCTCCGGTGTACTTCAAGAGGCGAAGGTGTTTTCATGGAACTATTCCTATAACGCCTGTTTGATCAATAAGGGCGAAAAAGGTTTTGAACTGGTGCCGCTACCCTATCAGGCCCAAATCGCCCCCATCTACGGAACGCTGATACAAGATTTTAATGAAGATGGTATTCCCGATATTCTGGCCGTAGGGAACTCGCACAGTCCCGAAGTCTTTTCCGGATGGCAAGACGCTTCCTTTGGATCGCTTTTAATAGGCAATGGAGACGGGAACTTTCAAGTTTCCGATTTGGATACGAGTAATTTCTACATTGATGGCGATGCCAAGGCGCTGGTTCGTCTTAGATATTACGACGGTTCCTATTTGAACTTGGTTTCCGTGAACGACGATAGTCTTAAAGTCTTTGGCATTCCGAGACAAACGCCCTTAAAAACCATAAAACTCAGACCTTTGGATCAACGTGCCAAGATGTTTTACCAAGACGGTCGAATCGAGCTGCTTGAATTTCCCTACGGTTCAGGATATTATTCGCAAAGTTCCAGATCCCTTGAAGTGAAACCGATGATGCAAAAAATAGTCATAACCGATGCCCAGGGTAAACAGCGTGAAGTGACCCCAAATACGGATGCAATCCTACATTCCGCGCAAAATTGAGAAACGATTCCCATAAGTGGGTAAGTTTAGCGGGGGTCTTACATTGTTTATCAATAGTGTCCCAAACGATTCCGATTTAAAGAATGGAATATCCAGGGATATTCAGCAGTAGTCTAACCCCTTGATATTCATTGCTATAATTCGTATCTTCAAACCTGAGTTCGATTAATATATGATAGCCTTCATATAGGAAAAAAGGCGGAATTTTTGTAACTGAAAGTATTCTAAAACAATTAGTTAACAGAAAAAATCCGCCATGTTTTCAAACCTTCAGGTTACTGACCCCGAGGAGTCGGGGCTGTCTTGTGGACGAGTTCTGCAAGGAATACGACAAGATTGTCGAGAAAAACCTCTTGGGCAACCCTTCCAAACGCCCGCCCATTATGTCCAAGGCGGAGGTCATTACCATAATGGCGCTCTTCCACTTGAGCGGCTACCGTACCTTCAAGCACTTTCACCTTGACCGTGTAAAGCTGCACATGAAGGGGGATTTCCCCAGGACCGTTTCCTACAACCGGTTCACCGAACTTATGGGCAGGTGCCTTTTGCCAATGACCTTGTTCCCAAAGACCACGGCACTGGGCAAATGTACCGGTATTTCCTTTGCAGATTCCACCAAGATCAGGGTGTGCAACAACAAAAGGATAAAAGGAACAGGGTCTTCCAGGGGGCGGCCACTACGGGGAAGTCCACCATGGGATGGTTCTACGGCTTCAAGTTGCACCTGTTGATCAACGAGAAGGGCGAGATTCTGGAGTTCCGCATCTCCCGGGCACATGTCGATGACAGGGAACCTTTCAAAAAGGGCAACTTCCTGAAAAATATATTCGGCAAGGGCCATGCGGACAAGGGCTACATAGGAAAGGAACCGATGCAGGTCTCTCGAAACATGCCTCTTCAGAATCTCGACATTGTTGCGCTTGCATACCTTCCGTAGAAGCTCACGGACCCGTCTTCCGACCTCGCCGCCCAAAACCTTTTTCCTATATTTGGTTATCAAGAATATATGGTACTTGCAATCATAGGTCGTATGCGATGTCTTTCGATAGTTCTGCATCACACAAAATTATAAAACTAAAGTCTTCGCCTAAAGGCGAGGGATTTTCCCCCAGAATGATACATTAAAGAATATAGATTGTATTACCAGAGAAAACAGATGGAAGGAAAGCCCCATTTCCTGATTATGAACAACGTGTCAAACAAACTTCTAAGGACCGTATATAGGGTAATAAAAAATAAAAAACCATACCGACCAGACTACATCTGCCTAGATCCAAGAGAAAAGAATGTAAACGGCTCAGCAAAAAAAGTAGCCTGATAATTTGTTTTTTGATAGAGTATATGTCCAGTCTAATATAGCAACTCTACCCGGGGAGAGTTCGCACAGAGCCGAGGCCCACCCCATGAAACTACTGTTGAAGGCCTTGGTGTCAAGGGCCGAAAAGACCCTTCTTCAGCATATCGGGCGAGGGAACCCCGTTGGAAAAGGGACTTTGCCGGCGCAACCAATCCAGCTGGTTCTCCCCGAACAGAACTACCGTCTCCCGATCGTCCGCCCCACTGACAACGCCTGATACCACCAACAACAGTATGTCCATCAACGGATGGAGGAAATTGCCTTTGTGGGTGCGACGGGAATCTTCTATGTCCTTGAAATGTTCGGTGAAAAGTCTTGTGCGATCGATAGATCCTAGATTATGTGCCATTTTTTTGAACCCCTGGCAAAATCAACATTATATTAACATAACGAGATCGGGAGAAGAATCCAAATCAAATCACAGATTTTTTAAATGCTTTTGTCCTGGGCTTTTTGCCAAGAGCTTCAAAGTACTTAATTTAGGGTAAAAATACACAAGAAAGATGGAGCTAAGATTCAAAAGCCTGTCCCTTTTCGAATTCCAAGAGCGTTACCCCGATGGCGACAGCCGTCTTTCCCACCTCGCGGATTTTAAGTGGGCCGATGGATTCAACTGCCGAAGATGTGGGCATGGCAGAAGTTGCAAGGGCGGCATGCCCCACTTCCGCCAGTGCACCTCGTGCCGCTACGACGAGTCGCTTACGGCGGGCACCCTTTTCCATAAGGTCAAGTTCGACATCCTGAAGGCCTTCTACATCGTGTACTTCGTGTCGACCAACAAAAAGGGCATTACCTCGACCGAGCTCTCCCGTAAGTTCGATCTTGGGCAGAAGACCTGTTGGGCCTTCAAGCGAAAAGTGATAAAGGCAATGAAAAGTTCGGGCAACTATCCCATAACCGGTACGGCCGAGGTGGACGAGACCGTGTTCGGTGGACAGGAGGAAGGGATCCGGGGCAGGAAGAACGGGACCAAGAAGTTGGTAGTGGTCGGCATCGAGAAAAAGAAAAAGGGCGTCTACAGGCTGTACGCATGGGAGATACCCAAGGCCGATGCAGCTTCCTTGGGCGGTTTCAAGAAGGGCCACATCGCCACTGGCGCAAAGGTCACCACAGATCAGTGGACCGGCTATGGCCCCTTGGCCAAGACCTTCGAGAACCTGGCGGGCATACCGTCGGGCAGAAAGAGGAGCAATTTCCCGGAGCTACATCGCGCCGTGATGAACCTGAAAGGATGGCTCCGGGGCATACACCACCACATAGGGCACCTTCAGGACGATCTCGACGAATACTGCTATAGGTTCAACCGCAGTTTCATGAAAGAAGGGATGTTCGCGACAATCTCGTGACAAGAATGGTGCATCCCCGCCATGTTATATCAAGAACATTAATGCTTAAACGCTTAAGTCAATAAAGGCAAAAGTCTAAATGAGTTCGTTAATCCTTGAGAAAGATATTTACTATGCCTAAAAAAAAAAGTGCCGTCCTTTTTGGTATTCAAGTTATGCAATCAGCGTGCATAGGAGCAATTGCCGTGTGCTGCTCATGTACCGAATTTTCTAAAACGCCCCGGCTTTTCGAAAGCTTGCCCGCGAAGCTGACCGGAGTTGGATTTAAAAACGAAATCATTGAAAATGATCACTATAATTTTTTAAATTTTAGTAATATTTATACGGGTTCCGGGGTCGGCGTTGGTGATTTTGATAAGGACGGTTTGCCGGATATTTTTTTTGGTGGATGTATGGAAACCAGTCGCCTTTACCTAAATCGAGGCGATTTCAACTTCAAGGATGCTACCGCAGCGGCCGGTTTGGTGACGGACCGGTGGGTCACGGGCGTGACCGTAGTCGACATTAATTCCGATGGATGGCTCGACCTTTATCTAAGCGTCTCCGGAATCGCATCCCCGGAAAAACTTAAAAACCTCCTGTTTATCAACAATGGTATTCGAGATGGAAAGCATCAAATTTCCTTTACCGAAAGTGCTGAACATTACGGTGTAGCCGACGCCTCGCCCAGCACCCATGCCAATTTTTTCGATTTTGACAAGGACGGTGACCTTGACCTTTTTGTAATCGTGAATCCCCCGGAATACGAATTGGAAAAGGTAAATTATATTCGTCCCAAAAAAGTAAGGGGCGAGGCTATCAGTACCGACAAGCTTTACCGCAACAATACCGTCGAAAACGAGTTGAAACGAAAAGAGGGACGCTACGATGCTACATCAAAGGACATTCCTTTATTTACCGACATTTCCAAAGAGGCAGGTATATTAATCGAGGGCTACAGTCTTGGCCTGAACGTCAGCGACCTGAACAATGACCACTGGCCGGATGTTTATATCACCAACGACTTTTTAAGTAACGACATCGCCTATATCAACAACAGGGATGGAACTTTTACCAACCGTGCGGCAGCGCTCTTTAAGCATACAAGTTACGCCAGTATGGGCATGGATGTTGCCGATATCAATAACGACGGTTTGCCGGAAGTGTACGTTTTGGATATGCTGCCAGAAGAAAACTACCGTCGTAAAATGATCGTAATCTCAGGTAACTATGACCGTTTTCAGCGTGCCGTCGATAATGGATATGAACCATCGTACACACGCAATACGTTACAATTGAATAATGGCGACGGCACTTATAGTGAGGTAGGTCAACAATTCGGGGTTCACAAAACCGGGTGGAGCTGGAGTGCGCTTTTGGCCGATTACGACAATGATGGCTTTCGTGATCTATATATTACCAATGGCTTTAAAAGAGACCTAGGGAATCTAGACTATATCAACTACGGCGAATGGAATCCTTTCGGTACGGTGGAGTCACAAAAGGAAAGAAGATTGGCGTTGATCAACGAACAGCCAGCGGCCTCCCTTTTCAACTATGTATACCAGAATAGAAAAGGGGAGGGGTTTGCAAAAAAATCGAAGGAATGGGGTATCAATGAGCGTTCGGTCTCGAGTGGAGCGGCATTTGCCGATTTAGACCTGGATGGCGATTTAGATATCGTGGTCAACAACATCGGTCAAGAAGCCTTTATTTATGAAAATAGGGCCAATGAACTTTCGAACAACCGCTACCTGAAACTACAATTGGAAGGAACCCCACATAATCGTCAGGCCTTGGGAGCAAAAATTTGGTTGTATTATGGAGAAGAAATGCAATTTGCCGAGCACACCACCTATCGTGGCTATCAGTCCAGCGTAGACCCGATGCTACATTTTGGTTTGGGGGAGGTAACCCTTTTGGATAGTATCAAGGTAGTTTTTCCAGATGGTAGAAAAGCGGTTCGCAAAAACGTGGAGACCAATACGTTATTGTTGCTTAAAAACAGTTCGGCAAAAGAGGCTAGCGCCCCAGTAAAGGTGAAAACGGAACCGATTCTTTTCGAAAGAGCCGCGCCCCGGAATCAGGTAAAGTATTTGCATCAGGAAGATAAACAGGTCGATTTTAAACAGCAATCCCTTTTACCGCACCAACACTCCCAGCTAGGACCCGCAATGGCGAATGGGGATGTGAATGGCGATGGCTACGAGGATGTGTTTATAGGCGGTGCGGCCGGTAAACCTGCCGTTTTGTTTTTTCAAAAAGCCGATGGCACCTTCATTAAAGAGGAGTGGGCCTTCGACAACGCGCATGAGGACACCAACGCCCTGTTTTTTGACTCGGATGGCGATGGGGACCTGGACCTTTATGTGTGTTCCGGTGGCGTTATTCAATATGGGAAACCCACGATATACCAGGATAGGCTCTACCAAAATGATGGTTTAGGAAATTTTGTACGCAACGAGACCGCACTCCCTGCAATGCCGACGAGCACCAAAGCGATCGCTGCGGCCGATTACGATGGGGACGGGGATACCGACTTGTTCGTCGGGGGTCGTGTAAGCCCGGGGGAATATCCCAGAACCCCCCAAAGCTATTTATTGGAAAACCAAAAAGGTACTTTTAGAAAGTCGATAAAGGAAGGTGTTTCAAAATTGAATCGTATTGGCATGATCACCGACGCCCTGTGGACAGATTTTGATGGTGATAGCGACAAGGATTTGATCTTAATAGGCGAATGGATGCCCATCACAATTTTTGAGAATAGGGCAGGAAAACTAGCCGCCGAGCCTACTATCATTTCGGGTTCAAACGGATGGTGGAACACGATTGCAGCGGGCGATTTTGACAAGGATAGCGACCTGGATTTTTTAGCAGGTAATCTAGGCATGAATACGGATTACAGGGCAAGCATAGAGGAACCTTTTCGTTTGTACGCCAAAGATTTTGATCAAAACGGTAGTATAGACCCGGTTTTATCCCAATATATTTACGGGGTTGAGCAGACGGTGGCCTATCGTGATGATTTGATTAAACAAATCCCTCCACTTAAGCGACGTTTTACCAACTATCATCAATATGCTGAAAAACCGTTTAAAGAAGTCTTTACGGCCTCTGAGTTGAAAGACGCAGAAGTATTGGAGAGCTATCTCTTTACCAGTAGTTACGTTGAAAATGTAGGGCAGGGAAAATTTGAAATACGACCCTTGCCCATGGAGCTGCAAATGGCTCCGTTAAAAGAATTTATTATAGCGGATTTTGACGGTAACGGT
The DNA here is from genome assembly GCA_947500445.1 of uncultured Flavobacteriaceae bacterium. Taxonomy (GTDB): domain Bacteria; phylum Bacteroidota; class Bacteroidia; order Flavobacteriales; family Flavobacteriaceae; genus Pelagihabitans. The sequence continues at coordinate 19,657 of CANMSB010000016.1, read as the reverse complement.
CATTTAGACGCGCTGGTCATTGGGAACGACTATAGCACCGATGTCACCATGGGGCGCTACGATGCCTTTTCAGGCGCCCTCCTGAAAGGAGATGGAGCGGGTAATTTCAAGGTTGCGAGAGGCGCCACCTCGGGTTTCTTGGCGAATAGGAACGCACAGAATATGATCAAGGTTCAACTCGGGAAAGATGCCGATAAGGGCGAGTATATATGGGTGGGCAATAACTCGGACAGTCTTCAAGTGTTCAAAAAAGTGGATGGCGACTAGTGTCGTGTCAACTATATAAAGTCGTATTATTTGAGTAATTTTATCGTAAATCACCATGGCCAGATACAAAGTGACATTGACCCAAGAAGAAAGGATGTCGCTTGTGGACATCTCCACAAAGGGTTCCCACAAGTCCCAAAAAAGTGCTTAACGCACTGATATTGTTGAACTGTGACCGTGGGGAGTTCCAGGGCCGGGCATCCACCAACGAGGAGGTTTCGCAGGTCCTGAACATAAGCATGAGGAAAATCGACCGGGTCAAGAAGAGGTTTGTCGAGGAAGGGTTCGACACCGCCCTTAACGGAAGCAAGGGTACAAGGACCTACAAGAGGAAGGTGGACGGCGACCTGGAGGCCCGCTTGGTCGCACTGAGCTGCAACGAGGCCCCGGAAGGGTTCGCCAGGTGGTCGCTGAGGCTGTTGGCCGACAGGGCCGTGGAACTGGAATACGTCGAATCCATATCGCACGAGACGGTACGCCGGCTCCTAAAAAAAACGAGCTCAAGCCCTGAAAGAAGAAGGGCTGGGTGATACCTCCCCTTCAGAACGGCGATTTCGTGGCCCATATGGAAAAGGTGCTGGAGGTCTACAAACGCAGGTACGACCCTATGTTACCCGTAGTGTGCATGGACAATTCCCCAAAGCAGCTCATCGGCGAGGCAAAGACCCCCATAAAGGCCGTGCCGGGCAGTGTGAAAAAGTACGACCACGAATACAGGAGGAACGGCGTGTGCAACATTTTCATGGCGATCGAGCCACTGGCTGGAAAGCGGTACGTGAAAGTGACACGGACAAAGACCAAGAGGGACTGGGCGGAATACCTGTCCGGAATCGCCGACCTATATAAGGACGCCGAGAGGATCACATTGGTCATGGACAACCTGAACACGCACAAACCCGGGGTCTTTGTACGAGACCTATCCACCGGAAGAGGCCAAAAGGCTGTGGGACAGGTTCGAGTTCGTGTACGCGCCCAAGCACGGCGGTTGGCTCAACATGGCCGAGATAGAACTGAACGTGCTCTTGGGCCAATGCCTTGGGAGGAGGATCGACAACATGGCGGAAGTGCAAAGGGAGGTGCAGGCGTGGCAACAATACAGGAACAACAGGAACGCAAAGGCGGATTGGCAGTTCACATCGGAGGATGCAAGAATAAAACTAAAACGTCTTTATCCAACATTTGATGATTGACACGACAGTAGGCTTGTTTGGCCTGTCCGAACTTGCCCTCTATCGCGTTGCGTTCGCTGGACTCCTTCTTTCTCTTCCTTTTTTGGTAGACGGTCCGCTCTGGGCGTTTCCCCTTTGGGGCGACGGTCATCCTTATGCCCCTTTCACGGCACCAGTTGCGGTTCTGGTCGGTCCCGTAGATCTTATTGAGCTGTATGAGTTCCGGATAATGCCCGTAGAGCTCGCGGTACGATTCGGCATGGGGCTCCAGGTCCGTGCTCTCGTTGTAGGCGTCCCAGCTCAGGGTCTCGGCCTTGGCGAAGCCGCCCGCCTGCGCCAGGCCCATCTTGGTGGCGAACTCGACCTTTTTCCCCGCCTTGCCCCTTACGATAGGCCTGACGTAGGGCTGGGAGATGCTCACGATGCGATTTTCGCACCGGTTCGTTTTGTTCGAGTACATCTCCCGTTACTGGTCGTTCACGGCCTGTACGACCCAGAAGTCCCTCAACATTTTCCGGGCATCGGGTTCTCCCTTAACAGATCGAGCATAAGGTTTATGCTGCGCACGCTGCGGTCAAGGCAACTCAGGTGGAAGCGGATCGCGCTCCTTAGCGTCTTCTTGTTGGCCTGCCTCTTTTTCGATTCGGCAAGGTATTTTTTCCGTGCGACCTCCCGGTAGTTCCTGGGCTTGACCTTGAGCTCGCCGCGAAGGTGTTCGAACAAGAAATCTATGGTGGCCTCCGTTTTTTCCCTGGCCCTGTTGAGCAGGCCCAGGTCGTTTGGGTAGGTTATGTTCCGGTCGGCCACGGTGGCGTCCAGCTTGAGCCTGCGCTTGCTCGGCGCCCCCTCGGCACTTTGCGTTGCCTTCCCGCCGCCAAGGCATATGGTCGCGAGTACGTCGGCGAAGCCGTTGAAAGTATCCTTGCCCAGCCTTTTCCTCCATTCCACGAACAGGGAGGGCGAGAAGAGCGGGGCCGGGGAGAACTCGTCCTGACCGAGGAAGAACTGCATGTAGGGATTCTCCCCGATGATGCGCACGGTCTCCTCGTCGCTCAGGGCAAGCTTGTGCTTGATGATCAGGCTGCCGATTACGATGCCAGGATCTATGGCAGTACTGCCGCTGTCCGGGAAGTGCCCGGAGTAGATCTTGGTGCACTCGTCCCACGGGAAATGGGCCGCCAACTGTATCCACCGGTTACCGGGATCGAGTTTCATTTGGTAAAGGTTGCCGAATTCCTCAATTTTGAGCTGGTGCTCGGAAGTATATTGTACCATGTGCACGGTATTTGTACGAAATAATCCGCATTAAACTACGGTCAAGACCGTTATAAATTACTGAAATTTAACGAGTTACTGCATGAAGAGACCGTAATTACGTCAATGATAGCGCAGTCGAGAACCTAGAAGCGCAAATAGGTCTCGACTCCGCTCGACCCCATATTCACCGAACAATACAGGTACTATAACCAGTTGACTAGCGACTGACCTCAATCAAACTTTTTCCAACGGGCTAAAAAATGGTTGTTCTGCACGTATTTTTTGTCTTTTTATCGCTCCGTAGCCCCGAGGCCTCAGGGCTATGCTCCTCAAAAAAGATTTCGACCGCGCGCAAAACAGCTAATTTTCGCTCCGATCAAAAAAGTCTAAACTGCTTCAAAGAAAAAACGGTATAAACCCGGGCGCCCATTTTACTAAGGACATCCGATTTCGCAAAAACATGAAAAACGAGTTCCTAAACGGTACTGCCGTTAACGATAGCAATGGACTAACCAACTTCTATTTCACCCTAACCTCCAACGGATGCCGCAGCAGTTCTGAAAAACGGGACACATACCGCTCCCAGTCCTCCTTATCCGCAAACTGCCCACTTTTTTTCCAACCAAAACCAGAATAGTAGATTATTTTCCCACCGGTGGCCTCAATATGCGCAAAAAGGTTGCTGGCATCGGTTAGTTCCGTGTCGTAATTTTCATGACCGATCATTTTTCCGTCGGGAACGATAATGGCCGTCCCCAATTCGGAATCCCCATGGGGTTCCCAATAACTCAACCAGCCTTGCTTTTCATCTATACTGCTAAGGCCGTCCTTTTCATGAAGGGTTAGCCCGGCGGAAAGGGTATCGGTTCCGGTAACCGAAATTTCGAAACGGGAAAGGTTGCTTCCACGATCTAGGGTAATCTTCTTCACCTCCCGTATTTTTTTACCGTTGGCGTCCCAATCGGCATAGGTAAGCGTAAACCCGGTACGTATAGGCCCTGTATACAGGGTGTTCCAATCCGTGAAATTCTTGGAAAAGGCATAAATGCTATCCACTTTTTTTGCCGTACCGCCCACCCCGCGGCTAATGCCCACATGAAAATTGTCCAAGCCCTCGCCATTATCCTCATGGTAGGTACCTTCGGTCTGTAACTCTTTATGGTACCATTTGTCGATAATGGGATAGTCAACACGTTTTAGCCACGCATCGATACCGCTGGACAAGGTTCCCCCGGGTACCCCTTCTTCGTTCATTCTTTGTGCCGTTGGTCCAAAAGTTCGAAATGCCACACGGTCGTTCTCCCAGGCATAGTCGTCGGTCCGCTCGGGAACGAACCTGGAATAACACACATGCGGCGTTTCCGCACCGTTCGTTTTTTCGTGTAGTGTCACCTCAAAAATCGCTTCCGAGTTCGCGGCTACCTTAGGCTGGAACAATACTTCGTCCATAGTTCCGTCATTATCGGAATCTAGCAGCTGTGTCACCAATACCGTTCCGGAACCGGGTTCCGATATTTCGATTTTTCCCGTTCCCATTTTGGAGCCCAAAGCTTCCAACTTCAAGGACACGGTTTCGTTGGAACGATCGTAGGAAAGTGAGTTCTTTACCGCAATACGAAGCGGACGCGATGCCGTATCGGCACATGACATCAGTAGCGATACGATAAAAAGTGTTCCGATTGCCTTCAAATCCATGTTCTTCAATGTCGTTTACTTTTCGTTTACAGGTTTTCCAATGGTGGCCAAAATTCCTCCGTCCACATACAGGATATGGCCATTTACAAAATCACTGGCCTTGGACGATAAAAAAATTGCGGCTCCTGCCAAATCGTTAGGGTCGCCCCATTTCGCGGCCGGAGTACGGTTTAGGATAAACTCGTTGAACGGGTGCCCGTCCACGCGGATAGGCGCGGTTTGTGAGGTTGCAAAATATCCTGGACCGATACCATTGACCTGTATGTTGTGCTTTGCCCATTCCGTGGCCATGTTTTGCGTCAGCATCTTTAATCCTCCTTTGGCAGCGGCATATGCGCCTACGGTATTTCTACCTAGTTCACTCATCATGGAACAGATGTTGATGATTTTTCCCTGTTTGCGGGCGATCATACTTTTTACGACCTGTTTGGACATGATAAACGGACTTACCAAATCGATATCGATCACTTCTTTAAAATCGGCCACTTCCATTTCTTCCAGCGGGGTCCGTTTGATGATTCCGGCATTGTTGACCAAAATATCGATGGGTCCTTGCTCGCTCTGTATTTTGGTTATGGCATTAATAACCTGTTGTTCGTCGGCAACATTAAATTTATATCCTACGGCCGTAACACCTTCCCGCTCATAATACGCGACCGCATCATCGATCTTTTGTTGCGAAGAGTTTCCGTTCACGATTATGGTAGCACCGGCCTTTCCCAAGCCTTCTGCCATGGCCATACCGAGACCGTGCGTGCTTCCGGTCACCAACGCAATTTTCCCTTTTAAGTTAAACAGTTCCGTACTCATGAGTTATCTTAAATCGGTTATTTTGGCAACGTCCATATCACTATAATCCAAGTTTTCGCCCGCCATGCCCCAAATAAAGGTATAGTTCGAGGTTCCGGAACCGCAATGTATCGACCATGGCGGGGAAATGACCGCCTGATGGTTCTGCATCCAAATATGTCGTGTTTGTTGTGGTTGGCCCATAAAATGGCAAACGGACTGTCCCTCGGGCACATCCAAATAAAAGTATACTTCCATCCTACGATCGTGTACGTGTGCGGGCATGGTATTCCATACGCTTCCGGTATTCAGTTCGGTCATTCCCATTTGCAACTGACATGTAGTGACCACTCCTCCTATAATCATTTGACTAACCGTTCGATGGTTGGCCGTTTCCAATGCTCCCAATTCTAGTTTATTCGCCTCTGCTAAACTTACCTTTTTAGTCGGGTAGCTCGTATGCGCCGGAGCCGAATTCAAATAAAATTTAGCGGGGTCCGCTGCACTGTCGCTAGCAAAAATAACTTCCTTGGCACCCATTCCAATATAGAGGGCATCCTTATGATGAAGCGCATACTCCGTTCCATCAACAGTCACTGTTCCCGCAGCACCAACGTTGATGATACCCAGTTCACGCCGTTCCAAAAAGTACTCCGCTTTTAAAGGGTCGATCGCTTCCAAGACCAAAGGCTCTTCGGGAACGGCGGAACCGGCAATATAACGATCGTAATGGGTATAGGTAAGATGCAGTTCGCCCTTTCGCATTAAATTATCGATTAAGAATTCGTCACGAAGTTGTTCGGTGTCATATTTTTTAACGGCTTCCGGACTGGAAGCGTACCGCGTATCATAAGATGTTGCCATATTTTTTATATCTCTGTGTTATTGTTTTTGTTTTTGTTTTCAGGGTCATAAAACTACATAAATACTGCCCTTCATCATTATCTTAAAACTATTATATTCTGCAAAAGCTGCCCTATTCAATTATAAAGTAGCCTTAAACCGAACCAAAGTATGGTTAATCGATTAAATAAATCATCAGCTACTTCCAACACCCAAAACCTTCTTGATGTATTCTATTCTTTTTGCTTTGACAATTTTTACGATCAGCGCCAAAGATAGTATGCATTCTTTATACGTGCTAATAAAGAAATTTCAAAACGTAATCGTTGATTGTCAATCGGATTTGTAATCCGCATGAACCTAGTTTGCGTTGTTCTTACATATATGAATTTTACCTTTATATCGTAATGAAGTTTTTGTTGTAGGTTACAAACAACAACGTGGACAAGTCGACTACAAGAATAACAAAATCAGGATAAACCTTCGAATAACAAGAAAATTGACTATCGCTCGTTCAGCCCTGCCACTTTCTGCCGTACCATGAACAGGAGCACCAGTTCATATTTACGCCCCAGTTTTTTACGCAAAATAAGAAAAGCCTTTGTAATTTGTGCCTCCACCGTTTTTATGGAAACGTTCAAATGTTCGGAAATCTCTACATTGGTCAGCCCCTCTTTTTTGCTCAGGGTAAACACTCGCTTGCATTTTGGCGGCAGGTTCTGGATTTCCTCGTTTACTACTGCAATCATCCGTTGCAAGGCCGACTCGTCGGTCGTTTCCGTGATGGTCTGTAACGACTCCACATATTTTTGCTGGAGCACCATCATCGAACGGTCTTTTTGATACTTGTTCACAAACTCATTATATACCGATTTGAACAGGAAGCTACTAATACGATAGTTGGGCTTTAATTTCTTTCGGAACTGCCATGTTTTTAAAAATACGTTCTGAACGATATCCTGTGCCATGGCCTGATCGCCCACCAAGGAAATGGCATAGGCGTTTAACCTTATATGATAGGTTTCCAACAAAAAAACATACGCTTTTTCATCACCTTTTTTCAATCGTTTTACCAAATTTTCATCATTTTCCATAGGCCAGCCAGGTGTCAATGCGTCAATTTTTAGGTAAATATAATGGGAATATGAAAAAAAAGTTAGGAAAAAGTTAGGGTATTCCTAATTGGCTTTGTAATACTACTAAACAAGGCTTTAAAACAGAACATCTTGAAAATAGAAGAACGCCTCATTAAATTTTTGAACAAATCGGCAGATTTGGAGGATTTGGACCTTTTGAACCAATGGATCCAAGACCCCGACAACAATTCGGTTTTCAACGATTTTGTAAAAACCTATTTTGCAATAGAACTGGCTATGAGCGAACATGACCACGAACAGATAAAAGCCCGATTACTTGAGGAAATCAGAAAGGAAAAAAATACGTTTCATATCATCAAAAACAAGGGCTTCTATCGGTATGCGGCCCTTTTTATTTTTCTTATCGGACTAGGATATGTGGTTTCCAAAACGTTTTTCAACGCCCCGGCGGCCGTTGTACCCGGCCAAAGCGATGTTACCCTTAGTTGGGAAGATGGTGGTATCGAAGTCGTTTCGGGCAAGCGCACGGCGACCCTTGTAAATAAAGAAGGAACAGTTGTGGGAAGCCAAAAAGGGGACACCCTCTTTTACGATACCGATGTCGCCGGAACATCGGGGACCATCAATACCCTAAAGGTACCTTTCGGGCGCCGTTTTATCGTACAGCTATCCGATGGCACAAGAGTTTTCTTGAATGCCGGTAGTACGTTAACCTACCCTACCTCCTTCATTGGAAATGAAAAAAGAGCGGTTACACTTGTAGGCGAAGCCTATTTTGATGTTGCCCATAACCCGGAACGCCCCTTTACCGTAGCATCGGAAAATTTAGCGGTATCGGTGCTGGGAACGCAGTTCAATATGGCCAATTACCCCGAAGAGCAAGATACCGAAGTCGTTTTGGTACAAGGTTCGGTACAACTATCGGATGCTGAAAAGTCCGGCGTTCCAGTACTATTGGAACCTGGTTTTCGCGGCAGTCACCGCAAATCGGATGGGAACATCACCCTTAAAAAAGTAAATACCCGTTCCTACACTTCGTGGATGCAGGGCGCCATCGTTTTCAGGAACGAAACCTTTGCCAATATTATCAAAAAACTGGAGCGCCATTACAATGTGGAAGTATTCAATAGCAATAAAGAACTCGCAAGAGAAACCTTTACCGCTACTTTGGAAACCGATAACGATACCATAGAAGAAGTGTTGGAGTATTTCAACAAGGTACATCATATCGAATATACCATCGTAAACAATACGATCATTATCAACTAAACCAGAACGGCCAATGAACTGAATGCACCAAACGAATCGTTTGTTTTCACAAAAAGAAAAAAATCGGAAAATGCTGGCACATTTCCCGATCAAATACAAGCGATTACAACGAAAACGAGTAAATCACTAGCAAAATTCAAAATTATGAAAAAACAACTAGAGTCTTGGAACTTAGGTTCCTTAGGCTTCAATTTTGATTGGAAAATGAAAATTTCTTTTCTCTTCCTTGTTTTCATATCCCTTGCCCTTCAGGCGAATTCGACCTATGGGCAACGTACCCATATTTCTTTGGATATGAACGATGTTTCGGTAGAGGAGGTAATGAACGAAATAGAAGAAAAAACCGCGTTTCGTTTTATTTTTAATACCAAAGCGGTAGATCTGGAGCGCAGGGTCTTCATTCGGGTTTCCAAAAGCCCCATTCGGAACGTCTTGAAATTGCTCTTTAAAAATGCCGATACCGCTTATGAGATCGACGACCGAAAAATACTGTTGACCCGGGCGGTAAAAACGAGGCCCCTTGCCACGAAAGTGACCGGGCCATCCGTGACCGTGCAAGAAACGTTGATTACTGGAACGGTTACCGACACCGAAGGAATACCCCTGGCCGGGGCCAATGTGGTGGAAAAGGGCACCGTAAATGGGGTAACTGCCGATTTTGATGGTAATTTTTCATTAACACCTACCCAGGAAAATCCCATTTTAACGGTTTCCTATATCGGTTATGCGACCAAGGAGGTTCCCGTAAACGATGAGACGGTATTGAACATACAGTTGAAAGAATCGGCTTCCAATTTGGAAGAGGTCGTTATTATAGGATACGGCGCCCGAAAAAGGGCCGATTTGATCGGAGCGGTCTCTACCGTTCAAAACGAGGATATCGCCAAACTTCCGGTCAACTCCATAGAAAGTGCCTTATCCGGTCAGGTTTCCGGGGTGCAGTTACGACAGAACGGGGCACCGGGGAGCGGACCCGAGGTATTGATCAGGGGTATTGCATCTACGGGCGGTAACAATGCGCCATTATACGTTTTGGACGGGGTTCCCCTAGGGAACGTAAACAGCCAACGGGACAATTTTGTACTCAGTTCCATAGATCCCGCTTCCGTTGAATCGATAAGCGTACTCAAGGATGCCTCCGCAAAGGCCATTTACGGTTCCAGGGCATCCAACGGGGTAATCGTCATTACTACCAAGCGGGGCAAGATCGGAAAACCGACCATTACCTTTGAAACCTCTACAGGCTTTCAGACCGTTCCCGATTTTGAGCGCCCGAACGTGATGAACGCTGAAGAATTGCGACGCTTTAGAATAGAACTTTTTGAAGACAAACTTTTTGCTACAGGTAATCTGACGGCGAACGAAAGCGCGGATTTGGACCGTTTGATCGCCTTGGGCGATATTGGTGAAGGTACCGATTGGTTTGACGAAATTATCACAAGCGCCCCCATTTCGGAATACAACATCGGCATAAACGGAGGGTCGGAAAACATACGCTATAACGTTTCCTCCAACTATACCAACCAAGATGGAACCCTTATCAATACCAACTTTAAAAGGTATAGCATTCGCGCCAATATGGACATCGATATTTCCGACAAGCTTCGGGTAGGCCTAAATTTGGCCCCTACCCAAACATTGGCCAATGGTGGACGGACCGATGCGGGCGGGGATAATTTCAATATCTTCTCCGCGGTGCCCCTTGCGCGATGGAGCGACCCTTCGGCACCGGTATTTCGCGAAGACGGAACCCTTACTAACGTAGCACAGGGCGATTTGATCGATTTCTACAATGTTAACCCGGTTTACTTGCTTAGGGGAAGGGAAAGCTTGCGCCGTAACAATCAATTGTTGGCAAGCTCTTTTCTAGAGTTCGATATTGCCAAGGGCCTCACCGCTAAAACGTTCGGATCCATACAATATATCGACCGCCGGACGACAACTTTCGAACCTTCGGACTTTCCGGGAAGTGGTGCGCTCACCCCCAATGTTACGGGAACACAACAAGCTACCGCAGGAATTACGGAAGCTACCAATTTTAACTGGGTATGGGAAAATACCCTACGTTATTCCAAAACCTTTAATGAAGTGCACAACATTAATGTACTTGCCGGTTTCACTATGGAGCGGCGACGGTTCGACAATACTATTATCAGCGCTAGGAACCTTATTGACGAATCGATTCGAATTCCAAATTCGAACAACGTAGATCCCGCGGACCCCGACAATTTTACCGGACGGGGCGAAGCAGGTCAAAATTCATTGGTATCGCTTATCGGAAGGGTGGATTACTCCTTTAAAAACCGTTATTATGTTACGGGAACCATCCGAAGGGACGGATCCTCAAAATTCGGGGCCGATACCCGTTATGCCAATTTTCCTTCCATTGCCCTTGCTTGGCGCGTTTCCAACGAACCCTTTTGGGAAGGGTTAAAAGATATCGTTTCCGAATTCAAGCTCGAGGGAGGCTATGGAATCAGTGGAAGCAATGTGAATATCGGCAATTACCAGGCCCAAGGTCGAATCAATCCTTCCAATCCGGGCAGTTCCGGTCCAGATTATGTTTTTGGGGGACTGTCAGCTCCGGGAAGCGCTGTAACTACCCTGCCCAACACTTTATTGACCTGGGAGGAGGCCAAAGAAACGAACTTTGGTTTGGACCTCGGTTTTCTGAACGACCGGATCTATCTGGGCGTGGACTACTACGATATTGAAACGGAGGGCTTCCTATCGGGACTGCCCTTACCGACTACCTCGGGTTTCAGCAATATTCTTTCCAATTTGGGAAGTATTCAAAACAAGGGTTTTGAAGTGGAACTGGCCCTTAAAAATGTTTTGGGCGGCAAGGACTTTCAATGGGACGCCAACTTTAACTTTTCAAAAAACAGGAGTAAAGTAATCGATTTAGCTGCCGAAACCGGATTTATAAGGCGCGGAGCTATTGCGAGAACCTTTACCGAAACCAGAATTGGGGAAGAAGTGGGGTTATACCGGGGTTTTAAGGTTACCGGACTGTTTACCCAAGCAGAGATAGACGACCCTAATGTACCCAAATACCCAGATGCGGTAGAAGGATCCCTAAAATATGAAGATGGCAATGGAGATGGTGTGTTAGGGGACGAGGAAGACTTCCTGATCATCGGCAACCCTAATGCCGATTTCAATTACGGTATGGTACACAACTTCCGTTACAAGGCATTGGATCTTAGTATGATCTTCGCCGGATCGGTTGGGCAACAAATTTTTGACGGTACCAAACAATACAATGGCAACCAAGATGGTGTATTCAACGTGGATCGCAACCAATTGGAACGCTGGAGGCCTGGGCAAGACCCGAACAGTGCCATAATTCCCGGTACCGCAAGCAACACCAGCAGAGCGAGGTATCGTTTTCCGAACTCACTCTCATTAGACGACGCAGACTACTTATGGGTGCGGAACATCACGCTAGGGTATACGCTAAAAGGGGACATGGTCGGGGATGCCTTTAAAAATGCCCGACTGTATACGAGCATACAAAACCCGTTCTTGTTTACGGAATACAAACGTGGAAATCCAGAGGTCAACCGTTCGGCCGATACGGCACTGGTACGGAACGTGAACTATGGGGCCTACCCCATCTCCAGAGTAATCACCCTAGGTGTCAATGTTACCTTTTAAAAAACAAAGATCATGAAAAGCAAGCTATTTTTAATTCTAATGATATTCGGATTGCTCGGTTGTGACGACTTTTTGGACGAAGCTCCCGAAGATTTTGTTACCCCACAGGGATTTTTCAAGAACGAAGCCCAATTTAATGAGGCCGTAACCGCTATCTACAACACCAACAGGGGTCTTATGAACGGGGCGCACTGGCGGTTTGGGGAAAACCGGGGCGACAACAGCTCCTTTCAATACAATCCTAACGATCGCGGGGGAAGACCCAATGAAGAGGTAGATAATTTTTTGTTGCTAGCGGCCAACACCAATATTAGCAGCTATTGGAACAGCGCGTACTCCGGTATCGCAAGAGCCAATTTCGCCCTTGAAAATTTAGCGGCTATCGAATTTTTAGATGCTTCCGAACCGGAAATACGTACCGGAGAGATCCTATTCCTCAGAAGTTGGTTCTATTTTAATCTGGTGCAACTGTATGGGGACGTTCCTTTGGTGCTCTCCGCCGGGAACACACCGGACGAAATTTTATCGGACGAGTTTCTACAACGGAGCCCGGCAGCTGAAGTATACGCTAAAATATTGGACGACATGGATACGGCGATCGCGGTACTTCCGAACAAGGACGGTACCGAATCGGGAAGGGCCACCAAGGGTGCCGCCCTTATGTTAAAAGCAAAAATGCACATGGTGCTGCAGGAATTCGGAACGGCTAGAGACCTGTTGGAGCAAATGCAGGGCTACTCCCTTCAAACCAGTTATGCCTCCATTTTTGATCCGGAGAACAAAAACAACGATGAAATGGTATTCGAAATCCAATATTCGTTCGCTTTGGGCCAAGGTTCGGACTTTGTAACCCGTTTTGTACCCTTTAATAGTGGAACCGACATTCTCGGGGAAAATGGTCCCGCCAATTCACGGGGCGGACAAAACCAGCCCACCCAGAATTTGATCGACCTTTATAATCCTGCTGACGCCCGACTGTTGCACAATGTCTCTTTTTATGACGATGGTTTTGCGATCCAACCCTGGATGAGCAAGTTCAACTTTGGTTTTGTAGCGCAAGGTAGCAATGCACAGGATGTAAACTTCCCCATGTTCCGCTATGCGGACGCCTTGCTGATGTTGGCCGAATGTTACCAAGAGGTAGGTGGTGGCAATCCTGTACCGCTAATAGAACAGGTACGTGGTCGATCCTTGGAAGATGGAACGTTATCCGCGGCCGAACAGGCCGATTTGGAGCAGACCATTGCCGATGAAAGAAGAAGGGAATTGGCCTTTGAGAACCACCGATGGTTCGATCTGGTACGTACCGGAAAAGCAGTAGACGTAATGACGGCCCACGGTGTGGCACAGAAAGCCCAAAAAAGTACCATTCCCGCGGAAGCGTTTACCAACATCAGAACAATACTGGGCATTCCCTTGGGCCAAGTGGAAGAATTTGGTTTTACCCAAAATGAAGGCTGGTAGTCAACCTTGTTTGCCAGACCACACTAGCTTATTAACTAGATACAAAACAGTACGATATGAAGATTAGATATAATACCGCACCGATCCTTCTTTCCATCCTTACCATAGTTTTGGCAGGGTGCAAGGAAGACGACCCGACCATCGACGCGCCATACACCTTATTTACATTCGATGTGGCCGAACTTACGGTCACCTTTAAAAATGCATCTGTAGATGGTCCCGAAAGTTACCGTTGGGATTTTGGCGATGGGCAAACGTCCACCGAAGAAAGCCCTACCTATTCCTATCAAGAAGGGGGTACCTACACCGTTGTTTTAACCGCCAGTAACGGTTCGGGAGAAGACCGGTTCGAAAGGTCCGTTACCGTTACCGAACCGGAAGAACCCTTACCACCGGTAATTTTTGAATCGTTCGATAGCTACACGGCCGATGCTACCGTAGATGGACAAGGTACCGCCACGGATGGATGGGCCGGACCATGGACAAAGTTGGACGGGGACGACGTAAATGTAATGGCCGAAGGTATTGTCAACAATACCATTGCGGCAGTTACCTCCGGTAACTCCCTATTGCTCGATGCAACCGGCACGAATACACGTTACAAACGCAATTTCGCCACACCATATTCAGATAATGGAAATACCTATTGGTTCGCTTTCCAAGCCGAGTTCGAGAGCACGGAAGTGGACGGTGGTATCGTACAGGTAATGCTGGTGGACAACGATAATGAAGATTTTGGAGCAGGAGGCGGAGACGGTCAATTTTTGGGTCTGGGTAAAACCACTACCCCAAGTGCACTGGGCATCATGACCTTTGGGCCTTTTAACAACATAGAGGCAACGGATGTGACAGCGGACGGACCATTATGGCTTGTAGCCAAAATTGAAACCAATGGAACGGCCGATCCCGACGTGGTACGATTGTTCGTCAACCCTACTCCCGGTGCCGAGCCAATGGCCGGAACAGAGACGTTAAGCTTTGCCGCGCCCGAATTGAACGGTGGCTGGCAGGGAATCGGTTTTAAATATAGCGGAGAAAGTGCCTCTATGGTTAAAATTGATGACCTCTACATCGGTAATACCTTTGAAGATGTGACACCCGGAAATTATGTGGACCTTCCGCCCCCTGTCTTTGAAACGTTCGACAGCTATACGGCAGATGCTACCATAGGAGGACAAGGTACCGCTGCGGATGGGTGGACAGGGCCGTGGATCAACCTGTCCGGAGCCGACGTCAATGTACTTTCCGAAGGAGTAGTAAATGACGATCTTTCAGTAGAAACAACGGGGAACTCCCTATTGCTCGATGCCAGTGTTGGTTCCGTTCGCTACAAACGAGGATTGTCCGAGCCCTATCTAGATAATGGGCGTACCTACTGGTTTGCCTTCCAGGCTGAATTTAGCGATACGGACGTTGACGACGGCGTGGTTCAGGTAATGCTGGTCGATAATGATGCCGAAGACTTTGGTGCCAGCGGAGGAAACGGCCAATTTTTAAGTATCGGCAAAACGATAACCCCGGGCGCATTGGGCATCATGACCTTTGGTCCCTTCAACAATGAAGACGCACCGGATGTGACAGCGGACGGTCCGTTATGGTTGGTTGCCAAAATCGAAACCAATGGAACTGCCGAGCCCGATCTTGTCCGATTGTTCGTCAACCCTACTCCAGGTACCGAGCCGGCAGATGGAACAGAGGCGGTATCCTTTGCCGCTCCGGAACTGAACGGTGGCTGGCAGGCAGTCGGTTTTAAATTTGGTGGAGGTGCCAGTACCGTAAAAATCGATGACATTTACTTGGGCTATCGCTTTGAAGACATTACACCCGAAAACTATTAAGAGGGCATTAAAGAACACACCGATAACATATTCGTGAAAAATAGTTTAGAGTGAGTTTGGTTAGTTGGCGGTATAATCCTGGAGTGGGAATTATGCCGCCTTTTTTTAACTCGGTTTAAAACAGGGAACGACATATAAAACAGTATTTTGTCCCGACCGACCATTCCCGAAAAACCCTAGTCAACATGACACCACCTGTGAAACGATTTTTTTTATTTCTTCTGGTATTCTGCTCTATAAATTGTCAGAATAAATTGGAGGGAGCCAAATACCTGATCGCCCAAAAAGAGCGTATCGTGGACATCCCTTGGGAGGGCCATTGGATTACCGTTGCCGATTCCGTACCGGAGAAGAATGCTTGGATAGCCTTTAGAAAACAATTTAAGCTGGAACGGCATAGCGACCAGGCGACCTTTCGTATCGCGGTGGATTCTAAATATTGGTTGTTCCTCAACGGCAGACCGATCGTTTTCGAAGGTGGCTTAAAACGTGGCCCAACTCCGGAAGGTACCTACTATGACGAACTGGACCTTACGGGAAAATTAAAAAAAGGCACCAATACGATCGCCGTTCTGGTCTGGTATTTCGGAAAGGAAGGGATGAGCCATAAATCGAGTGGGGCCGCAGGCATGGTGGCCGAATTGTTTTCAGGTAACGCTTTGGGCCTAAAAACGGATAAAAGTTGGAAAGCAAGGCTGCACCCAGCCTTCAGTCCCGTTAGTGCGGCGCCCCACCCCAATTGGCGCTTGCCCGAATCGAATATTGTATTCGATGCACAACAGGATATGCCCGGTTGGGAACTGCCGGAATTTGACGACACCCTATGGCCGTATACCAAAGTTCTAGCGAAAGGAGGGGATGCCCCCTGGAACGCCCTTACCAAAAGACCGATCCCCTTTTGGAAGGACTATGGCCTAAAAACCTATGATAATCCCATGGTATTTCCATTTGAGAGTACCGGAGATACCCTGGCCTGTAAACTACCTTACAATGCCCAAGTCACCCCTTACCTGAAAGTAGACGCTCCGGGCGGACAACGAATCACCATGCTCACCGATCACTACAAGGGAGGATCCGCATATAATATGAGAGCGGAATACATTACCAAGGCGGGGGTACAACAATACGAATCCCCAGGTTGGATCAATGGTGAGGTGATGTACTATGTGATTCCCAAAGGGGTTACCGTTATGGACCTCCAATATAGGGAGACCGGTTACGCAACCGAATTTGAGGGCTTTTTTGAATGTGACGACCCTTTTTACGACCGACTTTGGCAAAAATCGCTACGCACCCTTTATGTTACTATGCGCGATAATTACATGGATTGCCCCGATCGGGAGAGGGCACAATGGTGGGGCGATGTGGTGTTGGAAAGCGGTGAAGCCTTTTATGCCCTGGATCGGGAGGCCGATAAACTGATGAAGAAGGGTATTTTGGAATTGACCGCTTGGCAGGCTCCCGACAGCACATTGTTCGCTCCTGTTCCTGCCGGAAATTGGAATAAAGAACTACCTACCCAAATGCTTTCCAGTATCGGCACTTTTGGCTTTTGGAACTATTATTGGCAAACCGGCGACCGTACTACCATGCAAAAAGTGTATGGTGCCATGGGCAAGTATATGGCCAAATGGCGTTTGAACGAAGCGGGCACCCTACACCTTCGAAAAGGGGGATGGACGTGGGGCGATTGGGGCGAAAACCGGGATATGCCCCTACTCTTCAACACCCAATATTATATGGCCCTTGATAGCTATGGCCGTATTGCAAGACTCTTGGGGGAGAAATCCGTTGCCGACTCCATTGAGAATACCATGTACCAGTTTAAGAAAGACTTTAATCAATCCTTTTGGACGGGAAGGGCCTATCGCTCCAAAACCTATAAAGGAAAGACCGACGATCGTTCACAGGCCTTGGCGGTCGTATCCAATTTGGCCGATACCAGTACGTACGAACACATTTATAAGATACTGCAACAGGAAAAACACGCCAGTCCGTACATGGAAAAATACATTTTGGAAGCGCTGTTTCAAATGGACCGTCCAGAATTTGCCCTGCAACGTATGAAAGAACGCTTTGGTCCCATGGTCAATGCCAATACCTCTACCTTATGGGAAGGTTGGGGCATTGGGGCAGAAGGATATGGAGGGGGAACCACCAACCATGCATGGTCGGGAGGCGGGCTTACCTTGCTTTCACAATATGTGGCCGGAGTTTCCCCAACTTCGCCCGGTTACGATACTTTTCAGGTAAAACCACAACTCGGACCGTTAAAAAAAGTACACGCTATTGTACCTTCGATAAAAGGTCCCATAACGGTCGACATTGAACTATCCGATACTTATCAAATTAAGATTACCGTTCCAAAAAATACGACCGCTACCGTCTGTATCCCCCACCGATATGGAACCATTCTTGAAAATGGAACAAAAATTTCCTTCAGACCGAGTGTCCCTTATCACGAAATCGAAGTGGTTACGGGAACGTATCTGTTTACTGCATATTAAAATAGGAGTCACTACAGTATAAGTAATCTAAAAAAGTTGGAATGCACTCCCTAATAGTAGGTACACTTTTAAGTCATGAACACTGAATCGGACATTCTTTGAGAATACCAGTAACGTTTACCCTTTTTGGAGAAATTTAGCCCCATTTCTACTTTTATCACTCTCATTAAAATGCTCCTTCGCGGATAAACATCTAGAAGTACCTTATTCCAATATGTTTAGGGCTTCAGCACATATCCGTTAAATTTTGTTAAAATTAAAATCGTTTTTCGTCAATTCCCGCACATTCCGGAGAAAACCAGCTGCAAATCATCCGCTACCTTGGGCATAGGAATTTCTTTAATCAGTTGGTTTAAGGATGGTCCATAAACCAACAAACGATTTACCGTATTTGCAAATACGACCAGTTAACATGTAAAAACAATTTCAAAAACTTCTATTATGAAAAACTTAAAACGTATTTCGACCATTGTTTTAGCGGTCATCTTTCTATACGCTTGTTCCAAAGAAGATGAAAGCGAAAAGTACGAATCGGCAGTAACAATGAGTACAAGTTCACTTAACTTAACTCCAACGGAAAACACTGAGTTGACAGGGGTACTGGCCGCCGACTTCGAAGAAATGAAAAAGGGTCTAAACGCCGTTTTCTCGGGAAAAATGATTTCCAAAAGATATCAAATACTTGGAACCATACCTTCTTCAGAAACGATAGAACAGGTGGTGAAAGCCGGTGTTGCAGAAAATAGCTTTATCGCAACAGGAGATTACGCCAAACCTGAAAGCATTACTGTAGACATGCTCGGAAGTATCGATCCTTCCATAGCCAAACAACACCGATCTACGGCCTTGACCAAAAAAAGTTTGAACAAACTCGCCGTTGGGGACATTGTTTTAAAATTAACGTGGCAATATCGTGACAATGATATAACGACCATAGCCATTGGAAACCCAAAGAAAGGATTACTTTGGGAAAGTATGCTCTCGGGGCTCTATACGGTAGAGACGACCAAACAATGCGATAGCTGTGCAGATTTGCCTACTGATCCCATGACCGGTAAGGCTTTGGTGTTGAAGTTTGACGAGACAAATATGAAATCGGTTAAAAAAGTGAAGGTTACCGAACGTGGGTATCCCGTAAGACGCTATTGTCATACGGCTATTTCCATGTATGAATGGCGCGGATTCTGGGGATCGAGAAGAGCTGAAAGAATAGGCTGGGCATGGGCACAGCTGACAACGGAACACGATCGCATAAACGGAAGCTTGTTGAGAGGATATGCAAATTCAGGAGGGTATATGGAAAACGGCGATATAGTGACCAATGCCGAAATTACGGCGATATACACTGATAGGGCCGAAATGAGTCTATCTTTAGGGTTGTCCAAAACACCCTGGACCTTGGCCATTAACAATGTGGAATCGGGAGTTTCTTATACTGGCCCGCGTGGTGGCGAACATCGCGTATTAAACTCTGGCCTAACACGGCTGGGCGATCTCTACTCATCCTGTAGAAGTTGGAGGCGATAACCTTCGTTTGTACCATAGAAATGGAATAAACATAGCAATGCCACTCGGCATTTCATCTACACTTTAATGCGACAGGTTGTAAAACCTGTCGCATTTCCATTTTTTGAAAGTGCCCAAAAGTTGGTTTAGAGAATACCTGCCAAAATAACGAGCATTATATTTTGAGTAATGGATATGGTAATTTAAACAGCTTTTTAAAGACACTATCCCATTAACTGTGTAAGTTAAAAATAACGAGGGTTAGACTTTTATCTAAAGTCGGACCCTTTTTTCAT
>CANMSB010000015.1 GCA_947500445.1 uncultured Flavobacteriaceae bacterium | reverse complement strand
GAGCTGATCGTTTCAAATTGGGTATCCGTCAATTCCATTTAACAAAGATACCTATTTTGTGTTAACACGCCCTAGTTCAAAAGATGTATCCGAAGAGTACGTAGATCTTCAGAGCCGTTTAAAAACGAAGTTGGAAGTCAAACAACGGTATGACGATATTCTAAGGACCAAGGCAAAAACCGTAGAGGATATTTTGCTCGCAGAGGAAAAATTACGGATGCTTCAAGAAGAAATAGAAGCAGCACAGGGACGCTTACAATTTCTTAGTAGCAAGGTTGCCCTGAGTACCATACAAGTAGATCTGTATGAAACCGTGGCTTTTCAAGAAGCGCCTGAATCCTATACCAAATCGTTCGGTGCCAATGCGCTGGAAGGTATAGGCGGTGGATGGCAACTGGTACAATATATTTTGTTGGCACTTTTATACATTTGGCCCATATTGTTTTTAGGTGTCGGCATCGTACTGTATTGGAAATGGCGTAAAAAGAAGCGTGCATGATGTTTAAAAATGGAACCAACGCACGGCCCTTTTATCTTTATAGGAAAACGAGGGCCATTGTTCATCCCATTTACAGAAAATAAAGGTATCCTATGTAAAACCTTTTGCTCTTTTTGTATACGGGAAGGACAGGTAAAAATTATGCTACACTCCGAACTGTTTCAAATGATGGTCCAAATGTTTTGAAAAAAGCGTATTCCATTCCGTTTTACTTAAATTCCCAAACGCATGTGACTCCTTACCGTCAAAATGGTCCGCTCCCAATTCCCGGGTTTTTTCGATATAGGCTATCAGTCGTTTTTTTTCCGCTTCAAAATCCCGTTCGTCGGTTATCAAGAACATCGGCGCGGTGCGGGTATTCCGTTTGTACGGTTTTGGACCTACCACCACCTTTTTGGCGAAAAGCTTGATCATGAATTTTTCGAAACCGCCCGGTTTCGGATGTTTGTTATCATACACCAGTTCATAGGTGACATTTAAATGCGCCAACATTTGGGCAACGTTCATTTTGCCCCATATCCTCTCCGTTTCGGGCGATAAGGTATTGATACGTTCGATTGTTTGTTGCGCTCCTTGCGCTTCAAAAAGGTTGGTCCAGTTCATTATAATTGTTTTATATGGTACTAAGCTAGTTAAAAATTCAACACCATGAACCACTGTTCTTCAACCTATTGGACATCTCAAACGAAAAAATGTTACATTCAAAACTTGCTTACAAAAATGACTGGGTATCGGGTGTGTCCGAACAAAAGTATCTTCTAGATTCCCTTTGTCAACAACAAGAATACCCCAACATTAGAAAGAACACTACTTCTCACCAAAAGCTATTAACGATAACGCCAACTGCTGAGGTCGGCACCTTTAGGGGCACTTTTTGCGATACGTTCCATAATTTTTGGCACATACATGCTGTTGTACCGTAAACGGCTTATGGCGTTGGGCAGCTCCGGGTCGCCGTTCCAACAATGTTCGGCCCTATCGCCATACAATACCTCCCCGTCATAATACGGATCGGTGGTACGTTCTAAAAAATCTTCCATCAAATACACCGCATTGTTCAGGTAATAGTTGTCCATATCACCACAATAAATATGGATTTTCCCTTTTAGTTTTTCTCCCAGTTGCTCCCAATCCCGTTCCAGAACATAGCGCAGGTCATAGTTCTCCCTCCAATAATCGGCTACTTGATGATCGATCTCACCGCTCCTTTTATCCCATATGCGTTTGGGATAGCCGTCCGCCCCTTGTGGGGAATAGGTAGCTTCCCAAATATCCCACTGTTGTCCCGACCGGCTCTTATCGCCCAACACAAGCTCCAAATGGTTGCCCTGACGTAATGTAGACTGAATTTGGCCCAAATAATTCCTATGGCTCGGCACTTCCAAGGATTTATGGTCGCTAGCGTAATAGTATGCATTGGAATCCTCATAAATATTGGTGAGACAGTAGGCCCTAAAATCGATGGGATCCGGGCAGGCGGCAAAGCACCCGTTATAATCGTCCGGGTATTTTACCTGTACGGCCAAAGCTTCCCAACCACCGGTAGACCCCCCGTAGAGGAAACGCGCCCAGCCCTCCCCGATACCACGAAATTCCTTTTCGATATGGGGAATCAGCTCATAGGTTATGGCGTCGCCATAAGGGCCTTGACTTGCCGAATTCACGGCATAGGAGTCATCGTAATACGGCGTCGGGTGTTGGATTTCAATGATAAGAAAACGGGGGAAATCGGGTTCGTTCCAACGTTTGTAAAAATTATAGGCCTCCTGTTGCTGTACGATATTATAGCCCTCTAACCGAAACCGATCGGAATATTCCGGTTCGGTGTCCGTATCGGGCGGTGTGGTTCGAAACCCATCAAAATCGGTCGGGAAATGCCCGTGAAAGACCATTAAGGGATAGGTTGCCTCAGGATGTTCTTTAAAACCCTTTGGTAACAATACATGTGCCCCCAAATACATATCCCTGCCCCAAAAAGCGGAAAGCTTTTCCGACTTTATTTTAATATGCTTGATCCATTCCGTATCCGCGGCCTCTTTTATCGGAGGAACAATCCGGTCCATGACCACCGTTGGTGCGGTTATTCCATTTTTTGTTATCGTAATCTGAAACGGTTTGCTGTAGAGATTCCCCGGCGATTTGTTCCATTGCTGCCCTTCCCCATTATCCATGGGAAGTTTTACCGTTTGCCCTGTTGCCAAATTAAAGGTTTCATATACGTGCAATAAGGCCTGTACCTGGTAGTCCCCTGGTGGCACCGAAGCCAAACTGGCATAGGGATATCCAAAAACCGATGCGTCGAACGTTTGTACTTGATCAGCATTCATACCGTTTACGTTGATTCCAAAGATCAATTGGGTGTCAAGGCCATCGTTGATCTGAAAACGAGGTTCTTTGGCATCGTTTGAGGATAGCATTAAAAGTAAACGTCCGTCATAGGGCGGTTGCCCTATTTCAGGTGCGATGGCCACATCAATAGAAAAAGACGGGGCTTCCTCTTTTTTTGATTGTGCGGAGACCATGCTGCAAAAACTGAATAAGACAGCTATTAAAATCGTTTTCATAGGTAGCTATTTTAAGGAACTCGTCTTGCGTTTTTCTTTTACCTACTCCGAGGCGTCGCATTTTGCTCCATAATTTCGACATTTTTAGCTTCCGTAGTCCCGAACCCTAGGGAGCTATACAGTCGAAAAATGGCATTATCATAACACAAAAGCTTTCCTTCTCGGTTCCAAACAAAAACCCAAGACGCGCTCGAGGGTATTACCATTTTAACTTTGAAATGGTATAAGATACCGTTTTTGGCAAAAGAATCAAACCGTGGTAACCCCTCACCGCAATGCTACATGGGGCGGATATAAGAAAATCGCCCTATTTCGCGTTATAGTACCCTATATGATTATTTATACCCATAAATGTTAGTCATGAAAAAACTTTGTTACATTACCGTACTTGCGGGAGCTATTGTTTTAATGGCGAGTTGTATCAACGATGAAGAAGATACTGATCTTGAAATTATAGCACCATCCGACAGCACGGTAACCGGAACCGTCGCCTACGCCTTTCCCGTAAATCGATAAGGACGTCGACCTATATTACCAAAAAGGCCCATCCAAAGGATGGGCCGTATGGTATTGTAATGATAAGGTTTACCAGATTTTCACCCGTTCTTCAGGAGCAAGGTATAGGGCATCGCCTTCCTTAACGTCAAAGGCTTCGTAAAACTCTGGAATGTTCCGCACTACGCCGTTCACCCTAAAATCCCTTGGGGAATGCGGATCGGAACTCACCTGTACCCGAAGTGCCTCTTCGCGTGACTTTCCGCACCAGCCTTGTGCCCATCCGATAAAAACCCGTTGCTTGGCGGTAAATCCGTCCAATTCCGGACCTTCCTTACCGTCCAATGAAATTTCGTATGCCTTTAAGGCGATGCTCAAACCGCCCAAATCACCAATATTTTCCCCCAAGGTGAACTCCCCATTGACGTTTAAATCGGGCAATACTTCAAATTCATTGTACTGGGCAATCAGATTGCCCGTGCGTTTTTTGAATTCTTCCTTATCACTTTCCGTCCACCAGTTGCGCATGGCGCCATCGCCATCAAAAGTACTTCCCGTATCATCGAAACCGTGACCGATCTCATGACCGATTACGGCACCTATGGTACCATAGTTCACTGCATCTTCGGCCTCAAGGTCAAAGAACGGAGGTTGCAAAATGGCCGCTGGAAAAACAATCTCGTTCATGGTAGGATTGTAATAGGCATTTACCGTTTGCGGATTCATCCGCCACTCCTCCTTATCGATCGGTTTCCCCAATTTGTTCAGCTCGCGGAGATATTCCATTTCCGTTACCCGTTGCATATTCCCGTATAGGTCATCGGCCTTTACAACAATATCATAGGATTTCCATTTGTCGGGATATCCAATTTTTGGGGTAAACTTGCTCAACTTGTCCAATGCCTCTTTTTTGGTGGCATCGCTCATCCAATCCAATTCTTTAATACTTACCTCATAGGCCTTCAGTAAATTATCGACCAAGGTCTCCATGCGCTTTTTTGCTTCTGGCGGAAAATGTTTTTTAACATACACCTTACCGACGACCTCTCCTAAACTACCGCTTACCGCGGAAACGCCCCTACGCCATAAAGGGCGTTGCTCCTTGGTTCCCCGAAGTTCCTTACTGTAGAAGGCAAAGTTCTGCTCGTCCAAGGCCGTATTCAATCGGGAAGCGTTCGCGTCGATTACACTCCACTTCAAATACGCTTTCCATTTGTCAAGATCGGTGGACGTAATAATGCCGTTCAACGCTTTGGTATAGTCCATCATGAGCACTCCCAACTTTTCTTGCTTTTCCAGGCCTATTTCCTTTAAAAATCCGGTCCAGTTAAAATCGGGCATCACTTCGGGCAGGGTACTTACTTCCAACATATTGTAAAGGCTTACCAAATCCCTGGTTTTTTCCTTTTCCAAGTGCTCTTTGGCCAATGTGGTTTCCAAAGCCATTACGGTTTTGGCCGCTTCGGCCCCATTGGGCAGCCCGGCCAAGTCGAACATTTTGGCAACATGCTCCACATATTTACCTTTTATTTCTTCCGAACGTTCGTCCGTTTTTAAATAATATTCCCTGTCCGGTAGTCCCAATCCGCTCTGCCAGGTATAGACCGTATATACGTCCGGGTTTTTGAAGTCCTGGTATACGAACAGTCCGAGCGGCACTTTGGTATTCTTTCTATTGGCATAACCAAAATACACGGCAAGCTCGTCGTAATTAGAAATAGCGTCTATTTTTTCAAATTCGGATTTCAAAGGTGCGGTGCCAATGGCATTTCGCTTTTCCATATCCATGTAGGATGCGTAAAGGTCCCCTACCTTTTGCTCATCGCTACCGACCGCAAAATTTCCCGAAGCGGCCTCTTCAATAATCGCCTTTACTTTGTCCTCCGACTCTTCATGGAGTATGGTACCGATTCCGTAGGAGGATTTATCGTTCGGAATTTCAGTGGTTTTCATCCAACTACCGTTCACGTAGGCCGTAAAATTATCTCCCGGTTTTACCGAGGGATCCATATTATCCTTGATGATTCCCGATTGCACGGGTTTCTGCATGGATACCGAGGCATCTTCCTGTGCCAAGCCCAGTTGACTATTAAAACAGAATAATAGTATCGGGCACAACAGCCCGATCGAAGTCGATTTTTTCATTTTCTTTTGTTTAAACGTTCTCTCGTCCGATTAGATGCAAAACGGCATTCTTTGTTACACTTAACAAGAAGATAATCGGGATATTAACTTTTGGCCCTGTGGCGTTCCCGTGCCAATAAGGTGTTTTTGAGCAACATGGCAATGGTCATTGGGCCCACACCGCCGGGCACCGGTGTAATATAAGAGGCCTTTTTGCTCACATTTTCAAAATCGACATCACCGGTGATATAATACCCTTTTGGCCGGCTTTCGTCGGGTACACGGGTAATCCCCACATCGATGACCACTGCGTCATCCTTCACCATTTCCGCTTTTAAGAAATTGGGGACCCCAAGTGCGGAAATTACGATATCGGCCTGGGAAATGATCTGTGTAATATTCTTGGTATGGCTGTGAGTCAAGGTTACGGTAGAGTTTCCCGGCCATCCCCTGCGGCCCATTAAAATACTCATTGGCCGACCGACGATGTGGCTGCGCCCGATAACTACCGTATGTTTTCCTTTGGTATCCACTTTATAGCGCTCCAAGAGCTCTAAAATACCAAAAGGCGTGGCCGGAATAAAAGTGCTCATATCCAAGGCCATTTTACCAAAATTGGTCGGGTGAAAACCGTCCACGTCCTTATCGGGATCAATGGCCATGATCACCTTTTGGGTATCGATCTGTTCCGGTAACGGTAGTTGCACGATAAAACCGTCTACCGCCTCGTTTTTGTTCAGTTCATCGATTTTTTTCAACAACTCCAATTCCGAAGTGGTGCTGGGCATTTGTACCAAGGTAGACTCGAAACCGATACGCTCGCAAGACCGTACCTTACTGCCCACATAGGTAAGACTGGCGCCGTCGTTGCCCACAATAATGGCGGCCAAGTGCGGCACTTTTTCACCGCGTTCCTTCATTTTCGCCACCGTTTCGGTAATCTCCTCTTTTATTTGGTTGGAAATCTTTTTCCCGTCTAATAATTCCATTTTCAGTATTTAGTTAGCAATCGCGGTTTGTCGTCGTTTATAGTGGAGGGCATCGCTATTCCTTCTTGCCTTTTTTAAAGGCTATGTGAACCTGTTTCCTCCCCTATTCCTTATATAGTTTTATGCTTTACGGACTATGCACGCAGTGCAATCCATCTATCGCATGCCTTTCATTCCTCCCATCATCTGCATCATTTTTTTACCGCCGCCACCTTGCATCATTTTCATCATTTTCCCCATTTGGTCGAACTGTTTCAACAGTTGGTTTACTTCTTGAATGGTACGCCCGCTTCCTTTGGCTATTCTTTTTTTACGGCTGGCATTGAGCATGGCCGGGGTAGAACGTTCCTCGGGCGTCATCGAATGGATAATGGCTTCAATATGTTTAAAGGCATCATCGTCGATATCAAGCCCTTTCAAGGCTTTTCCAGCACCGGGTATCATTCCCATGAGGTCCTTAATGTTCCCCATTTTTTTGATCTGTTGTATTTGGCTGAGAAAATCGTCGAATCCGAATTTGTTCTTGGCAATTTTCTTTTGGATCTTTCGCGCTTCCTCCTCATCGAACTGCTCCTGCGCACGCTCTACCAAGGAAATAACATCACCCATGCCCAAAATACGATCTGCCATTCGGGAAGGGTAAAAAACATCGATGGCCTCCATTTTTTCACCGGTACCGATAAACTTTATCGGTTTGTCCACCACCGATTTAATGGAGATTGCGGCACCACCACGGGTATCACCATCCAGTTTGGTAAGGATGACCCCATCAAAATTCAAGATATCGTTAAAGGCCTTGGCCGTATTTACGGCATCCTGACCGGTCATGGAATCGACCACAAAGAGCGTTTCCTGTGGTTGAATGGCCTTGTGGATATCCGATATCTCCCCCATCATCTTCTCATCCACCGCCAACCGACCCGCGGTATCGATGATCACCACGTTATGCCCGTTGGTTTTGGCATGGGCGATACCGGCCTGTGCTATGGCAACGGGATTTTTATTTTCCCTATCGGAATATACCGCTACGCCGATCTGGTCGCCTACCACATGTAGCTGATCGATCGCGGCAGGACGATACACATCACAAGCCACCAATAATGGATTCTTTGTTTTTTTTGTCTTTAGAAAATTGGCAAGTTTCCCGGAGAACGTGGTTTTACCCGACCCCTGTAGACCGGACATCAAAATAATCGAGGGATTGCCCGAAAGGTTGATACCTTCCGTCTCCCCGCCCATCAGTTCGGTGAGTTCGTCCTTTACGATCTTCACCATTAACTGTCCGGGCTGCAACGTGGTCAGTACATTCTGCCCAAGGGCCTTTTCCTTTACCCGATTGGTAAACTCTTTGGCTATTTTAAAATTGACATCGGCATCAAGTAACGCACGGCGCACTTCTTTGGTGGTTTCCGCTACGTTGATCTCCGTTATTTGGCCATGGCCTTTCAGTACATGTAATGCCTTATCGAGTTTTTCACTTAAATTATCGAACATCGTATCTCTAAATTTTGAAGAAAAGCAAATTTAATAATAACCATGGTAAAGATGGGGAAACTGAACAAAAATTGTGCGCTAGCGACGCAGCGGGGTTTATACCAATTTTTAATGTTAACATATCCCTTAAAATTGTTCTTTTGCGTGCCTGCATTGTTTAAAAACACACATTAATATTTTGTGGCCCCGCACAAGTACCAAAAAAAACGCCCGTCCTTTGTGGACGGGCGTTCCCTAAAATAAGGGGCACTATACTTGTGGGGTGTTCTCGTTATACCATTTCTGGTGTAAACACTAGTTATCGCAGTCGCGTTCCAGAACCAAAAGTTCTTCGCCTCTCTTGATTTCCACACGATCGTCGGTACAAGAAGTAATGCGCCATTCGCCAATGTAATTGGCCAGTTCCATACTTAAATCATTGAAACTGAGCACACCTTCTTCCAGCGACCAATTGCCCTCGTCCACCGCAACACCGTTTGGATTATACACATGGATATTAAAATTTGAAAAATCGATGGTCAAGTCCGATAAAAAGCTATCCCCACCATTGGCCACGATCCATATACATTCGGATAGATTGGCAGTGATGGACTCGTCATCACAGGATTTGGTGTATTCACAGTTCTTTTCCAAAACCACCTTATTGGCATCATCGGTAAAGAGCTTGATCTTGCCCTTATCGATTTCATATACGAACCATTCCAGGTTGAGATCGGTCATGCCTTCAAATTCTAATTTTAGGGCTACTCTCCAATCGGTTATCATTGTTTCCCAGCTTCCTGAAAAAATTGCACCTCCATGTTCGATCGTTGCGGTACCATCCTCATTGAAGGTCAGCACGTTTTCCCTAAAATCGGAAATCCAATCTTGATTTTCCCTTAAAATACTTTGGAGTACCCATGGGCATTCCACCAATAGGGCGTCCAAACGCTCCTCTGTAAAATCATCATCGTTATAGTCTGAATCGTCGTCCTCATCACAGCTGTTCTTTACATTTTCAATAGCATCGGCAAGGGCTACATAGTCGTCTACGGTAAGTTTGCTACCATCATGCAGTTCAAAAGTTATTGGAAAATCGACACCGATCAAATCATTGGGCCCCAAACCGGCAAAGAAACGTCGCAGTTCCTTATCGCTGGAAACCGCGATACTCCCCGTTTGCTGCGAGCGGGTATCAAAAGTGAACAAGGTAATGGGATATACAAAATCGATACATTCGATATCGGCATCATCGCCGCCTTCCACACATTGGGAAGCAAGTTCCCTCAAATCCGAAACACCGTCAATGGTTACCTCCGAATAATCGGCCAATACCACGGTAATCGGAAAAAGAATTTCTAACAAATCGGTATCGTCGTCCACGGCATCGAACAGCTTTTCGATCAAACTCAGGTCCGATTCCGAATTAATGGTTATGTCAATACCACTAACGGTTACGGTGTAAGGAAATTGAATATCGAAACAACTGGAACCGTCAACGATATTATCAAAAGAACCGTCATTGGAAACGGTGCGTTCTATCAGTTTTGCTGTGGCCGAAGAAGCCATCAATGTATTTTCATCGTTCATCACGGGATCATCGACCGTATCGCTCTGACATCCGACAAAAGTAAGGGCTACGAAAAGTAGGAATAGTCGCGCCACAGGTTTAAAAAACGTTTTCATAATGATTTGGAATTTAATGTTATTGTAATGAACTGGTTTACACTTTTTCTTTTACCTGCGAAAATCACATTTTGCACCCTTATTTTGCAATTTTTAACAACCGTAGCCCTGCTATGCTTTTTAAAAATAACTTCATAACGGCACAAAAGCCAATTTTCTCGGTTCCAAACAAAAAGTATATACAAGTTCAATGGTAAAACAATCGATCAAAAAAACACCCTACTTGAATTCTTAACCTTTTTTAAAATATCTTTGGTCAAAACAGCGTTACTAAAAAGACGTCATCATCGGCGCAACGGCTTTTTACGATTGGTTTGAAATTACCAAAAAAGCCTTTCAAAAAAAGTTATTTACCGAAAAAAAACAAACCCAATTTTCAACAGAAAATGAAAGACAAGGACACCGTATGTGAGGATGATACGTTCGCGAACATCTTCAACCTTCATTCAAAAACGGTTTTCAACTATATTTATTATAAATTCGGTAATGAAGAAAAGGCCCATGATGCCGTACAGGAAGCATTTGTAAAACTTTGGGAGAATTGTGCGAAAGTGAGTCCGGCCAAAGCCAAATCGTTTGTGTACACCGTAGCCAATAATTTGTATCTGAACGTCATCAAAGCAGAAAAGGTTCGATTGAAGTATGCCGATAAAACGTTGAAGACTACTCAGGAATCCCCAGAATTTTTATTAGAGGAGAAGGAGTTTAAAGAAAAGCTTGAGCGCGCACTGCAAAGTTTACCGGAAAACCAGCGTACCACTTTTTTATTGAACCGGATCGATCGAAAAAAGTATGCCGAAATTGCCGAGATGGAAGGAGTGACCGTAAAAGCCATTGAAAAACGGATGCATTTGGCGTTAAAAGCCTTGCGCGCAAAAATTGACGGTATTTAGATAGTATGAAGTACCTTCAAAATCAAACAAGTAGGGTTTTTACAACACCAACTGTTATACGTTTAGCATAAAGTCAGTAATCATGCAAGAGAATCATTTATCAAAGTGGATCGACCAAGAGCTTACAGAAGCGGAGTTAAAGGAATTCAAAGCTTCTGAAGGCTATGCCACTTACGAAAAAATAAAAGCGGTTTCCGATCGACTTTCGGCCCCGGATTTTGATACGGACCAAGCCTTTGCCGCCATAAGGCAACGTACGGCGCCCGTTGCGGAGACCAAAGTGCTCTCCTTACGACCCTACACCCGGTTCTTGAAGGTTGCGGCGGCCATTGTACTGCTGATCAGCGGTGCCTATGTGTATTTGAATTCCTTGGATACCCATATTGCAACACAATTTGCGGAAAATAAAACAATTACTTTACCCGACAACTCCAACGTGATTTTAAATGCAGGTTCCCAACTATCCTACGACGAAGACCAGTGGGATACCGAACGAAACATCACCCTATCCGGAGAGGCCTTTTTTAAGGTAGCGAAAGGGAAAAAGTTTACCGTAGCCACTGATGCAGGAACGGTTACCGTGCTGGGAACCCAATTCAATGTAGTACAACGAGACGGTTATTTTAAGGTAAGCTGTTACGAAGGCCTGGTAAGCGTTTTAATAGCCGGTGAGGAAACCCGATTGCCCGCAGGAAAGACCCTTACCAAGATAAAAGGTACTATTTCGGCAGCTAGCGTGACCAAAAATGGAAAACCTTCGTGGATCGATAAAGAAAGTACTTTCCAGAGTGTTCCCCTGCGTTTTGTGCTGGATGAATTTGAAAGACAACACAATGTTGAAGTCGTTACCAAAGCGATCGACCTCGATAAAGTATATACGGGCACCTTTAGCAACGATAATACCGAATTGGCTTTAAAGAGCATTAGTATTCCTTCCCAAATAAAGTTTAAATTTGAGGGGAACAAAGTGCTGTTTTATGCCCAAGACACCCCCTAGGCTTCCTAAGGTTTTCCTGTACGTATTGTTACTTCTCGTCTTTTCCTATGGTAGGGCGCAAGAAGCGGGAGACGTCACCGCACTTTTTTCGTTCCTTCAAGAATTGGAACAACGGTACGATATTAAATTATCCTATGTCGATGCCGATATTCAAGACCTCAACATCACCGTTCCCGAATTTACCGACCTGGAAACGGCACTCTCCGCAATCACGCAACAGACACAGCTCCGTATCGAAAAACTCAACGATCGGTATTATACCCTTACCAAAAGCGAACTTATAGCTATCTGTGGCCAAGTGCTTGACAATTTTAAAGAAAATACCGTGCCGGGTGCAACTGTGGAGGTACTTCCTAGAAGCAAATCGTTGGTTACGGACAGTGAGGGCCGTTTTTCAATTTCGGGAATTTCCAGAAAGTCGATATTGCAAATAAAATTTTTTGGTTTCAAAACGCTGTTCGTAGCTGCTGAAAAGCTGGTTTCGAACGCCCCATGCCAAACGCTTTTGTTGACCCCGTTCTACAACCAGCTGGAAGAGGTGGTCGTGTACGAATTCCTTACCGCGGGATTGGTACAACAGGCCGATGCGAGCATACTGCTGAACACGAACGAATTTGGAATACTCCCCGGTGCCATGGAACCCGACATCCTACAGACCATACAGGCGTTACCAGGGGTAAAGAGCATTGATGAAACCGTTTCGGACATTAATATACGTGGCGGTAGCAATGACCAAAACCTATTGCTATGGGATGGCATAAAAATGTACCAATCCGGTCACTTTTTCGGATTGATCTCGGCATTCAATCCCTATTTGACCGATAAGGTAACTTTAATAAAGAACGGTTCCAGTGCGGTCTATGGTGATGGTGTAAGCGGCATCATCGACATGCGTACCAAAAACAAACTGGAAAACGCTTTTTTTGGTGGAGCGGGCTTCAACATGATCAATGGGGATGTATACGGACAACTTCCTATCAATGACGATATGGCGTTTCAATTTTCCGCCCGAAGGTCGTTGACCGATTTTTTCAATACCCCGACCTACAGTGAATTTTCAAGCCGCGCTTTTCAGGACAGCCAAGTGGTTGAACAAGAGGCCGACTTTTATTTTTATGATTTCAGCAGTAAATTTTTATATGACATCGGAACAAAGCACCAGCTACGGGCCAGTGTCATCAATATCAACAACAGGCTTGCCTATTCGCGACTGACGACGGGCTCGGCCGAAAGTACGGAGAGCGAACTGGACCAAACCAACACCTCCTTCGGAGGCCATTTTACGAGCACCTGGAGCGACCGTTTTTCTACGGACCTTAACGTATATCGCACCGATTACGAGTTGGGTGCCAACAATAGCTATCCCGATCCCCAACAACGGTTGGTACAGGTGAACAAGGTTGAGGAAACCGGGGCAAAACTAGTTACCGAACTGCAGATAGGGACCGTCGCGACCTTAAGAAATGGGTATCAATTTACCGAAACCGGCATTACCAACCAGGCCTTGGTTACCCAACCGCCCTTTGATAGCAACGTAAAACGTATTATGCGCGCCCATGCCCTTTTTTCGGAATTCTCCTATACCTCGGAAGACAAAAAGCTTTTTGCCAACGCCGGTCTGCGGTTGAACTATTATCAAAACCCCGATAGCTTTGAAGAATTTATACCGGAGCCACGGTTGAACCTCAACTATACCTTTGCCCCAAACTGGAAGGTAGTCGGCCTTGGGGAATTCAAGAGCCAGGTAACCAATCAGATCATCGACTTGGAACAGAACTTTTTAGGGGTCGAAAAACGACGATGGATCATTTCGGATGGCGAAACACTTCCCGTTACCACCAGCAAACAGGCCTCTTTAGGACTTAATTTTGATACAAAGGAATTCTATGCGGGAATAGAAGGCTTTTTTAAGGAGGTCAAAGGCGTTAGCACCGCAACCCAGGGCTTTCAGAACCAAAACCAGTTCAATGGGGAAATCGGACAGTATACCATACGCGGACTCGAGCTGTTGATCAACAGAAAAACGGAGAACTATAGCGTTTGGGGCAGTTATAGCTATAATTTGAACACTTATTTTTTTCCGGAACTGATGCCTTCCGAATTTCCGCACAACCTGGATGTCCGCCATGTGGCGACCCTTGCCGGCACCTATACCTTAGGTCCTTTAAAAATGGCGTTGGGACTCAACTACCGGACCGGAAAACCGTTTACCGAACCGGCCGCTACGGATCCGCTGGATACCAGCTTTTTTCCAAACCGTATCAATTATGCCGAGGCCAATAGCAGTAGACTCCCCGAGTATCTGCGAGCGGACTTTTCGGCCATGTACGCTTTTGAACTGACTCCTGAAATTGCCGCTACCGTAGGTGCGTCAGTGCTTAACATCACCGATAGGAAAAACATTTTCAACAGATTTTATAGGATCGATACGGAAGGGGAAATCGAAAAAGTGGAAAATGTGGCCCTAGGGTTGACCCCCAATCTCAGTTTTAGAGTTCGTTTTTAAACTATTGATCCTGGCTTTCGTATTCCTTACAATCGATTCGAATGTCATTTGTTCGAAGTGTTCGCTCCAAAAGATTACAGTAGCTCGAACCTTTTTTTTCTACATAAAAACGACAACCATAACAAATACGCAGTTCCCCTAGCACCCCATCCTTACTTAATCCGTACATCAAGCGGCTCAAAACATGGAAAAGCGGTTGTAGCACTTTCGCGTCCCTACTCAACTGCTTTTTTATGGGATTGGCAAAATCCTTGGTCATTTCAACCATCTGTTCCCCGGAATCCGTTAAAAAAATTACGTAGCTACGACTGTCCGAATTGGAATAATCTTTTTGGATCAACTGTTTTTTCAACAGAACCCGCACCACGTCACTAATCGTAGGTTTGGTCACATTGAATTCCTTCGCCAAATTACTGACCGTACAAAATTCGGGTCCATGATAGGCAACAAAAAGCAATAATTGTATTTGAATAGGGCTCAGCCCTAATTCTTTTCCTTTATCCCACAACAATACCTTAAAGGCCTCGGAAACCTTTTCCAATCCGGCCACTATTTTATTGGGTAGGTTACCGTTCTGTGCTGCCGGATCAAAGAGGGATTCGCTCATAACTTGGTGTATCGCTATCGGTGTCGATAGACAAAGTTAGTTATCCTGTCAGACTATATAAACTTTCAATATCAAGAATTGCGCTGCGCTAGGTTTGTAATTGTTTTCCCGGCACCCGAAAACCCCTTTTATACAACAGAACGGAATGCCCCAAAGCTGGATCGAAAATGTTAAACTCGGCGCAGTGTAGCACTCACGATTTCAATTTTGGAAGCACAAAAATGCCCCATCTTCATGGGGCATGGCTTTTTTTGCTATGCTATTGGCTTACGCTTTCCAAAAGCGTGTCAAATAAAGTATGCCCGTCGACAACAAAAGGTCAGGTCGGATACTTCTTCGTACCCAAACTTTTTGTTTTATTTTGTTACCGAATACGGTAAGGACAAATCTTTACTTGCCACGGAGAATACTTCATAAACGCCCAATAAAGGCAAATCGTCCTTGCTTCCGTTTACTTTTAGAAGGGCCGTAACGCCATCATACTTAAAATTCGTTTGGTTATTGATTCGATAATCGGGCACCACAACCCGAATGGTTTCCTTGTCAGTTGTTACCGGAAAACCAGGTGAATCCATATACATAGGCATTCCAGGGTTGGTAGGAGGGAGCACGACCGCGGTATCCCCCTCTGTGAACTGTTTTACCCTCAAGCCCCCGGAGACCCTTTTATCTTCTACGAGTATGACCCAGTGGGGATGCCAAACCACACCGTCATTATCAAAAGCTCGATCATTGTTCTCGTCCCATAATGGAGTATCGTCGAAATCCGGATGCGAAGTAAGTGCAAGAGCAACCATCCCCTTAACATTGCCAAAACCGACATCCGCGGGGTTTAGCGTAGTGGGAAATACATACCCTAAAACCGTTGCCCCATCAAGCTGGCCTATCGGCTCGGGCGTGGTGTTTCCGGCAATACCACCGACATCGATTTGCCAAACGGTCACCCCGATGGCCTTGTGATGTGTTACGGTTGCTTTTCTAATGGAAAAATCTGCGTTGTTATATTCATTTTTTTGGGCGCACGAACTGGTCAATGCACCCAAAACCATTATAATGGAAGTTACTATTGGATTTATTTTCATTTTGTCTGGAGTTGAAAAGTTAGGATTCACCTATTTTTAATTAGGAATCCTAACTTTATAGATTATAGAATTATGCTTTCAAGGCCGATAAGGAGGCGCCAAAATTTAAATGAAGTACTTGTCCCGAAGGAGTCAATAAGGCTGGAACCGAATTTACCCCGGCCTTCTCCGCTTCTAAAATACGGGTGGTTACGGTCCCGATATCAACGATTTCTAAGTTGTCCTTACCAATCAACTCAATTATTTCCTTTTCCGCACTTACACAAACAGGGCAGCCTGCATGATAAAAAATAGATTTTTTCATAATATGAATATTAAATTAAGATTATCCAAATATAGTTAGTATTCCTAACTAAATATACTCCGCAGTATTTATTTTTCTTATCGTACCATTCGCATATCGCTATAAGATGGTATTTTAACGAAACTCAAATTTTAACATTCGCTTTAAAATCCCGTACAGTTCTGGAAAGTCTTGGTCAAATTGTTGTGGGGTTTCCACATAATTTTCTACGGCCACCGAAAAAAATTCTTGCGTATTGGTCATCCCATACTCCCTAAAGTATCCTGTGGCCGCCATTTGTTCCCGAAACAACGGTGCCGCCAGCAAGGCATGGATCTCCCTGAAACCCACACGAAACTTCATAGCTTCCCACGAACCTTTGCGCTTCATTTCATAACTAAGGGCATGGGCAAATTCGTGCATGGCCAAATTGATATTGTCATTGGGAATCCGAAAGCCTTCCCACAACTGTTCGGCAGAAAAAACAACGGTCTTAAAAAAAGGATTGTACTCCCCTAAATGGTGCCGACGACTGATCCTGGAATAGTATTGGGAAGGGTACACGATAACCCGAATTAAAGAGCGCCGCATCTTATAATTTTTTAACCCCAGGGTCATGAGCACCAAGCTTCCGCTCAAAATCAGTTTGATATCTTCCTGACGGGATACCGCGCCATAAAACACGAATTTTTTACGGCTCCTAAACCATTTTATGCGCTCCTCACAACGCGCTCTCAACACCTCCGGAAGTTTTCTGTAAATGGGAAAATTATCGGTCAACACCTGCTTCTCCGAAGGGGTGAGCGGTTTTAACTTCACAAAAGGATTGAACTGCACCAACCCTATGGCATAGTAGACGATGTATAGAAACTGCCCTACAATGTAGACTCCCGCGAGAATCGCAAAGATCTTTGGTACGTGCATATGGAACTACAACTGTAAAAACAGAAATTAATTGTTGCTACCGGAACATTACATACGATCGGGAACCTGTATTCCCAATAAGGCAAAGGCCGATTTGATGACCTCCGCCACCTTTTTAGAAAGCTGTACCCGTAGTATTTTCTTTTGCATGTCGCTCTCGCCCAAAATAGAAACCTGTTGGTAAAAGGAGTTGAATTCCTTTACCAGATCATAGGTGTAATTGGCGATTAGGGCCGGGCTGTAGTTTTCGGCCGCCAACTGCACCGTCTCCGGAAACAGCTGCAATTGTTTGATCAATTCCTTTTCCTTGGGATGCAACGCCATATCGCTTTCGGCCGGCGTCATGGGAACCTCCATAGCATTGGCCTTGCGCAAAATAGACTGGATCCGCGCGTAGGTATATTGTATGAAGGGACCTGTGTTGCCCTGAAAATCCACGGACTCCTCCGGATTAAAAAGAATACGTTTTTTAGGGTCTACCTTTAAAATATAGTATTTGAGGGCACCAAGACCGATAATCTTGTACAATTGTTGCTTTTCCGCTTCGGAATAGGCCTCTAATTTTCCTAATTCCTCTGAGATGTTGGCAGCGG
Organism: uncultured Flavobacteriaceae bacterium; assembly: GCA_947500445.1. Lineage (GTDB taxonomy): Bacteria > Bacteroidota > Bacteroidia > Flavobacteriales > Flavobacteriaceae > Pelagihabitans. Next base: position 90,256 of record CANMSB010000015.1, on the reverse strand, counting down.
TCAGCGCCATATCGACCATTAGATCATCGGCATCGACCACAGTACCTTCCCTACTCTTCATTTTTCCACTTGGCAGGTCGACCATCCCATAGCTAAGGTGGTAGAGTTTTTCCGCCCAACCAAAACCCAATTTCTTTAGGATCAGGAAAAGTACCTTAAAATGATAATCTTGCTCGTTACCCACAGTATATACCATACCGCCGATATCAGGGTAGTCCTTTACCCGCTGTATGGCAGTGCCGATATCCTGTGTCATATACACTGCGGTTCCGTCCGATCGCAGTACAATTTTTTCGTCCAGCCCTTCATCGCTGAGATCGATCCAAACACTACCATCGTCCTTCTTGTAAAAAACACCTTGCTTCAGGCCGTCGGCAACCACGTCCTTGCCCAAAAGATAGGTATCACTTTCGTAATACAGCTTGTCAAAATCGACTCCCATGTTGGTATAGGTGACGTTAAAACCGTCATACACCCAACCATTCATTTTCTTCCACAGGGCTACGATCTCGGCGTCCCCTGCCTCCCACTTTCGGAGCATTCCTTGGGCGTCCTTTAAAATAGGTGCTTCCTTTTCCGCCAACTTGGTATCCATTCCATCCGCTTCCAAGGCAGCAATCTCCTTTTTATAAGCCTTATCAAAGGCAACATAATAATTCCCGACCAGCTTATCGCCCTTTAGTCCCGTACTTTCCGGGGTTTCTCCATTCCCAAACCGTTGCCAGGCCAGCATGCTTTTACAAATATGGATGCCCCTATCATTAATGATCTGGGTCTTGTATACCTTCTTTCCGGCGGCCTTTAAAATTTCTGCCACCGAATAGCCCAAGAGGTTGTTTCGGATATGTCCCAAGTGCAAAGGCTTATTGGTATTGGGTGAAGAATATTCCACCATAATCGCCTCCGGTTCCTTTTCTTGGGCATGCCCGAAATGCGCTTCATTGCGAACAGCATTGAAAAAGTTTACATAATAGGCGTCCGAAACCACAATATTTAAGAACCCTTTGATCACGTTGTACCCGGAAACTACATCGACCTGTTCCATCAAAAATGTTCCGATCTTTTCGCCGATCTGTACCGGGTTGCCCTTTATGAGGCGAAGCATTGGGAATACCACCACGGTAATATCCCCTTCAAAGTCCTTTCGGGTCGGCTGAAACTCGACTTCCGGCAATGCTACGTCGAACAAGGTGTTCGTCGCCTTCTTCACCTGAATACCCAATATCTCCTGTAAACTCATATCGTTCCTATTGTAAGGCCGCAAAATTAATCATTTTTTTAAGGCTTTCGGGCCCTTGCCCTCGGAATTAAAAGTGGTTTTCATTAACTTTATAAAAACGGAATTAACGCTGCATGCGAGTAAAAAAGGTATCGCGAACCCTTAAGGCAAATTACGTTTTTTTCCATGCGGAAATACTGTTGGTAAGAACGGTAGGCGAAACAAGGTGCCCGATAACGATTTTTTTCTATTTAAAAAAAGGATAAACAGGCCCTTACGTCACCAAAGCGGTCCGAAAAACTGAAATTTATATTATGCTATTAAACGTTTCGTATTCCGATAAAAAGGTCACCAATAAGATAACGGATGCCGTTGGCAAGCCCTTCCCGCTAAAAGAGCGTTGGAAAATGGGCGGTATCGGCTCCCCAAAATTATTCATTACAGAAACTAGTGTAGAAATACGCAACCTATTGCTTCTGGACAACAACAGGGACTGTTGTTCCATCGAATTGCGGCCCAAAGGAATCATATTGCGTTTTCGGTCGTTGTTGGAAACCTTTGCACTGGTCATTCCCTATTACAAGTTGACGGTCTATAAGGGAGATTTAGCCGTTTACTCCGTGTACCGCGACCATTATTTTGTAAAAGTGACCGCCGATACAAAAGCGATACAAAAGTTCTTTAGAAAAATGTTGGACCAAAAAGCGGACAATACCCCAACGGCAATCGAGGATCTATGAGCCTAAGGAAAAGTGGCCCTACCAAACGGGAGCATGAAATTTAAAGGGAGTTTCAACCCATTGCCCCTAAACGCATACGGTGGCCTGCAAACGGACGTATACCATTTTAGCTTTGAAATGGTCTTATGTTGTAAACACGATAGATGAAAATACTACTTACTGGTGCGAACGGATATATTGGTATGCGCCTATTGCCGCTGTTACTGGATCAAGGACACCAATTGGTGTGTACCGTACGCGATGAGGAACGCCTTTCCATAGATCCCGAAATCCGTTCACGGATCGAGGTCCTTGAAATCGATTTTTTGGAAACGGTGCAAAAAGGAAAAGTACCGCACGATATTGACGCGGCCTATTTTTTGATTCACTCCATGCGTTCCTCCACCAAAGAGTTCGATGAAATGGAAGCTGTTACCGCCCACCATTTCAACGCCTATCTGGCCGAAACCAAAGCCAAACAGGTTATCTATCTCAGTGGGATTTCCAATGATGAAAACCTTTCCAAACATTTATGGTCGCGCAAAAATGTAGAGGAAATCTTGGCCAAGGGAAATTATGCCCTAACCGTACTCAAAGCAGGGATTATCGTTGGTTCGGGCAGTTCTTCTTTTGAAATTATTCGCGACCTATGCGAAAAACTACCCTTCATGATCACACCCAAATGGGTGCTCACCAAAACACAACCTATTGCCATACGCGACGTACTTGCCTTTTTGACCGGTGTGCTCGGCAATGAAAAAACCTATAACGACGGCTTTGATATTGCCGGACCCGATGTGCTCACCTATAAGGAAATGATGCATCAGTATGCTGCGGTACGAGGATTTAAAAATTGGATTTTTACGGTACCGGTAATGACCCCCAAACTATCTTCCTACTGGCTTTATTTTGTTACCTCTACTTCCTATAAACTGGCCATGAACCTGGTTGACAGTATGAAGATCGAAGTGGTGGCAAACGATACACGGCTCCAAGACCTTCTTGGAATTACTACCCATTCCTATACGGCGGCCATCGACATGGCCTTTAAAAAAATCGCACAAAACCAGGTGGTCAGCAGTTGGAAAGACAGTATGGTCAGCGGCCGCTTTCAAAAAGATTTGGGAAAGTACATACAGGTACCTAAATATGGGATCCTCAAAGATGAACAGAAGTTACCGGTCAAGGATACCGAACGGGTATTAAGGAATATTTGGAAAATCGGAGGACAACAGGGTTGGTACTATGGCAATTGGCTATGGCAACTACGGGGCGTTATCGATAAGCTGTTCGGAGGCGTAGGGCTCCGAAGGGGACGAACACATCCGGACAAGCTATACCCTGGCGACGCCTTGGATTTCTGGCGGGTACTCCTGGCCGATAAAAAAGAAAAACGGCTTTTGCTCTTTGCCGAAATGCGTTTGCCCGGTGAAGCCTGGCTGGAGTTCCGTATCGATGATGCCAACGTGTTGCACCAAACCGCCACGTTCAGGCCCCGAGGACTTCGTGGTCGCTTGTACTGGTATAGCATTGTTCCCCTTCATTATTTTATTTTTGGGGGAATGATCCGGAATATCGTAAAAGCATGATTTCGGGAATTGCTTATAAGCAACTATGCCTAGCTCCCTGCGGTCGTGGGCGCATGTTAAACTTCTTTCAAACCCATTTTAGCTGGTGAAAATTCTTTTCAACAATGCCATTTTATCGATTTCAATTGGCTTGATCCTTGCCTTCACCGCGGTCGTTTTTTTTGCTACCGAAGCGAGTTATGCAAGCATTGAAACGGGTTCTATATGGGTGAGGAACCATTTTGGCCATTTTTATCTTTATCTGGGGCTTGGCTGTGTGCTGCTGTTGGTGGGCATTGCATGCTCTCCTTTCGGAAACATCAGACTAGGGGCCAAGGACAGCACCCCCGAACATTCGCTTTGGGCGTGGACCGCTATGCTATACAGTGCAGGAATGGGCGCCGGCATTTTGCTAAGGGCCGTTCAAGAACCGGTATTCATGCAGCAAAACCCACCTTTTCCTAGCAATCACAGCCCGGAAATTTTAGCGCTGGAGTTTACGTTCTACCAATGGGGCTTTACCGCTTGGGCTTTTTATGGGCTATTTGCCATGGTTGTGGGATACGCCCTGTTCGTTCGCAAAAAGGCCGTGCTGGTCAGTGCCACGGTATCCGATTCCATTTCCAATAAAACGGTATTGGGTATCATCGACATCATTGTGGTCATCACCACCGTTTTTGGTCTTATTGCGGCCCTTGGTCTTGGGACCACGCAAATAAAAGGGGGCCTTGATCATTTGTTTTCTGTAGACTTCGGGTTGGGCACTACCCTTTCCTTGGTCTCAGGAATCGCACTTATCGCCTTTTACTCTGCTTGGAAAGGAATAGACAAGGGAATCAAGATCATATCGAAGGTAAATATCCTCATTACGATGACCTTACTTGCCCTTATCTTTTTTTTAAGCGATGTTTCCACGATTCTGCTGAACTTTGTACAGGCCTTGTATGCTTATATCGTAGAGTTTATCCCTATGAGTTTGGCCTTGGGCAACTATGATCCGGGTATTGCCTTTTTGACGGATTGGACTTTCTACTACTGGGCATTTTGGTTGGCCTGGGCACCTTTCACCGGGATTTTTATTGCCCGTATTTCTAAAGGGCGAACCCTACGGCAATTATTATTGGGCGTGTTGTTCATTCCTTCTTTGGGTACTTTTTTCTGGTTTTCGGTATTCGGTACCGCTGCGTTTCAAACCATTGCCGATAGCGGCGCCTATCAAGGAGAATTTGGCAATGTATTTTCTTCTATTTTTATCTTTTTTGAAAGCTATCCGTTCCCTGCACTTTGGAGCGGCATTACCATTTTTCTTCTGATCGGTTTTTTGGTCACATCGATCGATTCCGCCGTTTTTGTGCTAAGTATGTTTACGGACAACGGAAAAAAGGAACCCGCTAAAATGCATCGGTTCCTTTGGTCGGTGTTCGTGCTATTGGCCACCATGGCGCTATTGCTATTGGGAACGGCCAAGGCCGAAATAGATGTGTTGAGCGCCGTACAAAAATTGCTGATCATCACTTCCTTGCCCTTTGCCCTTCTAATCATACCAATGTCATGGTTGTTCGTCAAAACCTTGGTGAAACGATAACCAAACCGTTATGCAGCAAACAGTTGGCAATACGCCATTTCCTAATGCATAAGACGGGTTAGAGATTTGTAGCTCAGGGTACCCGGAGGAACGCCTTGCGTTAAAGTGCATCCTTTCAACCGACGTCTACAACCCATGAATCCCCCCTAATTAGCGGTTTTCAGCACGCTCCGCAAAGGCAAAAACACTTCGGCCATCATACAACGGGCGCTCCCTCCCCCGCAGGTCTCGATAGTATCCAACGGGCTATGGATAATGCTACAATGCTTTTCTATAGCGGTAACTTGATCGGGTCGCAAACTTTTATATGCAGCGGTACTCATCACCATAAACCTTTCGTCGTCGGCACCCACTACCTGCAGCATGTTTCCCGCAAATTGATGCATTTGTTCGTCGGTAATCGGAATGATTTCCTTTCCATCCGTCTTTAAGTGGTGCATTACTTCCTTGCGCTCTTTTTTATTATCAATGGCATCCAAATTAATGATTGCAAAGTGCTCGGCCATGGCCATCATCACATTGGTATGATAAATGGGCAATCGTTCACTGTTTACGGTTTGGTTGGCCGTAAAGATGACCGGGAAACAGTCAAAGTCCTCGCAAAACTCAATAAAAAGTTCTTCATGCGCCCGTTCGGAGAGCGCGCAATACGCTTTTTGATGAACCCTATCTTTTAAAATACTACCCGTACCTTCCAAAAAATAACCTTCTTCCTCTGCGGCGGTATAATCTACAACGGTATCGATCCGAAAACCGGCTTCCTCCAGCACATCAAAAATATCCTCGCGCCGTTCGTTTCTTCTGTTTTCGGCGAACATTGGATACACGGCAATGGTTCCATTGGCGTGGAACGAGATCCAATTATTGGGGAAAATGGAATCTGGCGTGTTGGGCTCCTCGGTATCATCGATTACGATTACGTTGACCCCATGCGTTCTTAAAACGGCAACAAAGGCATCGAATTCCATTTGTGCCTTTTTATTGATTTCTACGTTTTGAATGGAAAGTTGCTCCTGAAAATAATTATTGACCGCCGTTTGCTCGTTCATTCGAAAATTGACGGGACGAATCATTAAAATGGTATTGGTAATCTGCATGCACGGTATGTATTGGAACGAGTTAAAATGGTATAAGACCGATTGGTTCGACTTCTATCAGATTATAGGACATCGAAAGAATCGGATTCTTTCGGATTGTAAAATTAGATTTTTTTCAACGTTTCCCCATCCAGATTTCAGTAAAAAACGATGAACGGGGCCGCTGAACACCACGCTTTGCGTAAAAGAAAAATAATCAGGTAAAACGAACACCTCCGCTTCATATCAGCGCACAGAGATCCCTTAATTTGTTGAGAAAAGATTACTCTCGAATCAGCGGTAACGTACTACAACGAAGCAATCCCTCCTGCTTTGCGATTTCGGCGTACGGTATTTCTTCTACGGTAAACCCTTGTTCGCGAAGCCAGTTGTTCAGTCTTTTGAAATTTTGTTCGGAAACGACCACATCTGGCGAAATGGAGAATACATTACTGAACATATGGTACATTTCGTCGGAAGTAATTTCAAAGATGTTTTCCTCCCCAAAAAAATCGACCAACCATTGGTATTCCGCCTCCACTAAAAACCCATTTTTATGTAGGATCGCCTTTCCTTTTCCCAAAGGTTGAAAGCAACAATCGAGGTGAAGGGCATTTTCCCTGGCGTTTTTTGACTTTCTTAATTCAAAGGCTTTTACCGTCTTGTTCGGAAACTGTTGTTTGATAAACCGTACCGCCTGCGCATTGGTGCGTGCGGTAATCTGATCGGGATAATCGGCCGCGGTATAGGTACCCATAAAAATATGATCGTTCCAGGGCATGACATCGCCTCCTTCTACATGAACCTCCTCCGGTGGAATTAAAATGTGTTGGGGATCGATGTATTCCAATACATGAAAGATGGCCTCGAACTCTTTTTCCCTGTCCGGTAAAATATTCGCCTTTACCAACTTGTTTTCGATTACAAAGGCAATATCGCGAGAGAAAATTTGATTACAGTCCTTGAGCACCTCGGGCCGAAAAACGGAAACGCCATATTTTTTGAGTACCGCATCGAAGGCATTCATTTCGGTAATCATATCGGATTCCTTCGGATAGGTTCCCGCTAAAATATGTTCCAATGATTTTGGATCATAGGCCTCCTCCGCTTTCGGGACCGGTCCATTGTTTTCTGCGGTTCCCAGCACGACCGCCTTAAGTCGTGAAATTTCGTCGTTAACGTTTAGATGGAGCATGAATCACAATTTTGGATAGTGGTAAAAAAAACCCTTTCAAGAATATGAAAGGGTTCGATATTATATGCAAGCAGTTCGTTGTTATCGCTCGTTGACCCCTACGAAAGGGCGGTAATTTTCTCCGGTGTACACTTGACGCGGACGACCGATGGGCTCGTTGTTCAAACGCATTTCGCGCCACTGTGCGATCCATCCCGGTAGGCGGCCCAAAGCGAACATTACGGTAAACATTTCGGTGGGTATTCCCAATGCCCTATAAATGATTCCCGAGTAAAAATCTACGTTCGGATATAACTTTCTATCGACAAAATAAGGGTCTTCCAGGGCTTCTTTTTCCAAACCTTTTGCAATATCCAAAATAGGGTCTTTGATGCCAAGATCGCCGAGCACCCTATCGGCAGCCTTTTTAATGATTTTTGCTCTCGGATCGAAATTTTTATATACCCGGTGTCCAAAGCCCATAAGCCGGAACGGGTCGCTTTTATCCTTTGCTTTTGCCATATACTTTTTGGTGTCGCCACCATCGTTCTCTATGGCCTCCAACATTTCCAAAACCGCTTGGTTGGCACCACCGTGCAAAGGTCCCCACAGTGCGGAAATCCCTGCGGATAACGAAGCGAACAGCCCTGCATGTGACGATCCGACGATACGCACCGTAGAGGTAGAACAATTCTGCTCATGATCGGCATGTAAGATCAGTAATTGGTCTAAAGCCTCGATAACGATTTGATTTTTTTGATAGGTCTGGGTCGGTTTTTTGAACATCATTTTATGGATGTTCTCCACATAACCCAGGGTATCGTCGCCATAATCCAACGGAAGGCCTTTCTTTTTTCGCATCGTCCAAGCGACCAATACGGGAAACTTGGCCATAATCCGTACTATGGCATGGTACATGGCCTCATCGGAGGAAACATCTACCGTAGAAGGATTAAAAGCGATCAGGGCACTGGTCAAAGAGGACAACACGCCCATAGGATGGGCCGTTTTTGGAAAGCTGTCCAAAATCTTCTTCATCTCCTCATCCACGTTCGATTCTTCTTTAATATCGGCGTGAAATTTGTCCAACTCCTGCTTATTAGGTAATTCTCCAAAAATCAACAAATAGGCTACCTCCAAAAAATCGGCCTTTTCGGCCAATTCCTCAATAGAATATCCCCGGTACCTCAAAATTCCTTTTTCCCCATCAAGAAAGGTAATTGCACTGGAACAAGAACCGGTGTTTTTATATCCCGGATCTATAGTGGTAATACCACCCGTAGCCGATCGCAATGTTTTGATATCGATCGCCAACTCGTCTTCCGTTCCTTTGACAATAGGAAAATCGTATTTTTTACCGTTGTATTCTAAAGTAGCTTTATCTGTCATTTGTTGTGATTACTTAATTTTTAAGTGAGTCGCGAAGGTAAGAAAAACAGGGGACGTTAACAATTCAGACTCCCTGATTTAGACATTTATTAACGCTCTTAAAGCTGGTGATTTTCGTTACAGCAAATACAGTTGTTCATAATACTTCGATACCGATTTTTCCCAAGTAAACCGCTTCTTTTTGGCCGCTGTCTGTATCTGCTTCCATTTTTTCTTATCGTTCTGGAAAACATCGAGCGCCATATCGAAACTGGACAACATGTTCCGGATTTTTTCATCGTAGGTATCGCCATCAAAGGCGAAGCCGGTTTTCATGTGTGCAACGGTATCCGTAAGACCGCCCGTATGGTGTACCAAACAAGGATTTCCGTTTCGCATGGCCAGCATTTGGCTGATACCGCATGGTTCGAAAAGGCTGGGCATAAAATAGAGGTCGGATTCCAAATAGATCGAATCGATAAGGTCTTCCGATTGCCCATTGGTGAAAATAAAATTCCGGTGCGCATAACTCATATCCCGAAAAAGTGCTTCATACTCTGGGGCGCCCGTACCCAACAACATAAAAATACCACCAACGGCCTCAAGCTTTTGCAACAGTTGTTCAAAGGCCTCTGGAGAGCGTTTGAAGAAATAGAACTTTTGTTCCGTTAACCGGGCCACGCTCGAAACGATAAACTTTGGATGATTGGCCACATACTCCATTACTTTCTCCCCGGTATGGGCCAGGAAGTCCGCCTTATATTTTTTAGATTCTTCCTGTAACCACCTGAAAAGTGCCTTTACGGTATTGCGATACAGCTTTCCGGTATCGGCAACGCGAACGTTATTGTAGTTACAGCCGTTCAGTATACCGAACAGCCGCCCTTCGTTCTCCGCTTTTATCAGATCGGTCTCCAACCCTTCGCCACCGATAAACTCCGGTGGGGAACTCGGTTTTAGCACATCCTCTTTGTACGAGGGCGACACGGTATGTACGGCATCGGCCAATCGAATGCCAACGGCCATCAGATTGATACAGTCCCGATATCGATAATCCAATAGGGCTTTCTCGTCATAATCGATTTGGGGAAACCAAGTGCTCAATGAGGAATAGTTATCCTCAAAAGGACGAATGCCCTGTATCGCCAAATTATGAATGCTGTACACATATCGCATTTTCTTCAACGAACTATAGGAAGGGTGATACTTCTTTAAAAAGAGTACCAGGCTCGAATGCCAATCGTGCATGTGCACCACATCCAATTTACCAAAAGCCTCTTTTTTTAACGCTTCGGCAACGGCGGTACAAAATATAAAATACTTTATCGCATCGGTATAGAAAGGCTCGGTAGGATCGTTATGGTAAATATGGGCAATATCCCCCTCCTCTATCTCCGGGTGGTGGATTACATAGTGGTGTACGTTCTTAAACTCCTTTTTGGGGATGACCTCGTAAAGATCCGCCGTGTATGTGGTACCGCGTAACGGAAAATTGAGGTGTGTTTTAAACGTACCCCCCTGGTGCAAACGGCCATAGGATGGCACAACAACATGCACCTTGTCGCCCATAGCGGAAATTTGACGCGGTACATCGCGTACTACATCTCCCATACCTCCTGCTTTACAATCTGGAATAGCGTCGTTCTCTGCCGCTACGAATAAAAAATTGTTCATGTGGTTTTCCTATTGTTGAAACGCTACAAGATATTCAAAATTCGTTTACCACGTTGCTCCTAAAACCAAAAAAACCTATTCGATTCCATCAGGAAAACGAATAGGTTTTTATATCGGGAAAAGCGCCTTCCTATACCATTTCTGGTGTTAAATTACGTAAATAAAAACCAGGAATTTTTTGGGTAGGCGAAAAAGAAAACCCAAGCATAGCAGTAGCTATGGTTGGATTTTATTTTGAAGCATACACGGAAAAGAACAATTTTTAATGGGTAATTTAACACCAGAAATGGTATTAGCTTAGCTTGAAGGCTTTTTCTTGAGGGTAGTATGCTACCGCTCCCAATTCTTCCTCTATGCGCAACAACTGATTGTACTTTGCCATTCTATCGGAACGGGAGGCCGAACCGGTCTTGATCTGACCCGTATTCAATGCTACGGCAAGATCGGCGATCGTATTGTCCTCGGTTTCACCGGAACGGTGCGACATTACTGAGGTATATCCCGCGTTTTTGGCCATGTTGACCGCCGCAATGGTTTCGGTAAGTGTTCCAATCTGGTTTACCTTGATCAAAATGGAGTTGGCGATACCGTTCTCGATCCCTCGTGACAAGCGTTCTACATTGGTCACGAACAAATCGTCGCCTACCAATTGTACCTTATCACCGATCTTATCGGTAAGGGCTTTCCAGCCGTCCCAGTCATTTTCATCCATTCCGTCCTCAATGGAAATGATCGGATATTTTGCACTAAGGTCGGCCAGGTATTGTGCCTGCTCTTCCGATGTACGCACCATTCCTTTATCGCCCTCGAACTTGGTATAATCGTATTTTCCATCCACAAAAAATTCCGCTGCGGCACAGTCCAGTGCGATCATAACATCGTCACCCAACTTGTACCCTGCCTTGTCTACCGCTTTGGCGATGGTATCCAGCGCATCCTCCGTACCACCTTCAAGGTTTGGGGCAAACCCGCCCTCATCGCCTACCGCGGTGCTCAAACCTCTATCGTGCAATACTTTTTTGAGATTGTGGAATATTTCGGTCCCCATCTGCATGGAATGCGAAAAGCTCTTTGCCTTCACGGGCATTACCATAAACTCCTGAAAAGCGATCGGCGCATCGGAATGGGAACCGCCATTAATAATATTCATCATCGGTACAGGCAACGTATTTGCGCTTACACCGCCTACGTAACGGAACAGGGACATTCCCAGTTCATTGGCGGCCGCCTTTGCCACGGCCAGGGAAACGCCCAATATGGCGTTTGCACCGAGTTTTGATTTGTTCGGAGTACCATCCAGATCGATCATAACCTGATCGACCAGGTTTTGTTCAAATACCGACATTCCCAAAATTTCCTCTGCAATGGCGGTGTTTACATTGGCAACGGCCTTAGAAACCCCCTTACCCATAAACGTATTGCCCCCATCGCGCAACTCGACAGCTTCATGCTCCCCTGTGGAAGCTCCGGAAGGTACTGCGGCCCTTCCCATTACACCATTTTCGGTAATAACGTCTACCTCTACCGTCGGATTTCCCCTAGAATCTAAAATCTGTCTTGCATGAACACTAAGAATGATACTCATTTGTTATTTTTTTTCAGTTATTTTTAAAGAACTCGTTTCGAGTTTTTGTACTTCTTTTCAAAATTATCTTTTGCAACACTATTTTTTTTAAGCTTAGTAACCCAGCTCAGCGGCTTAAAAAAGCCTTTACCCAGGAACATCTGATGCGCTAAAAAAAGCAATTTGAGTGCAAAAAGCGCAAAGATACGGAACCAAGGTCGCACAATACGCTTTGGAAATGTGATATAACACTAATTTAAACTAGGATACGGCAACCGAATCGTTCGGTTTGATCATGTCGAAAAAAGTATCGAACAGGTATTCGGCATCGTGCGGTCCCGGACTGGCTTCGGGGTGGTACTGTACCGAAAAAACATTCTTGTCCTTCATGCGTATTCCCGCTACCGTTTGATCGTTTAAGTGTACATGGGTAATCTCAAGATCCGGGTGTGCCTCCGTTTGTTCCCTATTGATCGCAAAACCGTGGTTTTGGGAAGTGATCTCTCCCTTGCCCGTCAACAGGTTCACGATAGGGTGATTGATACCGCGGTGCCCATTGTGCATCTTATAGGTATCGATACCATTTGCCAAGGCGATTACTTGATGCCCCAAGCATATTCCAAAAACCGGTTTATCCGTTTGGATCATTTGCTTTGCCGTAGCTATGGCATCGGTAAGCGGCTGTGGATCCCCGGGACCGTTCGAAATAAAATAACCATCGGGCGCCCATGCTTTTAGATCTTCAAAAGGGGTGTTGTACGGAAACACTTTTATATAGGCACCCCGCTTTGCAAGGTTTCGTAAAATATTCTTTTTGATACCAATATCGAGTGCGGCGATTTTTATTGCGGCATTTTCTTCTCCATAAAAATAAGGTTCCGCAGTGGATACTTTAGAGGCGAGTTCCAAGCCTTCCATACTTGGTATGGCGGCAAGTTTTTTCTTTAACTCCTCTATAGCGTCGACTTCCGTAGATATTACCGCGTTCATGGCACCATTATCCCGTATGTAGCTCACTAAGGCCCTGGTGTCCACATCCGAAATTGCGAAGAGACCGTTTTGCTCTAAAAACGTTTCCAAACCACTGTCGGCAATCGGTCTGGAATACTCATAACTAAAGTTACGGCAGATAAGGCCGGCGATCTTTATACCGTCGGATTCCACCTCTTCAACATTGGTACCGTAATTACCGATATGGGCATTTGTGGTCACCATGATCTGCCCAAAATAGGATGGGTCGGTAAAAATTTCCTGATATCCCGTCATTCCGGTATTAAAACAGACCTCGCCAAAGGCAGTACCTTCTTTACCACCTACCGATTTACCATAAAAAATGGTGCCGTCGGCCAATAACACTAATGCTTTTTTTCTCGATTGATAATTCATATGGGATCTCTCTATTAAAATTTCACAAAAAAACATAAAAAAAGGATAAGCTTAAAAGCTTATCCTTTTTAATTTATTACTAGTTATTGACATCTTATTCTTCGGAGTCATCGGCTTTTGCTTCGATATCTTTAGAAGTTGCTGTCTTTTCCTCCGCTAAGGCCACCGGTGGTGTCTGCGTTTTGGTACCGCTGCCCCTACGGCTTCGTCGCGTGGTTTTCTTCTTTTGCTTGTCGGCGTTGTACAACTCGTTAAAGTCTACCAACTCGATCATTGCCATATCGGCGTTATCCCCTAAACGGGTACCCAGTTTAATAATTCGGGTATACCCTCCCGGGCGTTCACCTACTTTTTCCGATACCGCTCCGAACAACTCGCTTACCGCGTACTTGTCACGCAAGTTTTTGAAAACGATACGCCTATTGTGCGTTCCCTTTTCAGTGGTAACGTTGTTCTCTGCCTTTGATTTCGTAATCAATGGCTCAATAAACTGTTTTAGGGCCTTGGCCTTGGCAACAGTGGTATTGATTCGTTTATGTTCAATTAAGGAACAAGCCATATTGGCCAACATCGCTTTTCGATGCGCCGACTTTCTTCCTAAATGATTGACTTTTTTACCGTGTCTCATTTTCTAGTTATTGCCTTCCTTGTCCGGGACGTTCCCTTCTAATAGAAGATAAATTAATCTTTATCCAATTTGTATTTTGAAAGGTCCATTCCAAAGCTCAATCCTTTGTTGATGACCAATTCTTCTAATTCTGTCAACGATTTTTTACCGAAGTTCCTAAACTTCATCAAATCGTTTTTATTAAAGGAAACCAAATCTCCAAGGGTATCCACTTCTGCGGCTTTCAAGCAGTTCAATGCACGTACCGACAAATCCATATCGACCAATTTGGTCTTTAACAGTTGTCGCATGTGTAACGACTCTTCGTCATAGGTTTCCGTCTGTGCAATTTCGTCGGCCTCCAAGGTAATCCGCTCATCGGAGAACAACATAAAGTGATGTATCAACACTTTTGCCGCTTCGGTAAGCGCGTCCTTTGGATGTATAGAACCATCGGTCTCGATTTCAAAAACCAATTTTTCGTAATCGGTCTTTTGTTCTACCCTAAAGTTTTCAATACTGTATTTTACGTTCTTAACTGGTGTAAAAATAGAATCTACAGCAATGGTACCTAAGGCAAGACCACCTTTTTTGTTTTCTTCCGCAGGAACATAGCCACGACCTTTATCCAAGGTTATTTCCATGTTGATGTTCACCTTGGCATCCATATTACAGATAACAAGGTCCGGATTCAATACTTGGTAACCGGAAATGAATTTTTGAAAATCACCGGCGGTCATTTGGTTTTTTCCGCTTACCGAAATGGATACCGTTTCGGCTTCCGAATCTTCTATCTGCTTCTTAAAACGTACTTGTTTCAAGTTCAATATCATTTCGGTAACATCTTCCACGACTCCCGGAATAACGGAAAACTCGTGTTCCACGGCGTCGATACGTACCGAAGTAATCGCATGTCCCTCCAATGCGGAGAGCAATACCCTTCGTAATGCGTTTCCAACAGTCAATCCATAACCAGGTTCCAAAGGGCGGAATTCAAACTTCCCTTTGAAATCTGAGGAATCGATCATTATAACTTTGTCGGGTTTCTGAAAATTAAATAATGCCATAATCTGGATCCGTGTTGGTTTATTTTGAGTATAACTCGACGATTAATTGTTCTTTTATATTCTCTGGAATCTGCATTCTTTCGGGAACGGAAATATAAATACCTTCCATTTTTTCCGAATTCCAGCTGATCCATTCGTATACTTTGCTGTTCGCTGAAAGAGCATCTCCGATTGCCTGAAGCGATTTGGACTTTTCACGGACACCGACTACGTCACCTGCCTTTAAAGAGTATGATGGTATGTTTACCAGCTCTCCGTTAACGGTAATGTGTCTGTGGGATACCAACTGACGGGCACCTCTTCTTGTTGGGGCTATTCCCATACGAAAAACCACATTGTCCAAACGGGATTCGCAAAGTTGTAAGAGCACTTCACCGGTAACCCCTTTACTTCTGTTCGCTTTTCCGAACAGGTTTCTAAATTGTTTTTCAAGGATACCGTACGTATACTTTGCTTTTTGTTTTTCCATCAACTGGACGGAATATTCGGATTGTTTTCCACGACGTCTGTTCTGGCCGTGTTGTCCTGGTGGGTAGCTCTTTTTATCAAAAGCTTTGTCCTCTCCATAAATCGCCTCTCCGAACTTTCTTGCGATTTTACTAGTTGGTCCTGTATATCTTGCCATTTTCTAATTGTTTGAAGTGTGATTATGAATTAAGGCTTATCCTTCGATAATCGTTCACTACACTTCGGTTGAAATATAAATTAATGTGATTTAAACTCTTCTTCTCTTTGGAGGCCTACACCCGTTGTGCGGCATTGGGGTAACATCGATAATTTCGGTAACCTCTATTCCGGAGTTGTGTATGGAGCGTATTGCGGACTCCCTTCCGTTTCCAGGCCCTTTGACATATACCTTTACCTTTCGCAAACCGGCTTCGTGCGCAACCTTTGCACAATCTTCGGCCGCAATCTGTGCAGCGTAAGGAGTATTCTTTTTGGAACCCCTAAAACCCATTTTACCGGCTGAAGACCATGAAATAACGTCTCCCTTTTTATTGGTCAAGGAAATAATGATATTGTTAAAAGAAGCCGTTACGTGGGCCTCTCCTACAGATTCGATAACTACCTTTCGCTTTTTAGCGGCTTTTGCATTTGTCTTTGCCATATTCTTTTAGTTTCTAGTTGTTAGTTCTTAGTTATTGGAATCCTAGACTTTTACATTTCAAACAGATTCTTCTAACGTCTAAATACTAATGACTATTTATTATTTAGTAGCCTTTTTCTTGTTGGCAACTGTTTTACGTTTTCCTTTTCTCGTCCTGGAATTGTTTTTTGTACGTTGTCCTCTCAACGGCAAACCAGATCTGTGGCGAATACCCCGGTAACAACCGATATCCATTAGACGTTTGATGTTCAACTGCGTCTCGGAACGAAGCTCTCCTTCGATGGTGTAGGAACCAACGGCATCACGGATGCGTCCTATCTCATCATCGTTCCAATCCGATACCTTGGTATCTTCATTCACCTTTGCAACGGCCAAAATTTCCTTTGCCCTGCTTTTCCCGATACCAAAGATGTAAGTCAACGCGATAACGCCCCTTTTCTGTTTTGGTACATCTATACCTGCAATTCTTGCCATAACTAGCCTTGTCTTTGTTTAAACCTAGGATTCTTTTTGTTGATTACGTACAACCTGCCCTTTCTGCGAACAATTTTGCAGTCGGCACTTCTTTTCTTAACTGATGCTCTTACTTTCACGTCCTTATATTTTACTACTGCCTTTATCTACTTTTGCGGACCGGTAGTTGTTCTCCCGTATCCTTTATTCTTGCTATCGTTTTGGTTACAAAACGACTTAGTACCTATAGGTTATCCGTGCTTTTGTTAAATCGTACGGACTCATTTCCAACTTTACCTTATCTCCGGGAAGCAACTTTATGTAATGCATACGCATCTTTCCGGAAATATGTGCGGTAACTACATGCCCATTTTCCAATTCTACCCGAAACATCGCATTGGACAATGCTTCGATAATACTTCCATCTTGCTCTATTGCTGCTTGTTTCGCCATAGTATTCCCTTTTCAACAGGCTTTAGAAATACCCGTTGCATTCTTTTTCACTTAAGCTACTTTTCTATTTTTACCGGATTTCATTAATCCATCATAATGTCTATTCAACAAATAAGCGTTGACCTGTTGTACGGTGTCAATGGCCACACCCACCATAATTAAAAGTGATGTACCTCCGAAAAACAACGCCCAACCTGCCTGAACATCCATAAGTTTTACGACGATTGCCGGTAAAACCGCCAAAAGTGCTAAAAATATGGAACCTGGCAAAGTAATCAACGACATAATCTTATCCAAATAGTCACCGGTTTCCTTACCCGGACGTATTCCGGGAATGAATCCTCCACTACGCTTCAAATCGTCCGCCATTTTATTGGTAGGAACGGTAATCGCCGTATAAAAGTAGGTGAATATGATAATCAATAACCCGAACAGGATGTTATAGGCCCATCCGAAAATATCGCTAAACTGCACTTGAATCCACTGACCGGCAGCAGTTTCGTCAAAAGCGCCACCTATCAATCCGGGGACGAACATAATTGCTTGCGCAAAAATAATTGGCATCACCCCAGAGGCATTCAACTTTAATGGAATATATTGTCGCGATCCCATCACGTTTTTCTCATACCCTCCAGAGGCGGTCCTTCTTGCGTACTGCACCGGAATCTGTCTTGTCGCCATGACCAACAACACACTGGCCAATATTACCAAGAACCAAATAATCACTTCGATAAGAATAAACATCAACCCGCCGGTGTTATTGGCAGTACGTGATACAAATTCCTGCACAAAAGACTGGGGCATGGTTGCGATAATACCGATCATGATCAGAAGAGAAATACCATTTCCGATACCCTTATCCGTAATCTTTTCACCCAACCACATGGCAAATACACAGCCTGTAACCAATATGATTACCGCCGGTATAATAAAATCGATTCCTTTTCCAAGAACGAAGGCACTGTTCGGAACACCGAACGCCTCCAACCCATATAGGTATGCCGGTGCCTGAACCACACAGATTGCAATGGTCAACCATCGGGTAATCTGATTAATGGTCTTTCTACCACTCTCTCCCTCTTTTTGTAGCTTCTGAAGATACGGTATGGCGATACCCATTAACTGCACCACAATGGATGCAGAAATATAGGGCATGATACCCAATGCAAAAATGGAGGCATTGGAAAAAGCTCCTCCGGTAAATGCATTTAAGAGTCCAAATATTCCCTGTCCCGTTTCATCGGCCAACGAGCCCAACTGATTGGAATCGATACCCGGTAATACGATCTGACAACCAAAACGATATACTGCGAGTAGCCCTAGGGTAATCAAAATCCTATTTCTAAGCTCTTCGATTTTCCAGATATTGGATATGGTCTCAAAAAATTTCTTCATAATAACTGTTCCTTACAAATTTATTGCTTCGCCACCGGCCGCTTCGATAGCCGCTTTGGCGCTAGCAGTAAATTTATGTACCGAAATTTTTAGGGATGCCTTTAATTCGCCACCTCCCAAAATCTTTACAAGATCGTTTTTTCGTGCTAACCGGTTAGCCACAAGGTCGTCGTGGGTGACGGTATCTTTAACCAACTTCTTGTCTACTAGCTCCTGTAGTTTATCCAAGTTGATGCCCTGATATTCTTTTCTGTTGATATTGGTGAAGCCAAATTTAGGCACACGACGTTGCAATGGCATTTGACCACCCTCGAAACCAATTTTCTTGGAATAACCAGATCGTGACTTCGCACCTTTATGTCCTCGCGTAGCCGTACCTCCCTTTCCGGAGCCCTGACCTCTTCCTACGATTTTACCAGCTTTGTTGGAAGCACCTTTTGCCGGTTTTAAACTACTTAAATCCATCTCTATATAATATCTTAAGCTTCTTCGGTAGAAACCAAATGTTTGACTTTATCTATCATTCCAAGGATATTCGGTGTGGCCTCATGTTCTACCACCTGCCCTATTCTTTTAAGGCCCAATGCTTGCAATGTTCTCTTTTGGTTCTGCAATTTTTTAATACTGCTACGAACCTGCTTTACCTTAATCTTTGCCATCTCAAATTTAGTATTGCGTATTTCGTATGTTGTAGGTAGTATGGGCGGGCACTTGTAAATACACTACCGAATACCAGTTACTTTGTACTTTATACTACTATTAATTTATCCTTTAAAAACCTTTTCTAGAGACACACCTCTTTGTCGCGCTACCGCTCCGGCATCGCGCAGTTGCAACAGTGCATCGAAAGTGGCCTTCACCACGTTGTGCGGGTTTGAGGAACCTTGCGACTTCGAAAGTACATCGTGCACCCCTACCGATTCCAAAACAGAACGTACTGCACCACCGGCAATAACACCGGTACCATGCGAAGCTGGCTGAATGTACACCCGTGCTCCACCAAATTTCCCTTTCTGCTCATGCGGAAGGGTATGCTTGTTCAATGGTATACGGATTAAATTTTTCTTGGCGTCTTCAATTGCCTTCGCTATCGCGGTGGCAACTTCCTTGGACTTGCCCAAACCATGTCCTACGACACCGTTCTCGTCTCCTACGACCACAATGGCGGAAAATCCGAAAGCCCTACCACCCTTGGTTACTTTGGTAACCCGCTGTACGCCGACTAGTTTGTCCTTTAAATCCAAACCTCCCGGTTTTACAGTCTCTAC
Source organism: uncultured Flavobacteriaceae bacterium (assembly GCA_947500445.1). Classification (GTDB taxonomy): domain Bacteria; phylum Bacteroidota; class Bacteroidia; order Flavobacteriales; family Flavobacteriaceae; genus Pelagihabitans. The sequence goes on along the minus strand of CANMSB010000015.1, from coordinate 70,572 downwards.
GTTTTTATACTTCTGGTACATAAATTTTATTTAGAATTCAAGTCCTGCTTCCCTTGCTCCTTCGGCCAACGCCTTTACCCTACCGTGGTATAGGTTCCCTCCCCTATCGAAGGCAACTTTATCGATACCGGCCTTTTTGGCCTTTTCGGCAACAGCTTTACCAACCAAAGTAGCGATTTCGCTTTTGCTTCCTTTCTCTTTGGCCAACGCCTTGTCGCGGGAAGAAACGGCAACCAAAGTCTTTCCTTCGTCATCGTTGATTACCTGCGCATAAATCTCGTTGTTGCTTCGGAAAATGGACAACCTTGGCCGTGCTTCGGTACCAAAGGAAACTTTTCTGATTCTTTTTCTAATTCTAGATTTTCTTTGAATTTTCGACAGTCCCATTATACTATTATTAAGCTGATTTACCTGCTTTTCTTCTTAGTTGCTCACCAACAAACTTCACTCCTTTTCCTTTGTAAGGCTCTGGCTTACGGAAACCTCGTATCTTGGCGGCTATCTGCCCTACCAATTGCTTGTCATGAGAAGTCAGTTTTACTATTGGATTCTTTCCTTTTTCGGAAATCGTTTCCACTTTTACCTCAGGGGCCAGTTCCAAAACGATGTTGTGTGAAAAACCGAGGGCCAAATCCAATTTCTGACCTTGGTTACTGGCACGGTATCCTACCCCTACCAATTCCAACTCTTTCGTCCATCCTTTGGAAACACCTTCGATCATATTCCTGACCAACGAACGGTATAGCCCATGCATGGACTTGTGCTCTTTGGAATCGGAAGGTCGGGTAACGAAAACGTTCCCATCCTCTATTTTGATTTCCACTCCTGAAAATTCCTGTGTAAGCTCTCCCAATTTCCCTTTTACGGTAATCAGATTTTCTTTTACATCGACCGTGACTCCTTCGGAAATCGCGACTGGATTATTACCTATTCTTGACATTTCTACAACTTTCTTTCGATTAGTATACGTAACACAACACCTCGCCGCCAACGTTATCACGCTTGGCCTGCTTGCTCGTCATCACACCATGTGAGGTGGATACGATTGCGATTCCCAAACCGTTCAATACCCTTGGCAGTCCTTCCGATCCGGCGTATTTCCTTAATCCAGGCTTACTTACCCGCTGAATTTGACGTATTACGGGCTCTTTTGTCGACTTGTCGTATTTCAAAGCGATCTTTATCACGCCCTGTACCTTGTCTTCCTCGAACTTGTAACTTAAAATGTACCCTTGATCGAACAAGATCTTGGTAATTTCCCGTTTTACATTAGAACCCGGAATCTCAACGACTCTATGACCAGCTCTACTGGCGTTTCTAATCCTAGTTAAATAATCTGCGATAGTATCTGTTACCATTTTTTCTAAGTATAAACCTTTCCCTACGCTTGAGAGAAATAACTATAATTTTCTTTACCAGCTAGCTTTTTTCACACCGGGAATCAACCCTTGGTTGGCCATCTCCCTGAACGTTACCCTGGATATTCCGAACGTCCTCATGTATCCTCTAGGTCTACCGGTCAATTTGCAACGGTTATGCATTCTTACCGGAGAAGCGTCCTTTGGAAGCTTTTGCAATGCCTCATAGTCACCTGCCTCCTTCAACGCTTTTCGCTTTGCAGCATATTTTGCAACGGTCTTTGCCCTTTTTCGCTCACGGGCTTTCATTGATTCCTTAGCCATACTAGTTCTTTTTAAAGGGTAATCCCAATTCTGTTAATAACGATTTTGCTTCTTTGTCGGTTTCCGCAGAAGTAACGAAAGTGATATCCATTCCGCTTATCCTGTTGATTTTATCAATATTGATTTCCGGAAAAATGATCTGTTCGGTAACACCCAAACTATAATTCCCCCTACCATCGAACCCGGTAGCGCGTATTCCCTGAAAATCCCTTACCCTTGGCAAGGAAGATGTAACCAAACGATCCAAAAACTCATACATACGCTCACCACGCAAGGTCACTTTTGCACCGATGGGCATGCCCTTTCTTAACTTAAAAGCAGCAACATCCTTTTTGGATACGGTAGCGACGGCTTTCTGTCCGGTAATGTTGGTCAGTTCATCCACGGCATGGTCGATAAGCTTCTTATCGGCAACTGCACCGCCGACACCTCTACTGACCACAATTTTTTCCAATTTGGGCACCTGCATTACGTTCTTGTAACCGAACTCCTGCTTTAACGCCTCAACGACGCGGTCCTTATATTCTTGTTTTAATCTTGCAACGTATGCCATAACTAAATTACTTCGTTGGATTTTTTGGAAAATCGTACTTTTTTACCGTCACGTACCTCAAAACCAACTCTTGTGGTCTCTCCGGATTTCGCATCGATCAATGCCAGGTTGGAAATATGGATCGCGGCCTCTTTTTTAACGATTCCCCCTTGCGGGTTTTTCGCACTTGGCTTTTCGTGTTTTGAAACCATATTGGCTCCTTCCACAATAGCACGGTTCTTCACCTTGTCCACCATCATCACCTTACCTTCGGTTCCTTTGTGGTCACCTGCTATGATCCTAACGGTATCGCCTGTTTTTATCTTTAACTTCTTCATTGTTCTACTATTATAGTACCTCAGGGGCCAATGATACAATCTTCATAAACTGTTTGTCACGAAGCTCTCTTGCAACCGGACCAAAAACACGTGTTCCCCTCATTTCCCCTGTCGGGTTTAAAAGAACACAGGCATTATCATCGAAACGGATATAAGAACCATCGGGCCTTCTAACCTCTTTCTTCGTGCGTACCACTACCGCGGTAGAAACAGCACCTTTTTTAATACCTCCGTTAGGGGTAGCCTCTTTTACGGTAACTACAATTTTATCACCGATGGAAGCATACCTCCTTTTCGTACCACCAAGGACACGGATGGTTAAAACCTCCTTCGCCCCAGTGTTATCCGCTACCTTTAGTCTAGATTCCTGCTGTAACATAATTATTTAGCTCTTTCTAAAATTTCTACTAACCTCCAACACTTTGTCTTGCTCATTGGACGGGTCTCCATAATCTTTACGGTATCACCCTCTTTGCAGTCGTTCTTCTCGTCGTGCGCCACGTATTTTTTCGTTTTCAAAACGAATTTTCCGTACATGGGGTGTTTTACTCTTTTAACCTCCGCAACAACAATGGACTTTTCCATTTTGTTGCTAGTTACAACACCGATTCTCTCTTTTCTTAAGTTTCTTTTTTCCATAAAGCAGAACCAATTATTGGTTTTCCCTTTTAGTTAATTCCGTTGCCAATCGCGCAGCAGTTCTTCGTACTTTTCTGATTTGAAGCGGATTTTCCAATGGCGTTACAAAATGTGCCATTTTTAAATCTGCATGCTGCTTTGTATACTCGGCAAGCTTTTCTTTAAGCTCTTCGATAGACAATTCTTTTACCTCTTGTTTTTTCATGCTTTCTATCGATTAATTTTGATCAACATAATCCCTAGCAACGATAAATTTCGTTTTTACCGGTAATTTCTGTGCCGCAAGACGCAATGCTTCCTTGGCAATTTCCATAGGAACACCGGCAACTTCGAACATTACCCTACCCGGCTTTACCACGGCAACGAAATACTCGGGAGCACCCTTACCCTTACCCATACGAACCTCAAGAGGTTTTTTGGTAATCGGCTTGTCCGGGAAAATTTTTATCCACAACTGCCCCTCTCTCTTCATATATCTTGTCGCTGCGATACGTGCAGCCTCTATCTGTCTTGACGTAATGAATTTCGAATCCAAAGATTTAATACCGAACATTCCGTTTGAAAGTTGGTGCCCTCTGGTAGAAAGCCCTTTCATACGGCCTTTCTGCATTTTACGAAACTTGGTCCTTTTTGGCTGTAACATTGTAATGTCTCTTTATTGTATTACTTTCTACGACGCTTTCTTGGGCCGTCTTGCTTTCCTTTTCCTCCTGAACCGGTAGACATTCCTACCAATGGGGACAACTCTCTTTTTCCGTATACCTCACCCTTCATTATCCAGACTTTGATTCCCAAACGCCCGTAAGTCGTATGAGCCTCGTGAAGTGCATAGTCGATATCGGCACGAAATGTAGAAAGTGGAATACGTCCATCCTTATAAGACTCCGAACGCGCCATCTCGGCCCCGTTCAAACGACCGGAAATCTGAACCTTGATTCCCTCTGCATTCATTCGCATTGCCGCGGCAATCGCCATTTTTATGGCCCTTCTAAAGGAAATTCTACTTTCGATCTGTCTTGCAATACTCGCAGCAACAAGATTGGCCTCTACTTCCGGCCTCTTGATCTCATGAATATTGATCTGAACCTCTTTATTGGTAATTTTTTTAAGCTCTTCCTTAAGCTTGTCAACTTCTTGACCACCCTTACCGATGATGATTCCAGGTCTTGCCGTGGTTACCGTAACGGTAATCAACTTTAAGGTGCGCTCAATGATTATTCTAGAAACACTGGCCTTTGCCAAACGGGCATGTATGTACTTTCTAATCTTATCGTCTTCGGCAAGCTTATCTCCATAATCATTACCTCCGTACCAGTTGGATTCCCAACCTCTGATTATACCTAGACGATTTCCTATCGGATTTGTTTTCTGTCCCATTCTAGCTCTCTATATTATTGTTAGATCCTAAAACCAACGTTACGTGGTTAGAACGCTTTCGTATTCTGTGTGCCCTTCCTTGAGGAGCGGGACGCAACCTTTTCAACATTGTACCGCTATCGACCCTGATTTCTTTAACGAACAGATCGGCTCCTTCGATATCGGCATCTTCATTTTTGGCCTGCCAGTTAGCGATGGCGGAAAGCAACAACTTCTCCAATCTTCCTGACGCCTCCTTGGAATTGAACTTCAATATCGCCAATGCCTTTTCTACTTGAACCCCTCTGATAAGGTCGGCTACAATACGCATTTTTCTAGGCGAAGTAGGACAGTTGTTCAATTTAGCAAAAGCGATCTGCTTTTTCTCTGCCTTTATCTTTTCGGCCATTTGTCTTTTTCGAACTCCCATAGCTTACTTTTTACCCTTGTTCTTTGCACCTGCATGCCCTCTAAAGGAACGTGTCGGTGAAAATTCTCCTAGTTTATGACCTACCATGTTCTCGGTAACGTATACCGGAACAAATTGTCTTCCGTTGTGCACCGCAATTGTAAATCCTACAAAATCTGGTGTTATCATCGATGCTCTAGACCAAGTCTTGATTACCGTTTTCTTTCCGGACGAAGCGCCTTGTTGGATTTTTTTCTCCAAACTATAGTGAACGTATGGTCCTTTTTTTAGTGAACGTGCCATTGTTATCTCCTTTTATTTCTTTCTACGTTCTATGATATATCTATTCGTGTTCTTGGTCCTGGACCGCGTACGGAATCCTTTTGCAGGGATACCGTTTCTAGATCTAGGATGTCCTCCAGACGCCCTTCCTTCACCACCACCCATTGGGTGATCGACAGGGTTCATCGCTACCGGTCTCGTTCTAGGTCTTCTACCCAACCATCTACTTCTACCGGCTTTTCCACTGACCAATAACTGATGGTCGGAATTGGATATCGCACCTACAGTGGCCAAACAACCGGACAAGATCATCCTTGTTTCACCCGAGGGCATTTTAACGGTAACAAACTTACCGTCCTTTGCCATCAACTGTGCAAATGTACCAGCACTTCTTGCGATTACCGCTCCCTGTCCGGGACGAAGCTCGATACAGGAAATGATAGTCCCCAAAGGAATATCGGTCAACGGCAGGGCATTCCCAATTTCAGGGGCAGCTTTACTACCTGCTGAAATTTCCTGTCCAACCTTTAATCCGTTCTGGGCAATGATATAACGCTTTTCACCATCGGTGTACTCCACCAAAGCGATGAAAGCGGTTCTATTAGGATCGTACTGAATGGAAACCACCTTGGCAACAACATCCTGTTTGTCCCTTTTAAAATCAATGATACGATAGCGTCTTTTATGACCGCCACCTTTTTGACGTACAGTCATCTTTCCCTGACTGTTTCTACCCCCGGACTTTTTTAACGGAGCAAGCAAGCTTTTCTCCGGCTTATCGGTGGTGATGGCGTCAAATCCATTCACTACCCTAAAACGCTGTCCTGGAGTTACCGGTTTTAATTTTCTAACTGACATTTGTAGTCTTTATAGATTACTGTAAAAATCAATAATATCTCCTTCTGCAACATCTACGATCGCTTTTTTGATCGCATTGGTCTTTCCATGCTGTACCCCTGTTTTGGTAAAACGGGTCTTTCTTTCCGGACCGTAATTCATGGTTCGAACTTTTTTTACAGAGACACCATAAGTCGCCTCAACGGCATCTTTGATTTGCAATTTGTTTGCATCGGTAGCCACCACAAAACCATAACGATTGTACAACTCCCCTTGGGCAGTCATTTTTTCGGTAATAATCGGTTTTATCAACACGCTCATGATTTCTCTATTTTGTTAAGTTCGATTCAAGCCCTTCTAAAGACCCTTCAAGCAACACGACATTATTCGCATTCAATATTTTGTAAGTGCTTATTTCTGAGCTAGTTATAACTTCAGACCGCTTAAAATTACGCGAAGCCAAATATACGCTATTATTTGAATCGCCCAACACAATTAATGATTTTTTGTTTTCAAGCCCCAACGACTTCAAAATCTGTATAAAATCCTTTGTTTTCGGGGTCTCAAAATTAAAGTCCTCGAGGACTGTTATGGCCTGTTCTTTGGACTTCATTGCCAATGCGGATTTCCGCGCCAATCGCTTGACGTTCTTATTCAGCTTTTGGCTATAATCCTTCGGCCTTGGACCAAAAATTCGTCCACCACCTCGGAATACCGGCGACTTGATACTACCCGCCCTTGCGGTACCGGTTCCTTTTTGTTTTTTGATCTTGCGCGTACTTCCCGCAATCTCCCCACGCTCCTTTGCCTTATGGGTTCCCTGACGCTGGTGCGCCAAGTATTGCTTTACATCCAAATAAACGGCGTGATCGTTCGGTTCTATAGCGAAAACAGCATCAGAAAGGTCTACCTTTCTCCCTGTTTCTTTTCCTTTGATATCTAAAACTGCTACTTTCATTACTTCTCAATGGTTATGTAAGCGTTCTTATGTCCTGGGACACATCCTTTCACCACAATCAAGTTCTTTTCCGGAACTACCTTTAATACACGCAAGTTCTGCACGGTAACACGTTCGCCGCCCATTCGACCGGCCATACGCATTCCCTTAAAAACTCTTGAAGGATCAGAACCTGCACCGATGGAACCGGGAGCACGCAATCTGTTGTGCTGCCCGTGAGTGGACTGCCCAACACCTGCAAAGCCGTGTCTTTTCACAACGCCTTGAAATCCTTTTCCTTTGGAAGTTCCCTTAACATCGACAAACTCGCCTTCCGAGAAAATATCGACACCAACGGTATCCCCTAATTTAAACTCACCTTCAAAAGACTTGAACTCGACGACCTTTTTCTTAGGAGAAGTGCCCGCCTTTTTACTATGGCCCAATTCGGCCTTGTTCGCGCGCTTTTCTGCCTTGTCATCGAAACCAAGCTGAAGGGCACTGTACCCGTCTACCTCTTCGGTTCTGACTTGGGTAACTACACATGGACCGGCCTGAATGACGGTACAGGGCATATTCTTCCCGTTCTCGTCAAAAATACTGGTCATGCCTACTTTTTTACCTATTAACCCAGACATACTATATATTGATTATTAATTATTACCGGCACAATAGGTGCCTTTTTTTTTAAAATTCATTACAAAAAAACAGGGCAAAGATATCATCCAGCCCTGAATGTATTCTTTTTCCGTTTTTCCCTCGCACGCAGCTCAGGACATGTTTATCCCCGCAAATGCGGGAACCTATATCGACCTCCCATCTGAATTCGATAGGGGATTTCCGCCTTCGCGGAAATTGACTTAGACCTTTATCTCTACTTCAACACCACTTGGGAGCTCTAACTTCATAAGCGCATCGATCGTTTTGGATGACGAACTATAGATATCCAAAAGTCTTTTGTATGAGCTCAACTGAAATTGTTCCCTTGACTTTTTATTGACGTGCGGTGATCGCAACACGGTAAATATCTTTTTATGGGTAGGCAATGGAATTGGTCCCGTTACCACCGCTCCTGTAGTTTTAACCGTTTTAACGATTTTCTCGGCAGACTTGTCCACCAAGTTATGGTCGTACGATTTTAGTTTTATTCTAATTTTCTGACTCATCTTCTTACAATTAAGCGGTTACCCCTTTTGTTGCTTTAATCACTTCCTCTGAAATGTTTGACGGTGTTTCGGCATAGTGCGAAAACTCCATTGTGGATGTGGCCCTACCGGACGACAAGGTTCTCAACGAAGTTACATACCCGAACATTTCGGACAACGGCACTGTTGCTTTTATCACTTTAGCACCGGCACGGTCGGACATATCGCTCACCTGACCCCTTCTACGGTTCAAATCTCCTACGATATCACCCATGTTCTCCTCGGGCGTCAACACCTCAAGTTTCATGATAGGCTCCATTATTACCGCTTTCGCAGCTTTTGCAGCAGCTTTGTAGCCAAGCTTGGCAGCAAGCTCGAACGACAATTGATCCGAATCCACATCGTGGTACGATCCATCGCGCAAGGTCACTTTCATGGCATCCATCTCGTAACCCGCTAAAGGTCCGTTCTGCATGGCCATCTTAAATCCCTTTTCAATAGAAGGGATAAACTCCTTGGGAACGTTACCACCCTTGATTACCGAAACAAACTCAAGACCACTCTTTCCTTCTTCCGCAGGCTCCAATGTAAACACAATGTCGGCGAATTTACCTCGACCACCACTCTGCTTCTTGTACACCTCTCTATGGTCCGCAGAAGCCGTAATGGCCTCCTTGTACTCCACTTGAGGCTGTCCTTGGTTTACCTCTACCTTGAATTCACGTTTCAAACGATCCACAATGATATCCAAGTGAAGCTCTCCCATTCCCGAAATAATCGTCTGTCCGGAAGCTTCATCTGTTTTTACCTGAAAGGTCGGATCTTCTTCGGCCAATTTTGCCAAAGCCATTCCCAACTTGTCCACATCCGCTTTGGTCTTAGGCTCTACCGCGATACCGATAACGGGATCCGGGAAATCCATACTCTCCAAAACAATCGGACTTTTTTCGGCCGACATGGTATCGCCCGTTTTGATGTCCTTGAACCCAACGGCCGCACCAATATCTCCCGCTTCGATATAGTCGATGGCGTTCTGCTTATTGGAGTGCATTTGATAGATCCGTGAAATACGTTCTTTTTTACCGGAACGGTTATTCAATATGTAAGAACCGGCATCCAAACGACCGGAATACGTTCTAAAGAAAGCCAATCGTCCTACGAAAGGATCGGTAGCAATTTTGAAGGCCAAAGCGGAAAAGGGTTCTTTCACATCCGGCTTTCTGCTGATTTCCTCACCTGTGTTAGGGTCGGTACCAACAATCGCTTCCTTGTCAACGGGTGAAGGCAAATACCGACATACCGCATCCAACAAAAACTGAACACCTTTATTCTTGAAAGAAGACCCACATACCATAGGTATGATGGCACGGTCCATAACTGCAGCTCTCAATGCTGCATGTACCTCCTCTTCGGTAATGGAATCCTCGTCCTCAAAGAACTTCTCCATCAACTCTTCATCATACTCCGCAACAGCTTCGATCAAGGCAGCCCTGTACTCTTTGACCTCCGCCTTCATATCGTCGGGAATTTCGATAACGTCGAAAGTAGACCCGAACTTTTCATCATGCCAAACAATGGCCCTGTTCTTTGCAAGATCGACGATACCTTTAAAATCGGCCTCATCACCAATTGGAAGAACGATAGGCACCGCGTTGGAACCTAACATTTCTTTTACTTGCTTACAAACCATCAGGAAGTTTGCTCCTTGACGGTCCATTTTATTTACGAACCCAATACGTGGCACTTTATAATTATCGGCCAATCTCCAGTTGGTTTCCGACTGCGGCTCAACACCATCAACGGCACTGAACAAGAATACCAAACCATCCAAAACCCGCAACGAACGATTCACCTCTACGGTAAAATCAACGTGACCGGGAGTATCGATTATGTTAAAATGATATCCTTTGGCATCAGCGGTGGGCTGCCCGTTCTCGGTAGGAAACTGCCACTCGCAAGTTGTAGCTGCGGAAGTAATGGTAATACCGCGCTCCTGCTCCTGAGCCATCCAGTCCATGGTGGCCGCACCATCGTGCACCTCTCCAATTTTGTGACTGACCCCTGTGTAGAACAAAATACGCTCCGTAGTGGTCGTTTTACCGGCATCAATATGCGCGGCGATACCTATATTTCTTGTATATTTTAAATCTCTTGCCATTTCCGATTAAAATCTAAAGTGAGAGAATGCTTTATTGGCTTCGGCCATCTTGTGCGTATCGACCCTTTTCTTGACAGCAGCACCTTCTTCTTTGGCCGCAGCCAAAACTTCACCGGCCAATTTTAGCGCCATACCTTTTTCGTTACGCTTTCTTGCATAACTGATCAACCACTTCATAGCGGTAGAAATTTTTCGGTCCGGACGTATCTGCATGGGTATCTGAAAGGTAGCACCCCCAACACGCCTACTACGCACTTCCACGTGCGGCATTACGTTGGACAACGCATCTTTCCACAACTCCAAAGCACTTTTTTCTTCGTCTGTCTTTTTTTCTTCAACGATATCCATTGCATCGTAGAAAACACTGAACGCCACGGATTTCTTTCCGTCCCACATCATCATGTTGACGAAACGGGTCACCAATTGGTCGTTAAACCTTGGATCGGGCAACAATGGCCTTTTTTTTGCCTGCTTTTTTCTCATTACTTCTTTCTAAAGTTTTTTCGATAAACATTCCACAACTTATTATGCCATGGAACCCTTTTACCTTTTAATTACTTCTTTGGGCGTTTTGCTCCGTACTTAGACCTCCGTTGGGTTCTGCCCGCGACACCTGCAGTATCGAGTGCACCCCTTACGATATGATACCTAACTCCTGGCAAATCTTTCACCCTTCCTCCCCTTACTAATACTATCGAGTGCTCTTGCAAGTTGTGTCCTTCTCCGGGAATGTAAGCGTTCACTTCCTTACCATTGGTCAAACGAACCCTGGCCACTTTTCTCATGGCAGAGTTTGGTTTTTTAGGCGTAGTAGTATAAACACGCGTACAAACACCCCTTCGTTGGGGACACGAATCCAAAGCAGCCGATTTACTCTTCTTAGTAATCGTGGTTCTTCCTTTTCGTACTAATTGTGAAATTGTTGGCATACTATATTATTGTATAAAACTTACCCTCTATTTTTAAGGGTCGGCAAATGTAGTGATATTTACGAATAATTCAAATGAAGAAGCATTAAATTTTAAGGAGAATTCGATAATTGCCCAAACAAGTTGATGGACACTTTGCACAAAACGGGCACCCCAAGTAAAAATAAGCCACTTTTCACGTTTTCTCGTATTGATAGGCCCCCAACCTTATAACACCCATTTGGATGTGGACAAAGAACCAAAAAGACGAGCCCGAAACACAAAAAAATACCATTTTTAGATGCCGCCCATAGATAGTACAATTCCTAAATGTCCCAGGACACTTTTCTACAGTACACTAAATCGTCATTGTCCATGATGGCTTTCCGTTTCATGCGCTTTCTGTTGGCAAATACTCCATGACCTGTTATCAATAAACCGTCTTGAAAAGTCCAAGGTTAAACAAAAGCAAAAATTTTCAAGAATTCATCATGATGTCTTATCTTCATCAAATTCCTATTAAGGAACATGTTACCTTTCTTACGTACGGCTTTGCTCCCAATAATTGGCATATACAGTTAATCCAAATAAATTCAAAGTTGTCTGTGATATCCATTGAAACACCGTGGCCTTTACCACAATAAAATGAACAGCACTTTTAAATGAAAAACCCTTACGACCATTTCCCACAATATGTGCTTAGGACCCCGATATTCAGTATCGATTTTATCGAAAAACTTACTTCGCAGCCCGTTGTCACGAAAGCGCAATTGAAAGCGGCCTTCGACCTCCCAATCGTTAAGGAGTCCTGTTTTCTGGCCTCTCCCTCGTTATATGCCGAAATAGAAAAGTGGCTGAACGCATCAACGGAAGTAAAAAAAGAGAAAAAGCTACGCCTTTCCCTATTGAAATACCTTACCCGAATGGCCACCAGATGTACTCCTTTTGGTCTTTTTGCGGGCTGCGGAACCGGAAATTTCGCCGAACATACGGAAATTGAGCTGTCTTCGCCACAAAGCTATAAACGACACACTGGCCTGGACATGAACTACTTGGTAGCCCTTTCCCAAGACCTGTCCAAGAAGAAAGCAATTCGCGAACAATTGCCGTTCTATCCAAATTCCAGCATGTATCCCATTGGTGACACCTTAAGGTATATTGAGTATTATTATCAGAATAGCCGAAGACAACATCATATTATCGAAGTGGACTTTTCGGACTATCTAAAGAACATTGTATACGGTGCCGTTACTGGAGCGACTCTTGAGCATCTGGTGAAAATATTGACCGAAAAAGACATTCCGAAAGATCAGGCCTCGGATTTTTTAAATGAACTTATCGACAGCCAAATTCTCGTTGGCGCCATGGAACCCTCCGTATCGGGGCCGGCGTTTCTGGAACAGATTCAGCACGTATTGTCTCCCTTACAACATGTAGAAGCGGAAACCCTTTTTTTGGAGACCACAAAAAAAAGAATCGGACAACTCGATGAACGAATGGGCAATGACCCCAAATCGTATTTGGATATTGCAACGCATCTACAAACGGGGCCGACCACTTATAATTTGCAATATCTCTTTCAAACGAACCTCCAACTAGCGCATCGCTCGAACCAATTGTCAAACGACATCGCCAAAAGTGTAAAGCAGGCAATGACACTTTTAAACCGCATGACACCCGTACCCAGGGAAACCAATCTAACAAAGTTCAAAAACGCGTTTCGGGAGCGCTATGAAGAACGGGAGATGCCGCTTGCCAAGGTTATGGATGTGGAAACGGGCATTGGATATCTTCAAACGGGCGGCAGCGGAGATGTGAACCCCCTAGTGGACGACCTGCTACTCCCTCAAACGAATTCGAATTCCGAGTCCAAAACCCTAAACTGGCATCCAGCGCTTGGTGTTTTAGAAAAAAAATTGATCACAAGTGATGAAAACGGCAATACCCCTATAATCCTAGAGGACAAAGATTTTGAAGAAATGTCGGCCCACTGGGACGACCTTCCCGATACGTTATCGGCAATGGTAAGCGTCATTGAAGAAAATGGGGAGCAGAAAATACTCCTTCCCGGCGTCGGCGGTTCGAGTGCCGCAAACCTTTTGGGACGGTTTTGCCATGGCGACCCCTCCTTAGCGCTCCAAGCCCAAAAGATTACGGCAAAGGAAGAACAGCTGAACCCGGATAAAATTTTAGCGGAAATTGTCCATCTTCCCGAATCAAGAGTGGGTAATATTTTAACGCGGCCTTCGTTTCGGACCCATGAAATACCCTATCTCGCCAAATCTGCAAAAAGCTTGGAAAAGCAACTTCCCATTAGTGACCTCTACATTTCCATAAGGAACGACCGGATCTTGCTCCGTTCCAAAAAAAATAACATGGAGGTGCTGCCCAGATTGACCAACGCACATAACTTTTCGGCCAATGCGTTACCCATATATCACTTTTTATGCGACCTACAAAACCAAGGCCTGCGGGGCGGACTTTATTTTAGGTATGGTTATTTAGGAGAAAACCGGTCTTTTTTACCAAGGGTCACCTATCGCAACCTTATATTTCATCGTGCCACCTGGAACATTGATAAGGAACAGCTTACTACCCTATCGAATGTTATCGATGATGAAAAGGCCTTATTACAAAAGATTAAAATATGGCAATCGCAACTAAAACTTCCCCAGTATGTTGTTCTCACCGAAGGCGATAACGAATTGCTAATCAATTTTTCCAACGCCACATCGGTACAAATGCTATTGGATAGCGTAAAAAACAAATCGCAATTCACCCTCTCCGAGTTCCTTTTTTCAAAAGAAGGAACCGTAAGTTCGGCGCAAGGCCACTATTCCAATCAAATGATCATATCCTTTTATAACCGTAGCGAACGTAGCAATGAAGAAAGACCATCCTAAAAAAAACACCAAACGTAGTTTCGCCATCGGGAGTGAGTGGGTTTACTACAAGATCTACACCGGACACAAAACGGCCGACACCATTCTCACCGAAGTTATTGCACCGCTTGCGGATCGGTTTTTGGCTTCGGGCAGTATTACAAAATGGTTTTTTATCCGTTATGCCGATCCGGAACACCATTTAAGGGTACGGTTTTTAAGTGCATCAACATCAGATATCGGTACTATTCTGGGAGCCCTTCACGAACCCTTGAACCTCTTTTTGGAAAGGGACCTTATTTGGAAAATACAGTTGGATACGTATCAGAGGGAATTGGAGCGTTATGGAACTAACACCATTGTCCTATCGGAAAGTCTGTTCCAGTTTGACAGCATGGCAACCGCTTCTTTTTTGGACCTGATCGAAGGAGATGAGGGCGAAACGCTACGATGGTTGTTCGGATTGCGATCGATAGACCATTTACTGACCCATTTCTCTTACACTTTGGATGAAAAACTAGTGTTGTTGGACCACCTGAAAACAGGGTTTGGAGCAGAATTTGGAATGGGAAGGCCCTTAAAGAAGCAATTGGACGCCAAATACCGCGCACACCGCTCCCGGATAGCTTCCTTTATGGTGTTCACTAAAGAAACCGATCCGGACCACGCCCCGATCTTGGAAGTGTTGGAAACCAAGAGCGCCCATATTGCACCGATAGTGAACGACATCATGGCCATTGTGGCTCAAAATCTATTGGAAATGCCAATGAACGGTCTTTTGGGCAGTTATATACACATGCTGATGAACCGTCTTTTCAAATCCAAAAACCGATTGAACGAAATGGTCTGTTACGACTTTCTATACCGCTATTATCGGACGGCGGCAGCCATTCAAAAAAAAGCGGGCACAAGCAGTTGATCTCTAGTTCATCCTCCTTCTTTGGCAAAGCCAACGGCAAGTATGTAAAATAGTAAAGAAGGGGTGCCGACATTACCGTTCGAACGCCTTTCTAAATTGGTAGAAGATCCGTTGGAGCACAGTGAGCTCTTCCAGCACGATTTCCGCGGTACCCTGCATTTCCTGTTTGAAATCAATTTTCTTTCCATAGGAGGTGGTCAAATCTCCAAAGCTGACGAACAGGGTATAGAACGATTCTTCACCCTGTTTGGGCACCAATGATATCGATTGTATTTCACCGGTAACGCTCCCCCACTCCTCAAAAGGGTAATTCGCCAATTTCACAAGCACTTTTTGCCCCACTTTTACCTTACCCGAATTCCGTACCGGTAAGGTCACCTTACCTACGATTCCATCCAAATTCTCGGGCACTACGGTAAATAAAACCTCTCCCGCATTTACGTTTTGGTATTGGTTCCAGATGTCGAATACGGTCACTTTTCCATTTATGGGACTTTTTACCAGATATTGCTGTTCCCAAAGGGTCAGTTCATTTTTTAAAAACTGAAAGGCCTCATTCAATTTTTGTGCATAGCTATTTTCAAATTCCGCCCCTTGGATGTCCGATTTGGTCAATAAATTATTAAAATTGGCTATCGCGATCTGTGTATTGGACATACTGGTTAAGAACCCTTCATAGTTTTGTTTATCGGAAAGATAGGCCCTTGAGGCATTTTCAAACTCCGCCTTGGAAACCACTCCTTTTTCATATAGTTTTTGATTGCGCTCAAAACTACTTTTTGAGAGCTGAAGATCCTCCTTGAAAATACCCATCTGTCGTTCTTGCTTCTCCAAAAAACGCCTTTGCTCCGTCAACTGCTGCTGGATCATGGCAGATTCTTTCTGATTTGGGGACAGCGCGTTGAACAAAATATAGTTTTGATAGTCCGTTAAAAAACGGCCATACGCCTGCTGCACGGGTCCTAAATCCAGATATGGCGGATACTCTTGTTTTAAGGAATCCAAGGACATCGTTCCACTATTAAAACCGGCTATCTTTTCTCGCAAATAAGCCACGTCTTCGTAGTTTGCCGTATTTTCGATTTCGGCCAACACCTGGTTTTTGGTCACGTTTTGATTTGGAGCTACAAAAAGCTGGGTCAATCTCCCCTCTCGATTCGCTTCCAAATACACCGGGGGGTTCTTGCTGGTGATGACGATGTCGGCCGAAATAATATCGTTATACCCTAACAATGCCGCGGCTGTCACCACGCCCAATACGATTACGAAAACAACGGAAATACCGGAACGCACCACCCAATTGGGTGCCTTTCCCAAAATTTCCTTCACTTGACCGGAACGCTCATCGAGCCCCGCTATCTTTTGTTCTATGTCCGGCACTTCTTCTTCCATATCAGCTTCCTAGTTCCAACTGATTTTTCACCAAGGTATAATACAGCCCCCTTTTCGCGGTCAGTTCTTGATGATTCCCTATTTCGACCATTTTCCCTTTGTCCAAAACAATAATTTGATCGGCATTTTTAACGGTACTTAACCGATGGGCAACAACAACCACGGTTTTACCTTTATAGAACTCATCCAATTTGTTCATGATCACTTTTTCATTGTTTGCATCGAGTGCACTGGTCGCCTCGTCCAAAAAAATATAATTCGGGTTTTTATACACCGCCCTTGCAATCAATATCCGCTGCTTTTGCCCACCACTTACATTGGTACCGCTGCTACCCACCTTTGAATTGAAACCGGTAGGCAATTGGGTAATAAAATCTTCAATATTGGCAACGTCGACAGCGTGCAACAGTCGCTTTTTATCTAAAACACCCTCTGAATCCGACTCGGTAATGTTTCTGGCGATGGTGTCGCTAAACAGAAAGCCGTCCTGCATGACACTTCCACAGTTTTTTCTCCAGAAGGACACTCCCAACGACTGTAACTTTGAACTGCCCACCGTAATTTCGCCCGTTGTCGGTTCATAAAATCGCAACAATAACTTTATCAAGGTGGTTTTTCCACTACCACTGGCACCTACAATGGCGGTCACCTTTCCTTCAGGTATTTCAAAATTCAGGCCATCCAGCACCATTGGCGATGCACTTCCCCCATATCTAAAGCCCAGGTTCTTAACGGCTATTCCCTTCTTTTCCGGCAGTTCCTTTAGCAGGGTGTCGTCCGAAACTTCCTCATCTTCCTTGGAATGTATCTCGGCCAGGCGCTCCAAACTAATTTTGGCATCCTGTCCGGTTTGGATGAAGGTGATAAAATTATTGATGGGCAGGTTCAATTGACCGATAATGTATTGTACGGAAAGCATCATACCCAGGGTAAGACTACCGTCGATTACGGATTTCGCCGCTACGAAAGTGATGAGGATATTCTTGAGCTCATTAAAAAAACGGCCTCCGGTATTTTGCGTTTGGGACAATGCCAAGCTCTTGATGGAAACCTTAAAAAGTTTGACCTGGATGGCCTCCCATTCCCACCGTCTTCGTCGTTCCGAACCGTTGAGCTTTATCTCCTGCATTCCGGAAATCAATTGATAGATACTATTTTGGTTATCGGCCGCCTGATCGAAACGCTTATAATCCAACTCTTCCCGTTTCTTTAAAAAAAGTAAGGTCCATCCAATATAAATGAACGACCCGAGAAAGAAAATGGCAAAAATCGTCCAATCGTAATAGGCCAACACGAACCCAAAAATGACGATATTGAATGCTGAAAACAAGGTGTTCAGCGTTGTACTGGACAGAAAATCCTGGATGCGGTCATGATCATATATCCGCTGTATGATGTCACCGGTGTTTTTGGAGTCGAAAAACGCAATGGGCAATCGCATTAGTTTCAATAAAAAATCGGAAATCAGGTTGATATTGATCCTACTGGTCATATGGAGCAATATCCACCCCCGGATCAAATCGACCGAGGTCTGCGATATAAACAGCATCAACTGGGCCGCCAATATCAGATAGATAAAATGCAGGTTTTGGTAATTGATACCATAATCGACCACAGCTTGCGTTAAAAAAGGAAAAATAAGCTGCAACAAGCTACCTACCAATAATCCCAAAAACAGCTGCCCGATATACTTCTTATACGGCTTGAAGTACCAGAACAAGAACTTAAAGCCGTATTCGGATTTTTCCTCAATATCATTTTCAAAAAAACGCGGCGTGGTCTCCAAAAGCAGTAAATAGCCTTCGGTCCGTTCCCCGGCATTTTTGCCCAGCCAGCCTTCCAGAAAATCGGCCTTTTTATACTTTACCAGCCCATGCGCGGGATCGGCCACGTATACGGTATCCTTTTTTATCTCGTACACTACCACAAAATGCCGCTGCCGCCAATGGGCGATACATGGTAACGGAACCTCTTCGTCCAGTGTCTCAAAATCCAGACTGACCGCAAGGGTATGAAAACCTATTTCTTCGGCCGCTTCCGCAATACCGCCCATGGAAACCCCTTCCCGGGTAATATTGGCCTTTTTTCTAAGAAAATCGAGAGAATATGCCTTTCCATGATGTTTGGCCACCATACGAAGGCAGGTGGGACCACAGTCCATTTGGTCCAGCTGTCGGTAAAAAGGAAATTGCTTAAAAGGCATGGCTAAATATAGGACTATTACTGCTCATTATTGTAGGGAAAATACAGGAACCTTTGTATCCTTGTTTAGAACCTTAGCACTAACCGGCATAGGACAGTAACAGTTTACTTTCAAATCATTCCACTTGCAACAAAGCACGAAGAGAGCCTTAAAGCCAATGAGCTCATTATATGTTAGAACCAGGATTTCGTATGGGTGAAAAAAGGCAAAAACGCCCTTATCGGTTCATCACGAAAAAATTGGGTTATTGTTCGTTTTGAACCGACACCCTAAACAAATTGTTTACGAAACTGTTAAATTTTGATTGAATATAAGTAGGTCTAAAAAACTTTCCCTTCAGAAATTCATCAAGATTTTAAAATCTCCGAAGGAAATTCAATTCACTAGATCCAAGGACCGAATACACCCGTTCCGCTCAAGTAATACCCGCATAAAAATCACAATTTGATAACCTACAGTTACATAAATAATGTAAAACAAATACGAGCAAGCATTCAACACACGCACAAGGCATCGTCATTTTTATTCCGAACAAAATCGCGTCAGGGCCTGAAATTAATATGCGCAGCGTTAAAATTTTATTAAAAAAGGTTTGGATAATTAACTTCCTTTTTTGATTTTTGCCGCTAGCTAATTCAAATAATTAAAAAATGAGAACAAAACTAAACGGATTCTTAACGCTACTATTAGCGTTTATTGTGCATTCGACGTTTGCACAAGACAAGACGATTACCGGTACGGTGACCGATCAAGACGGCTTACCGCTTCCTGGGGTAAACATCTTGGTAGTGGGAACTACCAGTGGTACCCAAACCGATTTTGATGGAAACTATGCCATTAAGGGAAGTGAAGGCCAGGCCCTTCTTTTCACCTACATTGGTCAAAAGAACGAAAAAGTGACCATCGGTGCATCCAACACCATCAATGTACAAATGACGGAGAGCGCTCAAGCGCTAGACGAGATTGTACTTACAGGTGTCGCCCAGGGAACTTCTAAAAAGAAGTTGGCTTTTAAGGTAGAGACAGTCCCAGTTGGAGGGGTACAAACAGTACCTACCCCAGATGCGGCGTCCGCGCTTATAGGTAAGGTAGCAGGTGCACAAATCGTTCAAGGTGGTGGTAATCCACTTCGTAACTCAGCTATAATTTTACGTGGAGCCAGTTCTATTGAAGGTAGTACTGCTCCCCTGATAATCGTTGATGGGATAATTACCGAAGGAAGTCTAGTAGACTTTAGTACACAAGATTTTGAATCAATCGAAGTAGTAAAAGGTGCTGCAGCATCTTCACTTTATGGATCTTTGGCAGGTAATGGGGTAATCCAAATTATCACTAAGAAAGGAACAACCGACAAACCTAGAGTAAACTTTCGCCAAGAACACGGTTTTTCAAATATTCAAAGAAGCTACCCTCTTGCTGTAAATCATGATAGACTTTTGGATGCAAATGGAAACTTTGCGTTAAACGACAGTGGAAACCCTATCGCCGATCCCGATGGGATTTTTGACAACCCGTGGCCCGGACAGATAATTGATAATGTAGAACGTTTGCTCACCACGCAACCCTATCGTTTGACAACGGTAAATGTTTCTCAGAAATTAGATAAAGTTTCTTACTTTGCTTCTATTGAAGACAACAGAGTTGGTGGCATTATTAATGGTTTAGAGGAAACCAAAAGACAGAACGCAAGGTTGAACATGACTGTAAACATGTCCGATCGGTTTAAAGTTGATTTCACAAATTACGTTGTGAGAAGAACAGGACAGGAAGTAACACAAGGTGGTCAAGGCGACAACCTCTTTTTCAACCTTCTTACCGGAGACCCGACAACAGATTTGGAAGTTAGGGATGAAAATGGTGAATTCTTCCCCTTTTACCCAGATAACGGGTTTATTGGTGAATATCAAAATCCACTTTATGTCGCATCACAACAACGAAATACCTTGGTGAGTTCAAGATTAGTTTCCGGTATTACCGCAAAGTATAGCCTAACGGACAACCTCTTTTTTGAAGGGCAAATTTCAACAGACAGAGGTTCGACACAATTCGAAGAGTTTACTCCAAAAGGATATCAAAGCAGCGTTCAGGGAGCACCTGACGTTGATAATGGCTTTTATTCAATACTCAATGCTACTTATGCCCGTGTGAATTCGTATGCGCAACTTAATTTCAACAAGGCATTTGGGGATTTTACCGTAAAGAGTTCTTTGCGTTACCTTTTTGAAGATAAAACACAATCTTTTAATCGTTCGCAGGCCTCAAACTTTTTGACAGAGGGAGTTAGAAACCTTCAACAAGGAACCGAAAACATTTTACTCTTCTCAGGTCAGAACCGTGAGAAAACACAAAATGTTTTTCTTTCTGCAGATTTTGACTGGAAGGAGAAATTAATTTTGGGAGCATTTGTTAGAACAGATAGAAGTTCTTTGTTCGGTGAGGACAATAGAGATCAAGTATTTTACAGAGGTTCTATGGCGTATAGATTGGGTGAAGATATTGAATCCGATTGGCTTACAGAGTTAAAGTTTCGAGCGTCTTACGGTACCGCAGGGTTAAGACCAAACTTTGGTGATATCTTTGAAACTTTTTCTGTTGCACAAACGGGAATAAGCCCTAATCAAATTGGAAATCCTGATTTGCAATCGCCGGAAATCAGCGAATTGGAGGTAGGTGTTGATGTTGGACTCTGGAACAATATAGACGCTTCTTTTACCTATGCTAACTCAAAAACGGAGGGAGCTATAATTACAGTGCCCTTATCTGGTGCTGTACCGGGAACCGTCCAAAGACAAAATGTGGCCGAAACAGAATACACGGCTTATGAAGCCTCCATTTTTGGAACTGCAGTAGAGACTGATGACTTTAAATGGGACTTCGGTATTACCGCCTTTACGGTGGACAACCAAATCGTCAGCTTAGGGGACGTTGCTCCGTTCAACAGAAACATAGTCGGATTTGGTGATAACGTAATTAATAGAGTAGACGCATTGCCGGCAGTAAACGTTTTTAGAGTCGAACCAGGACAACCTTATGGAGCGATGTACGGAAATAGTTTAGTAAAATCTTTAGATGATTTAACCGTACAAGATGGATTAGTGATTAATGAGGGATTAAACTTGCCGTTAAGCGACTTCAGTGTTAATGAATTTGGCCATGTAATTGTTACTGCAAACGAAGGAGAAACGGGACTGGTAAATGCCGGTGGTGAACAAGCAATCCGTAAATGGAATGCAGATACCAATCAGCTCGATGTAGGTTTTATTGGTGATACCAATCCAGATTTGGTAATGGGTTTTAGAAATACATTTACCTATAAAAACATGAGTTTGTACGCATTAGTGGATACTCAAATTGGAGGAGATGTGTACAATTACTCAAGACAATTTCTTTATTTTAATGATAGACATGCCGACCTAGATGTTTTTGGTGCTGCAGGCCAACCGGCCTCTTATGCAAATGCCAGTTCGACCATATATAACGGCGCTGCGCCGGTCGACTATTTTGTTGAAGATGCTACTTTTGTAAAGATTCGTGAAATTTCCTTATCTTATACCTTTGATAAAGAGATTTTAGGACCGAAATTGCCGCTAGAAGCAATTAAATTGACCTTATCAGGACGAAATCTTTGGACCTTCACCGATTACACCGGCTATGATCCGGAAGTTGCCTTAGCCGGGAGTCCAATATTTAGAATTGATGAGTTCTCTTTTCCAAACTTCAGACTGTTTGCAGGTTCAATCTTGATAACATTTTAAAAAAAAAGCATTATGAAAAAAGTAATCTATTTATTAACCGCTTTGGGAATCATGTCGTGTTCCCAGGAAGAATTTAATATTCCCAACGACAACCAAGCGGATGCAGGAAGGGTGTTGGCAAATGCTGGTGATTTTCAGAACTTTAATGTTTCCAATCACTCGGCATTGATGACCAGTCAAATTGCCTTTACCGGTATTTATTTCCGTGGTTTAGCTGATCAATTTTCGACGACTAACGCTTTCAGTGGGTTTTGGGACTTTTGTGATCAACCAAGGAGACAAATAATAAACTCAACCTCCAACGATGACCTACCTAGTCAAGCAGGTGGCGGTTGGAACGATTTCAACTCCGTAATCAATAATGCAAATATTGTTATCGGGAATATTGAAATTGATGGAAATACGGTAATCGATGAAGATAACGATCTTACGAACCAAGAACTTGCAGGTGCCTATTTTGATAAGGGTATTGCTCAAGGATATCTTGCCTTGATTTACAATCAGGCGTACATCGTGAATCCTGATACTGACCCTAACACACTTGAATTTTCAACGTACCAAGAGGTGTTTGCCGCGGCAGTTGCCAACATCGAGCAAGCTATTTCAATCGCTCAAGGAGAAAGCGGATTTCAGTATGCAATTTATCCTAACGGCGAGGTTATTGACCAATCGAGATTTGTTGCTTTAGCAAATAGTTATTTGGCCAGATTAACAATCGGAATGCCAAGAACGAACGCGGAGGCACAAAGTGTAGATTATGATGCCGTTCTTGCTTATGCCAACAACGGCATAACCGAGGACTTGGCACCAACGTCAACAGAAGCAGTATTTTTTAATAATCTTCAAGACTGGTCATTGTTTGATTTGAGTCCCGCCGGATATATGCCAACGGATATTAAAATTCAGCGTTTGTTCGATCCTTCTTACGATACTGATTATCCCTTAGACGAGACCGTTGTACTTGACCCAGTAGTAACCGATGACCCAAGGGTAGATGAGTATTATGCCTATGTTGGTCCGGAATTTGGATTTTTAAGGGCCTCTAGGGGTAGACAATTATTTTCCAGTTACAAGACCATCAAGTTCTTTAATGGCAACAATCAAAACCAGACCGGTATCCCAGTGAACATTTTCGCTGCAGCCGAATTGGACTACATCAAAGCGGAATGTTATTATAGAAAAGGTGATTTTGCTTCTGCTGTTGCCGCCTTAGATGCTTCTCCAAGAGTTAGTAAAGGCAATCAGTCAACGACTGCCGCAGCCGATAATGTTCTGAATGCACTATTATATGAGGTTTCCATTGAATTGGATTTGGCTTCTGGAATGTGTATTGAATGGGCATTCATGAGACGGCATGATATGTTACAGGCAGGTTCTCCGACAATGTTTCCAGTTCCAGCTTCGGAATTGGAAATTACCCAAGATGAAATTTATACCTTTGGAGGAGAAACAGCTGCGGGTCAGGAAGGTACTGCTACCGGCGATAATGACTGGAGAAATAGAGACTTCATATATTAAACACAAGTTGTAATTAACAACTTTATATTATTTTTAAGGCCGGTAACAGAAACTGTTATCGGCCTTTCTTAATTTTATCAAAGTTTAGTCCATATGATAACCAATATCAATATTCGTAAATTTATAATTCCGTCCATGATAGGCTTGTTTGGCACAATATCAAATTATTCATGTACCCAGAAGGACCTATTTTGCCAACAATCCCAAAGCGTAAGCATAGAGTACTCAGCACCATTTTTATTTGGGTCTGAAGACGCATTATATGTCGATGGTTTAAAATTCACGCACGTTACCAAAGGAGATAGTATCGCAATAGGCTACTATCTTCCCAACCAAGAAATGATTCTTTTGGAGGTCAATGGAAAAAAAGGTAAAGACAGATCCAACAAACTGGATATCATCCGCGTCTTAGCGTCAAAATTGAAACGTACCGGAAATTATAAAATTTTAAACGGACCAGAACTCATTACCAATGGCATTCTAAAAGTTAGTAGGACTGATGGGAAAATGATTGAAATCTGTACCACAAAAGGATATTTAGCCAAGATAAATGCAATACCTTGATTTAAACATCCGCTGCCAGCAACCAAATCGTGTTTCGTCAAGTCACTTTTTTACCAGTAGTTTGGGTTCTCAATATTGGAGGTATTACCTGTAATTTGCAACAAAACCAGAAGACATGAGCATACCGATTTAATACTACTCAAACTGCTTTGCTTTGACATAAGGCCAAAAGTAGATTTTTCGGTATCTAAAAGTTTTGTATTTCTAAACCACAGGTGTTATAAAGCTCATTTTTTCGTACTTTCCGACTTAATTAGAATTCATAAATATTGAAAAATCCTCTCTTTTATCTTTTCCTATTTTCTTTGTCCTCTTTTGCTCAGGAAATCAACTTGGAGCATGAAAAAAAACACCAAGTTTACGATGCTATTTTTCCATACGTAAATTCAGGTATTTACTTCGGAAAGCCGAACACTCCTTATCCTAAAATTTCCGGCGAAAACAATCCGTTTCACGACACACGCTTTTACCGAGCGGGCAACATAACTTACAGAGGACAACAGTACTATAATGTATCGCTACGATACGACAGCGTAAAACAAGAATTACAGATGAAACCCCCGCCAGAAACGGATTTGCTTTCCATAACCTTGTTCACCGATTTGGTGACTTCCTTTTCCATGGATAAACGCAATTTCGAAATGAAACTTTCGTCCGACGGAAATCCTATTTTTTACGAAAAAAAGTCTTCAAATCCCTCGTTCCAGGTTTTTGTGCTACATCAGAAAAAGGTTCAGGAGAAATATGCGGAAAAAAATGAACTTTACGACCGGTATACCGCCACTAAAACGTGCTATGTACAGCGCGGTAATGAAATGTTTTTAATCGATTCGGAGAAAGACCTTTACCAGTACTTTCCAGAGCAGCACCAGCACATCGATGGAATACTAAAACCCTATTCCAGAAAGCAACGAAAAAAACCGGAAATTCTGTTATTACTGTTGAACGAGCTGCATTTGGCATCCTTAAAACCTAAAATCGCGGTAGAATGAAAATACTGTTTCCACTTACCGTATTGTTGCTACTTCCGCATTTTTTCTTCGCGCAAATGGAAAAAACGGAGGTTTCCATTACCACTCAAGGTCGTACCAGATTGGAAGTTTTACAACAGTTGGAAAAACAAACGGGAATCCCTTTTTATTACATCCCGGAGTGGTTTGACAACACGCCCATCGCGGAGGAGCTATCGGCAAACGATTTGGGTACCCTACTGGAATCCCTGCTAAAGGGAACCGATTTCAATTACTACTATTACGACGGAAAAAAGGTGGTGCTTACCAAAGGGCAGTTGATCTATGATTATCTCCCCGAAGGTTTCTTTCCCAAACAACGAACCAACGATAGTATACCTGTATCTTCCGAAGAAGAAAACGCCGCACTTTCGGTAGCGTTCCAAAATCAGCAAAACCAACGGAATACAAAACGGACCGTTACCATTGGTAAGCAACAAAAAGGAAACATCTCCAATGCTTTTAAACTTTCCGGAATCGTAAGAACGGCGGAAACGGGAGCCCCCATACCCAATGTACTGGTGCGGATCGAAGGTGGCAAAAACACCGTGACCGACCAAAAAGGGTTTTATACCCTTTCTGTGCCAGCAGGAAAAGCAACGCTTTTGACCGATGCCATTGGATTAGAGCGCTTGAACCAGCCCATCATCGTTTATGGCAACGGAACACTGGACCTCGTTGTTTCCGAACAAATAGAACAATTACAAGAAGTGGTGCTAAGGGCGAATAACAATGCGGACATTCAAGAAACGGAAATAGGAAGTAGCAATATCGGGTCGGAAGAATCAAAAACCATACCCGTTGTTTTAGGGGAACGGGATCTTTTGAAGGTAGCTACCACATTACCGGGCATCACATCTGCGGGCGAAGGCGCAGCCGGCTATAATGTAAGAGGTGGTAAAACCGACCAAAACCTCATTCTCTTGGATGGTTCCACGCTTTACAATCCTTCCCATTTTTTTGGCATTTTCTCCGCCTTGAACCCATTTACGGTAGAATCCGTTGATATTTTTAAGGGCAATATCCCTTCTGAATATGGGGGACGGCTATCCTCTGTATTCAATATTAAGACCATAGACGCCAAAACCGAAAAAATTCAGGGAGAAGCCTCTATCGGTCCGGTAACGGGCAATATAATGGTACAAGCACCGATATGGGACAAAAAGGGGGGAGTTCTCATCGGGGCCAGAGGTACCTATTCGGACTGGATCTTAAACGCGATCGATGAGCCTTCTTTACAAGGGAGAAATGCTTATTTCTATGATATAGTAGCCAAATACAACCATACATTGAACGATAACAATGCCATAGAGGCAACGGCCTATTTTAGTAAAGATGCCTTTAGTATTACCCAAGATTCCCTTTATGGTTATGAAAATAGGTTGGCCACCCTTAAATGGAACCATGTGTTCAATGAAAAACATAGGGGTTCCGCTAAACTATCCTACAATGAATATCGTTTCAACATCGATTTTGAAGGAAGACCCGAGGTAGACTTCGCTTTTGATTACGGTATCCGGGAAACCCAATTAAAGGTGAAAATGGATTATCGCCTGCATCCAAAGCACGCCCTTTCCTACGGAATTGAAAGCAAACTTTATTCCTTAGAGCCAGGGGCCATACAAGGCCTGACCCCCGAAAGCCAGATCCAAGCGATAAAACTGACCGAAGAGCATGGATTGGAGTCTGCATTATTCGTTTCGGATAAAATTGATTTTTCGGAAGCCTTTGAACTGAATTTAGGGGTTCGCCTCTCCATGTTCAACGCCATCGGTCCATCCGAACAACGGGTATATGAAGCCAATGAACCGCGAACCGATACTACCGTAGAGCGAACGGAAAGCTTTGAGAAAGGGGATTTTTTCAAAACCTATCTGTACCCGGAACTTCGTATCGGTGCCCGGTACACCTTACAAGAAGATCTTTCCGTAAAAGCGAGTATCAACAATACGGTACAGTACCTGCATTCCCTTTCCAACAATACTACGGTTTCCCCGATAGACACCTATACCCTATCCGACACCAACATTCGCCCACAACAGGCGTGGTTTGCTTCAACGGGCCTATTCAAGAATTTTGCCGAAGAACAATATACCCTGAGTATGGAAGGGTTTTACAAACGGCTTAGCGACGTATTAGACTTTAAAACGGGCGCGCAGCTTTTGTTAAACGAAAATGTTGAAACCGAAACCTTACAGGGCGATGGTGAGTCCTATGGAGCAGAGTTGCTATTGCGGAAAAACTATGGCAAACTCAATGGCTGGCTAGGGTACACTTACAGCCGTTCCTTCTATCGCTTTCAAAGTGATATCCAAGAAGAAACGATCAATTCCGGAGCGTACTTCCCGTCAAATTTTGATAAGCCACATGATATTAGCTTCGTTGCCAACTATGAGGTCAGTAAACGGATCAGCTTCTCCACGAATTTTATATACCAAACGGGACGGCCGGTTACCATACCTACCGGGACCTTTACTTTTGATGGACAACAACAAGTGTTGTATAGTGCAAGGAACCAATTCCGAATTCCGGATTACTATCGGCTGGACCTTGGTTTCAATTTAGAGGGAAACCATAAAAAGGATAAGTTGGCCCACAGTTTTTGGAATATTTCAATATACAACGTATTGGGCCGTAATAATCCCTATTCCGTATTTTTTGTTACCGATAGCGGAGAGGTAAA
Organism: uncultured Flavobacteriaceae bacterium; assembly: GCA_947500445.1. Lineage (GTDB taxonomy): Bacteria > Bacteroidota > Bacteroidia > Flavobacteriales > Flavobacteriaceae > Pelagihabitans. The sequence goes on along the minus strand of CANMSB010000015.1, from coordinate 42,423 downwards.
AGCATTTCAAAGCGCTATTTTCAATATTCCGGTACCATCGATAACCTATAACATCAAATTTTGAACAAAGAGCACGCCCACATACGTTACATTGCCGTTCGTTGCGCCCTAGCATTGGTCGTACTGTTGGTATTTACACGCTGCGTAGAGCCTTTTGAACTGCCCGAGAGTAATTTTGAGGAGGTGTTTATCGTAGAAGCTACCATAACCAATACGAACGAATTTCATACTGTAAAAATAAGCAACACAGCGGCACTCGGCACATCCGAGGCCGTACCGGAACAAAATGCCTCGGTAACCGTCCTGGAAAATGATAGGGCAATCGCTTTTGAGGAAATTGTTCCGGGCACCTACCGATCCGTCGAGGCCTTTGAAGCGCTACCGGGTACGGATTACAGCTTACGAATAGAAACGCAGAACGGTACCGCAATGGTTTCTGAAACCGTGCGGCTATCCACTACCTCCAATATCGGTTCGGTCGTTGCCGAAAAGGCAATAGACGAAAATGGCATAGAAGGCGTGAACATCACCGTCAACAGTACCGACCCTTCGGGAGAAAGTCGCTACTACCGCTATTTTTATGAGGAGACCTATAAAATTATCGCGCCAAGGTGGAGCCCGTTCGAAGCCTATGTGGTTACCCAAGACCCACTGACCGTCGATATTAGACCCAGACAAAGGGAGGAACGGACCTGTTTTAAAACGGTTGACGCCACCGGGAGTTTACTTTTTGATACGACCAACCAGGCCGAAGACAACGTAGTCGCCTTACCGATTCGATTTATAGAACGACGGGATTTTATCATTGCCCACCGCTATAGTATTTTGGTAAAACAGCTGGTGCAACGCCGCAGTGCTTATGAGTTTTATAACGATTTACAAAAGCTATCCAACCAAGGAAGCCTGTTGTCCCAAAACCAACCTGGTTTTCTGATCGGGAACATTACCGTATCTGGAGGTACTAAAAAGGTAAGCGGTTTTTTCGATGTTGCATCAATCTCCGAAAACCGCATATTTTTTAATTACGAGGATTTCTTTGAAGATGTTACGGAACCGAATTACGCCGTTGGTTGTGATGTTTTTCTCTCCCCTCTTTTAGAAACGGACCAATTTGGAAATTCCCCATTGGCACTCGCAATCGAAAACGAAACTTTGGAGTTCTTTACCGACTCGGGATCTCCGAGACCTCCGGGAGAAGGTCCGTTTAGTATGGTACCGACCATTTGCGGAGATTGTAATTTACTGGGCACAAACATTGTTCCCGAATTTTGGATAGATTAATTGAAAACCATATGCCTTTACCACATAAGTTCTTCATAACCGTTCTTTTCCTTCTTCTTTTTAAAGAAGGGACAAAGGCACAAGAAACGCAAACGTTTTCAAAGCTTTCACCAGAAACCGTGTACCTGCATCTTAACACCACCGTATTTTTTCCGGGAGATTATGTGCATTACAGTTGTTATGTTCTTGATCGTAAAACCTTACGATCGAGCACCACGAGCAAAGTGGCATACATCACGCTGATCAACGAAACCCTTGAGACCATTTTTGAAAAAACCCTTTTCCTTACCAATGGAAAAGCGACAAGCGATATTTTTATAGGAACCAATCTGCCTACCGGAAACTACAAACTCCTGGCCCATACCCAATGGATGCGCAACGGGGGCATGGCCTCCTTTTTTAAAAGTGATATTACCATAGTAAACCCCTACACCACGGCTAAAACGAAAACGAACAATTCTTTGGAAACATACGGGGCCGAAATTGACCGAAACGACCAAATCCAAAGCCAGAAGCCGTTCAAGAATACCGCTCCGCCGTTGCTAGAGATTTCCATGACATCGCCAGTTTTAGGGACCAGGAAAGAAGGGCAGGCCAACATTACAATAAAAGACCCTAGCTTGCAAAAAGGTTCCTACTCCCTTTCCATACGAAAAGCAGGATCTCTTTCTGGATATGAACCTCCAAACGCTACCGCACTGCTACCCGAAAAAAAAGAAAAAGCACGGTACGATTCCATTCTATTTATACCCGAGCTAAGAGGAAAAATCCTTTCCGGCACGATCATCAAAGAGGAAGACAATACCGCTGCGTTGTCTCTTGCGCTTTCTGTCCCTGGACAGCCAGAACGTTTCAATATCTATCGAACAGATGCCGAAGGTCGTTTTGATATCGTTATTCCAAAGGGTATCGAGAACGAAATGGCTTTTTTAGACCTCCTGGACCAAGAGAATGCCAAGTTACAATTAACGCCGACCCCTGCCATTACATACGATGCTATATCGTTTAGGCGGTTTGAAGTGTCGCCCAAAATGGAAAAAGCCATTTTGGAAAAAAGTGTACACAACCAAATAGAAACATCTTATTTCGCGGTAAAGCCCGATAGTCTGTTCCCGACCCCAAAAACAACCCTTTTGGAAAAGGGGACACAAAGTCATTTCAGACTTGACGATTACACCAGGTTCCCGACCCTACGGGAAACCATTCGGGAAATCATTGGGCCGATACAAATCAGTGGAGCAAATTCGGGAAATCGAATGCGCGTACGGACCCCGCCTTCCATTTTGTTCGACACCAAGGACGCTTTGGTACTTTTAAACGGTCGGTTGGTAAAGGACCATGCGCTATTACTGGACCAATCGGCAAGTGATTTCGAGGAAATTATCGCTTCCCAAACGAACCTGTTTTTTGGAAAACAAAGATATCAGGGCGTAGTACTGTTCAACACCAAACTGCCCCAAACCGTTGTCCCGGTTTTTAAAAACGATTCGAAACCGGTGGACATTCCCACGGTACAGCCCGTTAAAAAATACTTTTCACCAAATTATGGTTCCGTAGACGGTTCCTGGGAACATGTTCCGGATTTTCGATATCAATTGTTGTGGAACGGCGACTATGTGTTACGACAAAAAAACAATACCATCTCCTTTACTACCTCCGATATTACGGGAACATTTGAAATTGTGCTGGAAGGGTTTACCGCTATAGGCACTCCTATTTCGGAACGGGTTTTGTTCACGGTAGAGTAATCGGACAATACCAAAAACGATTTCTTGAAATTCTTTAAAAAAAGAAACCCTTTCCAAAACACCATACGATATTTGGCTACCTTTACGCCATGAAAGAAACCACCCAAATATATGGGATACGTGCGGTTATAGAAGCAATAACTGCTAACGAACCCATTGATAAGGTTTTTGTGCAACGTGGGCTTCAAGGAACGTTATCCAAGGAATTGGAACGACTCGTGCGCGCCAAGGGTTTGAACACTTCTTATGTTCCCATCGAAAAACTGAACCGGCTTACGAATAATAACCATCAAGGCGTTGTAGCGAATATTTCGCCCATTCGTTTTCATGATCTTTCGGTATTGGTGGATACCGTGATGGAACAAAAAAAGGACCCCTTGTTCTTATTGCTCGATCAACTCTCGGACGTCCGTAATTTTGGGGCCATTATCAGGACCGCGGAATGCACCGGTGTAGATGGTATTATCATCCAGAAAAAAGGTGCCGCTCCCGTAACTTCCGACACCATCAAAACCTCTGCGGGAGCCGCTTTTTTGGTTCCTATCGTTAAGGTAGACCATATCAAGGATGCCGTGTTTTATTTGCAGGCTAGCGGTGTTTCCGTAATCGCTGCCACTGAAAAGACCGATACTTCCGTGTATGAAACCTCCTTGAAAGGAGCATGTGCCATCATCATGGGATCCGAGGACAGGGGAATAGCTCCGTCAACGCTTAAAGCTGCCGATCATAGTGCCAAGTTGCCCTTGCTAGGAGAAATCAAATCATTGAACGTTGCCGTCGCCTGCTCCGTTTTTCTATATGAGGCGGTACGCCAACGAAACGCCTAGAGCTGGGAGAATATCCAATGCAGCGTAAGCGGTTCCATAAAAACGGAATCGAATATCGCCATTGACCACAATCAGTCCGATGTATCGGAAGGTTTCCGTTTTTTAAAGTGATAAGTGATTTTCACCTTTGGTGCGGTAACGATCGGTTCTTCCTCTTGTTCCGGTACTACATTCTCCATAAAATTTCCATTCTCGTCAAAATGCTTTAAAAACACATCATCGGTCTCATCGTAATCTTCCCGTTCCCAGTCGTATTTTTTAGCTGCGGGCATGTGCGACCTTACGAATACCGCTAAAAGCAATCCTGTTAAGAAACCGGCCAAATGTCCTTCCCATGACATTCCTTCCTTGACCGGAAAAATGTACCAAAGCATGCTGCCATAAATAAACACCACGATCAACGACAGGGCGATCAGCCGATAATATTTGGTAAAGATTCCCTTAAAGAAAATAAAGCTCGCCAATACGTAAATAAGCCCACTGGCACCAATATGGTATGAAGGCCTTCCGATAAGCCAAGTTCCCAGACCGGAAATCACTATTCCGATGCAAAGCACCATCAGGGCGTTCTTCCTATAGAAATAAAACAGGGCCGCCGTTAAAATACCCAGGGGCAGGGTGTTGTTGTAAAGATGCTCCAAAGAACCATGTATGAACGGACTTAATAATATACCACGAAGTCCACCGAAGGTTTGGGGCACTATTCCAAATTCGTTAAAGTTGGTATGCAAACGCAGTTCTAACCAAAAAACGGTCCAAATGGCGATAACCGACACCAGTGGGGCGATTATAACGGCATTTGTGAATTTGAAATGCTGAGCTTCCGTCATATCTTAAATTTAGCAATAAATCGGCCATAGCCATTTTACCTGAAATATTGTCACCTTGGCAACAAGCACTCTGAAGGTAAGAGAGATAAACGCCTGCATACTCGTTTCAACCACTTGTATGTTAGGTTCAGCCCCCCTTTTAAAACGCAAACGGTCCTTAATCTTTGACGGCCAACCGACCGCTTTTGTTTAGTTTATACCATTTTAACTTTGAAATAACACTAAGAACTCGTTTCTTTTTCATCCATTCTGTTAAAAAGCCTGTCCCCAGCTTGACTGGGAATCTAGCCGTAGCTAAGGCTATGCTTCCATTTTTTGCGTTGAACAGCTAAAAAATAATTCAATTTCTATACATGCCATTTCAAAGTTAAAATGGTATTGTTTTACTTTTACGATATGAACGAACCGTTAGCAGAGCGAATACGCCCCAAAACCCTTTTCGATTATGTGAGCCAAAGGCATTTGGTGGGCGATCATGGTTCCCTAACCACGCAAATCAAAAAGGGGATGATCCCCTCCTTGATTCTTTGGGGGCCTCCCGGAACGGGAAAAACGACCCTGGCCAATATTATCGCCAACGAAAGTAAAAGACCCTTTTATACGCTGAGCGCCATCAACAGCGGGGTTAAGGATATTAGGGAGGTCATAGAAAAAGCGAAGCAAAGTGGTGGACTTTTTACCGCAAAAAACCCCATATTGTTTATAGACGAAATCCACCGGTTCAGCAAATCGCAACAAGACTCCTTGCTTGCCGCCGTGGAAAAAGGTTGGGTTACCCTTATCGGTGCCACGACCGAAAATCCTAGTTTTGAAGTCATTCCTGCACTTTTGTCCCGTTGTCAAGTGTATATTTTAAATGCATTCGACAAATCCGATCTGGAAGCGCTGTTAAAAAGAGCCATGGATGAGGACACTTTACTAAAGTCAAAAAAAATAACCCTCGCCGAAACGGAGGCACTTTTACGCTTGTCGGGAGGGGACGGTCGTAAACTTTTGAACATTTTTGAACTGGTCATCAATTCGGAGGATACGGAGGAGGTTGTAGTAACCGATGAACTCGTCATGGGCAAAGTGCAAAAAAATACGGTGCTGTACGATAAAACGGGAGAACAACATTATGATATTGTTTCGGCCTTCATTAAATCCATACGGGGAAGCGACCCCAATGCGGCGGTTTATTGGTTGGCCCGAATGATAGAAGGTGGAGAGGACGTAAAGTTTATAGCGCGAAGAATGCTCATTTCGGCTTCGGAGGATATCGGCCTGGCAAACCCTACGGCCTTGGTCATTGCCAATACCACATTTCAATCCGTAACCACTATAGGGTATCCGGAAGCCAGAATTATCCTTAGCCAATGTGCCATTTATTTGGCAACTTCACCAAAGAGCAATGCCAGTTATTTGGCCATCAACAAAGCGCAACAACGGGTAAGGGAGACGGGCGACCTTTCTGTACCGTTGCCACTTCGGAATGCACCCACCAAACTGATGAAAGATTTGGGCTATGGCGCGGATTATCAATACGCGCATGAGTACTCCAATAATTTTGTGGATGCAGAATACCTACCGGAAAGCCTTAGTGGGACCACCTTTTATGTTCCCGGTTCCAATCCTCGCGAGGATACGATAAATACCTTTTTGAAAAACCGTTGGAAAGATAAGTACAATGGTTAAAACTTGATGTTCAATTCCTGAACCGTTTGTTTTTCACCGATATAATACTCCAAAAACCACTTGTCGTCTTTTTGGTAGACCACACCATTGCCACCGGCTATCGTGGCAGTGTAAACATTGGGAACAGCTGTCCTATACATTTTCAGCACTACTTTGGGCGTGCTGTCGACCAACTGAAAACCATTGGTTACTTCTTGGGCATATAACAGTTCGGAGGACTTAAGACCTTCTACACTTGTACCGGTACTTTTTTCAATATCGTAATCGACCGGCGTATTTGTTTTATACAGTTGAACCTCCTCCGTTGCCTTTTGCTCCGTTACTTCGGTGGTAGCTTCGCCTTTTTCATATTTGGACGCTTTAGGTTCCGTACTTTTAAAATACTGTTCGTCCTTGGTCGCTTTTTGTGTTACCATAGGGTCTTGATGTTTGTCCAAAGTGGACGTTGTCTCCTGATTTTCTTTCAAATGTTTGACATCGTTATTAAAGCGTAACGTCACCGGTTCTTCCTGTGCCTGTCCCCTTCCGTTATATTCGTACACAATGTTCTCGTATGAAACAAAGGCCTTTTTAATGGCCTCGGTGTACGCCTCACGAAACACCTTGCTTTTACTTTTCCCTTCCTCGCTTTTAAACACCTCACGCCCGTTACAATCAATTAGACCTAAAGTGGTTTTAGTAGTGAAAAGGGAGGATTCATCATTCAAACGAACTGTTAGCCCGATACAGGGATTTCCATAAAGGTCCTCGGGCAGGTTATCATCATAAATGACCGTGTATCCCTTTTGAGCAAAAAGATATTTGATCAACGTACTCGTAGAGTGCTGATTGGGTTTTTTAAAGTTTCCGAACTGTTTTGGAACGATAATATACTTATAGTCGTTCAATTGCGCCGTTGCCTCTCCGGCAAAAATTGTCATTAGAAATAGGGATAAAAGAATGCGCATCACAGTATGCTGTTTTTTGGTTTACAGGATAACTAATGAAAAAAGCATGCCAAAAAAGTCGAGGGACCGTGTGTTGGACAGCAGAAGTTATTAGTTCCTGCCCCAAGATATGATATTTAATCCAAATTGAAGGGATGCATAGCGGCTATCCGCGAGGTTCCGATAGGCAAGTAAATTATCGGCAAGCACATACAGGTTCACAGGACCGGCCTGTAGGTTTAGCCCTAGGCCAACATTGGTATAGGAAAATTTATCAACGGTATAGGTGGTTTTAATGGCCATTGCATTCCCCAAACGTCTCAAATAAAATGCAGAAAGGGCCATCTGCGGACCACGTGGTCTATTGATCATATACAATTGTCCACCGATACCATTGGTATATCTGGGTGGAAAACCACCGCTACGAAAGGCGGTCTTGCAATCACAATCAACTCTTGTAGGCAATTGTTTTCCAAAATTATAACGCAGTGATGCATTCAGTTTTGTAGGTCTAAAACTGATGTAACTTTCACTATTTCTTTCAAATGGAACAAAGGTTTCTATCTCGTCCACCAAATCTTGCCAAAAATCTCTGTTAGGATCGGCCAAAGCATCCGGCAGGATAATTTCAACGCCCTCTACAGTGGCACTTCCATTTAAAGTATAAGATCGTACATTATCGGTATGGTAAATAAAACCTAAATCCAGGACGCTTGCCGTTAGAATCGTTTGTTCATTGAAATTATAACTAAAACCTAAGTCCACTCCAACTCCCAAATTACCGCCAAACAGGCCTCTCTTAAGAAATGTGCTTGCCAAGTTACCGTCATCTTGGGCATTCGACAAGGATGCGGCACCAGAAGTCCTCAGTTCCATATTGGCATTTATGGTGCTGGCAAAAATATTATTCTGTCCTTCGGTCGTAACAAAATATCCCGAATTACCGGTAGAGTTAAAATCGAGAATACTTGAATATACCTTTGCTCTCCCTCCGATTGTGAGTTGGGAATTAACTTTTTTATTAACACCAAAATGAAAAACATTGAGCATTTCCCCTCTCGTCCTTAAATGCCCTAAGTCAAACCGTTGGTTTAATTTATCGGCGTTTCCTTCAACGGCCAGAATGGCATAATCCTTAAACCAATACCCTATGGCGTCACCCTCATGATAAAGACCGAGCGAATAAAAAACTGATGGGTTAGCACCCCTAAAGCCAAAATTCAACAACTCTACCTGATACGTGCCGCTGAGCTCATCACTGGGGCTCATTCCCAAAATGGCACGCTCACGAATTTTTACATTTACGTCAATACCATCATCGGCAAAGATATCGTTCACCGAAATTCCACTGGATCCCGCCTGGAAAGACAATCCAGATAACAGGGGCACGCCGCTATACCAATCAAAATCCGTTACGACACCGGGATTGACCATTAACGATTGGGGAATCTCATTGAAATCGTATAACAACTGCTTGTTCTGTCCAGAAACATGGACGCATATCCCAAAAAGGACGCTTATTGAAAAAAGGAATTTTTTCATCTTACGAGAAGTCGAAATCTACCACTGGAACGTAGCGTTATCATTGGTTCGGGCAAGTCGGAAATACTGGTGCTATCCCCTAAATTGGATGCTATGACCCTGATGCTGGATGTATTTCTTATAATTTCTATGCTTCGACCTCCATTACCATATGCGATTTCGCGCTCCAAAATCGGTGTAGGGGCAGCGGGCACGGTAAAAATTTCAGTATCTAAAACAGTATCGGTATCATCCAAAAATTGCACCGAAACTTCCAATTCTTTGCTAGTGGTATTTTCGACCAAATAGGTAATGGAACCTTCTATAACCCGTTCCGCAAAGTAATCTTCGTTAAACGCATCAAAATTGAAATCTTGGGCGTAAAAATTGGCGGCAGGCGCTAGATTGATTAGGGCTTCAGGCGCAGTAACGTACAATACGCTAGCTTCCAATTCGGGTTGAAGGGAAATTTCATCGAATTGATCAAAATCTTGTTTCTCCACACAGGAATTCAAAATTATAAGACCAAAAAGCAAATAGGTGCGTAACAAAACAACTTTCATTTAATCATCATATAAAATAGGACCGCACCTCTAATAACTCTACAAATACGTTTTTATTTCATTCAGCTCCTTAATCGTCACACATGTTTCGTGCAACGGACCATTATCCAAGTTGAAATGTATCGCTTGGAGTCCAAAACCAAGAGCGCCGGCGATATCGGCCTCAAGACTATCACCGATCATGATGGAATTTTCCGGTTTGGTACCGGCCAGTTCCATACCCATTTTGAAGATATCGGGGTGTGGTTTTTTAACGCCCGCCATTTCAGAATTGACCACCTGATCAAAATAGCCATCGATTCCCGAGTTTCGTAATTTTCGCTCTTGGATCTCCTCAAAACCGTTTGTGATGATATGAAGGCGATAATTGGGTTTTAGATATTCCAAAACCTCGATCGTATTCGGAAAAAGGTGTTTTTGACGGGAAAGTCCTGCAATATATGCTTCGGAAAGCAAATCGATCGTTGGGTCGTCGACAGGGTGTGCTATCTCATCAAAAACAGATTTCAACCGCTCATAACGCAGGGCTTCCTTTGTGATCTGGTTTTCGCGGTACCGTCTCCAATATACCAGATTGGCAGGTACATAAGCCGTCAGAAAAACGTCCAAGTCCACCCCAATGGCATGTTTTTCAAAAATTGTTTTAAAGGTAAGGGCCGAATTTTTCTCGAAATCCCATAAGGTATGGTCCAAATCAAAAAAAATGTCGGTAACAATATGTTTATTGATAATACGCATCGATTACTTTTTTATACAATTGCATCCAGTCAATACTGTGATCACTTCCCAAAAGTTCATTTGAAAAAATGGACAAAAACGCTCCATTTACCGATTTCACTTCCCGGTACAAGGCGTTGAGCTGTTCCAATATGCGCTGTTCATTGGTACTGTTCGCAAGGGCATAATCGTGAAAAGCGAAGGGATGTACGCGTATGGGCTGTTGTATTTCCAAATTGATATCGTACATATAAAACGCGGTACAGGTACTGGCCCTGAAACCGACCTCGTGGGTATACCCCATAGTGTAATCGTCGGTAAACTCCGCGTCGACCAAATTGCGATAGGTTTCGGGAACACTTACCCGGTTATACCGCATTCTTGAAAAGTTGACCGGTCTGTGAACTACTTCGGCCAATCTTCTTTTCTCGTTGCGCAACATATCAATATCGTCAAAAGAACTGTAGGAGGCCGATAGGGAAACAACACTGTAGTCTGCAATTGATTTGATAAGGTATCGAAAACGATTGCTGTTCGGTGATACATTTTTGTCATAAGTGGAGTAATCGGCAAACTGAAAAAAGAACATGCTCTTGATTTTCCGGGATTTGTGCAACGCTATCAGTTCGTTAAAATTATCGTAAGGATCGTTCGTTGGATCGACCCAAACCCTTACCCTACCAGCCACCCTTTTCCATTTCAACGTAAAAAGGTCCTTTAAAAATCCGGCTACGCCACGCACTGTTCCCCGGTAGGCAAAACAGTGTGATGTGGTAACATCGATAACCGAAGTATACCTGTATTTACGGTCCTTCGCTTCTATTTCCGGAAAGCGGACCCGCAATTGTTCGAACAATTTGAAGGCCCAAAGATCGACGACTGGCCTTTTTAAAAACCCATTTTTATAGGCAATACTTTCTTTGGGCGGAAAACGGCCATGAATGTCCTTTACATGTGGCAAATATTCTTCATACCTGCTTAACAGATAAAAACTCGCGGCAAAAATATCAAAAGGGACCGCGCTGCGTTCCCCGGTGGTAAAAAAGCTGGGAACACCTTCCCAATCTTCTATCGAAATATTAATATCATTGATACCCTGCTCGAACAATAAATCAGTACTACGAACAAAAAACTCGTTTTGAAGTGGTTGTTTGGTATACGTAATCTTTGGTCCTGAATGCTTTATAAAATCTTCTACGGTAGTGGTAAAAGTAACCTCGATGCCCAAAATTCGAGTGAAAATTTGTCGCATGGTATAACCAAAGCGCGAGGTAATTTTATGGGTATAGATCAGCAGCATAAACGTGTTAAAAAACGTGGACGATAGCATTAAAAAAAACGATGGTCACCGAGCAACCTTTGAACCCGCACTTTTTAAAGAAGCCCACCATCGGCAAAGCTAAAATAGTCTTTTTGGGTGACGATCAAATGGTCCAATACTTTTATATCCAAGGCCGAAGCGCCCTTTTTCAACCTTTGGGTCACCTCTTTGTCCGCTTTACTGGGCCGCAAACTGCCCGAAGGATGGTTGTGTGCCAAAATAAGCGCCACCGCACCCAGTTCAAGTGCCTTTTTCATTACCAAGCGCACATCTACCAAGGTTCCCGTAAGCCCCCCTTTGCTCAATTGGGCCGATAGCAATATCTTGTTTGCATTGTTCAAATATAAGATCCAGAATTCTTCATGCTCCAAATCGCCAAGGGTAGGCAGCAACACTTCAAATGCCTCTCGACTACTGTTTACTTGACCGCTCTTTTTAATATCTTGTTCCTTACGGCGACGGCCCATTTCCAGTGCTGCAATAATTGTTACCGCTTTGGCTTCCCCGATACCGTTAAACCGGCTAAGTTGTTCTACGGAAAGCTTTCCCAGTTCGTTCAGGTTATTGCCTACCGAAGCCAAAATTCTCTTGGAAAGTGCCACCGCACTTTCGTTTTTGCTTCCGGAACCGATCAATATGGCTACCAGTTCGGCATCGGAAAGTACCGTTCTTCCCTTTTGCACCAATTTTTCGCGCGGACGGTCATCATCGGACCACTGCTTTATCGAAAAAGGGTAAGGGTTATCTTGCATACACTAAAAATAGCCATTTAAACCATTTCAAATGTTAATATGCATAAGTAAAAAACAGAGATTTTTGTGTAGGCGAAAAAAAAAGCTACACATAACCTTGATTACAATTTTATGTTATGTTGAAGTATACACGAAAGACAACTTCCCAAGGGGTAAGTTAACATCGGAAATGGTATTCGCCATACCCAAGAAACAACATCCTACAATTTTATTGTACTTTTAAAAAGTAATATGGTTTGACAATGAAATCAATTTTTGACGAAACGGTTTATCAAGAAATCCTGTCGCGTATAGACAACCTACAGGAAACGACCGAAGGGCAATGGGGAAAAATGACCGTTGCCCAAATGTTATGGCATTGTCAGTTTCCATTGCGTATCGCCATCGAAAATAAAAAGCCCAAAGGATCGGGGAACATTTTTGCCAAACTATTTTTTAAAAAAGCGCTCTATAATGACAGGCCTTGGCGAAAGAACCTTCCTACGGCACCGGCCCTAAAGGCCAAGGAAACCAAAAATTTCGCTTCCGAAAAACACATGTTAAAAAAGCTGGTCACCGATTGCCATAATGTACGCCACAGGGAAACATGGAACGCACATCCCCTTTTTGGAGCATTTACACCTCAGCAATGGGGACAAGTACAATTCAAACACTTGGACCATCATCTCACTCAATTTGGCGTATAATCCCTATCCCCTACAAATAACATATTGTTTGGGCGAAGGTGTTACCTTCAAGATGTCTGAACGTATGAGCATCGTTCAAAAACCCCATGAAAATACTTTCCTTAGCTTTCCGACACCTTTTTAGCCAGTTTGTCCAAATCGAGCCCACCATAGTTACCCGAACTCATAAGCAGTACCACGGAATCGGAAAACGATTGATCAAAAATAAAATCATGAAAGGCTTCGGCCTCGGTAAAAATTTCCAGATCGTCCCGTTTAAAGGCCGACGCTATCTGTCCGGGAAGCACAGGATCTAATTTTTTGATGGCCACCGATTCCGGCAGATAAAAAATAATGGCCCGATCGGCCCGGTCCAAAGCACCTTGGTATTCCTCTAAAAATTTTGGATTAAAACTACTATAGGTGTGCAGTTCTAAACAGGCGATTACCTGCCGTTCCGGATATTGCTCCTTGACCGCACCGGTGGTCGCTTTCACCTTGCTAGGGGAATGTGCAAAATCCTTGAACAATACACTGGATGCCGATGCCGCGATTTTTTCCAGTCGTTTGGAGGCTCCCTTAAAAGTAGCGATCGCTTCATAGAAGTCCTCTTCATCGACCCCCATATGTTGGCAGATCCATTTGGCTCCGGCAAGATTGTTCAAATTGTGTTTCCCGAAAACGGCTATAGGCATAGGCCCATCGGGAGTTTCCAACATTGTTTCACCATCGATCACTTCATAGTCGGGGGTATTGTAGGGCAACTTTCTAATCGTATTCTCCGAAGCTTCGACGACGGCCGATACTTCGGCATCTTCTTCATTATAGGTAATACTCCCCCCTTTTACGATACTGTCGACAAAAATGCGAAACTGGGAAACATAATTTTCAAAAGTGGGAAACACGTTGATATGATCCCAGGCGATACCGCTCAACAATGCGATATTGGGACGGTATAAATGAAATTTAGGCCGTCTATCGATTGGTGAAGACAAATATTCGTCCCCTTCCAAAACGATAAAATCATTTTCTTCTGTAAGGTGTACCATCCGATCAAAACCCTCCAATTGGGCACCTACCATATAATCGACGTCCCGATCGTGATAATTCAAAACATGTAAGATCATGGATGTAATGGTAGTCTTCCCATGGCTTCCCCCTATTACTACCCTTGTTTTGTCCTTGGACTGCTGGTACAGAAACTCGGGGTACGAATAAATGACAATGCCCAATTCTTGGGCCTTTAATAATTCAGGATTGTCCGCTTTGGCGTGCATTCCAAGGATCACCGCATCGAGATCCTTATGTATCTTTTCCGGAAACCAGCCAAAATGTTCCGGAAGCAATCCCTGCCGCAACAACCTGCCCGCAGAGGGTTCAAAAATAACGTCATCACTTCCGGTTACCGTAAACCCTTTGTGATGCAATGCCAGTGCCAAATTGTGCATGGCGCTTCCTCCAATAGCTATAAAATGTACATTCATAATCAAAAAAATTACTTTTAACAGGGGGATTTCTTACCGAAATACATTCTTTTTTAACGAGAATCAAATAACGTAAAAAAGGCGTAAAAGCACTTGCTAATCGATGAAATGCATTCCAAAAAATCGATGAAATACACCTTTTTAAAACGTCCACGCCGCAAAAAACGACCCTTACGCACGCTATTTTTTCACTTTCACAACATTCTTTTCTTGCAGTGCCTTTTCAAAAATACATTTACCACTTCTTTTAAACTACAGTATAATTTAAAAATCAACCAATGCCCAACATAAAAACTGTGAACACGTTGTTCGGTCGACTGTTCTTTTTTATCGTTTTCAGCATCTCATCACAGGCTATTGTCGCGCAATGTCCAACATTGGACCCCGGTGACGAAAACCAAGATTTCTGTGATAGCGATAACCCTAGAATACTGAATTTGGTGGCAAACGATACCGGCGGTGGCGTTGTTTGGTATACCGATCTTGTCGGTGGTACCCAACTTAGTAACAATATTGTTTTACAGGACGGCGTCACTTATTATGCCGACAATACCGCGGGAACCTGTGTAGTACGCCCCAGTGTAACGGTAAGTATTACCGGGGAGCCACCAACGAATGTGGATGTTGCGGTATCGCGTTGTTCATCGGACACGAATACCATTTCGCAGTTGAGCGCCAATGGTACCAACATCGAATGGTATACCGAACGGAACGGGGGAACCCTTTTGAGCGGCACGGATCCATTGGTCAGCGGAGAAACATACTGGGTGCAGCAGACCGAAGGGGCATGTACCAGTATACGACTACCGACAGAGGTAACGATAATCGACCCGGGAGAACCTACCGGGCCGGCCGAACAATTTTACTGTAACGATCCAGCGGCTCCGACCACTTTTGTTGTCGCAGACCTAAATGCAACGGGTACAGACATCAACTGGTATAACAGTCCATCATCGACCTCACCGTTGGACCCTTCTACCCCGCTGGTCAACAATGCAACTTATTATGCGACGCAAACTACTTTTCCCTGTGAAAGTACGGGACGGTATGCCACTATTGTACGCATCGAAAACTTACCGGACCCCGGAACGGACGACAGTGTCGATATCTGTAATGATGCCACGGGAACCTTGGACCTGTTTGACGAATTGGGCGGCACGCCCGATACCGGAGGTGTTTGGACGGGACCCGAAACTACTACGGGAGGCGATCGGGGAACTTTGGACGTTTCCTTGTTGACGCCCGGTGCATTTACCTTTACCTATACCATTCCGGCAGCGAATGCCTGTCCGGAAGTTAGTGCCACGGTAACCATTAACGTACAGGAAGAACCGGACGCCGGTGACGACGACGTACTCGATATTTGTAGCAACCAGCCCAATGTAGACCTGTTCACCCTTTTAGGGGGTACCCCGGATGGGGGCGGTGCTTGGACCGGACCCAGCGGTGTGACCAATGGTGATCGTGGAACGATCGACCCGGCAACTGCGCTCTCCGGAACGTACACCTACACCGTATCGGCGACCGCACCATGTACAACTGCCGATACCGCTACCATTACCGTAACAATAACACCTGCTCCCGAAGCGGGTAATAACGCCAATCGCGCATTCTGCGAAAATGATCCCGCGCTAGACCTTTTTACCTTGTTGGGGCCTTCTGCAGATACCGGAGGTACTTGGAGCCCGGCATTGGCCAGCGGCACCGGAGTATTCGACCCAAGTGTTGATACCGCAGGGGACTATACCTATACCGTACCGCCATCGGCTACCTGCCCAGAGGACAGTGCTGTGGTAACCGTGACAGTGGCACCACAATTGGATGCCGGGGACGATGCGGCCGTAGAGTTTTGTAGAAACGACTCGGCTGCCGATCTTTTTGCTTCTTTAGGAACCGATGCGGACGCCGGCGGTAGCTGGTCCCCAGCTCTTGCAAGTGGAACCGGGGTATTTGATCCGAGTGTCGACACTGCAGGAACCTATACCTATACCGTGAGCAATGGAGGGGTGTGCCCTGACGATACCGCTACGGTAACCGTAGGTGTCAGTATCGAAAGTTTGGCGGGAACAAATGCGACCATTACGGTCTGTGGTAGCGATGCCGTCTTTGATCTGTTTCCCTTATTGGGCGGAACACCGAACACCGGTGGTACCTGGACCGGGCCTAGCCCCGTCACCAACGGGGATACCGGCACATTTGATCCGGGTAGCAACCTTTCTGGAACGTATACCTATACGGTCAGTGGAACCGGTGCTTGTATTGACGTAAATGCTACAGTAGAAGTTACCGTTATCGACCCGATACCGAGTTTGGCCCCCGACGGACAGATTTTTTGTACCATAGACAGCCCTGTGGTTACCGACCTTATCAACAATGTGGTTCCCGAAAACGGGGGTACGCTTCAGGTGTACGCCGCGGCTACGGGCGGTGCACCACTTAACGGCACTGACGCCTTGGTAGATGGCAACTCCTATTTCGTGAGCGAAACGGATGACCCTTCTGCCTGTGAAGGCACGGAACGTTTGGAGGTTACCATACAGATCAACGATCCACAAATACCGCAATTATCCGATACCGAAGGTGCTTTCTGTCTTATAGACGATCCTACGGTCGCCGATTTAAATGCCTTTGTAGTCTCTGGAAATAATGTCATTTGGTTCGATGCGGCAACGAACGGAAACCAGTTCAATGAAACGGATGCGCTTGCCTCCGGTGATTATTTTGCCATTGAAGAGGATGTTAACGGTTGTAGAAGTTTGGCCTCACCTCCTATCAGCATCACCATAAACGACAACCCGGCACCGACCTTGAACCCTATGGGCAATGAACTGTGCGGTGTGGAAAGACCTACCATCGCAGAGTTGGAGGCCAATCTTACGGTAGACAACGGATTGTCGGTAGTATGGTACAATGTTATGGAAGCCGGTACGGCCTTAAATACCACTGACCTCCTATTGGACAATACCACCTACTATGCCGCCACTTTTGATCCGGCTACGGGCTGTGAGAGCAATGAACGCCTAGAGATTACGGTAGACCTTACCGCCTGCGACCTGAACGTTTATACCTTGTTGATTCCAGATGGTTTCTCACCGAACGGGGACGGCATCAATGATGTTTATGATCTGCGCGACGTAGAATTTTTGTTCGAGGATTATGATATCGAGATCTATAACCGCTATGGCAATCTGTTATTCAAAGGAAACAACACCGTTGCACCCTGGGACGGAACATCCAACCAACCCGGAGCTGCAGGGGACAACGTAGTACCTAATGGCGTCTACTTCTATATTTTCAATTTCAATCGCGACAATATACCTCCGCAACAGGGTCGCATATACCTAAATCGATAAAACAAACGAAAATGAGTATTCGCAACCCTAAACCGAAATTCATGAAAAAAGTATCCATTTTACTTTTTCTGGGCCTCATACATAGTTTGTATGTAACGGCACAACAAGATCCAGAATATACCCAATACATGTACAATACAAGTATCATCAACCCGGCCTATGCCACCTCCGATGTGGGCGTTGCCAACATGGGGGTCCTTTACCGTACACAATGGGTAGGCGCCGTGGGTGCCCCCAAAACGGGAACCGCATTCTTACGTACGCCCATAAACGAAAGTATTGAAGCGGGCATTTCCTTTATCAACGATGAAATTGGGGACGGTGCGCTGAACGAAAACAACATTTATGCCGATTTGGCCTATATCATAAGGTTAAATGAAAAAGTACGGCTATCTTTCGGCGCTAAAGTCGGTGTCACTTTGTTCGACACCCAGTTCAACGATTTTCAATTGAACAGTGGGGATTTTACGAGCGACCCGGCATTCTCGGAGAACATTAACGAAACCTTTTTGAACATCGGATCGGGACTTTACCTTTATAGTGACACGTATTACGTTGGCCTTTCAGCGCCTAATTTTTTGCAAAGCAAACACTTGGAAGACCGAAACGGAGTAGCGTCCTTGGGCAATGAAAATTTGCATCTTTTCCTTACCGGGGGGTACGTTTTTGCCCTGAACCAAAATTTGGATTTCAAACCATCCTTTATGGTACGCAGCGTACAAGGGGCCCCTATTTCGGCCGACATTAACGCCAACGTAAGAATCAATGGAAATTTTGAGGTAGGCCTTTCCTATCGATTGGACGATTCGGTAAGCGGAATGTTCAATATCGGTATTACACCCGACCTTCGCGTAGGCTATGCCTATGACTATACTACGAGTAATCTGGGCAACTACAATTCGGGAACCCATGAGATCATGCTATTGTACAACCTTCGCTTTGCCGGAGCCAAACGCTATTCCTCACCTAGATTCTTTTAATCATGTCAAGAAAAAACATATACATATACTTCATCCTTTTCGTAACTACGTTTGCTTCGGCCCAAGTTTCGAAGGCCGATCGTTTGTTCAAAAAAGGAGACTTTCTAAATGCGGCGGAGCTGTATGAGAAAGCGGTGGTCAAAACCCGAACACAACATATTTTGGAACAGCTTTCCAGTTGTTATTACAACACCTATCAATACGAGAAAGGTATCGAAAGCCTGAAAGCCTTGGTGAACGAGGATTTTACCCAACCCAAAGGAACCATGGAAGCGCGGTACAATTTTATGTACTATCAGCTTTTGTCGGCTACCGGAGACTATGAGAAGGCCATCGACCAACTTGTGGTGTATAAAAACAAGATGGGTATGCAAGCGCCGAACGTTTCGGAATCCAAGGAAAAGGTGGAAACGTTCCGATTGAAAAAATCCGATTTTGAAATCAAAAAAGTAGGCTTCAACTCGGACGCTTCCGATTTTGGCGCGGTAAAGCGGAACGATTCCGTTTACTTTTCATCCGATCGTGAGGGCGGTACTTCCAAAAAGGAGTACAAATGGACGCATCGTCCTTTCCTCGACCTTTATGTAATCGCTTCCGACACCACCAATGAAGGCATCGGGGAACCGGTCGCAATGCCCGAAAACATCAATTCCGCCCTACATGAAGGTTCGGTATGTTTCAGCAAGGACGGGAATACCCTCTATCTTTCTCGAAGCAACTTGGTGGACGGAAAAAGAATTTTTAACGAGGAGGATAAAAATCAAGTACAATTATACGTATCCAAAAAGACCGGGGCCACATGGTCGGAACCCAAAAAGTTACCGTTTTGTTCGGATGATTACAATTACCAACACCCTTCGTTGAGCGCCGACGGTGCTACCTTGTTTTTCGCGACCGATGCCTCTGGAGGTTTGGGAAGCCATGACATTTACCGCGTGGCCATTTCCGAAGACGGTAGTTACGGAGAACCGGAAAACCTGGGTGCTACCGTAAACACTCCCGAACGGGAACAATACCCGTATGTTTCGGAAGATGGGCATTTGTTTTTTGCCTCCAACGGACACTTGGGATTGGGTCTATTGGACCTTTTTGTGTCCGAGTATAAGGACGGAGTTTTTCAGGAACCCATTAACTTGGGAGCACCTCTCAATTCCCGATACGATGATATTTCATTGAGTTATAATTCTCCCAAGGACGGCTTTTTTAGCTCCAACCGCGAGGCCAACAACGACGATATTTTTGCTTTTACCCAAATCGGGGAAATATTCACACGTGAATATGTAAATATTATTGCTCTTAAGGACTCTATTACGGGAGGCCCTATCCCTAATGCTAAGGTAATTCTTAGAAACAAAGATGGTGAGGTCGTTTATGAAAACACCTTGGACGAAGAAGGTACGTTTACCGCAAACTTGATACCTGGCGAATATGACCTGGAAATAGAGGCCCTTGGTTTTGAAAAGACCCAACAACAACTGACCATTACGAACAAAAATAATGACGAGCATAACATATCGATCAAAAAATTATTCGACCTTGCGGAAATAACCAAAAATGATTCGGAAGACTCTAAAGAGGTCCTTAGCGACCTGTTGCGTGACGATACCCCTCCTAGGGTCAAAAACAAAGACGGGAAATTCTATTTTGATCTTCCCTATATTTTCTTTGACTTTGATCGCTGGGCGATCCGGGAGGATTCCAAAGTATTGTTAAACAATTTGGTTACTAAACTCAAGGCATATCCCAGTCTAAAAATTAGGATCAATTCACACACCGATAATAGAGGATCTAACATGTACAATCAAGTACTTTCCGAAAAGAGGGCTCAGGCTACACGGGACTACTTGGTAAAAGTAGGTGGCCTCGCTTCGGATAGAATCAGCTTTAAAGGCTATGGTGAAAAACAACCGCTGTCGGACTGTCAGGACGATTGTAGCGAAGAACAACATCAGAAAAACAGAAGGAGCCAGTTCGAAATCGTAGAATATTGATTTATTTGAGCTGCTTTGGTTTGCTATAGACCAAAATCCTTTTAGCATTCAAAAGCCCGAACGGTACAAAACCGTTCGGGCTTTTTATTTTGGGCCAAGGTTGTGTTATCTTAGTGTACTAAAATCCTTTTTTCCCGCTGGATACCTATAAATGGTGTACAAAAACACAATAGAATTTTAAAAAACTGTTATGGCCATTAACATTGCGACCCTACCTTCAAAAGAAATTATGCCCGGTTATCATGGTAAAATGATACATACGGCGACCATGAGCCTCGTTTACTGGGATGTGGAAGAGGGTGCCGAGGTACCGGAGCATTCCCACAAAAATGAACAGATCATGCAGGTTTTGGAGGGTCGTTTCGAGTTTTGGGTAGCAGGGGAAAAAGCAATTTACGAAGCCGGGGACCTTGTAGTTATCAAAGCCCATCAAAAACATGGTGGTAAAACCCTTACCCCTTGTAAGTTAATGGATGTTTTTTCTCCCACAAGGGAGGAGTATCATTAATGTGGTTGCAATACCATTTAAAACCCGAACATAAGATGCAGATTTCCCTTATTGGCAAAAACGCCCTAGTGGGCGGAAGTAGTGATGGTATAGGCAAGGCCATTGCAATACAGTTGGCCGCTAGTGGTGCCAACGTTACCTTAATGGCCAGAAATCAGGAAAAACTAACGAAAGTGGTCACCGCGCTACCAAAAACGGCAGGGCAGTCCCATGATTACCTGCTAGTCGATTTCAATGACCATGAGGCATACAAACGGAAGATTACCGCTTATTTTACCGAAAGATCGGTATCCATCCTGGTAAACAACACGCAAGGACCGTCCGCAGGGAGCGCTTCGGAGAAAAACGTGGAGGACTATCAAGGGGCATTCGACCTTTTGTTCAAGAATACCCTTCTCACCACAGAACTTGCCCTCAAAAATATGCGGAAAGACCAATGGGGGCGCATCATCAATGTTGCCTCGGTCAGTGTCAAGGAACCACTCCCCTACCTGGCACTGTCGAACAGCATTCGCGCGGCGGTGGTCACCTGGGCCAAAACGTTGGCAACGGACGTGGGCGTCCACCATATTACCGTAAACAGTATCCTAACGGGGTACTTTGATACACAACGCATCGCCCAACTGAATTCACAAAAAGCAAAACAATTGGGGATTCCGGTGAACGAGGTACGTTCCGACATGGAATCGAAAGTGCCCCTGAAACGCATCGGAAGTCCGGAAGAATACGGGTATTTGGTTGCATTTTTGGCTTCAGATCAAGCTGCTTATATCACCGGTACGCAAATTCCAATCGATGGCGGACTACTAAAAAGTATCT
This sequence comes from uncultured Flavobacteriaceae bacterium, assembly GCA_947500445.1. Lineage (GTDB taxonomy): Bacteria > Bacteroidota > Bacteroidia > Flavobacteriales > Flavobacteriaceae > Pelagihabitans. Next base: position 20,463 of record CANMSB010000015.1, on the reverse strand, counting down.
AAATCCCTTGCCATAACACCCCATGCCTTTTATCATCGGTATTGGGCGATATCAGTTTCCATACCGTTTCTACCTTAAAATTACCGTTAAAAATTGCCCATTTCAGTTTATACTTCAAAATAAAAATCAACCGTAGCTACTGCTATGCTTAATTTTTCTTTTTCGTCTAAACAAAAAATGACGGCTTTTTATTTGGGTAATTTTAAAGCAAAAATGGTATAACTTTAAAATGGCATAAGAAGGGGGCTATCCCTAATCCAAAGAGGAAGTTCCCTCATTTTTCATTGTATTCAGGGAGTAGCGTTATCACCTTTGTACCTAACTTTGAACCGGTATACGTAGATCAAGATAAAATCGTTTTATTTGAAAACGTATCGTCCAATACCTTAGCAATGAAATACCTGGCACCCATAATCGCTATATTCTTATTCTCCCAAATGACAAAGGCACAAGACAAAAATACACCTTACGAATCCCTCTGGAAACAGGTAGTGCAGGCCGAAGACCAACGTCTCACCAAATCTGCACTGGAAACCGTACGAACGATCTCGAAAAAAGCCAAAAAACAAAAAAACACGGAGCAGACCGTAAAGGCGTTGTTGTATGCTTCCAAATATATGATGGTCTTGGAAGAGGAGGCGCAACTGCAAATTATCAACGATTTTAAAACGGAAATAGCGAACGCGGTTTTCCCTACCAAGAATATTCTGGAAAGTTACCTGGCCAATTTGTATTGGCAATATTACAAACAAAACCAGTATCGCTTTTATCAGCGCACGCAAACCGAGCGGAAAGTCGATTCCGTGGATTTTAGGACTTGGGACCTGAACACGCTCTTCCAAGAAATATCGCTCCATTTTGATCGATCGTTTGAGCACCGGTCCCGTTTGCAAAAAACCAAACTTTCCGATTTTACGCTGCTGTTGGAGGAAAGGGAGGATTCCAAAAAATATCGCCCTACCCTTTTCGACCTTTTGGCCCATACCGCACTTGATTTTTATAAATCTTCAGAAAACAGCATTACCCGACCTGCCGACAAGTTCGAAATAAACGATACCGATCTGCTGTGCGACGCCAGCATGTTCACACAACGTACCATCCCGACGGATGACCGTACCTCCTTGCACGAAAAAGCACTGCAGTTGTACCAGCACCTCTTGCGGTTACACCTATCGAGCGATCAGCCGTATGCCTTGGCAGAAATCGATTTGGAACGGTTACAGTTCGTATATGCCAACGCCATTTTCGAGGGTAAGGACAATCAGTATTTAGAAGTGCTCGAAAATAGCGTCTCGGCCAATAAGGACACTCCCGGAAGCACCTTGTACCAGCATGCCATTGCGGCTTTTTATGTAGTTCAGGGCAACCAATACAACCCTAAAAGTAACGAAGGTGTTCGTTGGAAATTGAAGGAGGCCATAGAACGATGCAACACGGTCATCGAGAAGTTTCCCGACGCCAGGGGGGCGCAAATGTGCCGTGCCTTAAAATCACAGCTATTGCGAAAAAATATGCAATTGACCTTGGAACGCTACCTTCCTACGGAACAGACCGGAAAGCTCTTGGTCAATTATAAAAACCATACGGGCTTGCAACTCTCGGCATGCAAAATAACGAAAGGGCAGCAGAAAAAACTAAATGGACTTTACCCCAACGAAAAACAATTGGCATACATCCGTGAGCTAACCGTTTCCCAACGTTGGGAAACAGCGCTTACCGACGAAAACGACTATCAAAACCATGCTACGGAAATACGCATGCCTCCCTTAAAAAACGGACGCTACCTTATTTTAGCGGAACCCCTAGAAAAAGACGGTACCCCAGTGGATGACGGAACCTTTGCCTTTACTACGGCCCAGGTTACGAACATCGCCCTACTGGAGACCACCGTGCAGGACGAGCATCTCTTTCAAATGGTCGATCGCAACAACGGAAAACCCTTATCGGGAGCCGAAGCTACCCTTTCGTACCAAGTAAACTACGACAGACCCTACCTGAAAAAAATAATGACCGCCGATGCCAATGGGTTTATAAGGATCCCATTACAGTTGAAACAATATTGGAACAATGTGACCATTGCGGTCGCCCATGGCAAGGAAACTGCCCACTTTGGAGACTACTATATAAACGAAAAGTACGAACGGTCCGAAGTAAAGGTAAACTACCATGCATTTCTTTTTACGGACCGTAGTATTTATCGCCCCGGGCAGCCCTTATACTTTAAAGCGATCGCCCTCCAAAAAAACGAAGCGCGTTCCAGCGCCCTTGAAAATACCGAAATTACCATCACCTTAAAGGATGTCAACTACCAAGAGGTAGCCAAACAAACGTTCCGCACCAATGCATATGGCTCGTTGGCCGGCGAGTTTATACTACCGGCAGGAGGACTTACCGGATCGTTCACATTGGAAGCTACCTCCAAAAAATATGCAATGTTCGGGAATGCCTCCATTTCGGTAGAGGAATACAAAAGACCAAAATTTCAAACCAATTTTGAACCGGTGACCGAAACCTATCAAGTGAACGATAGCATTTCGGTGTTTGGTAAAGCAATGGCCTATGCCGGCAGCAACATTACCGATGCAAAAGTAGCCTATACGGTAAAACGGGTGGTTTCTTATCCCAGATGGTATTCTTGGTTCAGACCCTATGTTTCCGGTAACGAACAAGAAATTGCCCATGGGGAGACTGTCGGCGATGCTTCCGGGCGTTACGAAGTGCGTTTTAAGGCGATACCGGATGAGCGAATTTCCAGAAAGGACCTACCGACCTTCAGTTATGAGATCACGGCCGATGTCACCGATCTCAATGGCGAAACCCATAGCGCAACCAGTGTAGTGCGCGTGGGTTACCATACCCTTAACGCCAACATCTACGTACCGGGGAATATCAACAAGGACGAACCCCAAGAACTGAACATTGGCACCACCAATCTGAACGGTCAGTTCGTTCCAGCGAAAGGGACCATCAAGGTCTATAAACTAAAAGCACCGGATAATGTCCTTCGGTCGCGCCCTTGGCCTGCACCGGATTACCAAGCCTTTGACCGGGAAGCGTTCAAGACGCTGTACCCGCATGAGGCATATGGAAACGAAGATGACTCAAGTACATGGAAAATCGGGGAATTGGTATACAGAACGGGTTTCGACACAGGAAAGAAAAAGACCCTGAACCTAGCGGATATGAAACAATGGCGGTCCGGAAAGTACCGGATCATTTTGGAGAGCAAAGATCGGTTGGGACAAGCGGTCAAGGACATTTCGGAAACTACCTTGAGCAGTCCACAGGACCAAACCTTACCGGACAACCAACTCTTTAGCATCCGTACCGATAAACAAAGCTATTCGGCAGGCGAAAAGGCCGTAATTACCCTGGCGAGCAGTGCGAAAGATGTTAAGGTTACCTTGTTCGTAGAAAAAGACCGTAAAATTGTCACCACCAAAATAATCACCCTCGACAATAACTCCAAGTCGATAACGGTACCCGTATTACGGGAAGATCAGGGCGGCTTTGGGGTAAGCTATAGCCTAGCTGCCTACAATGCATTCCGAAATGGGAGTATTTCCATTTCCGTTCCCTATCCACAAACCGACCTGACCATAGAGACGACCACCTTTCGCGACAAGCTAAAACCGGGAACGGACGAAACATGGTCCTTTAAGGTAAAAGGTCCGGAAGGGGAGCGTATTTCTGCGGAGTTATTGGCCGGTATGTACGACGCTTCCTTGGATGCCTTTAGGGGACATTACTGGAGTTTTGACCCCGATTATCGCCCTTCTTATTACACGAGCGTTCACACCCAAGGGTACTCGAGCTTTGGAACACAGGCTTTTCAGGCCTACAACCCTGCCAGAAACTTAATAAGCTATCAAACACAACATTTTGATACCTTCAACTGGTTCGGTTTCTATTTTGGCAACGGCGACACCTACAGGACAAGGCATTCAAGGATGATAAAAAGTGCACCGGTCGGCAGTACTATCGACGCTATGGAAATGGATGTATCGGAAGCTGAAGCGTCTCCAGCAGCAATGGAGGACAGCGCGGGGGCACCTCCACCGATAGCAGAAAAAAGAAAAGAAAATAAGGCCCCCGAAATTGAAAATAATGCTACCGAACAACAAACGACCGGTTCGGAAGGAGTCCAGGTTCGTACAAATTTGCAGGAAACGGCATTCTTTTTCCCGCAGCTGCAAACCGATAAGGACGGATCGGTCTCTTTTAATTTCAGAACGCCGGAAGCATTGACCGAATGGAAACTGCAATTGCTGGCCCACACAAAAACGATGCAGAGCGGATATACCACCTTACGAACGGTAACCCAAAAAGAACTCATGGTAGTACCCAACGCGCCCCGTTTTTTAAGAGAGGGCGATCGTATTATCGTTAGTACTAAAATCGCAAACCTTACCGATGCCGTGCTGAACGGAGAAGCTTCCCTTCAGCTTGTGGATGCCGTTTCAGGCAAGGATGTTTCCAACACATTACTGACCGACAAAGGCCTAAAAAATACCGTTAGGGGTTTTGAAGTAGATTCCGTTGGGAACACTCAAGTCTCCTGGCAACTGCGGATACCGGACGGTTTACAGGCTCTTCAATATCGTATTATCGCAAAAGCGGGAGATTTCAGTGACGGGGAACAGAACATGCTTCCGGTACTCAGCAACCGTATGCTAGTGACCGAAACCCTGCCTATGTGGGTACGCAGTAATGAAAACAGGTCCTTCGTTATGGACAAGCTCGCAAACAACAGCTCCAACACGCTTCGCAACCACCAGTTGACGTTGGAAGTCACCTCCAACCCCGCTTGGTACGCGGTACAGGCACTTCCCTATCTTATGGAATATCCGTACGAGTGTAACGAACAGACATTTTCACGATACTACGCCAACGCACTCGCTACCTATATTGCGAATAGCAATCCTAGAATACAACAAGTGTTCGAACAGTGGCGTTCGTCCGATGCGCTTTTGAGCGATCTTGAAAAAAATCAGGAAATGAAATCCCTTCTCATACAGGAGACCCCGTGGTTACGTGATGCACAATCGGAATCCGAACAGAAAAAACGTATCGGATTGTTGTTCGACCTCAATAAAATGAAGCAAGAACAGGCATCGACCCTACGGAAATTGCGCACCAACCAAAAATCGAACGGTGCCTGGGCCTGGTTCCAGGGCGGACCCGATAGCCGATACATAACCCAGCATATCGTTTCCGGAATGGGCCACTTAAAGCAGCTCATCGCATCCGATAAAGCAAGCGTTTTTGATGGTGAACAAGAACAGATGATCAAAAAGGCCATCGCTTATTTAGACAAAGAATTTGTGGCGGAATACGAATACATGAAAGCCCATACCGACGATATCGATAAGGACCATTTGACGCACAATCAAATACACTATCTGTATATGCGCAGCTTTTTTGGCTCCGTTAAGAAAAGTAAAAAAGTAAACGGTATTGTCGCCTATTATAAAGGGCAGGCACAAAAATATTGGAAAAACAAAAACCTATATGCCAAAGGTATGTTGGCCTTGGTGCTCCACCGTATGGAAGATACGGCAACAGCAAATAAAATACTCCGTTCTTTGGAAGAGAACAGTATCATTTCGGAAGAATTGGGAATGTATTGGAAGGAGAATACGGCCTCGTGGTATTGGTACCAAGCACCGATAGAAACCCAAGCGCTTTTAATTGAGGCGTTTTCAGAAATCAAACAGGACGCAGCCACCATTGACAACCTGAAGATATGGTTATTGAAAAACAAGCAAACCAAGCAATGGAAAACGACCAAGGCCACTGCGGACGCGGTGTACGCCCTTTTGTTGCAAGGTAGCGACTGGCTATCGGTTACCGATGCGGTGGAAGTGTTGGTCGGTGGCACCAAAGTAGATCCCGCAATTTTGGACGATGTAAAAGTGGCCGCAGGTACGGGTTACTTCAAAACCGCTTGGAAAGGCAATGACATCACCCCTAAAATGGCCGAGGTTAGCTTGAAGAAAAAAGGGGACGGCATCGCCTGGGGTGCCCTGTATTGGCAGTATTTTGAGGATTTGGATAAGATCACTTCCGCAGAAACCCCTTTATCGCTCCGAAAAAAGCTGTTCTTAAAAAAGAATACCGCTACCGGTGAACAATTATCGGCCATTACGGATGAAGATGAAGTTGCCGTAGGGGATCTTATCCGAGTGCGTATCGAATTAAGAGCAGATCGCAATATGGAATTCGTTCATATGAAAGATATGCGTGCCGCCGGCTTTGAGCCCGTAAACGTACTTTCAAGATATCGATGGCAGGACGGGCTTGGCTACTATGAGAGTACCAAGGACGCCAGTACCAATTTCTTTTTCGACTATTTGCCAAAAGGTGTCTATGTTTTTGAGTATGACGTACGTGCCAACAACGCCGGTAATTTTAGTAACGGCATCACTACGATCCAAAGCATGTATGCTCCTGAGTTCAGCAGCCATAGTGAAGGGGTACGGGTACGGATCACCGCGGACAATTAAATACCATTTCTGACGTTAAAGTCCGGCCGTAAGCAGTAGTTGTAGTTTTTCAAAGTCGATCGGGTAGCGCTGGTACAAGAATAGGCCCAAAGTATAACCGGTAGCCACACCCAATACAACGATAAGCGACAATAAGGCTTTGGAATTGTTCGATTTGAAATTGACCAGGGACAGCTGTATTCCATTTTTGTAGATGGAGTAATCCCTTCCGGAAGGCCCTGCAATGTCCAATTTGGAATGGATGTCATAGGTATTCTTCCCTACCGAGAAACGATGTGGTTTTTTTACCGCCGACCTTCTCTCGGAAATCTTGTTTCCGTTAATGCTAATTATTTCTTTTCCGAAAAAAGAGTAGTGAATCTCAATTTTATGATTGTCCAAATAATATTCCGCGCACTTCATGCAACCTGTGTATTTACGAACTTGTTTAACGTAACCTCTTGTGGGGGAACACAAGGTTTTCATATAGTTGAAGTATCGCACAAATTGTTCTCAAGAATTTGCTTTTGACACATCAGAAGTGTTAAAGAATTGCGATTGCACGAAAATATAAAAAGTAGGAAAAACCAAAAATAAAAGTTTTTAACAATCTTGTTTTTCCACCGAAAAGACGTTGAAAAAAAGTAAGATCAAGCGCAAAAAATAACAATGTAAAGCAATTTTCATCAATTAAAAATTCCGGTAAAGCAAGCCTGTTAGAAAAGCAATATTTTCGTTTCCAGTGGTTTAATTTTGATATTCGCAGCGTGTTCCAAAATTTTGGTTCGCCTTATTAGGTTATTAACAATTTCAGTAAAATTGTTAATAACCTAATTTTCCCATTTTCTTTGTTTTTTGTTACGAAAATTTACACCCCTATAAAGTAGTTCATGAAGACAGCATAAAAAATCCATTACACGTCGTTCAGGTACTCTCAAAAATCAGTTTTAAGGCTAAAAAAATAGCGGGGAGTATGCTGGGAACGTCCGACAATGTAGCGTTGGAACTAAACGCTAGTCGGCTGCGAACAAACCATTCAAAGTATTGTTCCTTTTATGTCTGTAAAGGGATATGATCAAAAAGGCACTTACCATCGCAGCGCTACTCCTCCCGATTTAGCATGGACCATAACCGATCTTTTAAATCGGCAATTCCCTGTTGTGCTACAGCCGAGATGAAAAGGAATGGGATGTCCTTAAAATCGTTATCGAGCTCGGCCTTCATTTCGGTCATTAGTTCTTCGTCGAGCATGTCGCTTTTGGAAATCGCGATCAACCGGTTCTTATCCAACAGCTCGGGGTTATATCTCCGCAGTTCATCCAACAAGATTTCATATTCTTTACCGATATCCTTGCTATCGGCGGGAATCAGGAACAATAGCGTTGCATTGCGTTCGATATGCCTTAAAAAGTAATGGCCTAAGCCTTTTCCTTCGGCCGCACCTTCTATAATTCCCGGGATATCGGCCATAACAAAACTTTTGAAATCGCGGTATTCCACAATGCCCAAGTTTGGCTTTAAGGTGGTAAACTCGTAATCCCCGATTTTCGGTTTGGCAGAGGTGATTACCGACAATAGGGTCGATTTGCCGGCGTTGGGAAAACCCACAAGCCCCACATCGGCGAGGACCTTTAATTCCAAGATCACGGAAACCTCTTCTCCCGGAATACCGGGTTGTGCGTAGCGCGGTGTTTGGTTGGTAGGTGTTTTAAAATGCCAATTACCGCGACCGCCCATTCCACCTTCCGCAAGAATACGTTCCTCACCGTGCTCGGTTATTTCGAATAGCGTTTCCTCGGTTTCGATATCCTTGACCACCGTTCCCAAGGGTACGTCCATATAAACATCTTCACCATCGGCACCGGTACTTCTGTTTTTACTGCCATGCGCCCCATGCCCGGCCTTAAAGTGCTTTTTAAACTTAAAATTGACCAAGGTCCACAAATTTTCGTTCCCACGAATGATTACATGGCCTCCCCGTCCGCCGTCGCCACCATCAGGACCTCCTTTGGTAATGTACTTTTCCCGATGAAGGTGTATGGACCCCTTACCGCCCTTACCCGATACCGCATGTATTTTTACATAGTCAACAAAATTGCCTTCCGTCATTATCAATGGTTTTTCCCGTAGTCTGCCAACTCGGACAAATCGTTGCAAAAATAGGCAATTCGGCACGGCTAGCGATACCTTTGTTCGGTTTTGCGGGTGCATCGTTTCTTTGCTTTTTACTTGGGTGATTTTAAAGCAGAAATAGTATTAGGGCTTGAACCCATTTTAACTTGTTCGAGCGGAAAACAAAATGAAGGACCCCCATCAAAAAATCGATTTTTATCCAGTAAAAGAGGTTGGGCAAGTAAAGCCCATAGTTCCCCAGAAAAACGAAGTCGCACTCTGTTGAGACTTCAAGAAACAGGTCCATAATAAGGAAAATCACTCCGTAAGAAGGAAAGAGCGACCGTAGGTTCTCTATTTTATTCGGTACGTAAGGGTTATGGATGCTTTTATCGGAATCATCCCAACGGACAACCCATCAATGGCCATGTCATTAGCGCCATTTTGAACGATATTTTGCGACATATTGCTTCTGGAAAACCTACCAAAGCCGCTGCTCAGGTTCTGGGAATACTCGGAAACGTTCGTTACCTCCCCTAGTGTTATGCCCACTTCGGACGCCAAAAAAAGTGCTTTTTCCTTTGCGGCCTCCACTGCCATTTTACGGGCCAAGGTCCTGTTTTCCTTTAGCTTGGTGGTATTGAAACTGATGCCCTGTACTTTGTTGATACCGATTTTCAACAATTCGGTAAGTATTTCTTCATACTGTTCCGGATGTTGCAAGGTTATGGAAAGTGCCTGATCTACGGTATAGTATCTTAAATCGGCAGGAGCGTCATAATTGTAGGTAGGGTTCATATGCACATAATCGGTTTGTATGTGCTTGTCCGCAATATCCTGCTCCCGGCAGTACGCCATAGCTTTTGAAATGATTTCCGCGTTTTCCGATTTTGTTTTCAACAGGTCCTCTCCCCTACTTTCCACACCCAATTGCAATACCACCTGATCGGGGGCCACCCGTACAATGGCTTCTCCAGTAACCGAAAATTCATTTTTATAATCTTTCATTTGTTGTGAAAAAATGATGTTTACCACAAAACAGCAAATAATGGTAACGATAGGTTTCATCTGTTTAAAATTTTGTAGTTTACTGAAAATGAATAAACTAAAAATTTCTGCACATTCAGTAATTCGCATAAACTTATTTTAATCATCTCGGTAGGGTATGCTTAAAAAAGTGTATGCTCATTTCATATCTCTTTAAATTTATAGACCTACACAAAAAAATATATTGGAAGGGTAAACAAGGGATTCTTAAAGCCCCTCGATTATAGCGCCCAAGCGTGCCGTAACCTCATCGATCTCCCCAATTCCGCTAATGCTATAGAATTTATTTTGCATCTTGTAAAAATCCTTCAACGGCGCCGTTTTTTGATTGTATTCATCAAAGCGGTTCCGAATTTTATCCTCATCCTGATCGTCGGTCCTACCGCTTACTTTTCCTCTTTCCAACAACCGCTGGATCAAAATTTCGTCGTTCGCCTCGAGTGCTATGGTAGCGTTGATACCCATGTTTTTGGTTTCCAAAAAAGCATCGAGTGCTTCAGCTTGGGAAGCGGTCCGGGGAAAGCCGTCAAATATAAAACCTGCCGCATCGGGGCTTTTGTCCACCGCATCCTGTAACATTTGAATGGTAACCTCATCGGGAACCAGGTCGCCACGGTCGATATACGACTTGGCCAGCTTGCCGAGTTCGGTATCGTTCTTCATATTATATCGAAAAAGATCGCCGGTGGAAATATGCTTTAAATTGTATTTTTCCTTTAAAAATTCGGCCTGGGTCCCTTTTCCGGCACCCGGTTTTCCGAACAAAACAATATTGATCATATGTTGTTGGTTTAGTTGGTATACTTCCCTTAAATTTCTACCCAGCTCGTTATAATCGAGTCCATAGCCCACGATAAACTTGTCCGGTATCTCTATTCCGATATAGTCGATCTTGTATTCACCGGTATATGCGGCGGGCTTATAAAAGAGACTCGCTATTTTAAACTCCTTTACCTTTGTGTTGCTGAATAAATGCACCAATTCCTTTAGGGTACGCCCCGAATCGATAATATCCTCCAAAATAATGACACTACGGCCGGCGATATTGTCTTCAGGTTCCAAAAGGGTCTCCACGATTCCCGTAGAGGTCAGTCCTTGATAGGAACTTAGCTTCACGAAGGATACCTCGCAGTCATAAGGGTACGCTTTTAAAAAATCGGAAACGAACATGAACGCACCATTGAGCACTCCTACAAAAATAGGCCGTTGGTCCTTGTAGTCCAGGGCTACGGCATTGGCCATTTTGGTAACGGCGGCCAGAATTTCATTTTCCGATAAGTAGGGCACAAAAGTTTTGTCGTGCAACTGCATGGGGCGCATTTTTAGAAAATCGTAAATATAGTATTTTGATTTCTGTTTTTCGGCAGCGGGACCTTGGTTTTAAGAATTCGATGTATTTTTGTGACATTCCGTTCCAAACAAATGGCTATGAACTACTTTTCTTCCGACTTTACATTAGGCATCCTAGGGGGAGGTCAATTGGGAAAAATGCTTTTGTACGATACCCGTAAATGGGATATTCGCACCAGCGTACTCGACCCATCTTCGGAGGCCCCTTCAAAAATAGCCTGTAACGCCTTTTTTAAGGGTGACCTGATGGATTTCGATGCGGTTTATGCCTTCGGGAAAAAAGTAGACCTATTGACCATTGAAATCGAGAACGTAAACCTGGACGCCCTTGAAAAACTCGAACAGGAGGGGCTTGCGGTGTATCCGCCCACAAAAGCCCTACGGATCATACAGAACAAGGCAACACAAAAATTGTTCTATACGGACAATGCCATTCCAACGGCACCTTTCCAACGCTTTGCATATACCAGTGAAATAGCGGACAGTATTTCCAACGGGGGGCTTTCCCTACCGTTCGTATGGAAGGCGGCACAGTTCGGATATGATGGGCAAGGGGTAAAAATCGTTCGCACCTTGGCCGATTTGGAGGGGCTGCCCAACGGAGAGTGCATTGCCGAAACAATGATTCCCTTTAAAAACGAATTGGCCGTTATCGTTGCCAGAAACCCTTCCGGATCGGTGGTTACCTACCCCGTGGTAGAAATGGAGTTCCACCCTGAAGCCAACCAGGTGGAATACGTCATATGCCCCGCGCGTATAAACGCCGAAGTAGCCGAAAAGGCCCAAGCGGTGGCACTAAAGGTATCCGAAAAAATTCAGCATGTAGGGCTGCTGGCCGTTGAACTTTTTCAGACCGAAGCGGATGACATTCTGGTAAATGAAGTGGCACCCCGCCCCCATAACAGTGGTCATTACAGTATAGAGGCCAGCTATACCAACCAATTTGAACAACACCTACGGTGCATATTGGATTTGCCGTTGGGGCGTACCGAAAGCAAGGTGGCGGGCGTAATGGTCAATTTGGTAGGTGCCGAGGGACATACGGGACCTGTAGTTTACGAACAGCTTAAAGCGGTTTTGCAAATGCCCGGGGTTACGCCCCATATTTACGGAAAAAAAGGAACCCGCCCTTTTCGGAAAATGGGCCATGTTACCATCGTAAACGATGATATGGCCGAAGCTAGAGCGGTCGCCCAAGAAGTAAAGGAAAAAATTAGGGTAATTACCAAATAGCCGGAAACCGTTGAGAAGACCAGTTGAAAGGTATCAAGAAAAAATTGAACCAGAACAAGCATAATCGTTGTACCTATGAGTAAAGTAGCGGTAGTAATGGGAAGTACCAGTGACCTCCCCGTCATGCAAGAGGCCATTGATATTTTAAAAGGTTTCGATATCGAAGTCGATGTAGATATCGTTTCGGCGCACCGAACGCCCGAAAAGCTGTTCGATTTTAGTAAAAATGCCCATACCAATGGGTATTCGGTCGTTATTGCCGGAGCCGGAGGTGCGGCACATTTACCGGGCATGGTTGCGGCAATGTCGCCCTTACCGGTGATAGGGGTTCCCGTTAAAAGCAGCAACTCCATTGACGGTTGGGATTCCGTGCTGTCCATTTTACAAATGCCAGGTGGGGTACCCGTTGCCACTGTAGCGCTGAACGGAGCTAAAAATGCCGGTATTCTTGCAGCGCAGATCATCGGTAGTTCGGACAGCTGTGTGTTGGATAAGATCATTTTGTACAAGGAAGGCCTAAAGCAAAAGGTTATCGATGGTGCCAAGACGGTGGGTGGGAAGTAGTGAGTAGTGAGTAGTGAGTAGTTAGTAGTTAGTAGTTAGTAGTTAGTAACAAGTAGTTAGTGCAAATAAACTGGTGATTATGAAGGTTACAGCCGAAAAGAACGAAAAGGTCGCCAATATGATATTTGGAACCATTTATCCGCTTTACCTGGATAGATTGGAAAAAAACGGCAGAACAAAGGAAGAACTCGACACGGTAATCAAATGGTTTACCGGGTATGACCAAGAGGCACTAAATACCCTTATCGCGGAAAAGGAAACGTACCGGACGTTCTTTCAAAAAGCTAAAATCCATGAGAACGCACACCTGATCAAAGGAGTCGTTTGTGGTTATCGAATTGAAGAAATAGAAGATGAATTTGCAGTATATAAACAATGTCGGCAACTGGAAAAGTTGATCGATGAATTGGCAAAAGGTCGTAAAATGGAGAAGATTTTACGCAAAGAAAAAAAGTAGAGACCGTTGCTAACATGCTAGAGCGCGAATAGCGGGGTTACTAATCACTGATCGATACTATTTGCAAATACTGGCAAATCGTTCTATACAGCCTTAATTGGCACATACTGTGGTTAGTGGTTAGTGGTTAGTGGTTAGTGGTTAGTGGTTAAAATAGCGCTTACACCGCTGTTTTGATAGCTGTGCAAAAGTTAATATTGGGCAGCTATGGTCTTGTCGGGAACAGATTTTGTTTCTGCTTAGAACTACCGTTTGCCGTTTGAATTTTAAAAACTAGACCCCCATACAGTAAAAAGGGTATAATATGCTTTTTCCACCTTGCATCAAAGTAGCCGTCGGTAGTACGCTGTTTTGTGACCAAATAAAAAATTGTTGACCGCCAAGTGCGACTGCCGACTTTTTAAAGATTTATAGATACTGAAAGTAGTATGCTAACGTGTATACTTTCAACTAATAATTGAGACCAATGAATCCGCTTTTAGAACAATTTGATACCGCTCCGTTTTCCAAAATTAAGAACGAACATTTTAAACCGGCCTTTTTACAGGCCATGGAAGATGCGAGAGGCGAAATAAACGCCATCACCGACAACAGTGATGCCCCGACCTTTGAAAACGTAATAGAAGCATTGGAATTCTCGGGCAAACAACTGGATCGGATTTCCAGTGTGTTTTTTAACCTGAATTCGGCGGAAACGAACGAGACCATTCAGCAGATAGCGCAAGAGGTGTCCCCTTTGCTGTCCGAATTCAGCAACGACATTACGCTGAACGAACAACTGTTCGAAAAGGTAAAGGCCGTTTACGATCAAAAGCAACAGCTCTCCCTGACCACGGAACAAGATACCTTACTGACCAAAAAGTACAAGGGTTTTAGCCGAAACGGGGCCAACCTTTCCGAAGATAAAAAGAAACGGCTACGGGAAATCGATTCCGAACTGTCCAAACTAAAACTCAAATTCGGGGAAAACATTCTGGCCGAAACCAATGGTTATGAAATGTACCTTACGAACGCCGCCGATGTGGAGGGCCTGCCCTTTGGCGAAAAGGAAGCGGCGGCCCAAAGAGCCTTGGCAAAAGGTAAAACGGAAGGTTGGCTGATCACCTTGGATTATCCCAGCTACGTACCGTTTATGAAATACGCTAAAAACCGAAAACTCCGAAAGGAACTGTCCCTTGCCTTTGGCAGCAAGGCATTCCATAACGACGCTTTGGACAATCGCCAAAACGTTTTGGACATTGCCCGTTTGCGATTTGAGCGTGCACAACTGTTGGGATACGAAACCCATGCCCATTTTGTATTGGAAGAACGTATGGCGGAGACCCCCGAAAAAGTACGCGCTTTTTTGAACGAGCTCTTGGAGAAGGCAAAACCTGCGGCACAAAGGGAGTTTGAACAACTGTCGGCTTTCGCAAACGAATTGGACAATATCGAAATACTCCAAAAATGGGACGGTAGTTATTATTCCGAAAAACTGAAACAGCAATTGTTTCAACTGGACGATGAGCAGCTAAAACCCTATTTTAAGCTTGAGAACGTAATTCAGGGCGTGTTTACGGTAGCCCAAAAACTGTTCGGACTTCGGTTCGAACAAGTATACGATATCGACACCTACCACGAGGAAGTAAAAACCTATCGCATCTACGATGAAAATGACGCCTTTATCGCTGTTTTTTATGCCGACTTTCACCCTAGGCCCGGAAAACGGGGCGGTGCGTGGATGACCTCTTTTAAATCGCAGTACGTATCCGACGGAACCAATGTGCGGCCACATATTTCCAATGTGTGCAATTTTACCCCCTCCACTCCCAGCAAACCTTCATTATTGACCTTCAACGAAGTAACCACCCTGTTCCATGAATTTGGGCATGGGTTACACGGCATGCTGGCCAATACCATTTATCCCAGCCTATCGGGTACATCCGTTTTTTGGGACTTTGTAGAACTGCCATCGCAGGTAATGGAAAATTGGTGTTATGAAAAAGAAGCATTGGAACTGTTTGCCAAGCATTTTGAAACCGGGGAAACCATACCTATGGAACTTATTGAAAAAATAAAGGCCTCGGCCACTTTTCAAGAAGGCATGGCCACCCTTAGGCAGCTGAGCTTTGGCCTTTTGGATATGGCATGGCATGGCACGGACCCTAGCCACATAGCTGATGTAAAGGCCTATGAACAAGATGCGTTCACAGGAACAAACCTCTATCCCGATACACCGGAAACCTGCATGAGTACCGCCTTCGCCCATATCTTTCAAGGAGGGTATTCTTCCGGGTACTACAGTTACAAATGGGCCGAGGTCTTGGATGCGGACGCATTCGCATTTTTTAAGGAACATGGCATTTTCAATAAAGATATCGCTTCCAAATTCAAGGAGCACGTACTTTCCAAAGGCGGTACGGAAAACCCAATGGTCCTTTACAAAAGGTTTCGTGGTGCCGAACCCGATGTTTCCGCATTGCTGGAACGGGCGGGCCTTTTGGAAACCTCATAAAAAGGGTTTGATTACGTGGATTTTAAGAACGACTTCGGATGAAAAGAGGCAATAATGACCGATCAAACGAATTGCTAGGAGGCAAAAAAAATCTATTATTACACCTGCCATTTCCACGTTAAAGTGGTATTGGTTTACGGCAAGAAACCCACTGAATTTCAATGCCGCATTAATCATGCATTTACCGGCTGTGAGCAATAACGGAAAATCTGATGTGATAGGGAATTTTTAGTAAATTTGAGAAAAAGGAATTGCAATGGACATCAAAACATCAAAAATAGAACTTATCAAAATAATCCTGAATATCGATAATGATAAGTTCATAAAGAAAGTCACGGATTTCATAAATAATGAAAAGTCCGACTTTTGGAACGAGTTGACCAAAGCAGAACAAGCCGAAATCAAAAATGGAATTGAACAATTGGACAAAGGCAAGCGCACCAGTTACAAGGAAGCTCTCAAAAGGATTTCTTGATGGAGGTCTTTATTTCCGAACTTGCCGAGAACAAACTCAAAAAACTTACCGAATACTTGTTGAAACAATGGGGTTTTAAGGTCAAAAAAGATTTTTTGACCAAATTGACCAGTAAAATCCAGCAAATCCGGTCACTACCTGAAAGTTGCCCGAAATCAAACGAATTTGGAGGAATATATAAGTGTGTCGTTACAAAACAGACGACTTTGTTCTATCGCGTCAATTTCGAGCGTAAAGAAATAGAAATAATTACGTTGTTCGACACCAGACAAGATTTGGAAAAACTCAAACAACAATTGGAATAGTTTTAAAAACCAATAGTGAATGTTTAACGAATTATACATTTTGACGTTAAAATAGATAATCGTATAAGGGACTAAAATATAGTTTCCCAACACTCTTTTCACCCTTCACAACATTTTTGGCATAACGCCATAAAATCGGTGTATTTTTCTTGATAACTACTTACGGCACAAGACTATAAAAATTGCTATGAAAAGATTATTTACCCTCAACTGTTTGCTGCTTTTATTTTCATGCAGCACCGATAACAATGGCGTTTCGGAAGACGAAGCGAATGCGGTTTACACCTTTGCCCCACTGGTCTATACCATTACGGAGCATAGTGCCGCAGGCACCGCTATCGGCTCCGTATCGGTTATCGACCCGGGAATGGCCGACCTTACCTATACCATCGATACGGATCTGGATATTCTAATCGACGAAACCACTGGGGAATTGACCGTAGGCGAGAACTTGATATTGGATTTTGAAACCGAAAACAGTCTCCAATTTTCGGTATCCGTTTTTGATGGCGCCCAAATCGTAGATGGGGCGGCCACACTCAACATTACGGATGTTTTGGAATACGAGATCCTATCGGAAGAACAGCGCGCCTTTATCGATTACTACAAATACCTAACCCTTTGGCAATCCCCTACCAGTGCCCTCCAGAACCGGACAAGCCGCTGGGAAGAACCCATAAAGTTATACTTGGATGGTAACATTTCAGGTCAGTTTCGGGCCGGTGTCGCCACTGTGCTGGAAGAGTACAATGCCATTTTTACCGAAAGCGACTTTAACATTACGCTAGTGGAAACCTTGGAAGAATCGAACACCCACCTGTATTTTGGTAATACGGAGGACATCGAGCCCTTATGGCCCGATATGTTCGCCCTGATCGATGGAAACAGCTTTTCCGGATACGCCCTTACTTCCAAGAACAATTCGGTGTTGAGAAACAGCAGAATTTGGGTCTCTACCACCATTTCAATTCTTTTTAAACATGAACTGGGCCACGCCCTAGGTTTCGGACATTCCGATCGGTGCGAAACCGAAAACAGCTTTATGTGCTCCAATGTGGACCCTTCCCATATCTTTCTTGACGAGGAGCGCCGAATATTGGCATACGCCTATGCCAATGACATACCGGCCGGCCTTTCGGAAGCCGAAATCGAGATGATCATCGCTAACCGATTGTTGTTGGACGGGCCTTCGCTTTAAAAACTACCCTTGGAAACTTAATCTCGACGCTCCCTACTGATCCTTGAACGGTTTACTTCAATACAGGTTATCAGGGCGTATATAGTCTAGGCCGAAATCCAATTTAACGATATAGTTGAGTGTCGAACCAGGGCGAATTTTTTCCTCGGCCTTGAACACAACGGTATTTTCATGGTCGACTACCATTACCGTCTGACGTTCCTCTGTTCTGTCGACTTCTACAAAAAGCGTTTTATTGTCCCGATATAGCGGGAGCAAGCGAATGGTTCCGGAAATCAGTTTATTGTTCTCCACTTCTGCTTTTGCCAATGCTTTTCCATCGTTATCGAACGAGACTACCGTACCGTGCAATTCGCCGTTTTTTGTGTTGTAGAACAAATGTTTGACCTCCGTTCCTTTCCGGAAGACCGTTGTACTCCCGAGGGTCCTATCCGTGGTATCATAGGTCGTAATTCTTTTACCACGGTCGTCTTTGGTCTCGGACCGGATAAGGGCCCCGTTTTCATACGTTTCCTTGGTAACGTTATTGCCGTAACCGGAAACGACCACCGTACCGTCCATGGGTAATCCCATGGCGTAGACAATAGTGGTTTCGGGAATGCCCTTTTTGTCATAAAAAATGGTTTTCCCATCACGTACATCATCCACGTACCGCGCCTTTTCCTTTACTTTTTGGTTGTAATGGTAATGGTTGAAAAAACCTTGCTTTTTATCGTTGGCATAGGTACCCTCTTCCAACAGCGTCCGGTCATAGTTGAATTTTTTGTAGGGGCCGTTTCGCTTTCCCGACTTTAAGGTGAACAGGGTGCGTTTATTATGATCGTACACGGTACCTTCCCATGTTTTTCCCTCTTTGAACGTTACATAGGCAAGCTTTTCCCCTTTCTCATTGTAGGAGGTCGCGCAACAGTCGCTATCGAATTCTTGGATGAGCACCGGATTGATTTCACCATATACCCGCTCCTCGCCATAGGTATATTTTTTTGAGCGGAGCAATACCCCTTCCTTTCGTTTCTCCATCGATTCCATGGCATCCGAATCCACGAAAAAAACATACAAGGTGCCGTCTTTCTTTTTAAAATCATAGATTCCCACGAGATTTTCATCTTCATCATAAAACTGACCAAGTGCCTCCGTATACTTCTCAAAAGTGGTCTCGGATTGCTTTTTACCGTTGCTATAAAAACGCACTTCCTTTTGCTTGTTGTATCCATCGGATTCATAGAACACGATCGTTCGGAACGTCTTCGCCGAATTCTCCCCGATTTTGCGTTCCCTAAAACTTTCCCTTTTTACCAGATTACCCTCTTTGTAGGTGCTTATGGCGGTCACCGTACCATCTTTGTAATTGGTAACGTATTGGTTTCCCGCAAAGGGTCTGGAATATCCATTCTCATACTTTAGCTGCAGCTCCCCCAATTTGTTTCCACTTTTATCAAAGTAGGTTTGCAAGGTTTTTGTTTTTCTCGTTTGCGGAATATCGGACTTCGGATAATACTGTATTTCTTCCACCAACTCCCCTTCATGGTAGGTCGCCTGTCGGTCAGTATCCGTTTCGGTACCTTCGTAGGGCAGGTATTTTTTGTATTGCATACGGGCCGTTTCTTTCCCCGTATCGTCGTAACTGATCTGAAGTTCCCTGATTCCCTCTGTATACCTGGTCTCATTCTTCTTTTTTCCGTTTTCGTACCAAGTTTCTTCCTTTGTGATAACGCCATCACGATAGGTGCGCCCACTACTCTTTTTATCGGTTTTTTCACCGCTTTTCCCGTAATAGAAGTAATATTCGGTGCCGTTGTCCTGTTTCAGGTTCTCCCCGTTTAAGGTATAGGTAATCGATGCGGTCTCATTTCCGTTTTTATCAAAAAAGGTTTTGCCCCAAACCGGTTCCGAAGTAACGGCATCACGGACCTGGCCATTAGCATAATAACTCTCCGTAAGCAACTGTCGACCATAAGGCATGTAAAGAATTTCCTTTATGCGCATGGGACCGTAGTAGTAGAACACCTCCACACCCCTAAAATTCCCGTCCGGTCCTTTGGTACGTTCCCCGATCAGCTTGCCCGAAGCATCATAGTATTTGGAAAGGTAACGCGGGTCTCCTTCGGCACTATAATGGACGAACCGAATACCGTTCAAGTTGTTTCCATAGGTTACCTCTTTTAGGGAGTCCCCTTTTTTTTCAACATAGACCCTTGCCCCTCGACTTACCGTATTTCTTTTACCCGAAACTAAGTATCCGTTACCATACTTGGCCTCGAGTTTTTGCTGGCCCAAAAACGAAATGAACGTTCCGTCCAAACGATTATTTCGGTAATTTCCTTCTTGAAAAAGGCTTCCATCTTCATTATACCAACGAACGGTCCCTTCCCATTTTTCTTTTGTACGGTCTTTGGATAAGGCCGTCATTTGAAGCTGACCGGACATATAATAGTCCTGAAATCGGAACAAGTCTCCTTCCTTCCGAATCGGGGGACGGTAATACGCCGCACTATCCTTTTGAACGGCTTGCCAATCGGTGTTGAAATAGAGGGTGTCCTGTTGTGCAAATGATAGGTGTGCCGTTAGGAGCAGTGCCAACAAAAGGCCTATCTGACGGAATTGGTCGGTGGTTGTCATCTTATTTTTTAAATGGTCCATAAATGTCACAGGTTAATTTGCTCTTGACTAGGGCGTGTTAACACTAATTGCATCGAAAATCAGGGCGATATAGATAAAGGCCGTGAACATGACGTCGAGTTTG
>CANMSB010000014.1 GCA_947500445.1 uncultured Flavobacteriaceae bacterium | reverse complement strand
AAATATTTAAAGTTAAAAAAAATAGCGGGGGCATGCCCCCGCTATTTTGCTACTTACACACTTTATGAGATAGTCCTTTTTTCAGGTAGAAATGGTACTACTTCTAATTTTGGGAGGATAGCATTTTAGCTTCTAGTATAACCCCTCCGCAACCAAACATTTTTCGAAACCGTATCATAGCGTTACCTTAAGGTTTTATCTTTGTTCTAGCACCGAATCGTTCCAACCAACAATTTCGTTTTTATACATGGCGTCGAGCCCCATTTGAACGGCGATGGCGACTTTTGCACCGGATTCGATATCGGAACTCGGTCTACTGTTGGAGAGAATGCTTGATTTGAAATCCAAAATGGCCTGTTTGCTAGGGTCGGCATGGCTTACTTCGATCGGTATGCCTTTTCCCTCGTCCCAAGAAACTGTTGCTCCGGCCACACCATCCACTTCTCCGATTTTTTTGTCATAACTACCCTCCGGGTAAAACCAAGCTTTTAAGTAATCCAATATGATCGTTCCCTTATCTCCTTGGACCTTTATTTGATAGCGGTTCAGGGCATTACTGGTAATACAGGTAAACTTTGCTTTGATGCCTTTTGGGTAGTCGTAAAGCAAATGAATATTGTCGTAGGTTTCCCTTCCGTCTTTCCAGTAGTCGATTCCACCGCTTCCCATTACCCGAAGGGGGACCGAATCGGTTACCCAGTTTACAAAATCGATTTGATGGGAGCACAGCTCGCCTACCAGACCTCCAGAAAATTCTTTGTACATCCGCCAATTGATCAACCTTTCCAACTCGGGTTCCGGAACAGGACGGCGCCAGTCGTTATTTCTGTTCCATTGGCATTCGAAGGCGATAATGTTGCCTACCTTGCCGTGCTTTATCAGATCCACCACATGCGTATACAGACGAGAACTGTGGTATTGGTGTCCCGTTTGAAAGATACTCTTGGACTGCATCGCTTTTGTAACCAATTCTTGGGTACCTCTATAACCTTTCGCCATTGTTTTTTCGCAATACACATGTTTGCCCGCATCAAGGGCGTCCATGGCTATTTTGGAATGGGTGCTTAGGGGTGTTGCGATCAGTACCGCATCCACATCGGTATCTTCCAGAAGCTTTCGATAATCCTTAAAGGCTTTCGCTTTTTGTCCCGCTACTTTTTTAAGACCATCCTCAAGTCGAAAAGGGAGTATATCGCTACAGGCGGTAACGGTTATGCCCGGTACTTCATTGATGAGGGGTATTAGGCCGCCACCTCGTGAACCTGTCCCTATAATTCCCAATCGAATGGCGTCGTTCGGGCTTTTGACAAACGTTTTCGCCAAAGCGACACTAGTGCTTCCTATGGCAAAAGATGCCAAACTTCCCTTCTTTACAAATTCTCTACGTTTCATGTTACTTTCGGCTAAAGCAATTAGGTGTGGATTTTGAACTGAAAAATACATTATAATTATTTATTCCAAGCTTTGATAGGTATTTAAAGTACTGATCGATACTATTTAAGCGCATTCCTTTAATTCTTTATAATTTCTTTAAAACTCGATGTCGTTGCCTTGAAATTCTTATTTTTTGCGTTCTCTCGTATAATACGGTTCTTAAAATTCAAGCACTTCTCAGATCTATTGTTTCATTTTTATGTTTCTAAAAGAAATTGCACCGCTATCGTTATTAAGTACGATATGTCCTTTGTCGATACGCAAAAAATCAAATCTTTTTTGATCTCGATTTTGCATTGATGTTTGGCGAAGTCCTTCACTTTTTAATTCCTGAGAAAGTACCCTTGTTCCATTCAACCAGTGTTCTATTTGTCCCTTATGGTGTTTTATTTGGACGGTATTCCATTCCCCGACTACTGCAACCGATTTTTTGGAGTCAAGAATGATCATTTCTACAAGGGAAGCGCTGGTATCATTGTAACGTCGTTTTTCATTTTTGTTAGCGGTAAGATGTATGTTTTCATCGATTTGATACGTCAAGCCTAATACTATGTCTTTGGTTTTCTCCAGTTCCGCTGCCGTATGGCTTATGATATCCGATTTGCTTTTTTGTATAATTTTAAAGTCCAATTTCAGCTCAAAATCACCAAAGGTTTCTTTGGTCATGATATCGTTTCCCCGTTTTGTTTTGTTATTATTCTGGGTTTGAGCTGATAAAGCTCCATTTTTTATTTGCCAACGATTACTTGGGAAAGTGTCCGAATGCACTCCTTTCCATCCTTTTGTACTTTGGCCGTCCCATAACATTTTCCAACCACCTTCTTTTATTTCGGCGGCCGTGAGCGTATTTTTTGTGACAATTGGTGGAAGCTCGCTTTTTCGGGTGTATTCTGAAATATTTTCGGTGAGAATGCGAAGGTTTCGCCAAATGATTTCAGCTCCTTCATTTTTTTTCTCATAAATTTCATGCACCTGCAGGGCAACAAAACCCCTGTTGGTAACATCGTCTATCAAATGAGCGGCGGGAATAGTGTTTATCCATGTTTTTATGGTGTCCCCAATGGCTTCTATTCGGTAGTGGTTCCATTGGTTTTGCTTGAACGCTTTTCTCGCTTTCGGGTTTTGGGTCAACGGGCACAGCCAACCACGTCTTGATTGATCGTAGATTCCTCCGCTCCAGGCTCTATCCGAAGGGTCAATTTCTATTTGATAGCCGTAAACATTCCCATGTCGATAGCTAGGAACGCTATTGCTCCTGATCTGCAGCCCGGAGTTCATCGCAGGGTCGACCAAAAATTCAAACTCCAAAATAAAATTATCGAATAAGCTATCCGTGGTTAGAAAAGAGTTTGGGGTATCCCATACCGTAGTTCCCACTATAGTTCCGTCCCTAATGGTGTAATCGGCCTTTCCTCCTTTTTGGTTCCAGCCGTTAAAGGTGTTTCCGTCAAACAAGGAAACCCAAGGGATATCGGCTTCGGTCTGCTTTTGTTGACATCCACATAAAACAATCGCCATTAGAAAAAAGACTACGAATAGCTTTATGGAAAATTGATAGTTTCTCATTCGAACGTTTTATCGGTTAAAGATAAAACACAAGCGCATCGTCTGAAAACAGGCCAGGGAAGGTCACATTACCGTAAAATATACGCTAAAGTTCTAGTGTCCTTGTTCCTTTAAATAATCGGGAAAGTTCTTTTTAAAACGGTTTAACCTTGGGATAGAAACGTTGGTAATGTATGAATTCTTCGGATGTTTCTTCTCGTAATCTTGATGATAGTCCTCGGCATCATAGAATTTTTCAAAAGCGATGATCTCAGTGGTAATCGGTTCTCCCTGATACACATTTTGCTCCTGTAGTGCCGCAATGTAAGCGGCAATTATTTTGCGCTCGTTCTCGTCCTTGTAAAACGCCACGGACCGATACTGTGGTCCACGGTCCGGTCCCTGTCGGTTAAGGGTAGTGGGGTCATGCGACCCAAAGAAAACCTGGACCAAGGCCGTAAAAGAGATAACTTCAGGATCGTAGTAGACCTTTACCGCTTCCGCATGGCTGGTCAACCCTCTTCCCACTTGCTCGTAGGTGGGATTTTCCTCTGTTCCTCCCGAATAACCGGAGATCACTTCTTGAACGCCCTTTACGCTTTCGAATATGGCTTCCACGCACCAAAAACAGCCGCTTGCAAAATAAGCCGTTTCATACGATTCCAAATCCTGTTGGGCCATGTCCGCCCCTACAACTATCGGTTGTGGTTCCGAACCGGCTATAACGGCTTTCTTGTTTTCTTTTCCGTGTGATTGGCAACTGGTTCCGATTAGGGAAACAAAAAACAATAGTAATAGATGCTTTGGTCTCATTTGATATTATTTTACTGCTTTGTTGTTCAATGTACGAACTACTTACATCATAGCGGGTTAAAAAATGTTAAAGGAATTGCCGATTTCTCAGATACAGGCTAGGTGTTTTTTAATTTAATGCAGAACTTTGCTGGCCATGCAAACCATAGCAAATTTAGCAAAGGTAATTACTACAATTCCCACTCCTATTTTGGATGCCGAAATACCATTGGCCCAATATATTCCTATAAACTTATCGGTTCACAATACGGATTTGAAATCGGTCGACATTACCGATCCTGTCGCTTGCGAAACCTATATTATGTCGTTTCTTAAAGCGAAAAATGGAACAGTGGCCTATGGTGGCTACCTAGAAAAACGTGATTTGTATCGCGACAAGGCCACGTTTTCGACCGACAAAATAAGGGATGTGCATTTGGGTGTCGATTTTTGGTGCAAAGCTGGTACCAAGGTATTGGCACCTTTCGATGGTAGGGTACATAGCTTTCAGGATAATTGGGCAAAAGGCGATTACGGTCCGACCATTATTTTGGAACACCGGACAATGCAATATTCCTTTCATACCCTTTATGGCCATTTATCCCGTGCTTCGCTAAAGGGACTAACAATAGGGCAGCGTTTTAAAAAGGGGCAGCTGTTGGGAACTTTGGGAACTTCTGAAGTCAATGTTAATTATGCCCCACACCTCCATTTTCAGGTTATAATGGACCTTGAGGATGCCAAGGGCGACTATCCCGGGGTGTGCAATGAAAGTGAGGTCGAAAAGTACGCCGAAAATTGTCCGGACCCTCTTTTACTACTTGGATATTAAAGAACGAACTGCTATTCCTGTAGCGCAGCGGTCTTTATTCAATGGACAATGAACAATTAGCAATTAGCAATGAGTAGTTTTCAGTTGTAGTTGCCAGCCGCCAGTTGGCGTGGTCGGTAATGAGTAAAAAGTATGTAGTGACGACGTTTGAATTTGATGTTTGAATTTGTATTTGTATTTGAACTTGACACTTGAACTTGACACTTGAACTTGACACTTGAACTTGTCTATGGTCTTTGTTCTTTCAGCGCAGCGGGTCTTTATGCAATGGACAATGAACAATTAGCAATTAACAATGAGTAGTTTGCAGTAATTAGTGGTGAGTAAAAAGTATAAAGTGACAACGTTTGAATTTGATGTTTGAATTTGAACTTGAGACTTGCACTTGAACTTTTTTTAGTCTTTGTTCCTTGTTCTTTCAGCAAAGCGGTCTTTATTCAATGAACAATAACCAATTAGCAATAAGTAGTTTTCAGTTGCCGCCGCCAGTTGGCGTGGTGAGTAATGAGTAAAAAGTATAAAGTGACAACGTTTGAATTTGATGTTTGTATTTGAATTTGTCTTTGAATTTGAGCTTGAACTTGACACTTGAACTTGTCCATGGTCCTTTTTCTTTCAGCACAGCGGTCTGTATTCAATAGTTTGAATTGTTTACATCAAATAAAAGGGTTGAACCGATTGAAACCCGCTTCCCCTCAAGTTTTTTTCCGTAAACCCCCATTTTTACCGGATTTTCCATTCTCATTACGAATTTCTAATGAATAAACCGGGTTGAACTGCACCTTCTTTCGATAAGCGGTAATCGACATAAAATCATTACACCGATACTTTTTAACGCTTTGTCCGAACTTTTGTCACTTACCGAAAAATGGGTGGTTTTGAACGATTTACCACCCCCTGAAATACGCTTGCCAGAGT
This sequence comes from uncultured Flavobacteriaceae bacterium, assembly GCA_947500445.1. Taxonomy (GTDB): domain Bacteria; phylum Bacteroidota; class Bacteroidia; order Flavobacteriales; family Flavobacteriaceae; genus Pelagihabitans. Next base: position 106,047 of record CANMSB010000014.1, on the reverse strand, counting down.
TATAATTATAACAAAACGCAAGTCATGAAAACCATCGCAACCATCATCTTAGTTCTTTTTATCGGAGTATCGGCCCAAGCCAAAGAAAGGGTACAAGAAGTAAAGGTCGAAACGGTTGAAATGACCATAGTGGAACAAATCGAAGTAAAGCAAGAAATTACGTTTGACGCTGCCAACGATGTAGCGCGTTTGTATAGAAGAAGTAACTCACAAGTGAAAAAAGCGCTTTCTTTTAGTACCAAAAGAAATCGTGCTAAAATGGCTTAATCAGTTCCCCCAGCCATTTTAATAAACCACTTTGATTTCTAAAAAAATGAAAACAACTTCTAAGCACTGGATGATTAACATCCGTTTTGTAACGCCTGTCCGATTACTGGCGTGACCTACATTTTTGATCCTGTTATTCGAGCAGTGTCTTTAAAACGCTCCACACATTCTCCCTAACGATCAATTGGCCCTCTGCCGTAGGATGTATACCGTCCGGAAGGTTAAGGTCCGGATTTCCCGCAACACCGTCCAATAGAAAGGGTATCAAGGGAAGTCCATTTTTTTTGGCGAGATCGGGAAAAATAGATTTGAACTCTTTGGTATATGCCTGTCCCATGTTTGGTGGTATCTGCATTCCCGCGAGAACCAATCGAGTTTCGGGATTTTTTTCCAGTACCTGATCGATTATCGTTTGTAAATTTTTTCGCGTTTCCTTCAGGGGAATACCGCGAAGCCCGTCATTGGCCCCAAGTTCCAACACGAATATATCTACCTTTTGGTTGAGCACCCATTGCAATCGATTCAGTCCGCTAGTCGTGGTTTCACCACTCAATCCCGAATTGATTGCGGTATACGGCAGTTTTAGGGAGTCGATACGTTTTTGTATCAGCGCGGGAAACGACTCTTCCGTATCCAATCCGTAGCCCGCGGTAAGGCTATTCCCAAAAAAGAGAATCACCCTATTCCCCCGATCCGCTTTTTTTTTCGTACTCACTTGCTTTTCAGGCGTAACGTTCGGTGCTTCTGGGGTCTTTTGCTTTTCTCCACAGGAAAAACAAAATAGTACTACTAAAAAATAACGAAACTTTAAGAAGGTGTTCATCGATAGGAGTTCATTAAAACGAAATCATTTTACTACTTTTCGGACTCTTGAAAAAAGCAATGATGGCGCATGGTATGGCAGCAAAGATATTAAACGTTCACAAGCTTGGAAAAACCTATTCCAGCGGAACAAAAGAATTAACGGTTTTAGAGGATGTTTCGTTCAGTATCGAGCAAGGGGCAACTTTTTCGATAGTAGGGCCGTCCGGTAGCGGAAAAACTACCTTACTCGGACTGTGTGCCGGTCTGGATCGGCCCGATATGGGCACCATTACGCTATGCGGTTCCGAAATTCAATCGTTGACCGAGGATGAAAGAGCGGTACTCCGCAATAAAAAGGTCGGCTTTATTTTTCAAAATTTTCAATTGCTCCCTACGCTCACCGCATTGGAAAATGTTGTTGTTCCCTTAGAATTGCAGGGAGTTGCAAATCCCATGAAGATAGGGAAGACCCTTTTGGGAAAGGTAGGACTGGAAGATAGGCACGACCATTATCCATCACAGTTATCTGGAGGTGAGCAGCAGCGTGTCGCTTTAGCCAGGGCTTTTTCCAATCGTCCGCAGATCCTTTTTGCGGATGAGCCCACGGGCAACCTTGACGAAGAAACCGGTGAAAAGGTCATTCGTTTGTTGTTCGATCTGAACAAAGAGGCCGGTACCACTTTGGTTATCGTAACCCATGATTTGGAACTGGCGCAACGCACACAACATGTACTCCGTTTGAAAGGGGGTAAAATGGTCGAGGGCCACCTAACTCCCGAAGTCTAGTGGATACGCCTCGAACAAGATCGGTAGGTGCGCGATGGCTCTTGAAGATGGCTTGGCGTGATGGCCGTGCCAGTATAAAACGGTTGTTATTGTTTATGGCGTCCATTGTTTTGGGCATCACGGCATTGGTCTCCATACAATCGTTCGGGGATAACTTAAAAGAGAATTTTAGATTGCAGTCGAAATCCCTAATGGGTTCCGACTTTATTATCCTTAGCAAGCAGCCGCCCACGCCTAGGGTGCAAAAGGTGATGGATTCCTTGGGAGGTGAGAACGCCTCTGAAATTAATTTTCCCTCCATGGTGGCCTTCCCGAAAAGGAATGCCGCTAAACTCGGCTTCGTTCGGGGTATCGAGGGAGGGTACCCTTTTTATGGAGTACTGGAGACCGAGCCTCCTTCAGCAGCTATCGATTATCAGGGCGAGGGGGGCGCGCTGGTAGATGCCACGCTAATGCTCCAGTATAACTTAAAGGCAGGGGACTCCATATCCATCGGAAATCTGACGTTGCCCATCTCGGGTGCTATTATTTCCGGTCCCGGGAGTACGGGAATCTCCACTTCCGTCGCACCTCCGATATACATCCCGTATCGGCATATCGCCGGAACAGGACTGGTACAAACCGGAAGTAGGGTAGAGTACAAGTACTATTTTGTTGCGGATCCTGAACCGGACTATACCGCTTTGGCCGAAGGATTAGATCCCATTTTAGATGTTGAAAATGCCGATTTGGATACCCATGAATCTACGGGTAGGCGTTTGGGAAGGCGTTACAACAATTTTGGTAAGTTTTTAAATTTGACCGCGTTTATCGCGCTGTTATTGGGTTGTATCGGTATTGCCAGTTCGGTACACCTCTACATTAAGGAAAAACGCTCTTCGCTTGCCGTACTAAAATGTTTGGGCGCCACTCGAAAACAAACATTTTTGATTTTTCTCTATCAAATTATGGGCGTTGGGTTGTTGGGTGGCCTTATCGGTACCGGTATGGGGCTTGGGCTACAACAACTTTTCCCATGGATGCTTAAAGATTTTCTTCCTATTGCACTTGAAGTATCCTGGTCCATAACCCCTTTGTTAATGGGGCCGGTGTTAGGGTTGGTCATGTCCGTGCTTTTTGCCTTATCGCCGCTTTTGGGAACTTGGTACATTTCTCCTTTGCAAGCGTTGCGTATTCAGGAGGACGAAGCTCCGAAAAAAAGGAGGCTAACGGCCTTTGTAATGGGCGTGGTGCTACTTTTCCTATTTGGGTTTTCCTTTTGGATTTTGAGAAACGCCGCTTTTGCCTTGGCCTTCGTTTTTGGGGTGGTCATCGTTTTTGTATTATTGGCAGCGGTCGGTCTGCTGTTTATGCGCCTTATCAAACGGTACTTTCCAATGTCATGGGGGTTTACGGCACGGCAAAGTTTACTGAATCTGTATCGCCCTAATAACCAGACCCTTGTATTATTGTTGGCTATAGGTGTGGGCAGCTTTTTAATCAGCACCCTGTATTTTACAAGGGATATCTTAAAAGAGCGAACGTCCTTAAAAGCCGGTACCGGTGCTCCCAATCTCATATTGATGGATATACAGACCGATCAGACGGAGGCGGTTGCCGAAGGTATCCGTAAAAACGGATTGCCGGTTATCGATAACGTACCTATCGTAACCATGCGAATGCAACGGATAAAGGGGCGGTCCGTAAACGATATCCGGGCGGATACCACGGCCACGATAAACCGATGGATATTGAACCATGAATTTAGAACCACTTATAGGGATTCCCTAACGGCTTCGGAAAACTTGGCCTCGGGGCAATGGAACCCCACGTTCGACCCGAGCGGTGCGATTCCCATTTCCTTGTCGGATAACGTGGCCAAAGATGCTCAGGTAGTGATAGGCGACACCTTGGTTTTTAATGTGCAAGGGGTGTTGATGGCTACCGTAGTAGCCAATACCAGAGCTGTCGATTGGGGCCGGATGCAAATGAATTTTTCGGTGGTGTTCCCAACCGGGGTATTGGAGAATGCACCGCAGTTCCACGTGATGAGTACCAACGTTGAGGATGAAAAAGCTTCGGCGAGATTGCAGCGCGATTTGGTAAAACGTTTCCCTACCGTTTCCATTATCGATATACGGCAGTTGTTGACGGTAGTTCAGGAAATTTTGGATAAAATCGCGTGGGTCATCAATTTTATGGCATTTTTCAGTATTCTTACCGGAATTATAGTGCTGATGGGCTCCGTTCGTAACAGCAAGTACCAACGTATTCGGGAAAACGTTTTGCTGCGCACCTTAGGGGCAAAATCCGTTCAAATACGGCGCATTACCGCTTTGGAGTACTTTTATTTGGGTATTTTAGGAAGTGGTATCGGGGTTCTTTTGTCCTTTTTTGGTAGCGCCATTTTGGCAATGTTCGTTTTTAAAACCGAATTTCACCCATCATGGGTTCCTTTTGTGCTCGTAGTCCCCATCATTACCTTGTTGGTAATGGGTATCGGTCTTTTCAATAACAGAAGTGTGTTGAAAAGTCCGCCACTTGCGGTTTTAAGAAAAACATTGCGTTAGCCCCTTCTGAAGTGACATGCCACATCGTTTGGATAAGCCGGGATATATCACTATTCAGTTTACGGTCTTAGGTATTCGGAGTCGGTATGGTGGCTACGATACCCAAGCTTAATAAGGAGAGTGACGTTCTTAAAAGATGCCAATTGCCCCAGCCATCCAAAGTACTGGCATTACTTTTTGCAGGGGTCACCGCTCCACTAAGTACCTGATTGGAACCGTCGAAAAATATAGGATAGGTAATCGAACATAAAAAAATACATGCCAGGGCACCTAGCCATTTTTTCCGAAGGGCTCCTTCTTCTTTCCGAGTGTAAAAGAAACCACTGGCAATCGCTATAAAGGCAATAAGGTTCAAAGGAATCATTATCGTTGGAAAGCGCCAAAAAAAGGTATCGAACCAACTGTTAAGGTCAGTATCTGACAGGGTTTTCCAAAAAGGTACGATCGCTACCGCAACGAAAAGAAAGGCCCCGCTAAAAGCGGCATTGCCGATAAGTGCCAATGTTTTGAATAGGCTGTTCATTTTTCCCTGTTTTTATATGAATTCGCATTGAATTTTGTTTTAGAAATCGACACTTAAACTTTCGCACATGGCCCAAACATCGTCCTGGAGATAGGTATCGATACCACCGAGTTTACCGTCCCATTTTTTCTTCATTTCGGCCGTTGCGACATCGACCACCTTTTCAAAATAGGTATTGTACATTTTCTATTTGTCCTCAAAACCGGTCTCTTGGGCACTTTTCATAAAATCTACTTTTCCAAAAGCCTGCTGTGCCGTTTCTTTCAAATCGGTAACAAACGCTTTGGAAACTTCTACATCGGCGCGGTTTCCCAAACGGGTCACATGGCCCGCAATAAAGGTTTCAAAATCGTAGTCCAAGGCAATATCATGGGCCTCCATATACCCCCGGAACGTCTTCGGCAATACCAAGATTTTTAAAGGGTGCCCATCCCGGAAAGATAACATCGACCAACATCAATACCTTTTGTTTTGGTGCATGTATGAAAATATTCCCTTCCATATGGTTTTTACCATGATACGTTAGGTGAAGCAATTGATCGCCAAGCACTATTTCATGGTTCTTTTCAAATACTTTGGTCGGTATGGGTATTCTTGGATCTTTTCTACGCTCCAAAATAGCTTTGGTATCTTCATGTGCCACAATTTCGATTCCTTTCGGAAACAGACCGGCAGCACCGATGTGGTCGGTATGGGAATGGCTGTAGACCAAATGGGTGACGGGCTTTTCGGTTACTTCCGCAATCGCCTTCAAATAGTTCTCCCCTATGGTCGGGGGAGCATCAACAGCAATAACACCTTCATCGTACACCAGAAACATGGCGTTGTATAGACCGTCGGTCACCCAATACAACCGCTCATCGATTTCCGCTACCAAATATCCCTTTGCAGGGTCGATGGCGGGACCATATGAGGTTTCGGGCAATTGTTGCGTATCCTGTGCTCCAACTGCGATACAGTTTATGCCTAAAAGAAGAAGAAATAGTAAATTTTTTAAAAGTGACCGTTTCATGTTAGTCTGTTTATTGTAATTGTTTTTATATGCTTTTCTTATTTCAAAAAATAATGTGCCGCTTCAAAAATGGTCCACGTTATAAGATCTGGTTGTACAGTGACTTTTCTGACTATCTCCATTACTTATACGAGATGCCTATTTCCGAACCGCATCAAAGCGCTATTTGGCTTTACAAGTCAAAGGTAATGGCTACTGTTTGGCCGAAACAGGTCAATAACTCGGTTTAGGTAGTCAAAATTTCGGTTCTATACGCTGCCGGGGTGCGTCCGGTATACTTTTTAAAATACTTCCCAAATGTAGAAGGGTCTGGAAAATTGAGTTCATAGGCAATACCCGATACGGTATTGTCCGAATTTTGAAGTAAAATTTTTGCTTCTAAGATCAACAGGTCATGGAGAAACTGGCTTGCCGTTGTTCCAATATGTTTTTTAGCAAGCGCGGAAAGGTGTTTGCCGGTAACGAACAGGGTATCGGCATAAAATTGTACCGTTCTATGGGTTTTAATGTTATCGGCGGCCAAGGCCTTGAATTGGTCTAAAACCGAAACGGGATGGGCATTATTTTTAGGATTATTGTTTTTTACGGTATACAATTCATCCAACATATAAAGTAAAATGGCAATTTGCTGCCGCACAAAGTTATCTTTATTGCGGTAACTTGAATCGATAAAAAATCTCAGGCGTTCAAAAATGGAATCAATACAAGTAGTATCGGCTTCCTTAAGTTCGAATACGTGTAGGTCGGCCTGCTCAAAATAGGGAACGTTGTTCAATATACCGCCATTGGAGAAAGGACCGACCAAAAATTCCTTGTTAAAAAATACGGTCCGTTCGGCAATCGTTCGGTACGTTCGGGTCCATTTGCGTATTACATTGGGACCCATCGCAATCAGGGCAGGGCCCGAAACGGTATGGTTCATTAGGCCGGTACTCAAAAATAACTGTCCCTTTTGTAGGTAGCCTATGCCAAAGGTTTCCGTACGGTAAGGTTCTTCAGGATGCTGCGCATCGTTATCAAAGGTTTTAAGAAAGCAATACCATTTCTGGTGTTAAATTACCCATTAAAAATTGTTCTTTTCCGTGTATGCTTCAAAATAAAAAACAAGCATAGCTACGGCTATGCTTGGATTTTCTTTTTTGCCTATCCAAAAAATCCCTGGTTTTTATTTGCGTAATTTAACACCAGAAATGGTATAAGGAGTGTTCTCCGAGGGAAGCCCTATCCTTTCCTTGAACTCCGGGACACCGTGCCGTTTAATTTCTTTCAAACTGTACGCTTTGTGTTTAAAGATAGGAAAAATGAAATTTGATCGATGGGTCTAACGGTTCCTTAATCGGATTAGGGGGGGGTAGCCTTTTGCACTCAACGCTACTTAAGAGGATGGTTACAGATATTGGGCAAAGTACTGATCAACTTTATTGAAACCGCATTTTTAAAAGCTTTTCCGATGATTAGTGTAGCTTTGTGTCAACGAATACCATTTTAGTTTTAAAATGGTACTACATACCGAATACGATGAGTGGTTTTGAGGATTTAAAAATCAATAAAAGTTTGCGAAAGGCAATCGGGGATATCGGTTTTGAAAAGCCGACACCGGTTCAAGAGAAAGCGTTTCCCGTAATTATGTCCGGTAAGGATGTTATCGCCATCGCACAAACGGGAACGGGCAAAACAATGGCCTACCTGTTGCCTTTGTTGGAGGCATTGCCCTTCTCGAAAGAAAAACATCCCAGAATACTTATTTTGGTACCGACCCGCGAGCTGGTATTGCAGGTCGTCCAGGAAACCGAAAAGATTGGCCAATATTCGGGTATTCAGGTGCTGGGTGTATATGGGGGAACGAACATTAACACCCAAAAGGAAGCGTTGGCAAAAGGGGTGGACATCGTGGTCGGTACCCCTGGCCGATTGTATGATCTTGTACTGAGCCGTGCCTTGCAATTGAAAACCGTAAAAAAACTGGTGATCGATGAGGTAGACGTGATGCTCGATCTTGGGTTTCGTTTTCAGCTGATCAATATTTTTGAACTCTTGCCCGATCGCAGGCAGAACATTATGTTTTCTGCAACCATGACGGATGATATCGATGCCTTGATTCAAGATTTTTTTGTTGGTGCGCATAAAATTTCCATCGCGGTCAGTGGAACGCCGTTGGACCAAATTGCACAGATAGGGTATGCCGTGCCAAACTTCCACACGAAAATGAACGTATTGGAATATTTGCTGTCCAATGCCGAGGAGTATCGAAAAGTATTGGTGTTTACGGCGAACAAAAAAAAGGCCGATATGGTATTTGAGCGGCTTCAGGAGCGCTACGGGGAAGAGGCAGCCGTTATTCATTCCAATAAGACCCAGAATTATCGCATACGTTCCATAAAACAGTTCGATGAGGGTAAAAACCGAATATTGGTGACTACCGATGTGATGGCACGAGGTCTGGATCTTGATGCCATTTCCCATGTTTTCAATTTCGACACGCCTGCTTACCCAGAAAATTATATGCACCGGATCGGACGGACCGGTAGAGCGGACAAACTGGGAACCGCTATCTTGTTCTTTACGGAGAAAGAAGCGTTTTATAAGGAAAAGATAGAGGCCTTAATGCGCTATTCCGTGCCCATAGTGCCACTTCCGGAAGAAGTGACGATATCTTCCGAGCTGATCGGGGAAGAACGTCCCCATAGGAAAGAACGGAACAACCCACATAAAGGACAGGGTGATGATGGACCCGGACCAAGTTTTCATGAAAAATCGGAAAAGAACAAAAAAGAAAACCAAGGCGGCTCCTATCGGCGCAAGTTGAAAGCGAAATATAAAAAACCGAAAAGTAGGGGCGATAAGAACTTCAATAAAAGAAAAAAACGCTGAATAGCCGTTTGATGGGGATCACCGTTTTTTGGAAGGAACACTTTTTGTAACCGATTGCTTTGCTGCTATCGATAATGTACACGACACCTCTTTTGCGCCACCAAGGTCGACCACAGCTATAGGTGAGTGCCCGTCGCACCATTAAAGCGCTTTGTTCCAATGGCAGCGTTGTTTTTGTTACGAGCCAATGGAGAAGCGTTACGGTAACGGTTTCTCTCCGATGTGTACACCGCAATCCTGACAACGATTATTCGAAAATATGTACCTATGGTGCCATCGCATTCCATAGGGCGTTGCGCTATGTGATGTACATTTGGTACCGAAGGCCGCACGAGAAACGGTCAAACGCCAAGGTAGCGGTTACCGGAAAAATGTTTTGTTTCTCCTTTTACATAAAAAAGATTGAACCATTTCAAAGTTAAATGGTAGTACTTCCTCGTACCAATTGCTTCGTTAAATCGTCAAGAAGCATTTGAGTTGGCCCAAAACCGCAAAAAAGAATTGCAAAAACACTTTTTTTTAAAGATTTTCTCCGAGAACGGGCACTTTTGCTATCCCCAAAAGCCGACCAAAAACCAATCTTCCCGATGAAGCGATTTTAGCCTTCGATTCACTTACCGAAGAAACGCTACCGTTTATCCAAACTTTTGTCACGTACCGAAAAATAAGGCCTTTCAGCGAAACTCAACCGCCTGTGGGCAGGTTCTCAAGTTATCTTTATATAACCCAAATGTTAGTTATGAAAGCTCTTTTAACCGTTATTTTCTTCTTCGTTTTAACCGCAACTTCTTTTGCAAACGTGCAAAATGATGAAAAGGTAGCTACCATTACCATGGATGTTGTCTTAACAACGCAAATCGTTACCATTGAAGTTTCCAATACTATAGATACTGTAGCTTCAGATAGTATTGCACGTCTTTACAGAAGGGAAAATTCGAAAGTATTAAAAGCACTTTCTTTCAGCACTAAAAGAAGCCGTGCTAAAATGGCCTAGTCCACAAAAAGAAAACATAACCATAAAGCGATAATCAAATGTTATTTTTAACCTCGATCATATCCATTCTTTTAGTAGTAAGCTATGTATCCGTTTTTCCAAAAACAAAAGGTGTTTTAAGACCGATCAAAGTTCGGGCACATCAACAAAAGAAATAGAACAATAATTCCAAAGGGGACCCACACCCATCCCATTGGCCTTTCTAGGCCGATGGGCTTTTTTTTGCATGATAATTAAATGCCCTGTATGAAGTATCTTTTTTTAACGCTTTTCGCCAATGCGAGCAAATGCCGTAGCATGTGATTGCGTACAATCTATTGGGCACTCTCGGCGAGTTGCCCGCTCACTTCCCTGAACCGTATGATGTAATGGGTGCCTTTCGTTTTTGGCGCCCTATGCAGCGAACCTCTAAGCTGCCGTACCAGTTTTTGCATCAGTTGCAATCCCATGGACTTTGAGTTTTTATAAGTGATCTCGTCGGGAAAACCTTTGCCATCGTCACCCATTTCCAAAACGAGTTCTTCCGCTTCCCTTTTCATTTTAACGAATACCGTCCCTTTCGCATCGTCTACAATGCCGTATCGCAGGGAATTGGTAATTGCTTCGTTGACCAAAAGCCCTATGGGAATGGCGGTGTCGATATTAAACTTGATTTCGGCAATATCGATGACAATATCGATATTTGAGCTTGTTCCCTTTACCGAACGTACCAAATGTTCCACCAATTCCTGAACATAAGAGGCACAGTCAATTTGGGAGGCATCTTCCCGAGTATACAACATTTCGTGTATCATGGCCATTGCGATGACCCTATTTTGGCTGCTCTTGAGCATTTTTTTAATGCTCAGGTCCTCTACGTTTCTCGATTGTAGGTTAATCAAACTTGAAATGGTCTGTAAATTATTTTTGACCCGGTGGTGTACTTCTTTCAAGAGATTCTCTTTTTCCAAGATTTTCTCTTCCACCTCGTATTTGGTCTTGCGCATTTTGGAATGCGCCTTCAAAAGGTTTCTTCCGAAGACCCCTTCCAGTAAATATACCGAAAAGAGCAAGCTGAGCAGGCCGAACATGTTTTTGGAGGCCGGTGGTACTACGTTCTCAAAAAAGAACACCTCGCTTACCGTGCCCCAATAGATCAGAACGATAATGGTCAGAATGGCATAGAGATAAATGCGCCCAAATGCGCTGGTCGAAATATAACCGGCCAGTACGATTACCGGTAGCACAAAAATAAAGGCGCTTTGGATACCACCACTGTAAAAGGTAATGACCAAGGTACTTAACAGGGACAATATGGAGGTTACGACAGCCATGATCACCAAGTTCCCATGCCTGTTAAAAGTAACTACGTTCAGGCCATTTAAAACGGTGTAGCCCCAAAAAATAAAGGGAATAACCGTTACGACCTCCAGGTAGAAGTAGCAGGCGATACCGAATAGAAAACTAAGAAAAGAAGACGCGTAATTGAACTTGAGCAACAAACGGGTCTTGTCACCGATTCTGGAGCGTTTTTTTAAACTGTTTTTCATACGGTAGCTACCTGTCGTTTAACGGAAATATCGCGAATTTATTCGCACCTCGCCGTTCGGTTCCTATCAAATATAAATATTTTGCCTTTAGCATTTTCCGCTGGAACCATGTTTTCCGTTGGATCATTCTTCTAGTGAATCCATTTGTAGGCCTTATAAAGATGGTTACACTTTAGGGCATCTTATACTGTTTTTTTTGGTCATACCATCCAAAGTTTGCAATAAGGTAGGTATGCGGTACTTTTCGTGCATGGCCTTAATATATTCATAGGCCCTGTCCAACGCTATTCCTGTGGACAATATGTACAGCGGTTTTTTACTTTCCCTTCTTAGGAGTGCTTTTGTTATTTTTTTGTTCAAATGAAAACCGGATTTTGCCACACCGATCACCGGTATTTTTTGATCTAGCTTTTCAAAAAAATGCCCTTCTGGGCCCAAGGTGCCGTTATCGTCCGATACGACAAAGCTATCAACGATGACAAGGTCGATATCGCTTAGTTCGAAATTTTCCAATAGGCTCAAAATACATTATCGTTCCCTTTTGTAAAAGGCCCCGGGTCTATATGCCGCGATGCCGGTCCGTATTTCGTTATAGACCTTTACCGGCTTTTCGTCCGTCCAGGAATCCTAATCGATACACACCGTTTTTGCATGCCGATCAAAGTAATAAGAGTCGAATGCGAGAATCATGTCCTCTTGGTTTTGCGATGTGTATTCGATGTCCAATATGTTCGGAGTATGTTACGGGATGGCCCTTTATCGATTTATTGCGTTTTTCCATAATAGAAACCTGCTGTAGGGCTACCCTCACCCCCTTGGCATCGGTTATGTATTGGAATGGATGGTATCGCTTATTTCTCGAAACTTGACTACATAATGGGTGCCGCCCTTGGTCAAATCTCGTATGATAGATCCCCGTAGTTGTCGGGAAAGGTTGTGAATGAGTTTTAACCCAAGCGATTTCGTAGTCTTGTGTGTAATTTCCTTTGCAAAACCGACCCCGTTATCACCAATATTCAGGGTATATTCATCATTTTCGCCCTTACGCAACTTGATTTCGATTTCACCCTTGTTCTCCTTTGGGATACCGTATTTTAGGGCATTGGTAACACACTCATTGATCAATAGGCCCAAGGGAATGGCCGTATCGATGTTCAGTTTCAGATCGGGAATATCCACATCCAGGGTGATGTTGCTACTTGTTCCCTTTATGGAGCGGATGAGATATTCTGCAAGTTCTTGTACATACGAGCGGTATTCGATCTTACCGATATCTTCCCTCAGGTATAGCATTTCATGGACCATGGCCATGGATATCACTCTATTTTGACTACTTTTCAGTAGTTCCTTTACCATTTTATCATCATGATTTCGCGATTGTAGGCTCAAAAGACTCGATACAGTTTGAAGGTTGTTCTTTACCCTATGGTGCACCTCTCTCAATAGCGTTTCCTTTTCGGTTATTTTAGCTTCCAGCTCATCTTTTGTTTTGTACAGGCTGTGATGGGAACTCAATAAGTTTTTTCCGAAGACACCTCCTAACAGATAGACCGAGAATAAGATGCTGAGCAGTGCAAACAGATTTTTTGACTTTTCGGGAACCACATCGGTAACAAAGGTGAAATCCGCAATGCTCTGGGAATAGATCAACACAATGATCAGCAAATTGAGGTTTAAATAAAGCGAACCGTAGGATTTTGTAGTTACATAACCTGCAACCACTATAAGCGCCAGAACAAATATGAACGGACTGTTGATTCCGCCACTGAAAAGGGTAATGATAATGGAGCCCGTAAGGGTCATTATGGATACCACGTTATAGGTAAGCGTAAGGTTCTTGTGATACTTATAGAGTAAGGTGTTTAGCAAGTTTAAGCTCCCAAAACCCAAAAATACATAAGGGATCACTTCAACAATGTCCAACAAAAACATACAGAGTGCCGAAAAAACGATGGAAAAAACGGAGGTAAAGTAGTTTACCTTTAGCACCAGCCGTGCCTTGTTCTTTAATCGCTGTTCCAGTTTTTTCTTTTTCTCCGGGCTCAGAAGTGGTGGTGTAGCGGTTTTGGTTTGTTCGGTATCCAATTTGTGGAGTGGTTAGGTCATGTAAAGCTAAGTATGTTTTCTTAAAAAATCGAATTTCTACAAGGGATATTTCACTAGCATACAACCTTATAGCACTCGATTTTTATGAAATTTCACTTTTATATTCGAACACCGGCACGTTTGGGGGCGATTTTTATATACCATCGCATTGCTGTCGGAGTTTATAGGTCAAAAACCATAAAAGCGGTTCTTTGCAAGTCAATATTAACGCTTTTAAAGAACAGTGCCCTCTTTTTCCCGTAGTTGGCGGCAAAAATCGGTATATGGTGCCATAACACGTGATATAGGGCTCGATTTAAACGCTTTACACGCCAAAGGTCAGCTACAATAAAGATGGTTTTCTTGGCCGCTAAGGGGCTGTTTTTGGATTAATACCAGAAATGGTATCGCAAGAAGACCATCAATAAAAAAAGCGACCTGATAAAAGTCGCTTTTTTTGTACTGTAGGAAGGGGAAACTAATCGTTTACCAATACCCATTCCCCTTTTTCGATCAAGGGTTCCGCTTGTTTGTACTTTACGGTCTTGCTTTCACCGGACAGTACGTTTTTAATGGTTACCCGTTCGTTACGACCGATTTTTGGTTGCTCCCGAACGATCGTTTCCGTTATTTGGGGACGTTGCCGCTGCGTTTGGCCCGCAGCTCTGTTGCGTGCCGCCAACTCATCACTATTGGGTATTTCCTCCTTGCTGGTCTGTATGTTTTCTTTTGGGCGCTGGGTTTCCCTGGCCGCCGAAATTTCGTTAGGATTTGCGGTAGGCAATTCCCCTTTGAACAAAAAGGATACCACCTCTTTGTTTACTTTGTCGATCATCCCTTTAAATAGCTCAAAGGCTTCGAACTTGTAGATCAGCAAAGGATCCTTTTGTTCGTGTACCGCGAGTTGTACGGATTGTTTTAATTCGTCCATTTTGCGCAGGTGCGTTTTCCACGAATCATCGATGATGGCCAAAGAGATATTCTTTTCGAAATCCGTAACCAGTTGGCTTCCGTTGGAATCGTAAGCTTCCTGGAGGTTGGTTACTACATTCAAGGTTTTGATACCGTCCGTGAAGGGTACTACGATACGTTCAAAATTGTTCGCATTGTCCTCATATACCTTTTTGATGACCGGAAAGGCGGTTTCCGCATTTCTCTTGATCTTTTCCTGGTAACTGTCATAGGAAATCTTGTAAATGTTGCCCGCAATATCCTGAGGGCCCATTTTTTCAAAATCCGCTTCGGAGATCGGCGAGGTTACCGAAAAGTACTTGATCAGCTCAAATTCAAAGTTTTTAAAATCACTTGCCGCTTTATTGGTCTCCGAAATTACCTCACAGGTATCGTATACCATATTGGCGATATCCACTTTTAAACGTTCCCCTTGAAGGGCGTGGCGTCTTCTTTTATAGACCACCTCTCGTTGCGCGTTCATCACGTCATCGTACTCCAACAAACGTTTACGCACCCCAAAGTTGTTTTCCTCTACCTTTTTCTGGGCCCGTTCTATGGACTTGGTCATCATGGAGTGTTGGATGACCTCTCCTTCCTCAAGTCCCATTTTGTCCATCATCTTGGCAACACGGTCCGATCCGAACAAACGCATAAGGTTATCTTCCAGGGAAACATAGAACTGCGAACTTCCCGGATCTCCTTGACGTCCCGCTCTACCGCGAAGCTGTCGATCCACTCGTCTGGAATCGTGCCTTTCCGTACCGATAATGGCGAGTCCCCCAGCGGCTTTTACCTCGTCCGATAATTTGATATCGGTACCCCTACCGGCCATATTGGTCGCTATGGTAACCACTCCGGGATTTCCGGCCTCGGCGACCACGTCGGCCTCCTTTTTGTGCAATTTGGCGTTCAGTACGTTGTGGGGCACCTTTCGTATGTTCAACATTCGCGAAAGCAGTTCCGATATTTCTACCGAAGTGGTACCGATCAATACGGGTCGTCCCGATTGTGCCAAGGTGGTCACTTCGTCAATGATGGCGTTATATTTCTCCCTTTTGGTTTTGTATATCAAATCGTTACGGTCGTCCCTGGCAATAGGCCTGTTGGTAGGGATTTCCATGACGTCGAGTTTGTAGATTTCCCAAAATTCACCTGCTTCCGTAACCGCCGTACCGGTCATCCCCGCAAGTTTTTTGTACATCCTAAAGTAGTTCTGTAAGGTTACCGTGGCGAAGGTCTGTGTAAGCGCTTCGATTTTTACGTTCTCCTTGGCCTCTATGGCTTGGTGCAGTCCGTCCGAATAACGTCGCCCGTCCATAATACGGCCGGTCTGTTCGTCAACGATCATTACTTTGTTGTCCATGACCACATACTCCACATCCTTTTCAAAAAGGGTATAGGCCTTGAGCAATTGGCTCATGGTATGGATGCGCTCACTTTTTATGGTAAAGTCCTTAAAAAGTACTTCTTTAAGTTCCGCCTCCTTTTCGATATCCAGATTCTGATTTTCAATTTTGGCGATTTCACTTCCGATATCGGGCATCACAAAAAAGTCCTTTCCTTGCGCACCGGATATGTATTCTACCCCTTTGTCGGTAAGTTCGATCTGGTTGTTTTTCTCATCGATCACGAACAATAGGTCCTCGTCTACCTTTGGCATTTCCCTATTGTTGTCCTGCATGTAAAAATTCTCCGTTTTTTGGAGCAATTGTTTTACACCCTCTTCGCTTAAAAATTTAATGAGCGCCTTGTTCTTAGGCAGTCCGCGATGTACCCTTAGCAATAGAAAACCGCCTTCCTTGGTATCACCGGAGGTAATCAGCTTTTTTGCCTCTGCCAAAACGCCTGTCAGGTGTTGGCGTTGTTTCTGAACGATATCGCCAATTTTTGGTTTTAGTTCGTTAAACTCATGGCGGTCCCCCTCGGGAACGGGTCCCGAAATAATCAATGGGGTACGCGCATCATCTATCAATACCGAATCCACTTCATCCACAATGGCATAGTGATGGGGACGTTGAACAAGGTCCTTTGGCGTATGCGCCATATTGTCGCGCAAGTAATCAAAACCGAATTCGTTATTGGTGCCGTAGGTTATATCGGCATTGTAAGCGGCACGCCGCCCCTCGGAATTTGGTCGGTGATAATCGATACAGTCTACAGAAAGACCATGAAATTCAAAAATGGGTCCCATCCAAGCGCTGTCCCTTTTGGCCAAGTAGTCGTTTACCGTAACCAAATGGGCTCCATTTCCCGCCAAAGCATTCAAGTAGAGCGGGAGGGTAGCCACCAGGGTTTTTCCTTCTCCGGTCTGCATTTCCGCAATTTTTCCTTGATGGAGGGCAATACCACCGATCAGCTGCACATCATAATGCACCATATCCCAGGTTACTTCTTTTCCTGCCGCGTTCCACGAATTGCTCCAGGTCGCATTATCGCCCGATAAGGTAACATAATCCTTGTTCCCGGAAAGCACGCGATCGTACTCCGAGGCGGTAACCTCTAGCGTAGCATTGGCGGCAAATCTTTTGGCGGTCTCCTTTACCACCGCGAAGGCTTCCGGTAGAATTTCGTTCAGCGTATCTTCGGTAATCGAATATCCCTTGTCCTTTAATTTGTCTATCTCGTTATAGAGTTCCTCATTTTTGTCGATATCCGTCGATGCCTTTACCGATGCCTCCAAGGTGGCGATTTCCGCATCCACTTCTTTTCTGTTTTCCGCTATTTTGGCCTTGAACGCGGCTGTTTTTGCTCGAAGGCCATCATTGTCCAATGCGTCCATTTCCTGTTCAAAGGATTTTATTTTAGCGACCAAGGGCTGTAACGCTTTTACGTCCTTTTTTGATTTGTCGCCTACGAAGGTCTTCAGTATCGAATTTAGAAAACTCATAATGATAATATGGTTTATATGGTGTATCGGCTAAGGCCGAGAATGCTTAAAAGTATCTTTTACCAAACGTTATCTGATGTCAAAAGCTGTTCCGTTTATTGGAAATAGCATAAAATAGCTACTTCGGGCTGCCAAAATTACAGAAAACAGAAGACAAGCACATAAAAAAAGCCTCCAAAGGAGACTTTTTATACTAAGCTATTGCTTTACGGTATTAATATTCGTCCTCGTTCCAGAGGTAATCTTCTTCAGTGGGATAGTCGGGCCAAATCTCTTCGATGGATTCATAGATTTCACCACCCTCTTCTTCCATTGATTGGAGGTTTTCGACCACCTCCAAAGGGGCACCGGTACGAATCGAATAATCGATCAATTCATCTTTGGTGGCCGGCCAGGGCGCATCGCTTAAATAGGATGCCAATTCTAATGTCCAGTACATAGTGAAGGTTTGATTTTAAATTTTTGCAAAAATAATTTTTAAAAGGACGTTGTCAAATGTTTTAACAACTATTTCATTTAAGTTATCAACATAATTTTTGCTTTAATATTGTGTGGGGCCAAAAATTAAAATAGCTCATTCTTTTTTCTCGGGGATCCACTTGATTTCAGAGGCCTCAAGATCGATAACCAATTTTCGTGACAAAACAAAAAGATAGTCGGATAAGCGGTTCAGGTATCGCAGTACAGCGCTGTCAAAAGGTTCTTCTTCATATAATAAGGTCGACATTCGTTCGGCCCTTCTGCAAACCGTGCGCGCAAGATGGCAGTAGGATACGGTGGTATGCCCGCCCGGTAGAATAAAATGGGTCATGGGCGGAATGGTTTCGTTCATCTTATCCATTTCGTGTTCCAAGAGCGCAATGTCCGCTTCGCTTATTTTCTCAATGTTCAATCGGTCCTTTCCATTTTTCAAAACTGCTTTTTGCGGTTCGGTAGCCAAAATTGCCCCTACGGTAAACAGTTTATGTTGTACAATGGCGAGCGTTTCCTTTGCCTGTGCCGCTATTTCTTGGTCCCTTACCAAACCCAGCCACGAGTTCAGTTCGTCCACAGTGCCATAACTATTGATCCTAATATGGTGCTTTGGTACTCGGGTGCCACCAAATAGGGCAGTGGTTCCATTATCTCCGGTTTTGGTATATATTTTCATCTGTTTAAAATTTTGTAGTCCACTGAAAATGAAAAAACTAAAAATCGCTGCAAATTCAGTACCTCGCCTAAACTTATTGTGATCATCTGGGTAGCGTAGTACGTCTTAAAAAGTTTATGTTCCTTTCAAATGGAATTAAAATAGGTGTCGGCACTGTTATGGGTGATGGTGAGCGATCGGAAACGGGAGCGGTCGTCAAACGTGCCGTTTAGCTGCCGTTCTATCAAAATGGCTTTTTGATTTCCATGCTTTGTGGGCCTTTATCGCTGATCTTCATTTTCTTTTTTACGTTCATAATCCTCCATAAATTTTCTGGACTTTCTTTTTCTTGATTTGTTTCTTGTAGAAATGGTTACGATAAGGTAAAGCATAAAAACGGCTCCTAGAACGATGTAATGGGTATTGTTCATTGCCATATTCAGTGTGTTTGTAAGTTATACCCTAAAATAGGGCATTAAATTCGAATCTTAAAATGTTCCTTGGCCTGTTCTTTACGAAAGAATACAAGCCCGCAAAAAAACAGGTCGACGGTAACGGTGACCCTCGGATCAATTTTTAACTTTTCCCAAAAAGCCCGGTGTTCGCGGGTCGCTTGTATGCTATCGATGAGTAGAACGCTATTGTTGTGGGCGTACGCTTTAAGATGGTCCATCGCATTAGGGCGTGCCAATGTGGCAGCATCTACGAAAGCCAGATCATAAGGTTCGTTTCCTTTTTCTAATTTGGAAGTGGTCCCACCGTATTTGAGAGCGAGTTGCGGATCGCCTTCATAAAAGTAAAGCCGTTGTGGTTTAAAGTAGGTGACACTTTTTTTCAGGACCAACAACGACTTTCTTTTTTGAAGAAAAAATCGGGTACCATGATGGATGCATTGGGTAACCAACTTATAAACGAACGGGGAGTGTACCCCATGCCGATTGGTGGAGGTAAACAGAAAACCGAGATAGCGCAAAAGGTTCATTGGTTACAATCTTTAACGGAAAGGATTCGCCTTAACGCAAGCCTTTCCACCGAGTACTCGGAGCTACAAATCTTAAAACAAGTCTGTGGTCGCACTTTGCAGTAATCGCTTTTTGTAGATTACAAAACAGCTTCCCGCCAGCGGTTTACGGCCACTTTGATGCCCTATTATGAATTTCATTCTTTTCTTAATAAATCGATACGGTTTAAATGCATCGCGATCAAGTTCGCTTTGATACGTCTTTCAATGGTCCTTTTAACCCGGATTATGCATTAGAACTTCGTAATGAAGCTTTTAGCTGCGATAAAATATGACATTTTTAAATGTAGCGCAGCACCATATTTTGAAGTAGCTGGAAGCTGTAATAGATTTTCTAATGCGTAAAGCGGGTTTAAGTATCATTCTTCCATAAGCGCCGAGAGTTCGAACCACCGTTCGGTTTTCGCATCAATGCTATCGGTCAGTTGTTTTAATTCTTTTGAAAGGGAAGCAATGGCTTCCCCACTGAGCGATCCGTCCGTAAAGCGTTGCTGTATCGTTTCTTTTTCCCGTTCCAATTTTTGGATGTCTTTTTCAAGACGTTTGTATTCTTTTTGCTCGTTGTACGATAGTTTTGGTGAACGTTGTTCGGTTTTCCATTGGGCCTTTGGGGCTTTTTGGGTGGACGCACTGGCTTTTTCGGCCCTCATTTCGGCGACCTGACTGTCCTCATAGGCCCGAAAATCGGAATAGTTTCCTGGGAAGTCCTCAACAATACCATTTCCCCTAAAAACGAAAAGATGGTCTACGATCTTGTCCATAAAATAACGGTCGTGACTTACTACCAGTAAGCAGCCGGGAAAATCCATTAAAAAACTCTCCAGTACGTTCAGGGTAACCACGTCCAGATCGTTGGTGGGCTCGTCCAAAATGAGAAAATTGGGGTTTTGTATGAGCACGGTACACAAATAAAGCCGTTTGCGTTCCCCCCCGCTCAATTTATCCACATAGTCGTACTGTTTTTTACGATCGAACAGAAAGCGTTCCAATAGCTGTTGCGCAGAAATTTGGCGCCCCTTCATCAAAGGAATATAATCTCCGAATTCCCGAATGACCTCGATTACCTTTTGCCCCTCTTTTATGTGTATTCCCTTTTGGGTGTAATACCCGAATTTGATGGTGTCGCCGATGACCACCTTTCCCGAATCGGCAGTATCGGTGCCCGTGAGTATGTTCAAAAAGGTAGACTTTCCGGTGCCGTTCTTACCGATGACACCGATACGTTCCCCTTTGATAAAATTGTAATCGAATTTATCCAAAATGGGTTTTTCCGGGTATGCCTTTACCAGTTTGTGCAGCTCTACAATTTTACTGCCCATCCGTTCCATATTGATCTCAAGCTGTACTTGGTGTTCCTTTCTACGCTTTCCGGCAGTTTCTTTGATGGTATTGAAATCGTCGATCCGCGATTTGGATTTTGTGGTCCGCGCCTTCGGTTGGCGCCGCATCCACTCCAATTCTTTTTTGTAGAGTTGCTGCGATTTATGGTGTTCGGTAGCCTCTTGTTCCACCCGCGCCTCTTTTTTCTCCAAATAGTAGGAATAGTTGCCCTTGTACGGGTAAAGAGTGCCATTGTCCAATTCGATGATTTCGTTACATACCCGTTCTAAAAAGTAACGGTCGTGCGTAACCATGAAGAGGGTCATATTCTCCTTGGCGAAATAAGCCTCCAACCATTCGATCATTTCAAGGTCCAAATGGTTCGTTGGCTCGTCCAAGATCAACAAGTCCGGCCGATTGATCAGGGCATTCGCCAAGGCCAACCGTTTCTTTTGCCCTCCGGACAGTAAATTTACTTTCACCTTTAGGTCGTCCAGTTTTAGTTTGGACAGAATTTGCTTGTACTGCGTTTCAAAATCCCATGCCCCGAAACGCTCCATGGCCTCAAAGGCGGTTTGATAGGCATCTTGGTCCTCTGGATTTTCCAAGGCTCTCTCATAGGCCGAAATTACCTTTAACACCTCATTGTCCGATGCAAAAATGGTTTCCTCAATGGTCAAATTCCCCGACAGCTGCGGCTCTTGTTCCAAAAAAGAGGTGCGTATGCCCTTTCGAAAGTTAACCTTTCCCTTATCCGGCGAATCGGCTCCGGAAAGAATATTGAGAATGGAAGTTTTTCCGGTACCGTTTTTTGCGATCAGGGCAATTTTCTGGTCCTTGTTGATGCCGAAAGAAAGGTTTTCGAACAATACGCGTTCCCCAAATGCTTTGGATATGTTTTCTACGGTAAGAAGGTTCATTGTAATGAAAGTATCAGGTTAAGGAAAACGGCTTTAAACAATTACAGGTCGATTGGGGCTTTGATCAATTTCAGATGCGTTCCGATCTTTGCCTGGTGCGGTATATCGAATTAAAAATAGGTATCGTAGCAATAGGGTCCCTATGGGGAAAAGAACAATTGGTGAAAATTGCTGAACGCCGAACACCCATATCAAAAGAACGGAGAGCAATAAAGCGATCAAGAACCAAGTGTAGGTACGGATCCATTTGGGCAATGTTCTCTTGAGCGTCACAAAGGCGATGATAACATTGGGTCCGAAGGCCCAAAACGTATTAAAATTCATTTTTGTGGCCTGATGATCTGATAAAAACCATAAAAAAAAGAGGATACAGCCCGTGACACCGGACGCCAATGCCAACAAAAAATCGAGCCAACGACTGCGGCTACCATTGCTAATGTTGCGATAGGTAATCCAACAGCTTGCTAAAAACAACAGGCCAAACCAAAACATCGGGGTCATAAAAAAAAGGGTGGTCGTAGCGGTAGGGCGTGGTCTTACCAGTTCGATTTTTTTGGAGACCAGCGGTTTTCCCGATAACGTGGTGTTTGGAAGCTGGTGGAACAGGTACGCCGGTAAAAAAAGCCGTTCCCATGGGGTTACCTCTTCGTCGATGACGGCTCCCAAAGCCGTGTTGATACCAAAGGTAAACCAACGGTTCACTTCCAGTTTTTCATTGATCATGCCCCGAAAGCTTAACGGCTCCTTAATATGGCCATACTGTAATTGCCACGCCTCGCCCAGCACCGATTTTAAGGCGTCGGGAATGCGTGTCGCACAATTGTCGAAGAGGAAGTCGTACCGATAATACCTATTTTCAGGTTTGTAGTTGTTTTCAAGAAAATCGAACAGTGCTTTTGTTTGCGCATTGTCCAACTTTAATACCTGCTCGGTTACGGAACGATTTTCCAATTCGTAACCGAAAACAAAATTTTTGAACCGTTGTTTTCCCAAACGGTAATCGAGTTGCCCTTTTGTAAACTTGGTATAGAACAATGGGTCGTCAAAATCGAAGAGGCCATAATTGTAAACGATATCGAAATTTACCGATGGATCGTGCACCCGAATGGCGCTGTGGCCAAATTTAGAATAAAGATCATCACCATTGCCAACAGTCAATACACTGATTTCGCTCAAAGGGGAAAGTACCGGTTTTTGGGCGTATACCGTAGCGGCTATCAGGAGAAAAGTGGTGAAAAGAAACGTTTTTATCCTTATTAGTGTGCCTGGACTTGTCATAGGGCAAATATCCAAATAAAATTGTACTCGAAACCCCTAGATCGAAAATTGTGCTATTTTTATGAAAATTACCATGCCATGAAGCAGTTTATCCCAAATTTTATTACGCTTTTGAATGTTTTTTGTGGGTGTGTGGCCACCGTTTTTGCCGTGTTGAACCAATTGGATCTGGCGGCCATTTTTGTGTTTATGGGCATCTTTTTCGATTGGTTCGATGGTTTGGCGGCACGTTTGCTGAACGCACAGAGCGCTTTAGGAGTGCAATTGGATTCCCTTGCCGATATGATCACCAGTGGGCTGGTGCCAGGTATCGTAATGTTCCAGCTGTTGGGAATGTCGCTGACCGGCGGTTGGAACCTTGAGTTTTCGGCCACTGCTTCAGAATCCGTGTTATGGTTGGGCGGAACGTTTACCCCTTTGCCTTTTTTCGGATTTTTGATTACCCTTGCCGCGGCCTATCGGTTGGCAAAGTTCAATATCGATGAAAATCAAGTGAGTTCGTTCATTGGTCTGCCGACTCCTGCGAACGCACTTTTAGTCCTTTCCCTGCCCTTGATCTTACTTTATCAAAATAGCGATACGCTAAACAGCATTATTTTAAACCAATGGTTTTTAATGGCGTTCACGCTCGTAAGTGCGTTTCTAATGAACGCACCGATTGCACTGTTCGCATTAAAATTTAAGAACTGGGGTTTTAAGGATAATGCCGTACGATACATGTTTGTTATCCTAAGTTTGGTGCTCTTGATAACCATGAAGTTTTTGGCCGTACCGATCATCATTGCTGCCTACATTATCGTATCGGCCATTCAGAACAGTTTGAAAACGCAACAGGGATAGGGCCATTTCAAAGTTAAAATGCTACAGGGAGCAGGTAGTCTAAGATCAAAAAGCAAAGGGTTTGTTTGTAGGATTGGATACCCTGTTCTGAATCGCCCCTTAAAAATCCAACTTCTTTTTACGCAATTCAAAGTTTTGGCCAAGGTATACCTTTCGCACCATTTCATCGGCGGCGAGGTCTTCGGGATGTCCCGATTTTAATATCCCCCCTTCGAACATAAGATAGCTACGTTCGGTAATGGCGAGGGTTTCCTGCACATTGTGGTCGGTAATTAAAATACCGATGTTTTTGTTCTTTAATTGCGCTACAATTCGTTGGATGTCCTCCACGGCGACCGGGTCTACCCCGGCAAACGGCTCGTCCAACAAAATAAATTTAGGGTCGGTCGCCAATGCCCTGGCGATTTCGGTACGTCGGCGTTCCCCGCCCGAAAGCAGGTCGCCCCTATTTTTTCGAATGTGCCCCAGTCCGAATTCCTCGATCAAGGACTCCATTTTCATCAACTGCTCTTTCTTGCTCAATTTGGTGAGTTGCAGTACGCTCAGAATATTTTTTTCAATGCTCAGCTTTCGAAAAACGGATGCTTCCTGTGCCAGATAGCCAATACCGTTCTGGGCCCTTTTGTACATTGGAAATTTGGTAATCTCCATATCGTCCAAAAATATCTTTCCCCCATTCGGTTTTACCAAGCCCACGATCATGTAGAACGAAGTCGTTTTTCCTGCTCCGTTCGGTCCCAACAGCCCTATGATCTCTCCTTGGTTTACTTCCAATGAAATACCACGGACCACCTGGCGGCCGCTATAGGTTTTCATGATGTTTTCTGCCCTTAATTTCATTTTTATAGGGGTTAGGTCAAAAAGTTAACATGTGCATGCGAAAACGCATTATCCTGGGGCCCTGTATCAAAGCAATCCCTGAGTGCATCCGTCCAAATCTACGTTTTACAACCGATACGATAAAAATAATTACATATAATTTAACGGGCCGTACCATTGTTCACCACTGCCATGCTTATCGTAGCAGTGCTTGGCGGTGCTTTGAAAACGATTTCAAGTGCTTCAATATAGTTTTTCAAAAAAGACTTTCCTATCCGGTTGTTACGCCCGTTCCCTTTTTCTTGGCCTTCTTCGCCTCCTTTTTGAGTACTTGCCTTGAGATGAAAATACTTACCTGATAGAGGATTAAGATCGGGACCGCAACCACAATCTGGCTGGTGACATCGGGTGGGGTAATCACTGCGGAAAGAATCAACACGACGACCAAGGAAATTTTGCGGTATTTTTTCAGAATTTCTGGGGTAACCAAGCCTACTTTGGTAAGGAAATAGACGATAATCGGCAGTTCAAAGATAAGACCACAAGCGATAACCGAAGTTCTTACCGACGCAACATAGGAAGAAAGGTCGAACTCATTGGTCACTTCGGCACTTACTTGATAGGTACCCAAAAAATTAATGGATAACGGCGCCACAACATAGTAACCGAATAGGGCACCCATAAAAAACAATAGCGAGGCAACAACGATGAAACCTCGGGAATTTCTGCGCTCTTTCTCATACAGCCCCGGACTTATGAACTTCCACATTTCATAGAGTACATACGGAAAACCGACGATAAAACCCGCCCAGATGGAAGTCCAGATGTGTGCCGAAAATTGCCCCGACATCAAACGGCTTTGAATGGTAAATGGCAATTCGTCGGCGCAAAAATCAGAATCGTAACCAAAATAAGTGGCGATGTTGCAAAAAAGGCGATAGGTGGGAAAGTCCATTTTCTTAGGACCGAACAATACCGTGTCGAAAATAAATTCCCGCATTAAAAAGGCGATACTACCAACAATTACCACGGCACTTACCGATCGGATAAGGTGCCAGCGCAATTCCTCGAGGTGATCGAGAAACGACATTTCATTAGGGTCGGTTGTTGCTGTTTTTGCCATTATACTATGCCTTCGTTGATAAGATTGTGTACATGTACCACGCCATGATATTCCGTCCCGTTGACCACCAATAATTGCGAAATCCCTTTTTCCTGAATCGTCTCCAACGCCTTAACGGCAAGTACATCGGTGGCTATGGTTTTTGGGTTTTTTGTCATAATATCCCTAGCGGTGAGCCCTTTTATAGAGTCGTATTTGTTCAACATACGACGGATATCCCCATCGGTGACGACCCCGACTATTTCATTATTTTCCAGTACCGCGGTAACACCGAGCATTTTTTCGGATATTTCAACGATAACGTTCTTTACTTCGGTAGCTGCGTTTACCAGGGGTTTTTGATTGTTTATGGCAATGTCGCCCACGGTAAGGTAAAGGCGTTTTCCCAAGGCCCCACCGGGATGGTACTTGGCAAAATCGGTACTGCTGAAGCCCCTGAGTTCAAGCAGGCATACGGCAATGGCATCGCCAAGTACCAACTGTGCCGTGGTACTCGTGGTCGGTGCCAGATTGTTCGGGCAGGCCTCTTTGGCCACAAAGGTATTGAGCGTAAAATCGGACTGTTGTGCCAAAAAGGATTCCGGGTTTCCGGTCATGGCGATCAACTTGTTCGTTCCTCTTTTGATCAAGGGGACCAACATCTTAATTTCCGGGGTACTGCCGCTTTTTGAGATACAGATCACCGTGTCATGCTCCTGTATGGTGCCCAGATCTCCATGGATGGCATCCGCGGCGTGCATGAAGATCGCCGGGGTGCCCGTAGAGTTCAGGGTCGCCACTATTTTGGAGGCGATGATCGCACTCTTTCCGATACCCGAAACGATTACCCGTCCCTTCGATTCCAATATGCAGTTTACCGCGCCGGAAAAGTCGCTGTCGAGCAGTCCCGCAAGGTGGCCAATGGCCTCGCTTTGCATCGTAATCGTTTTTTTGGCGATGTTCAGGATAGCGCTTGTATCGTTCAAGGGAATAAAAAAGTTATGGTGGCGGTATAAAAGATTATCTTATATTTAGGAGTACAAAATTACACAATCTTGACATACTGTCGTTTTAAATCGATATAATTTGATTTGAACTGATTTCTATCGTTAAAAGTTCAAAAATTAGTACCTTATGGAATTGATTTTATACATGACTTATGTAGTGCCCTCATGGAAAATACTAAACTGGCTGTGAAAGCAACTGATTTACATGCACCTTTAAAACAATATTTTGGCTTTTCTACTTTCAAAGGCCTCCAGCAGGATGTCGTTCAAAATATTTTAGATCGTAAAAATACCTTTGTCATCATGCCCACCGGCGGTGGCAAATCGTTATGCTATCAACTTCCGGCGTTGATGCAAGGGGGTACGGCAATTGTAGTTTCCCCATTGATCGCCTTGATGAAAAATCAGGTCGATGCCATCCGCGGCATCTCCTCGGAAAATGGCATTGCCCATGTATTGAACTCTTCGTTGACAAAGGCAGAGATCAAAACGGTAAAGGAGGATATCGTTTCGGGTATTACCAAATTATTATATGTAGCACCGGAGTCGTTGACCAAACCGGAATATGTAGAATTTTTACAGTCGGTACCGCTGTCTTTTTTGGCCGTGGACGAGGCGCACTGTATTTCGGAATGGGGCCACGATTTTCGTCCGGAGTACCGCAATCTAAGGGCCATTGTCAACCGCCTTGGGGACGATATTCCGATAATCGCGCTCACGGCAACGGCAACGCCAAAGGTGCAGGAAGATATCATGAAAAATTTGGCCATTGGTGGCGCTACGGTTTTCAAGGAATCGTTCAATAGGCCGAACCTTTTTTATGAAGTACGCCCAAAAACGGTAAATGTGGATGCCGATATCATTCGTTTTGTAAAGAAAAATTCGGGAAAGTCGGGCATCGTGTATTGTTTGAGCCGCAAACGGGTGGAGGAGTTGGCACAGGTACTTCAGGTGAACGGGGTAAGTGCCGTTCCCTATCACGCAGGTTTCGATGCCAAAACACGATCAAAGTACCAAGATATGTTTTTAATGCAGGATGTGGACGTTGTGGTAGCGACCATTGCATTTGGGATGGGCATCGATAAGCCCGATGTACGTTTTGTAATCCATCACGATATCCCAAAAAGTATCGAAAGTTATTATCAAGAAACGGGGCGTGCGGGCCGCGATGGCGGAGAAGGGCACTGTCTGGCCTTTTACGCGTACAAGGACATCGAAAAACTGGAAAAATTCATGTCGGGCAAACCGGTGGCCGAGCAGGAAATTGGAAATGCACTTCTGCAGGAAGTAGTGGCATACGCCGAAACTTCCATGTCCCGACGGAAATTTATATTGCATTATTTTGGGGAATCCTTTGACGATGTAAACGGTGCAGGTGCCGATATGGACGATAACGTCCGCAATCCGAAAATAAAGGAAGAGGCCAAGGACAATGTGATCAAGCTGATCAACACGGTTCGGGCTACCAGCGAAAAGTTCAAGTCACGGGAAATCGTAAAAACCTTGATGGGCCAGGTGAATGCCATGATGACCTCCCACAAGACCAACGAAAAAGAAGTTTTTGGTATCGGTTCCGATAAGGATGAAGGATATTGGATGGCGCTTATTCGACAAATACTGGTCGCAGGGCTGTTGCACAAAGAGATCGAACAGTATGGCGTATTGCACGTTACCGCCGCCGGGAACGATTATTTACAGGCGCCAGGTTCTTTTATGATGACCAAGGACCACTCGTATAGCGATCAACAGAACGATGCTATTGTAAGCGCCGCCAAGTCCGGAGGCGTATGCGACGAAAAACTACTCAAGCAATTGAAAAGTTTACGGAAGTCCCAGGCCGATCGGTTAGAGGTTCCTCCGTTCGTGGTTTTTCAGGACCCTTCTTTGCAGGATATGGCACTCAAATATCCCATAACCCTTGCCGAACTGCAACAGATTTATGGAGTGGGAGAGGGCAAGGCAAAAAAATATGGGAAGCCCTTTGTAGATTTTATTTCCAAATACGTCACCGAAAACGATATTACCAGGCCGGAAGATCTTGTGGTCAAATCGACCGGGGCCAACTCGGCCCTTAAACTATATATCATCCAGAATGTGGATCGAAAACTTCCGTTGGACGATATTGCTTCTTCAAAAGGTTTGGAATTGAACGAACTGATCAAGGAAATGGAGCAGATCGTGTTCAGCGGTACCAAACTCAATTTGGGCTATTGGATCGACGAACTTTTTGATGAAGACCAGCAAGAAGAAATGCACGATTATTTTTTGGAAGCGGAAACGGATGATATTGAACTGGCCTCCGCAGAATTTGATGGCGACTATGAGGACGAAGAGCTTCGGTTGTATCGGCTTAAATTCATTAGCGAAGTAGCCAATTAAAATACACCGATACATGGTATAAAAAAAGCCCCTACAAGGGGCTTTTTCTTTTCATGATACCAGCGTACCGGCCTAAAAATATTATACATCTTTAGCTTCCATGGAAAGCTCACAACCGTAAGTGTCGATAAAGAAGTTATCGAGGTCGTCCGCCTTCAGGGCCAAGTTCTTGATGTTTTCTTTGATGGTACCGGAATGGTCCGTAAAAATATCGGACAAGTGGGTACGGTACGATAGAAAGATCTTATTTTCATGAATACCCAAAGTGTAAGGGCTTACATTGTTGCCCAACAGGTATTCCAACAATTCCGACAGATTGCTTTTCGGGAGTTTGTTCAACGGGGAGGTCGCAACCAAATAATCCCGTTTGAAGACAAAAATCCGAATTAGGGCACTGCCTTGGTGAAATTCCCAAAAGTCCTTTCCTGCCCTTCCGATAACGGGATTCATGCCCAGTTCCGTCAAGGCTTCTTCAACAAAGTTTGCGAAGTGGCTTTTTTCAAATTCTTCCCATATGGAAATATCCATATTGTTCCCACAATTGTTGCAAAACTCGCCCTGCTCTTCCATATAGTTATCACAGGAATTACATTTTACACGGTAGGCGTTGTCGACATAGGTAAAATCTTCCAGTTCTTTAACCAGGTCGGAATGTTTGATACCAAAACCGACATTATCGGCATTGGTAAATTTCGATGTGGTTACCGCAATCAGGTTGCCCGCTTCGTTAAGCATGGGACCACCGGAATTTCCAGGGTTTACCGCGGCATCCGTTTGAATGTAATGCCGAGATCCCATAGGCTGGTTGGTAGATGATATAATTCCTTCCGTAATGGTGTAGGGCATTCCGAACGGAAAACCATGGATATAGGTCTTGTTGGTGTTCATGATTACCACATCGCTTTCCAAGGTAATACCGGTCTCCGTATTTTCAAAACCATCCACATGTAAAAAGGCCAAGTCTACCTCAGGGTTGACCATTACCACATTGGCGACCGACCGGTCCTTTTTATAATCTTCTACAGCTACCGTTTTTTCTCCGGCAACCACATGATAATTGGTAATGATGTAATTTTTACCGCTAATGGTAAAACCACTTCCCGTTCCAGAGGCCGTGATAATCTTATAAACTGATTTTTTTATATTTTCCATTGTAATTTCTTTATTGAGATTGGTTATCCGAAAAGTTTGGCGAAAAATCCTTTTCCTTTGGTTTTGCCGGCCGCAGTATGTGTTTTACCATCTAAAAACGCATAATAGGTTTTCAATAGCTTTGGGGCGGCAATGTTGGGTTCTAGTCCCGCAACACTTTCCAGTACATCATAAATGGCATTTTTCTGATGTTCCTCAACATTAAAATTATAAAGCATGTACAAAAAGTTAAACTGAAGGTAGTAGCAGAGTGCAAAATTGTCCTGATTTTTCACATAGGAGTTTACCGTGTTTTCAAAACGTTTTACTTCATCTTGAAGTATTTGCACCGAACTTCTCCATTTTAAGGAGATAAAGGCATCTGCATGATAAAGATCTTTCAGATAGTCTTCCTTGGATTTTTGAAGGAGCTCCTGCATAAAATTGGTACCCTTGTCGATACGGTACTGAAAATCGATCTTTCCATCGAACATATTGGTCACATATTCTTGTAGCTTCGTCCGAAGAGCACCATGGGTATACGGCATGTTCACTATTTTTAAAATGGAGATTACCGTAATGTCCCATTGAAAGTCGTTCCATCTTTTCTCCTTAAAAAAGGCGCTATAGTTCTTGTAGTCCTCCAAAATATCGGAGATCTGTTGCCATGCCGTTTCCGCCTCTTCGCCAGTAAGCGGTTGGGTATTGGACTCCTTATAGAAATCGGCCTTGTACTTTTCTACGAATTCATCATCATAGTCATCCGCAAATACCGAAATCTCCCGAAGTACGTCATATACCTTATACGGTTGGCAAAGGGTAATGGGCATGGAAAATTCGAACCATAGTTCTTTACCGCTAAGGTGTATCTGTGCCAAGGTCAGCGGGGCGAAGTTTACTTCGGCCACCTTTCTGAACAGGGCTACCTTATTGGTTCCTTCGGCAATTCGTAAAAACGGTGCCTTTACCGAAAAGGTATTCTGATCGATGCTTACCTGAATTTCGGCAGAACCCTGATTGTGTACCAAGTTGAGGTCTTCGGCAGTATTTTTGTTGGCAAGAATTGCGGGATTGATGTAATTGATGGTTTCTATGAGCGATTGGCGATAGCTTTTCGCGTCGTAAGCATCCATGGCCTTATCCCAATAGGATACATCGGTTTTTGGTTCTGCAATTCCTTGTAAAGGCCTTTGAAACCTGGGTAATACGTTTTTCATATATGGCTTTTTAAGTGGTAGTACATAAAGTGTTAAAATTTAAACGGCTTTTTTTTTATTTTATTTGGTAACGTCCTAAATTGGTCGGTCTTGCAAAGATAAACGGTTCTGACCCTGTTTTTTACGAAGGTTTCCGTGAAACCGTTTTCCCTGAAAACTGGGGTCTCCCCGGTATACCATTTCCACCTTAAAATTACCCATTAAAAATTGCCCTTTTCCGTTTATACCTCAAAGTAAAAAATAACCGTAGCTACTGCTATGCTAGACTTTTCTTTTTCGTCCAAGCAAAAAATGACTGCTTTTTATTTGGGTTACTTTAAAGCAAAAATGGTAGTAGGGATTTTTCCTGGTCAACGTCCTTTTTTTATATGGTGTTTCAGCCCTTTTCGTTAAAGAGCGAATAGGGGCCGGTGGCGGACAAAAAAAAACCGCCCCGAAATGGATTCGGTAGCGGCTTCCTTTTTCAATAAAAAAATACCATCATGGCGCTGGCGCAGAGGTGCCGCCCTGACTTTTTGATCGTTTTAACTGTCGACGTATTTTCTTTATGGCCGATTCTATGGATTTCTCGGGCTCAATGATATTGTATTCTCCCCAAAAATCGGGATCGGCGAACCCTATGGCCTCATCGTTCAAAATGATGGATGACTTCATGCGGTCCTTCATTTTTGGAGTGCTTCCGGCATTGTTCTTTTCCCAATCGGTCACGGCCATCTCACAGGTCATGCTGTACACCGAATTGAATAATTTTTTATCCCAGTCGATCTTGAATTCGAGCAGTACGTTGCTGTAGCCGTAATACCATTTTCCATCTTTTTCCCGATAATCGACACGGTAGGCCACTTCTGTAGGCCATACCGAAGCTTTGGCGGGTTTTTTACGGACAAATAACTTGGCCGCTTTTTCCTTGTCGGTAATGTTCATATTGTATATCGCGCTGGTCAGGATTTTATTTTCGGCGTCGATATATAGCTTTCCTTGATAGAGCGGTTCACCGACCGCACTTTTTTGTTTGAAGTCTACTACATAAAGGAGTTTGTCGTTTACCCTAGTGGAGCGATCAAAGGTGAAGTTGTAATGCACCATGGTCTCTTTGGTAAAAATATACTCCGGATATTTCATGATATCTACAAAAAGGGCATTAAAAGGTCCGCCCTGTAACTTTAATGCAACGGTATCAAGCTTGGAGTAGTCCGTGCTTTTTCGTGCCTTGAACAGCTTAACGGCATCTTTACGGGTAGAACTGTAGGGAGTCTTGTAAATATTCACTACCGCTTCGGAAAGGGATACGTTCTTTCTGCGTTTCTTGATGGTTTCCCTGTAAAATGCGGTCATCAAAGTAGGGTCGTCAAAATAATTCTCGCCTTTTTTGCGGAGGGTCTCCTGTACTAGGGACCTAGCATCCTTAGGGATACTGAGGTTTACTTCCGACAGTTCCACAACCGATACTTCCATGGAAATTTTATTATTTCCCTGGGTCATCTCGCTCAATGGGAAGGTAACGGTCTTGTATCCCAAAAATGAGATGATGACCCGTGCCTCTTCTATATCCTTTGGGACTTTTAATAAAAATTCCCCTTCGGTATTGCTTACAGTGCTGATGTTGGTGTCCTCCAAGGAAAGTGTTGCGAACACCAAAGGTTTTTTGGAATCCTTGTCCATAACCTCTCCTTTGTATTGTTTGAATTCGCTTTTTACCGTGTCATCCTGAAAGTAAAGGGCGCTCCCCGTTTGGTGGACCCCCATCATGGCAATGGTCATCAAGACCATAAAGAAGGATTTTTTAAAAAATAATGTTGGCTGTTTCATATCATTGTCGTTTAAAGCTAATGCTATTTAAAGTTACTGAAAATTTAATGGTTCCGTACTATGCTCTACTGTTAAAGTTTCTTATTTTTTTGGTGTATTTGATTGATTTGCAGTGTTTTGTTTCAATTTAAAGGGGTTCTTGGCACTACCTTTTCTAAGATAAACCGGGTCTTCCAAGTTCCGGACCAGTCTGGTTTTGTACCATCGGGATACGTTTCATCATACATGGTAAGTTGTAGTTTTTCCCCAAGCATACGGTAATCGTAAAATTGTGTCCCTTTTTCGAAACCGGGTACTTTCGCAATTTTTGCGGTTGTAACCAAGGTACTATCGGTATATCGGTAACTGCCCGCATTGAATACAATCGATGCGAAGCCCGATCTGATTTCCAGGCTATCGGGTTCGGCCAATTTACGAAAGGGTGTACGCGGCCCTGGTGTTGGGGTCCACATCAAACTATATCCGGTAGGGGTAAAAAGAAACATACCCGGTTGCGCCTTGGCAATGGTGTGCACTGTATCTTTTGAGATCCATGCAATGCTTTTTACTTCCCAAGTTCCCAATAGCGGAAAAGACGCTGCTGCGTTGGGCGCGTTGCTGTTGCATCCCAGTAAGAACAGGATAATCAAAAAAACATATAACACTAGCGAAAGAGCAATTTTCATGTCGGCCTATCATTTAAAGTAAATGTAAGCGCCATGACCCGTATAGCTGTATCTCCTTGTAAACCTTTACAGCCACTGCAGGTAATTTAAAACCAGAAATGGTATTAGGAGGCGTTCGCCCGTTCCCTATAGGCCGTAGGGTTTACTTCGGTAAACTTTTTAAAAGCCTTGTAGAAGGAGGCCCTGTTGTTGAAACCGACATCATAGGCGATCTGGGTCATGTTCAATTTGTTTTCATCGTTTTTCATCAGCAAATTTTTGGCTTCCATAACCCTATACTTGTTGATGAAGTCGAAAAAAGAGAGGTTGAAATGTTCATTGATGATCTGAGAGGTGTGGTTGCGCGATAGGTTCATCAAACGCGACAAGTCGTCGAGCCGCAATTCGTTGTTGAAATAGGGTTTTTCCGTTTCCATGACCCGCAGCAGCTTTTTTTTCATTTCCAGGGAGAGGGCATCCGACAGACCGGTTTTCCGATATTTGACGAACGGGAGTATTTTTTCTATGGCCTTGCCCTCGAACACCTCCGGTTGTACAAAGCCGAAAAAGGCCAATTGTGCAATAAAAAATACGATTACGACATCAACAAAGTAATCGTATTTGGGGTCGAGCAGTCCAAACCAAACCAGGAAAATGTACAATCCGAACATGAAGGCAAATCCGAAGTACGACCCTACGAACCATTTCATCCATTGGTTTTCCCGATAACCGACCTTTTTGTTCTGCCAAAACCGAAAATAGGTAAAGAAAGCATAAAAGAAGAGCAAGGCGACCACCAGCCATATGCCATACCATGGCCATGGAACAAACTGAAACTCCTTTCCCTCAAGAACGATGGGCAGTTTTTGGGCCGCATTCATTTCATAAAAAGGGAGTAGCGTGCCTACAATAAGAAATGCTGGCGCCAAAAAAAAGAGGTCCTTCCAATGAAACCCCTTTAAGGTGACTACCCTCCGCACATAAATGTATAATAAAGGCCCATAGATCGTCCACAAGGGAAAATTGACCAGATTAAAGTGAACAAAGGTTTCCGTCTTTATGGCGCCCGACCAGCGTAGGGCATTATTAAGTAGTTCGGTGGAAAACAAAAACGTGTAGAGGGCAAGCAAGGCATTGGCCATGCGATCTCCTTTTTTCTTCAACAAAAAAAGTAAGGACAGTACGCCTCCTAAAAAAACAAAACAAAGAAACAAAAGGATGATAAAATCCATAAAACCGTTTTATCGCAAAGATATCGTTATGATGGCCCCAAGCTGTCTCTTTTGATAGGGAGATACTTTATTTATGGCCCTTTGGAACGCTTTTGTGCGCACGAGGCAGAAACGCAATGGCTTGCAAAATCATTGGGCAACCGTACTGCCGTTTGATCATCGATAAATCAAAATACCGGGGTCATTCATGGGTTTTTGAAGAATCGGCCACTAGGCTATGAATCTCCTTTAGTTCCTGGTCGGTGAGATCGCGCCATTTGCCCACAGGAACATCTAAACGTACATTCATGATGCGCACCCTTTTTAAACGGGTGACCTTATACTCCAAATACTCGCACATGCGCCGTATCTGTCGGTTCAATCCTTGGGTAAGTATGATTTTGAAGGTATGGCGATCTAGCTGCTCTACCTCGCATTTACGGGTTACCGTATCCAGTATGGGAACCCCGTTGCGCATGTTTTTTAAAAACATGGGGGTAATGGGTTTGTTCACGGTAACGACGTATTCTTTTTCGTGATGGTTGCGTGCCCGTAGTATCTTGTTTACGATATCGCCATCGTTCGTCAAAAAAATGAGGCCTTCACTGGGTTTGTCCAATCTGCCGATGGGGAAAATACGCGAAGGGTAGTTGATATAATCGATAATGTTGTCCTTTTCCACACCGGTATCGGTGGTACAAACGATTCCTATGGGTTTGTTAAAGGCGATGTATACCGGTTTTGATTTTGCGGCACCTACGATTTCACCGTCGACCCGCACGGTATCCGTCGGGGAAATTTTTGTTCCCATTTCCGGAACGCTCCCATTGATGGTTACCCTGCCTTGCTCGATGAGCTTATCGGCCGCCCTTCTTGAGCAATAGCCTACCTCGCTTAAATATTTGTTTATTCGTACCAAAAAAAATCGTTTTACAACTGTAGTATTGAGAGCGCTATTTCCTGCGTTTTGCCTCTAGATCGTATAAAGCCCTTCCCAGTTCCGCCAAAAAAGGAATTCCGATCTTCTCATATTCATATTGGTCATCGTTAAAAATACCGTTCCGGTTCACCAAAAGGGTGGCCGAGATCAAAAATTCGACCTTGTTCTTATCGTCGACAATATAGGCGTTGTCGGTAAGGGTACCATAGGCGAATCCTACTTTGTTGTAAATTTTAATCGTGTCGGGAATGGGGTCTTTTGTGTCCCCGAACATGAAAAACTTACAATAGCTATCGTAATAAGTCTCGGCATCGTAGCCTACGGTTTTCGGGAGGCTGTGCATTGCCGTCAATAAAAAGTCCCGCTGATCGTCGCTAAGGTCGAACCGTTCGTTTTTTGGGAAGGCTTTTGGAAAAACGATTCTTTTCAGTAGCTCCTGCTGCGCGCTTAACGGAAAATAGTTCTTCAGCTTAAAATCAAAAGGTTCCGAAACAAGCGCATCGTCCTCGTAATACCCCTTACCTTTTTCCGTGCCTTTTAAATCCAATGGGCGTATCACCGAATTAATGGTAGGGACGGTGGTGGCAGTGGTACTGTCGTTCAAATACACGATCAATGGTAAGGTGGTCACATCGTCCGAACGGTACCCCAGGCGATGTGCAATGCGAACCGGGGCAACGCCCCTGTTCCGCAATCGCTCATTAATCGCGTCCTGACCCAAAAATTCTACCAGACGATTGTTCGCGGCATTGTCGCTGACCGCAAAAATTTTGGATATTTCATTGGAAAAAGTGGTCTCTACCGAGTCGCCCTCAATGTAGAAACGGGTATCCCGGTCGAGGGTGTCCGTTTGGTTCAGCTGTTCCAATGCGGCCACTGCCGCTGGAAACTTTACCGTACTCGCCGGATAAAAATATAGGCTGTCGTTTACCTGAAAATCGTACGCGGTAAACAATACGCTGTCATTTCTCCAATCTATTTGGGTGTACCGTATTTGCACTTGGTACCGTTCCAAGTCGTCCATCACCGTTTTTATGTTCGGGTTTTCCGAGGCGAGTACCGTTTCCAATATTCCGATCTGTTCGGTTTGTTTCGCACAGGAAACACAGCAAATAATGATCAGGGCGATAAACATTAGGTGGTTTTTCATCAAAATGAAGTGATTTAAATTTTTTGGATTGAAGCGATCCCGATGCTTCGGGAAATGATTTTTTGCCCTTTTGAAGCCTTTTTTGAGTTGCATAGCAGCGTTACGGAAGGATAAAAAGTCGAAAAAAGTGTGAAAAAGCATCATTTCTTAGCCGATTTAAAAAGTTTAAACCACTTCAATATATTTTAGCTGATTTTATCGTCAAAAACTTCCCCTCTATGGGGTTTTAAGGCATCGCGGACCGCAATCATTTCGTTTTCCGCTACCACCATATAGGCAATACTATGGAATTCCCCGAAATGCGTATGACCGGTAATGTTCAACGATGTGGATTCCGCAGCAATAAATTCTTTCAAATGCTTTTCGTGATGTTCGGCCGTCTTTGCCGCGGCAGGTCCCCTAAAGTCCCAAATAAGTTTTATTTTTCGATCCAAAATATGCCGTTAAAAAGGGCGATTCGATTCACCGACACGAAAGTACTAAATTACCGGGTGTACATAAAAATCTGTTAACGAATAAAGCAAGACTTTGGCTACCAGTCCGTAATTGCTATTTTTGCGCCTTATAAGATTCAAAAAACGCTGTGAATATTAGGGATTTTTTTATTGCGCTGTTGGCAATGGCAGCTCTCGTTGTGGGATGTAAAGGTGTTTTGTCCGAAAAGAAGGAAGAGCTACCGCTGGCCAGGGTAGGGGAATCGTATCTCTATCGGTCCGATATCGCACCATTAATGTCCAAATCCATATCTCGGGAGGACAGTGTGTCCTTCGTTACCAATTACATTAACAATTGGGCATCCAAGCAATTGTTATTGGCCAAAGCAAAAATCAACCTACCGGAAGACAAGTTGGCCGAGTTCGATAAATTGGTGGCAAACTATAAGAGCGACCTCTATACCCGCGCCTACAAGGAGGCTTTGGTACATCAGGGAAGCGACAGTACGGTAAGCGACGCCCAGTTAAAATCGTTTTATAAAAAAGAGCAAAAAAACTTTTTATTGAAAGAGACCATCGTTCAATTGCGCTATGTTGAATTGCCCAAACAATTTTTGAACAAGGATGAAGTGAAACAACGTTTGAAACGGTTTAATACCAAGGACGTGGCCTATTTGGATTCCATTGGGGTGCAGTTCAAGAAACTTAATTTTAACGATTCCATTTGGATTCCCGCTTCACGGGTCATCACCGAGATTCCCCCGTTAACGCAGGACAACCGAGATAGACACTTAAAAAAATCACAATTTTTTGAGTTGGAGGATGCAAAGGGGGTATATTTGGGCAAGGTCGTTAACCTGTTACGTCCCAACGATGTAGCGCCGATTTCGTTTATTGAACCCACTTTGAAACAGGTATTGTTGAGCAGAAGACGGTTGGACTATGTACGGAAATTGGAAGTCGAAATAATAGACGAAGCAATAAAAGACAACGATTTTGAAATTTATGAAGAAGAATAAAACAAAGCTATTGATCGGAATAGCCATTTTGGCCCTCGGTTTTTCCAGAGCACAATCGAACGACAGTATCGTTGAAACGATAAACCCGGTACCTGAAGATAAAGAAATGGCCATGGGGATGGACAGTGCTATAAAAAAGGATACGGTAAGTACCTTTAAAAGGGTAAAGTTGGACGGTATCGCGGCCGTTGTAGGGGATTATGTCATTTTGGAATCCGATATCGAAAAAACCTTGATCGACCTTAAAAACCAAGGAGCGGCAACGGAAGGGCTTACGCGTTGCGGGTTGCTGGGCAAGTTAATGGAAGATCGGCTGTATGCACACCAAGCGGTACAGGACAGTATATTGGTTTCCGACGATGAGGTAAATGCACAGGGAGAGCGGCAATTGCAGTCCTTGGTACAGCAGATCGGATCAATGGATAAAGTATTGCGGTACTACAAAAAACCGGACGAAACGAGTTTTAGGGAGGAGCTTTATAAAATTAACAAGCTTCGGATGCTCTCCGAAAAAATGCAGCAGGAAATTGTTTCAAAAGTAGAAGTTACCCCGGAAGAGGTGCGTCAGTTCTTTAACAAAATAAGCGAGTCCGAACGGCCGGTTTTTGGCGCCGAGCTGGAAATCGC
This sequence comes from uncultured Flavobacteriaceae bacterium, assembly GCA_947500445.1. Classification (GTDB taxonomy): domain Bacteria; phylum Bacteroidota; class Bacteroidia; order Flavobacteriales; family Flavobacteriaceae; genus Pelagihabitans. The sequence continues at coordinate 66,789 of CANMSB010000014.1, read as the reverse complement.
CCAAATTGTAAAACAACCCGAACCCACTGACGCGGAAATACAGGTAGTACTCGATAAACTCAATAAAATAAAGGCCGATGTAGAGGATAACGGAGCGAGCTTCAGCGTAAAGGCCATTCTGTATTCGCAAGGACCGACCAAAACAAAAGGCGGGTTGATCGAAGGAATCACCAAGCAATCGGGTTATGTGAAAGAGTTTAAGGACGTCGCCTTTAGTTTGCAAGAAGGTGCGGTATCCGACCCTTTCAAGACCATGTTCGGTTATCATATTATGTATATCGAAAAGATTAGGGGGCAGGAACGGGATGTTAGACATATTTTGATACAGCCGGAAATTTCGAAACAGGCCATGGAGAATGCACGTGCGGAACTGGATACCATACGACAGCATATTTTGGACGGGAAGTATACCTTCGCCCAGGCCGCTTTGAATTTTTCTGACGAAGAGGAAACCAAATACGATGGAGGGGTACTGCGCAACCCCATTAATTTTGATTCAAGGTTCGAACTTACCAAAATGGACCCAAAACTATACAATCAGGTACGCAACCTAAAAGATGATGAAATATCGCGACCCTTGCTGGAACAGGATCAGCGCGGTGGCGGACCTTCTTTAAAGTTGCTACGTGTTACCAATCGTTATGATGAACATGTTGCGGATTTCTCCAAGGACTATATGAAGATTCAGCAATTGGCTACTACCGAAAAGCAGTACAAAACCATCAAAGAGTGGATGGACAAACATATAAAGGACACGTATATCAGTGTCAACGAATCCAGAAAAGACTGTGAATTCGCTAACAATTGGATGAAAAAATAATATGTCTGACGTTTCCGCAATTGACCAACTGGTTCAAAAACACCAATCCCTAAAACAAGAAATAGCTAAGGTAATCGTCGGCCAACACGAGGTAATCGATCAAATACTGTTATCGATATACACTGGAGGTCACGCCTTGCTTATCGGCGTTCCCGGGCTGGCAAAGACCCTTATGGTGAACACCATATCGCAGACCCTCGGGTTGGATTTCAAGCGGATACAGTTTACCCCCGATCTGATGCCCAGTGATATTTTGGGAAGCGAGGTACTAGATCAAAATCGAAATTTCAAGTTCATCAAAGGGCCTATTTTTTCCAATATCATTCTGGCGGACGAGATTAACCGGACACCGCCGAAAACCCAAGCGGCATTGTTGGAGGCTATGCAGGAACGTTCGGTGACCATTGCCGGGAAACAGCACCGTTTGGAACTTCCCTATTTTGTTCTGGCCACCCAAAACCCCATTGAGCAGGAGGGGACCTACCCTTTACCGGAAGCACAGTTGGACCGTTTTATGTTTGCCATAGAATTAAAGTATCCTTCCATAGCAGAGGAAATACAGGTAGTAAAAGCGACCACCGGCGGCGCCACCTATCAGCTAGATGCTCTTTTTACCGCCGAGGAAATTCTCAACGTACAGCAATTGGTCAGGCGTATACCGGTACCCGACAATGTAGTCGATTATGCCGTACGTTTGGTAAACGCCACCCGGCCCAATCTGGATACGGCAAGTGATTATGTAAAACAATACATCGATTGGGGCGCCGGACCGCGAGCCTCACAAAATTTGGTGTTGGGCGCGAAAGCGCACGCCGCGGTAAATGGAAAGTACTCACCCGATATCGAGGACGTGCAGGCGGTGGCTATGGGCATCCTGCGACACCGGATCATTAAAAACTATAAGGCCGAGGCAGAAGGCATCACGGAAGAAACGATTATCAGGGCACTTTTTTAACCGGTATTACCACGGATGACAAGAAATACATGAAAGCATCCTTCGATTTATTTTCCGAACAGGCCGAAAGCTATAAAAAGTTTCGACCGTCCTATCCGAAAGAACTTTATCAAGAAATTATCGGGCATGTAAACCAAACAGCCCAATGTTGGGATTGCGGTACCGGTAATGGGCAAGTGGCCCTTGCTTTGGCGCCGTATTTCGATAAGGTTATGGCAACGGACATCAGTTCGTCCCAATTGGCACAGGCTCCTGTGCACGAAGCTATTTCCTATGCGGTATCGGGAGCGGAACATACAAGCTTTGCCGATAATAGTTTTGATTTGATCACCGTGGCCCAAGCACTTCATTGGTTCGATTTTGACGCATTCAACCGGGAAGTCTTCAGGGTGTCCAAAAATAATGGGGTATTGGCAGTTTGGGGATACGGGTTACTTCGGATAGCCCCTGCATTGGACGAGCATATCGACTCTTTTTATAGCCAAGTAATAGGCCCGTACTGGAATGCCCGAAGAAAACATGTGGATACCGCATATGCACACATTCCACTGGATTTTCAACAAATCGTTTCAAAGGAAAGCCATTTCATTCAGGTACGTTGGAATCTAAAACACTTTGTAGGATATCTGAACTCTTGGTCAAGTGTACAAACCTATCGCAAAAAACATCCGGGAAAAGACCCTGTAAAGGCCTTTGTATCACAAATAGCACCGTTATGGAAAATAGAAGAACAGAAGGATATCCGTTTCCCTATTTTTTTGAAGATGGGCAAGATCAAAAAGTAACTACTTTATAAAATCACCTTACCGTATTATTTATGTTTTGGGGTAGCGCCGGCTAATACCTGTTAAAACGACACTTCCTAAACCTCCTCGAATTCGTTATGGTTAAAATTGAGTAGGCCCAATAAAAAAAGGGCACCTAAAAGAATACTCTTTTAGATGCCCTTGTACTCCATTACCGTATGTTTAATACGGTATACCTTTTATTACTGCTTGTACAGTTTAACCGTCTTGGAAATGCCCTTAGCTTCAATGCGGACAATGTAAAGGCCTCTCGGCAATTTCGATACATCGATTTGATTTCTGAACTCGGAGAAACTCGTTTGTAACACGGTATTCCCCGAAAGGTCCATTACCAATACACTTCCGTTCACATTTCGCTTGCCGGCGATACTGATTCGGGCGCTGTTGAACGTAGGGTTCGGATATACGATAACCCCATCACTTTCGGCTGTCCCGGTAGTCGCACTATTAGCAACAGGTGTTCCTTTGTAGAGGCTTCCTTCGTTTCCAAAAACCGCGTAACCATATTTTTCGGTCTTATGATTAGTCTCACTGTCCTTGGATGCTTCCTCTTGGAAGTATAACTGCACACTGTTGGCGGTATAACTGTTGGTTCGATACCTAATGGTACCGGCATCCCCACCGTTGGTGGTCTGATCATGCCCTATCAATACTCTGTTGTCATTGGTATAGGACTTTTCAAAATTGACGTTATACCCGTTATGGTCCACAACATTTCCGGTATTGGCAATTTCGAACATTGCTGTTCCGTTACCATCGGAAGTGCGCCGCTCCATAGCTACCCATCCTATCGTTTCGGTAAAATGGTCCCTATTTCCGGTTCCATCTCCTCCATTTTCCTCTTCCTGTAATTTTACCTGGAAACTTGTAGAGGTCACGTTTCTTACCCTTGCGTCCACTGGCTGATTTCCATTTACGGTCATCACTTGCGGTACGATTACGGGGGCATCTTCAAAAACGTTCGGCAATTGAACGGTAACCCAGTCGATATTTACATCGGTTTTTCCGGCAACAATACTATGGCCGTTCGCCATAGTGTGCGTTCCGGACTCTACAATCATGTAGCCCACATTTTCTCTCAAATGGTTACCATCAAGATAGTACCATTCGTCTACCTGCCATTCAAAACAGTTTCCTTCGACACTTCGTACTCGAAGCGTACCCGGTTGTCCACCATTGTTGCTCATAGGGCCAAGCACTACCACTGGGTCGTCATAGGAGTTTTCATAACCTACCGAGGTCCACACATCGGTACCGGAGGTGTTTCCAACTTCTCCATAAGCCATTTCGTCCACTGGTGGCGTATTGTCGCCCGCCAAGAAGATGTCCCCGAACAAGGATGGGTCCCTAAACGATTCGTCGATCTGGGAATACCAAGAAAGTTTACCTGATCGTGGTCCTCCTTCGTCGTCGTCGATAAGGTGGATATCCAAACCAATGAATTGTCCTGCCGAAGGGGTAATGCTCAAAGCGCTCCATGGAATGGAAACTTCCGCATCATACCCATTATCGGTATCCACTACAACTACCGTAGCCCCTTCACCAATGTTGTTCTTGGTATCCTCGATAAGGTTACCGTTGTTCCAACCAATGGTCAATTGATGGTCGTCCGGACCGTAGGTGGTATTCTTGCTATTGTCCGAATCGATATAAATTTCGATACCATCGTCCTCGTACCATTGATCACTATCGTTATGAAGGTCATCATCGGTAACGGAAATGAAGAAGTATAGGCCATTTTCGTCCCATTGGGATTTCCAGCTACCGTCCAAATCATTGCTGTCGGTAATTTCACCTGAAACTTCCGTTCCAATAGCAATTCCTTCAACTTCGGCCCAAGAGTCATCTTGGACACCGTCGATAGTTATTGGGCTAGGCGCGAGAACAACTGCTGGCGGTGGTGGCAATACAACGATCAAACCTTCGCCCAAACGGGAAGGAATGGTAGTGTTGTCCTCCAAGAGGTCCTGCCATGCCAATTTGCTATCACGTTCTCCACCATCGTCATCATCGTTCAATTGCACGTCCAATCCTATTTTAAGGCTGTCGGAAGGTACGGTGCCTATCGTAGACCAAGGAATGGAAATCTCTGCGGTATATCCTGTTTCCGTAGTAACGATTTGGCTCGTTACCCCGGCAGTATCGTTACCGAGCAACTCTTCTAGGCTATCTTCTTCACCGGCGCTCAACACAAATATGAGATCGTCGTTTTCATAGGTTTCCGACCTTGAGTTTTCACCATCGATGTGTATTTCGATGCTGTCATCGTTCGACGAGTCCGAAGAATCGTTCTGGATGGCCTCATCGTTAACTTCCACCAAAAGGTATAAGTTGTCCTCGTCCCATAACGAAGTCCAAACACCGGAAAGGTCGCTGGCATCCGTCGGGTCGTCCAAGGTGGGCGACAATTTGGTAATGTCATACTTGCTGCCGATGTAGGCACCATCTTTAATACCATCGATAACCAATGGGGTTTCGGTATTTTGGATTCTGGAAACAAGTGTCTCGTCCGCTGGTAAAGGCTCGTCCGAATCGGTAGCTCCTTCAAAAGCACCGATATCGGTAGCTGCTCCTAACGGTCTGTCGACGCCATCAAAATCTTTTAAGGCTCCCAAATCTGTATCACCGGCATCGATGGCAGGAGATAGTTCGCGAATTCCAAAGTAGTTTCTGAAATCCTGAATGTCCTGGAACGTAACATCGGTAGTCGCATTGGCAAAGGCCGGAAACGACTGTTGGTTAACCGAAACGAACGTATTGTTTTCTTCGACAGGTGTAGCACCTTCAAAACTTCTTGAACCTACAACAATGTTGTTTTTAATGGCCACCGTTGCAGATCCTTTGGTCTGTACGAACAAACCATGCCCATTTTCCTGACCGAATTCTTCAACGGACACATTGTTGTAAATTTCAATGGCTCCATCTACGGCCTGTGCTCCAATATCGCCCAAACCACCTGTGAAATCACGCAAAACGTAGTTGTTGTGCCAAGCGGTATTGTTACGTATCGTCGCGTTGGATACTTCGTAAACTTTTATCCCCGCCCCACCGTTGTTAAAGGTAAGGTTGTTTTCCACCAATGTTGATGGAGTATAGGCCGGGATTCCTTCACTCTGCGTATGGTTGAAGTCATCGAGGATAATTCCGTTACCGTCGGTAGGGATCGTAAATCCACGGGGACTAAAAGGAAGTCTACATTCGTTTTCAAAGGCCACGTTGTTTCTGATAATGATATGGAAACCGGGGGCATCGTCCAAAGCAATGGGTTGATAAATGCTCATCCCACTACAGTTGTATGGGTTGGTTTTTGCATTGTCTCGGAGTACATTGTTTTCAAAGGTAAAATAATCTCCTTCACGACCACTTACCCCGTTACATCCGCAATCGTGGGCATATACGTTTCTTACGGTAACATGGTTCGATCCTGTAGCTTCGATACCTGCGTTCCAATCTTCCAGCTCTACATTGTTGTTGTTGAATACCTCTAGACCATCGATAACGATGTAATCACTGTCGACAATGGCCAAAAGTTCATCGTATTGTGAGGTCCCTTCTATTTTAGCGCCCCATTTGTTGATGGACTTTACGGTAGTAACAAGCTCTGGAGTTCCTTTAATGTTCTCCAAGGCAAGCGAATTTTCTTGATAAAGACCGTCCGCAATTAACAAGGTATCTCCCGGAATCAATGACGAGAGGGCCTGTCCTATGGTTTTAAATGCACCTTCGGCAGTATTTGCTGTACCAGAATTGGTATCACTTCCGATAGGATTCACATATAGGGTGGTCGGTACCGTTCTCAGTGCTTCGGCTTCCACGATCTGAATGTTATCTATAAAAAGTGGAACATCACTTCCTCCCATGAAAAAAGAGGTATATATGGTAGAAGGTATGGAATCCGGAGAGGCTACCGTTATGGTACGGATAAACTCTTGATAGTTTGTGGTCGCGTTCAAGAAGTTACCAAAGTAATCGGTATCGTCCGTACCAAAGGTATTGTATGGTCTTGATCGCAATCCAAACCATACCTGTCGGTCCGATTCGGCACGGTAACGGAAAGAAACCTGATAACGCTTTCCTTCTTCTTCCACGACACCTTCGTCTTGAAGTACCTGGAACCCGGCATCGTACCATTCTGAATCGGCCAAAGTAGTGCTTGGGTCAACAGAAATTCTAAAGGCCTCTTGGTTTACGGCATTGTCGTCCGCAACGATTTCATGAATAAGGGTCGCCGTTGGATAGGTGTTCCATCGTTCAACAACTTCCCAAGGTTCATCACCGGATAATGGTGGATTGTCGCTACCCGTTGTAATGTTGAAATCGTCTATATAGAAAGCCGTGTCATCACCGCCACCAAACAACTGTACGTGTACCGTACCGTCAACGATATCGGTGGAAGTGAAAGTGAAACTATACTCTTGGTAGCCCGTACCAACGTTGATAAACTCGCTGAAGTAGGAATTATCATCGGAACCATAGGTGTCCGTCGGTCTTCCCGAGATGGTTACCCAAATCTGGCGATCGGCCTCTGCACGGTGACGGAAACGTACCGTATATTCGTTACCGTTAATAACGGCCGGAGTATTGTTCTGAAAGGTTTGTACTAGGCCATCATACCAGTTTTCGGTACTGACCAAGGTCGTTACTTTAATGGCAGAACCGTTAAGGGCATCTGCATCCGCTTCCTCGGTAATTTCGAAGTTATCGGTGGGGAAAGCATCCCAATCGGCAACGGTATCATAGGCTTCGTCGTTGGCTGGAGGAGTAGTTCCCTCTACAACGGTAATATCGAAATCATCTACATAAAAAGCGGTATCGTCGCCCCCTCCATAGAGTTGTACATGTACCGAACCGGAATCGGCATCGGTAGCGGTGAACGTATAGGAGAACTCCTGATACGCTGTCGAAAGATCGATGAACCCGTCAAAATATTTATTGTCGTCCGAACCATAAGTGTCCGTCGGCCTTGCGGCAACGACTACCCAAACCTGTCTGTCGGCATCGGCCTTGTGGCTGAACGTTACCGTGTATTCGTTTCCACTAACGATGGCAGGGGTATTGTTCTGAAAGGTCTGAACCAAACCATCATACCAGTTTTCTGTACTTACCAACGTACTCACCTTTATGGCGGAACCGTTTACCGCATCTGCATCGGCCTCTTCGGTAATGGCAAAGTTATCGGTGGGGAAAGCATCCCAATCGGCAACGGTATTATATGCTTCATCGGTCGGAGGGGCAGTGCCCTCGACTACGGTAATATCAAAATCGTCGATAGAGAAAGCGGTATCGTCACCACCGGCGTACAATTGTACGTGTACCGATCCTGAATCGGTATCCGCCGCCGTAAAGGTATAGGAGTATTCCTGATATCCCGTAGCTAGGTCTACGAACCCATCGAAATATTTGTTGTCGTCGGAACCATAGGTATCGGTCGGCCTTGCGGCAACAATTACCCAAAGCTGTCTTGCGGTTTCCGCCTTATGGCGAAAGGTTACGGTATATTCGTTCCCGCTTACAATGGCAGGGGTGTTGTTCTGAAAGGTCTGCACGAGTCCTTCCCACCAGTTTTGCGTACTGACCAAAGTACTTACTTTGATCGCGGAACCGTTCAATGCATCTGCATCCGCATCTTCGGTAATTTCAAAGTTATCCGTGGGGAAAGCATCCCAATCGGCAACTGTGTTATACGCTTCATCTGCAGGAGGAGTGGTTCCCTCTACAACGGTAATGTCGAAATTATCAACATAGAAAGCGGTGTCATTTCCACCGGCGTACAATTGTACATGTACTGAACCGGAATCGGCATCGGTGGCGGTGAAGGTATAGGAGAACTCCTGATATTCCGTAGAGAGGTCAAAAAATCCTTCAAAATATCTGATGTCGTCCGAACCGTAGGTATCTGTTGGTCTTGTTGCGATAACGGCCCAAACCTGTCTGTCGGTATCCGCCTTGTGCCGGAAGGTTACGGTGTATTCGTTCCCACTTACAATAGCGGGCGTGCTGTTTTGAAAGGTCTGTACCAATCCTTCCCACCAGTTTTCGGTAGAGATCAATGTACTTACTTTAATAGCTGAACCGTCAACGGCGTCAGCATCGGCCTCTTCGGTGATGCTGAAATTGTCTACCGGAAACGGATCCCAGTCTGTAGCCGCATCATAATTGGCCGTTTGTGCTTTCAATCCTATCAGGAAAAAAAGACAAAGTGTTAGAAAAAAGTACTTCGCAAACAAGAAAAAACTGTTCTTGCCACCAAGTTGGTAAAGGTGCTTCATAACTGATTTTTAATTAGGTTAAACGTTTAAATCGGCGAAATATATAATTTTTATCCCTACTTTTTTGGTATTTGGAAAAAAAAACGGGCCGGATATGCTTATTTAACATCTAAATAGAATTTTGTTCAAAGCATGTTTCAAATTGCCTAAACAATTGTGCTTCAATGAAGGAGGTTGATTGTAGTTGTTTTAAAAACGAAAAGGAATCGGCATGGTCATAAAAAATATGTTCATTTTTACCTTAATTGTGTTAATCGATAATTTTTACCGTTCATGGAAAATGGGTTTTTACGGGCATCAGAAGGGTAGGGTGTTAGGAGTATTTTGTTTTAGGGATAATAGGAAGGTCCTTCCACATCGTCGGAAGCTATGGTCCTTAACTTCGGTATCCTGTTCAAAAAATTTCAAATGGGGTAAAGAATTTCTTAACTTTGTAAAATTGCATAACCTATAAACCACTTCAAGAATGGCATTTGATATCGATATGATCAAAGGAGTATACTCCAAAATGGCGGAAAGCGTTGACAAGGCAAGAAGTATTGTTGGCCGGCCGCTGACCCTGTCCGAAAAGATTTTATATTCCCACTTATGGGATGGGAGCCCCAATAAGGCTTTTGAACGGGGCAAGGACTATGTCGACTTTGCTCCCGACCGTATCGCATGTCAGGATGCGACCGCCCAGATGGCCTTGTTACAGTTTATGCAAGCGGGAAAGCCAAAAGTAGCGGTTCCCACCACGGTACATTGTGATCACTTGATACAGGCCAAGAACGGTGCGGCCACCGACTTGAAGATGGCCAATGCCACCAGTGCCGAGGTTTTTGACTTTTTAGAGTCCGTATCCAATAAATACGGTATCGGGTTTTGGAAACCCGGAGCGGGAATCATACATCAGGTCGTATTGGAAAACTATGCCTTTCCAGGAGGGATGATGATCGGAACCGATTCCCATACGGTAAATGCCGGAGGTTTGGGAATGGTGGCGATCGGTGTCGGAGGTGCCGATGCCGTGGATGTGATGGCTGGAATGGCCTGGGAACTGAAATTCCCCAAACTTATCGGAGTGCGATTGACCGGAGAAATTTCCGGGTGGACCGCTCCTAAGGATGTTATTTTAAAGGTAGCGGAAATCCTTACCGTCAAAGGCGGAACCGGTGCCATTGTAGAATATTTTGGGCCCGGTGCCCTGTCGCTTTCCTGTACAGGTAAGGGAACCATATGTAACATGGGCGCAGAGATCGGTGCCACAACGTCTACCTTTGGGTATGATGACGCTATGGAGCGTTATTTGAGGGCAACGGACCGTTCCGATGTGGCGGACGCCGCCAATGCGGTGCGGGAACATTTGACCGCCGATACCGAAGTATATGAAAATCCTGAAGCCTATTTTGATCAGGTCATCGATATCGACCTTTCCAAATTAGGCCCTTTGTTGAACGGCCCTTTTACGCCGGACCTCTCCACGAGTGTAGGAGATGCCATGACCGAAAAAGCGAATGCCAATGATTGGCCCTTGCAGGTAGAATGGAGCCTTATCGGTTCCTGTACCAATTCCTCCTACGAGGATTTGAGCCGGGCCGCTTCAATAGCGGAACAAGCGTTGGAAAAAGGGTTGAAGATGAAGGCCGAGCTGGGAATCAATCCTGGTTCCGAACAGGTTCGCTTTACCGCAGAGCGTGACGGCATTTTGGATACTTTCGAAAAATTGGGCGCCAAAATTTTCACCAATGCCTGCGGACCTTGTATTGGCCAATGGGCACGGTATAACGATCCCAAGAACGCACCTAAAAATAGTATCGTACATTCCTTTAATAGAAACTTTGCCAAACGTGCCGATGGGAATCCGAATACCCATGCTTTCGTAGCATCACCGGAACTCACCGCGGCGATAGCATTTTCAGGTCGATTGGATTTTAACCCGATAACCGATACCCTGATCAATGATAACGGGCAGGAAGTAAAATTTGAAGAGCCTACCGGGTGGGAGTTGCCGCCAAAAGGTTTTGAAGTGGAAGACGCCGGCTTTTTGGCCCCGGACGAAGATGGTTCCGGAGTACAGGTAAAAGTAGCCGATGATTCGGAACGCCTACAGTTGTTAGAACCTTTCGTGCCAATGGCCAACGACCAATTACAGGGAATGAAATTGTTGATCAAGGCCTTTGGTAAATGTACGACCGATCATATTTCCATGGCCGGGCCATGGTTGCGGTTCCGTGGACATTTGGATAATATTGCCAACAACACTTTGATTGGAGCGGTAAACGCCTTCAACAAAAAGACGAATTTCGTTAAAAATCAGCTCACCGGGGAATACGGTGGTGTACCTGATACCCAAAGGGCCTATAAGGCGGCCGGCATCAAATCCGTGGTAATCGGTGACCATAATTACGGAGAAGGTTCCTCTCGGGAACATGCTGCCATGCAGCCCCGTCATTTGGGAGTAGCCGTAGTGTTGGTAAAGTCTTTTGCCAGAATACATGAAACGAATTTGAAAAAACAGGGGATGCTCGGTCTTACCTTTGCGAACGAGGCGGACTACGACTTGATCCAAGAGGACGATACCTTTAATTTAACGGATATCGCGGACCTTGCGCCCGATACCCCTTTAACGTTAGAAGTGGTGCATGCCGATGGCAGTAAGGATACCATTATAGCGAACCATACCTATAACGAGGCCCAGATCGGTTGGTTTAGGGAAGGTTCCGCCCTTAATGTTATCAAAAGGGAAAATGCCGCATAACGATAACGGATAACGCTGTTGTAAAAACTCCTATGTTGCCATAGGAGTTTTTAGTTAATACATCACATGAAAAAGAGCACTATACTTACCCTGTTGGTCATTGGAATCGTTTTGGCCCTTTTTTTGACGCCTCTTGGGTACCATAGTAAAGTATGGCTGAACTCCCTTTTTTCGTTTCGTCCGGATATCGAAGCGTCTGCGGACCAGAAAAAGATCCCCAATTACGACTGGAGGTTGAAGGACGCCAATTGGGATTTTTTTAGTTTTGAACGCTCGAAGGGAAAGGTCGTTTTTATCAATTTTTGGGCTTCATGGCGCCTTCCATGTGCGGCGGAGCTGGAAGAGATACAGACCCTGTACGACGACTATGGCGACCAGGTAGATTTTTATTTGATTACCAATGAAGAGCGCCCTCCGGTAGAGGCGTTTATGGCCGAAAAGAAGTTTACTTTTCCCGTCACCTATTTGATTATTGGGGATGCCGCCCCCGTCGCCACGGAACCGGTGCCATCGTCCTACATCATAGATAAGGAGGGACATATTGTGGTGCGCGCCGATGATATTGCGGATTGGGACAATACCAAGGTCAGGGACCTGTTGGATGGGCTGCTGGCAAAGTAGTATGGATTTGGTTTTTGACAGCGGTATGCGCTAGTGTTGAAAAGGCCATCTCGATTACGCTACTCAACAACGCAATTCCGTTTTTTAAGAATGTCCCTATCGCGGTTTTCGTATGAAGCATCGATGTTATTTTGGTGACGGACCATGGTAATCGCAAAACAAAATCAAGATAATGGCGCAAGTGACGACCTTAACTTTCTTTAAGTACCCATCTTTCAAATCGAAATTATGGGCGTTTTGGATGATGCAGTTCGCACATGCCCCTTTGTCCCGCACCAAAGGATTACAGTTGTACAAACTTATGGGAAGCGGTAAGGCAGAATTTAATCCCTTTCCGGACTGGTCGGTGTACGGATTATTACAGCTATGGGATTCGGAGGAAAGCGCCACCAACTTTTTCAGCGCTTCCAAACTCATGCGGCGCTACGAAAAAAATAGTGCCGAACACTGGACGGTCTACATGAAAAACATACAGGCCAAAGGGGAATGGAACGGCGGGAACCCTTTTGTTCCGTCTGGGGAACTACAGAAAGAAAATCCGCTGATCGCCGTCATTACCAGGGCTACGATCAAACCCAAGTTACTGCTGCGTTTTTGGAAACACGTACCCGCATCGCAACGACCGCTACAAGGGAACAAAGGACTGCTCTTTACCAAGGGCATTGGCGAGGCCCCGTTTATGCAAATGGCCACCTTCAGCGTATGGGCCAATAAAAAAGCGCTTATGGATTTCGCCTACGGTAGTAAGGGCCATCAAGAGGCCATCAAAAAAACACGTGAACTCGATTGGTACCGCGAAGAACTGTTCTCGCGGTTTCAACCCTATCGCTCGGAAGGCACTTGGGAAGGAACGGCTCCGCTGGAAGAGTGGTTATAGATACCAATATAGGTATCCAAAAAATACACACTGCGCCAAGTAGAGGTGCAAGCTAAAGCGGAAGTTTCCCGTAATTTTAAAAAGATGCAACATCAACTGCAATATCGCTGCCAGCAGGAACCAACAGATGTAGTTCCACCAACCTGCCAAACCGCCCTCGAAAGTCCAAAAGTCGAATAACGGTGCGGTATGTTCCATTAAAAAATCCAAGACCAACATGAGCAAACTGGCCAAGATGACCTTGGCAATAGAGGTGGCCACTATTTTTTTTGTGATTGCGGCGGTAGCAAAGGTAAGTAAGGCCCAGTTGACACCGATCAGATAAGGAATGCCATCCAATTTCGGGCCAAAATTAGCGCCATATGCATAGGAACCGAACAACACCCCATAATGCACACCTATCCACTCGGCGAACATCCCCAGCATCATAAACAATAGAAAGGCACCGTACTTTTTTTTGGTGTCCATGGGGTAGACCCATAGAAATAGCAGCAACATTACCGTTAGGTTCAAGGGTGTTTTGGTAACGAACCACTCTTGTTGTCCCAAGGTAATTCCTACCAAGGCGGACACATGGAACAGCCATACCAAAAATATGGAGAACTTGTTTTTGTGCAGTATCAGGTTATCCATCATACTGTGTTCGCTTTGGGTACCAGGTCGGCCACTATTTTAGCCGATAGCAGACAAAGTGGTATGCCGCCGCCCGGGTGTACCGAACCACCGCAGAAATAGAGGTTGTCGATTTTTCTGCTAAAATTGGGATGTCTTAAAAAAGCGGCAAACTTGTCGTTACTCGCCGCACCGTAAAGCGCTCCCCGGTATGAACTGGTGCTCGCTTCGATCCCTTTGGGATCCAAAATATGTTCTTCCGTAATGTAGTCTTCGATATTCGTTCCCAAGCATCGGTTTATTTTTTCGATGATCCACTGCCGTGCTTTTTTTCTTAAAACGTTCCAATCTTGGTCATAGTTTCCGGGGGCATTGATCATCACAAACCAATTTTCATGGCCTTTCGGCGCGTCGGTGCCCCCTTCTTTTGAGGTGATGTTGAGGTATACCGTAGGGTCGTCATGCAAGTATTTTTGATTGAATATCGCCTCAAATTCCTCTGGGTAGTTTTCACTGAACAGAATATTGTGCAGGTCCAATTCGGGAAATTCCCTGGAAATGCCCCAATAGAAAATGAGAGCCGAACTGGAACGTTCCTGTTCCAGCACCTTTTTTGGTTGTTGCTGATCGGAAAGTAATTTTTTATAGGTGGGGAAGACATCCATATTCGATACGACAATATCCGCGGCATGCCTTGCTTTCTCGGTAACCGCTCCAACGGCTTTTCCGTCTTCTACCGCGATACGCGTCACTTTCTCATCGAAGCGGAACGATACCCCTTGCCGAACCGCCAATTCGTATAACGATTGGCTGATGCGGTGCATCCCACCTTTAGGGTAATATGTACCAAAATGCATTTCCAAATGCGGTATCATCGACATGATTCCCGGCGTTTGGTACGGGGACGACCCATTATAGGTGGCATACCGGTTAAAGAGCTGTATCAGTCTTGGGTTTTTAAAATACGCCTGGTTGGTCTCGTTCAGGGAACGGCCTATGTGCAAGCGGCCGATCTGAAGTATGGCCTTAATGGTATCCGTGGAAAGATAGGTCTTCGTTTTGTGCAGTGATTTTTCTAAAAAGAGCCCTGCGGTCAGCTCGTATTTTTTTTGATTGTTGACAAGGTATTTTTTCAAACGACCCGCTGGCTCTTCAAAAGTTCTGGAAGCCTGTTCGATAAACGCCGTTTTATTCGCGCTAGCCGAAAATCGCGTACCATCTTCCCAGAAATAATTGCAAACGATTTCTTTTTCATGATATTCAAAAAAAGGTTCCGGGTCTTTTCCGAACAGCGAAAAAAGTTCGGTAACATACTGTGGCATGGTGAATAGGGAAGGCCCGAGATCGAAGCGGTATCCGCCCAGCGTCATGGCGTGTAGTTTTCCACCTGCGTAGGCGTTCGCCTCTACGACCGTTACCGCATAGCCTTGATGTCGCAACCGTAAGGCCGTGGCGATGCCTCCGATACCAGCGCCGATAACCAGTGCCTTGGGCATTGTTACTTCTTAAAATATTTGAAAGGGACAAAGAGCATTCCAAAACACTCGCCCTCTTCCTTGCCCAAATGTTTGTGGTGGATCTTGTGTGCACGCCGTACCCCCTTGGCGTACCAATGTTCGGCCTTCCGAAACATTTTAAACCGTTGGTGAATAAAAATATCGTGAACGATAAAGTAGGCTGCCCCGTATGCCATAATTCCGAAACCAATGGGCCAGCCGATCCAGAAGTCGGTGTTGGATCCCAACATAATGAACGACATGCTTACAACGGCATAAAAGATGAAAAAAACATCGTTTCGTTCGAACCAGGAGTTATGATCCTTGTGGTGGTGGTCTTTGTGCAAGCTCCATAGAAATCCGTGCATGATATACTTATGGGTAAACCAGGCCATGAACTCCATTAACGCAAAAACACATAGAAATACAAAAATCCAAATCGCAATCTGCATTTAAACCAAATTCAGTTTATAATTTACATATGATGTTGCCAAAAGTCCGAATTTTTGGTAATTCGGTACCCGTATCCTAGCATTTTTTATTTCTAGGGGCGGGGTATTCTGTAATTTTTGAAGAAGCTTACTGTAATATTTATAGGCGGTGTATACCCCGAACTTTGCTTCGGCGGGCAACTGTTCTATTCCTTCATAGCCTTTTGCAAAATCTTCCCTGATTTCGTTTACGATCTGTCTTTTGGAAGCTTCATCGAGCTCCATCAGGTTGGTGTTTGGGAAGTAAGTGCGGTTCAAGCCTTCGAAATCCGCTTTTAGGTCCCGTAGAAAGTTTACCTTTTGAAAGGCCGAACCTAACGACATTGCGGACGTTTTCAACGTTTCGTAACGTTCGTCGTTACCTTTAACGAACACTTTTAGGCACATGAGCCCGACCACGTCTGCAGAACCATAAATGTATTCCTTGTATTCCGCATCGGTACGGTATACCGATTTGTGCAGGTCCATTTTCATACTCTTCATAAAGGAATCCACCAAATGCCTTGGAATATCATAGGCATGGAAGGTATGCTGAAAAGAATTCAAAATGGGGTTCATACTGATGCGATCGGTAAGCGCATCTTCCAAAGCTTGTTCAAAGCGTTCGAACAATACTTCCTTATCGTAATCATGGAACGTATCCACTATTTCGTCGGCAAAACGCACAAATCCGTAAATATTATAGATATCACTGCGGATCGAGGGGCCTAACATTTTTGTCGCAAGGGCAAAAGAAGTACTGTAGGACTCTGTAACGACTTTGCTGCACTGGTAGGAAACGTTGTCAAAGATAGTTTTCATGGGTCAAGGATTAGTTGCGATCAATTCGGAAACGAGCTTACCTGAAATCAACGAGGGAGGCACCCCGGGACCCGGCACCGTAAGTTGCCCGGTAAAAAATAGGTTCCGTACTTTTTTACTTTTTAGTTTTGGTCTTAAGAATGCAGTTTGCATCAAGGTATTGGCCATGCCATAGGCATTTCCCTTGTAAGAATTATATTCCTCAACGAAATCGTTAACGCAAAAGGACTCTTTAAAGATAACGTTATTTCTTACCTTTTGGCCGGTTCGTTGTTCAAATCTTTCAATGATGATATCAAAATATTGGTTCCGTAATTCCGGGGTATCTTCGAGGTCCGGAGCGATGGGCACCAAGAAAAAACCGGTCTCGCAGCCGTCCGGCGCCATGGAAGCATCGGTTACGGATGGGAAATTGACGTAGAACAATGGATCTGTGGGCCATTTAGGGTCATCATAGATTTCCTCGGCATGTTGTTCAAAATTCGTATCGAAAAACAGGTTGTGATGTTCGATCTGTTCCAATTTTCGATCAAAACCTACGTAAAACAATAGAGAAGAAGGGGCGAAGGTTTTTGCGTCCCAATAGGCTTCCGTGTACTGTCTGTACTGTTGGTCCAGTAAGGTTTCAGAGTGATGGTAATCGGCACCGCTCAGCACGTAGTCGGCCACTGTGGTCTCACCGTTGGCAACAATACCCTTTACCGCACCGCTCTCTACGTTTATTTTGGATACCGGGGTCTGGGTCTTGATGGTTACACCAAGCTCTTCGGCCAAGGATTGCATGGCCTTTATGATTTCATACATGCCCCCTTTGGGATGCCAGGTACCCAATCCGAAATCCGCATAGTTCATAAAACTATAAAAGGATGGGGTATTGCTCGGTTTGGCCCCTAAAAACAATACCGGAAATTCAAGAGTGGAAACCAGTTTGGGATTTTTAAACTTCTTCCGTACTTGTCCGCTTATCGTTTTAAAAAACTGATCCACTCGGGTAACCGTCTCCGGCGTGACCAATTCAAAAGGGGATATTCCGGGGCGTAACACCACCTTGTTGATGGCAATATCATAATTCTCCTGTGCCTGTCCGATAAATTTTCTCAGGTGTTGTGCACTTCCAACCTCTATACGTTCGAACTCTTCGCATATTTTATCCATACAGTCACCGATGGTGATGACGTCGTCCGCGAAAAATATTTTGTAGGCCGGGCTCAGTTTGTCCAGCGCATAATAATCACTTCTTTTTTTTCCAAAATCGTTAAAAAACTTGTCAAAAATATCGGGCATCCAATACCAGCTGGGGCCAATATCAAAAGTGAACCCCTCTTTCACAAATTGCCTGCACCGACCACCAAGAGTGGTATTTTTTTCATAAATAGTTACCTCATAACCGGCTTTTGCCAAATAGCATGAAGCGGAAAGCGAAGAAAATCCTGAACCTATGATGGCGATTTTTTTTGACATTGTTTTTGGTAGCGATTTGGGTTTATAGTTGCTCTATAACTTGTTCAATTGAAGTAAATGTTTTTACACATTCCGGTAAAATGTTACGGTCCAAATATTGATTTTGTCTACCCAATACCCAAAGTTTTGATGTCGTATTGTTTTCTTTTACAATCTGGTCAAAATCGGCCATGTAGGCATTGATCTTATCTTTGGTCGGCACTACGGTGAAATACGAAAGGAAATAAAGGTTGTCGTAATACTTCATAACGTCCTTTAGGTTTTCCAAAGGAATGGTCTGTCCCAAATAAATGGATTTATATCCCCTTAGGACAATTTCGTAGTTCAGGTACAACAGTCCGATTTCGTGTATTTCGTTCTCGGGCAAAAACAATACGAACACCTTATCCGACTTGGTCGGTTCCAAATGCTGGAGTTTTTCGGTATTGGTCTGGATTTTTTGCTTGATCAGCCCCGTTACAAAATGCTCATGGGCCGGACTGATCGTATCCGTTTGCCATAACAATCCCAATTCATTCAACAGGGGAATAAATACTTCGCTGAAAATTTCACGAAAGGACCGTTCCGCCAAAAGCCCGTTATAGGTATTGATAAAGAGGGTCTGGTCAAAATTGATCATGGCCAGTTTGAAGGCATTGATGGCGTGGTTCTTAACGCTATTTTTAGCAACAATTTCTTTTACCATCAACGGAATGTTCCGTTCCGGAATCTTCGCGATCTTTGAAATTTTATACCCGTTGTTGTAGAGCATCGTTACGTTCAACAATTTTTGCAGACTTGCCAAACTATAGGTCCGTATGTTGGTTTCCGTACGTTCCGGAGACAACAGACTATAGCGCTTTTCCCAAATTCTAATGGTATGCGCCTTTATACCTGATAGATTTTCTAAATCCCTTATGCTAAAGAATTTTTTAACGTTGTTCATCTTTTTCGGCAATTTGTTGAACAAATTTACAATAAAGTATAGGTAGTTTAAGGTATGGAACGTTAATTTTTTTAAAATTTTAGTTGAATTACCAGATGTAAGCCCCAAAATGACAGTGGAATAGCCTTTTTGTTGAGAAAAAAGCAAACAATGGTCAAAAAAAGCGGATGGGTAGAATGTTAAACAAAAAAATCGCCCATGTGGACGATTTTTTCAAAGTGCGCACGAGAAGACTCGAACTTCCACGGCCTAATGGCCACTAGCCCCTCAAGCTAGCGCGTCTACCAATTCCGCCACGTGCGCGGCATTATTTTTAGGTGGGCAAATATACTCTCTTTTTCCAAAGGTTAAAACATGTAGCCCATAAATAATAAGGGCATCTTCCCTAGCACATTGGTTTTGAAGCTTTTTCCAAATTTTGTTTTATCGAAAGCAACTACGTTTTCGGCAACAATGCTGTCAACCGTATTGGAACGGCGCGTACTGACCATGGCGGCATATGCATTTGGTATCGGAATGGGGAACCGGTGCGATACCAAATTATACGATTTTGGAGGTGAAACCACATACGTATTTGAGCTTATCTGCGTTATCGATTACATACAAGCTGTTTTCCCACAACTATGAAAGAAGTCATCAATCAAGTTTTTGAGATCGAACAAAAAGCGGCCGCCCAGAAAGCGGGGCTGTTCGATCGTAATCTGCGCCGTCTGTACCATGAGTTCGAGCGGGAGGGATATGTCGTTAAAGACCCTTTGGGGGAAAAGTTCTCCGAACAACGAACGGACATCGATGCTACCATTATGGGGGAATTGAACGGAAACCTAAAAATAACCAAGGTATTAAAACCCATCATTTTTAAGAAGGAGCACGATAGCATGTTGCTCGTTCAAAAAGGTGTTGTACTGGTAGGGGTATCCTAACTATCGGCCATTGATCTATAATCGCATTTAAATGAAAACAATCAACTTCGGAATCGACCTTGGAACTACCAACAGTGCCATTGCCAAATATACGGATGGGACGGTTGAAATATTTAAGAATCCCATAGGACAAAAACAAACCTTATCTTCGGCCGTTGCCTTTCGGGGTGAACGGGTATTGGTAGGGGACAAGGCCCGAAATTTGCTCGAGAAAGATCCCTTGAACGTGTTTACCTGTTTTAAGCGCAGAATGGGAACGACGGACTCCTTTTTTATCGAAAGCCGACAGGAATCCATAACCCCTATTGCGTTATCGGCCTATGTATTAAGGGAGTTGAAAAATTTTGTCCATACCGGAGAGGAAGTTCCCGAGGTGGTAATAACCATTCCTTCCTCTTTCGATACCATTCAATCCAATGCCACGAAGTCGGCCGGATTGGAGGCCGGTTTTGAAAAGGTTTTTTTGCTGCAGGAACCTATTGCCGCAAGTTTGGCTTTTGCGAACAAAAACAACATTCAGGTGACCAGTTCCAAAAAGTGGCTCGTTTATGATTTTGGCGGCGGTACTTTTGATGTGGCCCTTTTGGAGGTCAACGCGCGCGAAATGAACGTACTGGACAACGAGGGCGATAACTTTTTGGGTGGAATGGATTTTGACCAGTTGATCGTAGAAAAATTGGTGGTACCCCAGCTAGAGCAGGAATTGAACGAAGAACGCTTATGGGAACAATTCAAACAGAAAGGGAATCCCTATCAAAAAACATATTACGAATTGTTGTATCGTGCGGAGGAGGCCAAAAAAGAACTTTCCCGTTTTGAAACTACGGAAATTGAAATCGATATTCCCGAAAAAGATCGCTATACCACGGTAACCATAAGCCGTGCCGATTTTAACGACCTGATCGCGCCGGCTGTCGCCCGTACCATAGCATTGGCCCGAACCATGTTGGAGCGCAACAATTGTGCGGCCTCCGATATTGAAAAAATGGTTATGGTGGGTGGTAGTACCCTCATACCTTACGTACGCGAGCATGTGGGAGCGGCCCTGTCCATTTCCATTGACACCTCCGTGGAGCCTACCATTGCCGTCGGCCTTGGAGCGGCCCACTATGCGGGGGGAAAGCTAGCGCAAAACACTACAAAAGCCAAGGAAGTTCAGGTGCCGACCGATGGAGAACCTTTTTCGTACGAGTTGTTCTATCAGCGCAATTCAAAGGATGAGGAAGAATTGATTTCGGTTACGCTTCCAAAAGATCCAAAAATAAGCCTTTACCGGATTAGGCGTTCCGATGGCGGTTTTGATACCGGCCTTGTAACCGTATCCGGAGATATCAGTTGTTTTGTAGACCTGATTTCCGGTGAAAAGAACACCTTTCAGCTAACGGTATATGATGCCCAACAGCAGCTATTGTATGAACAGGGTAATATTGTAATCGTTCAGGGGAAATACAACGTCAGCGGGCAGTTGTTGCCCAATGATGTTTGTTTGGAAATCGATGATGTAGAACATGGTATCACTCGCTTGGAGGCCATTTTTAACAAAAATTCGGTATTGCCGCTAAAACGTACGATCTACAAAACGGCGAGTAAGAATATTTTAGTGGGAAGCGATGAAAAATTACAGATCAACATTGTGGAAGGTGACGATGGCGGACTTCCAAGTTCCGGTTTGTCCATAGGCTATATCGAAATTGCGGGAAATGCTTTGGAGAAAGACCTGATCAAGGGCACCGATATCGAAATCGAACTTTCCGTATCCGAATCCAGGGATCTGGATATTACGGTGTTTTTAAATTCCTGTGATCAAGAGTTTCAAAATTCGTTTCAATCTACCGAACGCGCCATCAGCATGTCCAAAATAGACCAGGAAATCAATAAAGCGCTTCGGCAGGTAGAGCACGAGCTTAAAAAATCACATGAGAATTATGAGTTGCTCTCCAAATTTCAAAAAATTAGGGACGGTCTTATAGAACTACAAATTTTATTGGTCGGTTGTGATGAGAACGATAGTACGGATACCAAATTCAAGATCGACAATGAAAAACAGTTACTCATCAAAAGTTTTGACCAGCTTACCCGGCATAAGGATCTGGACGAAAGTATAGCGGACTACCAATTAAAAGTAGCGCAGATCCAAAATAGCATCCGAGGGGAGGAACACGATTTTTTTAGAAAGAAGCTGGATGCGATAACCGGAAACCAAAAAACCTTTTTGAACTCGGGAAACAAGTATTTGATCAAATCAAAAATTAAGGAGCTCGATGCCTTGGACAATCAAATTTTTACCGAGGACAGTACCAACTTTATAGGTCCGTTTTTACATTACAAGGGACTTATGGGGCTGTATACGGATAAAAAATCCGCAAAACGGTTGATAGATGAAGGGGAGAAGGCCCTGGAAACCAAACAATACGAGGTATTGAAACATGTGGTGTACCAGTTGTACGCGCTATTGCCCGATTCGGAAAAGCAAGAAAAGAAAACGCTATTTAACGATAGGGACAAAACCGGTCTGAACTGATTACCGCGCAAATTCCTTTCGTATAGGCGTCCACTGTATTTTATTAGATGTCGAGATCGGGAACCACCTCTTCTTGGGCCATCGTCATTCGAACGGGTTTTAAACCATCGAAAACAGGACCGTTTTCGGTCATTTCAATTTTAGCGTCCTTATCGCTATCGGTGATGACGTAGTACTCGGAAGAGAGCTTCCGTTGTTCCGCATTCGTGTATTTGAAAAAACGGGTAGGCCGCTTTTTTATCATTTCCATGACCGCACGTTGGTCCGGTATGGCCCCAAAATAATCCCCTGTGTAAAAAACGAGTGAATCCCCTAAGGAAAGGCCTAATTCGGCATTGGAGTTGACCAAATAATAACCCGCTCTTTTTTGATTTTTTCCTTTGTTCAAAGCGAACAGGATGACCACATTATCACTATTGTTTTCGAAACTGACTTTGGAATCGTGTATGGAATCTTCCACAAAAGCATTGAAATAGATAGGATACGGATTCGCACCATCGTTCATTCCTAAAAAGCTTATGGGAAGGAATGCCTCGTCCTGACTCATTTCCGAGATCCCCTGAAAAAACTTTGATTTATCACCGTCCTTGTCCATACTGTTTTTTAGGCTGTTTACGATGGATTTCGATTGGTCCACTACTATCGGGCTTTGTTGATAAGTGGCCGAATCGTCGTCCGAGAGTCTCGCTGCCAGGGATATGAAACGGACAACCAAAATCACTGCAACGATAATACCCCATATGCTTTTGGACGACGAACCGGAGCCGCTATCGCTTTC
Organism: uncultured Flavobacteriaceae bacterium; assembly: GCA_947500445.1. Classification (GTDB taxonomy): domain Bacteria; phylum Bacteroidota; class Bacteroidia; order Flavobacteriales; family Flavobacteriaceae; genus Pelagihabitans. The sequence goes on along the minus strand of CANMSB010000014.1, from coordinate 43,693 downwards.
TGCATAAACGGTATCTACGGAGGTAATTTGAGCCGCTAATTTTTTAACGAAACGTTTCATTTCAAAATCATCAAAATAGAGCTGGCGCATGTTCCCAAAAATCCGCTTTACCTTCGGAAATTCTTTGTGTTTGTTTTTGCCCGTGTTGTAATAATCGACCATGGTATTGATGTAGGCGATCTTATCGCTTCGGATCAGTCCAAGGGGAACGGTATTCAACAATTGCACAAAGGTGATATAGGTAAGCTCGGGGAGTTTTTCACATAGCTTACCGGTAGGTGTGACCTTTATGGTTTCGATGATTATCGACAGTTGGTTCATCACATAACGGTAATAGGTATCGAGAAACGAATCGGTAAAGAGCGTCTTTTGCTCCATTGCCCGAATGATGGTATCGTATTTTTTTTTGGCAAAATCCTTTTTGATCAGTTGCATCATAAAAGATTCCAGATAGGGAGCCAAAAATACGTTGAGGCCCGGCGTAGCTTCCAGCAGTTCCTTATCGATACTAAACGTTTTTACCGAAGCATCCTCCCCTGTGGAAATAAACGCCTTTAAATTGGGGTGTTTTTCTATAAAATACAGTGCTTTTTGTGCTTCTTTATCCCGGAGTTGGGCCAAAAGCGTTTCGTTCTGTTGTGGGTTATACCCCTCGGCCGTTCCCTGTGCCCGTTGTGCCTTTAGTTTTTTTTCCAAACGGATGATGGCCTTGTTATCCAAGGCGGCGATATCTTCAGGGTCAATGCCCAATAGGTCTACGGGGGATTTGTACATGGTGGTTATTGAAACAATTGTAGCATTCCCGGATTTTCCTATTTAGCGCTGTTAGGTTTGCGCGGAAAATCCCTTCCCTACTTTCAAGCATACGTTGATGATAGGTGATAGTAGAACGAAAAATATAGCGCTTTATGATATGCCCGAGTTAGAATTTTGATATGCCGATAAAACGCGCTGAAGAGGTGTTTTAGCATACTGTTGTGGCAATACGGTTCCTAAGGGATAAAAGGGCGATTTCTCTTTTTGAGGTAGTAATGCCATAGGTAAAAAGCTGCCAGGGATCGTAAAGGCTGCCACCGTTCAATATAGGTCGCCATGGTCTCTTTGGTCTTGGCTTCCGTCAGTTCCCGCATTGTCCGGACCAAGGCAATGTCGCCCAAGGGAAAAATATCTTTACGGCCTAAACAGAACATCAGGTATACCTCCGTGGTCCAAACACCGATTCCCTTTATCCTTATAAGTTTTTCCCGAACTGTTTCCGTGGTATCCTTTTCCAATTTTTGCAAATCCAGGGAGCCGTCTAAAAGGGCTTGCGAGAGCGCTCTGAGGTAAACCGTTTTTTGTCTACTGATTTGGCATTCTCGCATTTCGGCATCGGTCAGTTTTAAAAGATAGGTCGGTTCAAATTTGGGTACATAGTCGTGCAAACGTTGAAAATGGGCACGGGCCGAAGCGAGGCTTACCTGTTGTTCCAAAATGATCTTACAGAGCGATGTAAAGCCAGGATCCCGATACATCTCCGGGGGAGGTCCGTACTGGTCATGTATCGTTTGGAATATCGGGTCTTTGCGAAAAAGTAGTTCCCTATCTGTTTTGTTTACGATACCCACACCTGCAATTTTTTAGTAGTCCCTGCAAGATAAAGATTTCCGGAACGATGCGAACAAGGGTATTCAAGCTAACGGTTTTTGAAGTTTTTTACTGAACATCAAAAATAAAACCCCGCATAACAACCAGGCCGGAAGGGTCAAAAAAGAAAGGAAAACATCAAATTGCAGGGAAATAAAATAAAAGGTGCCAAAACTGATGGCCCATGCCAAAAACACCGACGTATTGAATTGGATGTTAGCGGCTTCCGCGTAGTTTTTGACGATGCCCGCTTTTTTTGAAAAAAAGTGTTCAAAAACGATTATAGCGCCAAAAGGGGCCAAAATAAAGCCGTACAAGGCTACGAAACCCAACAGTTTCATAGCGAAGGCGGGAAAGAGCCCGGCAATAGTAGCTACCGTTCCAGCGATAATGGTGACCCAGAAAGTAGATACTTTTGGAATGATGGCCTGAAATGCCAAACCTGCCCTATAAATGGTAGGGTTGGCCGTGGTCCAACCGGCCAATACTACGGCGATGATCCCAAAAATACCGATGGCGTTGTTCGCCAATGGTCCCGGTGCTACCGGCGGCGCTTCTCCGTTGGCCAAAAATGCCTGGGCTTCCGGCGATTTCAAGTATACCGCATACAGCAGTGCGGCCGCTATCCACGCCATGTAATGACCGACATACATGCCCGCTGCAGTGGTCCATCCGGATGTGGGACTTTTGGCGAACCGGAAAACGCTAAGATCCGACATTCCGATGTGCATTGCCGCATTGGCGAACCACGACCAGATGACAACATGCCAAAAGGAATATTTGATCTGCCCAGGAAAGGGATCGCTACCTTCTCCCCAAATGTTCCAAAAATCTGAGAAAGAACTAACGCCCAGTTGCCCTAGGGCAACCACCCCACAGGCCAAAAAGGCCAAAACGATGATCGGGGACATCCAATTTGCGGCTTTAGAAACCGTGTCGTATCCTTTGGATGCGATAAGGGAGATTACCGCGCCTATCAGTAGTACAATAATTACCCAGGTAGCGCCATTGGGAACGGTATCGGTCAATTTGGGCATCTCCATATCAAAGGGAATGCCGACCGCTGTTGCCGAAACGGTAATCATGGAGCCTGCCAAAAAACAAAAAAGGATGCCGTTGGCCAAGTTATAACCGGTCACCAATTTCGTTCCACATATTTTTTCGAGCTGATAGTATAGTGTCAACCGATTTTTTACGGCAATCTCGGCGGTCAGGAAGCGCCAGCTCAGTACGGCGAGCAGGTTTCCCAATAACAGCCCTACGATCAGGTCAAAGGCACTGACCCCAGCGGTCAGGAACAACGGGCCGATCATAAATTCGGTTCCTGCCGCGTGTTCACCGGCGTACATGCCCAAAAAACTTTTCCAACTTTTTAATTTCCCTTGTGGAATGGGTTCCCTTTCGAATTCCCCGCTAGTGCTTGGTGCTTTCTGTTCCGTTGTCATGTTGTTGTTGTTTGTTTAGCCCTATGATTCTCCTCTTCCCCTTTGCCATTAAAATTAATTTTGGTTCGGGTAGATCGGCATTGCTATGAAATCAAATGGTCGGGCAGATCGGCGACCCGCTCGCAACACAATTGATCCAATACTTGTTGAAACTGTCTTTTTAAAATGGCGATGGTATGATCACCCCCTCGGTTGCCCAATGCTCCGCATCCGTACATGAAAGATCTTCCCATAAAGGTGAATTTTGCCCCACTGGCCATTGCCCTCGCAATGTCAGGGCCGGAGCGCAGTCCGCTATCCATCATTACTTCTATCTGATTTCCGTAGGTACTGCTGATTTCCTGAAGGGATCCGATGGTGGCTTGTGCGGCGTCCAATTGTCGACCGCCGTGGTTCGAAACAATGATACCGTCGAAGCCCAAACGAATGGCATCTTCGGTGTCTTGAAGGGAGGCCACTCCCTTTAACACCAATTTTCCCTTCCACTTGTCGCGTATCGGTTTGATCTTTTCCTCGTTCAATCGTCCCGAGAAGGTTTTGTCCATAAACTGTCCCAATTGTTTCAGGTTCAATCCTTCGGGCGTGTACGGTTTTAAGGTTTCAAAGGTAGGTTGTCCATATCTAAGGGTGTTGAGGGCCCAAGTCGGTTTGCCCAAAATCTGTAAAATATTGGCTACGGACATTTTTGGGGGTAAGGCCAAGCCGTTACGGATGTCCCTGGGGCGGTATCCAAAGGTGGGTACATCGCAAAGCAGCACAAGTACCGGGCAGCCCGCCGCCTGAGCCCGATCGATTATATCGTCCCGTAGCGCATCTTCGACCGGATTGTACAATTGGAACCATGCCTTTCCTTCGGTAAGCTCGCTGGCCCGCTCGATATCCATGGTGGTTACCGTGCTCAAAATAAAAGGGATGTTATGTTTTGCCGCCGATTTCGCAAGAATCGCCGGTGAATTGGGCCACATCAGCCCTTGCAGTCCCACAGGGGCAATGCCAAAGGGGGCATCGTAGGTGACGCCAAAGAGTTCGGTCTTACTGGAACTTGTTCCATAATTGCGCAGGTATCGCGGCTGTAATTGTACTTCACGGATTTCCCGGGTATTTCGTGAGATGCTCACATCCTCATTGCATCCCCCATCCAAGTATTCAAAAGCAAATTTTGGTACCCGCCGTTTTGCCTTATTCCTCAGATCATCTATCGAAGGGTAATTTGAATTGATTTCGCCGGCCATCTGTTTTTAATTTAGTTGAAAAGAGGTATGTTTTTTTAGGGCATACTTCTTTTTGAGAAATTTTGGTTTTAAATCGGTTTTGGAAATAACCAATGCCGCCCCTAAAGCCGAACCAAGGGAGGCATCGGTGGTGCGTATTTTTTTATCGGACAGGCGGTATGCCAGTAGGGACAGGTACACCTCATTATTTGCGAACCCCCCATCAACGTAAATACGATCGATGGATCCATTTCCGATAACGGACCGGACACTTTTTTCCTGAAGCAGCACCAATTCCCATAGCAATTGGTGGTAGGCTTGCTCAAAGTTCAGGTCGTCCACTGTGGTTTCTTTTGGCATTTGTTCGGAAACGATGCCGAACCATTTGAAACGGGGTACAAAGTTTGCTTCAATTTTGGAAAACAACTCCCTATCAAACGCTACCGTTTTATGATGGTTCAATGAAACGTCGTATCGCTTTGTCAGCGCTTTTGTCTGCAATTTGTACTCATTGCCCAAAAAAAGACGGGACACCTTAACGGGGTCACCGTTCGTACGCATATTGAACAAACATTCCGTTTCAATTTCCGCTTCCTCAAGCATTTCGGTATTGAACGGGTTAATGGAAATGCTCCAGGTACCCGTCGATATGAGAACAAATGGTTTTTTTATGCTTCTGATATATGGGATCAATGCCGCAGAACTATCGTGTATGCCCGGCCCCACCGCTATCTTTTGGCCGTTAAAATCCATGGTTATGGTTTGGTCGGATTCTTTTACCAGCGGTAATTTTTGGTCTATTCCCTCTTGATGTACCCACTTATGGTATGCTTTTCTTTCGTAGTCCCACAACAGGGTATGGCATCCGATACTGGTATATTCACTTATAGGCATTTTTGTAAACAGGTAACTAAGGTATTGCGGAAGATGAAGGCTGTAAGCGATTTTTTTGAAGATTTCGGGTCGCGCTTTTTTGAGCCAATAGAGTTGTATGCCCGCATTGAGCATTCCCAGTTTGGGACCTCCCGTTACGCGCGAAATCGCTATTTCGGGACCGTATTTTTGATAGAAGTCGTTGCTTGTTCCCTCGGGTAAGGGTTTCATATAATTGTACAGGGGTGTCAGTACCCTGCCCTCCGAATCGAGGTGTACCAAACTGGCACCATAACACGAAAAGTTAAGTGACGTGATCTCATATTCCGGGGTATCGAGCATTTCTTCAAAGGTCGATTTCACCCATTTTTCCAACGCTTCCAGATTTTCCGTAGGATGACCGTCTTCATCCTTAATTTCCGAAAAGGTGGCGTACTCCCGGTATACCTCCCGAAACTTGCTATCGAAAAGAAAGAACTTTTTATTGGTCTTGCCAATATCGAATACTGCGGTAACCTGCTGTTTCATTTGCAAAGGATTAAAGCCCTGAAGCGATGGAGTTGGCACCTCTTTCTTGCACCAGTGCCTTTCTTACGTTTAGGTCGCGGTATGCCTTCAAGGGCTCCAGCGCTCCGCCGTTCGTTAACCTTGCCTGGGCCAATAAGGGACGGACATCGGTTCGGTAGGCGTCTTGCAACAGCTCTTGGCACCGGGCTACATCATGTGCCCGTTGCGCCTCGTTCAGCTGTTCTTGGTCGACCAATAGGGCCTTGGCATAAGCCTCTTGTATGGCCTCCAACGATTGCATCAGGTCTTCCAAAGGGTCCTTGATGTTGTGGCTGGCATCGATCATCCAGGCAGGGTAAGGGTTTTGCGGATTGTTTTCCATTCCATACACCAAGGCATTGAAAATAAGGAACAGCGCATAGGGTTTTACGCTTCCTACGGTAAGGTCGTCGTCCCCATATTTACTGTCGTTGAAATGAAAGCCGCCCAGTTTTCCCTTTAGCATCAGGGTAGCTACGATCTGTTCGATATTGGTGTTGGGCAAATGGTGCCCGAGGTCTACCAGGGTATATGCCTTTTCTCCACACGCTTGTGCCAACATAAAGGAGGTGCCCCAGTCCTGTATAACGGTACTGTAAAAATTTGGTTCGTAGGGTTTGTATTCGATGAACAGTTTCCAATCGTCGGGTAGGGCGGTATATATTTCTTGCAGACTCTCTTGCGTATGTTGCAAGGCTTTTTGAAAATTACCTTGCCCCGGAAAACTGGTGCCGTCGGCCAACCAAACGGTAAGGCTTTTGGAACCCAATCGGTTTCCGATATTGACCACATCGATGTTATGGGCAATCGCCTGTTGCCGTACCGCTTTGCTGGTATTGCTCAAGGAACCGAATCGGTAGCTTTCCTTTGCATTTACCTGATCTTGAAAGGTATTGGAGTTCACCGCATCGAAAAGGATACCGTGGGCCGCGGCCTGTTCCCTGATGGCGGTATAATCTTTGGGTATGTCCCAAGGAATGTGAAGGGAAATGGCACCTGCCGTTTGCGTTAGCGCATGTAATAGGCCCACATCATCTATTTTTTGTTCCAGGTTTCCGGGTTCGCCCTGAAAGCCGAACCGTCCAAAACGCGTTCCTCCGGCACCCAGGGCCCAACTTGGTATGGCAACCTGAAAATCGCCCAGTTTTTTTAGGATCGCCGCTACGTCATCTCCCTTTTTTTGAAGGACATCCGATAAAAAGGCAAAATTGTTTTCGTGGGCGGGAACGTATTTTTTGTTCGTTTCGGAAAGGTGTTGTTGTGATATTTTCATGTAGCTGTTCGTTCCGTTATTAAAAAACTTTCATGGGCCTTGACCCATGAAAGTATAAAAACTAGTTTAAAAAAACTATCGTACGAAGGCGGTTGCCATACCACCATCGACATTAATGATGTTACCGGTCGTCTTGTTCAAAACACCTACACAGGCAAACACGCCATTGGCGATGTCCTCGGGATAGATAATTTCGTTGAGCAAGTTACGTTTGGCATAATGTGCCGGCAATTCTTCTACGGTAATGCCATACGCCTTCGCGCGACCTTCGGCCCAGTCACCTTCCCAAATCTTGCTTCCTACGATGACCCCGTCCGGATTTACCGTGTTCACCCGTATTTTACTACTGCCCAATTCCGCGGCCAAAAGTCTGGCCATATGTTGCTGTGCCGCTTTGGAAGTTCCGTATCCAACGTTGTTCGGACCGGAAACCAGGCCATTTTTACTGGCGATACTGATGATGTCGCCCCCCATATCCTGTTTGCGCATAATGGCCACGGCCTGTTTGGCCAGTTCGAACTGCCCTTTTACGAGTACGTTCTGTAGCAAGTCCCAATCGGCCTCCGTGGTATCTTCCAAGGGTTTTGAAATGGCTAGTCCTGCACTATGCACCATAATATCCACACCACCAAAATCGAGGCAGGCTTTTTCATATGCTTTTGCAATGGATGCACTTTTGGTTACATCGCATACCGCATAGCTGGCCGTATCGCCCTTATAGGTTTTTAAGCCTTTTTTTAATCGATCCTCGGCAATATCGGAAAGTACCACATTGGCCCCCTCGGCCGCTAATTTGTCGGCAATGGCCTTACCAATACCTCCACCGGCACCGGTGATCAGGGCTACTTTTCGCGAAAGCGGCTTTTCCTTTGGCATCCGTTGCAGTTTGGCTTCCTCCAATAACCAATACTCGATATCGAAAGCCTCTTGCCTAGGTAAGGAAGTATATTCGGTAATCGCTTCGGCACCGCGCATTACGTTGATCGCATTAACGTAAAACTCACTGGCGACCCTTGCGGTCTGTTTGTTTTTTGCAAAGCTGAACATGCCCACTCCGGGATAAATGATGATTACCGGATTGGGATCCCGCATTGCTGGGCTATTGTCCCTTTTACAATTTTCGTAATACTCCTTATACTCCGCCCGGTACGTTTCAAAAGCTGGCGTTAACTTTTTAAGTATCGCTTCGGTATCCGCTACGTTTTCAGCAGTGTCCAAGGTGAGTACCAAGGGTTGTATTTTAGTGCGCAGAAAGTGATCGGGACAGGAGGTTCCCATGGGGGCAAGGCGCTCCAGATCTTTGCTGTTGCTGTATTCAAGAACGGTATCACTATCGGTAAAGTGCCCTATCATCCTATTTTCCGAAGAGCATAGTCCCCTTAGGAGCGGCATTAGGGTAGCGGCCTTTTCTTTTCGCTCTTCCGCCGGAAGTGAGGTAACTTTTTGTCCCCCAAAAACACTCCCTTGCGCTGCGATTTTCTTTTCGATGTAATCGGATGCCATTTCTATGACCTCCAAGCTGTTCATGTAACAATCATATGAGGTATCGCCCCAAGTAAATAGCCCGTGGCTTCCCAAAACGATTCCGCGGATACCCGGATTATCGTTCAAACATTTTTCGAGCTGCAGCCCTAGGTCGAATCCAGGGCGCTGCCAAGGTACCCAGCCCATGGTATCTCCCCATATTTCTTTGGTGACCTTTTCACTGTCCTTGGCGGCCGCTACGGCTATCAGTGCATCGGGATGTAAGTGGTCGATATGTTTAAAGGGGAGCAGTCCGTGCAAGGGAGTGTCTATGGAAGGCGCCTTGCTGTCCAAATCATAAATACAATGATTGAAAAGGCCCACCATGCGGTCCTCATCGGACAATCCTTGGTAGACGTTTTTTAAATCCCGTAAACGTTCGGTGTATAGTCCCGCTATTCCCGAGCGGGTTAGCGTTCCAATATCGCCCCCAGATCCTTTTACCCACATAACCTCTACCTCCTTATTGGTCAAAGGGTCTTTTTCAATGGTCTTACAGCTGGTATTGCCTCCACCGTAATTGGTAATTCTGAGGTCGCTTCCGAGAATGTTGGATCGGTAAAGGAACAAGGCCACTTGATCGTCGCCCAGTTCCCTGGCCTTATCGAAATCCCAGAGGTAATCTACGTGTTTGAAATTTTGTACTATATCGCCCATAATTTTTGCTTACAATGATTATGTGGGCAAGGTACTGCTACAGTTTTGAATTTCCATTCTGTACTGTGCTGTGCGTTCGGCACCAACGTAAGGGCGGCAATACTTTTCGAAAAAAAAGATGGTGCTATACCATCTTAAAAAGGTCTTGACGGGTTCGAAGTAACTATAGTGCTTTAGAAGAGCTTTTTTAGGATACTCCATTTTCTAAGGCTCCATATGGCCGCCCAACTCACACCAAAAACAAATATGGGAGCCGCGATGAGCACTGTCGTTCCGGACAAGGAGTGGTAAAACCATCGGGTGAGTCCGAGGCCGGTGATGCTGCCATAAAGGATTATGGAATGTAGTACGTAAATGGGCAAGGTGTTTTCCCCTATCTTTAAAATGATTCCGGATTTTACATACCGTTGTACCAGCATAAAAAATGCAAACAACAGTAAAATGGTTCCCAAGCGGGCAAAGAGATAGCTGTTGGGCAAGGCCGCTTCGAAAATATGGAAATGGGTAAGGTTTTTCAGGTATTCAATACCTTCATAAGACCGCAATAACAGTATTGTTCCCACGGGTACCATCCACAAAATACTTTTTTTATAAAACATGGTATGGGTAAACCTTCCGGAAAAGGCAAGCGCCAAAAAACCACCGAAGGAAGCAAAGCCGAACCAGGGAACAATGGTAAATACCGAGCCATTTTTTCGGGTAAAATAGTTAGATATTATTTCGGGAAAATGATCATAATCCCAGTTGACATAAACGGATTGATAGCTGAAAAGAAGAACGGTTATACCCAATAACAGTATCCCTAAAAATTCTTTTTTTAAGCGGTCGGTAATCCAATATAACAGCACGATCAAAATTAAGGATAACCCAATGGACTGCAGAACATGTACGATATTGAACGTTGGGTTTATGGCACCTTGCAATAGCCAGAGTAGCCGTAATTGCAACAGGTATCCGATCACAATCAATTTAAGGCCCCGGAACAGTCCCTTTTTTAAACGGGGATTGCCCCATCCCTTTCCGCGATGCCGTTCGAGCAACAAAGTGAATATGAAGCCGGAAATCGTGAAAAATACGGGGGCAGTCAACCCTCTTAAATACCGCCACGCCATAAAAAGGGGATTGTCGAGCACACGGTATTCGTCCGACAAAAGCCCGGCAACAAAATGTCCTTGGAGCATCATCAATATGGCCAAAGCGCGAATAGCGTCAATAAAGGACAATCGTTCTCCGCCAAAGGTATTTTTAGTCATGTAATTCGTTCAGTAGGGCGATAGCCTCCCTATTATCGGCATCGAGCTGTATTGCCTTTTTCAGTTGAAGCCGTCCTTTTTTGTGTTGCCCGCTATGCACGAATGCCTTGCCCAAAAGATAGTGGGTATATGATGAATACGGGTGTTTTTCCAATGTTTTTTCTGCCAGTTGAACGCTTTCGGTATGTTTTTGGAGCACGATCATCGCCATAATGGCACTGTTCCAATCGTTTAGGGTAAAGGTTTCCGGTGTGATAAGGGGATTTATTTTTTCATGATGCCTTAAATAGTAAAATGCGGAAAGGTTGCTGCTCCAGTTAGGATTTTCGGTAAGGGCTTTTTGGATCAACGCTACCGCTTTTTCAGTATTTCCCAGTAGCGAGTGCGCTAATATGAGTTTGCCGTAGATGCCGGTCCACCCGTCGGTAAGCTTTTCTGCTTCGGCAAGGACTGTTTTTGCCCTTTTGATGTTCCCCTGTCGCGCCGCATATAGGGTTTGGTTAACGCGAATTCTACCGTAGTGGTATTGAAGTAATTTTTCTAGGTCTTTAAAAGGGGTTTTTGAATGGTCGACCCGAAGGTCGATTTGGTTGAACCATTCGTTTTCACTTCCTTTCACCACCAAGGCCGCCGATTGTTTTCCCGAAAGTTGTCCTCCCTTTTCCTGTCCGGCAAGCAGGCTTTGGAGCAGCCTTTGTGCCAAGGTGCCTTTCGAGTTTTCAAAGCGGGTCGCCATGGCCGATAATACACCTTCGGCAAGCTGGTTTCCCATGACCACATAGTTTTTTCCTTTTTTTGTAGCTGCGGCCCCTTTCCAGTAGTGGAGTGCCGCACCTGTAAAGGCATGCCCATTGCCGTTCGCATCAATACCCGACACTTGTCTGAAATGGGCTTCTTTGTCCTTGTCTTTGGTCGTTTCAATGGCTTCCTTTATGGTATGTCCTTTTTGCAGCAGTTCCAGTCCATTGGTTCCGTACATCGGTTCTGTTTCGGCAATAACGGAGAAGGCCCCTATTCCCGGCCTTATGTAAATCGTGGAATTACCGACATACAGGTTGTTGGTTGCTACCGCAACTCCCCATTCCTTAGCTTCGGCATCGTAACCAATGATCGAAAAGGTGGCATTAATGTTTTTATCAAGGGTAAGGCTTGGTAAATTTTGCGATAGAAGACCGGTAGGTATCCCTATCAGTAGTAGAACAAGTTGTTTTCCAAAGTGCATTTGTACGATAATTAAAAGGTTGCTATGCTATGAGGGACAAATGAACCGAATTCAGTGAAAACAAGGGTGCCAAAATGTAATCTGGTACCAGAAAATTAGTCGACGGGTATTTTTTCCTTGTAGGCCGCGGGTGTTGTACCGGTCATTTTTTTGAAGGTGCGGTTGAAGGTGGTTTTCGAATTGAAGCCGCTGTCGTAGGCCATACCCAATATGGTGACGTTGTCATACATCGTGTTTTTAAATTTTTGGATGACCGAATCGATGCGATACTCGTTTATGAAATCGGAAAAACTTTTGTTCAACCCATCGTTTATGGTCTGTGAAATGGTATTGGCGGGGATACCGAGTTTATTGGCCAACGATTGTAAGGTCAGTTCCGGGTCCAAATAATATTCTTCCGTTTCCATTTTGGATTTTAACCACTGCGCACGTTCCAAAAGTGCCGGAGATGTTTCCTTATCCGATCTTTTAATTTTCTTCGGTGCGATGACGGTTACAAGGTCGGGGCTTAAGAGTGCTTTTAGCGTTGCCCAGAGCGTGAAGAACCAAATGGCCATAAAAAAGGGATAGGTATCGTAGTCGCTGATATAGGCATTGAACCCGAGGGCGTTGATAAAGGAATAGCCGAGATATAGCGACCAAAGTCCTCCAAATATCAAAAGTGTCCTTTTCCAAGGTCTCGATTCTTTTGACCTTGTGATCTTGGAAGCAATAAAACAGTATATAATGATGGAGATGACACCAAAAAAAGGCAATAAAAAACGGGAACTGACCATGGAATACCTACGATAGTCGTCAAACGGGCCTTCAGGGTAATTGAAGTAAAAAATGGTCCACTCTATTAGTAGGGGTATAAAATGCACGGCATCGCTCCACTGCACCCTATCCGTTTGCGAAAAACGGTTTTTGGTATACAAATAGAGCAATGGTCCAATGGCAAAAAAGGAGGAAAAGGGTACCCCCCTAAGCGTTATGATAGTGTCGGTAAGTCCGTTGGTGTTGATAACGAGCCAACACTGCCAAAGCGCAAGTACTATGGGTACCATTCCCAAAAAACGGTTGGCGATCCGGTGTTGTTTTTTCGCGACCAACAACAGTATACCAAACCCTACGCCCAATATAATGGAGATAAGGGTGCCAAAGCTGGCAATGGTATGTAAGGGTTGCTCCAAGAATACGGTTTGAACGAATGGTCGAAACTAAGATAACAAAACTTGCGCGCCCGGGAGGAACATTAATACTTCGTTACCGTTCCCGATTTGGAGGTGCCCTGTTTCAGCTGCGCGCCACCGGTAAAAAGAATATTCCCGCCGGTACTGGCATCTGCAAAAAGGACCTCGCTCACGTTTATTTTTGCCTTGCCGCCATAACTTGCGTTAATTTGGCAAGTGGTACTTTGGAGTGCTTCGGCTTGGATATCGCTTCCCGAACTTACGGCCATGCGCACCTCTTTTGCGATTCCGGAGATGGTGATTCGAGCCCCTTCCATTCCTTCCGTTCGCAGATAGTCACTTTTTGTATTTACAACAATGACCGATCCGGTGCGCCCGTTGAGGTAAAGGCTGTCCCCGACGATGGTTCCCAAGCCCTTAATTCCAGCACCCGTATCGGTTCGCAAAGTTTTGATACGTGGCAGTGTTACATAAATGTTTTTGGTGGCACGGCCTATCCCTTTTAGGGTATGTATGCGTAACGTTTCTTTCTCGATTTCGGTAACGATCCTGTCGATTATATTTTCATCCGATTCCACGGTAATCTTCAGCGAATCGCCTTGGGTTACGTACACTTTTAGGTCTTCTGAGGCAATTATGGTATTAAAAGCGGAAGCTACGGGTCTTGAAATCAGAACAACGGTTCCATTGCCCTTTAACCCACCATTGCTGTCGATGTCGTAGGCACAGGAATGCAACAATCCTAGGATAACCGCAATCGATAAAAAAAATTTGAACGTTTTTTTCATGGTCGGGGTAAATATCGTGAAATATTAAAATAACGTGAGCTCGATTAAAAAAATGGTTTTTTAATAAAATGAATGCTGTAAAGCAGCTCTTTACATTTTATTTGGCGTTCTCTTCATTTCTTTTGCTTGTCCAAAAGAAATGGAAACAAAGAAAAAGACACTTTTTCGCAGGGATTTTTCAGTCTGCGACCAAAAACCGTCTTGCAAACTCCACGGCCTCTGGCCTTGATTTCGGAGCTTTGCCGCGACGATCCTTTCGAAAAGAAAACATCCGTCAGCGAAAAACATGGGGTTTTTAAGTCGAACCCATGGTAAAATAGGCAACGATGGTCGGTAAGAAATCGATGCGCTTTATTTTTTGGTAGCATATAGTATTACTTTTGAAGTGCGAACAAAAACTGTAACCATCTTGAATGCCAATACGCTCCGAACCAAAAGAAATACAGGAATAGATATACTCAGGGGAATTTGCATCCTGGCCGTGATGCTGCTGCACTTGAACATCCACTTCGGATTTTCCAAAAGCTTTTTAAAAGAATGGTTGCCCAAAAAACTCTTTACCCTGTTGTTTTGGAACGGTTATAATGGGGTAGTGGTATTCTTTACCATATCAGGTTTTTTGATAACGGGTTCGATACTTAAAAGGTGGGGACATCTTTCAAGCATTGGTATCAAGAGTTTTTATTGGTTTCGGGTTGCAAGGATACTACCGATGTTGGTGGCATTGTTGGCGCTGTTGTCGATTCTGCATCTTACCGGGGTTCCTGGTTTTGTGATTCCCGAGACCAAAACCTCGTTGCTTAGGGCCATTTTTTCGGTGTTGACCTTTCATGTCAACTGGTTGGAAATTCAAGTGGGCTATTTGCCCGCGAACTGGGACGTGCTTTGGTCCATTTCCATAGAAGAAAGTTTTTACCTGTTCTTTCCGTTGATATGCCTCTTTTTAAAAAAGGAATGGCACTTCGTTTTTTTCTTTTTGGTCTTTTTGGTGGTTTCCCCTTGGGCACGTACCGCCTGGTATCCCGATAATGAATTGGGTTCCAAAAATCATCTTGCCTTTTTGGATGCCATCGCTTTCGGTTGTCTGACGGCCATTATCGCTTTTCGGGTTGCCCTGCCCAAAATGGTAACGATCTTTGCGTTATGGTCGGGTTGGGCGTTGATCGTTCTCGTTTTTGTCTTCAAAAGCGTTGTATACAAGTCAGGCTTGGTCGGCTTGGGGCTGGATATGACCCTACAATCCCTGGGCGCCGCATTGCTGTTATTATGGATGCACGATAACTATCGGTCGGGAAAGCAGAAAAATCGATTTTTGCTCGACTGGTTGCGGCGCATGGGAGTGTATAGTTATGAAATTTACCTGACCCATATGTTCGTCATCATTTTCGGGGCACAGATATATAAAAAGCTTGCCCTGGACGCAAATTGGCTCGTACCGTATACGTTAAGCTTACTAGTGCTATCGTACTGGGTGGGCAAGTTGGTGTTTACCTATTTTTCCGAACCCGTGAATTTATGGTTGAGAAGAAAAAGGGTTTTGCCCCAATGATATGATTACCATAGGAATACGATCGATGTACAGGCCTATGCCAAATAACATAACCGATGCCTTTTCGGGCAGCGGTCATGTTCTGTGTTTTAGAGGGTATATCGGTTAATACACATTGGGGCGATCGTGAACAATATTTTCAAGCTGACCACCATAGGTGACCGCTTGTGTTGCCTTGAGAAAATCGTGTGGAAAGCCCATTTCGATGGTACTCTCTGTTTTCAATAGCGCCATATCTTCCTCCGGAATTTCAAAATCGATACCTTTTAAATTCGATTCGATATGGCTAAGCTTAGTACCTCCAAGTATTGGAATGATGCCCTGTTGTTTTACAAAACTAATGGCAACGGTAGAGGGGCTTACATTGTTTTTTTTAGCAACTTCCATCACCTTTGCTGCGATGCCCAAATTCCGTTCCGATAAGGCTGCGAACTCCGACTTGTCCAATCTTCTATTGCCCTTTTCTTTACTGGATGTGTCGTTATACTTTCCAGTAAGGATACCGGACGATAATGGTGACCATCCCAAGGTGGTCATCCCTTCCGCTTTTGCCATAGGCAACAATTCCCGCTCTCCTGTTCTTTGGATCAAGCTGTATTCGATCTGTGAGGCATCAAACGCTGTTAATCCATTTTGACGGGCATACATATTCGCTTTGGAGATGACCCATGCAGGGGCATCGGAGATTCCCAAATACAATATTTTTCCTTGTTTTATCATATCGTCAAGGGAGCGCATGACCTCTTCCACGGGCGATAAAAAATCCCAAGAATGCAACCAAAAGATATCGATGTAATCGGTGTCCAAACGCTTTAAGCTTCTGTGAAGGGACCGCATCATGCTCTTACGGCTGTTACCGGCTAAATTTGGGTCGTTTCCCGGCATTGCATCGGTGTACTTGGTTCCCAAAACGAGGGAGTCCCGTTCACTTTTAATAAACGCTCCCACAAATTTTTCACTGGTTCCCCCGGTATATATCTCATTTGCCGTGTCGATAAAGTTTCCACCGGCTTTGGTGTAGGCGTCGAACATTTTTTTGCTTGTCTCCTTATCGGCACCCCATCCCGCTTCTGTTCCAAAGGTCATCGTTCCCAAGGCAACTTCCGATACTTTTAATCCTGTGTTTCCCAATAATCTGTATTTCATAATATGTAGTTTTAAAAAGTTGTTCTTATTTCAAATAGGTTACTACTTCGCTCATGACCGTATTCACGGCATTTTTATCGAAGTATAGCTGTTGTTGGTTAAATTCATTGTGCCATTTGATGTCTTTTTTACCTTTTAAATGGCCGTAGAAGGCTTTGGTCCCTTGAGGCAGGGCGCCACTTTCACTATGAACGATAAATACCGGTTGTGTAATTTCTTTACCGGCACTGATACCATCGAACGTCAACCATGGTTCCCAACTGCTCACGGCAAATAGATTATCATATTTGGGGCCGGCCGCCTTTGCGGGGTTCAGGTAATAGTCAAAGGCGTTTTCCGGAACGTACATGGCGCTTAAGGGGTCCAACTCACTCGCTGCAAGCACATAGTCCATTATGCCCGTGGTGGCATATTTTTCTTTCGCGGCCTTTGCGGAAGCGAGCAAACCTTCGGTTCCACCGGGGCGCATATCATAAATATGCTTGGCAATATCGGCATCGTGCAGCCAGGGCGCTACCAGTACCAGTTTGGTGATTCTCCTATCCCTAGCAGTGGCGTGGGCCATGTAACCCGAACTGGCACATACCCCCAAACCGGTGAGATTTTCCATGTCTACGTTGGAATGCCCCTCCAGATAATCGACCGCCGCCTTTATATCGGCAATTTTCAAGCGGTAATCCTCAACAAATCGTGGCTGGCCCTCACTTTCTCCAAAGCCGGTAAAATCGAAGGTCAAGGTAATAAAGCCTTCCAAGGCCATAATACTGGCATATTCATCTGGCATTTGTTCCTTTACGCTCGTCCAACTTCCGGTTACCAAGGCTGTGGGGTACTTTTTATCGGCGTTGAAGTTGGGCGGTAAAAACAAGTGTCCTTTCAATTGCATTCCGTTACTAAAAAACTGTACCGTTTCCATAGTAACACCCGAATCGGTTCTGGCACCGGCCTCATGCATGGAGTATGTGGAAGGCTGCAGTCCCGGCCAACTAGCAAGTAAAATCTTGGGATTGAAGTATTCGATAAACGTGACTATTTTACCCTTGTTGTCAAGCGTGAATATGCCTACATAAGCGTTATTGTAAGGTTTTCCTTCGGTGGTAGTTTTCGTACCCTTGTATTTTACCAAAACCACATTCGGATTTTGTGTTGCAAAATATTCCCGTTCATACTTTTGGGTGTAGGCCATAACACTTGTGTATTGTTTTTTGAGTTCCGCTATCCCGTTCAAGGTTTTTGGGAAATTTTCAGGAGACAAGGGCATTTTTTGAACGGCGTTGGGCGCCATTGTTGCGAGCACGTTTTCTAAATTCCCTTTTTCAAGGGCCATGAAAAAAGCTTCCAAAGACTCGGTTTTGGATGCATCTACTTCGGTAAAATCGGAAATCGTTCCGTTCGCAACCGCTTCCATAGCCTTCTGCGGCAACGCTAGGTTTCCATATTGTCCATAAAGGCTAAGGTCGATACGGGCCAATTTCCATTGTCCTTCTTTTTTTATGAATTCGGTATCATATCCCGCAAATACGGTCCATTCCTCATTGGCCAGATAATGTGTAGCGATACCTTCAAAATTGGCGGTAGCGCGGTTTCCGGCAACGGCAACGACAAAATTGTGCAGGTGATGTACCGTTCGATCAAAGCCTGGAAGCAGCTTTTGCCAGCCGTTTACGATAGCTTGGGGCGTACTAAATCCGGGTGCTCCTCCCAAACCACTGTAATCGATATATACCGAATCGGACATAAGCCCTGTTACTACATCCCAATTTCTGTTATCCGTTTCTGCGAACAACGTTTCCAAAACCTTGATTACCGTTACTTGTTCCGCAGCCGTTTTTGGTGTTTTCAAAATTTCCATAGCTGTTCTTTTTTTTGTTGTTGAATTGCTTTTCTCATTTTTAAAGGCAAAAAGTCCGAAGGCTAATATTCCTATTATGATTGTTTTCATCACCGTTGTTTTTATTTGTTGGTACAAAGCTATGGCAAGGGAAAGACCGTTGTGCTACGCGATCTATAGCGAGAAGTACGGAATTCAAAGTTTGATTGGTAGTAAAGGAGGTTGCGCCCGCTTTTTAAACTGATTTTCGGTATTGCGAGGGTGTCATTCCCATTTGTTTTTTAAAAAAAATGGCAAAATGGTTCGGGTAGTTGTAGTATAGCTCAAAAGCAATTTCTTTAACCGATTTGTCGGTGTTCAGAAGTTTGGATTTTGCCAAGGAAAGAATATGACGGTAGATATGTTCCGATGCCGAAATATCCGTAATCCGTTTTATGACCGCATTAAAATGGTTGGGGTGTAAGGACAGTTTGTCCGCGTAGTACTGTACTTGATGCGGTCGCAATTCGTCATATGCCTGATCGGGATGAAAGCCGATTTCCAAAAGGGATTTAAACCGACTGACTAGATGTAGATCTTGTGAACGTTCATTGTAGGAAGTACCATCGACCGCTGCGGAGGTGTAGTTGCGCGCCACCTTATGTAGCATAATGTGGATATAGTGCCTGATGATTGTTTTACCGGTAGGGAGGTCCATAGCGTGTTCTTCGAACATATCCATGAACATTTTGGTAATGGGTTCCGCTTCCTTTTCAGTAAGGGATATCGGCGCTGTTCTATCGGCCAATAGAAAGGGATACTGCTCTGTGATGCGTTTTTGTGAAAGGGTATTTCGATAAAAATCCTCGGAAAAAATAATATAAAAACCCTTCCAATCTGGGGGGATGTCCCACTGCAGAATCTGATAGGGCGAATTGAAGAAAATTGTAACGTTTAAATTTTCGGTAGAGTAGTTGCCGGTTTTGGCAAAACCGCCGCCATCCAACTTGATCGCTACGGCATAGAATTCGTGTTTGAAGGGGGGCATCTGTTGCCGTACGGTTTTCATATTGTCCTCAAAGCTTCGGATGTCAAAACCGTCCCATTTGGGGGCGGATATCTGAATGCCTTCGCAATATTCCCGTAGTGTAGAAAAGTGTTTCACCTTTTTAAAATTACAAAAACAAAAAATAGTGCACAGGGGATATCCCTTTTTTCGGAGGGGTACTTCCCCCGTGTTTTAACATGCCGAGGAAAATACTGTAGGTGTTATACCATTTTAGCTTTGAAATAGCACTAATAAATCGTTTCTTTTTCAGCTGTTCTTCGTTAAAAAATATAACCTTAGCTACGGCTATGCTTAGATTTTTTGCCTCGAACAACTAAAAAATAATTCAATTTCTATATGCGCGATTTCAAAGTTAAAATGGTATTATTCCCCATCGAATTCGCCGGTAACCAGGGTGTCCATAAATTGGACGCCCTCTTGGTTGAAATAGATCAACTCCAAATAGTGCCCAAGGAGTTCTCGCATGTCAAAATAGCAGAATTTTGAGATACCGGTAATACCAGCGGAAAAGGTACTTTCAAAACCTTTTGCTTCAAGCAGATCAACGGCATCCGTATAGCCCTGTAGGTCGTTATCGAACCTTGTACCCATATGATGAAATTGAAGGTCAAAGGAATTCTTCTTCAATGCGGCCCCTTATAGCTCCAAGGGAAACCCTTCCAAGGGATGGACCAGCTCTAAATTGATGTTGCCGCCATTGGCCCAGGCGGCGTTTACCTTTGCATTTGAATCGTGCTGACCCTTGTAGCGTTGATTTTCGAAGGGAACATCCCTCATGACCAAAAATTTAGGAATATCGAATTTATATTTTAGCTTTTCCATTGCTTTTTCCAAGTCATTGGTAACCCAACAGATTTGAAATGTTTTTGCCCATATATCCGTGATCTTAAGTGTATTGCTTTTCATTTTTTGTTTTCTAACAAATTCATATAAAGCCGCTTTTGTGTTCTCTAAACTTGGTTCGTTTCCTCTTTTCTATTCTTCGGAACCCTTTAACCCATAGTCGAGAAGAAACAGGGTCTAATGCGATTCGTTCGATATCTAGAAAGAAATCGATCAAAATTTCCCCATCCGTCAGGCATTGGCTTACAAGCCAGCGGTCATCCTTCATGATACTTTATAATAAATGTAATCCGCCGTCGACGAGTACCGTACTGCCGGTCATGTAAGGGTTGGTCAAAGTCATATAAAACGCATGGGCCAGTTCTTTGGGCGTGCCAAGGTGTTTTACGGGCAAGGTTTCTTTGGCCCAATCGGTATAACGGTCTTTTTCGGCTTTGGTCCAAACACCGGTTCCCACAACCCCGGGCGCTATGGTATTTACCCGGGTAGGGGCAATTTCCAAGGCCAAGGATTTGGCAAATATGTCGACTGCGGCACTTGCGGCATTCATAACGGAAGCTCCGCTTTTTGAGGGGCTGTAAATGGACATGCTCGAGGTAAATACCATGGCGCCTCCTTGGGAGATATGGTTGGCGGCCGCTCTGGCCACATTAAACGTACCCCAAAACTTTTGTAACCCCCGTGTCGCCTTTTCGGTAGGCATACTTTTTATGGGGGACATTAACTTTGTCTCATCCGAAACCGCTGAAAAACTTAAAAAATCAAAAGCACCGATTTGGTCGAATACGGCGTTGACCGCATCACCGTTAAGCATGTCCATAGCAAAAATATGGGATTCTCCAGGTAGTTCGTTTTGGACTTCCTTTAGTTTGGATTCGGTTCTGCTCAGGAGATACACGATCGCTCCTTTTTCGGAAAAAAGGTGTGCAAGGGAACGACCGATACCGGAGGAGGCCCCTACGATGATCACTTTTTTGTTTTTTACCGAGATCATACAATCAAATTTTAGGTTTTACAATGCCCTTCTTTTTTCTATCCGTTCCAAGTCCCCATACGTTCGCCTCCGTCCACATCGATGACCGTTGCCGTAACGGCGGCATTGCCCACTACCGCATAGATCATTTGGGCTACATTTTCGGTCGTACCGTTATGTTCGGTCAGTTGTCTATCGGGATTCATGCCTATCCCGCCAGGGGAAATTGCATTTACCCTTATCGGCGCAAGATCGATGGCCGCTTGTTTTACCAGGGCGTTCAAGCTGCCATGTAAACTTCCCCAAACCCCATATCCTTTTAAAGGTGTTTTTGCACTACTTCCCGATATCAAGGTTACGGAACCGTTTCTCTGCAATACTTCTGAAGAAAGGTGAAGCACATTATAGCTTATCCAAAACCGTTGGAACGCTTTTTTGGCATTCGCTTCGGAAGTGTTATGTATTCCTCCCGCGTTGGCCCTTACCGAAATGGTGACAACGATATGGTCTATTTTACCGATACCTAGGAGCGTTCTTTTTAGCCGTTCCGCATCGGAAGCGTCAACAAGGGCATAAGTGCAATTTGGACCCAAACGTTTTGACACCCTGTCCAAGGTCGTCTCCGTTCTACCGGAGATCACTACCTGATAGCCATTTTGAGTTAAAACCGCTGCTGTAGCCAATCCCATTCCGCTGCCTCCCCCTAAAATAAATACGACTTCATTTTTCATAAATGCTCAAGTTTTGGGTTATGGTGCGATACGTATTCGGTATCGTATTGCCATAAAAGAGTGTTACTTTTTTAATTTTATCCTTTTCCGTGGTATACACGATTGCCTGTGCGATAGCGTTGCGGGCTTCTTTTAATGGAGCGATCACCAGCTGTGCTACCTTATGGTCTTCTATGACCCAAACGATGTTCGCACTATCGTTTTGCAAGATACCGCAGCGTTGTCCGATACCGGCAAAGAATTTTTCTATACCCACATATAGCAGCTTGTTCCGGTCGGCTTTATGGACCATAAAGAGTACATCTTTCCCAAGATAGGAAGCCACAATACGCATGTTTTGCAGTTTGATGGCATTGATGCAATTTTCAACGATGGTCAATGTCCTTTTTTCTGTGATTTTTGGGTGTACCATGTCTTGGCCAACAATTTTTACTACTCGGCTAGCGGCATTGTTCGTTATCATTTTTTGTTTTTTGAACTATCGTTCTCCTTCATTTTAGCATACTTGGTGTTTATTTCTTCCTCGGAAATGATTTCCCATCCGCCGCCCAATGCTTTGTAAATTGCGATGAGGTTAGTGGCGGAGCGTGTTTCGCTTATGGCCAATTGATTTTGGGCGATAAGCAAGGTTTGTTCCGCGTTCAGATAGTCCAAAAAATCGTCCAATCCGGCTTCGTAACGCTGTCCCGCAAACTTGGCCGCTTCGGCGCTGGCCTTGGCCGCTTCTTTTAACATGGACAGTCTTTCCAATTCCAACGTATAGTTGCTCATTGCGGTGTTTATTTCCTCCAAAGCCCGCAACACGGTTTTTTCATAGGAATTCACTAGGGCCAGGGTAAGCCCATCTTGTTGGTCTATGTTTTTTTTGACCCGCCCCAAATTGAACGCCGCCCAGTTTATGGATGGGGCGAGCCCCCAAGTGAAGGACTCATTGTCTCCAAAACTGTTGAAATCGATTGCCGAAAAGCCTACGGTGCCCCCGAAAGTGATTTTTGGGTAGAGTTCCGCCACGCTGATATTGTAACGTGCTATTTGCTGCGCCAGTTCACTTTCCGTGCGCATAATGTCGGGCCGTCTATGGATAAGGTCGACCGAATTGCCTACCAATACCGAAACGGGCAGTGATGGCAGTGGTCGTTGTTGGAGCAGATCGGTTTCCAAGGTGCCGGGAATTTTCCCGGTCAGCACGCTCAACCGATTGATAATGGCCGTTATGGCCGCCCGTAAGGGGGGTATGGTAGCACGGGTGGTCTCCAATTGTGCCTTGGCACGGGACACATCCAAGCTATTGCTGGTACCGGCATTGGCCAAACGTTCGGTCAGTTCAAAGGTTTCCTGTTGGCTATGGAGGTTTTCCATGGCTATGGTCAACTGGTTCTGAACACCGCGAAGCTCCATATAATTACGGGCCACCTCCGCAAATATGGAAAGGTAGATGTGCTGCATTTCGGCCAAGGTAGCCTGCTCGGCGCCTTTGGCCCCTTTGATGCGGTTTTTGACCCTTCCAAAAAGATCGATTTCCCAAAAGGCATCAAAACTACCGTCATATTGACTGAAGGTCGGGTTAACGCCCGAAGCAAAAATATTCTGTCCCAAACGTTGTCTTGAAAAAGAACCATTGGCATCGACGGTGGGAAACCGATCGAACTTCGTACGTTTTACCAATGCCCTGGATGCCTGGAAATTGGCTATCGCGGCATTAATGTCCAAGTTTTCAAGACGGGCATTGCCTATCAAAGTGTCCAAAACAGGATCTTCAAAAGCTTCCCACCAAGCAATGATCGGTTCCGATGCAACAAAGCGCTCCGAGCTGTCCTTTTCGACCAGATAATTCATAGGGAGTTCCTCAAGGGTATCCGAAGAAACTTGAAAACTTCGTTTGGTTATGCCGCACGAATAGATCATCAACACGATGCCGGTCAAAAACATGCCCTTTACACTATGGTTCGTTCTTGTGTTATGCATGTTTCTCCGGGTTAAGGGTTGGCGCCAATTTTTCTGTTTTACCGATAAGCCCTAGCTTTCTACAGAGCACATAGAACACGGGAGTGAGAAAGAGTCCAAAGAAGGTGACCCCAAGCATTCCAATGAACACCGCCGTGCCCAGGGCATTGCGCATTTCACTTCCCGCGCCCGATGCTATGACCAAGGGGACAACCCCTAAGATGAAGGCAAAAGACGTCATCAGTATGGGGCGTAATCGTAGTTTTGCGGCCGCTATGGCCGCTTTTTTAAGGGCCATGCCCTCTTCTTCCAGCTGTTTGGCAAATTCGACGATGAGGATGGCGTTCTTACTGGCCAAACCGATGAGCACTACCATACCGATCTGCGTAAGGATATTGTTATCCATGCCCAATGCGTCCAGGCCCAACAATGCGGACAAAAGCCCCATGGGTACGATCAAAATGATTGAGAATGGGATCAACCAGCTTTCAAATTGTCCCGCGAGCAATAGAAAAATAAACAATACGGCCAGCCCGAACGCCACTCCTGCGGTGCCGCCGGCCTTTTTTTGTTGATAGGCGATTTCCGTCCATTCATAGCTGAAACCGTCCGGTAAATGTTCTTCGGCCAAACGCTCCATCGCCGCTAGGGCATCACCGGAGCTAACTCCCGGGGCGCCTTCACCATTGAGTCCGGTAGCGGCGTACAAATTGTAGCGTTGTACGCGTGCAGGGCCGGCAATATCCTTAAACCGGACCACGCTTCCCAAGGGCATCATTTCACCTTTTGTATTGCGCACCTTTATACGTCCGATATCGTCGGGTGTCAAACGGTACGGGGCGTCCGCTTGGGCGGTCACGCGATAGGTCCGTCCCAGATAGTTGAAATCGTTTACATAGGCGGAACCCAGATAGATTTCCAGCGCACGGAAGACCTCGGTTATGGGAACGCCCAATTTCTCGGCCTTTACGCGATCAATATCCAAAAACAATTGCGGGGTAGCGGTGTTGAAAACGGAAAAGACGTTGGTGAGGGCTGGATCTTGGTTGGCGGCCATGGCCAATTCTTGGGTGGCCTTCGATAGCGCTTCCAGACCATTGTTCTTTCTATCCTGGATCATCATTTTAAATCCGCCGCCGTTGCCGATACCGCGTACGGGCGGCGGAACAATGGTAATGATATTGGCATCGCCGTTCGCTCCGGTCTTCTGGCGTACTTCATTGAGCAGGTCTTCATAAACATATCCTTTTTCGTTACGTACGTCAAAGTCTTCCATCGTGGTAAAAATCGCTGCGGCATTTGAAGAAATGGTACTCGTAGCACCGTCAAAACCGGCAAAGGCGATGGCATCTTTCATACCATCGATACTTTTGATGGTTTTGATGGCATCGTTCACCACTGCCTCCGTTCTGGACAAGGAAGCTCCCGGGGGCAATTGTATTACGGTAATAAAATAGCCCTGGTCTTGAGCGGGGATAAAGCCGGTAGGTACGCGACCAAATTCCAAACCTGTTAAAACCAACAGGCCGATATAAACGATAAAAACCATGCCCCCTTTGCGGACAAGACCGGACACATTTGAGCCGTATCGGTCGGACATTCGGTCCATTCCCTTGTTGAAACTACTGGTGAATTTATGGGTAAGTTTTCCCAAAAAAGAGCGGGAGGTACCTTTAGAAGGGGCATGAGGCCTTAGCAATAAGGTGGCAAGGGCCGGGCTTAGGGTAAGGGAAACAAAAACCGAGATCATTGTCGCCACCGCTATGGTCAGACCGAACTGCTTGTAAAACTGTCCGGAAATGCCCCCTAAAAAGGTTGTTGGAAGAAAAACGGCCACCAATACCAGTCCGATGGCTATGAGCGCTCCGCCCACTTCGTCCATCGTTTTTCGGGCCGCTTCCCTGGAGGTCATGCCTTCGGCCAACCTCCGTTCCATATTTTCTACTACTACAATGGCGTCATCCACAACGATACCGATGGCCAGTACCAGACCGAACAGCGAAAGGTTGTTCAAGGAAAACCCTGCCGCTTGCATGATACCGAAGGTCCCGACCAGGGATACGGGTATGGCCACAATGGGAATGATCGCCGCCCTCCACGATTGTAAAAAGAGCAGAATGACGAGGATTACCAGTACAATGGCTTCAAAAATAGTGTCCACCACGGCCGAAATGGATTCTTCCACGAATTCCGTGGGATTATAGGAAATGGTGTATTCGAGGCCTTTTGGAAAATCCTTGGAGAGCCGCTCCATGGTAGTGACAATACTCTCCGCCGTTTCAACGGCATTGGATCCCGGACGTTGGGATATGGGAATGGCAACGGCCTTGTCCCCGTTTAAAATACCACGGGTCACATAACTCTCCGAACCTATTTCAACACGGCCGATATCCCGCAACTGTACGATACTGCCATCGTCGCCCGACTTTATAATAATGTTTTCAAATTCTTCACTGGATTGTAACCGCCCCTGTGTCTGTATGCTTAGTTCAAAGGAGTTTTGTTCCCCGATAGGCGACTGGTTCAAGGTGCCGCTCGCTATTTGCGCATTTTGTCCGCGCAAGCGTTCCAATACTTCGCCAGCGGTAATTTCCAAGGAGGCAATTTTGTCGGGATCCAACCATATGCGCATGGAGTAGGCGCTTGCACCGAATAGTTGTATGTCCCCGACACCGTTCAATCGTGCCAGTTCGTCCCGGAGTTGCAATACCGCATAGTTACCGATAAAGGTCTGATCAAAGGTTTCGTCGGGAGAATATAGGTTGACCACCAATAAGAGGTCCGGAGATCTTTTTTGCGTGGTAATGCCCAACTGCCTCGCCTGGGTAGGCAATCGGGATTCTGCCTGTGAAACCCTGTTCTGTACCAAAACCTGCGCCTGATCAAGGTTTGTTCCCAATTCGAAGGTGACGTCCAAACTCATGACACCGTCACTGGTAGACTGGGAGGTCATATATATCATTCCCTCTACTCCGTTCACTTCTTGTTCAATGGGCGTGGCAATACTGTTGGCAACGGTTTCCGCACTTGCACCGGGATAGGCCGCCCGCACGTTTACGGTAGGCGGTGCAACGTCCGGGAATTGTGATATGGGCAATTGAAAATAGGCAAGACCCCCTACCAAAATGATAATGATGGAGAGGACAGCGGCAAGTATCGGTCTGTCTATAAATAGATGGCTAAACTTCATAGTGCTAGTTTTCGGTTTCGGTAAAATGTAATGCTTCCGTAACCGGGGATACTTTCATCTCGGCCTGTAGTTTCTGAAGATTGTCCAATACCAGAATTTCGTCCCCTTTTAATCCTTCGGTGATTACCCGATACTTCTTTTTATAAAGCGTGCCCAGGCTGACGGGAGTGGTCCTTATAACGGAATCGGTGCCCATGGTATATAGAAATTTGACCGTCTGGTTGGTGGCAATGAGCTTGTCCGGTACCAGTATGGCGTTAAATTCGCCGCTTCCCAGTAATCGCGCCCTGCCGAACATCCCTGGCTCCAGCACATGGTCGGCGTTATCAAAAACGGCCCGTGCTTGGATCGTTCCGGTATTGCTGCTGATTTCGTTGTTTACAAAGTTCATATTGCCCTTATGGACAAAGTCCTCTTCGTTGAGTAACCGTACTTCCACAGGATTGGGTGTTTGCCTCGATTCCCCGCGTTTTCCTTCCCTATTGAGTTTGGCATACTTAAGAAAGTCGGCCTCACTGCCTTCAAAATAGAAGTAAATCGGGTCGATGGATACAATGGTCGTAAGCAGGGAACCGTTGGAGGACCCACCGTCGATAAGATTTCCCGCGTTCACCATATCACGGCTTATTCTTCCGGAAAGCGGCGCTTTTACCGTGGTAAACCCCAGATTCAGGCTCGCCCGGTCAATAGCCGCACGTGCCACCTCCGAACGGGCCTGACCCCCGATCATCGCCTGTTTCCTGCGGTCGAACTCTTCTATGGATACCGCTCCGGATTCCCGGAGACTTTCTACCCTTTTAAAATTTTCTTCGGCCTGTTTGTATTCGGCCAAAGACTGGTCGTATGCGGCTTTTGCCTCTTTAAGGGCAATGGTAAAGGGCCGTTTGTCAATAGTATACAGAATATCCCCTTCCTTGACCATTTGACCATCCTTAAAATGCACTTTTTGGACGTAGCCGCTTACCCTTGCCCTGACCTCTACCCGTTGTGTGGCTTCGAAGCGACCGGTGTATTCGTCCCATTGTATTATTTTCTTTTGAAGCACAGGGGAGACTTTTACGGGTAACAATGAGGTTGCCGGTGCTTGTTTTTTGCCACAGCTAATAACAAGGCATAGTACTAAAAAGCATGATAGCACTTTAAATTTTCTATGCGTCGTCTTCAATTTCATATAATGGATTTTAATGATTTTCATAAATAAGCGTGCTATACTTTAGGTGTTTAAAGGGTTCCGAAAAAAGGACGTGACGGGGCTGATGTTGTATTAGGTGTTTTTTGTTCCTTAGAGCGGCTATAAGCCCCGGCACGGTGATTTCTTTTGCCCACATGTGCCATCCTGGCCCAAGGAATTGTCTTGTTCGGTTCTCGGTCGTTCCATGTAGCTGCCCTCCGGGTGAAGCCATGGTGTGCTAGGTCTTTGGAAGCTTCGTCGATTTTTCCATCATACTTAAAGTGCAAAAATTGTTGTATTACGTCCGTGTTGTCGCCAGTGTTCATCAATCTCCTTTTCTGCTGTCTTTCCTATAACCGTGCCAATACAATGGAAGCATAGAAATTACTTTTTAAGTCAATGACAGTCAGTTTTTTAAAGGGGCGATTAAATCACTGACGGTAAGCACCGTTCATTTTAATTAGTTATAAAAAATCCAATTTTTTGGATTTTTTATAATGTTGTTTTATTATTTTGCAGCTTACTTAAGCGTATGGTTATGGATAAGGGACGTAAAACAATAGAGACAGCGCACGCAAGTGAGCTGCTCGAAATAAGTACCGCATTGCTCGACAATACTACGGCCGTAGGCTTGTTGAAAACGATATATGATATCATCAAACCTATTTTTCCTTTTGATAATGCGGGTCTTTTTGTTTTGGAACCCGAACAGGATGTGTTTTATGATATTCTGGAAGAAGGTGTTCTGTCAGGAAATGAAGTCCAGAAACGTTTGGCCGAAAACAACCTTTTAGGTCCCTTCGTTTATTCGGGAAACCATCCGGACAGTTTGATATATGCAAAAAATACAAGAATATACAGTGTCGCTATCCAATCTAAAATATATAGGAATCCCCAGTGGAAACTGATGAAGGCACACGGTTTAAAAGAAATGATCGTTGGCCCCCTTATCGCCAACAACAAAAAAATCGGTTTTTTCTGTTTCAATAGCAAGAAAGAGGGATTTTATACCGAAAAAGACTTTGCATTGTTCGAAGCTATAGGTAACCAACTTGCACTTGCCGTTGCCAATATGAAGTCCGACAAAGAACTTCGGGAACAGGGCAAACGTATTGAAGAACTATTGAAAATTAGTACGGCGGCCTCAAATATCCAAAATCGAAGCTCATTGTTAAAAGTGATTTTTGATATCATTAAACCTACGTTTCCTTTTGACGGCGCAGGACTTTTTGTAATCGACCAAGAAAATGACCAGCATTACGAAATTCTTGATGCCATCGATATTTTGGGAAAGCATGATAATTTGCAGAAAACCCTTATCAACGACGGACTTTTGGGCAAATTTAAACATCAGGGCAGCGCGGTACATTTTTTATCCCAAGGTAGCGAACCGCACCTTTTTAATATTGAAAAGGATGGGGTCAAATATCCCCACCCCCAATTTGGACTCATGTACGATTCAGGGCTACGCCAGTTGATCGGGATCAGTTTACGAAACGGTAACCAAACTTTCGGGATGCTCTGTTTTAATTCTAAAAAAGAAGGTTTTTATACCGAGAAGGACTTTGACTTTTTTAAGGCTATTTCGGAGCAGGTATCGCTGGCACTAAAAAACGTTTTGGATAATGAAGAATTGCTCATTCGTCAAAAACGTATTGGTGATCTCTTGAAAATCAGTACCGCGGCCTCAAGTATTCAAGACCGTAAAGAATTGTTGAAGGTCATTTTTGAAACGATAAAACCGATTTTTCCTTTTGATACGGCCGGACTTTTTTTGATAGATAATGAAAACGATTTACATCATGAGATTTTGGATGATATCGATATTCTCGGGGAGCACGATGCTACACAGATGGCTATCATCAATTCGGAATTATTAGGCAAATTTAAACATCAGGGCAGTGCCATAGCTTTTTTATCGGAGGATGACGATCCGCGCCTTTTTAATCTAAAAAAGGATGGTGCCAACTACCCGCACCCCCAATTGAACCTGATGTATGACACTGGACTACGTCAGACCATAGGCGTCGGTCTGCGCAGCGGCAATAAAACGTTTGGGATGCTCTGTTTCAACGCTACCCAAGATGATTTTTATTCCGAAAACGATTTTGACTTTTTTAAGGCCATTTCCCAACAAGTGGCGCTTGCGGTAAAGAATGTCCTGGCCAATGAGCAAATTGTAAGGTTGAACCAGGAACTGAAACAAGAACGGGATTATCTTATCGAAGAAGTAAAGATCGAGCATAATTTTGAAGAAATTATTGGGAATAGCCCGCTTCTAAAAGAAGTGTTTAAAAGCGTAGAAATGGTAGCCAACACCGATGCGACCGTACTGATAGAGGGGGAAACAGGTACGGGGAAAGAGCTTATTGCCAGGGCATTGCACAACCGGTCGGACCGTAAAAAGAAACCAATAGTAAAGGTCAACTGCGCCACCCTGCCCAAAGAATTGATAGCTTCGGAATTGTTCGGGCATGAAAAGGGCAGTTTTACGGGGGCATTTGAGCGCCGTATCGGGAAGTTTGAATTGGCCAACAACAGTTCTCTTTTTTTAGATGAAATAGGAGAAATGCCCTTGGAGCTTCAGGCCAAATTGTTACGTGCCATTCAAGAAAAGGAAATAGAACGTTTGGGGGGCAAGGAGGTGATAAAGGTGAACGTGCGCATCATTGCCGCTACCAATAGAAATTTAAAATCGGAGTCCGATAGCGGAAACTTTAGAGAAGACCTCTTTTACCGTCTCAACGTTTTTCCCATACTGATGCCGGCCCTTAGGCAGCGTAAGGAAGATATTCCATTGTTGGCTACTTTTTTTGCCCAGAAATACTGTAAAAAACTAAATACGGGTTTTAAAGGCATTAAGGAACAGGCCATGCAGGAGTTGTTGGCGTACTCCTGGCCCGGAAATATCCGTGAGTTGGAAAACTTAATAGAGCAGGCCTGTATCTTAAATCAGGACAAAGCATTGTCATGGTCCAGAAAATTAGTGGGGCCCAAACGGAAGGGTAAAGCCCTCGAAGCCAAAAACGAAGAAGCGGTAATCGATATCAAGACAATAAAACAAATACAGCGAGACCAAGAGATCGAAACCCTTTTAAAAGCATTGAAAAAAACGAATTGGCGTATTCGAGGCAATAAGGGGGCCGCCAAACTATTGGACATGAAACCCACCACTTTGGAGTATCGGATGAAAAAACTGGGGTTGAAATAACACCAGAAATGGTATAATGAGCCGGAGAAGCGTATTAAAAAATGCGTGGGCCGGCGGTTTTCACTTACAACCATGGCCCACGCATCTACAAAACCCGTTTAAAGGGGGTCATACCATTTCAAAGTTAAAATGGTATTGCTGGTAAAGTCAATCGGGGTAAACTGCATTTTCGGCAATGTGCTTATTGGCCTCTAGGTCCGCACGAACACTATCCAATTTCATTCCTATCGTCATTAAAGCTACTTTACCCAATGGCAGGCGAAACGAAGGGTTTTCGGACCTCACCAAATCGATAATGGCTTCCGCCGCCTTTACCGGATCTCCCTCTTGTTTGCCATCAACGCTTTTCAGCTTGCCCCTAAAGGCCCCTGCCGTTGCTGCATAGGCCGCTATTTCCATTTTGGCAAGGCCCAATCCATCACCTGCAAATTTTGTCCGAAACGGCCCCGGTTCCACTAGGGAAACCTTAATTCCCAAAGGACCTACTTCTTGAGCAAGGGCTTCACTAAAGCCTTCCAACGCAAATTTACTGGCGTTGTAAATTCCGAAGCCGGCAAAGGCCTTGATCCCTCCGTGGGACGATATCTGTACGATATGCCCATCTTGCGCTTTGCGCATATGCGGTAATACGGTCTGGGTGAGTTTTAAGGTTCCAAAAACGTTGGCCTCGAACACCTGCCGCACTTCTTCCATGGTACTCTCTTCAATGGCGCCTACAAAACCCATTCCCGCATTGTTGACCAATACATCGATACGGCCATATTGCGAAACGATTTGCTGAACGGCCCGTTCTACCTGCTCTTCATTGGTGATATCCAATAACAAGGCGTGTCCCGTTACGCCGTGTTTTGCATTGAACGCATCCACCTGTTTTTGTTTTCGAAAGGTTCCGATAATAAAATCGCCCTTATCCATTACCGTCTCCGCCAAAGCCTTTCCGAGGCCGCTCGAAATACCGGTGATCAACCAAATGTTACTTTTCATAAGATTTATTTTTAATGTTCGTCAATAGTGTTTTTTGAAAACCGTCGATGGTCGTTCGCATCCTTTCCCTATTTTTTGAATCGGTCTTTAAAATTGCCGTGAAACGGAGTGTAAATGTATTGCGGTCGCCCCTTAAAATGGCAATAGTAGCTTTGTAATGCGTCATCGGCATGGGGGTTCGTACCATTTTATAGCTTATGATGCGTTTGGTATTGTTCAGTTTTGTAATTTCTTCGATTACTTGGTTCCCGTCCGCTTTCAAGGTCAAGGTTACAATGGCCCCTTTGCCATTTCCTACGGCAGCGGTTTTATCGATAATTTCCGGTACCAGTCTGTCAAGGTTTTCCAAATTGGAAACTGCGGTCCAAACCTCGTCTTCGTCCTCGGTCAATACAATACTGTTCGTCACTTTTACCGTTACCGTTTTTTGTGCCTTAGCGCTGTAAGGCACCAGAAAAAACAGGAAGATGGGAATGCCCATTTTAAACAAATCCATGGATCAATGATTTTTTAATGTTATTGAATTGCAGGTAGGTGATGACCCCATAAAGTATTGTGGGCACCAGCCATATTCCATTACCAATAAAATCATGTGCCATATGGAAAGCCACGATATTGAAAATTACGGGTAACAGCAACAACCAGCCTATAAATTTGGTTTTGGGCAGTACCAATAGTACACCTCCCACAATTTCTGCTATGGCTACCACCACATACAGGTAGGAAGTGAACATTGCGGCCATAAAATTTTGCGCAATGGCATCGACCGGTGGCGTAACCGGAATAAAGCCGAAAAATTTATTTAGCCCGAAAGTGACCATAAGCAGGGCAAGTAGCCAAATTGCGCTATTATGAATTGCTTTTTTCATGATATTAGTTTTTAAGTGTTGCTATAATTTCGGAAACCTCCACCCGGTTTCTGTAGTCGCCGCCTTCGGTTTTGGCAAAGGCAATGGTACCGTCTTGTTCAATGACAAAAACTGCGGGGACGGGCAGTTCCCTGGAATCGTCGGAATAGTACGCATCAAAATCGAGCCCAAGTCCCGTCATAGTGGTTATAGGGGCATCGCCATTTTTAAATACGGTGGTATAGTTTCTGGCAACGATATTCCCGTTATCGCTCAACACCTCAAAATCGAGGGCGTTCTTTTCTTTGATGGAGAGGGACTCGTCCGGGGTCTGGGGCGATATGGCGACCAGTTTTGCACCATAGGCGTGAAGTTGGTCCAAGGCCTTTTGATAATGCGCCAATTGCAGGTTGCAATAAGGGCACCACGTTCCTCTATAGAATACCAATACCACCTTATGCCGTTGTAACAGCTTGGAGAGGACGATGGTTTCGTTCGATGCGTTGGATAACGAAAAATCAGATGCTTTGTCGCCGACCGCTACTTGTAGTATAGCGCGATGTTGTTCCTGTAATGCTGTTGCATCGGCATCAAAAACGGTCAATGCATCCTCTGGCAACAGTTTACCCAGGTTTTTTCGTAATTCTTCCAGCTTTTTTTGATAGGAAGGGTTTTTAAATGTAGTATCCATTTTACTTTTCTTTGGTTATTGTCAATATCGACGCTACAAAGTTGCGACCCATCACGGGCCTATAAAATGAACTACATTAGGAAATTGTCTTGAACTGGATTAAGATGTTGTAGCGAGCTTCTTTCTGATTTTTGACATAAACTCGGGGGTCATGCCCAAGTAGGAAGCAATTACTTTCTGCGGAACCCGACGAACGATATTGGGATAACGTTGTAGCAGTTCCAAGTACTTTTCTTCCGCGGTCAAACTCAAATTGGAAAGGGCCCGTTTTCGAGAGAACGCAAAAGCCCTTTCGGTAGAGGTTCTAAAATATTCGCTAAGGGCGTGTACTTCCTTGCATAATCCTTCAATGTCTTGATAGGTCATCTGAAAAATGGTGGAATCTTCAAGGGCCTCTACATAAAGCGTTGCGGGTGTTTGGGTAATGTAGCTGTAAAAATCGCTTACGAACCAATCTTCAATGGCGATCTGAACGGTGTGTTCCTTTCCATCACCATCGATATAGTAGGAACGAAAGGCTCCCTGTACCACATAGTTTCTATAATTACAAACGTAACCGGGCTGATCTATAAATTGCCGTTTTTTTATTTTGGTCGTCCGGATGATGGCGACCAGTTTTTCCTTTTCCGCTAGTGATAGGGAAACGTAACGTGCGATATTTTCGAGTATACTTTTATATGCTTCCACAGCTTTTGTTTAGTACCGCCATAGGTATACCATTTTATCTTAAAACTACGCATTAGAAATTGCCCTTTTCCGTTAATGTTTCAAAACAAAAACAACCGCAGCTATTGCTGTGTTTGATTTTTATTTTTCGTCCAAGTAAAAAATGATTGCTTTTTATTTGTGTGATTTTAAGGTAGCAATGGTATTAGCGGTATTTACCGTTTAAAGATATTGATTCCTCGGTTATGCTCACTTAATGTAGTTCAAGAAAGCCGATAATGGCACGAGCTTCTGGCCCGATCGCAAGGTTTGTGTATTTTTATCGCGATAGAAAAGCTTTGGCCCATACCGGGATGTTTGGAAAAAAAACAGCGATACGGTGATACGAACGTGTGTGCACCCTATAATTTGAGGGAATCGAACGTTGTCCGTAAGGTCATAAAAAAATGGAATCGATGAACAAATACCAGGGAATTTTGGACCATATTGCCAAATTTGTCGAATTATCGGATAGTGAAATAGCGGAGTTTACCGCGATACTGAAAACGACCAGGGTTAAAAAACGGCAGTTCATTATTCAGCCCGGCTTTGTATCCGAATATCGAAACTATATCGTAGAAGGTGCCGTGCGGGTCTTTTATTTGGATGATGTGGGCAAAGAGCATACCGTAAGTATCGGGGTGGAAGATTGGTTTTTTACCGACTTTCCCAGTTACCTCAATAGAACCCCTGCGGAGTATTATGCCGAAGCGCTGGAAGATTCTATCATCATACAAATGAAGTATGACGATGTGGAAGCACTTTGCGCCAGAATACATGCCTTGTGCCAATACTTCAGACTCTATGTTGAAAGGGCACTATCCTATTCCAATCAACGCGTGATTACCAATATCAGTAAAACCTCAGAAGAGCGGTATTGGGAGTACGTCAATAAATACCCCCAAATAGCAAATAGGGTACCACAGTATGTTCTCGCCTCTTACTTGGGCATCTCTCCCGAATCCATAAGCAGAATTCGCAAGCGCTCTTAAACAAAAATTGATGTACGTCAATTTTATAGCTTGATGCAGATCAAGCTTTTTTCTTACCACAGGTCATATTATGCTTTTCCCATATGACGCAACTTTGTCATGTCCAATAACAACGGAATTAAACCGGGACGATGAACGAATGGGAGCTAGGGTAAAAAGGAACCTTTTAACCCGGATTATGCATTAGAACTTCGTAATGAAGCTTTTAGCTGCGATAAAATATGACATTTTATGAATGTAAGCATAGCCGGGCTACGGTTACATTCAAAAATGTAGCGCAGCACCATATTTTGAAGTAGCTGGAAGCTGTAATAGACTTTCTAATGCATAAAGCGGGTTTAATGTGCACATTGGGCACAGGTTTCTCTTAGCAACAAGCGGACGACAATCAAATTGAAGCCATTTGACGAAGTTTCCAAGATGTAAAATCTGGGTTTTTTCGGATGGAACATTGGTTCGCTAATCCATTAAATACAACAGATGATGACTACTAAAGGAATTCCTTCTTATAGGGAAGGGGTAAAAAAATTAAAAGCAAAGCTTTCGCGTTCGCTTTCGGCATGTGCACTCGAAGTTTTTAACTCGGATGCCGAGGAACTTGGTAAGGAGCATACCTCCATTTTAAAGCTTGGGGTAGGGGATAAGGCACCAAATTTCACCTTGTTGAACGCACTGCACGAAAGTGTTAACCTGTACGCGGTGTTAAGTACGAAAAGAGTGGTACTTACTTTTTATAGGGGTACCTGGTGCCCTTACTGCAATTTAATATTGAGCCAGTATGAGGCCGTGCTTCCCGAAATAGAAAAAGCGGGCGCTACTTTGGTGGCCATATCGCCACAGACCCCGGACGCGTCTTTGAACATAACGGAGAAAAACGCATTACAGTTCAACGTTCTGAGCGATAACGGGAATATGGTTTCCAAGGAGTTTACCACCATCCATAAAAATCCGGAAAGGTCATTACATACCATGTGCGAACTGGGATATGATTACGAAAGCTATAATTGTGATGAAGCCAGTGAAATTCCGATTCCCGCAACCTTCATCATCGAAAAAAACGGTTCAATTTCCTACGCTAAAACGGAAGGGGGCGACTATAGAAATCGCGTCGAAGCTTCCGATATCATTGCCGCGTTGAACAAGGGTTGAACCATTTTATCAAAATATCGATTCAATTTTAAACACAAACAAATTAAAATCACAGTAAACCATTTATCATGAAAAAAGTAATTTCTAAAATCCTATTATTCGTATTGGTCCTATGTATCACCTCAGTAGAGGCCCAAGAAGCAAAAGCGTTGATCGATGAGGTGGTAGCGGCCAATGGCGGCAAAGCGGCACTTCACAAGCTAAAGGACGTGTCCTTTGATTATACTTTTACGGCCAAGGACAACACCGTATCCGACGTTTCCGAGGAGCGGTACATTTTTGATGGGGAAGTTTCCTATGCAGCATACACAAAACGGCAAGTGTATGCCCTGCCCCAACTGCCGGCTGAAACCTATACGCAGTTCTTCAATGGTAAAAGCTCGGTTTCGAAGATAGATGGAAAAGCGATAACGGAGCAACAACCTGCATTTATCGGCCACATCCTAAGAAAAACGAACTACTACTGGTTCGCCATGATGTTCAAATTATCCGATCCGGGCGCAAACCATAAAATGTTGCCTTCCAGAACCGTGGATGGTATAGCGTATAAGGTGGTGGAGATGACCTTTGGAACGGATATAGGGGAATCCAGTAAGGACCGGTACCTTTTATATGTCAATCCAAAAACGAATCGAATCGATCAGTTTCTCTACAACGCAACGGGATTTGGCGTCACCGAACCGAGCCTGATGAAATTGAAGTATGAAAAGGTAAATGGCATCTACTTGTCCACCTATCGCAAATATGCACCCGCTGATTGGGACGGGAATGTATTGGAAGGGTCGTGGACCGAGCAATTTACCAAAAATATAAAGTTCAATAACGGCTACACCATAGAAAACATTCAAGGGTAGCAGCGGTTCCTTCCATAGAAATATCCGATAGTCCGGGATTCCTGGAGGAGACCACCGGAGAATCATTAAAAATAAAATCAGATTAAATCACATAGTATGAAAGCAGTAGTTTATAAAGAAAGAGCAAAAATTGAGGTGGTGGATATACCAAAGCCACGGCTGGTAAAAGACGACGATGTTATCGTACGCATTACGCTTGCCGGTGTTTGCGGTGCGGATCTGGAATTCACCCAAAACGGACCCGAAATGGGATTGTTCGAGGGTATGCGCATAGGTCATGAATTTGTTGGCGTGGTCGACCAAGTGGGTAAGGATATCCATACCTTAAAAGTTGGTGACCGCGTTGTAGCCTCCGCTATGTTCGTCGATGGGGATTGTTATTATTGTAAACGGGACCTTCCCTCGGCATGTGATCATGGCGGGTTGTTCGGAACACCACTTTTCGCCCAACATGGAGGTGATGATATTCAGGGTGGACAGGCCGAATTTATTCGTGTACCCTATGGGAACTCCTCACTCTTTAAACTCCCTGAAGGTTTGACCGGCGAGGAGTTCGATACCAAAGTACTTCCCTTGGGGGATAATTTTGCCACCGGATACCATGGCGCTTTGAACGCCAACATTAAAACCGGCGAAACCGTAGTGGTCATCGGTGATGGTGCAGTAGGGTTAAGTGCGGTAATGGCCGCTACATTGTTCGGCCCCTCGACCATTATTCTTGTAGGACGACACGACAGTCGGTTGGAACTGGCCAAAACCATAGGGGCTACCCATGTAGTGAACTCCAAGAACGAAGACGCCGTGGCATTTGTAAAATCCCTAACGGAAGGAAGGGGCGCCAATTCCGTAATCGACTCGGTAGGAAATAAGGCGGCCATTGCGCAGGGAATGGAAATGACCCAAGCGGGCGCATCAATAAGTGTGCTAGGGTTCGGCCACTTGTACGAACCGGTAGAACAGCCTTATTCATCGGCCCTGTTCAGAAACATAACGATACACACGGGTGTGGTAAACGTTGCCGCATATATGAACAAGTTGTTGCCCATAGTGGAAAGAGGGGTAATCGATCCTAGTAAGATCTTTACCGATATTTTACCCTTATCAGAGGCTGAAAAAGGATACGACTTGATGCGCGACCGTTCATCCGGAACGCTTAAAGTGGCTTTACGGCCCTAATCTTTTTAACAATAGAAAAGAAGTAATACCTCTTTAAGTTGGAAATGGTATACCATTCTTTCACAACGAATGTGTCGAAAAAGGTTTGAAAAATCTTTTTTGACACATTTTTAATCCAAGAGGACTTTCTTATGGAACTCCCTTATTTGTTCCTCCGGCAAACAACAGGTTTAAAACGATAAAGTAAACATGTAACGACATGAAAACAGCAGTATTAACGGTGTTGGCGGGGCTAATGATGTTCTCCTGCACCAACAGGCAAACGGCCGAACTTTCACAAGAGGGCGAAGCACAATTATTGGAAACCAGTCGCGAATGGTCCAAATCATTTTCCACCGAAGCCTATTTTAGTTTTATCGGTGAAGATGGTATTATGATGGCCCCAGATCAACCGCTTTTACAGGGGCATGAGAAAATTAGAAAGGTATTGAGCGAATTTCAATCCATACCAGGTTTTAACGTCACTTGGGAGCCACAGCAGGCATTCGTGTCCGAGAGTGGCGACCTGGGGTATACCATAGATAAAATGTTGGTGAGCTTTGAGGATGAAAACGGAAGTACCGTAAAGCAGTTCGAAAAAGTGGTCTCCATTTGGAAGAAAAATGAGGAAGGGGTATGGAAGATGGCGGTAGACATTTGGAATACGGATCCCACCCTTACCGCTATCGACAAACAGGGATAGCGGAAATGGCGGATCACCCGATGTGCTGTTTTGAAAAAAGCGTCCATATCATTTCATTTCCGCTTGCAAAAAACCTCATAAAGCAATTCATAGACCATGAAAAAATATATTGTTTCTCCATTCATTTTAACCATTTTTCTAATTTCTTTTGGCATGTCAAACTTAAAAGCACAGCTTACCCTTCCTGCCGCCAGTCCCGAGGCAGAAGTGCGTCAACGTATAGGTATTACCGATATCACTATTCATTATGGG
The DNA here is from genome assembly GCA_947500445.1 of uncultured Flavobacteriaceae bacterium. Taxonomy (GTDB): domain Bacteria; phylum Bacteroidota; class Bacteroidia; order Flavobacteriales; family Flavobacteriaceae; genus Pelagihabitans. The sequence goes on along the minus strand of CANMSB010000014.1, from coordinate 4,133 downwards.
CGACCTTATGTTAAGGGTAGGGCCATCTGGGGCAATGTTGTGCCTTATGGGTTTAACTATTTGGGCTTTGGCACCGCTAAATCGGCACCATGGAGAGCGGGGGCGGACTACAATACCACCATCCAGTTCACACACGAGGTCAGTATACAAGGGAACAAGGTTCCTGCGGGAAAATATGCTTTGTTTATGGCACCCGAAGAAAATGGGGAAGTGGTTATCATCCTATCTTCCAACACTACTTCTTGGGGCTCCTATTTTTATGATGAAAAGGAGGATGTATTGCGTTTCAAGGTTAGCGCCATAACCAACGGTACGGCTACGGAAATGTTGACGTACCGTTTTGATGCCGTATCCCCGACCAGCGCAACGGTCTCTTTGCATTGGGATACCAAGGAAATTCCTTTTACCATCGATGTAGCGGTGGATGAAATAGTGATGACAGGGATCCGTAACGATCTGAGAAATCCGAAGGGGTTCCAACAAACTACCTGGGACAGTGCGGCGAATTATGCCCTTGGTATAGGGCAATTGGACCAAGCGTTGGAATGGATCGATGCTTCTATTAACGGTAATTTTTTCAGTAAGGAAACCTTTGTCAACCTTTCCTTGAAATCCCGTATTTTGGAAAAACAGGGAAAGACGGAAGCGGCACAACGTATATTGAAAAAGGCGATTCCATTGGGGAGTCCGGACGAACTGTATCGCCTGGGTATCGGGTTGATAGCGGATGGCCAATTGGATAAAGCGGTAGACGTCATGCAGGCCAATGTCAAAAACAACAAGGGCGCTTTTCCGGGGCATTATGGATTGGCCAGAGCGTTTTCGGCCAAAAAAGAGTTCAAAAATGCGTTGAAGGCTTTGGAAAAAACGGGCCCCGACACTCCGGAACATTTTAAACCAAGATTTGAAAGATACAGGGAGCAATTAAAAAATGGACAAGATTTTAACGTGAAATTGTAATGCATTCGATGCATAACTTAAAAACGGATTCACTAAAAATGAAATAGCGCTTCTTTATAAGAGAAGGATCAGCTACGGGCTTTGCCACAAGGATGAAATTGTGGCCGGGTCTTATTGAACTCATCTTGAGTTGTTGTTTGCAACCGAGAATGAAGGCTTTTGTGTCGTAATGAAGCCATTTTAAGGTTGCATAGCCATAGCTACGGAAGCTGAAAATGGTGAAATTACGGCGCAAAATGCGAAATTCGAAGGTAAAAGAACAAGTCAAGATGAGTTCATTAACACTAAACAACGATTTAAATTAAAACACATGAAAAAAGTCATTTTAACTTTGATAGGGGTAATTACAATAGCCATGACGACGAACGTCCAGGCACAACAGACCGACTTGGAGCAAATAGAAACTACGGTAAACTACTATTTGACGGGCCTTGTAAACAACGATGCCGAAACCTTAAAAAAGGCATTTCACCCGACCGCGACCATGAAGTGGATCGGTAAAACCTATACGGAAGTAAATGCCATTGAAGGGTTGACCGAGGGGATGGACGGAACACCGCTTAAAGAGAAAATAAAAACAAGGGTCGTTTCCGTAACGGTTGCTGGAGATGCTGCAAACGCCCAGTTGGAGATACAGTTTCCTACGTTTACCTACATCGATTTTATGCACATTTTAAAAATAGAGGGGCAGTGGAAAATCGTCAGCAAGATTTTTTATACCAGACAGGACGCGGAATAAACCCGTACAAAATGACGGAGAAATGTTCCGGTAGCGAAATGGGCACAATCTGTTCAAGTGTATGACCGTTTCGAGAGTAAAAACGAACACAAGTAAATTGAATTCAAAAAAAATATACATGCAATTGATCGAAAATTTAAAATGGCGCTATGCCACCAAAAAGTACGATACCTCAAGGAAAATCAGTTCGGAAGATCTGAAAAAAATTAAAACGGCTGTCCAATTATCCGCATCGTCTTATGGGCTACAGTTGTATAAGGTCCTTATTGTTGAAGACACCGCGGTTCGGGAAAAGTTACGGCCTGTATCTTGGGGGCAATCCCAAATAACGGACGCCTCACATCTCCTTGTTTTTTGCAGTTATAACGACGTTACCGATAGCGATGTGGAAGCCTACATCGATCTAAAGGCACGAACACAGGGTGTGCCCGTTTCCGGTCTAAAGGACTACAGCGATTTTATGAAAACGAAAATGAGCGAGAAATCCGAGGCGGAAAAACGGTCATGGACGGCGAAACAAACCTATATCGCATTGGCCAATGCCCTAAATGCCTGTGCCGAACTTAAATTGGACAGTACCCCTATGGAAGGTTTTGATCCAGCGGCCTATAGCGAAATTTTAGGTTTAAAGGAGAAAGGCCTTGACGCTAGCGTAGTATTGGCGATCGGCTATAGAAGCGAAGAAGATGCCACACAGCAGGCCCAAAAGGTGCGCAAACCGTTCGAAGCTATTTTCGAAAAAGTATAGTATTCCCGTTAATGAATCGGTGGCTATGGTCGGGTGCAATGGTTCCGACCATCCGCTAAAAGGATGCACTGTAACGCAGACTTTCCTCCGAGTACTCGAGGCTACAAGTCTTCAACTATTTGGTATGGGCAATGGGCAGTCCGCAATTTTATGGATTACAAAATAGCTTATTGCCAGCGGTTTACTGCAACGGTGGAAAAGGACCCCAATCTGCTCCTGTAACCCCGTGCATTTTAAAGGCATAGTGGTTTCGGTGGGCAGGTTTTTGGAACTTGCCCTTTTCCGAACCTGCCCAAGGTCTTTCACCTATTTCCTCCATTGTTAGCTTTCCATTTCGGTCGGTATACCAACAGGGGAAGCCTAGCGCGAACGATGCCGTTCGATAAAAATTTCGGACAAATTTCAGGCTCGAAAAAAGTTGACGTACATCAAGTTTATGCATTGATGCGGGTCAAGGGTATTTCTTGCCGCACATCATATGAATACGGGCAAATAAGGACCAAATTTGTCCTGTAATTAATTGATATATCCGTTTTGGTGATAAAAGATCGTCAGTGGCAAAAACCAAAGCTTAAATTTTAAACACATGCCTATGAATACGTATTTGCTTCCCATTGTGGCCATTGCTATCGGTGTAATTATAGCTATTGTCACCAAAGGCCGAAAATCAATAGGCACCAAGCTTTTACTGTCTTTTAGTGGGGCGTTTTTATTGGCACTGGCACTTTTTGATCTGTTGCCCGAGGTGTATCATCACTTAGATCCCAAACAGACCGGACTTTTTATCATGTGCGGCATTTTGTTGCAGATCGTCCTTGAATTTTTCTCCAAAGGGGTTGAGCACGGTCATGCCGATATCCCTCAAGAAGGCGAACGATTTCCATGGATACTGTTTATAAGCCTTTGTATCCATAGTTTTTTGGAAGGGTTCCCCATTCATCAGCATAATGATATGGTGTACGGAATATTGATCCATAAAATTCCGATTGCGGCCTTGATCACCACATTTTTGTTTCAATCCCGCTATAGTAAGGTTCAAATTATCGGTTTCTTGGTAGTGTTTGGGGCAATGACGCCTTTGGGTACCTTTATATCCAACAACACGGTATTGGCCGCCGAACATCTCGATGTCGTGAATGCCATAGTGATCGGTATCTTTCTGCATATTGCCACCACCATTTTGTTTGAAACGGGGGAAGGACATAAGTTCAACCTATCAAAGCTGGTGATGGTATGTTTGGGCATTTCCATTGCACATTTAATTTAGGCTCGTTAAAGAACCGGAGCGCCACAATGGCTATGGCGATTGGTGAATACCATTTCAAGGTTAAATTTCGGAAAATCATTCTCCACAGAAACGATTGCGTTGCTCTTGCTCAATCTAAAGGAACAGTGGCCAAATTCCGTACATCTCAATGGGAATATGGCAAACTTTTAAACGGTATGGATATTTCATAGAGGGGCAGGGTTCTGCCACAACAATTTCTACAATGGTATTTAGCGGTCGCACTGGCTTAAACTACAGCTGTTCAAAAGCACAATAGCCGGTCGGGCATATCGTTGTTGGCCGATATTGATTTTATAACCGCTAAGGGTAGTTTCCGAATTCTTAAACCCGCTTTATGCATTAGAAAATCTATTACAGCTTCCAGCTACTTCAAACTATGGTGCTGCGCTACATTTTTA
>CANMSB010000013.1 GCA_947500445.1 uncultured Flavobacteriaceae bacterium | reverse complement strand
TATGAAAAAAGGGTCCGACTTTAGATAAAAGTCTAACCCTCGTTATTTTTAACTTACACAGTTAATGGGATAGTGTCTAGTTTTTATTCGATTTCTCTAATTTCAATTTTAGTTATTTTATCTGAAAGTCTTAGGTTCTTAATATTCAGAATCGAATTATTCCTAACATCCAGTAATTTTCGTAATTCCTTGTCTTTAATGCCTAGTGATTTTAAGTTTTCTATTTTCCTAGAAATAATATCCTGCTCTAAAAGACTTTGTTGAAGTTTTCTTTCTTTGTTAGGAAAATAATATTTGAATAAGTTAAATATTTCTTCAACCATTTTTCCTAATCCGACTAAATCTGCGAATCCAGGAGACGCATATTTTATTTTAGAAACTCTTAAGACAGCTCGGTCGAATCTATCATCATTTAATAAAACTTTTGTGAGTTCCTGTCGCTTGTCGCCTATCAACATGGAGTTATTTGAAATAGAAGAATAATTTATTTTTTTATAAATTTCTCCTTCAACTATACGAATATCCTTTAAGAGGCGGAATTCATTTTTATCTATCAAAAAGTCCTTGGTTGTTAATTCCTTATTATTGTCTTTTGCATGTTGAATGAAAAATTCCAGAATCTCTTCAAGAGCATCTAATTCAATTAATATTTTGTACAGAAAATTTAAGCTATCGAAGAGACTTATAAAATCATTTGAACCCCAACTTTCGTCAAGACTGACTCTCAATATTTTATTATCGGTTAATGTTTTTATCTTATTCAATTGCCTTTTTTTAAATTATGCTCAACGATCTTGTGCGTTAAATGTAGAACACTTTTACGCGCTAACTTTTCGGATTATGAAGGACCTTTAATTTATTTTCTTTCGATTAAGTGGTTAAACTGCTATTTTTGAAATGCGTTGTTGGCAATAGGGTTTATTTTTTCAATTCCTTATTAAATATTTTCCAATGATTTTTAAGTTGCTCTCTTATAGCGTTGTTTTCCACTTCATTAATCGACTTGTTTACATAGGTTAAATAATTACCATAATTATAGAATTTCAGAACTTTAAATTTAGATTTATCTTTTTTATCTCTGATGCGTTTTCTTTTTCTATGAGAGCCAACTATTGTGTATTTGCGTAAGAGCCTTGATTTAAATAGTTTACCCTTATTCATCTTATGTTTAGTATGTTTTGAGTAAAACTTACTTCTGTTTATGGACTTCTTCATTTTTCTGTAATAAGAAGAAATACTACTATGTTTAAGCATTACTTTTTCTCCATCAAACTGAAAACCTAGATATTCAAGATTTCTATTACAAGTACAATGTGATTTAAATTCTTGATAACAAGAAAGTCGATTATCGTGTCTTATGAAATGAAATATTTGGGTTTTGTGTGATTGAATTTCTAAATCACATATTTCCTTGATATTTGTTTCAAACAGAGTAGTGATATTTTTAGTTTCCCCTAAGTCACAGACTACAATCATATCATCTGAATAACGTCTATAAATTCCACCTGAAATAGACAAAAGCTCATTCATTTTCTTATCAAATTCAAACATATAGATATTGGCAAGAACGGAACTTATCGGTGAGCCTTGCGGTATCCCGACTAAACGTTTATTTCCATTTTTATCAAGTTTATTTGCATTTATCAGCCCTTTGCTTCTGATTAGCTTTAGGTCTTTGGAATTAATAGTATAGGAAACAGCTCTTTTTTCTTTGAGATACTTGATTTTATCAACTTTCTTTTTCTTTAAAGTTTTCTCTTTCTTGTAACTATCAGAATATCTTTCGACTACAATGCTATTCTTAAATAGCTTGAAAAGCTTTTCTTCCTTTATAAAAGAAAAATTTGTGATGTTTTTAAAAACTTGGTATTGGTCAGTAGGAAGGGGTTCATTTATTACGAAAGACCAAGCTTGTTTGAGTTTTCTATGGTTTAAATTATCAAAGAATCCTTTTATGTCAAATGCAATTACTACTTGATTTTTTTTTGTGTTTGACCTCTCTTTTATGTATGTAAATACCTCATTTGCAAAGTCTATATTACATTTCCCTGATTTTGAATTTTCTTTTTTAATTTTTCTGTATGCAGTAACAACTTTTGAAAGTTTGTGCTTAGTAATTAAAGTATTATATTTTTTTGAAAGATATTCTGAATAGTAAGAATAGATTTGTGAATCTAAATGACTAGCAAAGCATATACCTCGTGGCTTTAAGTCTTTTTTTCTCTTCTTAGAAATTAAAATGCCATCGTTATATTCTTTACGAAATTTTCTTTTGGTTTGAACTCTTTTAATAAAAGGTTTGAAGGAATGTTTTTCTATATTCTCAGAATTTGAAACATACTTTTTTACTCTCGAATAATCTTCACGAGATATTTGAGAACCAATGTGTGGATAACGTTTTATTTTAAACCATTTTTTCATAAATAGTATGAGTTAAGGACGAGCGGGAAACACCTAGTAAAATGTATAATCTCAAACCAATAACCTTTTCGGTTATCTTCCCTCACGCTAGGCGTGTAATAATAATTGTATATTTAACTTATAGATATAAATCCTCGGTCAATATGACAACATTAACTAGAATAATGACAGCAATCTTTATCAGATTAGTGTCTTCTCTAGGTGCTGTGATAGAAATTAATCTAAACACTTGCATCTTTGGAATTCTAGGGCCTTTTCTCCTAATTGAGAAAGCAGTTTGCTCAAAACATACATTTAAGTTACTCGTCCAAAACTCATAATTTTTTTACATTATTACCAACTTGTTTATATATCTGTAAAATAAATCCTCATACACCCATTTTGGTATGCAACCAATCAAAGCCCTTCTCCTTATATTTTTTCCTTTTCAACTTGGTACTGCAAAAGGCACGTTCTCGTTTTTGTTGCAAGGATTTCCAAAAGGGAACCTGGTATTTTATTACAATTACGCCGCTCTGGAATTGCCAGAGAGTTATAAAGGGTTGGCTTGATTTTCGTTTTAGCCTGCTTTATCACAGCCACAATGGGTAAAGGTATTCTCTTTATAAAAAGATGTAACGAATATAGCTTTTTGTTTGAAAACTTTATTAAGACCCTTCTTACGAATTTATCGAATTCCCCTTCTTGTTGTGCTATTAAGATTGGTTATGGTCCGTTCAATGATCATATCCGTTTTTTAATCGCGCCAAGGTCGCAAACATGTTTACCACAAACTTGAAAGGAGCCTTAGTGCTCGTGATATCCAAAAAGGGCCGGTTGTTTATAGCCGTTTTGCAATCAAACATTCCATATAAAGTGATGGCCCGAAACAACATTTGTTCAAATACGAACCGCTTTGTGAGGCTATTGTGTTAACCACCAAGTGCGTACAAAAGCATCCCTTTTCGGTACTTGGTTTCACCAGAATTCGGCCACTTGCACATTTTGATCGTTGAACTACACGAATACGCTGAAATAGCGTCATCTAAGACCGAATTTCCTCCCGTATATATTAGGAGTAGGAAAAAGATTATAATCAATACGTTTTTTACGTTATCCATACGATGATGCGTGCTGTTTGATCGACGATGCTTCGCTATAGGGAAGCCCAGCCAAAAACCAATACGCATCGGTTGTTAAGAAACATTGACTGGTCCGATGCCAATAAACGATAAAGGAAACTTCTAAATTTAAATACATATTCCATGAAATCATCGAAACCGAATGAGCACAGTTTAAGGAAGGGGAACAGCTTTAATTTTGGCGTTGGCGACTGTAAAGGGGAAATACGTTTTGTACCCTCGGCCGACAATTTTGGCCGGTTCGAACTCACATTTAACGGGGAACTGCTAAAGTCGACCAAAACACTTAGACCGGTAGAACGGAAAATGATTTTACTGTTGGAGGAACATAGGACGCACCGTCCTATCGAAATTCCGATCAATTATAGTCCCGAGGATATCAAAACGATTCAGCTTGGGCATCAGAAAATTGTAATGGAACTGGAAAGGCTGCTCCAAACCAAAGAGATGGAAGAAGAAATGCTTTCCGTTTAAACCGTTTCTTTATAAGGTATCCCATTTCAACGTTAAAACGATATTGGCCCTGGTTTCACAGGACTAGGTTTTTAAACGGCGACCGGTCCGCCCGTTTGGCATGCGTTTATGCTTGTTCGGCAAGGCGTTTGAAATTTTCCATTACCTTGGGCAAAACGGCCTTAAAACCCCCGCCCAATAGCAGTCCGAATACCCGCTTTAAGGCTCCAGTAAATTTAATATCGTCCGTGAATGCTATTTGGTTTCCCTTGCGTTCAAGAGTCCGTTTTATTTCCAAGGTTCCCACCGGCATTTTTGTTTGGAAGGTGTACGATTCAAGAGGTGTTAGCGCACTGATTTTAAATTCTAACTTAGGGCCTTTTTTTGGTGTAAGTATGCCCGTTGCGCCCAAGGCGAACGGTTCCGTAAGTGTTGCACATTTAAGCTCGGTGTCCCAATCTTTCCATCGGTCTACATCGGTTAAAAAATCCCAAACCTTTTGGCGGGAGTTGTTTACCAAGATCGAATATTGAAAATGATGGTTCTTTTGTTTGTGTAATGGAATCATCCTGTGGTTTTAGCTGCAAAATTCCAAAACCACCTTTGGAATCCAATGAACCTATGGTAACTTCCGTGCTGTTTGATCCAAAAATTGTGGCACGACCTCAAAAAAATGTAAAATTCGAAATGCTTTGTCTGTCGTTTTGGTGTCCAACGTTTACACTTCTTTCTCGGCTTGAATCCCCGTCAACGATTGCGATCGGGCTATTTTAGTGATTCTTGGCTGTAGGTATCATATGTGAATGGGGCAATACCATTTCAACCTTTAAGTTACCCATTAAAAATTCCCCTTTTCTATTGATACTTCAAGTAGTTGTTTACACTTTTTGGATTGAAGCGATTCCGATGCTTGCGGACATGTTTTTTTGCCCTTTTAAAGCCTTTTTCGAGTTGTATAGCAGGGCTACGGAAGGGAAAAAAATCAAAAAAAGTGTGAAAAAGCATCATTTTTAGCCTCCCGATGGTTCGGGAGAAAAAGTTTAAACCATTCCAAAATAAAAAACGACCGTAGCTACTTACTATGCTTGGTTTTTCTTCACCATTTAAAGGGCTTCCGATTTTAAATTCTCCGAAAAAAGTGGGAAAGCTTCAGGTATACGCTGAAGAACAAGGCTTATGGGTAGTGTTACAATAACGGTATCATTCACGAAGAGGTCGGCGTATCCTGTTTTTAAGATAGGGATCGATCAAGGAAGCAACCAACAGCCCCACGATAAACGATAGCAACAGGCATACGATCTGGTCATCAAAATCGAAGCCGGGCACGCCCCAAAACCGAACGGTCATGACGAGGGCGCAAACAATCGTTAGCAATGACCAATACCACAGGTTGTTTTTCACTTTAGCTACCGGCCGGCCCGTGGGCAAGGATGCTATGTATTTTAGAATGCATAGGGCACCAACAAGACTAAAGGCATATTGGAGGATATCGTACAAGGGCAGGCCCCAAGCGTTCCTTTCCAATACGGGCCAATGGATGACAAAAAAACCGTCGAAATGGGTGAACGCGTCCCATAGCAAATGGGCAAGGTTTCCGATCAACACCGAAAGGACTACGGTCCAAAAATGTGCTTTAAAATAGGAAAGCCAGTCAAATTTTGTAAAGATCCGAAAACGACGTTCAAAATAGCTTGGCAGGTTCCGAATGAGCGCGTTCCGCACCATTAGGTGATAAAGACAGATAAAACCGAGCGCCAAGGGAATGTTTAGCCAAAACATGCCCCAAAAACCATGTCCGTACGGACCATGGGCCTCCATTCGTAGAAAAAATTCAAAATCGGGCACCATGCTGCCCATGATCAGACCGGAGGCGGAAACCCATCGCTTTTTCAGCAGGGGAAGTATCAGGGCCGGATGTGAGGCGGTGAACGGCATTGCGCGAGGATGGGTTTTTACAAGGACTACTCCTATCAAACGGAAAAAGTTGGTGCTTTGGTATTCCCTACAAGGCGCTTCTGGTGATTTTAAGCTTCCGTAATGGGTGTATTTTTCAAACAGTCCTAACCAATGGGCCGGACGTAATAGGGGCGCGCTTTTGTCCTACAGATCCATCAAGCGTATAAAGGGACCAAAAAAGAGGGCAACACAAGCAACTGTACAAGGGGTGTCCCGATGTCCTTTCGGTCTATTTTGATCAAAGGTTCTTTGCAGCGGTTTAGCGGTTATTCCAATGATTCCGACGATTGTTCGTGAAATGCGCCAAGGATACTGTTTTCCCTGCCATTTAATGCATATTTTTAATAGCTAAATGAATTTTATGCAGCGTGTTCGGGTAAAGGCAACACTTTTTTTGACGCTTCTCCTTTCAATAGTGTCGGGTGCCCTAAGGGGCCAAAAAAACGATACACCGATCATGCAGGTCGAAAAGGCGCTGGCGACTTCCAAACAATATGCGTTGACCGATCGGGATAGCGCCATGCATTATGCATTACAGGCCGAAAAACGGAATTTATTGCTTAACGATCATCGGCTTAAAATCGCCATAAAAAACCAAAAAGCGATCATCCACATTTATAAGGGAGCGTTTGACGAGGCCGAAAAACTATTACGGCAGAATATTGCCGAAACGGAGATCGAGGGGGCCGCCCTAGCAACGGCATACCAAAATTTGGGAACCGTTTTCAACTACGGACAACGTTTTGAACAAGCCGTCGAATATTACCTGAAAGCCCTGGACCTTGGTGAAAAAAATAAGGATACCAGCAGTTTGGGCAAAATATACTCCAACCTGGGAGGCATTCATGCCCGACTGGGGAATATTGATAAGGCAAGTACTTTTTTTGATAAAGCGCTCCTTTTTCTTAAGGATGAGGAGCCCCAAAAAATGCAGGTCATCACCAACTTGGCAGGAGTAGCTTTTAACAACGGGGAACATCAAAAGGCCATTTCCCTTTCATTGGAAGCCGAACAATTGGGGATAAACAATAAAATCCCTATTTTTTTGGGAGCCATATATTCGAACCTCTGCAATTTTTATTTGGAGATAGAGCAGTTCGATAGCTCCATACGATATGGAATAAAAGGGTTGGAGAATAAAAAGATGTTCAATAAAAATACCGATGTGGTCGTCAACAACATTGCATATGCCTATTTGCAACAGGGCAGGCCCGATGCCGCAATTGCCTATTTAGAGACCATACCCAAAAATGCACAGGCCGATGTACGCGTGTTGGCTTACAATAATTTACGAGAGGCCTATGAATTGCAAAACAAGCCTACAACGGCACTTCGCTATGCCAATTTGTATACCAGCTTAAAGGATTCAATCGTGAACGCCTCGCAAGCAAAGCAAGTTGCAGAGCTGAGCGAAAAGTACGAATCCGAAAAAAAAGAACAACAAATAGAGGTGCTTCGTACAAAGGACGCTTTGAACAATAGCAAGATAAAGACCCAACGGGCGTATTTTTTGACTACCGCCATTCTAGGATTATTGCTCTTGATTTCCGTTTTTTTCTGGTATCGCGAGCAACGGACAAAACAGTCGTTGAAAACGGCCCAAATTCGCCACAGGTTATTACAGACGCAGCTGAACCCACATTTTTTGTTCCATGCGCTGAATAGTATTCAGAGTTTTATTTTTAAGGGGAAGAAAGAAGAGTCGGTCGGGTATTTGGGAAGCTTTAGCAAGCTGATGCGATCTATTTTGGAAAGCTCCGATCAGGACTTTATAACCATTGAAGAAGACATAAAGGCCTTACGGGCCTATTTGGAACTACAAAAACTCAATACCAACGATAAATGGAGTTTTGAAATCGATGTTGCCGATAGTGTGAAGGACGAAATGCTGCTTATTCCCCCAATGTTTACCCAGCCCTATGTGGAAAATGCCGTTTTACATGGGTTGAAAGGTACCGCGGACGGTATGGTAACCGTGCGCTATGGAATAAAGCAAAACCGATTGAAGATCGAAGTTTCCGACAATGGTAAAGGCCCCCGACCGGAGCAGGAAAATGCCAATCAGCTGCATCGGTCCATGAGCACCAAAATCCTGGATAACCGTATCGAAAATCTTAAAAAAACACATCGCTTTCATTGCAAGGTGAAAACGACATATGCCGATAACGGAACCAAGGTGTATCTTAGTTTTCCAATGAAATACGACATCTAATGGCCGATCCACCGTACTTTTGAGTTATGGAGAAACCGCTTTCATGCATTATTATCGAGGACGATACCTTTGCGGCCGAAATGGCCGAGGACATCATTTTGGGCCATTTCAAAAATGTAGCGATTACCGATATCATTTCCGACGTGGCCACGGCACTGCTACGTTTACAAGAAAAGCAACCCGATTTTGTGATACTCGATGTCAACCTAAAGGACGGCAATGCCTTCGAGTTATTGAAGGGGTTGCCCCAAATTAACTTCAAGATTATTTTCACCACTTCTTTTGATAAGTATGCCGTATGGGCCTTTCGTTTCAGTGCATTGGATTATCTGCTCAAACCCTACCTGCCTTCCGATCTGGTGCAAGCCGTGGAAAAAGTGATTTCGGCTTTGGACCATGCCGTGTATACGGAACAATGGAGTGCTTTTTATCATAATCTCGACACTTCGGATGCCGACAGGAAACTGGTATTGAAAAATTTGGACGCTATTCATATCGTAGCGGTCAAAGACATCGTTTATATTGCATCGGACAATAACTATTCCCAGTTTTATTTGAAGGACGATAGAAAACTGCTCGCCTCAAAAACATTGAAAACGTATGAGGAGCAACTCAAGGACAGTGGTTTTTTGAGGGTACACCAACGTTTTTTGATCAACATGGACCATATCAGATCTTACCATAAAAAGAACGATATGTTGCTTCTTTCCGGAAACAGGGAAGTTCCGGTCTCCCAAAGCCGAAAAGCGGTTCTGACCCGTTTTCTCGATCGTCTTTAAAAAATTCTCGATCGGAATTGTCAAATTCTAAACCATCGGTATCAAACGCTCATTGGGCACCGTAACGGGGTTGTTATGGCCTATATTTCGTATGGTTTTTGTACCACAATAAGAAAACGACAATGGGGAACGGCATATCAAAATTACTAATGGCACTACTGGTTTTAGGGGTTACACATACCTCTGAGGCACAGCTTTGGAAGAAGATCAAACAAAAAGCATCGGAAAAGGTTGAAGAACAGGTGGATCGAAAGATCGACGACGTATTGGAGGGTGAAAAGAAACCTAAAAAAAAGGGGGATACGGAAAAGGACACCGATGAAGAACCATCGGATTCCGATAGGCCCGAAAACGCAAAAACGGAAACGGGTACAACTAAAAATGAAGTTGAGGTTTGGCGCAACTATAAATTTATTCCGGGTGAAAAGGTGGTGTTTTATGATGATTTAAAGCGGGAAGAAGTGGGTGAATTCCCCTCGAGATGGGATTTGGTCTCCGGAAGTGCGGAGGTGGTCCGTTTAAATGATGACAACACGATCATGGGGCTGGCAACGTATAACAACAGGGTAACCCCCTTGTTCGAAAAAAGCGGCTACCTATCGGATGAGTTCACTATTGAATTCGATGTCTACATCGATGATTTGAGCAGGGAAAACAATAATTCATGGGCCTATTACAACTTGTATTTTGATGAAGACAATTACCGGGAATCTAACGAACGCCCAAATGTAAAAGTGGCTTTTCGGAGTGGAAAAACGGAAGGGCATGTCGGGGATTATACATTCCCTTTAGAAGAAGTTTCCTTGGGAGAATTGAATGGGTGGCACCACATATCCCTTTCCTATTACAAGGGAAAATTTAAACTCTATTATGACGAAAAAAGAATTGCCAACCTACCCAAGATCAATGTTGTGCCAAAAGCATTTGCTATTGATTTTGAAGGACATGCATCGGCCGGTTTGGATGACGTTAAAATCGCCATTAAAAATATACGCATCGCCCATGGTGGGGGCGAAATGTACAAACGTATCGTATCGGACGGCAGCTATGTGACCAATGGTATTTTGTTCGATTCGGGAAAGGCAACGTTGAAAAAAGAGTCACTGGGCGTGCTGAACAAACTGACCAGCCTGATGAAAGACAACGGCGATTGGAATTTTCTGGTAGTGGGCCATACCGACGCTGATGGTGATGAAGCGGACAACATGAAACTATCAAAGGCTAGGGCGGCCGCGGTAAAAGCGCAAATGATCCAAAATGGGGTCGCGGCGGAAAGGATAACCACCGAAGGCAAAGGAGAGGGCGAATTGTTGAACGGCAATACCACACCAGAGGAAAAGGCGACCAACCGCAGGGTTGAATTTATCCTAAAAAAATAATAAGATGACAAACAGTAAAATTCTGGTAGGTATTGTCTTGCTATGCGCCACGGTGGCCATAAGTGCCCAAGAATGCAAATCGGCCGTGTTTTTTAAGGAAGGTTCGGTACTTACCTATACCCAGTACACCAAAAAGGGCAAGGTGCGGGGGACCAACTCGCACGAAACCCTAAAAGTGGAAAACATAGACGGCGGTATGGAAGCGGAGTTCAAGACTGTAGTATACGACAAAAAGGGGAAGGAAGAATTTAACGCAAATTATGGTGCCGGGTGCAAAAATGGGCTGTTTACAATTGATATGATGCGTTTTGTGGATATGGGAAAATTGTCCGAGCACAATGCCGATGACGTGGAACTAAAAGTAGATGGGTCCGTGCTATCTTTCCCCACCAACGTAAGCCCGGGCGATATGCTGGAAGACGGGGACATTTCCATAAAAGTGAACAAGAGCGTTTTTACTTTGGTGACCATGACATTCAATGTTTTTAATAGAAAGATACACGAGAAGGAGCAATTGACGACCCCGGCCGGAACCTTCGATTGCCAGGTGGTCACCTTTGATTTTGAATCCAAGATCGGGATCATAAAAATAAAGGGCACCGGTAAGGAGTGGTACTTGGACGATAGGGCGGTGGTACGTTCCGAGTCATACAATAAAAACGGAAAGCTTATCGATTATTACGAATTGTCGGAAATCCGGTAACATGGCCTTCTCGGCCAACCTTCCGCAGGTAAAAGGTGCTTGGCCCTTTGTTGGCAAAGGAACGCTTAAATACCCCGTTCCAATGAAAATAGGTGCCAAAACCGCCCGCTAACCACAATAACTTCTTAAATTTGCGCCTTAAAATCGCACTGCCATGTACAGAAGCCATAATTGTGGGGAGTTAAGGGAATCGGACATTGAAAAAGAGGTGACCCTCTCCGGATGGGTACAAAAAACGAGGGACAAAGGTTTTGTCGCTTGGGTAGACCTCCGCGATCGTTACGGCATAACCCAATTGGTATTCGACCAGGACCGCACTTCCGAAACATTATTGGAGCAGGCCCGAAATTTGGGCAGGGAGTTTGTGATCCAAGTAAAAGGACAGGTTATTGAACGGGCATCAAAAAACCCGAATTTGCCCACTGGAAATATAGAAGTACTGGTCACGGCACTCACGGTACTGAACCAAAGCGAAACACCGCCCTTTACCATCGAAAACGAGACCGATGGGGGCGAAGATCTTCGAATGAAGTTCCGTTATTTGGACATCCGTAGAAATCCCGTAAAAGAGAACCTCATTTTTCGCAGTAAGGTGGCCATGGAGGTCCGAAAATACCTTTCCGATGCCGGTTTTATAGAAGTAGAGACCCCTTATTTGATCAAATCCACCCCGGAGGGCGCCCGCGATTTTGTAGTGCCGAGCCGTATGAACGAAGGACAGTTTTACGCGCTGCCACAATCGCCACAGACCTTCAAACAACTACTGATGGTCGGTGGTCTGGACAAGTATTTCCAGATCGTAAAGTGTTTTCGGGACGAAGATCTACGGGCCGATAGACAACCGGAATTTACCCAGATCGATTGCGAAATGGCCTTTGTGGAACAAGAAGATATTTTGGATGCCTTTGAAGGGCTTACCAAATACCTCTTAAAGGAAATCAACGGTGTGGACATCGAGAAATTTCCAAGAATGACCTACGATGCCGCCATGAAAAAATACGGTAACGACAAGCCGGACATTCGATTCGGAATGGAATTTGGCGAGCTCAACAGTGTTGCCCAACACAAAGCGTTCAACGTGTTCAACAACGCCGAGCTCGTGGTAGGTATTGCCGTTCCCGGTGCCAATAGCTATACCCGAAAAGAGATCGATAAACTTACCGATTGGGTAAAACGCCCGCAGGTAGGGGCTTTGGGCATGGTGTATTGCCGTTGTAATGACGACGGCGGTTACAAATCGTCCGTAGACAAGTTTTATGATCAGGACGATCTGGCGCAATGGGCACAGGTAACGGGAGCAAAACCCGGAGATTTGATCTGCGTGCTTTCCGGGGATACCAATAAAGTACGGGCACAATTGAGCGCCCTGCGTATGGAACTGGCCGAACGTTTGGGCCTTAGGGACCCAAAAGAGTTCGCCCCGTTATGGGTAATCGATTTTCCCCTGTTGGAATTGGACGAGGAAACCGGCCATTACCATGCCATGCACCACCCGTTTACCGCTCCAAAACCAGGGCAATTAAGCCTATTGGAAACGGATCCCGGTGCCGTACGGGCCAATGCCTATGATCTGGTATTGAACGGAAACGAGATCGGTGGGGGATCCATTCGTATCCACGACAAACAAATGCAGGCCGTAATGTTCAAGCACCTAGGGTTTACGCCCGAAGCCGCCAAGGCGCAGTTTGGGTTTTTAATGGATGCCTTTCAATATGGGGCGCCACCACACGGGGGCATTGCCTTTGGCTTGGATCGGTTGGTCGCCATTTTGGGCGGACAGGAAACCATCCGCGATTTTATCGCTTTCCCCAAGAACAACAGTGGTCGCGATGTGATGATCGATGCTCCGGCAACCATAGATGACGCGCAGTTGACAGAGCTCGGCCTTCGGTTGAACGTGCCGTTGGAATAGCCAAATGTACCGTTCGTACCTTTTTTGGTATGGAGTGCGGTAACGGGACGAAAAGCGTTTGGTTTTATGCTTATTTTTAAGCATGGGAAAAAAAAGAATCCTAAAACTGGGGCTGTTCATCGGTCTAGGGCTGTTGTTCATAGCCGTGTCCGGGTTTGGACTCCTGTACTATCAGGTGCAGGGAAAGTTTGATTTGGATACCGAAAAATATCCGCACCATATCGGGTATCTCTCTCCCGAAAACCCCGACTTTTCAAAGGATTTTAAGCGCTGTAGCGATCGGTTACCGATCGGTTTTTATCACAGTACCGCACCCCATATTTACAAGAACGGCAAGCCCACGTTTCGAAAGTACGTTCAAGAACGGTATAACAGCGAGGGTTTTACCGATAGCGGTTACCTAAACCTAAGGTTTTTGATCGATTGCGAAGGCGATTTGGGCGATTTGGAAGTGAACGAACTGGACAACGATATGCAAGTGATCGATCTGGACGATGCCATGGTGGAGCAGTTGGTCGGTTTGACGATGCAACCTGAAAATTGGGCAAACTTGGAAAGAAAAGAACCAAGGGACCTGTATATGTATATCATCTTCAAATTGGAACATGGAAAAGTTGTGGAAATATTGCCTTAGTATCGGTTTGGTCGTATGGGTCGTTTCCTGTGGCGAAAATAGTACGGTAAAAACCGCGGCCGTTCAGGACAAAGCGCTTGCCGAGCAGGTGTACGAGGAGGGATCCCACTTGTTGCAGGGCTCCCCGGAAAGCATGACCAGGATCGAAAAGGCGATCGCTTTGGATACCACCTATGCCGAGGCCATTCGGGAACTTTCCGTAGCCTATTTAAAACGGGGCATGCCCCATAAGTGGAAGCCTATTTTCGATAAGGCCGTGGAACATGATGCCGCAACCTGGCAACCATGGCGGGGTTATTTGTACCTCTGGTTTTATCGCGACTATAAAAAAGCCATTGCCGATTTTAATGCCTCCGATACCCTTACCCCTAATTTTATCGACCAACCACAAGGCCATAGTGTGGACTATTGGCGTGGTATCGCCTACCTTGGGCTTAAGGATTATAACAGTTCCATTGCGTATTGGAACAGGCACATCCAAAAAGAAACGGCCGAAACGGGGGAGGACTGGGTGGAGATCAACGCATTTCTCTATCGCGGCATCGCCCATTACGAATCCGGTGATACCCAAAAGGCCCTTTTGGATTTCGATAAGGTGATCGGCCTGTTCAAACAGTCTGCCGATGCCAAATACTATAAGGCCAAAGTGCTATTCGAAAGAGAGGACTACGATGCCGCGGAAGCCCTTGTAAACGACGCCATCACCGATTATAACGGTGGTTTTTACAACCAAAGGAACTATGTAGAGACCTTGCGGCAACTATATCCCGTTGATCTGAAAACGCTAAAAGAATCGATTCTTCGGCAGAAATAAATACCTTTACTTTAATTGAAAGTAACGTGTATGGCCGGCCGATACCATAAGCTATTTAGTGCTTTTCTGAAATGGAGGTACAAAAATATCTCCAATAAGACTTTTACACACATCCTTAGTGTGGCGGTCGGTTTTTTGGCGGGCCTGGTTTCGGTTACCTTAAAGAACACCACCTATTTTATCGCTTCGATTTTGGAAAAGGGTATCCTACGGTCGAACGGACTCTATTTTATCCTACCCATTTTGGGGCTTACCTTGGTGTATTTGTATGTAAAGTTTGTGCATAAGGAAAAGTTGCGCCATGCCATTTCGGCGATCCTGTTCGCGCTTTCCAAAAAAAAGGCGATCATTGCGCCAAAACAGATCTATGTGCAAATGATCGCTGCCCCATTGACCGTGGGGTTCGGCGGTTCCGTAGGGCTATTGGGTCCGGCCGTTGCCGGTGGGGCCACCTTAAGTTCCAACCTTGGGCGCTTGTTCCATATCAATGCCAAAACACGTTCGCTGTTGATCGCTTGTGCTTCGGCCGGTGCCATTGCCTCAATTTTTCAGTCGCCCATCGCCGCCATTATTTTTGCAGTGGAAGTGTTTAGTATGGACCTGACCCTGCTTTCGGTACTTCCCCTATTGCTCGCCTCGATTTCCGGAGTGTTGACCTCCTATTTCTTCTTGGGAAACGAGGTGCTTTTTAGTTTTACCATCAGTCGGGCGTTCGAAGTAAAGGATACCTTGTTCTACATTGTTTTGGGTGTTGGAACCGGTTTTGCCTCGATCTATTTTACAAAAATGTATTTTGGCATCTTACGCCTATTTAAACCGTTAAAAAGCCCCAAATACCGCCTGTTGGTCGGAGGTTTGGCCATAGGGGCCATGCTTTATTTTATTCCCCCGCTTTACGGGGAGGGATTTGGGTTCATCAATAAACTGCTCGATGGCGATCATGTGGCCGCCTTGGGAAAAACACCCTTCGATGCCTTTATCGGAAACAGTTGGGTGGTGATCGCCCTACTGACAGGCATAACCATTTTTAAGGCAGTGGCAATGACCCTTACCTTGGCAGCCGGAGGCGCGGGGGGAACCTTTATTCCCACAATGGTGATGGGCAGTGCCCTAGGCAACGTAGTGGCGAAAATTATCAACAACCTAGGTTTGGGGTTCGCGGTATCGGAGAGTAATTTTACGCTGATCGGAATGGCCGGTCTTATCGCCGGGGTGTTGCACGCGCCCTTGACCGCTATATTTTTGATTGCCGAGATTACCGGAGGATATGGGTTGTTCGTTCCCTTGATGATTACCGCTTCCATATCGTACCTGATCATGAAAAACGCCATGAACCATACCATTTACACCAAGGAATTGGCGGAAAGCGGTGCACTGTTGACGCATAATAAAGATCAATCGGTATTGACCTTGATGCAGCTTGACGACGTGATCGAACAGAATTTTAAAGTGGTCACCCCGGAAATGACCTTAGGGGAAATGTTGCACCAATCGGTGGCAAAGTCGGCCCGGAATATTTTTCCGGTAGTCGATGAAAAAGAAGCCTTGGTAGGTATTGTGCTTTTGGACGATATTCGGGAATTTATGTTCGACACTTCCCTATACCGGAATACCAAGGTAGAAACCTTTATGCACAACGCCCCCGAACATATCTTCTATGAAAAAGACGACATGAAAAGGGTAATGCACAAATTTCAAAGCAGTGGGGCTTGGAACCTTCCGGTGGTAAAGGGAGGAAAATATTATGGTTTTGTTTCAAAATCAAAATTATTAACCGCCTATCGAAAGGAGCTGGTGAGCTTTACCGCCTAGCGGGGAATAAACCACAACAATAAAAAGAAAGGATGAAATATATTATTTTACTAATTGTTTTTGCCGCTTTCGGCTGTATCGGATATGGATTTGCCATCAAAGAGACCGCGGAGCTACTTTCTAACAGATTCATCGGCAGTGGGGTGGTACTGTTATTTTTGGTAGCCATGCCCTTGTTCCTGATAAAAGAGAGTAAGGGAAAAAAAATGAAGGACTATATGCTCAACGAGGAGAATATCCTAAAAATGAACAAAAGGGAGAAGGAAAAGTCTAAGCGTCAGGGTCTTAAATCCAAAAAATGACCAAATTATGGGCAAGCGATCCAAAAAATTTTTAACTTTAAAATGCTATTGATAAATCAAATGTTTTGGAACACGGTTGAAACGCTTCCAATGGGTTGAAAACGTTTGGCCGGCCTACAATACCATTTCCAAGTTAAAATGGTATAACTTAAATTCTTAATTGGTATGACTGGAACTGTAAAATTTTTCAATGAATCCAAAGGATATGGGTTCATTACCAACGACGAGACCGGAAAGGACATTTTTGTGCACGCTACCGCCTTGAACGGCACGCAACTTCACGAAGGGGATAAGGTGGAGTATGTGGAGGAGGAAGGAAGAAAAGGAATGGTCGCCGCACAGGTCGTTGTCTTCGGTTGATGGTATCGCAATAGGTACTATACCATTTCTACCTTGAAATTGCCCATTAAAAATTGCCCTTTTCCGCTAATACTTCAAAATAAAAAACAACCGTAGCTACTGCTATGCTTGATTTTTCTTTTTCGTCCAAGCAAAAAATGGCGGCTTTTTGTTTGGGTAATTTCAAAGCAAAAATGGTATTAGTTCAGGTTTCTTTTTTGGATAAAGAACCGCTTTAACAATGCACTGGCCTCATGTTCAAGAATACCGCCCAGTACTTGGGTCTTGGGGTGTAAGGTGGTCCCGGAAACGGAGAACCCCCGATTTTTATCGGCCGCCGCAAAAACGATTTTATCGATTTGGCTCCAATAGAGGGCGCCGGCACACATTTGGCACGGTTCCAAGGTTACATAAAGCGTACATCCCTTTAAATACTTGCCTCCCAAAAAGTTCGCCGCTGCGGTAATGGCCTGCATTTCGGCATGTGCGGTTACATCGTTCAGTTGTTCCGTAAGGTTGTGGGCACGGGCGATAATACGGTCCTGCACCACAATGACCGCCCCAACGGGTACTTCGCCCTTTTCAAAAGCGGCTTCGGCCTCTTGCATGGCTTTGTTCATAAAATAGGCATCATCAAAAGGGAGCAGCATCACATCGGTTTTAAGAGAACAATAGTAAAGAATATTATGATCGGGCACAAAAAAACCCCGACGGTATTGCCGGGGTTTACCTCTGTAGGTTATGACAATTGGATGAAATTATTTTTTAAAGATCGCTTTGTAGAAATCATTTGGACCATCATCGACACTAAATACCAGCGATTCGCTTTCAAATCGCCAACCGGCCTCGTCTTCTACCAGAAGTGCGCCATCACCTGGGGCATAAGTATTGGAGGAAAGTTCATTTTTATAAAAGTTTCTGTCTTCATAAACAATTAAAACGAACTTATCTTCTTTGTCCAAATACGCCCATTTTCCTTTAGCGTCATATTCGTTTTCATAAACATCGTAAACGGGTTCACATTCGTTTTCCGAGGCTTGAAAATTGTACTCTTTATTTGTGTCGTAACTACTATACTCAAAGGTTCCGTCTTCGTTGAAAGTAACTCCTGAAGGGTTGGTTGTATAACAGTATTTATTTCCTGAAACAGTTCCTCCGCTTTCACATGAAACAGAAAAATTATCAATACATCTTTCATCACCGGGAGCATAGGACTTAAAAGATCCGCTTGAGGTTTTTTCCTCAAGCGATAAGTTCCATTTTCCCAAGATATCGGAATTCCCGCCCCAACTTTCGACGGTAATACACATTTTTTCTTCAACACTGATAACATTACCTTGAGTATATACACTTAAAACCAGACAAAAAGTACCAGGTGTAATGTTCGAATTAAATCCTACATCAATGTAGGCGTTGTCCGTTTTTTCATTTTGTTGCTCTTTTTGACTTTTTACAGAGCTACCGGAAGATATATTGATATTAAAATAGCTATTTGCGGAGGTTCCATCGTTTGATTCAAATTGCAGGTAGGCACCAGCGATTTCCATGTTTGAACTTACGGGTATGGTAAATCCTTCGTTGAGAAAAGCACTGCTTACGGCATTTGAGATATCAATTGTCATTTCACCGTTCGGAGCAGGAGGAGTACCCTCTTCTTTTGTAGCACCCTGTATCACCACATTGTCCGCCACGGTGTTTGCCTCCAAAGGGGTCTGTTCCAATAGTTCGGCCTGTTCGTCCATTTCGCCGGCCGAACCACCATTATCATCTTTTCCACAGGAAGCCAATACTACCAAAGCTGCGATGGCAGCCGATCTTAAAATAATTTTCATACGTTTTTGTTGTTTGTTAAATAAACTCAAGATGAGTTCAATAAGAAAAATCTGAACGGATAATTCGTACAAATCATGTGCATGTTCCTTGTTTTGTTGTCAAACGAACGGAAACCGGAGTGAAAGGCGAGGAGAAAAGGCGCTATAGCGTAAGGGAGATGTCGGAAGGAGACAAAGGGCAAGTGGTTATATAACGCCCCTTTTTTTCAAAACCGGAGCACGAAAACCATGGTATAATACAAAAATCCCCGACGGAACTCCGACGGGGACTTGTTACTTATCATTGCACTCGCTTTGAGTTCAGTAGTACTGTTTACTTTTCAAAGTAAAACTTGGAAATATCTTCCACGGAACTGTCATAGTCGCTTACTTCGATCAGCACAAAACTGTTTCCGTTGACTTCCGCTTTGCCATCATACAAAAGCTCGGCCTCCCCGTTCTCAACGGAAGCTACTTCAGTTTCTCCATCTTCTTCCACGGTATAGCCATACTCGACCAAGGTGAGCCTGTTTTCGGCCGTAACATAGGCCCAGTTTCCTGTGCTTTGGTAGCGGTAGGTGCTGTCCTCCGTATAAACCAACTCGCATTCGCTTGCCGCGGCATCGTCGTAATCTTGGTCAGCTCCCTTAAAGTCGATGCTATAAGAACCGTCAGCTTTAATTTCTAAAGTTCCATATTCTTGGGTATAGCACACCGTAATTTCCAATTCTTGCTCATTGGCACAGCTGGTCGTCCAGGTATCGCAATCCGGTTCGCCAATGTTATAGGTTTCGGTTGTCCCGGCATAGGTATATTCTTCTTTTACCAAACTCCATTTGCCGACTACGGCCGCGTTTCCGCCCCAGCTCTCAACAGTGACGCATACTTCGCTCGGATCACTGATATTGCCCTCGGCATCATAAACACAAATTTCGTAGCAAAAGGTACCCGGCTCGATCTGCGCGCTGAAGTCGATGTCCAAATTGGCCTCGTCCACTTTGGACGCCAAGGTTCTGGCGGCTCTTTGGAAAACGGTCTTTCGCGCCGCCTTATCAAACACCTGATTGGCATTGATATCGATATCATAATAACTATCCGAAACGGTACCATCATTGGCTTTAAAACGCAAATAGGCCCCTGTAATATCCCCATCGGAACTTACGGGAATCGTAAATCCCTCGTTGAGAAAGGCCGTTTTTCCCGCCTCCGAAATATCCATGGAAATGGCTCCGTTCGGTGTCGGTGGGGCACCTTCTTCCTTTGTAGCGCCCTGTATCATTACATTATCGGCTATGGTATTTGCCTCCAACGGCGTTTGTTCCAATAATTCGGCCTGTTCCGCCATTTCGCCGGCCGAACCGCCATCATCATCTTTTCCGCAGGAAGCCAGTATTACCAAAGCTGCTATAGCAGCCGATCTTAAAATAATTTTCATCTGTTTATATTTATTGTTTTTTAATGGTCAGATGTAATTCGCCAATAATCATTTCGGTTGGTATCAAGAATTGTTATGGCTCATTTCATATGCTTTATTGTTTGTTTATAGGAAAAACTTGAACGTAGAAGTGATGGAAATCATGCCCGTTTCCCCTAGTATGTTGTCAAACCGGGCAAAACCATGGTAAAATCTTTAAATAACGTAGTTTTGTGGTTTCAAATTTGAAACGGTGTCAACGATTCTGGAACATATCGATTCCCCTGCCGATCTACGTAAGCTTTCCGTGGCTAGGTTACCCGAACTCGCCAAGGAATTGAGGGCGTTTATCATTCAGATCGTGGCGACAAAGGAGGGGCATTTAGGGGCCAGCCTTGGAGTGGTAGAACTGACCATTGCCTTGCATTATGTGTTCGATACCCCGAACGACCTTCTTATCTGGGATGTGGGCCACCAAGCATACGGACATAAGATTTTGACGGGCAGAAAGGCCGTTTTTGGTACCAACCGGCAATGGGGCGGGATCAGCGGCTTTCCAAAAAGGGACGAAAGCGTTTACGATGCGTTTGGTACCGGCCACAGCTCAACCTCCATTTCCGCAA
The DNA here is from genome assembly GCA_947500445.1 of uncultured Flavobacteriaceae bacterium. Classification (GTDB taxonomy): domain Bacteria; phylum Bacteroidota; class Bacteroidia; order Flavobacteriales; family Flavobacteriaceae; genus Pelagihabitans. The sequence goes on along the minus strand of CANMSB010000013.1, from coordinate 95,467 downwards.
TTTTGGGCATGGCAATCGCGTCACAGATAAAAGGGGATGCCGACCGCGAGCATATCGCCGTCATCGGCGACGCTTCCATTGCCAGTGGAATGGCCTTTGAAGGGCTCAACCACGCCGGGGTCACCAAGGCCAACGTGCTGATCATCCTGAACGACAATGCCATTGGAATAGACCCTAGTGTCGGTGCCCTAAAGAAATACCTGACCAATGTAAAAAAGGGGACCGCCAAGGACGAAAATATTTTTGAGTGCCTAAACTTTGCATATTCCGGACCAATTGACGGCCACGATTTTAAAGCGGTACTTGAGGCGTTGCAACAGCTTAAAAAACAAAAAGGGCCACGATTGCTGCATGTGATAACTACAAAGGGTAAAGGCCTAAAGCAAGCGGAAGAACAACAAGTGGTGTACCATGCCCCGGGAAAATTTGACCGGCATACCGGAGAGTTGCGGCCAAGTACAAGCGACCTTTTGCCCACAAAGTACCAGGATGTTTTTGGGCATACGTTGGTCGACCTTGCCCGGAAAAACGAAAAAATAATCGGTATTACCCCTGCCATGCCCACGGGAAGTTCCCTGAAGTTCATGATGGAGGAATTTCCCGAACGTGCTTTTGATGTAGGCATCGCGGAGCAGCATGCCGTTACCATGGCCGCCGGGCTCGCGGCCGAAAATATGGTGCCGTTCTGTACGGTGTATTCTACCTTTTTACAACGCGCCTATGACCAAGTGATCCATGATGTTGCGTTGCAAAGGCTTCCCGTGGTCTTTTGTTTGGATCGGGCGGGCATCGTTGGGCAAGACGGGGCCACCCACCATGGAGTTTTCGATATCGCCTATTTGCGGTGTATTCCCAACCTGATTATTTTTGCGCCAAGGAACGAAACCGAACTGCGCAACATCATGTACACCGCACAACTGGGACTTGATCTCCCGATTGCCATTCGATATCCTAGGGGCAGGGGCGTATTGGAAGAATGGAGGCTTCCCTTTGAAAAAATTGAGATCGGTTCGGCAAGGACCTTACACGAAGGGACCCAGGTTGCCGTACTGTCATTGGGGCACATTGGAAACGTAGTAGCCGATGCCATAGCCGAATTGAAAGAGGTTTCGCGGATCGGACATTATGCTATGCGCTTTGTAAAACCCTTGGATAAGCAGTTGCTTCAAAGGATCTTTGAACGCTATTCGTCCGTAGTTACGGTGGAAGACGGTTGCAGGTCCGGAGGTTTTGGAAGTGCCGTGTTGGAATTTGCCAATGAAAATGGCCATTCACGGCCGATCGAGATCTTGGGAGTGCCCGACACCTTTTTGGAGCATGGTACCACCGACGAACTGTACAAGGCAGTGCAATTGGATAAACAGGCTATACAAACAAGCCTAAAACGTATTTTAGATGCGAGCGATAACCGTTAAAAATTGGATGTGTCCCCTATTGTTGGGACTTTTTGTTTTTTCCCTTGGCAATGCGCAGGATTCGATACCGGCCCCGAAAAAGGCCGACTCCGTTATTGTTATACCACTTCCCCCGATTCGGAAGGCCGATACCATAAGCAGGGACAGCATGGCCCTCGATACCGTTATCGTAGATACCCTGGTCATTCGACGGGAACAGCAGCGCATCGAGAACCTGAAAAAGGGCGTTACCCTGAACACCACTATGATTTCGATCAAAAAAACGGAACCGCTGGACCAAGGATACAACAAATTTAAAGTGCCTTCCTTTTGGCAAGAGATCAATTTGTTGGGACTTACCCTAAGTGAAACGGCTTTTGTAAACTGGAATGCCGGTGGAACCACATCCATTTCCGCCTTGGCCAATGCACGTTTCGAAAGGAACTACAAGTTTCGATACATTTCTTGGGAGAACTTTTTGGAAATGCGCTATGGTGTAAACCTACAGGAGGGCCAAAAATTGCGAAAGACCGAGGATGCCCTGCGGGTAAGTTCTACCTTTGGGTACCGTCGCGATACGATCAGCAATTGGTACTACTCGGCAAAGGCCAAATTTAATACGCAATTCTCCGACGGTTTTAAATATCCCGATAGGGAGAATGCGGTGTCCAGACCATTGTCGCCCGGATATTTTTTTCTTGGTGCCGGGGCCAGCTATATTTCCAAGGAACGGCGGTTCAACCTATACATTTCGCCCATTACCCAAAAGGCCACCTTGGTCCTCGATCAGGAATTGGCCGATAAGGGGGCCTTTGGGGTACAAAGGGCGGTACTGGACGATGAGGGGAACGTTCTGGAAAAAGGGGAAAACCTGTTTCTGGAACTCGGCTTCCTGATTACGAATAGCTGGGAGTCCCAGTTGTATAAGAATATGGGCATCAAGCACCGATTGAACTTGTATACCGATTATTTGCAAAGCTTCGGGAACATTGATGTCGATTGGGAACTGAACGTAGAACTTCGCGTAAACGAATATATTGTTACCCAGATAGGGACCCACCTCATTTACGATGACGACATCCTGTTCAATGAGGTAAAAGCGGACGATGGTACCATTACCGATCCTGGAGAACCTCGTTTGCAATTTAAACAGCTGCTCGGGGTCGGCATATCGTATAATTTTTGAGTTGTTCTCACGAAAGACATTTCCCCCATCAACGGTTTTTTGTACGTGAGCTAAACTGGTTGTTTCGGGTGAAGACCAATGATGGTCAAGGTCCTGATCGTAAACTGCTGGCCGTTATACCATTTGTTTATTGGAATTACAGCTGTTTTCCCATTATTTTGTTATGGATGTGTACCGCGGCACTATCCGAGAGGCTGGCCACATAGCAGCAGGTGTTCAACAATATTTCGGCATCCGGGAGTTCCGTTCTTTGGTAGAAGGCCGGAAGGGTGCGGAGCATCAACTTGTCATAGTTCGATGCCTTTCCCTGTTTGGAGCGCATCAGCGCCGTGGTATACACCTCCAAAATGTCGGAGATGATCTTATACCCGGCAATCTCCTTTTCGATCACTTCCTGCGATTGGTAGATGTTGTTGACGCTAAGATCGATAATATCCGTTATTTGGGCGTTATAACGGCTTTGGTCCAATAAGGACACCTCAAAATCGCCGGCAAGTATCGCTTCTTCGTTCTCGATAAAAATGCGAACGGCATCGTTGATCAAGGTATTGATGGCCAGTGCCCTCAAATAGCTCAGGCGGTCTTCCTTGTAGGCCAGGGAGTTGTACTTTTTGGTATTGATGCGGTCTTTTACCAGTTTGATCAGGTATTCCAGGGCATAGTCTTCGGAAATCAGTCCCAGGTTGATGCCGTCCTCAAAATCGATAATGGTGTAACAGATATCGTCGGCCGCTTCCACTAAAAAGGTCAAAGGGTGCCTTGAAAAGGAAAGGTCGTTCCCCGTTCGTGTCGCCCGTAGCCCCAAGGTTGTGGCAACGTCCCGAAAGGTTTCTTTTTCCGATTGAAAAAATCCGAATTTTTTGTCCGCGATATGTGGCGTCGGCTTTTTGGGCAAGGACTCCTTTGGGTATTTGGTAAAAGCACCCAAGGTCGCATAGCTGAGCCGTAGTCCGCCCGCAACCCCTTCCTTTGAGGCTGTCAATAGCTTGAACCCATTGGCATTTCCCTCAAAATCGATAATGTCCTGATATTCCTTTTCCGACAAAAGCCCCTGAAAACGTTTTCCGTTCCCTGTTTTAAAATACTCACCAATGGCTTTTTCCCCACTATGGCCAAAAGGTGGATTGCCAATATCGTGTGCCAAGGCCGCCGCGGCGACGATGGCGCCAAAATCGTTAAAGCGGTATCCATGCACCGTTTTCAAATGGGGGTGCTTTTCCAATAGCTGTTTTCCGGCACTTCGCCCGATACTGCGTCCTACTACGGAAACCTCCAAACTATGGGTCAAACGGGTATGTACAAAATCGGTCTTGGATAAGGGGATTACCTGTGTTTTGTCCTGTAGGCTTCTAAAAGCCGCGGAGAAGATAATACGATCATAATCTACTTCGAAACCCAAGCGGGTCTCATCCTGTTCTTTCCGGAGCCGTTTATGCGTATCGCCATGCCTTTTTAAGGAGAGTAGTGTTTCCCAGTCCATATGTTGTATTAAGGATTCGCAAGATACATTTTTTGGATTTTCCAATACCCGGAACGACGGGGCGGATTACGGAGAGGGAAGTAAGCAATACCGTTTGAGCTTTGAAATGGTATGGGCATGATTGTCCGCACCCTGTTCGATGGCTGTTGAACCAGGTATTTCATGGACTTCGGTCCCGACCAAAAACATAACCTTTTGAACATGGTATCGTAATCTCGACTTAACCATAACTTAACCTAATGCATTTTTCTTTGCAGAAAAATTAGAAAGGCATGAAGCATGTTCTGTTAATGGTGTTGTTGTGCGGTTCCTTTACGGTGTTTGCACAGCGCACGGGAATCGTAAAAGGCCATATCGGCGATGCCGCCGCAAATGGGGAAGCGCTTTTGTTCGCCGATGTACATGTAAAAGGCACCGATGCCGCCACGCAGACCAATTTCAACGGAAATTTTGAATTGCTTGCCGTACCTACGGGAAAACAGGTGTTGGAAGTGACATTTTTAGGATACGAATCGCTGGAGGTAGAAGTGGAAGTGCTCGCGGACAATACGGTACGTATCGATACGAACATGAATCCGGAACAGCTACGTTTGGAGGATCTGGGAATTGCAACCGTAACGGCCTCCGAAACAACAATGGAGCCGCCCGTTACCGAGGAGCAAGAGGATTAATGCCGTTTCAACCTGGTATTACAAAAGAAGACATTGAACTCGTTTAAACTTTTTGCGTTTAAGCGAAAATCAGTCATTTGAAGGCTTTTTTGAGTTGCATAGCAGGGTTACGAAAGGAAAAAAAGGCAAAGAACGGACGAAAAAGGGCGATTTTTTAGCAAATGGAAAAAGTTTAAACGAGTTCATACAAAAAGCTCCGCAACTTTAAAAAGTTATGGAGCTTTTTTGGTGGTAATTGGTACTGGCAATTAGTCTTTGGTAACTACGGGGGATTTCGTTTTCGTGTCTACGACACTTGCAATGGTATTGTTGTCAAAAGCGACCTCTTTTTGGTTTCCATTGTTCCAAAAGTACCAGGTTCCGGTACGGGCGCCTTTGTAATATGTTCCTAAGGATATTTTTTCACCTTTCTCGTTAAAGCTGGCCCACTCGCCATGCAGTTTTCCCGCTAAATCGAACGTGCCTTGCTGTCTTACACTACCATCTTCGTGGAAATAGGTCACCTCAATCAGGTTGGTTTCCTTGTTCAACTTCGCTTCTCTATCTTTTTGAGCGTACCCCATTGCTGCGCTAAGCATCAAAAGGGCGGTCATGAGTATTACTTTTTTCATCATTATAACTTTAATCGATACTTCAAAGGTACTAAAATTTACGTTTAAAGAACCATTTGTTTACATTAAATTTACATTGAAAACGTTTTTAAGCGATTTATATTGTGCGTATCCCCTGTTTTTGTGGCGTTTTTTTGATTTTAGGCGTTTTATGCACGCAGCTATTTTAAAAAAAATCAAATTATTGCCGTTTGCTCAGGTCTTCTTTTGGTAAGCCGTCAAAAACAGCCCGTAAACCCAGGGTTTGAAGAATTTAATGGGTTTGAAGGGTGTGATTGTGGTCGGATTTTCATAACCTTAATTTAACATCATTGCTAAATTATAATGGCACATTTGTGCTTATTTAAAATAAATGGGGGAGAACCTGTATTTTTTTATGGTCGTCGCGCTGGCGGTCTTGGCGATAACCGACTTGGTGGTAGGGGTCAGTAACGATGCCGTTAATTTTTTGAATTCCGCAATAGGGTCAAAAGCAATTTCCTTTAAAACCATTATGATAGTGGCCAGTGTTGGTATTGCGTTCGGCGCAATGTCTTCCAGTGGTATGATGGAGGTGGCCCGAAAAGGTATTTTCAATCCCGGAGAATTTGTTTTTGCCGAGATCATTATCATTTTTATGGCGGTAATGATAACGGACATTTTACTATTGGACTTTTTCAATACCTTGGGAATGCCGACATCTACTACGGTTTCCATCGTTTTTGAATTGTTGGGCGCCGCCGTGGCCATTTCCCTGGTCAAGATTTTTGACAATGGGGGCGGTTTTCAAGAACTGTCGGGTTATATCAATACGGACAAGGCGACACAGATTATACTTGGGATCCTATTATCGGTAGTGGTCGCGTTCAGTGTGGGCGCGCTTATCCAGTTTATCACCAGGGTCCTAATCTCCTTTAAATTTACCGAAAAAGCAAAATGGGTAGGCGCCGTATTTGGCGGTTTCGCCATAACGGCGATCGTATACTTTATCTTGGTAAAAGGCCTTAAAAGTGCCGCAGTACTTCCGGAAGAGGTTACCGTTTGGGTGGCAACGAACCAGTTCTTGTTCCTATTGGGCAATTTTGTGCTCTGGACGCTGCTCTCATGGTCGGCGACCATTTTCTTTAAAATTAATATTTATAAGGTCATTATCGTATTGGGCACTTTTGCCTTGGCTATGGCGTTCGCCGGCAACGATTTGGTCAACTTTATAGGGGTGCCCCTTGCCGCGATGGAATCGTTCAACGCATATACCGCATCCGGAAAACTTGCCCAAGATTTTACCATGGAAGGCTTGTCGGAAGCCGTGTATACGCCGAAATATTTATTGTTGGCCTCAGGGATGATCATGGTGGTCACCTTATGGTTTTCGTCCAAGGCAAAAGCGGTGGTCAAGACCAGTGTGGACCTTTCCCGACAAGATGAGGGAGATGAGCGGTTCAGCCCCAACTTTCTTTCCCGCCAAATAGTGAAGTACACCATAAAGGCCTCGGAAAATTTGGCCGGTATTATACCAATTTCCATTTCGAAGAAAATTGACGCCCAGTTCGAAAAACCATACGTGTATGTACCCAAGAGCAAGTCGCAGGACCTTCCCGCTTTTGATCTGGTGCGTGCATCCGTAAACTTAATGGTCGCCAGCGTGCTGATATCGTTGGCCACCAGTATGAAACTTCCCTTGTCCACCACCTATGTCACCTTTATGGTGGCCATGGGCACCTCTTTGGCCGACAGGGCCTGGGGTCCCGAAAGTGCGGTTTATAGGGTCGCCGGGGTATTGAACGTTATCGGCGGGTGGTTTTTTACCGCATTTAGTGCGTTTGTGGCCGCCGCCATTATCGCTTACGTCATACACCTAATGGGCTTTGCGGCCATTGTGATATTGTTGATACTAGCATTTTTATTGATCGGTAAAAACTACATTTCCCATAACAAAAAAGTAAAGGAGACCAAGTTGGAGGAGAAACTGCAAAAAGCGGAAAGCAACTCCATTAACGGTGTGATCGAAGAGAGTTCGGTAAACATTTCGATGGCCATCCGGCGCGCCAACAAAATATATACCCAAACCATTGACGGACTGGCAAAACACGATGCGGACAGGCTTAAAAAGAGTAGAAAGGGCATACAAAAGCTCAACAATGAGGTAGAAGGCTTACGGGACAATATTTTCTATTTTATTAAGAACTTGGACGATTCCAGTGTGGGCACCAGTAATTTTTACATCACCGTACTTGGCTATTTACAGGACATGACGCAGTCGGTAGAGAACATCTCTAAAGCCAGTTACAAGCATGTAAACAATAACCACAAGAAGTTGCGTTTCAACCAGATCAAAGATCTTAAGGAAACCGATGGCTTTATGGAACAATTTTTTGGGGATATCGAAGCCTTGTTCGGTGACAAATCATTTGCGGCGCTTACGCCGCTGATTGCCGACAATCAAAACCTTTTTGAAAAGGTAGAGCAGAAAATCCAGAAACAGGTCGAGCGTACCCGTTCGGACGAATCGAGCCCCAAGAATACCGCACTTTATTTTAGTTTGTTGCTCGAGACCAAGGACCTTCTGGTGGCTACCATGAACCTTTTGGAGATTTACAACGAATATGCGGAAGCATAACAAAATATTGTAATTGGACATAGCGGTCCGGGATTCAACCGGGTCACCCGAAAAAAACTACAAATGGCCCCTATCAGAAGAGGTTCTTTAAAAACCCTATACTTAGGCATGCTATTGTGCTACACCCTAACGATGGCACCTGCATTTGCACAAACACCGGAACTTACGGCTGCCGAACTGTTGCAAAAAGCCATCGCGTTCCACGATTCGGAAGGGGCATGGCCCACGTTTTATGGAATGTTATCGATCAAGCTGATCACCCCGGATGGCAAGGAGCGTATGAGTACCGTTACCATAGACGCTCCAAAGGAATATTTCAAGCTTCGCACGGCAAAGGAGGGCAATTTTACGGAACATAGTTTGAACAAGGGTGTTTGCACGTTAAGCCTGAACGGTAGTACTACCTTTTCGGAAGAAGAGGCCATAGCACATAAATTGGATTGCGAAAGGGCACAGCTTTTAAAAAATTACTATACCTACCTGTATGGGCTCCCGATGAAGTTGACCGATGCGGGAACGATAATCGATTCCGAGGTACGGACCCGTACTTTTAAAGGAAAGGAGTATTTGGTGTTGAAGGCCACTTACGATGAAACCGTAGGGAACGACACCTGGTACTTTTACTTCGACCCCGATACCTACGCCATGGAGGGATATCAATTTTTTCATGATGAAGCGGCAAAGGATGGAGAATACATACTGCTCTCGGATTTTGAAAAGGTTTTGGAAATGAACCTCCCCAAAACAAGAAAATGGTACTATAACAAGGACGATACCCATTTGGGAACCGATGTGTTGACCCAAGTAGAAGCGCTGTCCTCCGCTGAAGGAAAGGATTAGCAGAAGCTTATACCATTTTTGTTTTTTATTTGGGTGATTTTAAGGTAGAAATGGTATTATTGTTCCGATTGCGAACGAACAAGATCAAGCGTAACGGCGTATAGGGATGCTCCCTGCATCTTGGCTTTGAGCCAGGCATAAAAACCCATTACAAAAATATCCTCACGATCTCTTCCCAACCAAGTAAAGGAGTCGCCTACTTCTTTTTCAAAGCCCTCGGAACGGATAAGTCGTGGGTTTTCATAGTAGCGGAGGGCCAATTGTACAAAGGTCAGTACCCGTTGCTCGCCCAGTTGCCGTAGCTTTTTGGAAAAAGTACGTTTAAAACGTTCGGCCCGTAGCAGCACCAGATCCAACTTATCCAATTCGATAAGTAACAACAGCTCAATTATGTTCTTTTTGATGACCCATTGCCAACCCACCTTTTTGGTATACCAATCATCGCTATGGCGAAAGGAGCGTAACAAGGCGTACGCTTTGTTAAAATGTTCGCCTTGGAAAAGGCAGGTCATGTGCAGCAGTTGAAGGTCCAACGAATGTTGTGGGTAGGCTTCCAATAACATCAGGGCATCGTCCAAGGCCCCGGTATAGGTCCGGTTCAACGCTTTTAAAACGGTCAGCTTTTCATGGAACCTTTTGTAAAACTCCCTATTGTTTTTCATCATCTCCGTTTCCATGTTCGCGGTCAGTTGTAGGGATTCGGAAAATTTCTTGTTTCTAAAGTGGGTAATGGCCATCAAGTTCAGGATATGGATATGGTAGTACCGATGCTTGTCGGCAAGCAAACCTTTTTTGCCGATAAGGCCATAAAGCCTTTCCATAAAAGGAGCTATCGTATGGTAATTGCTCTGGAGTTTGGCCGCGGTCGATACGATTTCCATTAACTGATAAAGCGCCTTGTAGCCCAAGGTATCGTTCAATTCAATATGGAACGTGGCAAAAGTATCCTCAATTATTTCGCGGAGCGATTTCCCTTCGGGCGTTTTAAGTTCGGCCTTGATGGTCGCATAGGCCAAGTTCAGTTGATACTCCTGTTGGAAAAGCCCGTGATTGGCCTCTGATTCTTGAATGATGGCGGTTAACGACCAACTAGGGTTCAAATGGGCATATTGGATCTTGGTGTGATAAACTTCGTTTAAAATAGGGTAAACGGCGATGCGCTTTGCCCTTTTTTCAGCCTTCAATAGACTTTTAAAAGCGATGTAATACTGTTTTTGTTCAAAAAAGATACGACTCGCCAAGAGCAGTTTTAGGATTTCAAGTTCTTCGGAATTCTCCTTAGAAAAACTTTTACCCGATATGAAATCCAATAGACTGTCCTGTAATCTTTTGCAGAGCGCGTGAAAAGCGTTTTTTGATGGGGTGCCGTATAGTTTACGGTCCAATGCATTGGTTTCCCCAGCAAGAATAAGCTTAAAGAGCAATACGTTTTTGGTGTCGCCCCTACGGTTCTTTCGCTTAAGGTAGGCCACAAATTCTTGGTGTTCTTCCTTTGAAAGCACTGCTATTAAGGCGATTAGTTGCTTCATTAAATCATAAGTATTTATATAGATAAGTTCATAAAAATAAGGGTTAATGAATAATTTTATCATTTTTAATCATAAGTATTTTCATTTTTTTGATTTAACGGGGCACCGTTTTGATGCCATCTTTGTCACCGAATGAACCCGTTAAAACTAAAAACATGGAAAATTCAATTCAAAAGGAAAAGAAAGAATTTAAAAATAACCCGGACTTTAATTTTAAGCCCACCGATGCATTCGTGTCCGCATCGTGGATCGCCCTATTGGTGGGTATGGTATCGTACTGTATCGGTCTATGGAACGCTGACATGTGGCTGAACGAAAAGGGATATTATTTTACCATTCTGCTCTTCGGTCTTTTCTCGGTAGTTTCCGTTCAAAAAAGCGTTCGGGACCGCCAAGAGGGTGTTCCCGTAAGTGATATGTACTATGGGATCAGTTGGTTTACCACCCTGGCCTCTATTACACTCCTGACCGTCGGCCTCTGGAACGCGGATCTGGAACTCAGCGAAAAAGGGTTTTATGGCATGTCGTTTATGTTGAGTCTCTTTGCCGCTATTGCGGTTCAAAAGAACACGCGCGATATTCAATTGATCGAAAAAAGAGAGTCCGCTTCTTAGGGCTTTTAATGCCATTTTTGCTTTAAAATTACCCAAATAAAAAGCAGTCATTTTTTGCTTAGGCGAAAAAGAAAAATCAAGTATAGCATTGGCTACGGTTGTTTTTTATTTTGAAGTATAGGCGGAGAGGGGCAATTTTTAATGAGTAATTTTAAGGTAGAAATGGTATTGTATCATTTTAAAGGTAGTACGTCGACAGGCATGTTTAAAACTGTTTTTCAGTGGGCATTCATGTCTGTCGGCCTTTTTGAGGTATACCGATCTGCTTTTCGATGAACTGCATGCTGTTGGTCGAATAATTACACGTTTTTATAAAGCATCCCGTTTTAAGGTAAACCCCAAATCTCGCAGTTATGAAAACAGAAAAGCATATGGTTCCGATGACCAGGGCGATTTTTTGTGCCGTTTTTATCCTATTGGCGGCATGCGAAAAGGACGCTACTATAGAAGACGAAAATGGTATTCTGGTTTCGGAGGAAGCGCAGGATCCGAACGAAGAAACGAATACGCCCGTAGCGGAGGGCAATGCAAATCGAGACGAAGCAAAGGCTTTATATGAAACATTGTATGTCGCATCTAGAACGGAATCGGGAGATGTCGCCTGGACGGGAGACGAGCCTGCCTGTGATCCCGGAAGCGTACCACAAGCGACCGTTGATAAGATCATGAACCGTTTAAACTACTTTAGAAAAGCGGTAGGGCTCCATAACACCATTGCCCTAAGCGCTGTTAAAAGCGAAAAGGCGCAACGGGCGGCATTAATGATGGACGCCAACAATGCCTTGGAACATAATCCGCCGGAATCGTGGAAATGCTATACCGCCGACGGTAACGAAGCTGCGGGAAAATCGCTGTTGACCACCGCCAGAAACTCGGAATCCATTGATTCCTACCTTCGCGACGCAGGGAGCAGCAATGGCCCGGTCGGGCATCGAAGATGGTTGCTATGGCCAAGACTTCAGGAAATCGGTATTGGAAACACCTCCGGAGCCAACGCCATATGGGTAGTCGGTGATGCGGGTTCCGTTCCTGCCGATGCTCCGGAGTTCATTTCATGGCCCCCTTCGGGATATGCTCCAAAACAACTCATATATCCCAGGTGGTCATTCTCGCTAAAAGACGCCGATTTTAGCGGTTCCCAGGTAAGCATGCAGGATAGCAATGGAGGAAACATAGCGCTTACCGTAGAGGATTTGGCGGGCGGTTTCGGCGATGCTACCTTGGTTTGGGTCCCCGAAGGAATCAATACCAACGCTACGGACGATGTTACGTACACCGTTCGTATAAGCAATGTGGATGTTTCCGGGGAAATGAAAAGTTTTGAATATGAAACCGTCCTGTTCGACGTCAGTAGATAAACGATTTTATTAGGGGTTATAGCTGTATTTTTAAACGTTTTCTTGAATTGGTCTTAGCTTTGCACCATTGATTTTTTGTCCCGATCTTTAAATCGATTATGGTGTAATTTTTGAACCCGTTCAACAGGAAGCGTATATGAAAAATATAGGGGGCGAACCACAAAAGCTGATAGCCGAAAAAGTATTGGAAATCGGGAAGTTTCAGTTCTTTTCCAATGTTATCGTAGGCGAGTTTAACGATGGGGTGCATGTGACGCATGAAAAACTGGCTCTCCCGCTTCAAATGGCACGTGAGGTCTATGGGGATTCCGTTCCCGTAGTATATCTTTCCCACCGCGTCCATTCCTATTCATCAAATCCTATAGGCCATAAAAAGTTGATTGCCCAGTTTCCGAATTTTGTCGGTTTTGGCGTCGTTTCCAATAACCGTTATCGTAGGGGGCTGATCCGCTTGGAAAAGCACTTTATTAAAGGGCCGGTGCAGGTGTTTTATGAACTTCCAGAAGCTTTTGATTGGGCAGAGCGCTTATTGGGAGATCGACTGATGGTGCCATCGGAACCGGAGCGATAGCTTTTAATACGGTCACGGTATCCGCGGACGCACATTCCTTCGCTTTAAATTTTTATAAATCTTGTATATGGATCACTGCGGGTATCCAGCAATTTTGTATCTTTTAGTACCGTAAGAAAAATAGGGTTATGAACTCGGAGCAGGCATATTTGGGAAAGCACCATTTGGATATCGGTACATTTACCTTTTATGGCAACTTTATGGTTGCCGAGGTGGCCGAAGGGGTTGCGTTCGCTTTTGAAAATGCGACGGAAATGCTCTCCCTTGCGAAACAATACTACGGGAACACCACACCTTTCGTTTATATCACCAATAGGGTAAACTCCTATTCTTTCAATCCCACCGCACACTTCAAGACAACGGCCATGTTCTCCAACCTCAAGGGCTATGCGGTCGTTACCTATGATGTGATGAACCAAGACATCGCCCAAATGGAACAATCTTTCATGAACAGGCCTTTTGGGATGTTCAAAAGTTTGGACGACGCGGTTGCCTGGGCCGAATCCCTTATCGTTAAGGATTAGTGCCATTTCACCTTTTTAAGAATTTCAATACAGTGCGTTTATTAGCGGGAAATCGACCCTATTTCCGAATTGGATTCAGGAGCGATAGAAGTTCATTTCATCCATGTACCGCCATACCGGATCGGGGAGTAGCGGGCGGATATTTTTTCCGGCCTTATGATGGTTTCGGATAAAAGTGGAGGAGATTTCCATGATGGGAGCGGCCACCCGATGTATTTTGGGATGGTCCTTAAATTGTTGATGTGTAATTTCCCCTTCGCCGATTCTGGGATATACATAAAGGTCGTACCGTTCGAGTATCAGCTCGTAGTTTTTCCATTTGTGAAAGCCCTTTAAATTGTCCTCGCCCATAATAAGACAGAACTGATGTTCCGGTCCTTTCTTTTCCTCCAAGTGTATTAGGGTGTTTATGGTATAATTAGGTTGTGGAAGGTCGAATTCTATTTTAGAGGGACGCAGTTTTGGAAATTCCTTTGTCGCCTCGAAAACCATTTGATAACGGTGGTGGTTGTCCAGCAGGTTCTTTTTTACCTTGAAGGGACTTTGGGGCGTCACCACGAACCATACCTCGTCCAGATCCGAAAATTCGGCCATGTGGTTGGCAATGGCCATATGCCCGATATGGATAGGATTAAATGTACCGAAAAAAAGACCGACTCGTTTCAACTTTCCGCGGTGTTGGATGACGGCTCAGGGCCATTAATATAGGCTTTTACCATGGCGTGTGCCTCTTTGAGGGCTACTTCCAGATCATAATTTTTAATGATCTTATCAAATTGCGGGGCGGTAGCAAGTTCCACCGACGCTTTTGCCACACGCATGTTTATTTTATCTTCACTTTCCGTGCTGCGCTTTTTTAATCGTATTTTCAATTCGTCCACACTCGGGGGTTTTACGAATACCGCTAAGGTCTGTTCTGGAAATTTCTTCTTGATCCGAAGTCCGCCGACCACATCAATATCAAAAATGACATTTTTGCCCTCCGCCCATAACCGTTCGACCTCACTTTTTAAGGTGCCATAAAAATTATCCCGATATACTTCTTCCCATTCTAAAAAAGCATCGTTTTTAATATGTTTTTTAAACTCGGGTACGCTCATAAAATAATAGTGTTGCCCATCTTTTTCCTCACCTCGGGAGGGGCGTGAGGTGGCCGATACCGAAAACGCCAAGTTGAGGTCCGGTTGTTTGAGCAAGTGCCGTACAATAGTGGTCTTGCCACTTCCCGAGGGTGCTGAAAAAATAATCAATTTACCGCCTTTTGCCACTATGGTCTTTTTTTTGGTTTACAGATTGCTTTGCCGTTAGGGCCGTGATCATTACAGCACGTTCAACATTTGTTCCTTAATTTTTTCCAGTTCGTCCTTCATCTGAACGACCAATTGCTGCATGGGGGCATAGTTTGCCTTTGATCCTATGGTATTGATTTCCCTACCGATTTCCTGGGTGATGAAAGCCAGTTTTTTTCCGTTCGAATCCGTGGAGCCCAAGGTGCTTGAAAAATAATCCAAATGGTTCTGTAGCCGAACTTTTTCTTCGGTAATATCGTACTTTTCCAAGTAATAGATCAATTCCTGTTCAAAACGGTTGGCGTCTACCTCCGTCTGTATGTCGGCGACCGCTTTTTCCAAACGTTCCCGAACGTTCCCCAGTCGTTCGGGGTCCATTGCGGTAATCTCTTTTAAAAGAGCCTGTAGGTTTTGAAGGCGTTCCGAAAAATCGGTCTCCAGTACCTTTCCTTCGGCGGAGCGAAAATCGTTTGTTTCCGTTAAGGCTACACGCAGCGCTTCTCGAATGCCCTTGTACTCTTCCGGGTCAATGTCTTCCCGTTCGGTTTTCATGGCATCCGGCATGCGCAGGGCCATTTCGAGCAGGCGCAGTTCGTCCCCATCGGCAATGGTCCTCAGTTGTTGCATGTATTTCCGAATGGCCACCTCGTTTACCTGTGCCCCGGTTTCTTCACCGGTAAGTTCGATATAAAGGTTGAAATCGATTTTTCCCCTGACGAGGTCGGTGGCTATGATCTTTCGAAGCTCCAATTCCTTTTCCCTGTAAGCAGGTGGCATTCTGGCGTTCAGATCCAGGTTTTTACTGTTGAGGGATTTCAGTTCAACGGTAATTTTCTTGTTGGGCAATTGAACAACATGTTTCCCGAATCCGGTCATGGATTGAATCATAACTTTTTTTTTGGAATTGCGCAAAGGTAACCAATTTTGCACGTACGGCTCCATGCAAAAAAGGGTGGTGGGCGCTTCGGGAGTAGTGTTACGAAATAGGCTTTCGTATGGCACTACTACCCATGAACGCCGGAAAGGAATTCAATTCTTCAACGTGTTTCAGGTCCAGTGCTTTAAATTCGGGCAATGGTTTTGGCTCAAGGATGGTATCGATGTAAAAGCCGTTTTTGCAAATGGGCGCGATACAAGCCTCCAAGGGCCTCCATCCTTACAATTCCCTTACCCAAATATTGCGATAGCTTACGCGACTATTGTCCCCATGATCTTGCAGTAACAATGGGCCTTTCCCGTGCGCAGGATTTTTGGGCCATCCAATATACGGCGTCGTTCCCTTGATTTCTGTATGGTCCTGTACCAGAACGCCATTGTGCAAAACGGTAAGCGTCCCCGATTTTATTTTACCGCCCTCGGCATTAAATTCGGGGGCATGGTAAATGATATCATAGGTGTTCCATTCGCCCGAAGCTACCGACGCCATCGCGAGGGGTGGTGTTTGTTTGTAAATAGAGCCTACCTGGCCGTTAACATAGGTGTCATTATCATTATTGTCCAACACTTGAACTTCGTATAGGCCATTTAAAAATATACCGCTGTTCCCTCTGTTCTGTCCATCACGTTGCACATCGGCCGGGGATTTCCATTCGATATGCAGCTGTATGTCCCCAAAAACGCGTTCGGTCTGTATATTTCCCGTTTTGTCCGCTACCGTCATGCTGCCATCATCGTTTAAATGCCATTTTGCGGCGGTGCTGTCCTTGGAATGTACCCATCCTTCCAAACTGCTCCCGTCAAAGAGCACCGTGGCGTCTTTTGGCGCCTTTCCGTTCAATGCCGGTCCTGTAACGGGTACTTTTGGTTCGTAATATTCGGTGCCTTCCGGTTCGGTAGGTTCCTCACCCCCGTATTCATCGTGTACGATAACTTCCGGTTTTTCGGTAGTTGGGTTAGTAGGGGGCGTTTCCTTCTGTTGGCACGAAACTACGGTAAAGGCAAGCAATGTTACAAGGTGTAGATATTTCATAAAGGAGGTTAAGGTAAGCGAAGGTTAGGTGTTTAAAGTTCTTTTATTTTGATGTTTCGGAAAGCGACCTTGTCCCCATGGTCCTGGAGCCCGATACTTCCCGTAGTGTACTTTCCAAAGTGCTCCCAATCGGCAAATTTCGAACCGGATACCAGAGCGCTCCATGCGTCATTGTTAACGGGAAATGTAACGATTTTTTCGCCATTGAGTACAACACTCCCCTGTTGCGTTTTGTGATCGATGGAAACGATGCAGGTGTTCCATTCCCCCACTGCTTTGGTAACGTCCTTGGACGGTGCGATCATATCATACAGGGCACCGGCCTGATGCGTTGTCCCATTTTTACCGTCGGGGTGGCCCGCATTGTCCAATACCTGTATTTCCGGGCCGCTTTCATAAGGTTGTTTTAATGATGGTTTTTCCATCACTCCCCAAAAAATACCACTATTTCCGGCTTCCGATATCTTCCATTCCAAGGAAAGCTCAAAATCGGTATACCGTTTTTCGGTAATAAGGTTATACGTGGCCCCTTCTTCCCGGTTTTCCGGAGGATAAAACACCATGGCACCATCTTCCAACTTCCAATGGTCCGGTACGTTTTCGCCGCCATATGCTTTCCACCCATCAAAAGAGCTACCATCGAACAATACGGTCCATTCTTGGTCGGTATCGGTACTGGCGACCTCTTGGCCCTCGGTTTCCGGCGCACTGGAAACGGCCTCTTTTTTTTGCTCTTTGCAGCTAACAAAAAGCAACATCATACTACAGGCAATCGAGAAAATAGTTTTCATTGTACGGTTTTTAACGAGGGGATATGCAATGGTATCAAGTACCTAAAATTCTTCGTAATTCGTCCTTGTCGATTTCGGCTCCGGCAAAATCGTCAAAGGTTTTTTCGGTGGCCTCGATGATGTGGTCCTGTATAAAGATGGCCCCTTCCCGTGCCCCCTGCTCCGGACTTTTTATACAACATTCCCATTCCATTACCGCCCAAACGTCGCAGCCATATTGGGTAAGCTTTGAGAAAATGGTCTTGAAATCGATTTGACCGTCCCCCAGCGAGCGGTATCTCCCTGCACGATCGCCCCAATCGTTATAGCCCCCGAAGGCACCTTTCTTCCCTGTAGGGTTGAATTCGGAATCCTTTACGTGAAACGATCTGATAAACTCATGGTAATGATCGATGTACTCGATATAGTCCAGTTGCTGTAATACAAAATGGCTGGGATCGTATAGGATGTTGACTCTTTTGTGGTTTCCGGTCGCTTTCAGGAACCGTTCAAAGGTATCCCCGTCATGTAGGTCTTCCCCGGGATGTATTTCGTAACAAACGTCTACTCCTTCCTCGTCAAAATGATTCAGTATCGGCATCCAACGCTTGGCCAGTTCCTCAAACCCCATTTCTACAAGGCCTGCGGGGCGCTGCGGCCAGGGGTGCCAAGTGTGCCATAACAATGCTCCGGAAAAGGTCGCATGGGCCTTTATGCCCAAACGTCTACTGGCGGTAGCGGCTTTTTTTACCACAGCTACCGCCCATTCGGTCCGTGCCTTTGGGTTGTTCTTTACCGCATCGGGCGCAAAGTTATCGAACATGAGGTCGTATGCGGGATGTACCGCCACCAATTGCCCTTGAAGGTGGGTGGAGAGCTCGGTAATCTCCAGACCATAGGAATTAACTTTTCCCTTGAGCTCGTCACAATAGGTCTGGCTCTCGGCCGCCTTGTCCAAATCGATGAGGAAATGCTCCCATGTAGGGATCTGAATCCCTTTATATCCCAAGTCGGCGGCCCATTTGCACATACCGTCCAAACTGTTGAAAGGTGCTTTGTTGTCTACGAATTGTGCCAAAAATACGGCAGGTCCTTTAATTGTCTTCATATCGTATTACGTCTATTATTTCGTATAAATTTTCGCTTCAAAGGAGGTATTAAGAATAAACGTTATATTTAAATTCTTAAAAGTTTCCGACCACTAGTAAGGTAAGGAAGGTCATAAATATAGGAAAACCGTCAGAATTAATACAAGAAATATATGAATCAGGAAGTGGAATACGATGCGATTGTCGTTGGAACGGGAATCAGTGGTGGTTGGGCCGCCAAAGAGCTTACCGAAAAAGGGTTGAAGACCTTGGTACTGGAAAGGGGTCGTATGGTAACGCACCTGGAGGATTACCCCACCATGCACGATGATCCATGGGATTATGCCCTTAAAGGGGACCTTTCCGAAGCGGACAAGAAAAAGTATCATAAACAGCATCGCGTCGGATGGGCACCCCAGGAAGATGTGAAACATTTTTTTGTCAATGACCTGGAACATCCTTATGTGGAGATCAAACGCTTCGATTGGATCAGGGGCTATCAGGTGGGCGGTCGTTCGCTTACCTGGGGCCGGCAGAGCTACCGCTGGAGCGATATTGATTTTGAGGCCAATGGCAAAGATGGGCATGGTGTGGATTGGCCGGTACGGTATCATGATATTGCGCCTTGGTACGATAAAGTAGAAGAGTATATTGGTGTGAGCGGACAAAATTTAGGACTCAAACAATTGCCGGATGGTAAGTTTCAACCGCCTATGGAATTGAACTGTGCCGAATTGGAATTTCAGGAATCCCTTTCGGAAAAGTATGACGATGGTCGTTTACTTACCATAGGGAGGGTGGCCCATATTACCGATCCCGATGCCGATATTGAAGGTAGGGGAGTGTGCCAACACCGAAACCGTTGTTGGCGGGGATGCCCGTTCGGAGGCTATTTTTCAAGCAATTCCTCCACCTTGCCCGCTGCCGAACGCACCGGAAATATGACCCTCCGGGCCAATAGTATCGTTTACGAGGTAATGTACGACGATACCACTAAAAAGGCTACGGGTGTAAAGGTAATCG
The DNA here is from genome assembly GCA_947500445.1 of uncultured Flavobacteriaceae bacterium. Lineage (GTDB taxonomy): Bacteria > Bacteroidota > Bacteroidia > Flavobacteriales > Flavobacteriaceae > Pelagihabitans. The sequence continues at coordinate 75,954 of CANMSB010000013.1, read as the reverse complement.
ACGCGGAGACCAATGAAAAGTTGGAATTTAAGGCAAAGGTGATTTTCCTTTGTGCTTCCGCCATGGCCTCGGTCGGCATTTTGTTGCAGTCCAAATCGGAACGTTTTCCGAATGGTCTAGGGAACGATTCCGATGCTTTGGGGCGTAACATTATGGACCACCATTATAAACTGGGCGCTTCCGCAAAAATAAGCGGCCACATGAACAAATACTATAAGGGCCGAAGGGCCAACGGGTTCTATATACCGCGTTTTGTCAATTTGGACGAAAATACCAAGCGCGAAGGCTATCTCCGTGGTTTTGGATATCAGGGCCGTGCCAGTAGGGAGGATTGGTCGGCCGCAGTAGCGGAATTAGGGTATGGCGCCGAACTTAAGAAAAAAGTGCTCGAACCCGGCGCATGGGAAATTGGTGTTACCGGTTTTGGCGAATTTTTACCTTACGATAGCAACAGGGTAACCCTAAGTGAAACCGAAAAGGATAAGTGGGGACTACCACAATTGGCATTCGACGTGGAGTTTAAGGAAAACGAATATCGTATGCGCGAGGATATCAAAAAAGAAATCATGGAAATGTTCAAAAAGGCTGGTTTTAATGATGTAAAACCGTACGAGGAAGAAACTGGTCCGGGTCTTGGGATCCACGAGATGGGCGGGGCCCGAATGGGACATGATGCCAAAACGTCCATTTTGAACAAGCACAATCAGGTACATTTGGTGCCCAACGTATATGTCACCGATGGGGCTTTTATGAGCTCTTCGGGTTGCGTGAACCCTTCGTTGACCTATATGGCCTTTACGGCGAGGGCCGCAAACCATGCCGCGGAAGAATTTAAGGCAGGAAAGTTTTCTTGATTTTCTGTATTATTGTCTTACCGAAAACACTGACCTAAAATGGAAAACGCATCAGCAAGAAATATGTGGGGCGATTATCTGGACAAACATCTGGAACACGCTTTTGAAGACGCCCCTACAACGGTTCATTTCTGTAATAATGAAATGGATGCCAATGAATGTGCCGCTCTGGTCAAAAAAGGCATCAAACGAGCTACCTCACCAAGTTTGTTAGGGCTTCAATACCGAAAGGAGCCCCTTCCTAAAATTGGCGATTTTATGGTGGTGACCGATTGGGAGGGTACCGCGCAGTGTATCGTACGGACGACAAAGGTGAGCTTGCGTCCCTTTTTTAGTATCGACGAGGCCTATGCCCGACAGGAAGGAGAAGGAGATCAAAGCTTGGCATATTGGAAACGTACCCACTGGGAATATTACAATAAAGAATTGGAACCCTTCGGCAGGGTACCTCGGGAAAGCATGATTATCGTGTGCCAGGAGTTCGAAAAGGTCTTCTAAAGGTACATGACGTTCCGGATTCCGGAACATAAAAAGGGTACACAATAAATACTAAATGCCCCGGACGGTAACGTTCGGGGCATTTTTTGTATCCGTACATTTATGTCAAAACAACAACGGAACTAGCTTAAAATAGTATGCGTATTGCCGTTACTTTTCAAGATTGACCCAAGTGTTCCCATTTTTATGGGATGCAACGGTGGCCTCTATGAAATTCATTCCGCGCACTCCGTCGACCATGGTCGGGAACTCAGCGTCGTCATACTTTTTTCCGCGGATGGCCCTGGCCGCCCCGAGATATATATTGGCCATAGAATCGAAAATACCTTCGGGATGTCCGGGAGGTAACTTGGTACCATTAAGGGATAGTTTGCTGTTGTAGGCATGCCCCGGTTTGTAAACCTGTGTGGGTTTGGTATCGCTCAAAACATAAAGGAAATTCGGATTTTCCTGTTCCCATTTAAATGCCGCTTTTTCTCCATAAATGGAAATGGCGAGGCCATTTTCTTCGCCTGTTGCCACCTGACTGCTGCGGATGACCCCCTTTACAGTATCACTCATACGGATCAATACCGTTCCGTCGATATCCATTTTATTGTCTTTGTAGAGGTAGTTGAAATCACTGAGAATGGACTTCACCTTCATGCCGGTGGTATACTCTACCATATTGAAAGCGTGCACCCCAATATCACCGATACAAGAACTGATACCGGCTTTTTTGGGATCTAACCGCCACACCGAAGAACGTTTTTTCTTGTCGTGGATGATGGTGTTGATCCACCCTTGGTAGTATACCGCGTCAATTTTATGAATTTTTCCCAACGCACCTTTTTTGATCATTTCCCGCATTTGGCGAACCATAGGGTAGCCGGTATAGGTGTGGGTAAGGGCAAAAACGGTACCGGCCTTTTTGTGGGCTTTTTGCAATATCTTGGCCTCGTCCAAAGTAGTGGTCATCGGTTTTTCGCAAATCACATGAAAACCGTTTTCCAATAGTTTAAGGGCCATTGGAAAATGTAAAAAGTTCGGTGTTAGAACGGAAAATACCTGTATGCGCTTATTTTCCGGCAGCTTCAGCTCTTCTGCTACCATGGTATCAAAATCTTCATATATCCGATCTGTTGGAACATCGATCTCTTTTGCAAAGGCCATGTTGGCCTTAAAGTCCGGGTTGAATACGGCCCCAACGATTTCATAGTTGTCGTTTATCTGCGAAGCGACACGGTGCAATACCCCGATAAGGGAATCGCCTCCGCCCCCCAAAACTCCTAGTCTGATTTTTTTTGGCATTTGAATCTAAAATTTAAATTAACGTTGTTTATTTTTCAAGTGTGCTACGTTTCTTCATAACGCTCCTTTTTCAAAACAAAGGCAACGGACCGGAACGTACGCTTACGCCTTGGTGTTTTGCTTATTCCATTAGGTGATATATGCAAGCTTTCACAATTTATAAAAAAACTCGCTGTCAAAGGCAATCTTTTCATTTTTGGACAAAAGAGTGCTTAAATGAGTAAAGTGTCACGGACTTTTTGGTTTTAGCGAAAACTATGGGATGCCTATCCTCGACCAAGGTGTTTTGCAACGAAGACGGCGAAAGAAAGTTATACCCAACTGTTGTATTAAAGTGAGCCCGACCATAAATGGCTATTTTTTAAGATAAAGAGCGGATTTACAAGGTTCATACTATCATAAAGACCATTTTTAACGTAGAACTCACCTTAGCATTGAACATACCGATCGAACGATAACCACTTGGGCACTATTTCATTGGCCCTGTCCGTCACGTTTGCCCGGGGAAAAAGGCACCCTTATGAATACAGCCCTGCGCGGCCGGTCGAACTTCCAGAAATCGAAAATCCGAAGTATACTACGATAACAGGGGTTTGTTACTATTCGCAATCCGCTTCCTACCCAACTCACCGTTTGTAAAAGATATAGTCCAACGGTAAGGGTTCTTTGCCAGCCGTTCTAAAATCAATAGCTATCTGCCCCCGGTGATGGGTAGAATGGTTGATGATATGGAAAAGAATGTCCTGTAGGGTATTGGTGAAAAGTCGCCCTTCGGAATCCTCGTAATCGATACGTATTTCAAAATCGTCGGCATGGGTGGTGATGTCGAAAGAAGTTCGCTGGTTTTCGTAGTGGATGTCGGCCCATCCACTGACCGGGTGTACTTGAAACACCGAAAATTCGGAGGGTTTGCCCATTGCCCGGGCGTTCCAAATATGATGGGCATTCAAAATATGACTAAATCGCATGGCAAGCTGCTCCGGAACCTGTTCCATTTCTTGGCAGGTAGTGATCAGTTTTTTATTGCATTGAAAGTTATAGTCGAACAATTGATTAAAAAAAGCTTTCACGATAAATAAGGTGATTAAGGTTTTGGGGAAACGTTATACCATATACCATTTCAAAGTTTAAATGGTACTATTCATGCATTTCTTTTACGGCCTTTAGCATAAGGTCCCTTGTAGCTGCTATTCCAGCTTCCTCGCTCAATTCCCTGCCTTCGTATTCAACGCCGATAAATCCGGTGTAACCGGCATCTTTCACGATTTGTAACATTTTCACATAATCGATTTCCGTTTCGTTGCCCTCCGCATCAAAATCATGGGATTTGGCACTTACCGCTTTCGCATGGGGCATCAACTCGGAAACTCCCTTGTAAATATCGTACATTTCGGCACATCCCTTGCTGTAATCTTCCGGGTCCATTCTTTTGATGCAGAAATTGCCAAAATCGGGCAGGGTACCGCAATTGTCCATGTCAACGGATTTCATGACCTCGGCCAACAGGGCTGCGTTGGAGGAAAGTCCGCCATGGTTTTCCACAATGATATTGATGTTTTTCGCAGCTCCGTAACTTGCCAACTTCCGAAGCCCGTCCACCGAATTCGATTTCCATTCCTCAGGTTCCGAGCTGCCGTTAAGGTTTACCCGAATGGCATGGCAGCCCATTGCCGCCGCGGCATCGACCCATTTTTTATGCTTCTCCACCGTTTCATTCCTTTCGGATTCGTCGTCGACCGCTAAATCGCCTTGGCGATCTACCATTATCAGCACGTTTTGGAGGCCGTGCTCTTTGGCCGCAGCATTTGATTTTTCTACAAAAGCGGCCATGGCCGCTTCCGAATAACCCAATGGTTTTAATTCCGCATCGTACAATTGGCTCACGTATTCCAGACCTGAGAATCCCCACGATTTTGCTTTTTCAGCAAAAGTGTACGGATCTACACCATCATCCTGTACCATCTTATGCATGCTCCATTGGGCCAAGGAAAGTTTGAAAAATGGGGCGGGGGTCTTCGTTGTGGTTTCCGCCACTTCCCCATTGGGCGCGCTTGCCGGTTGCTTGGTTTCTTTACAGGCATAGAGGAACATTACGCCCATGGCCAAGGCGGCCCTTGCGCCATTACGTATAAAATTTCTTCGTTTCATTGTTAGGTGTTTCAAGATGAATTTTTTTCAAGTTGTTTTTAAAGGGGCCTGCCCTATTGCATATCTCGGTCCGGAAATTTCCGGAATGGCAATAATATAGGCTGTATTTTCTGAAAAAGCGTGAAAAAAGCCTACAAAGGCTATGTTTTTAGCAACATCCACGGTCTTTAAATGTAGAAAATTAAATTTATATTAATAAATTTAGCAACTAAACAATTTGGTACATGGGTAAATTTTATTACAACGAAGAACAGGAGTCGTATGATGCGATCGTGGTCGGTACTGGGATCAGCGGTGGATGGGCGGCAAAGGAACTCTGTGAGAACGGTCTGAAAACCTTGGTCTTGGAACGGGGTAGGATGGTCACGCACAGGGAAGATTACGAGACCGCCGATAAGGACGAGTGGGATTTTCCGCTTCGCGGCGAGCTTCCTTATGAAGAAAAACAGAAACAGTTAAAACAGGCACGAACGGGTTATACGACCCGTGCACAGCATAACATGTGGTTCGTGAACGATCTGGAGCACCCGTACAATGAAACAAAACGTTTTGATTGGATGCGGGGATACCATGTCGGGGGACGTTCCCTGCAATGGGGCCGCCACAGTTATCGTTGGAGCGATATCGATTTTAACGCGAATGCCAATGAGGGCGTGGCGGTCGATTGGCCGGTACGGTATAAGGATATTGCCCCTTGGTACGATAAAGTAGAGGCCTATATCGGGGTTTCCGGTGAAAACCTGGGGTTGCCCCAGCTTCCCGACGGGCAGTTCGAGCCCATGATGGAGCTCAACTGTGTGGAACAGCATGTTCGGGAAAAGGTGGCCGAAAATTTTGATGGTAGGGTGGTGACCGCCGGTCGTGTCGCACATATCACCAGTGATAAAAAATTTGAAGGGGACGGAAGGGTACGTTGCCAGTATCGGAACCGTTGTATACGGGGATGTCCTTTTGGGGCTTATTTCAGTAGTCTTTCATCCACCTTGCCGGCCGCGGAGGCTACCGGAAATATGACGCTACGCCCCGATTCTATTGTACACGAAATTATGTACGATGCGGATACCAAAAAGGCAACGGGTGTCAAAGTTATCGACCGGGTGACCAAGGAAACCTTTGAGTTTAAGGCCAAGGTGGTGTTTTTATGTGCTTCGGCAATAGCATCCACCTCCATTTTGATGCAGTCAAAATCCGACCGTTTCCCGAACGGAATGGGCAACGACTCCGATCAATTGGGGAGAAATATCATGGATCACCATTTAAAGGTCGGTGCAGAAGGAAAGTTCGATGGATTTGAGGACAAATATTACAAAGGACGAAAACCGAACGGTATTTATATTCCGCGTTTCCGAAATTTGGGCGGAAGCTCCGACCGTGCCGATTACAAGCGAGGCTTTGGTTACCAAGGTGGTGCGGGAAGAGGGAATTGGCAGGAAACCATAGCGGAACTTTCCCATGGTAAAGCGCTGAAGGACGCGCTCCTAAAACCGGGCGGATGGTCCTTTGGAATGGGCGGTTTTGGAGAGGTATTGCCGTATCAGGACAACCGTTTTACTTTGGACTATGACCAAAAGGACCAATGGGGACTTCCTACGGTGACCTTTGATGCAGAGCTGAGAGAAAATGAGTTGAACATGCGTAAGGATATGATGCAATCGGCCGTGGACATGTTGAAAAAAGCCGGCCTTAGGGATGTAAAGCCCTTTGATAGTCCGGGAGCGTTGGGCCTTGGTATCCACGAGATGGGTACCGCACGTATGGGGCGCGATAGAAAGACTTCCGTATTGAACGGAAACAACGCCTTGCACGATGTACCCAACGTTTATGTTACCGATGGTTCTTTTATGACCTCCGCGAGCTGCGTAAACCCATCACTTACCTATATGGCCTTTACGGCCAGAGCGGCAAACCATGCCGTGAGCGAACTTAAAAAAGGAAATATATAATGGATAGAAGAAAAGCACTCCGAAATATGGGTATGGCAATGGGATATACCGTTGCTACCCCAACATTGATCAGCCTAATGCAAGGTTGTAAGACCGAACCGGCAATGACCTGGGAACCAGATTTTTTCACCAAGGACCAAGGTGCCGCGTTGTTAAAATTGGTCGACATCGTATTACCGAAAACCGATACTCCCTCGGCATCGGAAATGCAGGTGCATTTGTTTTTGGACCGGTTTGCGGCAGAGGCAATGGAGCCAAAAAAGCGGGATTTTTTAAAGCTGACCACCGAAAAGTTTATGCAGAAGGCCTTGACCGAAAGTGGTAGCGAAACCTTGGCGGATGTTGACGCGGAAGCATTGGAGAAGGTGTTCGGCGGACTACTGAAAATTTCCAAAGAAGAAAGGGAAGCGAATTTTGAGGCCCTTCAGAAATATGAGGAGGGCGTGGCAGCAGAGGACAGTAGCGTGCTATTGGACGATACCGTTGCCAGCTTCGCTTTTGCCAATACCGTGCGCGACATGAGTATTTGGGGATACAAAACCTCGGAATACGTTGGGGAAGAAGTATTGGCGTATTTACCCATTCCAGGGGAATATGTCGGATGTGGCGATGTACAAGAGCTTACCGGTGGAAAAGCATGGTCGTTGTAGCCGGTTGAAATGAAAAGAAGAAACTTTGTCCGGAACGCCGTATTGGGAAGTGGTGCCGTAACCCTTGGCATCCCTTCCCTATATGCCATAAAGCGGCAACTACAGCATACATACCGGTTAAAATATGCCCCACATTTGGGGATGTTCAAACACCACGCGGGAGAAGATCCCATTGACCAGCTCGGCTTTATGGCAGATCAAGGGTTTCGAGCCTTTGAGGATAATAATATGCGCAATCGTGAAATAGGCCTGCAGGAACGAATGGCGAAAACGATGCAGGAGCGCGGGATTGAAATGGGCGTTTTTGTGGCACATGAGATTTATTGGGACAAGCCCAACCTTGCCTCGGGCGATGCCGAAAAACGAACGGAGTTTTTAAACTACATCAAAGCATCCGTAGCTGTGGCCAAAAGGGTAAACGCCAAGTGGATGACGGTAGTTCCGGGACATTTGGACCTACGGCAGGCAATGGGATATCAAACGGCGCATGTGGTAGAGTCCCTAAAGCAGGCATCGGCCATTTTGGAACCCCATGGCTTGGTTATGGTACTGGAACCACTCAACTTTTTAAACCATCCCGGTCTCTTTTTGACCGGTTCCGCGCAGGCATATGAAATTTGTAAAGCGGTCGATTCGCCGTCCTGTAAAATTTTGTTCGATATCTATCATCAGCAAATCCAAGAGGGAAACCTAATTGCGAATATTGACGCCTGTTGGGATGAAATTGCCTATATCCAAATTGGGGACAATCCCGGCAGAAAAGAGCCTACTACGGGGGAAATCAATTATAGCAACGTGTTCAAATATATTCACTCCAAGGGGTTCAATGGTATTCTTGGTATGGAACATGGCAACTCAAGGCCGGACAGAGAGGGTGAAAAAGCGGTTATCGAGGCCTATAAAAAGGTAGATGCCTTTTAGGGATAAGTTACGCGTACTTTCCCCATCTGTTGTATTTCCAATGCAGTAAAAAAACCGGACCATATGGCATAAGTTGCGCAAATAGTTCGGTTTTACTTTTAGTAAAGCCTTTGCTTCAATCGACCAAAATTCTTTTGGTCGAGGTTCCGGAATCATGGGAAATCTGTAAAAGATAGGTCCCAGTGGGGAGTATGCCGGTAGTCAATTTCATTTCCTTTACTTCTTTGGTCTGTTGCGTGGCCATCAATTTCCCGTTCATATCATAGATACGTGCGGAGATATTGTTTTGTATATCGGGAAACCTTAGGGTCGTTTCTTGCGTTTTTATGGGGTTGGGATATACCGCAATTTCAGCTACGGAAGGTTCTTCCGCGATTTCAATAGGGTCTATTGCATCTGATTGCGATGCAGCCGTATCGTTTGTTTCCGATGAGGCTTGCTGTGGCTCCGTGGAGCTTACGGGATCTATGCGCTCAACAAAGAGCAGGTCGTTCCAACCTTTTCCCTTTGGGGCAATAAAAACGGTCCACTTGTACCCATTGTTTTCGATAGGGATTTCTTCCGCCACCTGTAATGATAGGGTAACCTCACCACTACCTTTTGTTACCGCTTTGCGAACGTAGCCATAATTGGTCCAAGGCGCTCTGTTCTGTTGAAAAAGGATAACGATATCCCGTTCCCGGGCTGCTTCGTACGCTACCGATATGTTGTAAGTTTCTCCAGGGACTACGTTCGTAATTTTGGTCGCCACCGAAAGGGAATCGATTTCGGCTCCGTCTTCGGTCGTACTACCGCGCTCGGTCCACCAAAAATCCCCAAAAGCTTCTATTTTGGAATAGTCCTTTCTCCAAGTGGCGTACATATTTCCGATAATACCGGAAATACCGGTAGCTGCGGTCTGCCATCTGGAAAAATTGGTACCGACATCGGCATCATAAAATGCCCCTATTACCTGCTCAAATCCATTGTCGGAGAAGAATTTTAAGGAATTTGGTCCATTTTTAGTGATTTTTTCGCCTTCCCACCAAGTAGCGATGACCGTTTTATCGGGGTCCAAAGTGGTCCACGATTCCGAAAGGGTATTGTTTACCTGATAGTAATTGGCCTTGGCATTATGGTTGGGGTCCACCATATCGTTCCAGAAAAACCGTCGGGCATTGGGCGCTACCTCCCCTAGGTCCTTGAACACCCTGCCGATACTTTTTGCCAGGGCCTTTCCCGAAGTGCCTACCTCGGTATCGAGCGGTTCCCAACCACCGGTGCGTATTTCGGAATAGTTTACCAAGTAACCATCCGGGCGGTACGTGTTTTCCAAAGTTTGATGGATCTGTTTCATGCGTGCGTAGATTTCCGGGTGGTTCCAAGAGCAGGAAACCTGACCGTTGGCGGTGGGCAATGCGTGGTAACCGCTAATGGTAATGGTTTCGTTTTCGGCAATGCCGCTGTTTTGGCCCAATACAATTTTCGGCCCCCGGTGTTGGGTGTCATATTTTCCCTTAAAGCCCGAAACGCCAAGTTTGGGGTCCTCGGGCAACATTACGTCTTTCCCAAAGGAAAGATTGCTCCCATTTTCCCTTTTGATCGATACGGGGAGGTCGTCCCTATTGATCCAGTTGAGCGCCGGGGTATCCAATACTTGCACATCGTCCCACCAGATGCTGCCGTTTGTGCCTCCAAACACCGAAAGCCCCAAGTTTACTTGAGTGGCATTTAGGCTGTTAAAAGCGATCCGCATTTCGGTCCAGTCGATGGTCAAATTATCGGGTCTGTTAAAATAGTTACGAGAGCCATCATCATTGGGAAGGGATAATCGAAGATTGGTCAGGTTCCGGTCTTTGTTGTTTTCATCGCGAACGACCGCCAAAAGGTTTTGGGCACTCAAGTTTTGGGTCTTTACCCAAAAACGCAGTGTGTACTGATGAAAGGGTTTTACATCAAAAGCGGTAATTATTCGTGACATGTTACCGCCTTTCGCTTCGGCACGGAACGAGGCATTTCCCGACCGTTTTACGGAACGGTCTATAAACGTACGGCTACCGGGAGCATCTTGAAACGACCACCCTTCGGGCTCATTTCCCGAAAACCTTTCAAAGCCCCCATTGGGAATGGCAGCGGTACTGACCGGGCGAAGTTCGTTCCCCACCCGTTTTAAGGGCTGGTCTTTTATGGGGTAACCCGTGGTCAATTGGACTTCGTCCGAAATAACGGAAGAACAAAACCCCATGGTTATGGTCATCATCAGCAGGTCCATATCGCGCTGTTTGACCCCTGTTATGAATTTCTGGGTTTCAGCGTTCCAGCGATCTCCCAAGGAAGCTCCCAAACCAAAACGGTTGAGCTTTGAATCTCCGTAAAGTACGGTGTTCGCGCCTTTTGCTTTGGCACGGTCTACGAGTTCCAATAACTCGTCGGCAGTATCGACCACCATATTGGCCTGAATTTTCATAATACGAACGGTGTTGGAACCTACCACCGAATCGTACAGTAAGGGTTGTTTTTCGCTGGTTTTAAAAGCCTCTGAAGGGCCTGAAGTGTGGGTAAGGAGCCAGAAGGGCAGTGTGGTTAAAAAAATCAAAGCGCTTAAAAATAGTTTCATAGTCGATAATTTAGGGTATTTATGGAATGAGGAATTAAATTCACCTACTGCAGTGGATGCCACGCATTTTCGGGTGTACTGTTTGTTTTTGATGAATAATGGAACCGATAAACCGTTGTACGAAAGTTTTCATTACCGGCCCAACGACACCAATGTTTACTTAAAGTCGTTCAACAAAACAGAAAAAGTGGGGTTGACATACCAATGCGAAGTGTTCGTTGTCATCTTGACAGCTGGTGATGCATGGCCCATTGGGTTTCAAATAGGTTCCATACGGTCTTTTGTCGTCAGAAGCGGCTTTTAGAACCTTTTGAAATGACCAATGCTTCCTATGGGGAAGGAAGCATTAAAAATAGCAAAGTAGGTCGTTTACGGGGCAACCGGTTTTTGTACATGATAATCATTTTATATCGTATAAAACAAGTATCAAGTTGGTGTAGGCTTGGGGCCAAAAAGGTGGTCAATTGCAATTGCTTACGCACTTGCGGATTATGTACGTTAGAACGAGTCTAATTAGACGTTTAAAACCTTAAATAATCGATGAAATGCACGTTTTGAGCAAAAAAAGTGTGTTTTTATGGGTTTTATAGCACATTATCCGTGCCGTCCAGTAGGACAGCGGGACTATTTCCTTGAAATTAATTTGGAATTTCCGGGGTGTTCAAACGGGCTATGGAAGCGTCTATCTCTTTTTGTGAAAGTTCATGCCTTTTGATTCCTACCATTGGGTTTCATACCCCGATGGCTGCGTCGAAATGGTATCAAGACGCTTTCAAGATAAGAAAAAGCCGCTTTTGTAAAATGCGTTTTAGCGGAGAAAAGCGCTTTTTATCGGATTTTAGGAGTTTTGTGGGACAGTTCATCGATTTTTTTGACACTTTTCGATGCAATGCACACTCGGCCCACACGATAGGACACTATCTGCCCGTTTTTAAGATATGCAAGCTTATATTATTCTCCTTATCGGTTATTTGTCCTTAGTGGTGCTTTCCAAGCTGGTGTACCGTTCCTATAAAAAGAAGCAAGTCGATTTTAGCGAGCTTTAGGGTTCATGAACGGATTGCTAAGGTATTCGGACAGTAGCGGAACAAATTGAGGACCGCGGTGGACGTCAACATTCTTTTCTGGACATCGGTATACGTATTTTAAAAATACTGCGTTAGAACAAACACGGGTTTGGTAATCTTTTTTTACGTTTATTACGTATCTACTTAAAGTTTTCTTTACAAAAGGGGCAAAATGGACAAACATCTCACGATTTTGATTATTTATATCGCAGCGTATGCTTTTGCGATTGCGTTAAAACCTTATTTGAACAAATAAGGGCGTTATACCATTTTAACGTTGAAATAGCATTAATAAATGGTTTCTTTTTCAGTTATTCTTCGTTAGAAAGCCTGTCCCCAGCTTGATTGGGAATCTAACCGTAGCTACGGCTATGCTTAGGTTTTTCGCCTTGAATACCTAAAAAATAATTCAATTTCTATACATACCATTTCAAAGTTAAAATGGTATTACTTTCTTTTTTTAAAAATTTGGGTCCTGTTCTTTTTGGGCCTTATCAAAAAACACCTTTTATTTTTTTATTCGTTACCGATTGGTTTTTTCGAATGAAATCTATAGCGGTGTTCGGCTTTATCGAACCATAGCAAATCGGTCGTATATCAAAAAAAGAGCGCTATTTCATTACAAAATAGCGCTCTTTTCTGTTTGATCCGGTTTACCGGTGTGTTAGGAACCACACATCAGACAGTCGTCATCGGCCTGTCCTTCTTTTGCCTTGGCGATCATTTCCTTCATTTCTTCGGGAGTCATCGGCTGTATGTCCAGTTCGGTCTGTGGTGATACCGGTGTTGTTTCTACCTGCATTGCCTGAGCTTCTGTCGCTGCGGGAGTTGCCGCGGCCACTTCGGCCTCTGCAGCTATGCTGATAGGCATTTCCTTCTTCTTGGTGTTGTCCAAAGTAAATTTAATGGCATCTACGGCAGCTTTTGTACGCAGATAGTACATTCCGGTTTTCAGGCCGCTCTTCCAGGCGTAAAAGTGCATGGAGGTCAACTTTGCGTAGTTGGCGTTTTCCATAAACAAGTTGAGCGACTGGCTTTGGTCGATAAAATAACCTCTATGGCGCGACATGTCGATGATGTCCTTCATGCTCAATTCCCAAACCGTTTTATAAAGGTCACGGATTTCCTGTGGTATGGTTTCAATATGTTGAATGGAGCCATTGGCACGCATCAACTCTTGCTTCATGTTTTCGTTCCAAAGGCCTAAGGATACCAAATCTTCCAAAAGGTGCTTGTTTACTACGATAAACTCACCGGAAAGTACCCGTCGGGTGTAAATATTGGACGTATAGGGTTCAAAACATTCGTTGTTCCCCAATATCTGTGAGGTGGAAGCGGTTGGCATCGGTGCTACCAACAAGGAGTTGCGAACACCGTTCTTTTGCACTTCTTTTCTTAGTTTGCCCCAATCCCATCTTCCGGAAAGTTCTTCATCTTTTATGTTCCATAGGTTGTGCTGAAACTCACCTTGTGAAATCGGGGAACCTTCGTAAGAAGAATAGGTTCCTTCTTCCTGTGCAAGTTCCATGGAAGCGGTTACCGCTGCAAAATATAGCGTCTCAAAAATTTCTTGGTTCAACTTTTTGGCATCGTCGCTGGTAAATGGCAAACGCAACAGGATAAAGGTGTCCGCCAAACCTTGGACACCGAGCCCAATGGGACGGTGGCGCATGTTGGAGTTTTCAGCTTCCTTTACCGGGTAATAATTGCGGTCGATTACCTTGTTCAGGTTTTTGGTGACCCTTTTGGTCACCTTGAACAGTTCTTTGTGATTGAACTCCCCGTTTTTAACGAACATCGGTAAGGCGATAGAAGCCAGGTTGCATACCGCAATTTCGTCGGGAGAGGTATACTCCATAATTTCGGTACACAGGTTGGAAGAACGTATGGTACCCAAGTTTTTTTGGTTGCTCTTGCGGTTTGCAGCATCCTTGTAGAGCATGTATGGTGTTCCGGTCTCGATCTGACTTTCCAATATTTTTTCCCATAGTTCCCGTGCTTTTACCGTTTTACGGCCTTTTCCTTCCGCTTCATATTTGGCGTAAAGGCTTTCGAAGGCATCACTATGGTTATTGAACAGGTCTGGGCATTCGTTGGGGCACATTAGGGTCCAACTCTCATTGGCCTCTACGCGTTTCATGAACAGGTCTGGAATCCACATGGCATAGAACAGGTCGCGCGCACGCATTTCCTCTTTACCGTGGTTCTTTTTTAGATCTAAAAACTCATAGATGTCCGCATGCCATGGTTCCATGTAAATTGCGAAACTTCCTTTTCTTTTTCCACCACCTTGGTCTACGTAGCGGGCGGTATCGTTGAATACCCGTAGCATGGGAACTACCCCGTTAGAGGTGCCATTGGTGCCACCGATGTAGGAGCCGGTTGCGCGAATGTTGTGTATGGATAGACCGATACCTCCCGCAGATTGGGAAATTTTGGCCGTGTTTTTTAAGGTGTCGTATATGCCGTCGATACTATCGTCTTTCATCGCCAAGAGGAAACAGGACGACATTTGTGGTTTTGGCGTACCGGAATTGAAAAGTGTCGGGGTGGCGTGGGTAAAGTACTTTTTCGACATCAGCTCATAGGTTTCTATGGCGGCGTCCAGATCGTTAAGGTGGATGCCTACGGATACCCGCATGAGCATGTGCTGTGGTCGCTCGGCAATGTTACCGTTCAACTTCAACAGATAGGAACGTTCGAGGGTTTTGAAACCAAAGTAATCGTATCCGAAATCACGGTTGTAGATAATGGTAGAATCCAAACGCTCAGCGTTTTCGGAAATTACGGCAAACACTTCGTCGGACAAAAGCGGTGCTTTTTTACCGGTTCTCGGGTTCACGTACTCGTAAAGGTCCTTCATCGTTTCGGAAAACGATTTTTTGGTGTTTTTGTGTAGGTTCGATACGGATATGCGTGCGGCCAATTTGGCATAATCCGGATGCGTGGTGGTCATTGTAGCGGCAATTTCGGCGGCAAGGTTATCCAGTTCCGAGGTGGTCACCCCATCGTAGAGGCCTTCGATGACCCTCATGGCCACTTTTAAAGGATCTACTAGTCCGTTGAGGCCATAACAAAGCTTTCTTACGCGGGCCGTAATTTTGTCGAACATGACCTGTTCCTTTCTTCCGTCTCTTTTGAGTACAAACATGTGCTTACTTTAATTTAAGTGATACGTTGGTTGGGCCGATACGTTGGTTTGGTTCGGCAATTGTATGATGGTTGATCAAAACACCCGGTATGCTTTCCAAGAAGGAAAGAAGGTGGGTTATAAAAGTATGTTCGGTATTTAGAAATCCGCGTCGAAACTGATTTTCTGGGCGTCTTCGTCCTTTTCCTTGTTCAATACGCCTGCTTTTTGGTATTCCGAGACCCGTTTTTCAAAGAAATTGGTTTTTCCTTGAAGGGAAATCATATCCATAAAGTCAAAAGGATTGGTGGCGTTATATACCTTGTCGCATTCCAATTCTACCAGCAAACGGTCCGTAACGAACTCTAGGTATTGGGTCATCAAATTGGAGTTCATCCCAATAAGGCTCACCGGTAAGGATTCGGTTATGAATTCTCTTTCGATTTCCAATGCGTTGGTCAAAATTTCGGTGATGCGCTCTTTTGGAACCTTGTTCATCAAGTGTTTGTTGTGGAGGTGTACCGCATAGTCGCAGTGCATGCCCTCGTCACGGGAAATCAACTCATTGGAAAAGGTAAGCCCGGGCATCAATCCTCTTTTCTTTAACCAGAAAATTGAACAGAACGCACCGGAAAAAAAGATGCCCTCTACCGCTGCAAAGGCGATAAGCCGTTCCGCAAAACTGGGCGAATCGATCCACTTGAGCGCCCAATCCGCTTTTTTTCGGATTGCCGGAAAGTTTTCAATGGCCCTAAAAAGCATTCCTTTTTCCTTTTCGTCCTTTACATAAGTATCGATCAAGAGCGAATAGGTTTCCGAATGGATGTTTTCCATCATAATCTGGAAACCATAGAAAAATTTGGCCTCCGTATATTGTACCTCACTAACAAAGTTTTCCGCTAGGTTTTCGTTTACGATACCGTCGGAAGCTGCGAAAAATGCTAGAATGTGTTTCACAAAATAGCGTTCGTCATCACTTAGTTTGTTGTTCCAATCGTTCAGGTCTTCGTGAAGGTCGATTTCCTCGGCCGTCCAAAAACATGCCTCACACTTTTTATACCATTCCCACAGATCGTGATGCTGTATGGGGAAGATAACAAATCGGTCGTCGTTGGGTTCCAAGATCGGCTCTAGGGCTGTGGACATATTTTTATGGTTTAAAAAGTTAGTGTGAACGGGAGGCAAAATACCCTTGTGTACGGGCTGACAAAGATTCAAAAAAAGAGGGGTTTTTTGATGGTTGTTTGAGATTTAAAACTACAAAGTTTTTAACATAGCATGTTGAAATCTAGGCTCGCAAGTGATATATGCTGACGTTGACGAAGAATAAGGGTTTACATAAAATTTACATTGAAGTTCAACAGTAAATTTTAAACCAAAAAGTATGTTTTGGAATATACTTTTTGGTTTGAAGGTGGTCCCCTTCAAAAATGGTTGGCTTTTATGAAAAACCTTATCGGATTTCATAAAAGGGCGACCCCAATTAAATTTAACCAAGGTCAAAAAAGCAACAAAGTCTAAAAATTAGTTACATCGCTGTCGGTAGGGGTAGTGTGCCAAGAGGTATGGATGTGTCCGTTATTTGAAATGTGCCGTGTTGTAGCGGGGGCAATGGCACAACAACTCCCTTTCGATCAAAGGAATTAGAACATATGATACCGCCAAACCTGTACGACCCTCCCGAAGTATCTAAATCGATGTTGCCTCACTAGAGTGTCGACTTAGGTAGTTCCCCCGAAACCTAATTATCGAACATTACACCGAACCGACGAATCGATTTGGCGCTCAGTGATGGCAAACTCATCGGATGGTTGTCTTGCGACACTTCATGTTCTTTGTTAAAACATGACCGTAGAGTCGTACCTAACGGCTGGCAGTCTCATAAATATGTTCTGGGGTGATTGAAGTCCCAAAATTTTTTATACCAATAGTACTCAAAACCATGTTAGGTTGGTAACTGATTTTTGAAACTAGCGGTCGACTTGGGGAATCGATTTGTAAAAATACACATTTTAAGTTCTAAGAGCCTTATAAATCAAAACTTTATGTTAAGTCAATGTTAATTCTTTTTTGTAGCAAGCCTACTGGTAATGTAGGAAAAACTTACAAAAAGAAATCATATTTCTTTCTAAATCCCTTTGTCGTTAGCTTTGGTGCGATTTCTTGCAAAAACATAGACTAATTTTGCGCCTGTGTAATACCCGAAATATGTACGGAATTATCCGCTTTTTGGATCACGGTCGCCAGAAGTAATGCGCACACAAAAACCAGAAACATGATGAGACATTTTTTCATTTTGTTCACTTTTATTTTTCGAAGTGCCTTTTGGTATTATGGCAGCGCTAAAGTATGTAAAGGGTGGAATCGGCATACGATCCATGTATAAATGGCAGTTTTTTTTGTATAAATGGAAATCTCGCTATTTTTAGCACTTTGCAAGACGGTAAATTGTAGGTTTTTACAGTGTTTATTGTCTCTAAAAAGCGCAACATGGAATGTCTTCCTTGTACAAAAACGCTTCTTGAAATGATGTTCCTTCGTGCAAGGGTCCTCAAGAGTTTTCAGGGAAACGGCGAGAGCTGAAATATGTGGGAGCCCTTGGCGGAAGATAATTTTTACGGTTATGGGAATATGTTTTCCTTGTAGGTTTGCCGGCACCTTGACGAACCGTTTAAGTAGGATGAAATTCTTTTACGATAGCCCTATTTACGACCTAAATGGAGGATAGCCCGGTTTTGACCGATTATACTGGAAAAGCTTCCATTGACACATCTTTTTATAAAAACCTTACGCATAATACTATTTTTGATTATTTTAACCATTAACATATCCATTCGAAGATGATAGAGGCGGTACTTGTCGACGATGAAATCAAGGCGCTGCAAAGTTTGTCTTGGGAGTTGACCAATTTTAGTGACGAAATCAATATCGGTGCATCTTTTACCGATCCAAGGGAGGCGTTGGACTACTTGGAACGCAATACACCCGACTGTCTTTTTCTTGATATTGAAATGCCGACCATGGACGGTTTTCAGTTTATCCAGAAATTGACCAACAAAAACTTTCCAGTGGTCATTACCACGGCCTACAACCAATATGCCATCAAGGCCTTAAAGCACGAGGCGATCGACTATTTGTTAAAACCGATCGATACCGATGATCTCAAGGATACCATTTTTAAGATCAAAAAACACAATGCGAAGCATTTCTCCGCCGAACGTTTGGAGCGTATCTTGTTGAATTTCAATGCAAAGGCCAGTCATAAAAAAATTACCATCAATACCGATGGAAAGCTGCTTTTTTTGGAAAACGATGAAATATTGTATGCCGAGTCCGACGGAAACTATAGCACGCTCTACTTGTCCGATGGTCAAAAAATTGTACTGACCAAAAAATTGAAAGAGGTGAACGAACTGCTTCCGGACGATTCGTTTTTTAGAATACATAATTCCTATATCATCAACCTGCACAAAATAAAGGAGTTTTTGAAGACCGATGGCTACGTCATTCTAAAATCCAACCACAAGATACCCGTGTCGCGCCAGAAAAAATCCGATTTTCTGGACATGCTCTAGCGTTCCCTATGCAGTGTCCCAAACCTTACATATGTCTTGATGCTCAAGCGGTTATCACAGTGGTATTTGCCTTTTTGCTGTTTGGGTCGGTACGGCCCGCTCGGGCACAGGAAGTTCCACAATCTTTCGCAACAACGGTCGATAGTCTTATCGACGTGGCACCAAAAACATATCAGGAGCTGGATGCGGTACTTCGCCCAGTGCGAAAAGATACTTTTTTGATGTCCTTTTTTGCTTCCAAAGCACTGGAACGGAACTATTTGGACGGTCGTGCGTATGCATTGAACCAAATGGGCAGAAGTTATCGGGACGTTTCAGAATTTTCCCGTAGCCTTGCGTTGCACCAGCAAGCCCTTACGGCCGCGGTGGCCTGTAAAAATCTGGAATTTGAGGTATATAGCCTTAACATGATCAGTGTGATCTTCAGACGCACGGAGGTTATAAAATCGGCACTGGATTACAGTCAAAAAGCACTGGCGTTGGCCGAGTCCGTTAAAGAACCTTCCATAGGGCTTAAGCGCAGCATGAACGTGTCGTCCAACAGTATCGGTAACATTTATCAGTTGTTGGAGCAGTACGACCTGGCCATTGGCCAGTTTCAAGAATCGGTGGCGCTGGACAAGGAGCTGGACAATAACCTGGGCCTGGCCATCAATTACCAAAATATCGGGGAGTGTTTTGAGGCGCAGGGCAAATTAAAGGAAGCGGAAGAGAGCTTTAAAGCTTCCTTGGTATACAATGAAAAGATAGATTCGGATCGTGGGCGGGTCATCTGTAACTATAGTTTGGCCCACGTATACGTACACCAAGGGCTTACCGAGCGGGCGTTGGCGTTGTTGGAACGTATGTTACCGACCGCGGAGGCCCTAGGGGACAAAGCGATCATTTCCTCGGTATACATTAATATGGGATGGAGCCTCATGCACCTAGATCGGTGCGGGGAAGCCAACCGATACCTGATGAAAGGAAAAGATTTGGCGGAACGTTTTGATTTGAAGAGCAACGTTTCCGAAGCCTATAAATTTTTATCCGATCTATGGGAGCGGCAAAAGAATTTTGAAAAGGCCTTTGAATATCACAAACTGGCGCAGCGTTACGATAGGGAAATTTCCAAAGAGCGAAACATGCGCTATGTGAACGATATGATCGTACGCTACGAGGCGGAGAAGAAGACCAACCAGATCGAGGTGTTGGCCATGGAGAACGAAAACGTTAAGCTGAAATTGCGCAAAAACGAGACCTTGATCTTGATCAGTGGTATCGCCCTGGCATTGCTGGCCGGTATCTTTTACATTTTATACCGCCAGTATCAGTTAAAGAACGAAAAGAAAGTGCTCACCTTGGAGCAGAGCATGCTCCGCAGTCAAATGAACCCCCATTTTCTTTTCAATTCGCTGAATTCCATTAAGTTGTATATCATTAACAACGAGCAAAAAAATGCGGTGCACTATTTGAACAAGTTTTCAAAGCTGGTGCGCAAAATTTTAGAGGCGTCCTCGGTCAAGGAAATTCCCTTGGCAGAGGAGTTGGAAACGGTATCGTTGTACATGAACATTGAAGATATCCGATTTTCCAACGAAATCGATTTTCAGATCAAGGTGGAGGAGGGTATCGATACCCAGCAGGTGAAAATCCCTTCGCTAATTTTGCAGCCGTTTTTGGAGAACGCGCTTTGGCACGGTCTTTCCTCAAAAGAAGGATCTAAGGAAATTTCATTGCACGTTCGCCGCGACGGGGAGGCGTTCATCATTATTGAAATCCGCGACAACGGTGTAGGCCGCGAGGCCGCCGCAAAAATTAAGGAAGGTAGGGTGCTGAAAAGAAAATCGGTGGGCATCGATATCACCAAGGAGCGGCTGGCCAACTTTTCCAAAGATTTTGAGCACTCCTTCGAAATTGCCTTTGTAGACCTTTACGATGCCGAAGATCGGGCCGCAGGCACCAAGGTAGTTCTCCGGATCCCTACGATTTAAGGTGTTCTTCGGCCACTTGCTCCAGTTCTTGGTACCAGGCTTTTCCAAACTTCCGTTCCAGGGCCTCTTTCACAAATTTATAGATCGGTACCTTTAGCTCCGTACCCAAACTACAGGCAGGGTCGCATATTTCCCAGCGGTGGTAGTTTACCGCGGTCAGTTCGGTATATTCCCGAACGCGGACGGGATACAAATGGCAAGAGATCGGTTTTTTCCATGATGTGGCGCCCTTTTCGTAGGCTTCTTCCAAGCCACATTTTGCCGTGCCGTTTTCGGAAAAGATAACATAGGCACATTCACTATCGTTGACCAAGGGTGTTTCCCATTCCCCATCTTCCCCTTTCACGAAGGTCCCTTGCTCCGCAATGGCCGCTTTTCCCTCTTCGCGCAAAAAGGGTTTTACCTTCTCGTAAATATCCAAAAGAATTTCGGTCTCCGCATCTTCCAAAGGTGCGCCGGCGTTTCCGTCCACGCAACACGCCCCTTTACAGGCGTTGAGGTTACATACAAAATCGGTATCGATAATTTCCTCCGAAACAATGGTTTTTCCTAACTGAAACATAGCGTTGTATTACAAGTTTAAAGATACTTTTTTAGTGCATTTCCCACGAACATCATTTCTGATAAAAAGCACTGAAAACACCGTTTGAAACTGTAATTTTACAAAAAAAAAGAGATGGATCTTCACTTTGATCTAAGGGAAATCACAACGGCCACTATGGTGCTGTTCGCGGTTATCGATATTTTGGGCAGCATCCCCATTATTATCGGCCTTCGCAATAAAGTTGGGCATATACAATCGGAGAAGGCTTCGATCGTTGCAGCATGTTTGATGGTCGCCTTTCTATTTTTGGGGGAAGAAATTTTAAAGCTTATCGGTATCGATGTCAATTCCTTTGCGGTTGCCGGGGCGTTTATCATTTTCTTTCTGGCCATAGAAATGATCTTGGGTATTTCCCTTTACAAGGACGATGAGGCCGAGAGCGCTTCGGTAGTGCCCATTGCATTTCCGCTTATTGCCGGTGCGGGAACGCTCACCTCCTTGCTTTCCTTGCGGGCCGAGTACCATGTGGAGAATATCATTGTTGCCATCATCTTGAACATTATTTTTGTGTATCTTGTATTGAAGTCGTCCGTACGATTGGAAAAGGTATTGGGAAAGAACGGTGTAAGTGTTATCCGTAAGGTTTTTGGGGTCATTTTGATGGCCATTGCGGTGAAGCTCTTCACGACCAATATTAGCGGACTTTTAAATTAACAAATTTCGATCTATACCATGAAAAAAGCCTTCCCCATCATACTAATGATCTTGGCCATTGCCTTAATTTCGTACAACGTTACCCTTTTGGATTTCGATAACCTTTTGGAGGGCGATAGTGTAGTCGCTTTGATCGGTATCGTCGCCTCGTTGTGCGCAATGGTATTGCTGCTTATTTTTATGACCTCAAGAAAAATCCAGAAAAAGGTAAACGAAGATTAATCTTCTTCGTTAAGGGTTTCCCCCTCCTTCGCTACGGCCCTTTCCAACGTTATAATTTTTTGGAGCATGGCATCGTCCTCGCCGATAATCTTGGCATGCAGGTTCGAATCGAACAGTTGGTCCGCGATGGCCGCTTTCAAATAACGCTTTATTTTGTCCTCAAATCCATAAAAGTCCATCTGAAAACCTTGCTGTAGGCAAAAATCGATAAACTTCTCGAAAAGGATATCATCTGGTGTAAAATCGTTCAAAAACGTCTTTTTGGTATAATCGCGATACCGCGAGCGATCTTCGTCCAAATGGCCAAAAGCGAAATAAGAGAAGAGTCCCGAACTTTCCCGAACGTTGATCACCTCTTCCTCGTTCTTTCCAATGGGTACGAACACGTCCGGTATAATTCCGCCGCCACCATAAACTATCTTTCCTTTGGGCGTAGTGAATTTGAGGGAATCGGCAACCTTGATGCTGTCCACCGAAATGAGTTCCCCGTTATGGTAGCGGTCGGTAAATTTTTGATAATAGTCCTTATGGCCGTTCTTGTACGATTTTTGAATGGAACGTCCCGTAGGGGTGTAATACCTGGAAACGGTAAGCCGTACCGCGGACCCATCGCCAAGTTCCATTTCGCGTTGTACCAAGCCTTTTCCGAACGAACGGCGGCCCACGATGGTACCAACATCATTGTCCTGCAGAGCGCCGGCAATAATTTCGCTTGCGGAGGCGGAGCGACCGTTGATGAGCACATAAATGGGCTGGTCTTCAAAAGTGCCCTTTTCAGTGGCATACACCTTGTCTATCTTCCCTTTTTTGTTCTTGGTGAAAAGAATCAATTTGCCGTCTTTTAGAAATTCATCGGCCATTCGCTCGGCAATATTCAAATACCCTCCAGGATTGTCCCGAAGGTCCAAGGCAAGTTTTTTGGCTCCTTTGGACTGAAGCTCCTTCAGCGCCTTTTTAAACTCTTTAAAGGTAGATTCCGCAAAACGGTTTACCTTGATATAACCGATGTCGTCGTTCAGCATAAAATAGGATGAAACGCTTTTGATGGGGACCACGTCCCTGGTGACGGTTACCGAAAAGGTGCGGTCTTCCGATTTTCGATACACTTTTAGGCGTACGGAGCTTCCTTTTTTTCCTTTCAGTTTTTTTATGATGGCCTCGTTGCCCATATCCTTTCCGTACAGGGTGTCCTTGTCCGCCATTAAAATACGGTCCCCTGCCAATATGCCCTTTTTAAAACTGGGGCCTTTGGGAATGGTTCGGATTACCGCAATGGTATCCTTTATCGGGTAAAAATTGATGCCAATGCCCACAAAATCGCCTTTCATGTTTTCGGACACCTGCGACATTTCCCTTTCGGGAATGTATACCGAATGGGGGTCTAGCTTTTCCAGAATATTGTTCACGGTAACATCGACAATACTGTCGGTATCGATTTCATCGACATATTCGTAATCGATATAGTCGATCAAACGGTTCAATTTGTCCTTTTTGGAATTGGTGGTGAACAATTTTTCCGGGGAGTCGTTAAAATTGAGCTTGCCCCCCAAAAAAATACCCAACCCCAATGCGGCGGCAATAACGGTAGGCCAAAGAAATCGAGCTATTTTATTCATATGTTAACGCTTTGGGGCCAGACTTTCGATATCGGGCATGGCCACGAGCGATACGCCGGCTTTTTCCAAAAAGGCCAATCCGGAAGTATCTTTGTACGCCGTTTTATATACTACACGTTTTATGCCACATTGGTGGATCAACTTGCTACATTCCTTGCAGGGCGATAACGTAATGTATAGGGTTGCCCCTTCGCAGGATTGCGTGGAGGCCGCTACTTTGCTGATCGCATTGGCCTCTGCATGCAATACGTACCATTTGGTGTAGCCCTCATCGTCCTCACAGTAGTTTTCAAATCCGGTCGGCGTACCGTTGTACCCGTCGGAGATGATCATACGGTCCTTTACAATGATGGCACCCACTTGTTTTCGCTTGCAGTACGACAATTTTCCCCATTCCTGTGCCATCCGCAAATAGGCCTTGTCGTATTTTGTTTGCTTGCTCTCGTTCATATGCGATCCCTTGGAACTTTTGATTTCCCGAAGAACCACTAATATACCCGCTTTACCAAATTCCTACAACGAAAATGGGTTAATATTGCGTGAAATGCTACCCGGGAAAGGTCGAGATCATCATCGGAGTGGTCAAAAAGATAATGAAAATGGAGGCCACCACCGTAAAAATCGGATGTCTGACCTTTCCGATCGATTGAACGGCCCATGAGAAGAGCAAAACCGTTAGTACGATCAACACCTGCGAAACTTCAATACCTGATGCAAAACCGAACAAAGGCGATAATTTGTCGGTTTCTTCGGCCATCAGCATTTTAAAATAGTTGCTAAAGCCGAAACCGTGGATCAATCCAAAAAATACGGTAGCAATACCATGCAGCACCAGGCTTTTTTGACTTTTATCGGCTTTGGCGTACGACAGGTTAAAGAGGGCGGTAAGCGCGATGGTCACCGGAATTAAAAATTCGATCCAGGCCACGTCCATCACTAGTACATCGTAAACCGATAAGGCCAGGGACGAACAGTGGGCAATGGTAAAAAGTGTGGCCAATACCAAAACGGGTTTCCAATGTTTGAAGGTAAAGGGTACCGCTAGGGCCGATAAAAATAAAATATGGTCATAGGCGTTGAAATCGAGAACGTGTTGTAGCCCAAGGGTCAGATAGAAGAAAAAATCCTGCATGTATACCGTTTTAGCGAAAACCCCTCAAAGATACATTGAAAATCGAACCGGCAGGAAACATCCCTTCGATAATTTGTGGGAGCGGAAGCATTTTTCGGGCGGATGGCCTGGTTTTTGATTGGTGTTGGTGGCTCGGTCCTAGGGAACCACTTGCGCGTATCGCTGGGGTAATACCAGAAATGGTATAAGGCACTTGTTCCCCGGAGGGGGCACGCTCGAACGGAGCCTAAGGATGATGGGCGGTTTGGAGTTCAAATGGTATTAGTATCTTTAATACCAGATATGGAACTCATTTAGACTTTTTTAATTGGCTAAAAAATTGTCCTTTACAGCCCTGTTTTTGCCTTTTTTTCCTCTCGTAGCCCTGCTATGAAACTCAAAAAAGTCTTCAACAGGCCTTTAAATCACTAATTTTCGCTTCAATCCAAAAAGTCTAAATGAGTTCATGGCATACTAAGTTAAATTGGTTCAATTTGTTTACAAAGTTCTCTTTACGGTCGCGGATCTTTATCTCCATGATCCTGCTGGTGTTGATCGCTTCGGTATTGATTGCTGGGATTACCGTATACCAATACCACGAACAAAACCGAGACTACCACGATAACCGTCTGGAGCGAAAGGAAGATCAAATAAAGCAGAGCATCAACTACACCTTAAAAAAAACGACCTATCCCCCAACCACCGAAAACCTGGAATATATTTTTAAGGATGAGATCTATGAAATTGCCGATGTACAAAACGTAAACTTCAATATATACGATTTGGACGGGGAGTTGATCAAAAGTTCGCGACCAAAATTCGAGAGCGATTCCATTTCCAACTGTTTGGATGCCGAAATCCTCAATAATTTGGCGCAAAGTGCCCGCAACCGTTATGTGGAAGAAAATTCGGCGGCCGGGGATCGCTATCAGGCCTCCTACACCTATATTACCGATGCCAAATTTAAGCCGATAGGAATTTTGAATTTGCCCTATTTCGAGGACAATACCTTTAACGATAGGGAGCTTCGGGAGTTTTTGATGCGCTTGGGAGGAGTGTATTTTTTGATGCTGTTGCTGGCGATCGCACTGGCCTACTTTATTTCAAAGTACATTACCCGATCGTTGCACACCATTTCGGATATGCTGGACAAAACAGATCTGACCGGGAGAAACGAAAAAATATTTATTTCAGAACCGGGAGAGGAAATCGGAAAGCTCGTAAAGTCGTACAATAACATGATCGACGAGTTGCAGCAAAGTGCCGCAAAGCTGGCCCGGAGCGAAAGGGAGCAGGCTTGGCGGGAGATGGCAAAGCAGGTGGCGCACGAAATTAAAAACCCGCTTACGCCCATGCGGTTGAGCGTGCAGAGTTTTGAGCGAAGGTTCGACTCCGATGATCCCGATATCGATAAAAAAATGGCCGAGTTTTCGGATACCTTGATACAGCAGATCGATACCATGAGTAATATTGCTTCCGCTTTTTCCAACTTTGCAAAAATGCCCGCACAACAGAACGAGACCCTGAACGTGGTAAAAATAGTGCGCTTGGCCCTGGACATTTTTAATGAGGACTATATTCATTTTATCAGCGAGGAGGAAGAGATCATTGCCAAACTGGACCGAACACAACTCATCCGGGTGTTGACCAATTTGGTGAAAAATGCCATTCAGGCCGTTCCCGAAGTTCCCTCGCCGCGTATTTTGGTATCGGTGGCATCCGAAGGGGCATACGTAAAAATTTCGGTGGCCGATAATGGAATAGGCATTGCGGATACGCATAAAGAAAAGATCTTTGAGCCTAAGTTTACAACCAAATCCAGCGGTATGGGACTAGGGCTGGGAATGGTAAAGAACATTGTGGAAACCTATAACGGTCAAATCGATTTTACCTCAAAAGAAGGCAAGGGAACGGTGTTTACCGTTCTTTTTCCAAGGGAGACCACGGAAAGCGGTCAGTTGCCCAAAATTGCTTAATGTAAGTGCCGCTGCCGTTGCAATGGCTTGCTTCCGCTTGTCATCTTATTAGGATACCTCATAATTCGTTTAAACCTTTCCGAAAACCCATCTTTCCCAGCAATTCACGCTATAACAGCGCTCGGTTTACCGACCTGAACACGGTTTCGGTAAGGACCTTTGAGCAATTTATTGCCTACAAATTTGCGTAACTAAAAAGTTACACATATATTTGTAACCTAAAAGTTACATAAAAACAATCGACATGGCATTAGGACCAAAACAAATGGGGGAGGCCATCCTCCAAAATTTAGAAAGTAAAACTGGCAAGGATATCTCCGCTTGGACGACAATCGTGGCTAAAAGTGGTTTGGAAGCAAAAAAGGAAATCATAGGGTTTTTAAAGGTCGAGCACCAACTAGGTCATTTTCAGGCCCAAAAAGTGTATGAGGTGTTTTCCGACAAGGACCCTTATTCGGGGGCATCGAACTTTGAAAAGGACCTTTTTACATCCGAAAACGCAAGGAACATCTATGAAACCTTAAAAACCGCACTTGGCAAATTGGGGAAGGACGTAGTGGTGCGGCCCTGCAAAACCTATATTCCCTTTTACCGCAACAATCGGTTTGCTATTACCAAAGGAAAAGGGGAGGCGGTGATCGTTGCCATCAATTTAACTACCCCGGCACCGGGTTTTACCGCCGCAACAAGCTTTAAAGGGTCCGAACGAATGAATTTTGAAACGGTACTTCGGTCCACTTCCGATGTGAACGATGCCCTAATGGCGACCATTAAAAAATCATATCTCCTAAACTGATGAAAGATCACATTACATTAAAACGCACCTATGCCTGTACCGTGGATCGGCTATGGCGGGCACTCACCGATCCCGAGGCCATGAGCCAATGGCTGATGCCCTGCGATATTGCACCTGTAATCGGGCACAAATTTCAGTTCAGGACCGAACCCCAAAGGGGTTTCGACGGTATTGTGCATTGTGAGGTGCTTGAGGTATTACCCAAGGAAAGATTGGTGTTCAGCTGGTGCAATGGTAAGTTGGATACCATGGTCAGCTTTGAACTGAAGGATAAGGGCGACACGGTGGATCTTTATTTTAAACATTCCGGGTTTAGCGGCATTTTTGAGCGGGTATTTGTCCGCCAAATTTTGGCGAACGGATGGCGAAAGAAGATTTTAACAAAGAACCTGGTAACTTATTTACGATCATAATGGATGTATTTAAAGCGATTGCCGACCCTACAAGGAGGAGTATTATCGATTTGGTGGCGCGTGAACCGGTAAACATCAATGCCATAGCGGAAAATTTTGATATGAGCCGCCCTGCGGTATCCAAACACATAAAGGTATTGCTCGACAGTGGTTTGGTGGGTGTGGATCAGCAGGGAAGGGACCGTTTTTTATACCTACAGCTCAAGGCCCTGAAAGAAGTACAATTTTGGTTGAAAAAGTATGAGTATTTTTGGAACGATAACTTAGACCGTTTGGGCGAATTTTTGGAGCAATAAGCGGTTTCCAAAACAGCAATGATGCAATTCAACACCTTACTGATGGCCCAAGAAGGGCATACCTCCGTTATAACCATTAACCGGCCGAGCAAACTCAATGCGCTCAATCGGGAAACCATTCAAGAACTGCACGAAGCCTTCAAACAGCTAAATGCCGATGCCCGGGTGAAAACGATCATTCTTACCGGAAGTGGGGACAAGGCCTTTGTAGCGGGGGCCGATATTTCGGAGTTCGCCAATTTTTCGACGGAGCAGGGGAGTGAATTGGCCGCCAAGGGACAGGCACAATTGTTCGATTATGTGGAAAACCTGGCTACCCCGGTAATCGCGGCGATCAATGGGTTCGCGCTCGGCGGCGGACTGGAACTGGCGATGGCCTGCCATTTTAGGGTGGCCTCCCAAAATGCCCGTATGGGGCTTCCCGAGGTCTCGTTGGGGGTAATACCGGGTTATGGGGGTACCCAACGATTGCCACAGTTGATGGGTAAGGGCCGCGCTATGGAACTGATCATGACGGCCGGAATGATCGAGGCCGACCGGGCCTTGGATTACGGTTTGGTAAACCATGTAGTGCCGCAAGCGGACCTTTTGGCCCACTGTAAAAAAATAGCGGCCAAAATAGCGAATAATTCCACCGTTGCCATTGCTCAGGCAATAAAAGCGGTAAATGCCGGTTTTAAGAGTACTAGTAACGGATACGAGGCCGAGATCGAAGCCTTTGGTGCCTGTTTTGGCACTGCGGATTTTAAGGAGGGCACTACTGCTTTTCTGGAAAAACGCAAAGCGGATTTCCCCGGCAATTAGCGTATCCCAAAAACCTACTTATGAGATTTCAAAAGCGCTATGCCCTGTTGCTCTTTTGGTTGGTCGCCCTGTGCGGCAACGCCCAAGAAATGCCCATCCATTACGACCTGGGCGAGAATTATTCCGACCGGTATAAGTTCTCCACCGTACTATCTATCAATGGTTCCGACGAAAAAACCGTAATGGTCCGTACCTATTATGGAGGAATGCCGCTACGGCCCAAGGGGCATTTTATAGCGGTATACAATGCCGATATGAACCTCGAAACCGACTACAATTACAAGTATGCCGGAAAGCATATGGTAGATGGTTTTGTGCGCAACGGGCAGCTATACCTTTTGGAACTCAAGTACGATGATCGCTCCGAGGCCTATGCCTATGTAGTGCACCAAAGCCCGCTGCACGATTTTAATTTTACCGAGCGCACCATACTTTCAGTGCCCTCCAAAACGGTGTTGAACCCCTTGGCGGTAAACAAATACAATCGAAATTTTGGAAACGGTTTTTCAACGGCCACCTTCTTTAACGACGACCGTTCGGCCTTCGCCATTACCGTTCACCATCGGGAAGGCAAAGCGGAGAAATACCATATGTATCTCTACGGTACCGATTTAAAACAACAAATGGTCTACGATTTTTCAGATCAGATCGTAGAAAAAAACTATGCCTTTGAAAATATTGCGGTTTCCAAGGATTTGAAAACGCTTTATCTAATGGGAAAGGCCTACTTCAAAAAAAGGCGATTCGATGCAAAGGAACGTCGTTTTCAATACGAATTGGTACGGGTGACCAATAGCGGGCACCAAACCCAGGAATTCAATGAGGGAGGGCGTTTTCCCGAGGCCTTGAAACCGCTATTGAGCGATGGGGAGCTTACCGCGGTAGGCTTTTACGCCGACCGTAAGGACAAGCGTTACAACGGGCTGGTGTATTTTAAGTTGGATGCCAAAACCCTTGCGCTGCAAACAAAAAAGTATAATCCGTTCTCCGAGCAGTTTATGTTGGACAAGTTTGGCCGAGAAGTGAACGCCGAAATAAAAAACCTCATTTTTAAGGATGTACATATCACCGAAAAAAAAGAGATACTGTTCAGTGCCGAAGAGTATTTTGTAACTACCGGAAACGACATTGGCGACAGCAGTACCCGAAAAGTGGAAAACTACCATTACAATGATATTGTTTGTGCCAAGTTGGCCGCCGACGGCACCATGGAATGGGCCCGTAACATCAATAAAACCGAAGTGACCCGTGGCGATGAGGCCTACGCCTCCTATACGGCCTTTGGTAAGGACGATTCCATGTACTTTTTTATCAACTCCGGGGAGCACCCACAAAAGCTGGGCAGAAACCGAATTATATTCAAACAGGGATACAGTAAAAATCCGAACATGTTCGTCATTCGGCTCAACGGTTCGGGAGAAATGGATTACCAAAAGCTCATAGATGACAAGGAGGTGCGCTTGCCCATCATGGTTTCCAGGCCGTTGATCGATAAAGAGCGCGGGCAGTTGTTGTTCTATGCCAAAAGAGGGAGTAAAAAACAGCTGGTGAAGGTTGGTTTTGGTGTTCCCAAAACGACCAAAGAAGGCAAATAGGAAGCGGCATTCCCATGTCCGTTATCCTTTTTAGCATTTTAACTTTGAAATAGCACAACTAAATGGTCCCTTTTCCTCACTCAAACGGCCGTTTGGCTCATTTTGGGTTTTACCGTTGTACCGACCGCGTTAGTTTAGCAGTATAAAATAGATATCATGCGTTACAAGATTACGATACCGACCCCCTGCCACGAAGACTGGAATACGATGACGGCCACCGAAAAGGGGGCATTTTGCGGCAGCTGTTCCAAAGAAGTGGTCGATTTTACCGCTAGCTCCAAAACGGAGCTGGCCCAAAAAATAGCCAAAGGAGCCAAATTGTGCGGGCGTTTTACCCCCGAACAGTTGAACGTTCCGCTGCCTTCGGTGTCCCGAAACCAATTTAGAAGAAGTGCGTTCCTTCTGGGGTTTACTTCGGTATTGGCCCTTGCCAATCCTGTAATGGCGCAAGAAAAGCCTGAGAGAAAACCTAGGGTCGAAGTACCCCGGACCGACGTACTTCTTGGAATGATCGCGACGCCGCAGGTGGCCGAAGAAACGACCTTTATCAAAGGAAAGGTGCTGGAAATGAACCATCCCGTGTCCGGAGCCCATATTGTAGTAAAAGACACCGATATAAAGGTGGTTACGGACGAACAAGGGAATTTTTCCATTGCCGTACCCACGAAACTGTTCGACAATCCGCAAAGCCTATTGGCATCCCGCATCGGATACGAAACCTCGGAAACGAGCATTTGTGTGGATACCGCTTATATTGAGGTACAACTGATTTCCAACGAACACATTCTGGGAGAAATTGCCGTGGAACCCTATTAATCGGAGTTCAAGGCAGGGGATGTCTTTTTAACTTTAAAATGGTATAAGTTGAATTACAGCCGTCCCTTTAATATGAGGATGGCTTTGTCGGTGGAACAACCGGTTATCGGGTATCGATACCGCTTCGAAATGCTCCCCTATATTTCTTTTTTTCGTAAAACGATGATTCGCTGATTTAAACACGCTATGGCTTGGATCCCGTGCAGCAGTTCCCATCCCCATTGTAACAAATAGGGGAAATTTGCTACCCATAAATAAACTAGAATTTATGGGCTATGCAGGACAACCGATGAAGAGTGTTAAGGCCAATAGGGCCTTGCTCAAAAAAAGAAAACGAAAAAATATACAGGAATTGTTATTGGAAAACGGAGATACTACCGAAGTGGATTTTAAAACGTTTACGGCGGAACAGGTGGCGCGGGCAAAGGCCCGTATTCGGGCCAAGGCACGGCGCAATAGGCTGTTCAACTATCTGTTCTATGCCTTTTGTTTGTTTTTGGTACTATGGAGCTTTTATTGGATGTTTTCTCCAGGTATTTTTTAGGTTGAAACAAATGCAATGCCTTGATCGGCCCCCTTGCCGGTGGGGTGTTTCAGGGGTATACCACAAGTGGTTGTAACGGAAGCCCTTTTTTTACTACCAATACTATAAACGATTCAAATGACACAGACCAAGGAATTGACCATTGAGGACGAACTCGCGCTAATGAACGCCAAACGCAAAATGGAACAGGTGCATTGGACCATGCAGGGACTCAATAAGCTTGGTAATGTTATTGAAAACCGTATTGCACTCTTGCCCAAAAAACAACAGCAGTGGCTACAAAAACTCAGTTATAAGGTATTGCACGGGGTGGTAAAGGCCAATTTGGCCTCCATGAAAAAAAATGACGGCCCCCCGGCCCCATTGAACAAGACCTATAAGGCCTTGGTTACCTCTTCCGGTTTTATTGGTGGTGCCCTAGGGGTTTCCGCTTTTGCAGTGGATCTTACCCTAGCCACCAAGCTGATGATGCGGTCCATTATGGACATCGCCCGCAATCATGGCGAGGACTTGTCCGAACTCGATACCCAACTGGCCTGTTTACAGGTATTCGCCCTGGGCGGTAATACCAAACACGACGACAGTTTGGAAACGGGTTATTATGCTTCGCGGGTGGCCCTTGGTTCCACCATCAAAGGCGGTACAAAAGCCTTAGAGGGGTTGCTCAGGGGAAGTGCCAATCCGGTACTGCAATTTATCGCTTCCATAGCGGCCCGTTTTAGCATTCAGGTGTCCGAAAAATTTGTGGCCCAGGCCGTCCCGATTTTGGGTGCGGCGGGCGGGGCATCCATCAACTTGGCCTTTATCCACCATTTTCAAAATATGGCCGAGGCACACTTCTCCATTCGAAGGCTGGAACGCCAATACGGGGCCAAAAGGGTACAACGGGCATACGACGGCTTGTAAACCGTTTACTGCTGTGAGGGCCCGCCCGTGTCAGGCCGAAGACTGACGTCTGTTTGTAAATGGGGTACGGGAACGGCACGAAAAAAATTTCACCGAAAAGATTGCCAAACGTTTTACAATTGGAGATCTTTCATTTACATTTGTTAGGTACGGTAGGCGTTTGTAGGAAAATCCTACAAGTGTTGATATGTGTTGTATATGTTTCACTAGCACTCGTTGAACGGCATGGGTAGGACTATAAATTTGGGGCGTTAAAAACCTTAAATTTTATAGTTATGAAGTTACAAAAGTTAGTGTTTACCCTAGTGGCAACAGGTATGATGGTATTGGGAAGTTCTTGTACAAAAAGTGATATTGCGGAGGAAGACATAATCGTAGATTCAATTGGCACAGAAGAAATGGATGAAGACGACACTTAAAGAATTGCTGGTTGTGGTCGGCATCATTTTGGTGTCGACCATGCCCTATTTTCACGATGTCATTACGGCAAAGGCGGTAGGTGTAAGACCTTGGATTCCTCAAGTTGGATTACAAGAATTGTTGACCAATTCGAACGGAAGGGTAGCAGGCTTTAGTTCTTACAGAGTATTTTTATACAACTTGTTCATCCATTTGTTTGCGCATATAGGATTTTTGGGCTGGATGATGGACGCCAAAGGGAAGTACTATCGCATAGCGCTTCTAGTGCCGGTCATCTTAAGCGGATACACTATTTCGATATTTTTGTTGAACGCAAAGGTAACGGACTATAATGATACTAGTACAAAGTTTTACATTACCATAGCGGCGACAATCGGCGTTTTTGTATATTATTTTTTAGACAGGAGAAACAAGTTGAATAGTGAAAAAAGCAAACAGTTAAATGAAGGTGCTTCGGGGGATTTTTAAAATGTTGGGCAAGGCAAAGGAAGGGTTATGGGACTTTTTCGATGCGTTTAACGAGGATCGGTTACATGTGGTAAAACCATCCGATGTATTGCAGAAATACGTGGATTTCAACATTGACGACATTGAGGAATTTGCAGCTACCTACACCTACGATTATCACGATACCCATCGTATTTTGGACAACAAGAAAAGCAAGTCCAAAATGTACCAAGAAGTTTATACCATGATGAAACTGCTCGAAGATCGCGGAAGCTTGGACCGCTAGAGCACGTCTACATATTTTTCCATTTCATTACCGGACTTAAAAATACGCTTGCGCAGCAATATGGGTTCTTGATTGCTGGTTTCCGGTTCTTTCAAATATTCCAACTCTACAAAAAAGGTATGTATCGAATACAGCGCGAAGGAGCTGGTTTTGGTGTGCAAATGGGTAACTAGGGTACCACTGACCATAATTTTGGCCATTTGTTCCTTGGTGTCCAACATTAAAAAATCGTACAAGGTCATCTGCAACAACATTAGCAAGATAGGGAAACAAAAGTAGGGGAAAATTTACATGTCGCAAATTTTATCGTTACAATGCAGTTCTTTTTTTTAGAAGGCTTCTTTTGGGGGGGTATTCTCCTTAAATACTACCGCATAAAACACCTCTTACAATTATGCAGTTGTCCCAAGGGTTGTGGCCCATGGGACCGATTATAGGTTTGGCCCGGTATTATACGACCGGAACGTTCAAGGTCCTTTTTATTTCCCTTCGCAAATAAAAGCCCGTTACCAGGGTGGCCAGCACATCGGCAATGGCAAAGGAGGTCCATACCCCAAGTTCACCGTAATACTTGGGTAGGATAAGGATCAAGGGAATAAAAAAGAATCCCTGTCGGGTAAGAGTAAGTAGCAGCGCCGGAACGGCTTTCCCGATAGCTTGAAAATAGGCAGCCCCGATCAGTTGTAAAGCAATTATGGGCGTTGCCGCAAAAACCCAGCGCATGGCCAAGGGAGTATGTTCCAATACAAAAGCGTTAATGGCCAGTTCGCTTTCGGGCAGGCCCTCCTTGGAACTCAGAAAGAGCGAGGCGATTTCCGCAGGAAATGTAAAAAGCCCGACAAACACTACGGTTGCCAACAAGGCGGCATATAAAATGGCCATATTGATGGTTTTGCGTACCCGATCATATTTTTTTGCCCCATAATTGAACCCGGCGATGGGCAGAAAGCCTTGGGTAACCCCAAATACCGGAAACAGGGCGAACATGAGCATTCGACCGATAATGGCGTATACGGCTACCATGGCCTCGCCACCAAGTCCGAACAAAATATTGTTCATTAATAGATACACCACACTGGTAGTCGCTTGCCGCGAAAGGGTAACGAACCCCAAGGCGCCGATTTCCTTGATAATGGAAAAACGCAGCACAAAACAGTTCGCGCCTAATTTTAGTTCGGAGTGTTTCGACCTAAAAAAGTATAGGATGTAGCTGAAGCATAGCACATACCCAATAGTGGTCGCCCAGGCCGCACCTTCCATGCCCCAGTCGAAGAGGTAGATAAAAACATAGTCCATAAGAAGGTTGCCCACGGACGGGATGATCATGGCGATCATGGCGAACCGGGGTTTGCCCTCGGCGCGGATAACGGTATTCCCCATCATGCACAACGCTAAAAAGGGAATCCCATAGAGTACGATAACATAGTAGATCTTTGCCGGTGCAAAAATGTCGCCCTTCCCCCCAAATGCGGGAATAAGGGAATCAACAAAAAAAAGGCCCAATACCACCATGGAAATGGTTACCAGCAGGGTAAGGGTTATTTGGTTCCCAAAGGTATTTACCGCCTTTGCCCTGTCGTTTGCCCCAAGCGCCCGGGAAATAATGCTGGACCCCCCGATGCCGATAGCCATGCCCAGGGCACCTATGAAAAAGGAGACGGGCAGCACCACGTTGATTGCGGCAATAGCGATACTTCCGATCCAATTGCCTACAAAAATGGAATCGACCAGTACGTTTAGCGACATGACCAATATCCCGATCGATGCGGGAACGGCCTGTTTTACTAGGAGCTTCCCTATGGGTTCCGAACCTAGTGCTGTTGCCGAAACGTTGGCCATATTTAAAGGTTTAAGGTGTAGGCCGCCCAAAGAAATTTTGAACAACGCTGACAAAGGTACTCCGTTCGTTTGGTAATAGATGCAAGGCGACCGTTGAAAAGGACGACATTACCTTTTCCGGAACAAGCTGTAGCGTATGTTCAAGGGTTTGATACCGATTACCAGTTAAAATGGTATAAGGCAAATTTTAACTAATAATTGATGTAAAAGGTGAAACGTTTAACGAAATGAAAAAAAACCGAAAAAAAGAGCAATATTTTTTTCATTTTAAATTATTGAAAAACAGCTAATTAGAATTTTAGCTAAGAAAAATTTAAAAAAAGCGTCTTTTTTTTCAGGAGTTTATGAAGATGGATTGTTTTATATACAGATACCAAATCTATAATACCAAAAACCTATGAAAAATACCAAAACGACCCCCGCCCTACCTTTAGACCATAATATGGAAATAGAGAAATTATATTCCAATCAGGCCACATTACTATATAGCCTGATGGTCCTTACATCGACTATTTTTGCAAGTTTGCTCATAATTGTATAGTTTAATGTTCCAAATCTTTAGTACCTACTTAAGAAACTGCGCTTTTTCCCCCGAAAGCGCAGTTTTTTGTTTTTAAACATCTTGCGGAACGACGGTAGCCTTCAATCGATTTGAAACCGTAAAGAGAAGTTGGGAGTGAGCCCCAGCGATACTTGTTCACGCCGTATGGGAGTATCGGCACTGCTGGCCGCAAAGGTGGTATTCAGCACATTTTTACGGTTCAGCACGTTCCAAATGGAAAATGCCAAGCGCAGGGAGCCGATTTCTTTGATATCCATTTTGTAGCTGGTGGAGATATCCGTTCTAAAAAAGGGCTTTTGGCGTTCCTCATTGGCCGCATTATAGTTCAAGCTGCCGTCCGTTACCGGTTCCGTTTCATTTAGTCCGGTAAACGGTTTTCCCGAGCGATAATTCATGCTGCCCGCCAAGCGAAATTTGCCTATTTCCTTGTTTGCACCCAGGCAAAGGGTATTGGTAATATTGAAATTACTTTGGAATTCCGTTTCCGGTAGTTCGTCAAAATAGTAGGTGCTGTTCAAAAAGGTATAGCATGCCCAAACCGCACTTTTTTTGAATTCTTTACGCAATAGTACATCCGCGCCGTAGGAAGCATAATCCCCTGAAGTTCTGGCAAACTGGTACAGGTCGGTAAACCCTTGGCTCTGTGTGGTGATGCCGTAAACCTTTTTGTAATAGCCGGCAGTACTGGCCAACCAACCGCGGTCGTTAAAATTGAGGCCCAGGGATACCTGTCTACTGGTAATTACGGGTACCGATACTTCATCGGCAAGCTGCCATCGGCGTTTTTCCAGACCCAAGAAGTCGGTTTGAAAATTAATCAGTTGCGAGGTACTTTGGTGTTTGAACTCCCCAAGCAATTCTGCATCAAATTTTTTGGATATTTTGTGATTGATTCCGATCCGAGGTTCTATCAGCTGTTTTTGAAACTTGTCCAAATAATTGTAGCGAAGGCCTATATTGGCGCGGGTCTGTTTGTTGGGGGTAAGGAGCGACAGTTCCGACCACAGGGCATACGTGCGTAATACATTTCCTTGAAGGTCTATAAAGCGGGGTTCGTCCACATCGTCCAGGTTGGTGACCTTGGTTTCGAACAACTGTACCCCGTTCGAAAAACGGGAGTTTTCGCCCAGGGCCGATGATATGGAAAGTTTGGCGCCGGTTTCCGACACCGTATTTTCCTGAAGGAAACGTTGGTTTCTTTCCACGTTCGCATTCACCGCACGCAAACGGTAATCGGTATTGTAAATCTCGATATCGGTATGTATGGAGCTGTTCCATTGCCGGGTGTAAAAAAGGCCAAAACCCAGGCTGTTCTGTTCGGCCATACTCTCCCTTCCCTGTCCAAAACTGGAGGTCATCGGGTTTTCGGTAAAGTTCAATTCGTTGCTCACATAGATTACATTGGCCCTTATCCGATCTTTTTCCGATGGCCTGTAGAGCAAACGCAACGCGGTATCATAATAATCGAAGCCGATATCGGATTCCCCGGAAGCGTTTTCTTCGGCATTGGATACTTCCGTATTTTGTGCAATGCGATCAAAATAGGATGAAAAGGTTGGGGTGTCCACAAAATCGCTGATGGATTTGCGCGCCGCTATCTTTAGGGAACTTTTGGGAGATAGGGCAATGTTGGAAAAACCCGCGGCATCCAAAAGATTGATGGAAATACCGCCCTTGGTGTCCGGATCGATATAATTTTCGGTAGCCATGGCAATGGTACCGGAAACCCCATCGGTCATCCCGGCCGAGCTTCCATTTTTTTTAAGGGATACGTTTTTGGTGATGTAGGGATTGTACATGGATATGAGACCAAAGAAATGTCCCGATTGGTACATTTTAATACCGTCCCAAAGAAATAGGTTTTGATCGTTGCTCCCTCCCCTGATATTGATGTTGGACACCGTTTCGTCCACACTCTGTATGCCGGGCAGTACTTGTACCGTTTGTAGTACATCGTCATCGATGAGTCCGGGAAGCAGTCCCATTCGCTTAAAATCAATATCATAGGACCCTTCGCTCGATTTGGCCATACCCCGTATAATGTAATCGTAAATAATGACCTCTTCCAGCTCCTCGGGTCGAGCGATCAGATAGAGGTCCGCACAATCGTTTTTGCTCAGGAAGGCGGTACTTCGGTAAAGACTTCGATGTCCGATATGGTGTACTTGAAGTTGACGTGCCGTTTTGGGAAGCTCCATTTCAAAGTAACCCCATTCATCGGTAATCGTACCCTTTTTCTCGGTCTGCACCGTGGCATAGGGAAGCGGCTCCCCGGTATTCTTGTCCAGAATGCGTCCACAGATCGTTGTTTTTCTAAAGATGGAAATGACCGATGGCGAAAGAAATTCAAACCGAAGGTTGAGTTTTTTTTCAAGATATTCTAAGGACGGCCGTAATTTTAAATCGCTGTCAGGGGCCGCCAGTACGGTATTTTCGGCAAGTTCCGAGGCATAATTGAACTGTACTTCAAAACGGTTTTGTAAGTCTTGTATGATAGCACTAAAATCCCTTTCTTCTCCGGATTGGGAGAAGAGGGATGGAACAATGAAGCATATAAGTAAGGCTTTTAGTACGTTCGTTTTACTCACGAGTACTTAAACGTACCATATCGGGCTTTAGTATTTCATACTCGAGCTCCAATGGCAGCGTTACGGCCTTCAGTGCGGTTTCAAGATTATTATGATCGAAGCCTCCGGTGAAGCGCATTTCGGAATCGATGGCATCATGATCGATGGAAACCCCGAACTGACGTTCCATTTCGGCAAATACGACCGTTGCCTTGGTGCGTTCAAAAACGCTTTTGTTTTGTGTCCATTCCGGTGTGGTGGCCGTATGGTTTCCAAGAACGGCCTTGGTACCGGTAAGCTGTACGTTATCGCCAACTTGTAAAATTTCGGTGACCGCACCGCGTTGTACCCTAACGGAACCTTCATAGCAACGTACCTCAAGAATGCCTTCCCTTAAGCGTACATTGAACTCCGTTCCCAGTACACTAACGGTACCGTTTTCGGTAACCACATCGAACTTGGAACCTTTTTCAACATCAAAATATGCCTCTCCGGTAAGGGTTACCGATCTTTCGGTGTCCCAATCGTTTTCATTGAACGCCAATGAGGAACCGGCATTTAAGGATGCGATACTGCCATCGGGCAAGGTGATTTCGGTTTTTTCGGCCATTCCGGTAGCGATATCGGTGCCGTTGTTTAAAAGGAATAGGTAATAGAGGCCAAAAAGAATGACGAATACGCTGGCAATGCGCAAGAACCGTCCTCTCCAAAGAGATCTGACCGGTGTCGGTGCCGCCTGTGGCATTCGCGTTTTCTTAAAACTGGCAAAATCGGGAGTCTCAGAAAAATCGGCCGCCTTAAAGGCAGCGGCATCCTTTACGATGTTTTCGTAAAAGTCGGCATCCTCTAAAGAATGGAACGCTTTGGCCTCAGTTTCTTCCAACGTTTCTAAAAGCCACTTTTTTTCTAAGTCTTCCTGATTCATAATTCGGTTACTTTGATATAGAACAACCTAAACTTGAAAACTCCTGATTATTTTACACGAAAATTTTCAAGATCTTTTTTCAATAACGCAAAAGCCGAGTAAATACGGTACTCCACCACCTTTTTGGTGACGCCCAACATTTCGGCAATTTCGCTATGTTTTTTTCCCTCTACCTTACTTAAGAGAAATGCGGTGCGCTGTTCCTCGCTCATTTTGGCGAGGCAATCTTGATACTTTTTATAGTATTCTTGTTGCTGCAACAGGTACTCCGGATTTTCATTGGTACGATCGTCAGTGGGTATTTTTTTATGGGCCAACACAACTTTTTGGTGCTTTACCTCGTTCAACATCATATTATTGGCAACGGTAAACAGGTATGATTTGGCTTTTTCGAAGGTGACTTTGGAGCAGTTTTCCCAAAGTTTTACAAATGCTTCCTGCATCTTGTCGGCAGGATTGAGGTTGTTACCGTATTTATAATACAGGAAATCCTGAAGGTTCCGGGCGTGTTGGTCGTATATTTTTTCGAAAAGCGCCTCTTGGCAAATATCGGTGTACAGGGGTTTTTCCAAAATGGTGGTAATTTCCTTCAAAAGTACGGAATGCGAGATTTCAAATTAAATTATCGGGATTTTTTTTAGTTCGGTTGTTCTATAGGTGACAACCCATAAATAATAAACATGATCAAATTTTTACAATTGTTGCGAAACCTGTGTTTCCTTCTACTATTGGTCCATGTTTCCTGTAGGCAGGAAGAAACCCTTTATGAGGGTACGGAACCCCAAGAACGTTTGGTTGCCGATTCCAACGTTGCCCGTTTGCTTACGGCGATCGCCGCTCCCGATACCGTTTCGGACGATATTCTGGATGGCTCTCCCTGTATTTCGATCGTACTCCCCGTTTCGGTAACGGTAAACTCCGAACGTTTGACCATTTCGGAACCATCGGATTATGACCGCATTCAGGAGCTACTCGACTTTTCCGATGATGATGAAGACGTCATCCATATCGATTTTCCGATTAAAGTTATGGTGTCCAACCTGTTAACAAGAAGTGTGGGGAACCAAACTGCCTTTGACAATATCGTTGTTGACTGTAACGAAGAAGCTGCCGTTTCGGAAAGGATAACCTGTGTGGACGTCCAGTACCCGATAACGTTTAAGGTATTCAACCGGCTTACCGAAAACCTTTCGGATATCAGCATTCAAAATGATGCAGACCTACTGAGCTTTATCGCGAAAATCAACGAGAATCAAATTGTAGAACCAGTTTTCCCCCAAATTTTTGAAATAGGCGAGGACGCTGAATTTGAAGCGAACAGTTTGGAGGAAACGGAAAAGTTTATCACGGAAAACCAAGATAACTGTCAGGATGAAGTATTGGAAGACGAGTTTGACGACGATTACGAATAAGTTGGCTTAACAGCTCCGATACGGCCCTGACCGCTTATATTTTTTATGATAAACGCTACCACCTGTCCCAAATCCCAAGTTCCGGACAAATTTCCATTACCTAAGGCAACAGTACTTCGCTCCGTTGCCATTCGTTTACCCACTTGGCCATAACGGAGACCCAGGCGTCGCTATCATTAAGGCAAGAAATATGTTTATAGGATTCGCCACCGGCCTCCATAAACTGTTCTTTACCTTCCATGGCAATTTCTTCCAAGGTTTCCAAACAATCACTGACAAAGGCTGCCGTGACCACTACCAACCGTTTTTTTCCTTCTTTGGCCAGCCGTTCAAATTCATAGTCCGTATACGGTTTTAACCATGGGTCTCCCGCCAAACGGGACTGAAAGGAAGTACTCGTTTTTTCATCGGACAATCCCAAATGTTCCTTTACCGAAGCGGTGGTTTCATATACCTGATGTCGGTAACAGGTATTGTGCGCCACCGAGTTGATGCCGCAACAACTCCCGTCTATTTTACAATGAAAGCGGGTAGGGTCCGATTTTCGAATATGTCTTTCCGGAATACCATGGTACGAAAACAAAATATGGTCGTACTCAAAATCTTTTAGCCCTTCCGCAATACTTTCCGAAAGTACTTTTATATAATCGGCATTTTTGTAAAAGGCTGGCAAGGTGGTAATTTTCAGTTGTGGGAAGTGTTTTTGGGATACTTCCATGGCCTTGACCACTACGGTTTCGTAGCTCGACATGGCATAATGCGGATATAGGGGCACCAACAGTACTTCATCCACATTTTTCTGTTGCAACTCCTCGAATGCCTTGTGAATCGACATGCTACCGTACCGCATTCCCAAAGCGACCGGCATTTCGGTATGCTGGCGCAGTTTTTCCGCAAAGCGTTCCGACAATACTACCAAGGGAGAACCTTCGTCCCACCAAATTTTGGCGTAGGCCTTGGCCGATTTTTTGGGACGCGTTTGTAAAATGATTCCGCGAACCAACAGGTTGCGTAACAGCACCGGAACGTCGATGACCCGTTCGTCCATTAAAAACTCGTCCAAATACGGTTTAACGTCCTTTGCCGTAGGACTGTCCGGCGAACCTAAATTTACAAGTAATACCCCTTTCATGCGCAACGTCGTTTTGAAATGCAAAAATAAGCCTTAGACACCTTTTCGAATATGGATTATGGAAAATAGTTTTCAATGACGGTATAGTTTGTATCAATGTGATGAACGGATGCTCGGAAAACTATGGCAACTACTTTTTATAGGAGTTTGTTGTGGTGTCGTATAAAAATAGCGTTCCTTAAAAAATATGATGGTCATTCTATCGTTATACCAAGAACCCTATGGCATTTTAACGGAAAATAGGGAGTGCCGATACTTCTTTTTTGGTGTTCTTTGTATACCTTGATTCCTTTAAAACTAGTCGGAACAGAATGATATTGATGCGTACATTACAACTCCTTCTCCTTTTTATTTTTTGCGGTAGCATCACTGCCCAAGAAACCAATAGCCTACTTTGGGAAATTTCAGGAAACGGACTCGACCAAACCTCTTACTTGTATGGCACCATGCACGTGAGCAGGCGTATCGCATTTCGTTTGGACGATGTGTTCTACGAGGCCTTGGACAAAAGTGAGGTGGTCGCCCTGGAGTCGGATCCCGGCACTTGGTTGGAAAACGACGACCTTATGGGGCTGGGCGGTTATGGTTCCCAAAACGGTTTTTATACCAAGGGCTTTTACGTGTATCCCTTTCGCGTCGAGAACCCTAGAAAGGACGAAATGGCGGCCTATTTGGCGTTCAACGATAGCCGGGTCAACGGCATTTTGTACCGGAGCAATTCGTACGCACAGGATTTTGAGGAGGAAACCTATTTGGACATGTTCATTTACCAGTCCGGCAAAAAATTCGAGAAAGCTATCGTAGCCCTTGAAGATTTGGAAGAATCGGCAACCCTGGTGGGAAGGGCCAGCATGAATCCAATGAAGCAAAAGCCCGACGAATGGTTGCAGAAAAAAATGCAACAGCAAGACTTTACCACACTGTTACAGGATGCGTATCGGGACCGGAACATCAACCTGCTCGACTCCATCGATAAGGGAATGTACACCGAACATTACTTGGAGAACATGCTTTTCAAGCGAAACCGGAATATGGCAAAACGCCTCGACTCTACCATACGGAAGGCAAAAACCTTTACCGGTATCGGCGCGGCACATTTGCCCGGGGAACAGGGCGTGATCGCCTTGCTTCGGGATATGGGGTATACCGTAAAACCGTTGGGTTCCAAATCGACATCGAAAGGCAAACAAATCAAGGAAAAGCTGGAAACGACCCTGCGGAACAACGAATACGGCACCGAAACGGTCGACGATGCATTTTTTAGCGTGTTGTTGCCCAATAAGCTGTATCCGGCCTCCGAAAAACCGACCACGAGCTATATTTCGCCCGATCTTGCGAACGGAAGTTATGTAATGGTAAACCGGATTCCGACTTTTTCTTATCTAAAGAAAGATACCTCTTTCGATATCGAAACACTCGACCAAATGTTGTTCGAGAATATTCCGGGCACCATATTGGAAAAAGAGCGGATCAAAAGAAATGGTTTTGACGGACTGGATATTAAGAATCGATTGAAAAATGGGGACCATCAACGGTACCACGTGTATGTTACCCCCTTGGAAATCATCATTTTTAAAATGGGAGGCGATGGCGATTATGTAGCACGCCATGCCGATACCATTTTCAATAGTATCCGTTTTAAGACCACCAATGCCGAACCTTTGGTGTTGTGTTCCGAGTTTGACGATTTTGAGATCCGAATGCCATCGTTGCATA
Source organism: uncultured Flavobacteriaceae bacterium (assembly GCA_947500445.1). Lineage (GTDB taxonomy): Bacteria > Bacteroidota > Bacteroidia > Flavobacteriales > Flavobacteriaceae > Pelagihabitans. Next base: position 31,650 of record CANMSB010000013.1, on the reverse strand, counting down.
GTTTTCCCAATCGAAGTAGAAAGGGTGCGCGGTTGGTTCAGGGGTTCGACCCTGCTTCGGAAAGTTATTACTTTTTGCAGAAAGCGACCTTGAACGATGTCAATTTTATCGAACAGGATTCCTTTGAACTGAAACAGATCCAAAAGCGTTTTTACCAGGACCTCGAAATTGTTCCGCAATACGACGCCTTCAAGGGAAGCACGCTCACCTCGCAAGCGTTGATCGATACCGTCGCACAAAAACGCTTGTATTTAAAAACGGCCTTCAAAGGAGGGGACTATTACCTTATGGGATGTGTGACCGATACGGAATCCGTGGCGGGCGACTATTTTGATTCGTTCAAGATAAAAACACCTTCCTACACCAAGGCATTTCAAACCGTGGTCGATACGGCCATGTTCTTCCGAACAAAAAGTACGGTAAAGCCTCCCAAATTTGTGGAGAACAGCAGCCAGTATTTGAAGGGAAGAAACCGACCGAAACCCTATGCGGCCTTCAACAAAAAAACCATATACCAGAACAAGAACAACGAGGCCATTTCGGTGGTGTTGAACAAGTCCCACGACTTTATGATGTTTCCCGACATCGATTCCGTTTGGGCCCTGCGCAAGAAATTCTATTCCAACGAACTCTTTGTAGTGTCAAAAGAAAAAAGAAACGCTTTTGATGACGGCCGTTACGAATTGGAGCTCACCTTGACCGATACGGCAAGTACCCGTGGTATTTTGATTAAAAATGTACTGAAAAACGGGCTGCTTTATGAAATAAAGGCCAAAGTGGATACCGTTCATGCCCCGAGCCGTTTTGTACAGACCTTTTTTGATCATTTTGAACTGACCGACACCATTATCGGAAAGAACATCATAAGGGATAAGACCCCCGATTTTTTTAAGGCCCTCCAAAAAAATGACAGTATCGTAATCAATGGTTTTAGCTTTATCAATTTTAAGGAAAAGCATGTTGATTCCCTAAAGCATTACATTGCCAATTTCGAATATCCAGATGATAAAAAACACATTCAGGCATACCTCATCCAACAACTGGGGAAACTGGAACATCCCGACGTGGTTCCTTTCCTAAAAGCGTTTTATGGGCGTTCGTATAACAATTCCGACGCGCAGACCAAAATATTGCAGGCGTTGAGCGGCAAGGCGGATAAGGCGTCCACGGCATTGTTGTTGGAACTATTGTCAAAAGACCTGCCCTTGGTGTCCAATACCTTTGAGATACGCCGTATTTTTCGGCCCTATAAGGACAGTTTGCCCTTGGCAAAGGAGCTTTTTCCAGAGTTGCTGGATTACAGTGGCATAAAAGAATACAAACCATGGATCTTTTCGTTGCTGGCCCGTTTGCAGACCAAGGGACTGATAAAGCCCAAAAGCTATAAAAAGTATCGAAAGCAGTTGTTGAACGATGCCAAAATGCAGCTAAAAAGGGAACTCGGAAATGCCGCTGATACCGGTCAGAACGAGTACTATCCCGATGTACAGAATAATGGCAAAAGAGTTTTGGAAGATGCCGCGGTACTGCTGTATCCGTTTCGAAACGAAAAGGACGTACAGTTGTTCTTTGATCGTTTATGGCAAATAAAGGACCGTCGCATACGGACCACCTATGCCGCTTTGGTCGCCAAGGCCGAAATGCCGATGCCCAAGGGGACCATAGATGATCTTGCGGCAGACGTCAACAGCAGGGCCATGCTCTATGGGAAGCTAAAACAGATCGGGAAGACCAAACTGTTTCCCGAGACCTTTAAAACACAACGTCATTTGGCCGAATCGGTGCTCTTTGAAAATGGGTATTTCAACCCTAAAAAAGATTCCCTACAATTTGTGAAAAGCAAGGAGATGGTCTACCAAGGAAAAAAGGTGGAAGGGTTTTATTTTAAGACCAGAAAAGACAGCGATTACGATAGCAATCATAGCATGAACCTGGTCGTATTCGCCAAGGATGGCGGTCTTGGCATCAAACCGATGTATAAAAAAGCGTCCGTTCGCATCGAAGATACCGATACCGAAGCAGATGCCATACGCTATATTACCGAAGAGTTTTTGCTACAGGACCACCAACGGGCCGAAGTATACCGTAACAATGGCTATGGCGGTTATGGATTTCATGGTTATTAACACCAAAAATGGTATAAGATGGGCCCTGCTATCGATCCTGCTACACGATACCGTTTTCCAAGCTGAAGCAAGCCTTTTTCCCAAGAGTTCCCAGCTACAATTTTTAACATGTCGGCAACCGCATTTGGCGGTCGGCAATTTTACGGATTACAACAGAGCTTATTGCTGTTTCATGCGATGCTGAAAAAGAGTTTCACTCGATAATCGAGATTTAAAATGCTGCGACGCTTGCGTCGAAATCAATGGTAATTTTCGTTATAATGCCTCGTGGGCTTGCCCCGAGGTTATTTACTCTTTTCCTATAAGCCAATACCTCTACTTTTCAAAGTTAATACGTTTTACATCCATAACGGTTTGATTTTTCTTTGGGCCAAAAGTCCGTTTACGGTACTGTTTTTAACTCGGGCAACCGCTGTTTTCGCATGCTGGTATCGCTACTTTTTCCTTACTTTTAGGAAGACTAATCTTGAAATGGAAAAAATGAGAAATCGAATACCCCCAATATGTTTTTTGCTGGCACTTTTAATGGTGTCCCCAAGCCTTTTTTCACAACGGAATCGGAAGGCGAAAGCACCCAAGACCACGTATCCAAAGGCGTTGTATTCCAGTGTGGAATATCGTTCCATCGGGCCGCACCGCGGTGGGCGTTCCGCTGCAGTGGCCGGGGTTCCCGGTAGTCCGAACCTCTTTTATTTTGGTGCTGCCGGTGGCGGCGTTTGGAAAACGACCGATGGTGGGCGTACATGGGGCAATATCTCGGACGGATATTTTGGTGGTAGTATTGGCGCCGTTTCCATAGCGGAAAGCGATAATAATGTAATTTATGTAGGCGGTGGCGAAAAGACGCTGCGCGGAAACGTTTCCTCCGGATATGGCATCTGGAAAACGGAAGATGCCGGAAAAACATGGTCGTCGGCCGGTTTAAAAAATAGCCGTCACGTACCCCGTATCCGAATCCACCCCACGGACCATAATATTGTATATGCGGCGGTATTGGGAAATATCTATAAATCCTCTCAAGAGCGGGGCGTATACAAAAGTGTGGACGGGGGCAAAAATTGGAAAAAAGTACTGTTCGTCAACGACAATGCCGGGGCGGTAGATCTGACATTCGACCCGAACAATCCCCGTATTTTATACGCATCTACCTGGCGCGCACGCCGTACACCATATAGCCTGAGCAGTGGTGGCGACGGATCTGGACTCTGGAAAAGTTGCGACAGTGGGGCTACATGGACCGAAATTTCTAAAAATAAGGGTTTTCCTAAAGACACTTTGGGAATTATAGGGGTTACCGTATCACCTAAAAATTCGGAACGTGTTTGGGCCATTGTAGAAAACAAGAAAAAGGGAGGGCTTTATAGAAGTGACGATGGCGGAAAAACTTGGGACCGCATCAACGGAGAACGGAAGTTACGGCAACGGGCCTGGTACTATACCCGGGTGTATGCCGATACCGAAGATGAGGATGTAGTGTATGTGCTGAACGTACGGTACCATAAAAGTACCGATGGTGGAAAAAGCTTTAATACCTTTAATGCGCCCCATGGCGACCATCATGATCTGTGGATCGCCCCTGAAAATAGCCAACGGATGATTATCGGCGATGATGGGGGAGCGCAAATTTCTTATGATGGCGGTGAAACATGGAGTACCTATTACAACCAGCCCACGGCACAGTTTTATAGGGTAACTACCGATAATGCCTTTCCATACCGTATTTATGTGGCACAGCAGGACAATTCTACCATACGGATCAACCACCGCAGCGATGGGAACAGTATATCGGAGGCCGATTGGGAACCCACTGCCGGTGGGGAGTCGGCCCATATCGCCGTGGACCCCTCCGATAACGATGTGGTATACGGTGGCAGCTATGGCGGGTTCCTTACCAGAAAGAACCATAAGACGAATACGGTACGTGGCATCAACGTATGGCCCGACAATCCCATGGGATACGGGGCCGAAGGGATGAAGTATCGTTTTCAATGGAATTTCCCGATTATTTTTAGCAAGCACGATCCCAAAAAATTATACACCTTTTCAAACCATGTGCACCGGAGTACCAACGAAGGACAACGTTGGGAACTGCTTAGCGGAGACCTTACCCGAAACGATCCGGAAAAATTGGTCAGTAGTGGTGGGCCCATCACGCAGGACAACACCGGTGTAGAGTATTACTGTACCATTTTTGCCGCGGACGAAAGCCCCTTAAAAGAAGGACTCCTATGGGTGGGCAGTGATGATGGTCTGGTGCACCTTACCCAAGACGGCGGGAAAACATGGGAAAATGTTACACCCCAGGGATTACCGGAGTGGAGCATGATCAACAGTGTAGCGCCATCGGCCTTCGATGCCGGTACCTGTTATATTGCGGCGACCCGTTACAAACTAGGGGACTTTGCACCTTACCTGTACAAAACCACCGACTACGGCAAAAGCTGGACCAAAATCGTAGACGGTATCGCCGATGAACATTTTACCAGAGTGGTCCGGGAAGATCCAAAACGACAGGGACTATTGTACGCGGGAACGGAAACGGGAATGTACGTTTCCTTTGATCAGGGGAACCAATGGAGCTCCTTTCAGCAAAACCTTCCCATTGTACCCATTACCGACCTTACCATAAAGGAAGATAATTTAATCGTAGCTACCCAAGGTCGTGGATTGTGGATTGTGGACGACCTAACCGTATTGCATCAGCTGGATGCCGGGAAAAAGGGCGAAAATGCAATTCTTTTTCGTCCGAAGGACAGCTACAGAACTAAGGGAAGCACCACGGAAAAACCCAGTAAAACGGAAGGGCAGAACCATCCTAACGGGGTGGTCACCCATTTTTACTTGAGCACCTTGACGGAAAAGGACAGTATTCGGTTGACCTATACCAATATTGCCGGAGATACCTTGGCCTCATTTAGCAATAGCGCCAAAGAAAAAAATAAAAAACTGACCCTGAAAAAAGGCGGGAATACCCACGTTTGGGATACCCGCGGAAAAGGAGCCGAAAAACTCAAAGGAATGATTTTATGGTGGGCCAATCTTAGTGGCCCCAAAGCAGTGCCGGGCGAGTATCGGGTGCATCTGAACGTAAACGGTACCACCCTATCGGAATCCCTTAAAATACTTCCTGACCCGAGAGCGGAGGTTTCCGTGGCCGATATGCAAGAGCAGTACGATTTTGTTAGCGACATCAATGCTACCGTGAACAAGGCCCACGAATCGATAAAGGCCATACGTAAAATCAACACCCAGTTGGATGCTTTTGTAAAACAATATAAAGACGATGCCGCAACGGCGGCCTTGGTCGACAAGGCAAAAGCAATGAAAAAACGCTTTGAAACCGTGGAGAAAGCCTTGTACCAAACAAAAAACCGTAGCAATCAAGATCCTTTGAACTTTCCGATCCGGCTAACCAATAAATTGGGGCATTTGAACAGTTTGGTCATGTTGGACGATTTTCCGCCGACCGATCAGGATGTTGCGGTGAAAAAGGAGCTCTGCGAAAAAATAGAACAGCAGTTAAAAGCGTTCGATGATTTGGTTTCGGACGAGATCGACACCTTTAACAAGGAGTTCAATGCGCTTGGGTTACAGTATTTATCCGTGGAGGAACAAACGAAAAAGTAGGTATTGCCAAGGAGGGACCGAAGACTGGTATACAATGAACTCGTTTTTAAACGAGTTCATTGTTTTTTTGATATTGTAAAGGACTGGTACCGGTGAATTTTTTAAACTGCCGATAGAAAAAAGGAAGACTTTCGTAGCCGCAGGCATATGCCACCTGGGCTACCTGTTGTTGCCTGGTTGCCAACAGTGCACATGCCGTTTGTATTTTATATTCGTTGAGGAAGGCGAAAAATGTTTTTCCGAAAATACGTTTGAAAAACCGACAAAAGGCGGCTTCCGACATATGTGTTAAGGTCGCCATTTCGCCCAAGGTAATTTTTCTTTGATAGTGTTGCGTTACGAAGTTTTGAATGGTATCGATACGACGGCTTGCCGTGGCATCCAAACGGCCGGGGACGGTTCTGGAGGATAACGAACGGTATTTTTTAGTACCGGCCAGAGTCTTTAACAGCTTTAAAAATGAGATATAGCGCGCTAAACCATGGCTCCCCAAAATCCTTTTTAGTTCTGGAAGCAGCCGATCCACCAGCTCGGAATCAAATTGGATGCCGCACACGTTGCGCTCCAAAAGTTCGGCGATAGGGGCGAACTCTATTTTTTGTTGCCACCCTTTACCGAATACATCCGCCCGCCACTGTATAACGATCGCTTCCGACGGCCGTGGGTCCCCGGCCGTATTTTTCCAACAATGTGGAACGTTCGGGGGAATCAGTACAAGATCGCCCGGAACGAAACGTTCCACATGGTTTCCTACATACCGAATGCCCTTACTTTTTCGGATAAGTGTAAGCTCATATTCCGGATGAAAATGCCAGGGAGCATCGAACTCCTTTTTTTGATAGCGATAGGCTCTGAAAGAGCTAGTAACGGAAGTCGTTATTTTTTCGAACGTTGGTTCCATGATGGATTCTTTTTGAGGGTATGACGGCTACCGAAACGGCATTTTTAGATGTCTATTTTGTAATTGAAAACGAAAAAACACCATAATCAAGGTCAATATAGGGTATTATTTGAGCAAAATGCGCAATGGACAAAAAAAAGGGAACGCTTAATTTTGTTTCAAACAACTACTATTATGGCCCACGTTAAAGACCTTTCCAAAATTCACCATCCGATAGGAAACTTGTTCCAAATGCCCAAAACTCCTGAGGAATGGGAACCGTATCGCTTGTCGGAGGAACAGGTGGCACATTTTCATGAGTTTGGGTATGTATCCGGCATCAAACTTTTAGAGCCGGACCAGGTGTCGGTCCTAAATCGGGAACTGGCCGAAATTATGGATCCGGAGCACCCCGGAAATGCGTTGTTCCATGAATTTCATACCAATGAATCCAACGACCCCGATTCCGTATTGTTTCACTCCCTTGGGCACTGGCGTATATCGGAAGCCTTTCACGACGTGTTGTGGAACCCCGCTTTTTTAATGGCGGCAAGCCAGCTTTTGGAGGACAAGGCGGTCCGTTTTTGGCACGACCAGCTTTTTTGCAAACCGGCCCAACATGGCGGTGTGGTGGCTTGGCATCAGGATTATTCGTATTGGACGCGCACCATTGCCATGCAGCATTTGACCTGTTGGACCGGGCTTGATGATGCTTCTACTGAAAATGGATGTCTGCACTATATTTCAAAGAGCCATACTTGGGGGCTATTGGAAAAACCCGAGCTCGCCGGAGATATGGAAGGTTTGATGGACTATCTGTCCGAGGAACAGAAAGCGGCATTTGAACCGGTGCCCGTTCCCTTGAAGAAGGGGTATGCTACGTTTCATCACCCGCTTATGGTGCACGGATCCTATGAAAATCGTTCCGACCGACGCAGAAGGGCATTTGTGCTCAACGTTTTTGCCGATGGTACGGTAAGCAATACCAACGACCCTTTGTTGCCGGGAGTGCCACCCATACCAAAAGGCGAAAAAATTTCGGGAAGCTTTTTTCCGCTGCTTTTGCCCCGATAGCCCGCCCTTGCCGAAGACCAATAAAAAGGAACGGTTTTACTCGATAATCGAGATTTAAAATGCTCCGACGTTTGCGTTGAAATCAATGTTAATTTTCGTTCTAATGCCTCGTGGGCTTGCCCCGAGGTTATTTACCGACGCATATCATTTTAAAGGTAAATTGGTATTATGTACCTTTGGCCAACGCTTATACTCCTTTTACGGAGTTGGGCACCGTACCCTTATACCTAAGTATTCCATACCGTGTACAACTACATTAAAGCCCTTCATTTAGTTTTTGTGATTACGTGGTTCGCAGGACTCTTTTACATTCCCCGATTGTTCATTTACCATATTGAAGCTTCTAAAAAACCGTCACCGGATAAAGAAATATTGGTAAAACAGCTCCAGTTGATGACGAAACGGCTTTGGTACATTATCACCTGGCCCTCGGCGGTACTTTGTACCTTTTTTGCGGTATGGATGCTACTGTTGATGCCCTCATGGCTTAGCCAACCTTGGATGCACATAAAACTGGGATTTGTAGGATTGCTCATCGCCTATCACATCAAAAACCACCTAATTTTTAAGCAACTGCAGCGGAACGAAGTCCGCTATACCAGCAACTACATGCGCATTTGGAACGAGGTAGCTACGATCATCCTCTTTGCGGTGGTTTTTCTGGTCATCATAAGGACTAAAATGAGTTGGGCCTTTGGAGTTGGTGGTATTATCGTATTGGGATTGCTATTGCTATTGGGCATACGGCTGTATAAAAAAATCCGGAAAAAGAATCCGGAAGCCTAATACCATTTCAAAGTTAAAATGGTATGGGCACTACCCTATTCCGAATAAAATGGAATTTGGCCTACAACCCCCGTTCGGACTGTATAATTTCGTAGGCTTTTTGTACTTCCTTGAACTTTTCCTCGGCCCCTTTCTTAATAGCCTCGTCCTGGGTGTTTACACGGTCGGGATGGTATTTTTTGGCCATATTTCTATAGGCTTTTTTTACTTCGTTATCCGTAGCCGTCTTATCGATCTCCAAAATTTTATAGGCATTGTTGGCCGCTTTTACGAACATGGCCTGAATACTGTCAAAATCGCGGGAAGACACCCGAAAGTAGCCCGCAATTTCTTGAATTTTTCGAATTTCCGCCTTGCTTACGGTGCCATCGGCCTGTGCGATTCCGAAAAGGAAGTGTAAGAGTTGCAAACGCACCTCGTACCGTGTGCGTTGGTTGAGGTAAGTACAAACTCGTTGAGCGGAGATTTCACGTTTTTTATTGATCTCGTTGAACGTTCGAAAGATGGCATTGGCCTTGTCCTTTCCATACGTCTGTACAAAATACTGGCGTACATAGTCCATTTCGGTCTTGCTCACCGTACCGTCCGCTTTAATAACCAAGGAGCAGAGCGATAATAGATTGAGTTCAAAATCGGCGGGAGAGACCGTTTGGCGGGTCATGTCCTTCAAAATTGTTTGTGCCTTACCTCCTTTGGTGCTTGCGCTATCGATAAGGCTCCCTACCAAAAAGCCGAGAACGGCACCCGGTAGACGAAAAAGATAGTATCCTAAAAATGCCCCGACCCATTTGATCATATGACCTTCGATTTTCGGCCAAAGATAGGATTTTGCCGAGAAACCGCTTTCGCACTTGGCATCAAATTCAAACCGTAACGGAAATACGGCGCAATAGAAATGGTATTGCTGTTTGCAGGGCTGTTGTTGTTTTGTTAAGGGAACGAAAAAACAAGACAAATTTGGTATATTTGAATCTTTAAATAAAAAATGAGACTATGTATCCTGCAGAATTAGTAAAACCTATGAGAGAAGACTTGGCCACCGCCGGGTTTGAAGAGTTATATACGGCCGAAGCGGTCGAAAAAGCGATTTCCCAAGAGGGAACCGTTTTGGTTGTGGTCAATTCGGTTTGTGGCTGTGCCGCCGCCAATGCGAGACCTGCCGCAAAAATGAGTTTGCAGAACGATAAAAAGCCCGATCATACCGTAACCGTTTTTGCCGGGGTAGATACCGAAGCGGTAGATGCGGCCAGGAATTTGATGGTTCCGTTTCCACCCTCTTCGCCGAGCATGGCGCTGTTTAAAGATGGGGAGTTGGTACACATGATCGAACGACATCATATCGAAGGGCGTCCCGCGGAAATGATCGCGGAAAACCTTAAAGGTGCCTTTGACGAGTTTTGTGCCTGAAAGGTGTTGCCAAGGAGCGAACCTACAACCATAGCGTTCGGTTTCTAGGCGAAAAGATAATTGACATTACCACTGAAAAGATCATTTCTTACCGGAAATGGTCTTTTTTATTGAAGTGGTTTTACCAAAAATCAGATGATACCATTTTAAAGCTAAAATAATACAAGGTAGGGGCGCGGCGATTAAAAAGACAGCATATGCTGACGAAAAATAGGGCTTTTCCGACCAATTGGGAAAGTTTACTGGTGTTGCCTTAGGTTAGGGTCGTTTTTTGTATTTTGAAGTAGAATAGAATCTTATTTTTGCGTTATGCGAAAAATAGTGGCGTACCCTTTAAGTGCGGTATATCTTTTTTTCTTTGGGTTGTGCCTTTTGGTGTTTCATCCGGTGCAATGGCTCTGCTTTAATTTGTTCGGTTATGGTCCACATCGGGCAAGTGTCGCCCTGCTGAACTGGTCGTTGATGCGTTGTACCCATTTGTTGGGCACTACCTATCGCTTTAACAACCCGCATAAAATTCCCAAAGATCGCCCCACCATATTGGTGCTGAACCACCAGAGCATGCATGATATTCCACCGATCATTTGGTTCATGCGACGGCAAGAACCCAAATTTGTGAGTAAAAAAGAGTTGGGCAAGGGAATCCCGAGCGTATCGTACAATCTCAGGCATGGCGGTTCTGCGTTGATCGACCGAAAAGACAGCAAACAGGCGCTCCGCGAAATCGCCAAATTGGGAGAATATATCGAAAACAATGCGCGGGGAGCCGTTATTTTTCCCGAAGGTACCCGGAGCCGTACCGGGCATCCCAAGCCTTTTAAGACAACCGGACTTAAAATACTCTTGAAAAAGGCACCTTCGGCACTGATCGTTCCCATAAGCATCAACGATTCCTGGAAAATGCTGCGCTACGGAAAGTTTCCCAACGGCATTGGTAACCGTATTACTTTTGATGTGCACGAGCCCATTAAAAATGAAGGGGACGTGGATGCGCTCTTAACAAAAATCGAAGCAAAAGTAGTTTCGGGAATAACTTCTTTCAAATGAACGGACCACAATTGATCGAGGACACTATCGCGTTTGTAAAACGTACTTTAAAAGGCGCCGAGGGGGGACACGATTGGTTTCATATACAGCGTGTTTTTAACAATGCCCAAAGTATCGCAAAACAGGAACCGGTCGATCCGCTCATTGTCGCCTTGGGGGCTTTGTTGCACGATATCGCGGATGCAAAATTTCACGATGGCGACGAGACGGTAGGCCCGAAGGTGGCAAGTACTTTTTTAAGGTCGAAAGCCGTTGCCGATCCGGTATTGACCCATGTGGTAAAGATTATCGAGAACATCTCCTTTAAAAATAGCTTGGAAACTACGGCCGTTGCCCCATTTAGTTCATTAGAACTGCAAGTGGTGCAGGATGCCGACCGCTTAGATGCCATAGGGGCTATAGGGATTGCGAGGGCCTTTAACTACGGGGGATTTAAAAATCGGGTTTTGTACGACCCTGAAATAGCGCCCGATCTACAGTTGACCAAGGAAGCGTATAAAGCTGCAAAAAGCCCTACAATAAACCACTTTTACGAGAAGTTGCTACTGCTCAAAGACCGGATGAACACGCCTACCGGCAAACAAATGGCGGAGGAACGGCATCAATTTATGTTGGATTATTTGAACCAGTTTTATAAGGAATGGGAAGGCTGATCGAACATCTTTGACCTTAATAGTCGCGTATAGCGTTCATATTGATGGAATATTGTTGCCCCTTGCTGCTTTTGAGGTATTCTTAAAAGCATTTTTTTGTATCTTCAAACATGCCTATAAAGCGGGGCTTGGGAACGGTTTGGTCATTTTTACGTTTCACGAAGTCCTTTTTATGAGCGGTCAATGCTATTTGGAATCCTAAAAATGACAAAATAGACGTACCGGCGCTCGGAAGACTTTGGGCGACCAAAACCAATTCAACACATGCAAAGAAGAAAGTTCATTAAAAAAACAGCAGCGGCATCGACCGTTTTTTCCATCGTTCCCAGTTTTGTAATGGGGAAACAACACATTGCGCCGAGCGATACCTTGTACGTTGCCGCTTTTGGGGTAGGCGGCCGGGGTGCCGGTGTAATTCGCGGTATGACGGAAACACAGCAGGTGAAGTTCGTAGCGCTCTGCGATGTGGACGACCGTAGCGCAACGGAAACCTATGCCAATTATCCCGAAGCCAAGCGCTACAAGGACTTTAGAAAGGTCTATGATAAAGAGCTAAAAAAAATCGATGCGGTTATGGTGGCCACTCCGGATCATACCCATGCTACGATTGCTTTGCCGTTTATGAAGGCAAAAAAGCACGCTTACGTGGAAAAACCTCTCACCCATAATATTAATGAGGCCAGAATGATGACGCAGGTTGCCAAGGAAAACGGTATCGTCACCCAAATGGGCAACCAGGGCGCTTCCAGCGATGGAAGCCGGGAGGCCAAGGAATGGATCCAGTCCGGAGTTATCGGAAAGGTATATAAAGTCGACTGTTGGACGAACCGTCCTGTTTGGCCACAGGGCGTTCCGGTGCCCAAAGGGAAAGATCCCATACCGAAAGGCCTGGATTGGGACCTATGGTTGGGACCGGCCAAAATGCGGGATTATAACGATTCCTACTTGCCTTTCAAGTGGAGGGGTTTTTGGGATTTTGGCACCGGGGCATTGGGCGACATGGGCTGCCATATTATGGAAACACCTTTCGGGGTGCTTGATCTGGGGTATCCTACCGAGGCCGAAGCAAGTTGCACCACCAATTGGGTGGGCGATTTTATCGAGGCCGATTATAGTGCCTCCTGTCCCGCTTCTTCCATTGTCCGCTTAAAGTTCAATACTGCCGAGCATGGCGATATCGCCTTGAATTGGTATGATGGAGGGCTTTTGCCCGACCTGCCGGACGAGTTGAAGGATTCCGAAAAAATCGGTGATAGCGGTGGAGGATCTATTTTTTATGGAACCCGCGGGATTCTGGTCTGCGATACCTATTCGCGAAATGCACGTTTGCTACCCTCCGAAACCATGAAACTGCTCAACCCGCCCACGCCCTATCTGAAACGCATCGAAGGGGATACGGGAGGACATCAAAAAAACTTTGTGGACGCCTGTTTAAACGGCGGGGAAACCTCATCCGATTTTAAACGGTCGGGCCCACTGACCGAAGCGGTTTTAATGGGGAACCTTGCCATAAAGGCATTTCAGTACAAAAGGCTTAAAGAAGGCAAAAAACTGGGCGATTGGGATCCTTTTGAGTACCCGGGCCGTAGAAAGATTTTGTGGGATGGCGATCAGATGAAAGTGACCAATTGGGATATGGCCAACGAATGGGTAAAGGGTAGTTACCGGAAGGGGTGGGAGTTGTATTAGCGCTATGCGATTGCAATTTTCCCTATTATAATTACGTTTTGGAACTATATTTGTATTAATTTTGAAAGAATATAAAAAAGTACTATGCAAACCGATAAACGATTCCGTACGTTTTGGAAATCGGATTCACCGCTTACCAGTAAAAGAGTAAGCATTATTTTGGGTAGTCGCGAAGATTCCGAAAAGTTGGCCAATGCCGTTCGGGCGCTACGGCACGAAGGTGAGGCCGTTTTCAAGTTATCCGTTGAGACCGAAAAGAAAATAGCATTGGCCGAAGAACAACTTCGTTCTGCCTAATGAGTATTGCGCTTTCCACGCTGGTATTGTTCTTTTTGTTGGTCCCCGGTATTGCCTTTCGCCGTTTTTACTATTCCGAGGAGTTTTCACGCGAATATTTTAGAGAGACGCTTTTTGCCGTTTTTATCGCTACGATATTACCGAGTCTCTTTTTTCAATTTCTATGGTATTTTCTTGCGTTATTTTTGGGCTATCAGGTCGATCTTTATGTGTTCGGGAACGTGGTCTCGTCGAATCCTGTCGATACCAGCTTCAAGAATATCGAGGAGAATGCGGCAAACATCCTCTTATATAATCTTTCCATGTTTTTTGTGGCGGGTGTTTCCGGCTATTTGTTAAAGCAAATCGTTCGGAAAAAAAATTGGGATCGTACCTATAAATTTTTTAGGTTCCAGAATGCTTGGCATTATTTGCTTAAAGGAGAGTTTTTTGATTTTCCAAGAGCCGAAATTACGTTGGAAAACGATACCGTAGAGGATATTGAATTTGTATTTATCGACGCCGTTACCGAAATAAACGGGGTATCCTACATTTATGATGGGATATTAGTGGATTACGAATTGAGCAATGACGGAGGGTTGGATACCATTAGCATTACGAATGCGCAACGAAGGGATGTAAAAAACGATAGTAAAATTACCAAAAAAGGAAAAAAAGGAGATAACAGGTCTCATTATTATCCGATCGATGGTCATATTTTGGTGCTAAAGTACCTTGAAATAAAAAACTTGAACTTTACGTACTACACGCTGGATTACACGGAAAACGGACTGGTGCCAAGAATGGTAAAATAAATGGAGGCCGTGGTCAATATTGCATTGTTTCCGCGCTAGCATAGCTTTGGGATGTTGGGCATTGACGATATAGGTGTTTTTCTACCTGAAATATGAAAACAATATCCGTGGTATAGGGCGCCGATAATGGGCATGCCGGTTTTCCAAAGTCACTGGAACAGCGAAGCTGTCAATAGTAGTGCCACTAAAACAATCGAAACTGTCCATCCTTATGTTGGCGGTGTAGGGATTTGTTCAGACTGGGAAAGTGTTTGTCCTTAAAATAGCGGCGTCGGGCCAAGCGCACCATGTTATGGATCTGTTCCGCAATTTTGCCCTCGCCCCTGTTTCGCAATCCGAAGCGGCTATCGTTTAGGGTGCCGCCATGGCATTCCTGAATTTGATGCAATACCTTGTCGGCTTTGTCCGGTAGCGTCTTTTGTAGCCATTGTGTAAAAATCTGGCCAATGGCGCCGTTGAGCCGAACTATGGTAATCCCAAAAGAACGGGCGCCGTTTTCAGAGACCGCTTTGGCCAAATTCATGATTTCATGGCTGTTTATTCCGGGAATGATCGGGGCCAGCATGGCATTAACGGGAATACCGTTTTCCGATAGTACCCGTATGGTCTCCAATCTTTTTTTAATGGAAGCCGTACGGGGTTCCAAAATGCGGCGGGTCTCTTCCAGAAGGGAAGTCACCGAAACGTTGACCCCGACCAGGCCATCCTCATGCAAGGCTTTTAACAACTCCAGATCGCGGAGGATCAAACTGTTTTTGGTGATGATTCCCACGGGATGTTTGTACTTTAAAAACACCTCAAGGCATTCCCGGGTTATCCCGTACTTTTTTTCGGCCGGCTGGTAACAGTCGGTATTGCCCGATAGTACTATGGTCTTGGCCTCCCAGTGTTTACTTTTCAGCTTTTTTTCAAGTAGTTGTGCGGCCTGTTTTTTAACCAATATCTTACGCTCAAAATCAAGACCGGCGCTATATCCCCAAAACTCATGGGTGTTTCGCGCATAACAGTAGATGCACCCATGCTCACAGCCCTGATAGGGGTTCATGGAGTATTCCATGCCCACATCTGGGCTGGTAACCTTGTTTACAATGGTTTTAGGAAAAATGGGAAGGTATTGGGTACGGTTATTATCCGCTTGCTCCCCGTCAACACGGCAAAATTCCAAAAAGTCGTCCCGTGTCTCGTGGCGGAACTCCAGAAATTTATTAAAGGTGTTTTCTTGTGCTCCCCGTCCCTTAAGATACTTGTCCGACATAAAATTTAGTTATTGGATATAATCCAAAAATATGGATTAATTCCAATAATTGTTTGGCACCTATGTTAAAGATTGATAGATCTGCCTTACCAGCGTCCATTTAGTACCAAATGGTAACAGCGATCGAAAAATGGACCAATAGCTTTGTAGCCTAATGCGTAAGTAAAAAATCATGCGAATAGTAACGCTGTTAAGTCTGATTATTATGGCAACAACATTTGTAAAAGCTCAGGGCAAAAATTATCCGGAAACGGTCGTTTCAGTCGATATCGAAAGTACATTATCTCCAAAAGAAACGTTTGAATACATTGTTCCCATTCCGTTGGAACATATTTTCCAACCGTATAAGAACATACCGGGAATTGACAGTACGAGTAATAAAGAACCCTGGTATCGATCGGGGATGCGTAGGACCGTTTACTTTGATGATGGAACCTCTTCCGAAGAAACGCTTCTAAGTGTAACACCGCACACCGGTTTTACGTACAAAGTGAATGGTTTTACCAATTCTCTTAAAGGATTGATAAAACAAATTAATGGCAGTTGGACATTTACCGAAACCGAAGTGGGTAAAATTCATATTCGTTGGACCTACCAATTTGTTCCAAAGAATTTTTTTGCTCGGTTACTGATCCATACAATTGTAAAGAAACGAATGAAAACGCCAATGACCAATGCCTTGACCAAAATGAAAGATGAGTTGGAAAGTGGCAATCTGTACCGTTACGAAAGAAGCGTAGGAAATTGGTAATTTAGCCGTAATGGAGAGCCTGATCAACTATTTGTTACAATACGGACAACTAAATGTACAACAGATCGAGTTGATTGAAAACTCGGTCAAATCGGTAACATTAGGTATTGGAGACTATTTTTCGGAGGCAGGGAAAACAGCCGATCAAGTCGCTTTCGTGCAAAAAGGAATTTTACGGGTATGCTATTACAACAAAGAGGGTGAAGAAATTACCCGTTACTTTATTGATGAAAATAATTTTGCGGTCGACTTGAATAGTTTTGATCTTCAAATTCCATCAGGGGAGTATATTCAGGCCATTGTTCCTACACAATTAGTTGTTTTTAACCGGGAACAACTCAAAAATCTTACGGATACGATCTTAACTTGGGACAAGATCATTGGCAAAATAACCAACAAAGCATTGATGGAAAAAGTAAATAGAATAAGTCCAATGCTTGCGGAAGATGCAAAAACCAGATATACCGAATTTCAAAACCGTTTCCCAACATTGGTCAACCGCATCCCATTGAAATACTTGGCTTCGTATATCGGTATCACAAAAAATTCGCTGAGTAGAATTCGCAAGGAATTGACAAAATAGAACACTACCAAACACGCTGTTCCGCAATATACTTGTATGCCCTTTAGCGCGGATTAGGATATAAAAAAATACCGGAATCGAATACCAAATCAAAAAAAGAGCTTATACCATTTCAAAGTTAAAATGATATTACTCTACCAAGGGCAAGGTGTCCTTGGGGACTTCGGGAACCGTGGTTGCGGTGGTGTCGATCAGAACACTGTCCAGAACTTGGATCGGCTTCATGTCCAGGTCGTCCGTTTTGTCAGGATACAGTTCGGCATCCGTAATACCTTCGGAGGCTTTCCAGGTTTCGCCCAGTTGATGGAGAATGGTACTGGTCCATTGGGAAGGGTGTTTGGCATCGATCCAGATGACATCGCGATATTCGGCGTCTACCAGTGCCAGGTCGGGTGTGGCCGCTCCATCGAACTGTTTGCTGTTCGTATCGCGGATGGCCGCAATGGTGCCTAGTACAAAAAGCCTTTTTTTACCGGCGAGCTCCTTAATAAAAGGACGAAATTCTACCGGTCGGTTTGCCGACCAATCGTACTCTTTTCGCGATTCCACCACTTTTAACGGCATGGCGGATACTCCGGCCAGTCCCTCCTTTTTCTTGGCGTGGTCGTAATAATATAATTTGTTGGTGCCATCAGCGGGAATCAATACGCTAAAGGCAAGACTGGTTCGCTCGTCACCAATGGGCTCCAGCCCGAACCAATGGTGTAGGCCGTTTGAGGCATCGACCTTCATTCCGTCAAAATCGAAGTCCGTAACATAGGGCTGCTGATTTTGATCTTGGGGCAATTCCGGTATTTTGACCGCGGTTTTCATATTCCATGGCAGCGGATCGGTGAAACCACCTAAAAATTGAAGCGATTGCGCCTGTATGCGCGATATTTTTTCGGCCAGCGTGTTCTGCCCTTTTAAGTAGGGATGGTTTTTGATTTCCGATTGTGGAATATAGGTGCCCTTTCCGATAGTGACCCGTTCTACATAATCATTAAGGTCATGTACCCCGGCGTCGATGACCATAACACCCCCATAGGTAGGATACGGAAAAAAGAAACCCTTCCATTTGATTAGGTTGACCACTTGTACCCACTTTCCATGATCGTTTTTCATGTAAAAAACATCACTGGGCTCCATAGTGAACAACTGAAAGAGGTTGAAGCGCTGTACTACGGCATTATAGGTATTGCGGCTAAAGGCCAGCGATTCTCCAATGGAAAATGTTACGGGAATACGGTTTTCGTTCGAAAAACGGGGAAACGGCGAGGTGCTCTCTACGGTAAATAGCTCCTCTGTATTGTCGTTCATGCGCTGCCAGGTGTACTCCTTGGCCGGTTGTACCGCCATGGTCCACTGGTTGGTACTGTCCAAACGTACCAACTGTGGCAGGGATACCTCTTGTGTTTCGCCTATGGACTCGTAGGCCATGGTAACAATATTGTTGAAAGGCTGGATCCGTTCGTTCTGGGTCAACGGAAGTTCGTCAAGTGCTATCAGGTTCAAGTTTTTGTACACATTATAGGTCTGCATATACTGGTAGAGGTTCAGCTTAAACCCCGCGAACCACAGACTGGCAAAAAAAGCAACGATTCCCGTCAGGATCAACACCCGCCTTCCCGCGCCTATCGCATTTCTAAATTTGGATAGCGTAAACCAAAGGAAGCCTGCCGATAGGAGGAGAATGAAAACGTACTTGCGCAAAAACAATAGCGCCGGTTGATAATCGTCCCTTAGGAAAAATAGTAACCCTACCAGAACGATACCGATCAACACGATAATGCGTTTTTGTTTTTTTCCTTTTTGCCAAAATTTCTTGATCATGTTTTTAGTTTTAAATACTGCGTATTTAGTAGTAAGTATGTAGTAATAAGTACCTGAGTACTTTTTACTAACCACTAACCACTAACCACTAACCACTAACCACTAACCACTAACCACGCAACACCACTACTTTATCATCCCTTTGTCCCGTAAGCGGTCCCTTGCCGATTTGGATTTTTCTTTTTCGGTGGTATCTTTTTCGGGTTTTGGGTCTTCCGTTGTTTCTTCCCCGGCCGTTTCTTCCGTTCCACCATCCGCAAGGTCTTCAATGAACTCTTTGCCCTGTTCAAACGCTTTTTCCAGGTTTTCCTTGGTCGTTTTGGTTTTTGCAAGAATAAAACTTGAAGCGATATAGGTGCCGATCAATGTACCTACTATGGCCGATGCGAAATATTGGATAAAGAAGATATTGATGGGCGTTACGAAAGTAACAATGCCGCCTATGATCACGAACAATAGGGTAACCCATACCAAACGCAACAAAAAGGCCTGTTGGTGCACAAACCCTTTCCGGTTATCGGCCTTCATCTGAAGTTCCGAGGAATGGGTGATCTTGTTTGCCAAGCGGTACCATTTGTTATTTTTGGACTCCCGCCAATACCAAACGATCCCGAAGAGAATGGAAAGAACGAATACGATGATTTCTAGTGTCATGACAATTGGTTGTTAGCGTTCAATAAAATAGTGTCGATTACCCATTCTTGATACGAGGGGTCCCACGTTTGGTAGGCGTCATAAAAGGCCGCTTTGTCATACCAATACAGGTGCAAGGGGTCTTTGGGCATTACTTTGGAAAGGAGTTTCCAAATCAGTTCTTTTTGCTCGTCCATTAGGGACGAATGGGGGTAGTGCAACGCCTTGTGATACGCTTTGTCCACGAACGCCTCCTGATTTAGTTCGCTGTCCACGGTGAGTCGTTGAAAGTAGATTTCTACACCCGATATCATTTTTTTGGTTTCCACGGGCAGTTGGTTCAAATAGCGTTTGAAAAGCATTGGGCTTTCCAATATTTCTTTAAAAGGGTGCTCTTTCTTTTTCAGCTGTTCCGAGAACAACTGCTTTTTAATACGTTCGTATCGCGCCGTGCGCACCGCGCTTTTAAGGTCGTTTTCTATAATCAGCTGTCGAACGAGGGCATCCATCAGTTCGTCGTGATCGATATGAAAGAGCAACACATCATGGGTAGTGTCCGACGTGGCTTTTTTGAACCATGTTTTGTCCTCGAAAATCAGTATGGTCTTTATAAAGTCCTTTAGCACAAAAACACCTCCAAAAGCGGTCGTGTAAAAAGAATTAATGGGCAGCGTAATGGGTTCCAGGTCCAGTTTTCGCTTTCGGAGGTCACCGTATTTTTTTGCCGATTCGAGCAGTTTTTGATGTACGTCGCGATCGATAAAATTATTATCGCGATTGAACCATTGGATCAACGCCCGTTGTTCTTGTTGTTTCTCCTTCAGTTTGTTCAGCAAGGTAAAACGAACGGTAATGGTGCTGTATCGCAATAGGTCGAAAGGGTCGAAAAACGTGTCGATATTCTGATCAAGGTGCAGTATTAGGGCCGCGTCCTTAGTGATGTCCTTAATTTCCCTTCCGTAGGCCGCAAAAACGGCGGTCATCACATCCCGGTCAAAACTGTGCGATGGCATGTGCACGGGTTTGTCTTTTTGCGCCGGGGAAAGCACAATGGCGTTCACGTTGGCCTCTCCCATGTTCAAATACCAATTGTCCTTTTTTTCTTCGGCAATTTCGGGGCTCCATCCCATACCGTCTATGGAAAACTGCTTGAGCTTGGTGGTTTTGGCCCCCAATAATTTCAGGCACTCGTTGTACCGGCTCACCATGGAACCCGAAAGCCGAACCAATGCGCCATCGATCAAACCCGCTTCCCGTAGTTTTTCCATAGGTTCAGTTTCAGCGGTTTTCAAAAATACGGTTGGCTTCAAGGGATACGTTGAGGTCATGCACCCGATTTTCTACTTTGCGTTTGAAATCGGTATCGGCGATGGTGGCTACATTATCCAGATAGCGCACCACTTCTTGTCGGCGGATATCGGAGAAGTTAAGTCCTTTCATATTCTGTTTCATCAAATCTTGCAGCATGGCGAATTTGGCGTCGTAGTCTTTTTTAAAGTATAGGGAAGCATCCTCGAACCAGGCTTCGGGTAGGTCAAAATCGGTAAGCCGTAGCGAAATGGCGCTCTGAATGTTCCGGATATCCCTAGAGGAGAAGAACGGAAAGGCTTCTTGGATGTTTTTATACAGTTCGGCAAAAAACAAATGGGTATCGGTGGCGTGTTTTGCTTCGGTACGCTCATAGATTTCCAATACCTTGTCCGCTGTCGGCTTGTCCGATCGGTTTAAAATTTCCCCAAGGTTTTTGGCAAGTCCCTGCTCGCTCAAAAAGGTATAGTTGTCCGGATTTTTCATATTGACGAAATTGGGCATGTTCTCGTTCAATTTGTTCCACCAGAGGTAATCCTGATCTACAAAATCGGGTATGGTCCGGGCCCCGTCGATCTTGAACCTTCCTTGTACGCGTGAGATGACCGCCTTGTCCAACATTTCGGGCAAGTTGGTAAATAGCCCGATCGAGCTGTTGCCGTAATTAATGGCATAGGCACCTTCGGTATAGCGCAGAAAGACCCCGATGACTTCTTTTACTCCGGCCGAAACGCCTTGTGCGGTACGTTCCTGTAAGTTGTTTTCGGCATCGTCGATAGGTGCAAAGATCAATTTTCCCGGATCTTGCAACGGTTTCATCCATTGGACCATTTTTTCGGCAGACCCGCCTTGAAAGGTAGAGATCAAGGTATCGGGCATGGGGTGGAACAGAAACGGAATTTCGAGCGCATCACAGTGCTCTTTTAACTTGGTGGCAATGGCCGCGATCAGCATACTTTTTCCCGTTCCGGGAATACCGTACCCCATAAAAACGGGCATAAAACCGCCCAATTCCTGAAAAGGGTTCTTTTTGGCGGTAAAATCATAGCTCAACATGCGTTCGGTCAAACGACGTGCAAAGTGTTTTGCATCGCGGTTCCCTACGATTTCCTCAAATTGGATTTTATTGAATTCCACACTTTTTGCGGTGCCCTCCAAAACATTTTCCCATCCCGATACGACGAATTCACTTTTCTCCAGTTTGTAGGTGCGGTCGGTGATGGTCTCGGTATACTCCAAGCTGTTGATCCGCATCTGTATCTCCGCGATCAGTGCTTCGAAAAAGACCACCGTGAAGTTGAGCACCTCCTCGTCCGAGGTGATGATTTCGGGGTGGTCTAGATACTTTTCAAAATAGAACAACAGGCATGATATGCCTTTTAAGGGGGACATCAGCGATACTTCCGGTATGCCCGCAAACTTGTTTTTCATTACGCTGAGGTCGTCCGATACCATTGGTTTCAGATCGAACAGAATGCGATAGGCGATTCCGTAGAGCATAAAGGCGGTAGCGGTTTGCAATTTGGCGTCGTATTCCCTTCTTTGGGTAGTGTCCAAACTGCTTTTCCGTTCGTTTAAATGGGAAAGTCCGGAGGCATCGTAGTAACTATCCTTGAGCCAAATGCCCATAGTGAGCCCCTCTTGAAGGGAATACAGGGCCTGGTTCAGGTGTACGGGTATGGCTACGGAATCGGGGAGCAACCTTTTTTTTAAGGAGAGAATTGTTTTGGACACCGAAACGACCTCGTTGGCCGCCGTGCCGTTGGCCTTGGACAGGTATAGTAATATAGAACTGTCCTGTTGCTTTTTGTCCCGGCTTTTGGCCTTGCTTCCTTGTTCCCATTGTACGCCTTTCAGATAGGAAGTGGCCTCGTTTCTCAGGGCCGCTAACTCGTTCAGTGAAATGGGAAAGGTACTGTTATGCTCCATGTGTTAATTTTAGCGGGGGAATTTCTATTGGTTCTTGTGTCAATTGGTGGATGGTCTCTGGAATGGTGTCATAAAACACCTGTATCACCCGGTGGGGGGCCAAAATGTACTTCTGAACATTGGTGGGTCCCCATACTTGTAACCGTTGTTTGTTAAAGAAACTGCCCTCGGTAAAATTTCCGGAGGTGCCGGTTTCGTCTATCTGCAGCGATAGCGCGAATTCTGAAAGGTCCAGGTTCTTTTTTACGATGGCATCCAAAACGGCATGGGTTACAATAAGCTCGTCCTTGGCAAAAACACTGTGCAAAGGCCCCAGATCCATCTTTTTTATCTTTTTCGGCCAAAGTTTGGGCAGTTTTTTGTCAATGGCATAGGCCATCATATCCAGGTCGATATTACGGTCGGCGGTCTGCTCCAATACCTGGTATATTTTCTGGCGGTAGTCGTCCAGTGTTTCCTTGTGCAGGTCAAAATACATGAAACAGATAAAGGGACGGTTTTGTATTACATCATAGAACGCCCAGCTGACCATGTATTGTGCATTGTACTTATCGTCGGTGACCTCCAAAACTTTACCTTGCACAAAACGCTTAAAAATATGGGTCTGTTTTACCGATGCGTAGTAGATGATCGATGCCGCCTGTTGTAACTTTCGGTCGGCTATGGGCCGTCTGTTTTTTAAAAGGGTTTCTAGGAACTCCTCCTTTAAGTCGGTTATCTTGGGCAGTTTGCTCAAATATTCCTCACGTAGTTCCAGGTCGTTGAACAAATAACGGAATTCAAGGTAATTGGGAAAGCCTGATTCCGTAAGGTCGATGCGCATTTTTTCCTCATCATCGAACAGGTATTTGATGCGAAAGGTCTCGAGCGAATACGACATGAGTTCGCAATATTGTTTTACAACAGTGGCCTCGAGGTAACTACACAATTTTTTTTCGGCAATACTTTTTACCAGCTCTGTGAACGCATGGGTTACAATTTTAAAGTACACCTTGTACTGCTCTTTTGTTTCAAGAACGGCACTGTCCAAAGGTGTAACAATTTGATTGATCGGCATGGTACTGTACGGCGTTTTTAAAATTAAATGTTGAATTGGGTGGGGTAACCAAGGGTTTTATGGTACCGGCAGGTTTTGGAACTGCCGGTACCGTAAAACGTATTGTTCTCTTTCCCCTCCGCTCGCAACGGTCGAGTAGTGGCGCTTTTTTCTTTCAATACAGGTTTCCCCGATGCATCGGTTTAGCCCAATAAGTCGTCCTCTGCGGGTGGCGTAGGGGCATTGTTATCGTTGTTTTCGGTAGGTGCATCGCCATCGGTGGCATAATACTCCTCAAAGATCTCCTTCATATCGATACCGTAGCGATCGGCAAAATTCTTTTGAATATCGGCATCTTTCACGCGTATTTCCTGCAAGGATTCTGCATAGCTCGAATACACGCCCTGCATCACTTTTTCGTGTACCGGTATATTGTCCATCATATCCTGTCGTGCTTTGGCACTGGCGGTATGCATGGCGGCCAAAGTTTGCCCGATATGCTCATCGGTTTTAACGCCCAGGTGTTCCAAGATCGCCGCAAACTCCTGATCCGTTCGGGCCTTCAGGGCCACGATGTATCCGTCGTAGTATTTTAGGCGTTCGTCGGTATCACTCTTAAGTTTGGCGCGGTGCGATTGTAAATTGCTGCGTAATGAGGTCAGTACCTTTATGGTGAGATTGTGTTTGTGTACAAAACTGTCCTTACTTGCGGCAAGGGTGGTATAGGCATTTTTAAGGCCCTCTAGCTCTTCCACTTTTTGCTCGATCTGGGTCACTTTACCGATGCCTTCCGAATAGTCCGAGGACTGCTTGTCCGAGATTTCTTCAAGGGCTTGGCGCGCCTGTTTCAACAAGGCATACTGTTCCTCTAGTTTGTCTTCGGTCTCTTTCTTTTTCTCCAAGGCTTTGGTATGGTTTTTACTGGCCTCTACGATGGCGACCTGTAATTTGTCCTCGACCTCCTTAATTTCGATTTCCCTGTTTTTCAAACGTCCTACGGCGGCCTGACTTTTATAGGAAAGCTCGTTCAACAGGGTTTGAATGTCCGCCGATTCGATCCGTTCCTGGAACATGGCCTTTGCCTTCATATCGGCACCGTCCCGTACTTTTTGTGCGGCATCCAGATCGGTCTGTTTTCTTCTGATCTTTGCCTTGCGCCCCCACAGGTTGTTCCACCAGTTGTCCTTTACGCCCTCCGCTTCTTCCAGATCGCGTTTGGCATTCTCCAATGCCTTTTGGGCATCGTCGATTACCTTTTGCTCAGCGGCGTTAAGGGTAGAGAATTTTTCAAAAATGATACCGACCTCGTCTTGGTAGTCCGTTAAATCCTTAATGGCGTCCAACAGGGTAGAACGATCTTTTTCGGCCATACCGACTACATCGTCCAGGGTGGCATTCAATATTTTTTGTCGCACCTCGGGATCGTCTTCCTGTGCTAATTTGGATTTCATTTGGTCGACCGCCTTGCCCCAATTTACATCAACTTGTTCTTGTTTGGAGTTGGATTCGGTCTCTAATAAATCAAAATCATCGGCCATGGTATCTTTCTTGTTTTTAAGTGTTAGTAAATATAAAACCGGCGGTTTTTAGAATGTTCAATTTCGGTAAAAAAACCGAGGTGAAAAAGCCGTTATCGGCGAACTGTACATTTTATAAGTAGTAAGCATCCACTTTTTGTTACAGAAGATATGATTCCCACCAGTGGGTTTCATGCTCCGATGCCTATATCCAAATGGTAAAGGATATTCTTTTTAATTCTCGTGTACTTACCCATAGGTGGTTTACTTTGGACCTCTCAGCTTTTGGTTTCGGGGTTTTTGGTATGTTGGCATGGGGAATTTTAGTAGTTTTATTGAAAACAGTACATATGATGCGGTTGTGTTCGTTGGTCTTTTTGTTGGGAATATCCATTTCCGGGGTCGCGCAGGAGCTGATCTGTTCCGAAAAGGACAGGCAGGCCTTTGAGGATAAAACCATCGAAATCGATGGCCTTTTGGAAAACGATTTTGGAAAAACGGTAGTTGCCGTGGGCAAAACCTTTTTGGGAACCCCCTATGTGGCCCAAACCTTGGAAATCGGGGAGGCCGAACCGTTGACCATCAACTTGCAGGGGCTGGATTGTACCACTTTTGTCGAAAATGTATTGGCCTTTGGTACCTTATTGCGGTCGGGCAAGTCGCATTTTCCGGTGTTTGCCGATACCTTGGAAAATATCCGTTATCGGGACGGAAAGCGAAATGGGTATGCCTCCCGTCTGCATTATTTTACGGAATGGATCGCGGATAACGAAAAAAAGGGACTGCTAAAGGATGTGACCGCTGAAATTGGAGGGGTGCCCGTGGATAAGGAAATCAATTTTATGAGTACCCATCGAGAGCTATATCCTTTTTTAAAAACGAATGAGGACAACTATGAAAAAATAAAAGCGTCGGAGGACTATTTGAACGGGGAAATTTTTTGCGTTTTACCACAAAATCAAATTGCCGTTAATGAGCATCTGATACGATCCGGTGATATTATCGCCTTAACAACTTCTATAGCTGGGCTCGATGTTACCCACACGGGCATCGCTACCCGCGAAAAGGATGGCCGCATTCACCTGTTGCACGCTTCCACGGGCAGTATGGAGGTCGAAGTTTCAAAACTACCCCTTGCGGAGTATTTAAAGGGGATTAAAAAGAATACCGGTATTATGGTGGCGCGCCTATCTCCCTAGCCTCCAAAGAGGGTGAAAACGCGAAGCTTTTTTGCAGCTAGGGGGCCGACATGTATTTTTTGGGCGTGGTGCCGTATTTTTTCTTGAAAGCGGATATAAAATGACTCGCCGTACTGTAGCCGACCTTTAAACCGACTTCGTTCACATTATGTTGTCCCGATTCGAGCATCCTTCGGGCGTATTCCATTTTGTAATCGAACAAAAAGGTGAACACCGGCTCGCCATATATCTGTTTAAAACCCTCTTTCAATTTTTTTAAGGAGAGCCCAATTTCTTCCGATAATGCGTTTAAAGTAGGGGGTTCCGCCATGCGGGAAATGATGATTTCCTTTGCTTGGCGAATGCGGCGAACGTTATCTTCGTCCACCAAAAAAGGACATTGCTCCATATCCGTTTCGGCGCCCTTGTTAAAGTAGAGCGCAATGAGTTCGTATACCTTTCCTTTAATATAGAGTGCCTTAATGGAGGGATGCAGGTTGTAATTCATCATTTGGCTCAACAATACCGAAATGGCCGGGCTAAAACCTTCCTGTGAATAGTATTTTTTGTCTTTGTTGTCCTCGCTCAAAAAAGGAATGTAATCGGCCTCTTTGGAGAATAAGGAGTGAAACTTACGTATCGTCATTACTACCGATACCAGCCAACCCTTAGGGGCCAGTTCCAGGTTTAGGGGAAGGTCGATCTGGGTATTGTAGAGCAACAAGGAGTTTTCTTCTTTAACTTCCAGGGCGTATCTACCATCATTGAAGATGAATTTGGAATGCCCTTTTAGGCAAAAATGAAATTGGATGAAAGAGCTGTCGATTTCACGTGTAATCCGCTGAACGTGAGGGGTGTCGTTCTGGATTTTCAAAACAAAAAATCCATCTTCGATCAGTACTTCCTGAAAAGAACCTGTAGCGACACTTTTTAATTCCATAAGGGCTGATGATTTGTTGTTTTTTATTTAGAATTGTTCTAAATTAATTTGTAAAGATGGCTTACTTAGACCATAAAAATAAGGCTTTTCCTGAGATTTCGGTCCAAACCATCGCTAAAAAACCCGAAACGGTATTAAAAGTACCGCTAGCGTTATTTTTTTGATTTCTTCGCTCGTATTTTTGCAAACGTTTGCAAAGGCTATATGAAGGATTATCATATTTCTAAACACCATTCGTTCTACACCATTGGGCTAAACTATAAGAAAGCCGATGCCGTGGTCCGAGGGAAATTTAGTTTGGACGACAAGGCGATTTCCGCGCTATTGGCCCAGGCCAAAGCACAGGATATTGATGGGTTGCTGGCCACTTCTACTTGCAACCGCACCGAACTTCACGGCTTTGCCCAACATCCTTTTCAATTGATCAAACTATTGTGCGACAATACCACCGGTACCGTAGAGGAGTTTCAGGAGGTCGCATATGTGTACAAAAATAACGAGGCCATTGGCCATCTCTTTCGGGTAGGCACCGGTTTGGATAGTCAAATTTTAGGAGATTTCGAAATCATCAGTCAGTTGAAACAAAGTTTTAACCGATCCAAAAAAATGGGTATTGCGAACCCCTTTATCGAACGGTTGACCAATTCGGTGATCCAGGCGAGCAAACGCATTAAAAACGAAACGGAAATTTCTTCGGGGGCCACCTCGGTAGCCTTTGCATCGGTACAATATATTCTCAGAAATGTACCTGATATTACTTCCAAGAACATTTTACTTTTTGGAACGGGCAAGATCGGAAGAAATACTTGTGAGAACCTGATCAAGCATACCAAAAAGAATCAAATTACCCTGATCAACCGCACAAAGGACAAGGCGGAGCGAATTGCCGGAAAGTTTGATCTGGTCGTTAAGGATTACGGCGACCTACAAACCGAAATACGGACCTCCGATGTTTTGGTGGTGGCCACTGGCGCACAGTCACCAACAATCTGTAAGGAAATGGTGTACACCAAAAAACCGTTGTTGATCTTGGATCTTTCCATCCCCAAAAACGTTTCGGACGACGTTTCGGAACTTGAAAATGTAACGGTCATCCATTTGGACCATCTTTCGCAAATGACGGACGAGACCTTGGCCCGAAGAAAACAGTTCGTTCCCAAGGCCGAGGCCATTATTGAAACCGTAAAGGCCGACTTTATCCAATGGTTGGAAACCCGAAAATTTGCCCCGGTCATTAAGGCGCTCAAAAGCAAGCTGAAGACGATGAAGGACGAAGAAATGGATTACCAATCAAAAAAACGGGCCGATTTTGATGCCCAACAGGCCGATATCATTTCGGACCGCATCATCCAAAAGATAACGAAACAGTTCGCCAATCACCTCAAAGGGGATCATGTGGACGCCGACAGTAGTTTGGCCTTGATCCAAAAAGTTTTTCAACTCGAAATAGATACCCAATGAACAAGGTCATCCGGATAGGGACCCGCGATAGTGAATTGGCACTATGGCAGGCCAATACGGTAAAAGAACAACTGGAAGCATTGGGACACCAGACCCGCTTGGTGCCGGTAAAGGCGACCGGCGATCTGATGCTCGACCAACCGCTTTATGAGTTGGGCATCACCGGAATTTTTACCAAAACCTTGGATGTTGCCATGATCAAGGGCGAGATCGATATTGCGGTACACAGCATGAAGGATGTACCCACCGCGCTGCCCAAAGGAATTGTGCAGGCCGCGGTTTTGGAACGGGCCAATTACCTGGACATACTGGCGTATAAACATAACGAAGAGTTTCTTGCGGAACGGGAGGCGGTCATTGCCACGGGAAGTTTGCGACGAAAGGCCCAATGGCTCAACCGCTACCCTACACATACCGTGGTCGACCTTAGGGGAAACATCAACCTAAGGCATCAAAAATTAAAGGATAACGATTGGAACGGGGCCATTTTTGCCGCGGCCGGACTGGAGCGTATTGCCCTAGAGCCCGAAAATACGATCGGACTTACCTGGATGCTGCCCGCACCGGCCCAAGGGGCCATTATGGTAGTGGCCATGGAGGAGGATGACTATGTAAGGGAAGCCTGTGCGGCGTTGAACCACGAGCATACCGCCTTATGTGTTGGCTTGGAACGGGAGTTTTTAAGGATTTTGGAAGGCGGTTGTACGGCACCGATAGGTGCTTTGGCAAAGATCGATCGTGAGGAACAGGTAGTGCTAAAGGGAGTGTTACTTTCGGTAAACGGTCAAAAAAAGATAAGTGCGGAATATAAGGCGCCCTTGGGCAAACACCAACAATTGGGCGAATTGTGTGCCAAACATATTCTGGAACGTGGCGGAAAACGTATCATGAACGAACTGTTGGGTTCGGAGCAACAGAAAACGGCCCAAGTGTTCGCTACACGAAAATTGACGGACGAACAGCTGCAACTTTTCAATGAGGCACTCTCGGTAACATCGGAAGACTTTATTAAAGTAAGTCCTTCCCGCATCGCCCCGGTTGCCATAAAAGAACCCATCCAGAATGTGGTACTCACCAGCCAAAATGCCGTAACGGCCCTCCTGACAAATTTTGAACCGGAGCAGCTCCGGTTTCAAAATATATATTGTGTGGGAAGAAAGACCAAACGGTTGATCGAAAAGCGCATCGGTCCGGTGGCATATACCGCAAAAAACGCCAAACTATTGGCGGAATATTTGGTGGAGTATATGGAGGGCCTTGAGCTTACCTATTTCTGTAGTGATATCCGTATGGACGTCCTTCCCGATATTCTCACCGAGAACAAGATTACCGTACATGAGATTGCGGCCTACAAAACAAAATATGTTGCGGTGCCCTTGCCCGAAAGTGTAGCATCGGTATTGTTTTTTAGTCCGTCCGCAATCACCAGTTTTCTTCAGGAAAACGAACCTAAAGATCGTATCGCATACTGCATCGGGGAAACCACGGCCAAGGAGGCAAGAACCCATTTTTCAAAGGTTTTGGTGGCCAAGATCCCTACCGTGGAAAGTGTGATCGATCTGGTAAATGCATCCGAGAACCAAAGTTAAAAGTGTGGTACACCCTTACAAGGTGCCATACCATTGAAATGAAATTAACGATATGTTGAAGAACGATTTGTTCCTTAAGGCCTTAAAAGGGGAAACGGTGGCCAGACCGCCTGTGTGGATGATGCGCCAGGCGGGGCGTTACCTGCCCGAGTTTATGGAAATTCGGAAAAAATATGATTTTTTTACCCGATGCCAGACACCGGAACTCGCTTCGGAAATTACCGTGCAGCCCATTCGCAGGTACGGGATGGATGCCGCCATTCTTTTCTCCGATATTTTAGTGATTCCCCAAGCCATGAACATCGAGGTGCAAATGAAACCCAATTTTGGACCGTATTTGCCAAATCCGATCCGCACGTCTCAAGATTTGGAGCGGGTTATCGTTCCCGATGTAAACGATTCATTGGGGTATGTGATGCAAGCCATCAGAGCTACCAAGGAAAAGCTGGACAATGCGGTACCTTTGATCGGTTTTGCCGGTTCGCCCTGGACAATTCTTTGTTACTGTGTGCAAGGGCAGGGAAGCAAGAATTTTGACAAGGCCAAGGAACTTTGTTTTACACGGCCAGTGGTGGCGCACGAACTGTTACAGCGCATTACCGATACCACCATAGCATATCTGAAAGCCAAGGTAGCGGCCGGTGTGGATGCCGTACAGGTATTCGATTCATGGGGAGGTATGTTATCGCCCGTGGACTATCAAGAATTTTCATGGCGTTATATCCAGCAGATCATCGACGCGTTAAAAGACCATGCGCCCGTAATCGTATTTGGCAAGGGATGTTGGTTCGCTCTGGGAGAGATGGCGAAATCCGGTGCTTCGGCATTAGGGGTCGACTGGACCTGTTCCGCCAGGAACGCCCGCTATTTAACGGGAGGGAAAATTACACTGCAAGGGAATTTTGATCCGGCCCGATTGCTTTCCCCACCTGCGGAAATCAAAAAAATGGTAAGGCAAATGATCGATGCCTTTGGAAAAGACCGCTATATCGTAAACTTGGGGCATGGCATTTTGCCGCACATCCCGGTAGCGAACGCAAAAGCGTTTATCGACGCTGTAAAGGAATATTCCGTTTAGCGTTCGGACCACACTAAAGTTGTTTTTTCAGCACAGCGGTCTTTTTTCAATGGACAATAAACAATGAGTAATCAGTAAAAAGTGTTTACCGGGAACTCCTCTAATTTTGAATTTGAATTTGAATTTGAATTTGTGTTTGATATTTGAGTTTGGGCTTGAACTTGACACTTGAACTTGAACTTGTCTTTGTTCTTTTCTCT